>CAWCUX010000004.1:0-275985 GCA_963798885.1 uncultured Actinomycetota bacterium | reverse complement strand
ATCCAGATCGGGCTCGCGGACGCCGGCCTCGAGTGGGTGCACGTCTCGCTGGGGTGATCTACCTCGCCGCCGTCGTCGGGCTGTGGGCAATGCTCAGCCGCGGCGGAGCTGACCGGGGACCACCACCGATCGGGGCCGATCCCCGGGCGAGCGGTCAGCGGGCGGCGTCCTGCTCGTCGAGGCGGCGCAGGGCGTCGACGGCGAGATCGCTGGTCTTCGGACGATCCCACCCCGGACACTGCCAGGACGCCGACCATCGTGCCCGCGAACCCGGATGGGCACCGCTCCGCCGGCCGGGGAAGTATCGCTCGGGCGACATGCCGAACGCGGTCAGGAAGGGGATCGGATCGTCGTCGGCCACATGGAGCCGCCAGATGTCGTACGTGGCTTGGCCGAACCGCTGGACTCGATCCGGGTCTTGCGCTCTGATCCAATGGTCGTTGTCGGCGCTGGTGCCGGGCATCGCGGCGTGGAACACCAAACTGTTCCCCCAAGCGGATCGACAACCGGTCACCGACAGGTGCCGCTCGCTGGCATCGCTCGACGAGGTCTCGGCATCCAGCCCCGCCAGGCGGCGTCATGATCGAAGCGGTCGAGGTCCGGGATGGTGTTCGCCACTGGTGTCACTCCCCACATGTCCAACATGTCCAAGGGTCCGAAGGCGAGCGCCCAGCCGCCCCGGGTTGCGATCGTGGATCCCGCCGCCACGGCAGGTGGACAAATTGGTGTTGTCGGGTGGTGTTTGACCTTCTGGATCAGCCGGCTGGGTTCTAAGATAGAACACATGACGATACCATGGCGTGGTTCTATCCGGGTGCCGTGGCCCGTGCCGGGTTGTCGGGTGCGCTGGCCACGGTCCAGCGGATCCTGGGGCCCCGCGCCGACCCCGTGAACCACGACGAAGGCCCCACCGGTGCCCCCGGCCGGTCCGGCGCCACACCCCGCCACCCAGTGCCCGGCCGGGTAGTGCCCGACGCCGTAGTGCCCGACCGCACAGTGCTCAATGACGTAGTGCCCGATGACACAGACGTAGTGCCCGATGACACAGTGCTGGCGGACGCAGTTCTTGATGTCCGGTCGGATCGACGCGATCCGGGCCTTGGAGAACCTGAAGAACGCCGGCGTGCGCCGCTCAAGCGGTGCTCGCGGTCGGGTTCGCCGGCTCCCAGCGGGCCGGGCAGGCCCGGCGGGGTGTGCCGGCCGAGCGGGTGGGCCGGGGGTGGCCGAACAGGTCGCGCTTGGCCCGCCGCGAGTCACCGCATGCCGGGCGGTGTTCCTCGGCATGGCGACCGTGCTGACAACGGAGATGCCGCACACCCTGCACGCCATGACACTCGGGCTGCTGGAATACGGGCCCGGATCTGGTGCAGGAGACCTCCTGTCTCACCCGACGGGCCCGGGCGAGATCGACCGGCACGTGTGTGGTGACCCAGCCCGGTTGGAAACCCTGGGTACCAGACGCCTGGGGAGCCTGGCCCGGGGTGAGGCCGCCCGACGTGATCCCGCCGGGGTGGCGGCCCGGTTGGGGCATGCCGCCGCAGACCGGTTCGTGAGCTTCGTCCGGCCCCCGATTGCATGGCCCGGCTCACCGCCCTGCTGCCGGTCGCCGGGGGTGTTCGTGTACGCCGCCCTGCGCACGGGCGGCCGACACCGCCCGGGCCACCGGTGACCCCCGCACCCGGGGTCAGGTGATGGCCGACGACCTGGTGATGCGGGTCACCGGCAGAGCTCCCCGGATGCGATCCCGGTCGCGCTGCACCTGATCATGCCCGCCACCACCCTCCTCGGCCACGGGCTGCGGAACCGGCCGCCGGCACCGGGAGCCGTCACGCACGCACCGTGACCAGCGGCCACGCCCTCACCGGCGACGAGCCGAGCGGCGACGACACGACCGCGGCGCCGGTGACCTGCCGGGCCGGATCCTGGGCTGGGGTCCGGTGCCCGCCCCGGTGGCCCGCCATCTGGTCGGTGCCGCACCCCGGGTGGGGTCGTGGATACGCCGGTTGTGGGCGGCCCCCTCGGGTGGGTTGATCGCGATGGAATCCCGGCGCCGGCTGTTCCCCCGGGGGTTGGGCGAGTTCATCAGCATCCGCGACGACCTGTGCCGCACCCGTTCTGCGACGCACCCATCCGACACATCGACCACATCACCCCCAGATCCGAGGGCGGGCAGACGTCGGCGGCGAACGGGCAAGGACTGTGCGAACGCTGCAACCACGCCAAACAGGCACCCGGATGGACCCAGAAGACCCCACATGACCGAGGCGACGGCGGTTCACCCCTCAGCGCCATCACCTATCCGCCGGACACGGCCGACGTCGCGGGTTCCCAGGGCGACGTCGTCACAGCAGCCGACCCGACCAGGCGGATCCGCACACTCGCCGACCCCACCCACCACGTGCACATCACCACCCCCACCGGACACCACTACCGCAGCCCCTGACCCGGCATCGCATCGGGGTGACCCTGCCCGAGTCGTGGCGTCGTAGTCGCGCACGCCGGCCTCAAGATGGCTGCCCGAGCTCCGTGCGCGAGACCGCCCCGCCACTGGCCGAGAGGCGCCCCGCGCCGGACGGGACGACGCGGACGGTGTCCCTGGCATCGAGCCTTTCCAGCTCCGCCGTGATGCGTGCCCGCAGGTCGGCGTGTGCGTCGGAGAGCGCCGTGGCGGGATCGCTCCACCGCCCGGAGTCATAGAGCCACACTGGGCGGGTGATCATCTCTGCTTGCTCCCATGCATAGCGGGGCCAGATGTGGGCATGCACGAACTCGTCGGTGTTCCCGAGGATGTCAAGGTTGACGCGCCTGAATGCCGGGTCGAGGGCCCGGCAGGCGTGCTCGACCGCCGTGGCGAGAAGATCGACATCGGCGAGGAACCGCACTCGGGCGAGCCGAGGCATCTCGGCCAATGACTGCGCCGCAGGATCCTTGCCGAGAAGGACGCAGTACCCCGGGAGGAACTGCGTGTCACCGATCACCGCGTAACCAGTCCCCAGTTCTGCGAGCACCGTCGGGTTCTCGTTCCGTCGGGCCGCCCCGATCCGATCGTCGTGCCAGTCCATGGTTTCGACCGTATCGACGCCGACAGCGCGGGGCAGGCGTTGTCCGAGTGGGTGAACCCGCCGAGCACGAAGTCGCACGGCGTGACCGTCGTGACGGCGTCCCCCGCGGCCTCGGCGACCCGGCGACCCCGCACGTCTCGTGGCCGATCCGGTTGACCCTGGGAACTGTCGGCATCCGGTGGCAGTCTCGACCCATGACACCCCGCAGGCCCCGGCTCCGCGCCAGCGCGTCGCACGTATGCACGATCGTGCCGCCCTATCTACTCGACGCCCTCGCGCGTTCGGGTGATGCGGCCCTGGCGGGTCCGGCCCGCGCCACGCTGCAGCACGACCACGCCATGCGCACCCGGCGAATGCTGGCGACCGCCCTTCCGCGGGGTCCGGTCGACGGCTACCAGGGCGTGCACCGCGACATCTTCGACGCCTGGCAGTCCACCTCGCTCCCGGGCACACCCGTACGGACCGAGGGAGACCCGGCAACGTCCGATGTCGCCGTCAACGAGGCCTACGACGGGCTCGGCGCCACCTGGAACCTCTTCGACGAGGTCTACGACCGCAACTCGGTCGACGGACGCGGCCTGGGTCTGGTCGGCACCGTGCACTACTCGCGGCAATACGACAACGCCTTCTGGAACGGTGAGCAGATGGTGTTCGGCGACGGCGACGGAACGCTGTTCCGGCGGTTCACGGCGAGCATCGACGTCATCGGTCACGAACTCACCCACGGGGTCACTCAGAGCACCGCAGACCTCGTGTACTCCGGGCAGTCGGGGGCGCTCAACGAGTCGCTGTCCGATGTGTTCGGGTCGCTCGTCAAGCAGCGTCAGCTCGCTCAGACGGCCGAGCGCGCCGATTGGCTGATCGGCGCCGACCTGCTCGAGCCCGGCGTGCAGGGACGGGCCCTGCGCGACATGCTGCACCCCGGCACCGCTTACGACGATCCCCGCCTCGGGCGCGACCCGCAGCCCGCCGACATGGCCCACTACGTGCAGACCACAAGCGACAACGGCGGTGTGCACATCAACTCCGGCATCCCGAACCGGGCGTTCGCGCTGGCGGCCACCACCATCGGGGGCGAGGCGTGGCCCGGTGCCGGCCAGGTGTGGTACGACGTGCTCACCGGTTCGCAGATCACGACCACGTGCGACTTCGCCACCTTCGCCCGCCTCACCATCGACGCCGCGGGCGCGCGATTCGGACCCGACAGCCGTCAGACCGAGGCCATCCGTGGCGCGTGGGCCACGGTCGGCGTGTCGCCATCGGGCTCGGGGGCGGCCTCCCGGGACGGCCGGGCCGACGCCCCTCCGCACCCTCTGCCCGCCGACGCCGTGGTGCGGGTCGAGCGGTCGGGTGGATTCGCCGGCCTCCAACGTGCGGCCACGGTGCAGATGGGCGACCTCACGCAGCACGACGCCGCGGAGTGGCGGGCCCTCCTCGCTTCGAGTGCGCTACGTCGCGCGTCGGTCGCCGATGCGGCCGAGAGTCCGGTGCCCGACGCCTTCTCGTACACGGTGCGTTGGGAGGCCGGCGGTGTCGAGGCCTCGCTTCCCGAGCCGGCGCTGCCCGATGCTGTCCGCGACCTGTTCGAGCGGACGCTGGAGGCTGGCGGGCAACCCGGGTCCCAGATACCCTAGGGGGTATGAACCAGCGACCTTCCGCCCCTCGGCCGACCCGACCGCGCAGGCTGGCATTGGCACTGGCGCTCGGCGCCGCCCTCGTGCTGCCGGCCGGACTCGCCGGCTGCTCGGGGTCCTCGTCGGTCAGCGTCTCGCAGGGCCCGACGGCCGAGGCCGCCCCGAAGCTCGGGGCGTCGCTCGCGGCGTCAGACTTCGCGGCGGCGCTCAAGCGGCAGGGCACGGTGCTACTCGATGTCCGCACGCCGGCCGAGTTCGCCCAGGGGCACCTGCCCGGCGCGGTCAACATCGACGTCGCCGGTGATTTCTCGGGGGCGATCGCGACGCTCGACAGGTCGCGGCCCTACGCCGTGTACTGCCACTCGGGCAACCGGTCGGCGGCCGCGGTGCAGGCCATGTCCGCGTCCGGATTCACCGACGTGTACGACCTGACCGGCGGCATTCTGGCCTGGCAGAAGGCGGGCGGCGAGGTCGTCAGCGGCTGACTGGCGTCCGCGGGTGGGCCGGTGGGTCGGCCACCGGCCCACCGGCTCCCGGGATCACTGACCGGTCAGGCGGCCACCCGATCGGAGGGTCGAGGCTCGCCCGCCGACACCGACAGCCGGTGCAGCAGTTCGACCGCCTGTTCGACCGCCGGGGTCGGCTCGAGTCCCACGTCGGCCAGTGCCGTCAGGGACGCCGACAAGATCGCGGGGAGCCGGCCGAACTCGCCCACGCGCACGGCGCGGCGCACCGCCACGTCGGCCAGGAACGGCACGAGGGCTCCCTGCTGGGCACCGGTGAGCCCGTCGTAGACGTCCTCCCATTGGGGCCGTGACGCCACGCGCGGCACGAGGTCGCGGAGCCGCTCCGCCCACTGCGTCCCCTCAGGGCACTCCGCGAGTTCGGGACTCGTCTCGACCCCGGGTGCGAGGGTGGCCGCGGCCAGCAGGCCCATGACGTACACCGTGTGATAGGCCTCCTTGAAGTAGTACCGGGTTCGCTCCTCCCCCTGCAGGCCGGCGAATTCCTCGCCCCTCAGGGTCATCGACGGCAGGTAGCCCACCTCGTCGTCGACGCGGCGCAGCACATGCAGCCCGAACGCGGCGACCGGGCTCCACGGCGTGCGCGTGTACGGCCAGGTGAACAGCACCTCGGCGCCGAGGTCGAAGTCGTCGTCGTCGAGGCAGCGGGCCAGGGCCGAGCCGGAGTCGGCCACCACCTCGTCGACCGGACGCGGAAGCGGCGGGCACCGGTGCCCGAAGTCGGTGTGGTAGATCAGCACGTGGGTGAGGCCGTACACCTCCTCGCGGGTAGCGAAGACGGCGTCCTGACGGCAGCCGAGCGCGGTCGCGGTGAGATCGACCACCACGGGGTGCGGTCCGAGCGGGGCCCCGAGTTCGGCCTGCCAGGCGCGCTCCACCTGCTTCCAGGGCAGGCGCTCGATCGGCGCCACCGAGCAGGTCGACGCCGCGTCGGCGAGGGCGGCGTCCACGCCCGGGTCGGGGTCACCGAACGCGGTGAGCACGCAGTGAGCCACCGACAGTTCGGGGATGATGGCCGGACGCAACCGCACCCAGGCCAGCAGTTCCGGTGCCCGGGCCGGGTACCGCAGTCGTTCGGCGATCCGGGGGAGTCGATCGCCGAGGTCGGCGTCGGCACGTGAGGCGGCATGCAGCAGCAGGGCCGTCTCGGCGGCGAGCTTGGTGCGGGTGAAGAAGTCCGATCCCACCACCAACTCGCGGCCGCGCGGCAACAGGGTGTCGAGCGCGGCGTCGGCGTGGTCGAGGACGGCGGCGAGCCGGATGACCTCTCGCCGCCGCCCCCCGAGAACTGTGTCGACCATGATGGCGGATTCTGCTCAGCCGTTGGTCGGCGTGGTGGTGTTGGCGGCCTGCCCCAGCTGCTGCAGGTCGGCCTTCGCGGCCAGTCCCGGCGTCTGCAGGTCGGTCTTCCAGACCTTGATGACATCGGAGTAGCCGCTGGCGATGTAGTTGTCGGCCACCACGTTCGGGTCGAACAGGTGCGGTGCGACGTCGGTGACCACCTGGCCCAGCTTGTTGAAGTCGATCGCGCCGCTGTCGCGGACGCTCTTCATGAGTTCCATGTGGCGATCGGGAAGGTTCGGCATGTCATGCCCCTTTCGTAAGTCTCCGGACCGGGCGATCCGGCCGGGAAGCGTGTGCTTCGACCATCAAGAGCCGGTGAGGCGTCGCCTGATACATCCCCGGCCGAACTCTTCCCGACCGCAGCCCACGGCCGTACAGTGGCGGTTCAGGCACCAGACGCGGGCCCGCAGAGTCGCGGGACGGCGATGTATCACCGGCGCCCTGCGGTGCTCCTGATGGGTAACTGCTCGCTTCGGAAGGCCCAGCCATGTCCGACCAGACTCCCGAACATCCATCCGAGCCGTCACGGCCCGTCCCGCCGGAGGGCCCACGGGTGCCGCGTCGACCACTGCCACCCGGTGGGCAGGGCGCGCACGTGCCCCGCGGACCGCTGCCACCCATCCGACCCGGGGGCAGCATGCCGTCCCGGGTCGGGGAGCCGGTGCCGCTGCCCCCGGTGACCAACCCGGTGCCCGTCATCCCGCCGGCCGTCGCCATGGCTCACGGGGTCCGCGTCCTCGATCCCCTCAACAGCCCGCCCCCGCCGTCGGGACCGATCCAGCCGAGCGTCTACATCGGTGCGTCGCTGCTCGTCACGTCGGCGATCGGGGCGGAGCAGCGGGTGCTCGGCCAGGTCAAGGATGCGGCCGGCGCTCAGGGGCTGCGGATCGAGGTCGACGACCTCGGCGGCAGCGACCTGCTGAAATTCGAGGTGCGCGCGTCGTCGGCGGACGAGAACCTGGCCATCACCCGCCGGGTACGGCTGATCTCCGACGCCGCGCCGGCGGATGCGTGGTCGGTGCTGGTGTCGTTGAGGTCGGCGGGCCTCGGGGCGGGGGCGGTCGACCTCGACCACCTCATGCTGCTCAACCCGTACTACGCGAGCATGCCTACTACGCGAGCATGCCGTACTACGCGAGCATGCCGTACTACGCGAGCATGCCCGCCGGCGCACCGGTGACGCAGTACGCGACACCCGGTCTTGGCGGACGCACCCCGGTGTCGGTGGTGCTGGCCGACCCGGCACTGTCCCACGCCAAGCTGCCGCGTCCGCCGGTGGTCGTGGTGCCCGACACCGGGCTGGGGAACCACCCGTGGTTCCGTGACCCCGAGCGTGCGACCGCCCACGTCGAGGTCGGAGGTCACCTTCTGGGCCGGCACGGTGACCTGCCGGGTGGCGTCATGGCCGGCGAACCGGTCGACCCGCTCAACGGGGCCCTCCCCGGCGACGCCGGCCACGGCACGTTCATCGCGGGCCTCGTGCGCCAGATCTGCCCGCAGGCGACGATCCTCGCGATCCCCGTCGTCTCCGACGCGGGCGTCGTGTCGGAATCGTGCCTCATCGCCACCCTGCAGGCGCTGCTCGCCCGCCAATTGGCGGCGCTGCGTGGCGGTGATACCGACCGGCTCATCGACGTGGTGTCGCTGTCGCTCGGCTATTACCACGAGAGCCCCGCCGACGCGCTCGCCGACGCTCCCCTCAAGCGGCTACTGAGGGCGTTCGGCGCGGCCGGCGTATTGGTCGTGGCGGCCGCGGGCAACGACTCGACGACGGCCCCCGCGTTCCCCGCCGCGTTCGCCGGACCGGGAGCCGGGAAGGACGTGCTTCCGCTCGCCTGCGTCGGGGCGCAGAATCCCGACGGGAGCGTCGCCTACTTCAGCAACGCCGGACCGTGGGTCAGCTGTCACCGACCCGGTGCCGCGTTGGTGAGCACCATGCCGGTCGCCGCCTCCGGAGAAGACCAGCCGAGTGCCCGGCTCACCTACGATTCGCTGCGCAGGTCGACCCTCGACCCCGACGACTTCACCGGCGGATTCGGCGTGTGGAGCGGCACGTCGTTCGCGGCCCCGATCCTTGCCGCGCAACTCGCCCAGGCGTTGGTCGACCAGGGCCGGCTCACCGGGGCCAGCCGGCAGGACGCCGTCGAGCGCGGTTGGTCGGCCCTGCACCGCGAACTGGGGTGGACGCCGTGAGTGCCACCGCAGCCGCGTCGCTCGCCGAGCGGGCCGGTGCCGAGTTCGCCGCCTACCAGGCCGGTGACGAGCAGCGTCTGGGCACTCTGGTCGACCTGCTGACTCCGGTGCTGTGGCACCTGGCGCGGGGCGCCGGCCTCGACCGGGACTCCGCGGAGGACGTCGTGCAGACGGGCTGGCTGAAGCTCGTCGAGCACGTCGACGAAATCCGCGACCCGCGCACCGTGCTGGCCTGGCTCGGAACCACCGTGCGCCGTGAGGCGTGGCGGCGACGCGATGACCGACGGGCCGTGCCGGCGTCCGACGCCCTGCCGGGGCTGGAGCGACCGGCTGCGGACGAGCCGGTCGACGAGATGGTGGTGAACCGTGAGGAGCACCGGGTACTGCTGCGCCACTTCGCCGCCCTGTCGCCCCGCTGCCAACAGATCCTGCGGGTGATCTGCTGCGGCGGCCCGCCCGACTACGCCGCGCTCAGCGAGGCGCTCGGGATCCCAGTCGGCTCGATCGGCCCAACCCGCGGGCGCTGCCTGGCCACCCTGCGCAAGGCATTGCTCGCCGAACCCACCTGGAGCGTGTCATGAACGGTGACGAGACCCGGCTGGCCGGGGAGCCACTCGACGATGTCGACCTCGAGATCCTCGCCCGGCTGGGCACGGCGCTCGACGAGGCCGACCCGGTGCCCGAACACCTCACCGGTGAGATCAAGGCGGCGCTCACCTGGGCCGCCCTCGACGCCGAACTCGCGCAGATCACCGACCTCGAGCCCAGCGTGCGCGCCGACCGTGCCGGAGAAGCGGAGACGATCGACACGCTGGCGTTCACCAGCAGTCGGCTGAGTCTCATGGTGCGGGTGTCGGGGGAGTCCGGCGCGCGGCGGGTCGACGGGTGGGTCACCGGCGGGGGCGTGCTGGCCGAACTGCACGTGGCCGGCCGGGTGCTGCCGCTCGAGAGCGACGCGCACGGCCGGCTGGTCTGGACCGGCGTCCCCGACGGGCCGATCCGGTTCCTCCTGCACATCCCCGGCGAGCAGCGGCCGGTCATCACCCCGCTCGTCGACATGTGAGCCGGTCCCCATGACAGGAGTCGGATGAGCGCGCACCCGGATCCAGCCGGCACGCTGAGGTCGTCCACGGCCCAGGAGTTGTACGAGCAGGCCCGCCGGGCGATGGCGCAGTTGCACCCCGACACCGCGGCCGACCTGCTCGATCGGGCCAGGGCGGCGCTACCGGACACCTCGGAGTCCCAGCGAGACGCGCTGGCGATGCGGATCGAGGTCACGGGCAGCTGGATCATCCTTGACCGGCAGGGCCCGGACGCCGCGCTCGAACGGCTGACCACGCTGGAACGCCGTGCGATGGCCCTGCAGCGCCCTGACCTGCTGGTGCTGCCGATCATTCAGGCAGGAGTCCTGTGCGCGCGCCGGAGCGACATGGCCGGCGCCCTCGCTCACCTGCGCCGGGCGGTGCCACTGGCGGGCCACCTGCCGAGCGACGACCGGGTTCGCCTGCTGCTGAACAAGGGCACCGTCGCCTCCCAGTCGGGGCACTGGGCCGAGGCGTCGGCCGACCTCGGCGAGGCATCCCGACTCGCCGGGGACGCCGGCCTCGGGGAGTTCGCGTTCATGGCACGGCACAACCAGGGCTACGTCGAATACCTGCGCGGCGATCTGCCCGCCGCGTTGCGGCTGATGCAGGAGGCGGACGATCTGCCCGTCGACACCGACCGCGGCGTGTCCCGGCTCGATCGCGCCCGGGTGCTGCTCGAGGCGGGGCTCGTCGACGACGCGGCGTCCCTGCTGCGCGGCGCCGTCGAGGCGCTGCGGGCGGTCGGGATGACCCCCGAGCAGGCCGAGGCGGAACTCGACCTCGCCCGCTGCGAGGTTCTGCGATCGCGTCCCGACGTGGCACGGGAACTGGCGCAGGGCGTGGCCGAGCGGGCCACCGCACGGGGCGAGACCGCCACCGCTCTACGCGCCGGACTGGTGATGCTGGAGGCGTGGCTCGCGTCCCGGCGGGCGGTTGACGCCGCCGGATCCGGCTCCGCCGAACCGCTGCTCGCGGCCGATGCGCCGGCCCGCAGGGACGACGCCCTCCGTATCGGCGACGAGGCGGCCGCGGCGGGCCTGCCGCGGCTGGCGGGTCGGGCCCACCTCATGGCGGCCATCATCGACACCCTCCTCGGCCGGGTCGACGACGCCTGCACCGACCTGGCCCGTGGTGCGGCGCTCGCCCGGTCGCCGCACCTTGAGACCAGAACACTGGTGGCGAGGGCCGGGCTGCTGCTGGCCCGCGCCCGGGGCGACCAGGGGGAGTCCACCCGCATCGCCCGTCGGGTTCGCCGTGACGTCGCCCGCGCCGGGTCGGGCATGGCCAGCCTCGACCTGCGCACCGCCATCGGACTGCATCTGGCCCCGATCATCGGGCTCGATCTCGACCGGGCCGCCTCCGGGCCCCCCTGGCGGTTACTGCAGACGGCGGAACGCTGGCGCGCCGCGACGGCCGCCGTTCCGATGCTGCGCCCACCCCGGTCGGAGCGGGCGGCCGCCGAATGGAGCCGGCTCCGGGTGCTGCACGACGAGGCCCGCGTCGCGCCACCCTCGGACCAGGCCCGCCTGCACGCTGAGATCGCAACGGTCGAGATGCGCCTGCGCCGCATCGCGTGGGCCGACGAGGGCACCGGCACCGCCGGGCGGGCCCCGGACGGGCGGCTGCACCGCGAGCGGTTGGACGCGGCCCTGCGCGCCCACGACGCCGTCGCGGTGAGCCTGCAATGGATCCGGGGCCGGCTGCACGCCGTCGTGGTGCGGCCCGGACGCCCCGCGCGGCAGGTACCGCTGCTCGAGCGTTCTCGGGCACTGGCCCTGCGTGACCGCGTCGAGGCGGACCTGGCCGTCACCGCCCGGACGCTGGCCGCGCCGGGAACCTCCGTGCTGGCCCCGGTGGTGCGGGCATCACTCGCCGCCGGCCTGGCGGGCGTCGATGCCGAGGTGCTGGCACCCTGCGCCGCGGCGGCGGGAGAGTCCTCCGGGTGGGTGATCGTGCCGACTGGGCCGCTGGCCACGGTGCCCTGGGGCATGCTGCCGGGCCGGGTGGGTCGCCCGACGACGGTGACCCGCTCCCTGGGGGCATGGCTCGACGGGGAGGCCCGGGTGACCGGCACGGTGGAGGTGGCGGCGGTGGCCGGCCCCGACGTGCCCGGTGGCGAGCGGGAGGTGCGTGGCGTCCTCGACGCCTGGACGCCGGAGCCGCCGGCGCGGCGCGGCGCCACCGCACGGCGTGTCGACAGCACCCCCGCCGCGGTCGTCGACGCCGTGGCCACCAGCGATCTCGTGCACATCGCCGCGCACGGGCGGCATCGCCACGACAACCCCCTCTTCTCGGCTGTGTGGCTGGCCGGCGGCTCGTTGTTCGCGCACGAATTCGAGGGACGGCCGCACCGCGCCTCCCAGGTGGTGCTCTCGGCGTGCGGCACCGGGGGATCGAGCGTGCGGCCCGGCGACGAGCCGCTCGGGTTCGCCTCGAGCCTGCTGGGGTTCGGCGTGGGGACGGTCGTGGCGCCCGTGTGCGACGTCCCCGACGACACCGCGCAACGCACCATGCTGCTCTATCACCAGCGTCTCGCGGCGGGATGGGGGGCATCGGCGGCCCTGGCGGACGCGGCCGCCCGGGCCACGGCCGAAGGGCACTGGTTGGCCGGCGCGTTCACGTGCTTCGGATCGCCCTGGGCCCGGACCGTTCCCCGGCGGACCCAGGGCCCGGCCCGAATCACCGTTCGACATTCGCCCGCGTAGTCGCGGCTCAACGTCGAACGCTGGTGCCGCGACGCCAGCGCCGCGCGGATGGCGCCCGGTGAGGGTCCGTCTGACCGCGCGGGGGAACTCCGCCGCCTGTTCGCGCCATGGCGCTGTCGTGTCGAGCGCGAGGTCGTCGACGACCTCACCGAGGATGTGGTCGCAGACGAGAGCGACCAACCCGTCCTTGCTCCGAAGGTGCGTGTGGAGCGATGCCGCACCCGCATCGCGGAGATGACTCAGCCGACGCATGGACAGTGCGTCCAACCCCTGGGAATCGATCAGATGCACCGCGGCGCGCACGATCTGTTGACGGGACAGTGGCCGGCGATCCGTGCGTTGACCAGGCGGCCGGGGCCACCAGGGTGGCTCATTGGGCCACCGGGATATCGCTCGGCACCGGCCCTCATCAGGGTAATCGGTGACTGCCCGACCGAACGGCGTCCCTCCCCCAGAACGGTGTATGGACACCATGCGCGATACCGTTCCTGAGTCATCCCGAACACTGCCGATCCCATCGGATGGTCGTCATGACACGCCACACCCCACCAGAAAGCCTGAAGGAAGCTCGATGATCGAGGCCCGCCAACTGACCAAACGCTACGGAGACAAGACCGCCGTCGACGGCGTGTCGTTCAGGGTGATGCCGGGAACCGTGACGGGCTTCCTGGGGCCGAACGGCGCCGGCAAGTCGACCACCATGAGAATGATCGTCGGCCTCGACCATCCCAGCGCCGGTGAAGTCACCGTCAACGGCAAGCCCTACTCCGCCCACGCCACCCCCCTGCGCGAAGTGGGTGCGCTGCTGGAGGCCAAGGCCATGCACCCCGGTCGCAGCGCCTACCAGCACCTCCGGGCGATGGCCGCGACGCACGGTATCTCGACCCGCCGGGTGCGCGAGGTCATCGACATGACGGGACTGGACGGCGTCGCTGACAGGCGCGTGGGCGGCTTCTCGCTCGGTATGGGCCAACGCCTGGGCATCGCGGCCGCGATGCTCGGCGACCCGCACACACTCATCCTCGACGAGCCCGTCAACGGCCTCGATCCGGAGGGCGTGAAGTGGATTCGCACCATGGTCCGTCACCTCGCGGGCGAGGGTCGCACCGTCTTCATCTCCTCCCACCTGATGAGCGAGATGGCGCTGACTGCTGACCAGCTGCTGGTCATCGGCCGCGGCAGGATCATCGCGGCCGGCCCGATCGGGGATGTCATCGGGGCCGTGACGCGTGACGCGGTCCGGGTGGTCACTCCCCGTCCCGGTGAACTGGCGGAACTCGTGGTCGCCAGGGGCGCCACCGTCACCCGTGGCCCTGCCGGCGAGCTCCACGTCTCAGACCTGACCAGTGCGCAGATCGGAGACCTGGCAGCGGCGCACGGCCTCCCCCTCCATGAACTGACCCCCCTCAGCGCCTCGCTCGAGGACGCCTACCTCTCCCTCACCCGTGACGAGGTCGAGTACCGATCCGAGGCCGTGGCGCAAGGAGTTGCCCGATGACCATCAATGCCCCCGACGTTTCCGCCGCGAGCCCCCAGGTGCTCGTCCACCCGATCACCTTCCGCCGCGTCCTGCACAGCGAATGGGTGAAGTTGTGGAGCCTGCGCTCCACTTACTGGACCGTGCTCCTCACCCTCGCGGCGATGGTTCTCATCGCGCTCCTGCTGGCCGTGGCCTCGGTGAACGACGAACGCCTCGACGGCCAGGTGGCCATCGGCATGGGATACAGCTTCGCCCAGGTCGTCGTCGCCGTCCTCGGGGTGCTGACCATCACCGGCGAATACACCACCGGGATGATCAGATCGACGCTGTCAGCGGTGCCGACACGCCTCCCGGCGCTCGCCGCCAAGGCGGTGCTCGTCGCCGGCCTCGGGTTCCTGCTGGGGGTGGCGGGGGTCACGTTGTCCTACGCCGTGAGCTACCCGCTGATCGGCGCGGACCGCGCGGCCAATCTCTCCGACCCGCAGGTGCAGCGTGTGTTCTGGGGCAGCGGACTCTACCTGGCCGGGGTGGGGCTGTTCGGTCTCGGCGTCGGGGCCCTGATCAGGCACACCGCCGGCGCCGTCGCCCTGATGCTCGGCGTGCTGCTGCTGCTCTCCACGATCTGGCAGTTGCTGATGATGACCTCCGAGTGGTTCACCACGTCCTATGCCTACCTCCCCTCCATCGCGGGGGAGCGGATCGCGACCCCGGAGGCGGCCGATGCCATCGCGGGCGGGCCCCACATGCTGGCCCCGTGGACCGGCTTCGGCGTGTTCATGGTCTACGTCGCGATCATCTTCCTCATCGCGGGCTTCCTGCTGAAGAAGCGTGACGCCTGATCTCGGCCGAACTTTTCCCGGTCATCGGGTCCCGTGTGTGAATCGCAGTTCCGACTCCGGTTGCGGCGCGCCGGCGCTGCCGGGCCAGCCCTCGGTGGCCCAGGATTCGGCCAGTTGCGCGAAGGCCCCGGCCTCGGTGCGGAGGGGTTCCTCGTTCGGCAGCGGGTACGACGCTCCGGGGGGCATCGAGGGCACCTCGGTGTCGAAGCTCGTCCAGCGGGGACCGAACCCCGCCATGGCGATGCTGAGTCCGTTCATCGCGATCCGGAAGCGGAGCCAGCGGTGCACCGGCAGGCTGAAGTTGTCGAGCAGCGCGTGACCGGCCTCGCCGCCCTTGCCCGACAGTCCGGCGATCTGAGTGTCGGACATCTGCAGGTGCAGGCCGCCCTCGCCGGCGCTGGTGTAGATCGTCACGATGCGGTCACGGAACCCTGGTAGTTCCATCTGCAGTCGGTCGGGCCAGGTCTGCATGGTCTGCTGGATCGACTTGAGGAAACCGACGACGCCGACGATCCGTGTCTCGTGCAGGGTGCGGTCGCCCTCCCCGGCCCGGGGCAGCATCACGTGAGTGCCGTCGGGGTCGTAGCGGGGGTCGAAGTCGGCGAGGTTGATGCCGAAGGTGGGTCGTGTCGGCAGCCAGCTGTCGAAGAACTGCATCGGGAAGTTGCTGGTGATGCCGCCGTCGGAGAACCATGCGGTGACGACGTCGACCTGGTCGGGCAGTTTCACGAAGTCGACGTAGTGCAGCGGGACCGCACTGATCAGCAGCGGGAAACTGAGGCTGAGCCGCGCGGCGACCACGATCGGCATGTCCCGGGCCAACGGGAGCCTGCGCAGTTCCGTGCCGTGGCTCGGGCAGGACGCCGGGATCCACCGGTCGCCCTTGCGCCAGCCGCGGGCGCCGTCGTCGCGCCGGTGCCCGGCATTGCGGGATCGGGCCACCAGGTGCTCCATGACCCAGGAGGGGAAGTACGCCGACCAGCAGGTGGGGCAGAACAGGTAGGTGTCGGAGAAGAACGGGAACACCCTGGGCACCTGTTCGGTGAGCGACGTGGTCATCACCCGCACGTCGATGTCCGGGTCGAATCCCCGCCAGCCGATCACGGGAATGGTCGTGAGGTAATGGGCGTCGGGGCTGAACTCGTCGCCGTCGTCGGTGGTGGTCGATCCAGGGATCCACAGCCGCTGCCGGAACGCCGACCGGGCGGCCGGACCCCACAGGTCGCCGAACGTGAGCGGTGTCTGGCCCGCTCCCCAGGGGCGTCCGGCGGTGAGGTTGAGCTCGCGGGAGAGCCAGTCGGTGAGGGCGGGACTGTCGTCTCCGAGATGCCCGGCGCACAGCCCGAAGCCGTTGCGGTCGACGTCGCGCAACGCCTTGAGGGCCAGCCGGACCCCGGCGGCGATGAGCCCGACGAGGATCGCCGGCAGCACCCACACCAGGAGCGCCCGGAGCAGGGCTCCGAGGTGACCGGCGAGGCCGCCGACGAGTGCGAGGGACGTGACGAACCACGGCAGTAGAAGAACCACCGTCGTCAGCGCGAAGGTCACCGGGGCGCCCCGGATGAGGCGTCCGATCGCTCCGAGCGCCTTGAGGGGCCGGGAACGGCCCGGTTCGGTGAGGGCCATGAGGAAGTGGAAGACGCCCGCGGTGCTCGTCGAGGGTTGGAAAAGGTCCGCAAGATCGCGCTGCAATCGGACGGGAAGCTGCTGTAATCGGGCGAATCCGGCCTCCGGGGCGGCCGCTCCGGACTGCCGGGCGAATTCGGCCGCCGCGGCGAGGACCGCCGCGATGGCTCCCGCCGACGACCCGCCGATGCGACGGAAGCGGTACTTGTCCTTGAGCGCCACGGCCGCGGTCGGATAGACGACACCGCTGGTAATTCCGCCCTTCATCACGAGATCGCAATCGAGTAGGGGGGCGGGCTTCGACTGATCGGTGGGCGACTCGGTACGGGGATCGGGTGTTTCCGGCATCACGCCTCCTTTGCGGAGATACCAGAATCGTTCGCCCCTCGGAGGCTCGCGTCAATGGTTCGCGGGCGACACGGGTCGCTTGCGGAACCATGTCGCCGGTTGTCAGAACGGTGGGCCGCGCCGAGAAGATTCCCTTTCCAGTGTGGTATTTGGGATACTTCTTCGTGAACGGGACCGAAAGGACGCCGCGATGACGGAGCAGGCAGCGCTGCTCGGCAATCGCTACCACCTCGAGCGGGTCATCGGACGTGGTGGGATGGCCGAGGTGTGGCGGGCCACCGACACCCGCCTCGGGCGTGCGGTGGCGATCAAACGACTCCGGATCGACCTCGCGAGCGATGTCGGTTTCCAGGCCCGGTTCCGGCGGGAGGCCCAGGCGGCGGCCGGTCTCAACCACCCCAACATCGTGTCCGTCTACGACACCGGCGAGGAGATCGACCCCGACTCCGGTGTGGCGGTGCCGTTCATCGTGATGGAACTGGTCGACGGTCACACCCTCAAGGACGTGCTGCGCGGCGACCGGCGGATCCTGCCCGAGCGGGCGTTGGAGTTCACCCAGGGCGTGCTCGACGCGTTGAGCTACTCGCACCGGGCCGGGATCGTGCACCGCGACATCAAACCCGCCAACGTCATGCTGAGCCCCAACGGCACGGTCAAGGTGATGGACTTCGGCATCGCCCGGGCGGTCGCCGACACCTCGGCCACGATGACCCAGACGGCGGCGGTGATCGGCACCGCCCAGTACCTGTCACCCGAGCAGGCCCGTGGTGAGACCGTCGACGCCCGTTCCGACCTGTACTCGGCCGGTTGCCTGCTCTACGAACTGCTCGTCGGCAGGCCCCCGTTCGTCGGGGACTCCCCGGTGAGCGTCGCCTATCAGCACGTGCGGGAGCTGCCGACCCCGCCGAGCACCCTGGACCCGGAGATCACCCAGGCGATGGACGCGGTGGTGATGAAGTCACTGGCCAAGGATCCCGCCGACCGCTACCAGTCCGCCCGCGAGATGCGCGACGACATCACCCACCTCCTCACCGGCGACGTCGTCGCCGCGCCCCGCGCCCCGTCGACGGGGACCTCGCCCGGGGGCGAGGATCCGTGGGTGGCCGCGGTGCCTCCGCCACCGCCCGGATCCTCCGACCCCGCGGTCAGGCGTCGCCGACCATCGGCGTCGACGATCGTGCTGGCGGTGTTGTTGGCCGCGTTGGTCGGGGTGCTCGGGTTCGCGCTGTTCGAGTTCAACCGGCCCAGCAGGCCGACGACGGTGCAGGTGCCCGGGGTGATCAGCTACACCCAGCAGCAGGCCGAGCAGCAACTCAACGACCGCAACCTCAGCCCCGTCGTGCAGACCACCAACGGCCCCGCCGACACCCAGGGCACGGTCATCGAGCAGAACCCCACCGCCCAGGCCACTGTCACCCCCGGCGCCGACGTCACCATCGTGGTCAACCTCGGCCCCAAAACCGCCCAGATCCCCACCGGGTTGGTCGGTCTCAGTGCCACGGATGCGACGAAGCTGCTCCAGGAGGCGGGGTTCCAGGTCAGCCGGCAGTACGACACCGGCACGGCGTCGTCGCCGAAGAAGGACACGGTGGTGGGTGTCAACCCGGGGGAGGGCACGCCCGCCCCGGTGGGCAGCACGGTGACGCTCACGCTCAGCCCCGGCCCGAAGACCGCGAAGATCCCGAGCGGGTTGGTCGGTCTCAGTGCCACGGATGCGACGATGCTGCTCCAGGAGGCGGGGTTCCAGGTCAGCCGGCAGTACGACACCGGCACGGCGTCGTCGCCGAAGAAGGACACGGTGGTGGGTGTCAACCCGGGGGAGGGCACGCCCGCCCCGGTGGGCAGCACGGTGACGCTCACGCTCAGCCCCGGCCCGAAGACCGCGAAGATCCCGAGCGGGTTGGTCGGTCTCAGTGCCACGGATGCGACGACGCGGCTGACCGACGCGGGTTTTCAGGTTGATCGGAAGGACGCGACGAGCGCCTCGTCCGCGGCCGCCGGCACGGTGGTGAGAGTCAGCCCCGGCGAGGGGGTGACGGCCCCGGCCGGCAGTCCGGTGACGATCTATGTGGCCACCGGCCAGGGCAGCGTCCCCAACCTCGGCGGCCTCACCCTGGCCGAGGCGAAGACCTACGCCAGTGACCAGGGCTTCACCGTCGTCGTCGGCGGACAGACCGAGACCACCCAGGCCACCCCCGGCACGATCATCAGCCAAGACCCGCAGCCCGGCACGACGGCCCTGCGCACCGCCCCCATCAAGGTCTATATCGCCAAGGCGCCGAGCACACCCACCCCCACCTCCACCGCCACCAGCACCGCCGCCCCATCGACGTCGGCGACTCCGAGCAACGGCTGACGCGGGCGGGGCCCGCACGGCCGTGACACCATCGGAGCATGCTGTTCGCGCGCGTCGTCGACACGTCCCGGGCGGTGGCGGCCACCCCCTCCCGCACGGAGAAGGCGGCCGCGCTCGCCGACCTGCTCCGCGAGTCGGCATCCGAGGGTGAGCGCACCGTCGCACTGGTCACATCGCTGCTGTCAGGGGTGGTGCCGCACGGGCGTCTGGGTGTAGGACACCGCACGCTCGGCTCGCCAAGCGCGGCGTCGTCCGCGGTCACCCTCCAGCTCGCCGATGTCGACGACGCCTTCGCTGCCCTGGCCGGTGCCGCGGGCGTGGGGTCGACCGGCCTGCGTCACGACGTCGTCGAGGAGTTGTTCGCGCGCGCCACCGCCCCGGAACAGCTGTTCCTGCGCGGCGTGATCACCGGTGACGTGCGGCAGGGGGCACTCGACGGCGTCATGCAGCTGGCGATCGCCGAAGCGGGTGGAGTCCCGTTGGCCGCGGTGCGGCGGGCGGCGATGCTCGCCGGCCGGCTCGCCCCGGTGGCCGTGGCGGCCCTCGGCGAGGGGATCGACGCGGTACGGGCGATCGACCTGGAGGTGGGCCGACCCATCGCACCGATGCTCGCCGCGGCCCGGCCGACGCTCGCCGAGGCCCTCGAGCCGCGAGTGCCCGGCTGGTCGGTCGAGTGCAAGTACGACGGCATCCGCATCCAGGCCCACAAGCGCGGCGCCCGGGTGGGGGTGTTCACCAGATCGCTCGACGAGATCACCGACAGGCTTCCCGACGTGGTCGACGTGATCGCCGCACTGCCCGCGGACACCCTTGTGGTCGACGGCGAGGCGATCGCGCTGCGTGCCGACGGACGGCCACAGCCGTTCCAGATCACCGGGGCGCGCACCGCGTCCACCCGCGACCCGGAGCAGCTTCGCCGCGAGACGCCGTTGACCACCATCCTGTTCGACCTGCTGCACCTCGACGGGCGCACCCTGCTCGACGAGCCGCTGGCCGAGCGGCGGCGGCTGCTCGAGGGTCTCGTGCCGCCGGGGAACCTTGTGCCCTCGGTGCAGACCGGTGACCTCGTCGTGGCCGAGGAGTTCAACGCCCGGATGCTGGCCGGCGGCCACGAGGGGGTGGTCGTCAAGCAGCTGTCGGCCGCCTACAGCGCCGGGCGTCGGGGGGCGTCCTGGGTCAAGGTGAAGCCGCGGCACACCCTCGACCTCGTCGTGCTCGCGGTCGAACGGGGTTCCGGGCGCCGCCGAGGGACGCTGTCGAACATCCACCTCGGAGCCCGCGACCCCGCAAGTCGCACCGGGTGGGTGATGCTCGGCAAGACCTTCAAGGGCATGACCGACGCCATGCTCGCCTGGCAGACCGCACGGTTCACCGAGCTGGCCGTCGCCGACGACGGGTGGGTGGTCACCGTGCGTCCCGAGCAGGTCGTCGAGATCGCGTGCGACGGTCTGCAACGGTCGTCGCGTTATCCGGGCGGGGTGGCGCTGCGGTTCGCACGGGTCGTGCGCTATCGCGACGACAAGACGGCCGCGGACGCCGACACGCTCGAGAGGGTGCGCGCCCTGTGGCCGGGCGACGGGTCAGACCGGCGTGATGACGCCCCCGGCGAGCAGGCCGACGAGGATCAGCCCGAGGATCACCCGATAAATGATGAACGAGGCGAACGAGTTCTTCGACACGAACCGCAGCAGCCAGCCGATCGAGAAGTAGGCCACGACGAACGACACGAGGGTGGCCACCAGGGTGGGGCCCCAGCCGACGGTCGACGAGATCTGCTTGGACGCCGTGATCGACTCGAGAGCTCCCGCGGCGATCAGGGCGGGGATGCCCATGAAGAAGCTCAGTCGGGTGGCGGTCACGCGATCGAACTTCTGGAACAGGCCCGCGGAGATCGTCGCGCCCGAGCGGGAGATGCCGGGGAACAACGGTGACAGCGCCTGGTAGAGCCCGATGATCACGGCGTCCTTGACGGTGACGTCGTGCATCGTGCGGGTGGTGTTGCGGGCCCGGTCGGCGATCCACATGACCACGCTCCAGACGAGCAGCGCGATCGCCACCACCCAGAGGTTGCGCAGCGGGCCCTCGATCTCCTTCTTGAACGCGAGGCCCACCACGGCGACGGGGATCGAGCCGAGGATCACCCCCCAGCCCAGCCGGTAGTCGGGGTCGGCGCGTCGCTCCTTGTTGACCAGGCCGCCGACCCACGCGCCGACGATCCGCACGATGTCCTTCCAGAAGAAGATCACCGCGGCGATGATCGCGCCCACCTGGATGATCGCGGTGAACGCGGTGATCCCTGCCCCCGCGATGTCGTAGCCGAGCAGCTTCTCGACGACGTTGAGGTGACCGGTGCTCGACACCGGCAGGAACTCGGTGATGCCCTCGACGATGCCGAGCAGGATCGCGTCGAACCAGTTCACGGGTGGGTCTCCTGGGTGGGTCCTCAGTCGGCCACCCGGCTGGGTGCCACCACACAGGGTAGGGGAGCGGCATGCCGCGGGGGAACTCGGCAGGCGCTGTTCAACCGAAGTTCAACCGGCGGTGCTGCTCCACAGGGTCACGGGAACCCATGGATTGTCCACAGCCGGTCCCATCCGAGCCGTCGCCCGCGTCCGGGATCGAGACAGTCCTCGCGGACGCGGATCGCCCGCGCCCCGATCCCACGAGGAGGCTCTCCATGACCAGCACGATGCAGCCGCAGCCCGACACCGACTCCACCCCCGATGCGGCGGCCCCGCCCGATCCGGTCAACGAGGTGCGGCTCGTCGGCAGGGTGTCGGCGCTGTCCGAGCCGCACCTGCTGCCGAGCGGAGACTCGGTGATCACGCTGCGGTTGGTCGTGCCGCGCGCGGCACGGCGTCCACGCCGGCCGGGTGTCGACACCATCGATGTCGCCTGCTGGACGCCCGACACCCGACGGGACGCCGTCGCCGTCGGTGTCGACGGCCATGCCGAGGTGATCGGGTCGCTGCGGCGACGATTCTTTCGGGGGCCCGGAGGCCCGCAGAGTCGTTACGAAGTCGAGGCCGGCTCGGTGCGCCCGGTCGGCCGGGATCAGTCGAGTGAGTCGAAGGGCCGGTAGCGACGACCGGCGAGCATGCGGGCCACGAGAAGGCCGATCACGGCTAAGTAGCCCACGATCGTCAGCCACATCCACCACGGGTCGACCCGCCCGTCCGGCGTCGTCGCGGCCTGTCCGATGATCAGCCCGATTGCGGCGATGAGCAGCAGCGAAACGGCCGTCATGAGCCACAGGTCTTCGCGCAGCAGCCGCTCGAAGCGCACGAGACGTCGAGGGGTGTCGAGCCACCATTCCTTGTAGGGCGCGTTGACGATGTCGGGATGGCTGAGCACCAGCCGGGAGATGAGCGGCATCGGCAGGAACATCACGAGGGGCACCACGACGAGTATGGCCAGTGCGGCGGGCTTCGACGACCAGGCGTCGGGCACCGACGACAGTGACCAATGGGTGGGAACCCGATCGGGCAACGACTCGGCGAGCCATACCAGGACGCCGAGCCACACGACGACCGACCCCACCGCCGCGGCCCGCACCGGGTCGCTCATCGGCTCGCGCCCCATGCCCCGTGCCTCGTCGGCGACCCGGCGGCGGTGCCGCTGTCGTTCCCGCCACTGGCTGCGATCGTCGACCACCACTCCAGGCTAGCCAGCAAGGGTGTCGCCCAGGGCATCGGCTGCGTCCCACGGGCCACCACCCGACGATTCCGTCCGACGCGCGGGCCGATGACGCCTTGCTCCCGGTCGCTGCCAGACCCCGACGGCCCGACCGCACATTCGGGTGACGACATCCCGGGACGCCTCTTCCCAACTGGTCAGTTCTGGGAAAGAGTGGGGCATATGGCCACACTCTCCGTTCAGCTCTACTCCCTGCGCGAGTCCGTGACACCCGCGACGGCCGACGCGATCTTCGATCAACTCATCCGCGCCGGCGCGAGCGCCATCGAAGGCTTCGCTCCCGACCGGTATGCCGACTGGCTGCCCGAGGTGCTGGGCAGGCACGGGATCTCCTCGCCGAGCATGCACGCCCGCATCGTCGACAATGACGACCTCGACGCATTGTTCGCGATCTGCAAGGACTTCGGTACCGAGACGATCTTCCAGCCCCACTACGAGCCGAGCACCTTCGCGTCCAAGGAGCACATCGACGCCCTGGCCGCGAAGCTCAACGCGCTCGTGCCCGTGGCGGCCACAGCGGGGTTCCGGATCGGCTACCACAACCACAACTTCGAGTTCGAGCACGACCTCGACGGGGTGAACTCCTACGACTACTTCGTCTCGAAGCTCGACGACGGGGTGCTGCTGGAGGTAGACACCTTCTGGGCGGCGTTGGGTGGCGCCGACGTCCTCGAGTTGCTCGGCCGTCTCGGCGATCGGGTCACCCACCTGCACATCAAGGACGGTCGGCTCGACGAGCGCGCCCCCAACGTCGCGGTCGGCACGGGTGAGCTCGATGTCGACTCGATCCTCGAGGCCGGCTCCGACAAGGTCTGGGTGATCGAATTCGACTCCTGCGCCACCGACGTCGTGGCCGCCACCGCCGAGTCGCTGCGCTACGTGGCGGGCAAGCGGGCCTGAGGCATGGGGATGCGGATCGGGCTCGTCGGCGCGGGAACCATCAGCGACCAATACCTCACGAACCTCGCGAACTACCCCGATGTCGAGGTCGTCGCCGTCGGCGACGTCGACATCGACCGGGCACGTGCGCAGGCCGACAGGTACGGCGTCCGAGTGTCGGGCACGGCCGAGGCGGTTCTCGGTCATCCCGACATCGAACTCGTCGTCAACCTCACCGTCCCCTCGGCACACGCCGAGGTCGACCTGCGAGCGTTGCACGCGGGCAAGCATGTGTGGAGCGAGAAGCCACTGGCCACCTCCCTCGAGGCGGCGCGCGGGGTTCTCGATGCCGCGGCCGACACCGGCCTCCGGGTGGGGTGCGCCCCCGACACCGTGCTCGGTCCCGGGATTCAGGCCACCCTGAGGATGGTGCGAGACGACATCGGCGGCGCGGTCACCGGGATGGCGCTGTTCCAGAGCCGTGGGCCCGATCTGTGGCATCCCAACATCGAGTTCTTCTACGCTCCCGGGGGCGGCCCGGTGCTCGACGTCGGCCCGTACTACCTCACCAGCCTCGTGCTGGGCCTCGGCCCGGTCACCTCGGTGACGGCGATCGGAGGTCGGGCTCGTACCCGGCGCGGCATCCCCTCGGGGCCGCGGCGGGGCGCGGTGGTGCCGGTCGAGGTTCCCACCCACGCCGAGGTGCTGCTCACCCACGCCCCCGGCGCCACGACGATGGCTACGTTCAGCTTCGATTCGTCGCGGAGACGAACCGTGCTCGAGTTCGGCGGGATCGAGGCCACCGTGCAGGGCAGTGACCCCAACCGGTTCGGCGGCGAGATCACCCGCTTCGTCGCGCCGGTCGTGCGTGGCGAGGAACTCGTCGACACCCTCGACGTCGACGCCGACGGCGCCGGGCGGGGGATCGGTGTCGTCGACATGGCCCGCAGCATCGCCGCCGGGACGCCACACCGGGCCGGCGCCGAGTTGGCCTATCACGTGCTCGAGGTCATGCTCGCCATCAACGACGCCGTCGAAGGCGGCGGCACGATCGCCATCGAGAGCACGGTCCCCCCGATCGAGCCGCTACCCGAGGGCTGGAACGCGACGGCGTCCCAGATCTGAGGGCGGGGATCCTCAACCAATCCGATTGACCCCCGATTTCCACACCCGACAACAAGAAGGAACCAGACAACGATGTCTCAGAACAAGCTCCGCGTGGGCATCATCGGCCTCGGCTTCATCGCCCGGTTGAAGCACCTCCCCGGCCTCGCCTCGGTCGGCGACAAGGCCGACATCATCGCATTCTGCGACTTCGAGCAGGATCTGTGCGACAAGTACCTCGACCAGTACGGCACCGTCGACTCCTACACCACCACCGACTGGCGCGAGGTCGTCAACGATCCGACGATCGATGTCATCCACGTCTGCACGTGGAACGTGTCGCACATGGAGATCACCTGCGCCGCGCTCGAGGCCGGCAAGCATGTCATGTGCGAGAAGCCGATGGCGATCAACGGCGCCGAGGCACGCCAGATGCTCCAGACGGCCCAGCGCACCGGGCGCAAGCTCACCATCGGCTACCAGAACCGGTTCCGTGACGACGCCCAGTTCGTCCGCAGGTCGGTCGACGAGGGCGCGCTGGGCGACATCTACCTCGCCAAGGCCCACGCCGTACGCCGGCGGGGTGTCCCCACGTGGGGGGTGTTCACCGACGTCGAGAAGCAGGGTGGCGGCCCGCTCATCGACATCGGCACCCACGCCCTCGACCTCACCCTGTGGTACCTCGACAACTACGAGGTCGACCAGGTGAGCGGCCAGGTGTTCCACAAGATCGCCGAGATCCCCTACGGCGACGCGGGGTCGGAGTTCGACCAGCAGAACTTCTCCACCGAGGATTCCGCGTTCGGCTTCATCAAGATGAAGAACGGCGCGACGATCTTCCTCGAGGCGGCCTGGGCGCTCAACGTGCTGCACTCACGGGAGGCGTCCTGCACGCTCGTCGGGACGAAGGGTGGCGCCGAGATGATCACAGAGAACGGGCAGGTCGAGGCGGTGCTCAACGGCGTCGTCGGCGGCAAGACCGTCTACACCCAAGCCGGTCCCTCGTCCCGGCCCCAGGGACCCGTGCCCGGGCTCACCGAATACGGCATCCTCGAGGAGGCCGCCTGGATCGACGCCGTCATCAACGACACCGAACCGCCGGTCAAACCCGAGCAGGCCGTCGTCGTCACCGAGATCCTCGAAGCCATCTACAGGTCCGCCGCCACCGGCGAGACGATCAAGTTCTGAACCCCCACGCAGCGCCTTCACCCGCGGAGATACACATGAAACTTGGAATGCTCACCGCCTGCCTGCCCAGCTGGACGCTGGAGCAGGTCGCGGAGTTCGCCCAGAAGACCGGCTACGAGCGTTTGGAGGTCGCGGTCTGGCCCAGCACCGGCGGACGCGACTTCGAGGCGTCGCACCTGCCGGTCGCGACGTTCACCGAGAAGGACGCCGACGAGACCCGCGCGTTGCTCGAGCGCACCGGACTCGAGATCTCGGCGTTCGCGTACTACGAGAACAACCTCATCGGCGACCTCGAGCGCCGCGAGGAGATCCGCACCCACCTCAAGCGCTCGATCGATGCCGCGCAGATGCTGGGTGTGCCCTACGTCGGCACGTTCCTCGGTCGCGATGTCACCAAGAGCGTCCGCGAGAACATGCGCGAGGCCGAGCGGGTGCTGCCCGAACTCGTCGACTACGCCGGCGAGCGCGACGTCAAGCTCATCGTCGAGAACTGCGTCATGGAGGGCTGGCACCCCGACGGCTACCCCGGCAACATCGCCTACTCGCCCGAGCTGTGGGAGTGGATGACCCGGGAGCTCGGCTTCTACCTCAACTGGGATCCGAGCCACCTCACCTGGATCGGCATCGACCCGCTCACCACCATCGAGCCGTTCGCCGAGTACATCGTGCACGCCCAGGCCAAGGACCTGGAGATCTTCGATGACAAGCGCAACCGGTACGGGTTCTTCGGCCTGGTCGACAAGGGTGACAACCCGTGGGCGATGGGCTGGTGGCGCTACCGCATTCCCGGCCGCGGCATCGTCGACTGGAACCGGGTCGTCGACCGGCTCTACGAGGTCGGCTTCACCGGCACCCTGTCGGTCGAGCACGAGGACCCGATGTGGGGCGGCACCCCCGAGAAGGTCTGCGAGGGCCTTCGAATCGCCCACCGCACCCTGCGTCCGCTGATCAGCCAGGACATCTGATCCCCGTGGGCGGCTGCTCCTCCGCCCACCCCGGGCCCGGCCCCCGTTCTCGTCGTCTGCCATCGGCGGTCCGGGGGCCGGTGCCGTGTCCGGTGGCCGGCCCCGCCCCGGCGGGCTCGCCGACACGACACGTGACCAGCGGGAACGCCCGCATAGGGTGGACGCCATGACCTCGCCCCACCAGCCGGACGCCGCGGTCGGGACGGTTCTTCGGCGGCTGGCGTTGCCGATCTACATCCCCACGCTGAGTGGAGCGATCGGGCTGACCGCCCTGGTTCCGGTACTGCCCCTCATCGCGCTCCGGCTTGGGTTCAGCGTGCCCGCGGCGGCCGCTCTGACGATCATCTCCGGCGTCATCGGCGTGATCGGCCCGATCCCGATCGGCCGGGTGATGGCCCGGTTCGGCGAGCAACGCAGCCTGATCGTCACCGGTCTGGGCATGGTGGCATCGAACTCGACGGCGTTCGCGATCGTGTGGGACGCCGAGCGGTACGGCAACGACTCCGCCCACCGCTGGGGGTTCCTGCTGGCGTTCGCGGCCGTGTCGCTGTGCGGCCAGGTGTGGATGCTCGGCCGGCAGGCCTACCTCGGAAGCGAACTGCCGACGCAGTTCCGGGCCCGGGGCATGTCGACCTTCGGCGGCATGATGCGCATCGGCCAGGTGGTCGGGCCGCTGCTCGGCGCCGCGGTGATCTCGATCAGCGACCTGCGGTGGGTTTACGCGCTGGCCGTGTCGGCCGACCTGGTGGCAACCGTCCTCGTGACGGTCTTCATGGTGCCGCACCGCACCGACGCCCCGGAACCGTCGACCGGGCCGGTGGGTCCGGTGCCCCGCATCGACCGGCATGAACCGTCCCCGTACGGTCCCGGGCGTCCAGCCCTCACGAGCATGATGCTGACGGCCCTCGGCATCACCCCGCTGATGATGGGGCGGGTCAGCAGGCCGATCATCCTGCCGCTGCTCGGCGCCGCCCTGGGTCTGCACCCGTCGACGATCTCGCTCGTGTTCGGCATCGCCGCGCTCATCGAGATCCTCATGTTCGTGCCTGCCGGCACGCTGATGGACCGCTACGGTCGCACGGCCGTTGTCGTGCCGTGCCTGGCCGTCATGGGGCTCGGCTACGTGATGCTCACGGTGCTCGCCTGGACCCTCGGCAACCGGTCGCACGCCGGGGCGGTGATCGCTTTGGCGGTGTCGGCGGCGCTGGTCGCGCTCGGCAACGGCTTCGGTGCCGGAATCCTGATGACTCTCGGCGTCGACCTGTCGCCCGAGCGTGCCCGCACCGCGCACCTGGCCCGCTGGAACGCGTTCACCGGTGTCGGGCGGTTACTCGGTCCGGCGAGCGTCGCCCTCGTCACCCTCGCCGCGCCGGTGGCGGCCGCGGGCCTCGTCACGGGTGTGTTGTGCCTGGCGGGTGCCGGCTGGCTGTTCACGTGGCTGCCACGGGTCACCCCGACGCCGGTGGCCGGGCCATGGGCCGCCCGGCGTTGATCAGGCGTCGGTGCCGGTGGAATCCAGGGTGACGTCGATCACCATCGTCAGCGTGTGGCTCTCACCGGGACGCAGCGTGACAGCCTGATCGCCCACGTTGCCCGACTCGACGCAGACGAACCCGTTCCAGGCGGTCTCCTCGAGGTCGGGCATCGTGCCGACCTTCTCGTGGCCAGGACTCCACACCACGGTGCTCCCGGAGTTGCGCTTGGCCACGGTGATCGTGCGGTGCAACAGTGGATCGACGATGCGCGTCGCGCCGGTGTGGGCATAGATGCGGTCGATCTCGCCATCGAGATGCACCACGCCCTGTTGGGTGCGGCGGGTGCCCCCGCTCGTCCGGTCGCGGTACTCGAGTCCGTCGAGTCCGTCGATGCCGACCTGCTTGACCTCGCCCGCCGAGAAGTAGGTGTGCAGGGCCTCCTCGAAGGTGAATTCCTCGGTGCCCGCCTGCACGGTGAGGTCGATCCGCAACTTCTCGGCCATGCCCACCGACAGGTAGGCCGTCGCCCCGCCGGGCAGTGCCTCGGACGCGTCGGCACCGGTGACATCGTCGCCGGTCAGCTGGAACAGCAGGTGACCGATGCCGTCGGGCATCCCGCTCTCGATGAGCTGCCAGGTGCTGGTTCGGGCGATCCCGTGCGATGGCTTGCGGTTGCCGTTGAGGCCGCTGGAGAACCAGGGGAAGCACACCGGAACGCCACCGCGCACCGGCTGGCCGGCCACGAAGCGTGCCTTGGACGACACCCACAACACCGGTCCGGTCGATGACGGAGCCCACTCGAGCACCTGGGCGCCCTGCCGGAGCACCAGGCCCGTGCACTGCGGCGTCTCGATGGAGATGGAGGGCAGCGGATGGTCGGTGGCCACCATGCCATCGGGTAGCGGCCGCTCGCGGCGTCCCGGGTCGCGGTCCGTGCTGGGAGAAGACATAAGCACGACGGTAGTCGCATTGGTGGGGGGAGGGGCAAGTGCGCTTGTTGATCCCGCACGTCGGACCACTCGAGCCGGCGGGTCAGGAGGTGGCGGTGGCGGGATCCGGCCCGACGAGATAGTGCTGGAACACCGGGCCCAGCATCGCCACGAGGTCGTCGTCGTCGGCGCTGGGCAGGGGTTCGACCTGCACCACGAGCATCGCCAGCACCAGGCCCGCCACCTGGCTCCCCGCCAGCACCGCGCGCAACGGCTCGACGTCGCGGCCGAGCTTCGCGAGCATCGGGGCGATGATCCGTTCGCGGATGAAGACGTTGATCAGCGCCGCGGCGGCCGGTTCGGTGGCGGCCGCGCGGATCATGCCGCTCGCGGCCTGCGCGAACTCGGGGGTGTGCAGGAGATGCACCAGTTCACGGGCGAACAGCCTTCCGAAGGGCACCAGGCCGGCGGCGGCGTCGCCGACGACCTTGTCGATGATCTGTTCGGGCATCACCGGCAGCTCGAACACCGCCATGAACAGGTCTTGTTTGGTGCCGAAGTAGTGGGCGACCAGACGTGGGTCGACGCGCGCCTCGCGCGCGATCGACCTGATCGTCGTTCCCGGGTAGCCGAACTCGGCGAACTGCCGCTTGGCCGCACCGGCGATGTCCTCCCGAGCGGTCGATCCCGCGGGCCGGCGTCCGCGGGTCGTCGCCATCCGAGCCTCCGATCAGGAATTCCTCACCCAAGGATATATGTCCGCGGTCCGCCGGGCGGGCACGCGTCGGTGCCCGCGGTGGTTCTGGTTGCATGGTCGCCATGCGCAACTGGTCGGGTACCCATGAATTCCGCGGCTCACTCGTCGCGGCGTCGACGCTCGACGCGGTGCGCCGTGGCGTGGCCGGATCGGCGTCCGTGCGACCCCTCGGCACCCGTCACTCCTTCAACGACATCGCCGACACCGACGGCACGCTGGTCAGTGTGCTCGACCTTCCGGCGGAGATCGCCCTGGCGGACGATGTCGTGATGCTGGGCGGCGGCACCCGCTACGGCGACCTCGCCGCCTGGCTCGACGAGCGGGGCCTGGCGCTGCACAACCTCGGCTCGCTGCCACACATCTCGGTGGCCGGGGCCATCTCCACGGGCACGCACGGGTCGGGGCTCGGCAACGGCAGCCTCTCCACGGCGGTCCGATCGCTGACGTTCGTCGGCCCCGACGGCGGGCTGCGCACCGAGTTGTCCGGGTCGCCGGACTTCCCGGGGTCGGTCGTCTCGCTCGGGCGGCTCGGGCCGATCGTCCGCGCCGGGCTCGCCGTCGAGCCGAGCTTCCAGGTCCGCCAGGACGTGTACCTCGGTGTCGCCTGGCAGGATCTGCTCGCCGACCCGCTCGGCGTCCTCGGCGCCGGCTATAGCGTCAGTGTGTTCACCGACTGGATGGGTGAGCGGCTGAAGCAGGTCTGGGTGAAGAGCCGGCTCGACGGGGATTCGCCCGACACCCCGGTCGAGCGGTTCGGCGTCCGACCGGCGGGGGAGCAGGTGAAGATCACCGACAGCGCCGAGGACAACACGACCGTGCAGGGCAGCGCCGGGTCGTGGGCGTGGAGGCTGCCGCACTTCCGTCTCGACGCGACCCCCTCCGAGGGGCACGAGATCCAGACCGAGTTCCTCGTCCCCCTCACCGACGCCGCCGACGCGCTCCGGGCGATGCGCGAGATCGGTCCGAGGATCCGGTCCGAGGTGGTGGTGGGAGAACTGCGCACGGTCGCCGCCGACGACCTGTGGCTGAGCCCGGCGTACGGACGCGACAGCCTCGCGATCCACGTCACCTGGACCGATCACGTCGACGCCGTCGCCGACCTGGTGCCGCTGGTCCGCGACGCCCTGGCGCCGTTCGGTGCTCGTCCGCACTGGGGGAAGGTGCACGCGATGGGCGCCGAGCGGATCGCGCCGTTGTACCCCCGCTTCGACGACGCCCTCGCCCTGTTCGCCCGCCGGGATCCGACCGGCAAGTTCCGCAACGTCCACACCGACCTGGTGCTCGGCGGCTGATCCAGGTCTGCGAAATTCGCCTCACCTGCCATCCGGCCACCCCCAGCAGGTCGACGTGTGGCAGCTGGTGCAGGTTTCGCAGGATCCGGGCGGGACGCGCACCCGCGGTGGGGCGCCGGCGGCGTCCCCCTAGGATGACCGTGGAGGTTGCCATGGCTGAATTCGCATACGAGGACATGCTGCCGACCGGTGAGGACCCGACACCGTACCGGTTGCTCACCGCCGAGGGCGTCGAGACCGTCGACGGTCCCGACGGACGCACGTTCCTCAAGGTCGCGCCCGAGGCGCTCACCCTGCTCACCGAGACCGCGATGCACGACATCGCCCACTTCCTGCGTCCCGCCCACCTGCGGCAACTGGCGTCGATCCTCGACGACCCCGAGGCGAGCCCCAACGACAGGTTCGTCGCGCTCGACCTGCTGAAGAACGCCAACATCGCCGCCGGCGGTGTGCTGCCGATGTGTCAGGACACCGGCACCGCGATCATCATGGGCAAGCGGGGACAGCAGGTGCTCACCGATGGCACCGACGAGCGTCCCCTGTCGCTCGGCGTGTACAACGCCTACACGAAACTGAACCTGCGCTATTCGCAGAACGCGCCGCTCACCATGTGGGAGGAGAAGAACACCGGCTCGAACCTGCCGGCGCAGATCGAGCTGTATGCCGACACCGCGCCGGGCCACGAGACGGGCTACAAGTTCCTGTTCATGGCCAAGGGCGGCGGATCGGCCAACAAGAGCTACCTGTACCAGGAGACCAAGGCGATCCTGAACCCCGCCTCGATGATGACGTTCCTCGAGGAGAAGATCCGTTCGCTCGGCACCGCCGCCTGCCCGCCCTACCACCTCGCGATCGTCATCGGGGGCACGTCGGCGGAGTTCGCCCTCAAGACCGCGAAGTACGCGTCGGCGAAGTATCTCGACAGCCTCCCCACCCACGGCGACATGACGGCCCACGGGTTCCGCGACGTCGAGCTGGAGCACGAGGTGCTCGAGCTCACCCGCAAGCTCGGCATCGGAGCCCAGTTCGGGGGGAAGTACTTCTGCCACGACGTGCGGGTCGTGCGGCTGCCGCGTCACGGTGCCTCGCTGCCCGTGGCGATCGCCGTGTCGTGCTCGGCCGACCGCCAGGCACTCGGCAAGATCACAGCCGAGGGCGTGTTCCTCGAGCAACTCGAGTTCGAGCCCGCCCAGTACATGCCCGATCACGTCCCCGCCGACCTCGACGAGGACAGCCACGGGGTGAGCGGCACCGGCAACGGCGCTGCGGTTCGGATCGACCTCAACCGGCCGATGCCCGAGATCCTCGCGGAACTGAGCAAGTTCCCGGTGAAGACCCGCCTCTCGCTCACCGGTCCCCTGGTCGTCGCCCGCGACATCGCCCACGCGAAGATCCGGGAGCGACTCGACGCCGGCGAACCGATGCCCGACTACCTGCGCAACCATCCGGTCTACTACGCGGGGCCCGCGAAGACGCCGCCGGGCATGGCGTCCGGGTCGTTCGGGCCGACCACGGCCGGACGGATGGACAGTTACGTCGACCGGTTCCAGGCCGCCGGGGGTTCGATGGTCATGCTCGCCAAGGGCAACCGGAGCCAGCAGGTCACCGACGCGTGCGCCGCCCACGGCGGGTTCTACCTGGGTTCGATCGGCGGTCCGGCCGCCCGGCTGGCGCAGGACTGCATCAAGAAGGTCGAGGTGCTCGAATACCCCGAGCTCGGCATGGAGGCGATCTGGCGGATCGAGGTCGAGGACTTCCCCGCCTTCATCGTCGTCGACGACAAGGGCAACGACTTCTTCGCCGAGGTGAACAGGCCGATCGCGCTCACCATCGAGAAGGCGCCCGGCGTCTGAGGCGGCGTCGGGGACGCGGCGTCGTACTTCGCGCGGCGTACGACCTGGCCGACGGCGTACGAGATGTCGCGGGATCCGACCAGGTCGTACGCCGGGGGATCCAGGTCGTACGCCGGAGGAACCGGGCATCGCGGCGGATGACCGGGCGACCATCCTGAAGGGTTGTTCAGCTTTCACCTAATACTCACCGCCTTGCTAGGCCGCTCACAGGTATCGCACAGCTTGACCCCCGACCGTGGATGCATGAGCGCAACCAGTGCCATGCGGCGCGCATCCGACGCGGGCAGGCCCGCGCCCGCAGCCCGCCGGCAAGGACCTCTGCCCACGACGCGGACGCCCGACCAGCGTCCCGGCCCGGTCAACAGGAGCGGCAACGCCCTGCGCGCACTGCGCACCGACCTGATGACGATCATCGGGTGGGTCTCGATGGCCGTCGTCGTCGCGCTCTTCCTGGCGGATCAGGGCCTCAGCGGGTGGGGCAGCCTTGCCGGTGCCACCCGGCAGGCAGGCATCCTCACCGGGCTCATCGGCACCGACCTCATGATCATCTCCCTGCTGCTCAGCGCCAGGATCCCGTTCGTCGACAAGGCGATCGGGCACGACCGGGCACTCGCACGTCACGGGGATCTCGGCCAATGGGTGCTCACGCTGATCCTGGCCCATGGTGCTCTGCTGCTGGTGTCGTACGCACTCACCGACCACCTGGGTCTGATCAGCGAGTTCCGGCTGGACATGGAGACCAACGCCTACGTGCTGGCGGTGCTGTCGGGCGCGCTGTTCACCGTGGTGGCGATCTCGTCGATCGTCATGGCGCTGCGTCGCCGGCTCCCCCAGGAGGTGTGGCACATCATCCACCTCACCACCTACGTCGCCGTCATCGCGTCGATCCCGCACCAGTTCTCGATGTCGATCGTCGTCAACCACGGCTTCGCCCGCGCCTACTGGATCGCGATGTACGCGCTCACCGCGTTCTGTCTCATCGCCTTCCGGATCCTGATGCCGCTGTTCACCTCGCTCGAGCACCAGCTCACCGTCGCCCACATCGAACGGCTGTCCCCCGACGCGGTGTCGATCACGATGACCGGCAAGAACCTCGACCGGTTGGACGCCGACGGGGGCCAGTTCTTCTACTGGCGCTTCATGACACCCGGGCTGTGGTGGCACCAGCACCCGTTCTCGCTGTCGACCGCACCCGACGGTGAGAGCCTGCGGATCACCGTGCGCGCCCAGGGCCGGGGAACCCGCGTGCTCATCGACAGGCTGCGGCGGGGTGACCGGGTGTGGTTCGAGGGCCCCTACGGCCTGTTCTCCGATGTCGTGCGCACCCGCAGCGAGGTCGCGCTCATCGGTGCCGGGGCGGGGATCGGCCCGATCGTGTCGGTGCTGCAGGACACCGACATCACCCCGGGCCGGGCCCTCGTCGTGCTGCGCGCCTCCACCCCCGCCGACCTGCTGCACTTCCACGAGGTGCGCAACCTGTGCGCCGCCCGCGGGGCGCAACTGGTCACCCTGGTCGGACGCCGCAGCGAGAGCAGCGGCTGGCTGCCCTCGTCTGCGGTCGGTGCGCGGCTCGTGCAATGGGCCCCCTGGCTCAGCAACGCCGACGTCTACGTGTGCGGCCCCGATGCCTGGACCGACGCGGTCGTCGACGAGGTGCGAGCCACCGGCGTTCCCGACAAACAGATCCACTTTGAAAGGTTCTCCTGGTGAGCACTCGCGCGAAGTTCGCAGCCTCCGTCGCCTCGGCCGGAATCGTCGCCCTCGGCTGGCACCATTACGCGGGCGTGCCCTCGGCGGCCGGGGTGGCCCAGCCCATGGCCACCGCCACCGCCACGGTCACCGTGACCGAGCGACCCTCGAGCAGCAGCACGACGTCGAAGAAGTCCAGTTCGTCGTCGAAGTCCAGTTCGTCGGCGAAGAAGAGCAGTTCCGCGCCGACCAGCAGCGCGGCCACCAACCAGGGCGGCACGTCGCAGGGTGGCACCTCCCGGGCAGGGTCGGGAACCGGCAACCAGGGTTCCGGATCGGGTGGCACCACGACGACCAGCACCGGCTGGAAGGACGGCACCTACACCGGCCAGACCGTGCAGCATCCCTACGGAGCGGTGACGGTCACCGTGACGATCAGCGGCGGCAGGATCGCCAACCTGTCCGAGCAGGTCACCAGCGACGGCGGTCGATCGCAGTACATCGACCAGCAGGCCGTTCCGATGGTCAAGCAGGAGGTGATGGCCGCCGACTCGGCCGCGGTGTCGACGATCGGTGGTGCCACGTTCACCTCGGCCGCTTACCTGCAGTCCCTGCAGTCCGCGCTCGACAAGGCCTGAGCGTTGTCCACCCTCGTCGCGACCGAGGTGCGGCACGTGTTCGAGACGATGGGCACGGTCGTCTCGGTGGTCTGTCCGGCCGGCCGGCTGACCGCGCCGGTGCGTGACGAACTGGTCGGCGTCTTCGACCGGCTCGATCGCCGGTTCAGTCTCTACCGTCCCGACTCGGAGGCCACCGCTGTCGCCGACCGGCGGCTGCTGCTGCGCGACTCCTCGCCCGAGTACCGGGACGCTTACGACCTCGCCGCGACGTGGAGCGGCGACACCGAGGGCGCGTTCACGCCGCACCGACCCGACGGGCGGATCGACCTGTCCGGCGTGGTCAAGGCGATGGGCATCCAGGCGGCCGGTGAGGTGCTGGCAGGGGTGGACGCCGACTGGTGCGTCAACGCGGGTGGCGACGTGCTCGTCTCCGGCGAGGAACGCCCCGGCAAGCCGTGGGTCGTCGGGCTCGTCGATCCCGACGACAGATCCCGGCTTGTCAGCCAGTTCACCTGCTCGGCGGCCCTGCCGGCGGTGGCCACCTCGGGGGTCGCCGAACGCGGCGAGCACATCTGGAGAGTTGGTTCCGACCGCACGTTCGTGCAGGTGAGCGTCGCGGCGTCCGACATCATCGCCGCGGACGTGCTGGCCACCGCGATCCTCGCAGGTGGTCCGGGAACCCTCGACCTGGCCACCCGGCGCTGGCGACTGGAGGTGCTCGCCTTCGCGGCCGACGGGACGGTGCGGGCAACCGGTGCTTTCCGCGCCGGCGCGTCCGAAAGCCCCCGGGTGAGCGGGGCGGCTGGCTAGCATCGAAGCACGGGCAGGTCGCTCGGGCTGAGGAGGCGCAGCGATGATCCCCTTCGATCCCACCTCACGCATCGTGGTGGGCACCGATCTGTCACACCGGGCCGATCAGGCCGTCACGTGGGCGGCGGACCGGGCGGCGGCTCGCGCCGAGGCGCTCCTCGTCGTGCTGGTGTTGTCCGAACTGCCCATCCCCAGGAAGAGTCACGTGTTCGCGGCCATGCGCACCGACGACTATCTGGCCGACATCCGGGATCGCGCCGATCACCGGGTCGCCGAGATCCGCGAGCGCATCCTGGCCCATCACCCGCAACTCGAGGTCGAGGCCCTGGTGGTCGAGGGTGTCGCCGCCGCGGTGCTGGCCGAGGCGTCACGCACGGCAGCGCTCGTCGTGGTCGGGGCCCGAGGCCGGTCTGCGTCGGCCACGGTCCGGGCGCTCGGCGGCACGGCCGACGCCGTCACCGCCCACGCCGTCGGCCCGGTGGCGGTCGTCACCGACCTGGGACGCCCGGTCGCCGACGGGCCCGTCGTCGTCGGTGTCGACGACTCCGAGGAGGCCCTCGCCGCGGTGCGGATCGCGGTCGACGAGGCCGCCCGCGGCTCGCGCCGGCTCGTCGCCCTGCACGCCTTCGACGACCTGGGCGCGCTGTTCACCTCGGGTATGGGCCTGTGGAGCGTCGACATCGGCGAGGCCACCGGCTACTTCCACACCATGGTCGGTGACCTCATCGCTCCCTACCTGGCCGAGCACCCCGAGGTGAGCGTCGAGATCCGGATCGAACCCGGACGCGCCGCGTCCGCCCTGGCCGACGCGTCGTCCGAGGCATCGCTGCTGGTGGTCGGGTCGCGGGGCAGGGGCGGATTCCTGGGGCTGTTGCTCGGTTCCACCAGCAAGGGGGTGCTGCGTGAGGCCGAGTGCCCGGTGATCGTGGCCCGCCGTCACCCGGGTCGCTGATCGGTTCGGTCGACCAGAATGAGGCCATGACCGGACGAACCCTCATCCTCATCCGCCACGCGAAGTCGTCGTGGGCCGAGATGATCCCGGATCGCGCCCGCCCGCTCAGCCATCGTGGGCGGCGCGACGCCGCAGAGATCGGACGGTTGTTGGAGCGTCGCGGCGTCCGGGCCGGCGTGGCCGTCGTGTCCGACGCGGTTCGCACCCGGGAGACGTGGCGGCGTGCCGTGGACGCCGGGGCGTTCGCCGAGGCGGTGGTCGAGACCGACGTGCTCTACGACGCCGAGTACACCGACATCGTCGGCGTCGTCCGCGCGCTGCCGCACGAGGTGACGACCGCGGTCGTCGTCGCCCATTTTCCCGGTGTTCCCGATGCCGCCGCCTATCTGGCCGAGGGGCGCGGGCCCAAGGCCGCGTGGGACGTGCTGCGTGGTGGTTGTCCCACGGCGGCGGTCATCACGCTGAGCGTGGCCGGGGGGTGGGCAGACATCGACGCCGTGGGCGCCGAACTCGTCTCGGTCGACATCCCTCGGGGATGATCCGAGCCGCCCGAGAACGCACACCGGCCGGACGCGCGGCGCGTCCGGCCGGTGTGGTCGTGGGAAGCTCAGGCGGAGGCCGCGACGGCGGTCTGTGTGGCTTCGGCCTGCTTGGCGACGACCTCCAGCAGTCGCTCGCCGACCTTGATCTCGCCCTCGGCGGCCTGTTCGACCGCCGCGAACTTCTTGGCGTTGGTGACCAGCACCGGGGTGGCCAACGAGAGGCCCGCCTCCTCGATGATGGAGCGATCGAAGCTGACGAGCTTGGTGCCCGCCTCGATCACGTCACCGCGATGCACGAACACCTCGAAGCCCCTGCCCTCGAGCCCGACGGTGTCGATCCCGACGTGGATCAACAGTTCCACACCGCTGTCGAGCAGCAGGCCGATGGCATGCCCGGTGTCGGGCGCGACGATCACCTTCCCGTCGGCGGGGGCGTACACCGTGTCGCCGGTGGGATGGATGCCGACGCCTCGGCCGACGGTGCCCCTGGCGAACACCGGATCGGGAACCTCGGTCAGCGGAATGATCCGCCCGGCCAGCGGAGAGGGGATCGTGGTGATGGTGCCGGGAACCATCGCCGGCTTGAGCGCCCTTGCCGCGGCGGGAAGGGCGGCCTCGGCGGCGAGTTGGGCCTCGAGGAGCAGGTCGGCCTCCTGCTGGTCGCGATCGGCGAGGAACACCGCGCGCTGCTCGGGGGTGCGGTAGTCGCTGATGATCACCAGGGTCATCGCGGTGAGGAACGCCGCGGAGATCGCGATGATGTAGTGCAGTGTTCCGTGGAACACCGGAATGGTGAGCAGCGAGGTGAAGGCGAACGCCTGGGTGGTGATGCCACCACCGATGCCGCTGATGATGCCCCCGACGAGACAGCCGATCAGCATCCGTGGATAGATGCGCTTGAAGCGCAGATGGATGCCGTAGAGGCTCGGCTCGGAGATACCGCCGAGCAGGCCGGCTGCCAGGGCGCCGATGGCGGTCTGACGCATGGTGTAGTCACGGTCTCGCCACGACAGGAACAGCACACCGGCGGTCGCGCCGAAGCAGGCGAAGTTCCATGAGCCCATCGGGCCCTGGATGAAGTCGTAGCCGATGGTTTGGATGTTCAGCAGCATGATCGCGTTGATCGGCCAGTGCAGGCCGAGCGGCACCATGAACGGGTAGGCCAACGGGATGATGATCGCGAAGATGAACGGCGAGACGTCGTTGATCGACTTCAGCACGTTGGCCAGACCGGCGCCCGCGTACACGCCGATCGGGCCGATGAGGAAGGCCGTCAGCGGAAGCATGATCAGCATGGCGAGGAACGGCACGAAGATCAGCTGCACGTGTTCGGGGATGACCTTCTTGAGCCACTTGTACAGCGGGCCCAGGATGGCGGCCATGAGCAGCGGCGGGAACACCTGGGAGCCGTACCCGAAGACCGTGAGCGGCAGCCCGAAGATGTTGACGATCTTCACGTCGCTGCCGAACACGTTGGCTGTGTGCGCCGCGCTCGCCAGTCCGCTGAAACCCGGCAGCATGACCAGAGCCATGATCGAGAAGCCGATCCAGGGGTCGGCCCCGACCTTCTTACTGGCGTTGTAGGCCACCATGAGCGGCAGGAAGTAGAACACCGTCTGCCACAGCAGGTTCACGAACGACCACGACGTGGGCAGGTTGGTGCGCGGGTCGGCCCAGTTACCGATCACGTGGGTCGTCGCCATCAGCGACATGAACGTGATGAACAGTGAGGCGCCGAGCAGCGCACCGAGGATCGGGCGGAAGGAGTCGCCGAGGAACTCGAAGAAGCTGTCGAGCCAGGCGAACTTGCCGCGGGCCGCGCGCGCCTGGGCCTTCACCTCGGCGTCGGTGAGGGTCTTGGAGCCCATGCCGGACATGTCCGGCAGGGCCATGATGTCGTTGTACACGGTCTGGACTCCGCCGCCGATGACGACCTGGAAGCGGTTGCCGGCCTGGGGCACCGACCCCATGACGCCGTGGATCGCGTCAACCGCCTTCTGGTCGACGCTCGAGGCGTCGACGAGCTGGAACCGGAGCCGGGTGGCGCAGTGCGTCAGTCCCTGCACGTTGGACGGGCCGCCGAGCGCTTGAACGATGTCGGCGGCGGGGGATGTGGCCATGATCTGCCTCTCTCACAGCTGAAGCGGGCTGGTTGACACCAGTACCTCGGGAAGGAGCCGGGCTGTGTGGGTGCTGGACGGCGCCTCCATCGTTCGGAAACCGCACACGAACGCCCCAATAGCGTAAGCCCGGGGGAAGGGCGCAAGTGGGGAGACCCCCACAAAACCCTGGTTCGACCCTGAGACAAAATGGCTGAGGCATGACAACGGGCCCGGGACAATGTCCCGGGCCCGTTGTCGTCGCTGGTCGGTGCCTCGCGCGCCGGCTCAGCGCTGGTCGAGCGGAACGTAGGGGCGCTCGCTTTCGCCGATGTACACCTGGCGCGGACGCCCGATCTTCGTGCCGGGCGTGTTGTGCTGCTCGCGCCACTGGGCGATCCACCCAGGCAGGCGGCCGAGGGCGAACAACACGGTGAACATGTTGACCGGGAAGCCCATGGCCTCGTAGATGAGACCCGAGTAGAAGTCGACGTTCGGGTACAGCTTGCGCGACTGGAAGTAATCGTCGCTGAGCGCTGTCTGCTCGAGCTCCTGGGCGATGTCGAGCAGGTCGCGGCGTCCTTCCTTGAGCTGGAGTACCTCGTCGGCGTGGCGCTTGATGATGTTGGCCCGGGGGTCGAAGTTCTTGTACACGCGGTGCCCGAAGCCCATGAGCTTGATGCCCGACTCCTTGTTCTTCACCTTGTCGACGAACTGCTGCACGCTCATGCCGGAGTCCTTGATCGCCTGCAGCATCTCGAGCACCTCCTGGTTGGCGCCGCCGTGCAGCGGGCCGGACAGGGCGTTGACCCCGGAGGCGACCGACGTGTAGATGTTCGCGCCCGACGACCCGACGAGGCGCACGGTCGAGGTGGAGCAGTTCTGCTCGTGGTCGACGTGCAGGATGAGCAGCACCTCGAGGGCCCGGGTGATCCGCGGATCGAGATCGTAGGGCTCGGTCGGGTAGCCGAAGCTCATCCGCAGGAAATTGTCGATGTAGGACAACGAGTTGTCGGGGTACAGGGTCGGCTGCCCCATCGAGTTCTTGTAGCTGTAGGCGGCCAGTGTCGGAACCTTGCCCATGAGGCGCTCGGTGGCCCGCTCGATCTCCGCATCGGAGAAGCCGACCGAGTCGAGGTTGAACGTCGACAGGGCCATGATGCCGGCCGACAGCACGGGCATCGGGTGTGACCGGCGCGGGAAGGTGCGGAACAGGTCGCGCATCCGCTCGTCGATCAGGGTGCTGCGGCGGATCCGGTCTTCGAAGTCGTGCAGCTCGTCGGGGGAGGGCAGGTGGCCGTAAATGACCAGGAAGCTCGTCTCGAGGAATGTCGACTTCTCGGCGAGATGCTCGATCGGGTAGCCGCGGTAGCGCAGGATTCCCTTCTCGCCGTCGATGAATGTGATCGCCGACTCGCAGGACGCCGTGTTGACGAAACCCTGGTCGAGGGTCACCGCACCCGTATCGGCCAGGAGGTGGCCGATATCGAGCCCGTCGTTGCCTTCCGTGGCGCGCACGACAGGAAAATCGAGTGCGTGATCGCCGTAGGTCAGGTGGGCGCTCTCCAGCGTCATGGGCTTCCTCCTCGAGGCCTTGGTGGCCCTCAGGGTGGGGCCATGTTACGGCTCACAGTAGCGCGGGGGTCGGTGTGGGACATAAAGCGAGGTCCCCTGGCGGCGATGCCCCCGGGGGTTCAGTGGGCAGCGACCTCCCGGCGGGCGGTCCACCACCGGGTGATCGGCGGTTCGGCGGCCAGGGCTACCGCCACCGCGATCACCCCGATCACGGCGCCGGCGACGATGTCCTGGGTGTGGTGCACGTGCGCCGCCACCCGGGCCCATCCGACGAGCGTGCTGACGACCAGCAGTGCGACGCCCAGCCAGCGGCGATAGAGGATCACCAGCAATGAGACCGTGACGACCATCGTCGTGTGGTCGGAGGGGAACCCGTTGTCGGCGGCATGGGGGAACAGGGGTTTCACCGAGGGGTTCACGACGAACGGCCGGGGATCGGTGTGCACCATCGCGAACACTTTGATGAGGACCAGTGCGAGCGCGAAGGCGATGACGGCCCGCACACCCAGCGTGACCTTGCCCCCCCGATTGAGCAGCACCCAGACGATCAGGCCCACGAGGGGCACGAGGAATGGGACGTACTGGGCTGTCACGACGATGAAGGTGTCCACCGGCGAAGGGTAGGGATCGGTTCCGAAGAGGACGCTGAATGGGGCCATCCTTCGGACCTTTCCCTAGACTCTTCCCATGTCCCCCCACATCACCACGCAACGCCTTATGCAGCACGTGCAGAAGTTGGGGGAGGATCACCCGCCTCTTCGTCTCGAGTCGGCGGACCGCACGATCCGACGTCCCGACCTCGTGCGGGAGCGGTTCGCCGGGGTGCTCACCTTTCTCACCCGTGTCGAACTCGAGGTCGACCGCAACGTGCTCGAGTTGCTGACGATCCTGCCCGAACCGCGCGAGGTCGACCGCGTCTTCTATGCCGACGTCTGGTACCACCAGGAGATGGCGCACGGTCATCTGCTCGACCAGTTGCAGGCCGATGTCGGCATCACGCCGGTGGAGCCCTACATGACGATCCCGCTGCGGATGAAGCTGCTCGGGGCGCTGGCCCACTGGCAGCCGATCCAGCAGATCAGCCGCTTCCTCTACTACCTCACCGGAGCGTCGACGGAGCGGCAGGCCGTGCTCGCGTACACGAAGCTCTCGAAGGCGCTGCTGGAGATGGGAGAGGAGCCGACCGCCGAGACCGTCGTGCAGCCGATCAAGCGGCAGGAGCCCGGGCACTTCGCGTTCTACCAGATGTCGGCGACCCAGATGATCCAGGACGGCGAACTCGCGCCCTGGCAGTTGTACGTCGCACGGCTGCTGAGGTCGTCGAACTTCACCCTGGTGGGGGTCGATTACGTGAAGAAGTATCAGCGTGACATGGGCGGCGTCCTCGTCGGCCTCGACATGCACCAGGAACTGGAGATCTACGCCCGTGAGATGGGACGCCTGGAGGCGCAACTGCTGTGGGCCAACCGCAAGGGCATGAAGTTCCCGCCGTACTTCCTCAAGGCGTTGCGGGAGTCGGTCGAGATGTACCGCGGGCAGGGCAACTTCGAGCGTCCGCGCGACGCCGCCTGATCGCCGGGTCACCAGGGCCGCGGCACCACCCGCATCCGCACGACATCGCCCGGCCGGCACTGCGCGAGCAGGTCGGTGTCGTCGTCGACGACCACGGCGATGACCGGGTAGCCACCGGTCGTGGGGTGATCGGCCAGGAAGATCAGCGGTTCGCCGGTGGGTGGTACCTGCACGGCACCCCGCACCATCCCCTCGCTCTCTCGTTCTCCGCCACGGATGCGTCGCAGCGTCGCCCCGTCGAGTCGGATGCCCACCCGGTCGCTGTGGCTGCTCACCCGCCAGGGCGTCGACGTGAGGCGCACCACCGAGAGGGGGTCGAACCAGTTGTCGGCGGGCCCGAGCACCACCCTGACCGTGACCTCGCCCCAGCGGTGTGTGGTGGCGGTGAGGTCGCTGGATCGCACCACCCCGCCCGGGTCACGCCCGACGTGGAGCCGGTCGCCGACCCGTAGCGGAGGCGGGCCGAGGCCGGTGGTCGGGTCGCCCGCGCGGGAGCCGAGCACCGACTCGGCGTCGATCCCGCCGCGCACCGCCAGGTAACTGCGCACACCGTGGCGTGGCACGCCGACCGTGATCCGGCCACCTGCGGGCACGTGCACCGGTGCGGCCCAGGCGACCGGACGCCGGGACACGCTGAGGGGCGCGGGTGCGCCGGTGGCGGCGACGAGCAGGTCGCGGATCGCGCGCAATTCCAGCCCGCCGAGCAGCAGTTCCAGGGTGGCGACGTCCTCGGGGTTACCGACCAGCCGGTTGCCCAGCCGGTGCGCGACCCGGTCGGCCGCGCCGCCGGTGGGGACGCCGAGCGCCCCCAGCCCGCGGCGTCCGAGGTCCTCGACCAGTGCGAGCGGTCCCACGGCGAGGACTTCGGCGTCTCCGTCGCCGCGACCTGTGGCGGGCCCCGCGGGTGCCGTCGACGCGGGGGGCTCGCCCGAGGAGGCGGCGTCGACGAAGCGGACCCGGCGTCCCGGCGTCAGCAGGCCCGGTGGATCGCGGCGCGCATCCCAGACCGGCACGTGGGTGCGGCCGATGATCTGCCAGCCGCCGGGCGAGGCCCGCGGGTAGATGCCCGTCCAGCGGCCGGCCAACGCCACCGCCCCGGCCGGAATCCGGGTGCGCGGCGAACGCCTGCGGGGCACTTCGGGTGCGTCGTCGGCGCCACCGAGATAGCCGAATCCGGGCAGGAAGCCGCCGAACTCGACGGTGAACACCTGCCCGGTGTGCCAGGCGACCAACCCGTCGATGCCCATGCCGAGCAGCGAGGCGACCTCCCCGATGTCGGCGCCGTCATAGGCGGTGGGAACGAGGAGGGGTTCGCCGGCGTCGAGTGGCGGACGCGCGCCCCCCGGGTCGACCGGTGGCATGCCGAGCACCGCGCCGGCCAGCCGCTCGGGTCGGTCGAAGCGCAGCAGCACCGTGGTGGCCGCGGGCACCTGGTCGATCAGTCCTGCCGGGGGATCGGCGCGCAGGGCGGCGTCGAGGGCGCGGCGCGAGCGGGCGTCGGGCAACTCGACCAGCAGCGCCCGGTCGCCGGCGGGCAGCACCCTCACGGCAGTGCCCGCACCTCGACACCCGAGCGGGTCAGCGCGTCGCGCACCGCCAGCGCCATCGCCACCGCACCGGGGCTGTCACCGTGCACGCAGATCGAGTCGGCCTGCACCTCCACCCGAGCCCCGTCGAGGGCCTCGACGACCCCCGTGGTCGCCAGCCGCACCATCCGCTCGGCGACGACGTCGGGGTCGTGCAGCACGGCCCCCTCATGCCCACGTGGCACCAGCGTCCCTCCGGCCGTGTAGGCACGGTCGGCGAACGCCTCCCGGCGGGTCGCCACTCCGGAGCCGGCGGCGAGGTCGAGGGACACCGACCCCGGAAGGCCGAGCAGCGCGAGTCCGGTGACCTCGCACGCGCGCACGACCGCCCGTGCCTGGGCCTCGTGGTGGACGATCGCGTTGTACAGGGCGCCGTGGGGTTTGACGTAGCTGACGCGCACTCCGGCGGCGTCCGCGACGCCGCGCAGCGCCGCGATCTGGTAGAGCACGTCGACGAACAGTTCCTCGGGATGCACGTCGATGAAGCGGCGTCCGAAGCCGGCGAGGTCGCGGTACGACACGTGCGCGCCGACCGCGACGCCGCGCTCGGCGGCCAGTTCGCAGGTGCGCAGCATCACACCGGGGTCGCCGGCGTGGAACCCGCACGCGATGTTGGCCGAGGTGACCACGCCGAGCAGGGCCTCGTCGTCGCCCATGCTCCACGGGCCGAACGACTCCCCGAGGTCGGCGTTGAGGTCGATGGTTGCCCGCATGGCCTCCATGGTGTCACCCGCCCCGCCCCTCCCCGCAACGATGCCCCGGCCCGGGGGCGTGCGGTGGCCCCGGAGTACGGTGGGCACATCGGTCGGACCTGGAGGAACGATGAATCTGGTTGTCAACGAGGGACGCCTCGACCGGGCAGTGCGCGGTGCCGGCGCGGCGGTCGCCCTGGTCAGCATCTTCGCTTGTCCGAGCAGGATGGGCAAGTGCCTGTCGGTGGCGCTCGCCGCCTTTCTCGGGGTCACCGCAGCCAGTGGATCCTGCCCGGTCTACAGCGCGTTGGATGTCAACACCCTCGACAAGTGAGGCTCGATGGCCCGTCCTCAACCGAAGTGCCCCATTCGCGCGGGTGAGCGCTGCAGCCAGTGCGTGCCCGGAGCCACCGGCCCCGACGACTGTGGCCTCGTGTGGCTCGTGAAGAGCGACCCCGACATGGCCGACGAGTTGTTGGCCGCGCGCCGGGAACTCGAACACGAGCTCGCCGAGCAGGGCGCCCGGTGACCGCGCCAGATCCCCGGATCGCGTGGGCCGACACGGTGCTGCGGGTGCTCACCACCTCGTGGCCGTACGCGAGCGCCCACATGTCCCGTGACGAGGACGATTGCGACGTCACGCCGTGGGAGCTGCATCCGAGCTTCTACGGCAGCCTCGACTGGCATTCGTCGTGCCATATGCAGTGGTCGGCGATCCGGCTGCTCGACAGTGACGCCGCGATCTCCGACGACACGGCCGCAGGCCTGCTCGGACAGCTCGACCTGCGCCTCACGCTTGCCGCGGTGGCTGTCGAGGCCGACTACCTCGACGCCCACCCCGGCTTCGAGCGCCCCTACGGCTGGGGGTGGGCGGTCAAGCTGGCCGCGGCCACCGTCACCACCGGTCAGGACTGCGCGGGCCCGTGGGTCGAGGCGATGCGGCCGCTCTCCGACTCGCTCGCCCGGCTCACCCTCGGGTGGCTGCCCCGGCAGGTGCTGCCGGTGCGTCACGGCGTCCACCAGAACAGCGCGTTCGGGCTCACTCTGCTGCGCGACGGCTTCGAGGTGCTCGGACGCCGCGACGTCGTCGACGCGATCGACGACCGGGCGCGCGACTGGTTCCTCGACGACCGCGACTATCCGAGCCGCTGGGAGCCGAGCGGCACCGACTTCCTGTCACCCGCGCTCAGCGAGGCCGACCTCATGCGCAGGGTGCTCGAACCGGGCGAGTTCGGCGACTGGCTCGGCGCGTTCCTGCCACGCCTCGGCTGCTGGGGCGACCGGCTGCTCGAGGTGCCGCGGGTGGGCGACGTGCACGACGGGCAGATGGTGCATCAGTTCGGCCTGGCGTTGTCCCGGGCGGCGCAGCTGCGGGCGCTCGGCCCGTTCCTGAGATCCGACCGCGTCGCGCGGGTCGAGGCCGCCACGTCCGAGATGGTCGGCGCCGTCTCCGCGCACATCACCTCCGGCGACTTCATGAGCACCCACTGGCTGGTGACGTTCGCTCTGCTGGCCGAGGTCGCCGACACTCGTCCGGCGAGGCCGTAAGCCCGGCTCGGCCCGCCCCGGGCCGCGGCGTCGACGTCGGTTCCGTATCGGTCGTGCCCGGGTTCTCCTCCGAATCCGCAGGCGAGTGGCGGGGGGATGCGCCACCCCGGCCCACAGGCGGCCGGTCACCCGCGAATCAGGCGACGATCTCGAGGGTCGAGGCCGTCGCGCAGCGGTGGATCGGTAAGCTCGACCCGGTCGACCGCCCGACGCCACGACGATGCCGCCGCCGGCGGGCGAGAGACCCTTCACCCGACGAGGAGCGTGACGTGACATCCGAGCCCACCGCCGTGCCGGCCAGTGTGCCGACCCACTGGTACAACCTCAACGCCGACTTCCCCGAGCCGGTGCCACCGGCCCTGCACCCGGGCACGAAGGAGCCGCTGGGTCCTGACGATCTGGCCCCGCTGTTCCCGATGGCGCTGATCATGCAGGAGGTCTCGACCGAGCGCTACATCGAGATCCCCGAGGCGGTGCGCGAGGTGTACGCGAAGTGGCGGCCGTCGCCGCTGATCCGTGCCGACCGGCTCGAGCGGCAGATCGGGACGAAGGCCCGCATCTACTACAAGTACGAGGGCGTCAGCCCCGCCGGGTCGCACAAGCCGAACACCGCGGTGCCCCAGGCCTACTACAGCAAGCTCGAGGGCGTCACCCGACTCACCACGGAAACCGGTGCCGGGCAGTGGGGCGCATCGCTGTCGCTCGCGTGCGCGCTGTTCGACATGACCTGCGAGGTGTGGCAGGTGCGGGCGTCGTACGACGAGAAACCGTACCGTCGCTACCAGATGGAGGTCTACGGCTCCACGTGCCACCCGTCGCCCAGCGAACTCACCGAGTCGGGCCGGGCGATGCTCGCCAAGGACCCCGACACGACAGGTTCGCTCGGCATGGCGATCAGCGAGGCCGTCGAGACCGCGGCCAAGGACCCCGGAGCCCACTACGCGCTCGGCAGCGTCCTCAACCACGTGATGCTGCACCAGAGCGTCATCGGTCAGGAACTGTTACAGCAGCTCGCCGCGCTCGGCCACGATCAGGCCGACGTCGTGTTCGGCTGCGCCGGCGGTGGGTCGAACCTCGGCGGACTGTCGTTCCCGCTCATCGGGCAGAACCTGCGCGAAGGCACCACCACCCGGGTCGTCGCCTGCGAGCCCAAGGCATGCCCCTCGATCACCGAGGGTGAGTACCGCTACGACTTCGGCGACGTCGCCGGGCTCACCCCCCTGCTCAAGATGCACACGCTCGGCGCCGACTTCGTGCCGCCACCCATCCACTCCGGTGGGCTTCGCTACCACGGCATGGCCCCGATGGTGTCGCACGCGGTGAACCTCGGGCTCATGGACGCCGTCGCGCTCACCCAGGACGAGGCTCTCGGCGCGGGCGTCGTGTTCGCCCGCTGTGAAGGGATCATCCCGGCCCCGGAATCGACGCATGCGGTGGCCGCGGCCATCGCCTACGCGACCACCGAGGCGAAACCCGACGAGGTGATCGTCATCGGCCTGTCGGGCAACGGCGTTCTCGACCTGCCTTCCTACGCCGGCCGGGTCTGAGCCGGACGCCGGGCCCCCGGGGCTCCCCGGGGATCCGGGTAAGCCCGTGATCGGCGGGCCGCCCTCGGGCACACTGGGACCCATGACCGACCAACACACCAGGGCCGTCTATGTGATCGTCCGCGGCGTCGTGCAGGGTGTCGGGTTCCGTTACTACACCGTGCACCAAGCCGGCGAGCGGGGTCTCGTCGGCTGGGTGCGCAACCGTCCCGACGGCGCCGTCGAGGCGCTCGTCGAGGGCCCCTCCGACGCCGTCGACGGCATGCTCGACTGGCTGTCGCGGGGTCCGGCGTCCGCGGTGGTTCGCGACGTGTACGCCCAGGAGCGCGGTCCGGAGGGTCACAAGAGCTTCGACATCAGGTACTGACCGCCCGCGGCCGGGGCCGGTCAGCCGGCTCGCACGCTCAGGGGTGCGTCGGGCCGACGGAGGAAGCGCAGCACGTCGGCGGCCTCCTCCTCGAGGGCGGCCAGCACCCGTGCCGACAGCGGCCGCAACGCGGTCAGGGTCACGCCGCCGCCGGCGAGGTTCCAGGTGCCGGCGACCCGGCCGTCGACGAGGGCGGTCGCGTGGAACATCCCGTTCGAGGTCACGACGCCGGCGAAGTCACCCGTGAGGAAGCGCCGGTCGGCCCAGCCGTGCAACACCGGGTCGAACATGCCGAGCAGCCTTGGCGGGGGGAGTTCGGCCGCACCCTCGTCGCCGGTGAGACAGGCCAGTCCCGGTGGGATGCGCCTGGTCTCGCCGTCGATCAGGGCGAACGCCCGCCGGGCGTCGGTGAGCGTGATGCCCGCGTAGGCGGCCAGGTCGCCGGCTCCCGCGGGTGCGTGGCCGGCCAGATAGCGTCGGGCGAGTCTGGCCAGGCAGGTGTCACGGTCGGGTGCCTGCACCGTGCCAAGCCAGCGGTGCGCGTCGACGAAGCAGTGCTCGCCATCTCGCACAGGTCCACGGACGACGTGCGCGCGCAGCGACGCGGCGCCCAGGAGGTGGACCAGCGCCTGCCCGGCGGTCTGCACCCCGGCGGCGTCGAGGACGCCGCGCAGTTCGGTGCGGCTTCGCGGACCGTCGGCCAGCGCCTCCACGATCACCGCGACCCCGCGGGAGGTCATCGCCTCGTCGATGCCGAGCCGGGCGAGCCGACGGGTGTTGGCCGCGGCCATCCGGGGCGCGGTCAGCGCGTGCAGCCAGGGATAGTCGCCCGCCCGCACCAGGTGCAGGGTGCCCCGGCACAACCACGAGACGACGAGCGACCGGTCGTTGAGGGCGGCGTCGACATCGGCGAGGGTGCACCCACGGGTACGCGACCTCACGGCGAGGCGGAAGGCGCGGGCATCCTGGGCCTGTACGGCGAGCAGGCGTTCGACGACGTCGGCGACGTGAGAGACCGGCCGGCCCAGCAACTGCGCGCCCAGGCGCGCCGCGGTGATGGTGACCGGATCGGGCGCCGTCACCGGGGTCAGGCCGACTTGAGCGCCTGCCACTGCGACCACGACGCGTTCCAGACGCCGATCCCGTTGCCGAGGGTCATCGGGCGGTTCGATCCGGTGAAGATGACGACGTCGCCGGCGTGGGAGAAGTTGAACAGCCACTTCGCGTTGGCGGTGGACATGCCGGTGCAGCCGTGGCTGACGTTGGCCACCCCCTGGCTGGCGACCGACCAGGGTGCCGCGTGCAGGAACTCACCCGACCAGGTGAGCCGCATCGCGTACTGCACGTCGAGGTGATAGGCGTCGGGGCTGTTCTTGGGGATGTCGATGGTTGAGGAGTCCATGACGATGTGCGAGTAGCGCTGCATGATCACCTTGATGCCCGACCGGGTCGTGTAGTCGGGCTGTCTGCCGGTGGTGACGGGGATCGTCTTGACCGTCTTGCCGTTCTCGGTCACCCGCATCTGATGAGTGGCGATGTTGACGTAGCTGATCCGGGACGCCCCGATCGAGAAGCTGCCACTGGCGTCCTTCGCGATCCACCGGTCTTTGCCGGTCTGGACGCCCGCGAGCTCGGCCGAGATGGTGACCTTCGTGCCCGACTTCCAGTAGGTCTTGGGGCGCCACATCAGCTGCCGGTTGTCGATCCAACCCCACGAACCCTCCTGCTTCGGTGAGCTGGTGACCGTGACGTGCTTGACGACCTCGGCCCGCAACGCGGGGGTCTCGACGGGGTGGACGAACTGGATGATCGCGGGCATGCCGACGCCGAGGGTGAAGCCGGTGTAGAGGAGGTCGTAGTCGGCGATGTTCGTCGTGAGGGTCGAGAACTGCTGGGTCTGGGTGCGCGTGGTGTCATCGGACGCGGTGAGGGTCACGGTGGCCACGTACTTCGTCTTCGGCAGAAGATTGCGGGCGGGTTTCCAGGTGCTGCCGGTGAGGGCACCCGGCACGGCGGTGCCCCCGCTGGTCGCAACGCTGACGCTGGTCAGCGTCCCGTTGGCGACGCTGAAGTTCAGGGTGTCGGTGGGCAGCAGCGCGGTGAGGACGTGCTGGGAGGTCATCGTCAGCGCCGGCTCGGCCACGGGCGTGGCCGACGGGGTGGGGGTGGCGGAGACCTTTGTCGCCGTCGTGCCCGCCGAGGCCGGCGACGTGCCCGCCGTGGGGTCGAGGGTGGAGCAGCCGCTCACCACGATGCCGGCGAGCATTCCCGCCGTGGCGATCACGGCGGCGGTGCGGCGACGCAATGACGTCATGGGATCCTCCGGTGCGCGGATTGACGGGGCGCATGCCCGAGCCGTTGAGGCGAGGGGACCTTGCCTGTCGCGGCCGTTCTGTGGGGTGCGGTGAGTCACCTGAGCGTGTGCGCGTCCGGCCGGTTGTGACCGGTTTGTCGCGGTGTGACCGCGGGCATCGCTGCGGGCGGCCGACGTTGCAGGTGTTCACCTGTGCAGTCGATGGTAACCCGGCACTACGACAGCGGCGGAATCACCGGGTCGTTCGGGCGTGGGCGTGTCTCAGGGGACCGCGGGGTGCCGCCCGGGAATCCTCCTGTCGGAGCCCGTCACCACATGCCATACCTGTCGGGTCGTGCCGAGAGTCCATAGCATGGAAGCAGGATCCGGTGAGTGACGGTTCGAGCCTCTCGAACCCTTCCGGACGCAGGGAAGGACCACGCGATGCACCGCAACCGCACCACCGACTCCGTGATCAGCGACGTGCTGGGCAAGGCCAAGCAGGTGGCCGACCAGGCCCAGGAGCAGGCCGCCGCGGCGAGGCAGAAGGCCGACGAGGGCGTCGGGAAGCTCGGGGAACTGACCTACCGCAAGCGCGATGTCATCGACGCCCGCATCGACAGGGCCGAGCACTTCGTGGTCGAGAAGATCGGGCCGAAGCACGGCGACAAGGTCGCGTCGCTGCGTCGTGCCGTCGACTGGGGCATCGACCGGATCGCCGATCAGCGTCCGGCCGGGCATCGCGCCGACGACACCGACGACGGTTCACCGCGGTAGTGATCAGGGCGCGGGCCGCATGGCCGCTCCGACCCGAGCCAGCCCGTCGAGCAGTTCTGACACCGCGAGCCGAGCCTGACGGTAGGTGGCCACGAGTTCGTCCGGGGCTTCGTAGGGCGTGACGCCGCGTTGCTCGTCGGGGGTGTGCACCAGGTCGAGCGCGGCGGCCAGGGTGTCGGCGCGTCCCACCGCGAGCAGGGCCAGCGCCGCCGCACCGAGCCCCGACCCCTCGGCCGAATCGACCACCACCACCGGACGGTCGAGGCAGCCGGCGACGATGTCGCGCCACACCGTGGATCGGAAAGTTCCGCCCGTCGCCCGTACCTGGCGCACCGGGTGCACATGCGCGAGTCGCTCCAGCAGGGTGCCGAGTTGCAGCCCGACGCCCTCGACGGCGGCGCGGGCGAAGTGGGCGCCCGAGTGGCGCCGGCGCACACCGAGGTAGGCGCCGGGGATCGACGGATCCCACAGCGGGGCGCGTTCGCCCATGAGGTAGGGGATCATCAGCAGGCCGTCGGCCCCGGGCGGCACGGTGGCGACCAGGTCGAGGAGCCGGGTGTCGGGATCGTCGTCCCCGTCGCCGCCGTCGGCGGGCAGGAAGTTCCCTCCGGCCCAGCGGGCCACGATGCCGCCGTTGCTGATCGCCGCTCCGATCACCCACGCGTCATCGGTGAGCGCGTAACAGAACAGGCTGCCGTCGTTGTTGGCGGGGGGCCGCGGCACGATCATCCGCACCGCCCCCGACGTTCCGAGGGACAGGCCCGCCACGCCCGGTTCCAGGGCATCGACGCCGAGGTTGCCGAGCGGGCCGTCACCGGCACCCAGGACGACCGGCACGCCGTGCGGCAGCCCGACCCGGTCGGCCACGTCGTCGAGTAGCGGCAGGTGATCGGTTGTCGAGCGCACCGGCGGCAGCGCGTCCACGGTGGTGCCGGCCAGCGCGACCAGTTCGGCGTCCCAGTCACCGGTCGCGAGGTTGAGCAGGCCGGTTCCCGAGGCGCATGACCGCTCGGCCACCAATTCGCCGGTGAGGGTCTGCACGAGCAGATCCTTGAGACCGACCCACCATGTCACCCGCTCGACCGTGTCGGGCTCGTGATCGACGAACCAACGGATCTTCGCCAGCGGGGTCATCGAGTGCACCGGGGCACCGCTGCGGGCCGCCGAGGCCACCCCCGACTCGCGCAACCGGTTCGCCTCGGCGACGGCCCGGGAATCGGCCCAGGTCACCAGCGGGGTGACCGGACGCCGGTCGGCGTCCAGGCCGATCAGCCCGTGCATGGCCGTCGACAGGCCGATCGCCACGATGTCGGCCCCGCCGAGGTGCCCGACGCAGTCGCCGAGGGCGTCGAGCATCGCCGTCATCATCTGGTCCGGATCCTGTTCCTCGTGGCCGGGACGGGGCTGGTTCAGCGGATACTCGCGTTCGGCCGTCACCCGCAGCGGGTCGCCGACACCGAAGCAACTGACCTTCGCCGCCGTCGTGCCGACGTCGATCCCGATCACGACGGCCGCACCGCTGCGGGCTGGACTCATGTCATCTCCTCCGCCAACGCGGCCACGCGTCGGGCCACATCCGGATCGTAGACGCCGATCCGCGGCAGCACCCTCCCGACGGCTTCGGGCAGCGGCAGGGCACGCACGTCGTCCCAGCCGGACACCCCGGCGTCGAGCACCGGGACGCCGTGCCCGCGCAGGTGCAGCACCCACGCGGCGAGCGCCCGGCAGGCGGCCCCACCGCTGCGCCCGGCGTCCCGCTCGGCCCGCAGAACCGGCACGATCCGGATCGGCAGTTTCTGCGACCCGTCGGCGCCGATCTGGGCGAGCAGGTGGCGGATGCGTGGGTTCGCGAAGCGGGCGCGCAGCGCCGCGACGTAGGCCTCGAGGTCGAACGCCGGCAACGGGATCGAGCGCCGCGCCTCGGCCCACCACTGGTCGACCCACGCGCCCACCACCGGATGCTCGATCGCGTCGCGGACGGTCTCGCAGCCCAGCAGCGGGCCGGCGTAGGCCATCAGCGTGTGCGCGCCGTTGAGCAGGCCCAGCTTGCGCTGCTCGAACGCGGCGATGTCGTCGACGAACCGGGCGCCGGCGGCGTCCCAGGCGGGGCGTCCGGCGGCGAAGCGCCCGCACAGCACCCATTCGCTGAACGGCTCGGTCTCGACCGGCGCGAGGTCGACGAAGCCGGTGGCCTCGGCCACGACGTCGGCGAGCCGCGGGTCGGGGCGCGGCGTGATCCGGTCGACCATCGTCGTGACGAACGTCGCGTGCGCGTCGATCCACGGCACCAACGTCGGGTCGACGGCCCGCGCGGCGTCACGGATCACCGCGCGCACCACGTCGCCGTTGTGCGGCATGTTGTCGCAGGGGCAGAACGTGATCCCGCCGCTGCCGGCCCGCCGGCGGGCCAGCAGGCCGGCGACGAACTTGGCGGGGGCCGTGACCACCGGGGCCTCCGGGTCGCGGCGCAGGGCCGTGAGGTCGACCGCGACCGCCGGGTCGGACGCCGCGAGCCGGCCCTCGGCGCTGCGGTAGCCGGCCTCGGTGATCGTGGAGGTGACCAGGCACACGGCGGGATCGGCGAAGTAGTCGAGCCACGCGACGTGCTCGTCTGCGGCGTGCACCGCCGACAGTGACTCGATCAACTCGACCCGGTCGCCACCGGGCTCGCGGACCACGAGATGGAACAGTGCGTCCTGGGGCTTGAGCCGGTCGGCCAGGTCGGGGCGTCGTCCGGTGAACGCCGCGATGCCCCAGCGGTCGGCGTCCGGTGCCTGCGAGGTGTACCGGGCGAGGTGGGCGCGGCTGAAGTTGCCGAGGCCGAGGTGGACGATCCGTACCGGTGCGGCCGGGCGGTGCAGCGCGTCGCGGGTGAGCGAGCGGTGCGAGGTCCGCACGCTCACAGGTGGAACACCTTTCGGGGTTGGTCGACGACCAGACGGTGGGCGATGCCCAGTGCCTCGTCGTCGTCGAGCCGGTGTTCGGTGACGAGCCGGGCGAGATGGACGGCGTCCAGCCTGCGGGACATGTCGTGGCGGGCGGGGATGGAGAAGAACGCGCGGGTGTCGTCGACCATCCCCGAGATCCGGCTGAACCCGCCCATTTCGGTGACGGCGCTCTTGAAGCGCAGGATCGAGTCGGGCGCGTCGAGGAACCACCACGGCACCCCGACGTGGACGCTGCGGTACCAGCCCGACAGCGGCCCCAGTTCGCGGGAGAAGACGGTCTCGTCGATCGTGAACAGCACCAGGGTGAGGTTCGGGTGGTTGCCGAACGCGTTGAGGAGCGGCCCGAGTGCCCGGGTGGCCTCGACCCGGGCCGGGATGTCGGCGCCGACGTCGGCGCCGAACCTGGCGAACGCCTCGGCGTCGTGGTTGCGGGCGACCGCCGGGTGCACGGTCATCGTCAGGCCGTCGTCGCAGGCCATCCTGGCCTGGTCGGTGAACAAGTGGCGGCGCAGGGTGGTGCATTCGTCGGGGGACGCCTGCCGGCGCTGGGCCCGTTCGTACAGCCGTTCCGCCTCGGCGGGGTCGAGGATCGCGGTTCCGAGGTCGGCGTGGGAGTGGTCGGTCGAGACGGCTCCATGCCGGCGGAAGTGGTGGCGGCGACTCTCCATCGCCCCCGTGAACCCGGCCAGGCTCGACGTGTCGACGCCTGCGGCCTCGCCGAGTGCCCGGGTGAGCTCGACCCAGTCGGCGCGGGCGGGCTCGAGGTACTTGTCGGGCCGGAACGTGGGGGCGACGCGGGTGCGGATCGTCGGCTCGGCCGCGATCCGGTCGTGCACTGCGAGGTCGTCGCACGGGTCGTCGGTGGTAGCCAGAAACTCGATCCCGAAGCTCTCGAGCAGGGCCCTCGGCCGGAAGCCGGGCTCGGCGAGACGGGCCGCGATCGTGTCGTAGATGGCGTCGGCGGTCTCGGCGCTCGGGCGCACGGTGACGCCGAAGATCCCGACGAGTTGTTCGACCAGCCAGTACCGCATCGCGGTTCCGGCGTAGTCGGACCAGTGCGCGCAGAGCGTGCGGAAGGCGGCGCGCGCGGCGTCGTCGTCGAGGCTGCCGCGTCCGACGCCCAGGTGGTCGAGATCGACGCCGTTCGCGTGCAGGACCCGGGTGACGTAGTGGTCGGGGGTGATCAGCAGCGACGTGGGGTCGGTGAACGGGGTGTCGTCGGCCAGCCACTGCGGGGGCACATGCCCGTGGGGGGAGATGATCGGCAGGTCACGAACCGACCGGTAGATCGTCCGGGCCACCTCACGGGCGCGGGGATCGGCGGGAAACAGGCGGTCGTCGTGAAGGGCGAGTTGGCTGGTCGACAGTGACATGGCTCCGATGTTGCCCCACCGGGCCGGGCGCAGGCATCGTGTTGCCAGCTGTTGCCGGACCCCGCCGCCCGACCTGTTGCCGCCCGGGGATCGGTGGGATGCTGCGGTCATGCCCGACGTTGCCCTGCCCTGCGAACTGGTCGGCGGACCCCACCGGGTCGTCACCGACGACGAACTCGACGACCTCGTGAGCCGGCATCTGGCCGGCCTCGACCTCGAGGGCAGGCGGGTGGCCCTCGTCGTGCCCGACGGCACCCGCAGTTGCCCCCTGCCTCTGCTCATGCGCACCATGCACCGGCACCTGCACGGGCGGGTCGCCGCCCTCACCGCGGTCATCGCGCTCGGCACCCACAGCTACATGGAACCCGCCGAGATCGAGCGTTGGTTCGGCGTCGGAGGGCCGGGACAGCCGGCGTCCCTCGCCGAGGCCTACCCGGGCATGCGGGTCGTCAACCACGAGTGGGCCGACCCCGACATGCTCGTCAGCGTCGGGCACATCGGTGCCGACCGGATCGCCGAACTCAGCGAGGGGCGCCTGCACCAGGGCGCCGACATCCTCATCAACCGCCACGTCGTCGAGTCCGACGTCGCGATCGTCGTGGGGCCGGTCTTCCCGCACGAGGTCGTGGGCATCAGCGGCGGCAACAAGTACTTCATCCCCGGCGTCGCCAGCCAGGAGTTCATCGACATGACCCATTGGGTCGGGGCGCTGATCTCGTCGGCGGCGATCATCGGCACCACGGGCATCACCCCCGTGCGAGCGATGATCGACGAGGGGGTCGCGCTCATCCCCACCCACCGGCTGGCCCTGTGCCTGGTCGTGCAGTCGGGCACCGGCGAGATCGAGGCGGCCGCGTTCGGCAGCAGCGAGGAGTCGTGGGCGGCCGCGGCGTCGGTGGCGGCCCAGACCCACGTCACCTACGTCGACGAGCCCTTCCAGCGGGTGATCAGCTGCATGCCCACTCGCTATGACGACATCTGGACCGCCGCCAAGGGGTTCTACAAGCTCGAGCCCGCGGTGGCCGACGGGGGCGAGGTGGTCATCTACGCACCGCACGTCACCGAGGTGTCGGAGGTGCACCGCGAGATCTACGACATCGGCTACCACTGCCGCGACTACTTCGTGAAGCAGTGGGACCGGTTCAAGGACGTGCACTGGGGGGTGCTCGCCCACTCGACCCACCTGCGCGGGGCCGGCACCTACGACGCGGGCACGGGGGTCGAGACCTGCCGGCTGAGGGTCACCCTGGCGACGCGGATCCCACGTGAGGTGTGCGAGTCGATCAACCTCGGCTACCTCGACCCCGCCACCGTCGACCTCGACGCACTGGCCGCCGAGCCCGGCACCTTCGTCATCCCCAACGCCGGCGAGGTGCTCTACCGGGTGCGGGGGGCGTAGTCGCGGCGCAGCGTCCCGGGGGAGTGGAGCGTCCCGCTGCCGAGCACCGGCCGGGTGGGTGGAGCGTCCCGGGGCTGGCGTTCGCTGCGAGGGCTGGCGTTCGCGACGCGTGATCCGCAGTGAACGCCAGCCCTTCGGCAGGGAACGCCAGCACACGCGCAGCGAACGCCAGCCCGTCGAAGGGGGAGGGGTGGTCGATCGCGCCACCGGACGCCTGGTCCTCGCCTCGTGCTGGGTCGGGAGGGGTCCGGTGCCCGGCCGAGGTCACCACCTGGTCCGCACGAGGCGTTCGACGGGCGACCGAGGTCACTCGCAGGTCGTCGCGGACCGGCGGAGGAGTTCTCGGGCGTGTCTCAGGTCACCGCGCCGAGGTGCCAGGGGACGAACTCGTTGTCGCCGTAGCCGAGTTCCTCGCTGAACGACTTCTTCCCCGAGGCGAGGTCGAGGATCGCGTCGTAGATCTCCCGGCCCTTCACCTCGACGGGGACGCCGCGCTCGACGATGTCGCCGCAGTCGATGTCCATGTCGTCGGACATCCGGCGGTAGGTGTCGGAGTTGGTCGACAGCTTGAGGATCGGGGCCGGCTTCGTGCCCAGGGCCGAGCCGCGTCCGGTGGTGAACACCACCAGGTTGCAGCCGCCGGCGATGAGTCCGGTGACCGACACCGGGTCGTAGCCGGGGGTGTCCATGAATGAGAAGCCACGGTCGGTGATCGGCTCGGCGTACCGGTAGACCGCGACCATCGGGGAGTGACCGCCCTTGGCGACCGCCCCGAGCGACTTCTCGAGGATCGTGGTGATACCGCCCTCCTTGTTGCCGGGCGACGGGTTGTTGTCCATCGATCCGCCGTCGGCGGCCGTGTACGACTCCCACCACGACAACCGGTCGAGCAGCGTCTGAGCGACCTCGGGCGACGTGGCGCGGCGGATCAGCAGGTCTTCTGCGCCGTAGACCTCGGGGGTCTCGGCGAGTACCGAGCGTCCGCCCTGGGCGACGATGAGATCCGACGCGACCCCGAGCGCCGGGTTCGCCGTGACCGCTGACCAGCCGTCGGAGCCGCCGCAGTTCAGCCCGACGACGAGGTCCGAGACGGGCACCTCCTGACGCTCGACCTGCGCGACCGTCGGCGCCATGGCCCGCAGTTCGCCGATGCCGCGGGCGATCGACGCCTTGGTGCCCCCCTCGTCCTGCACGGTGAACCGCACGACCGGCACCTCGGGTCGGAACTCGATGCCCTCGAGCAGGCTCTCCATCTGGTTCATCTCGCAGCCGAGGCCGATGAGCAGGACGCCGCCGACGTTGGGGTGGGTCGCGTAGCCCATCAGCGTGCGCCGCAGGGTCTGCAGGCCCTCGCTCTCGCCGGCGTGGCCGCAGCCCTGCTCGTGGGTGACGGCCATGACCCCGTCGATCGTCGGGTACTCCTCGAGCAGTCCCGACGCCTCGGCGCGCCCGGCGATCGCCCGGCACACCGTCGCCGAGCAGTTCACGGAGCTGACCACCGCGAGGTAGTTGCGGGTGGCCACCGATCCGTCGGAGCGGCGGATGCCGAGGAACGTGCGCCGTTCGGGCAACTCGAGGGGGGCGGCGCCGGGTTCGAGTGCGGTGCCGGCGTCGGACGCCCGCGACGCACCGTGCGGCGAGAAGACGAGGTTATGGGAGTGCACGTGCTGGCCGGCACGGATCGCCTGCGTGGCGACGCCGATGACGTGGCCGTACTTGATCACCGGGTCGCCCACGGAGATGTCGGCGAGCGCGGCCTTGTGACCTCGGGGGATGTCGTCGACCAGCGCCAGGGCGCCGCCGCTGTCGAGGTCGGCGTCCGACCCCGCGGTGAGATCGCGCAGGGCGACCGCGACGTTGTCCTGCGGTTCGAGTGCGTGCAGTGCGTGGGCGCTCATCGGATACCTCCGGTCACAGTCTTCCCCACCTGTTCTAACGATCGACCCGTGCGCCGCCGCCGGCGGCGAGCTTGAACACCTCGGCGGCGGTGGCCATCGAGGTGTCGCCGGGCGTGGTCATCGCCAGGGCACCGTGCGCCGCGCCGTAGTCGACGCAGGTCTGCAGCGGTTGCCCGGTGAGCAGCCCGTAGATGAGGCCGGACGCGAACGAGTCGCCCCCGCCGACCCGGTCGAGGATCTCCAGCCGGTCCCGCTGGGCGGCCCGCACGAGCCCCTCCTCCGCAGACCAGGCGATGGCGCCCCAGTCGTTGACGCCGGCCGAGTGGACGCCGCGCATCGTCGTGGCGATGACCCGGAAGTTCGGGTAGGCCGCCGAGGCGGTCTCGATCATCCGGGCGAACCCGGCGATGGGCAGCGACGTGAGGAACTCGTCGACGCCCTCGACCGCGAAGCCCAACGAGGCGGTGAAGTCCTCCTCGTTGCCGATCATCACGTCGACGTACTTCGCCAGTTCCCGGTTGACTTCCTGCGCCCGCGCCTGGCCGCCGATCTCCCGCCACAGGCTGGGCCGGTAATTGAGGTCGTAGCTGATCACCGTGCCGTGCTCCCGGGCCGCCCGGACGACCGCGAGGCAGGTCTCGGCGGCGGTGTCGGACAGCGCGGCGTAGATGCCGCCGGTGTGCAGCCACCGCACGCCCTGCTCGCCGAACAGTCGGTCGAGGTCGAGGTCGTCGGGCCGCAGCCGGCTGATCGCGGTGTGTCCGCGGTCGGACACACCCTTGGCGCCCCGGACGCCGAAGCCGCGCTCGACGAAGTTGAGCCCGTTGCGCACCGAGCGTCCGACACCGTCCGAAGGCACCCAGTGCACCATCGACGTGTCGACGCCACCGGTCAGCATGAAGTCCTCGACGAGGTGGCCCACCTCGTCGTCGACGAGCGCGGTGAGCACCGCGGTGCGCAGGCCGAAGACCTTGCGCAGGCCGCGGACGACGTTGTACTCGCCGCCGCCCTCCCACGCGGTGAACTGGCGGGCGGTGCGGATCCGGCCCTCGCCCGGGTCGAGGCGCAGCATCACCTCACCGAGCGAGACGGCGTCGTAGCGGCACTGGTCGGCGGGCTGCGGCGTCAGGGTGGTCATCGTTCCTCCGGTCACTTGTCGATGGCGGCGGCCGCGGCGACGGCCTCGGCGCACAGTCGGGCGATGGTGTCGACGTCGCCGGCGTCGACGCTCGTGGCCGGCACCATCCACGAACCGCCGACGGCGGGGATGCACGCCTGACCCAGGTAGTCGGCCAGATTGGCGAGGTTCACCCCGCCGGTCGGCACGAACCGCACGTCACCGAACGGTGCCGACAGGGCGGTGATCGCCTTCGCGCCGCCGTACGACCCGGCGGGGAAGAACTTCACGGTGGTGACGCCCAGCCTCCGGGCGGCCATGATCTCCGACGGGGTGACGCACCCCGGCAGCACGTCGAGGCCCAGTGCCTGGGACCGCCGGACGACATCCCCATCCAGCCCCGGACTGACGATGAACCTCGCCCCGGCCTCGGCGGCCCGCTCGACCTGCTCGACGCTCAGCACGGTGCCCGCGCCGACGAGCAGGTCGTCGCGCCGTGACAGGGTGGCGATGGCGTCGGCGGCGGCGGCCGTGCGGAAGGTCACCTCGGCGATCGGCAGCCCGCCCCGCACGAGGGCCTCGCCGAGCGCGTCGGCGCGTGCGGCGTCGGAGCAGACGACCACCGGCACGATGCGGTGGTGGGTGATGTCACTGAGCATGGGTCCTCCTGGGTCGTGGGCACCGGGCCCGCGGGTGTCGATGGGTCAGCGGCGCGCGTAGGCGGCTTGCGGGATGCGGTGGGCGAGGTCGATCGCGGTCTCGTAGGCCTCGTCCTCGCCGAGGCGGTGCTCGAGCACGAGCCGGGCGAGGAACCCGGCGTCGATCCGCCGGGACAGGTCATGGCGGGCCGGTATCGACGCGAACGCCCGGGTGTCGTCGACGAAGCCCGACATGTTGTAGAAGCCGGCCGTCTCGGTGGCGGTCTCGCGGAACCGGCGCATGCCCTCGGGAGAGTCGATGAACCACCACGGGGCACCCAGGCGCACGCTCGGGTAGACGCCGGCGAGCGGCGCGAGTTCGCGGGTGTAGACGGTCTCGTCGATCGTGAACAGGATGCAGCGGAACCCGGGGTCCATCCCGAACGCTTCGAGCATCGGACGCAGCGCGTGGGTGTACTCCGCGCCGAACGGAATGTCGAAGCCCTTGTCGGGGCCGTGCTGGGCGAACATCGCCGAGTGGTGGTTGCGCAGCACGCCGGTGTGGATCTGCATGACCAGGCCGTCGTCGCGGGCCATGCCCGCGAACTGGAACAGCATGTGGCCGGCGAAGGCGCGCGACTCCGCGGCGGTGATCGGGGCTCCGGACAGGGCCTTGGCGAACAGCGCCGAGGCCACGGTCTCGTCGAGCGGGGTGGTGTCGGCGTGGTCGTGACCGTGGTCGCTGGCGCGGGCGCCCGCCTGCCGGAACGCCTGTCGCTGCCGCCGGAGCGCCTCCAGGAAGTGGGGGTAGTCGCCGATCTCGATGCCGGCGGTCTCCGCGAGCCGGGCCACCTCGGCGCGCCATCCGGGCCGGTCGAGGTAGGCGACGGCGTCCGGGCGGAACGTCGGCACCACCCGTTCGCCGTAGCCGGACTCGGCCAGTCGGCGGTGGTGGGCGAGGTCGGACGACGCGGGGTCGGTGGTGCTGATGATCTCGATGTTGAACCGGTCGAGCAGTTGCCGTGGGCGGAAGTCGGGGCGCGCGACGACCGAGGCGATCTGGTCGTAGATCTCGTCGGCGCTCCGCTCGCTCGGCACGGTGGTGACGCCGAACACCGTGACCAGTTCGTGTTCGAGCCAGAACCGCGACGGGGTGCCGCGGTACAGCTTCCAGTTGCTGCAGAAGCGCCGCCAGATGGCCCGCGGGTCGGTCTCGGTGGGACCGCCGTCGGTGCGGGGGACGCCGAGGTCGGTGAGCGGGATCCCCTGGGAGGCCAGCATCCGGGTGACGTAGTGGTCAGGCACGATGAGCAGCCGTGCCGGGTCGTCGAACGCCCGGTTGTCGGCGAACACCTCCGCCTCGACGTGCCCGTGCATGCTCACCAGGGGGAGTCCCTCGGTCTGGGCGAGGATCGAGCGGGCGAGGCTGCGCTGCCCCGGGTCGACGGGAAGGGCGCGGTCGGGATGCAGTTGCAGTGTCTCGGCCATGAGGTCTCCAGTCTGCGTGCAAACGATTACATGCGGAGCTTACCCCGGACGCTGAGAGTATGGAAGGCGAAGGAATGCGTTTCCCACGATCCGACCATCGAGTCGAAGCGATTCCTTGTGCGAACGATTGCATCGTCGCTAGGGTGCGACGAAGAGGAGGTGGGGATGACGCGGAATTCCGATCGCGGGGCGGCGTCCCCGACGACAGAGCCGGCACGGCGAGACGCCACCGGTGTCACCCTGCGCGATCTCGCCGCCACCGCGGGCGTCTCGGTGGCGACCGCGTCCCGGGCGTTCTCGCGTCCCGAGAAGGTCGACCCCTCGACGCGCGCCCGCATCCTCCGGATCGCCGACGAGTTGAGATATGTGCCGAACCGCGCGGCGCAGGCGTTGATCACCGGACGCACGATGGCGCTCGGCTTGGTGGTGCCCGACCTCACCAACCCGTTCTTCCCCGGTGTCATCAAGGGCGCCCAGGCCCGGGCCCGCGACCTGGGCCTGTCTCTTCTCATCGCCGACACCGACGAGGATCCGGGGGCCGAGCTCGGCCTCGTCGAGCAGCTCGCCCAGCGCACCGACGCCGTCGTGCTCTGCTCCAGCCGGATGCCCGACGACGACCTCGAGCGTGCCGGCCGGCTGGGCCCGGTGGTGCTGGTCAACCGCGAGCACCCCGGGATCCCGGCGGTCACCTTCGACACCGACGCCGGAATCCGCGAGGCGGCCGCTCACCTGCGGGCGCTCGGCCACCGGCGGGTCGGTTACGTGGGGGGTCCCGCCCACAGCTTCAGCGACGCGGCCCGGGCCGCGGGTCTGCATGCCGAGTTCCCCGCGCACGGGCTCGACGTCGTGCTGCTCGGCAACCACGACCCCTCGTTCGACGGGGGACGCCGCGCAGCCGACACGGTGCTGTCGTCCGACGTCACCGCCGTGATGGTGCACAACGACGTCATGGCGCTCGGGCTGGTCGGACGCCTGCTCGACTACGGGCTCGACATCCCCCGCGAGTTGAGCGTCATCGGCTGGGACGACATCGAGTTCGCCGCCATGTTCACCCCCGGTCTCACCACGGTCCGGATGCCCCGCGAGGACGCCGGGCGCACCGCGGTGGGCTATCTCGACGCGGCGCTCGGCGGACGGTGGTTGGAACCACCGCGACTCGAGACCCGCCTCGTCTTCCGCGAGACCACCACCCGCGCGCACGATCGGCGTCCCGCTTGACGCCGGCGACCACCACATCCCGAGAGGACACCATGGACCGATTGGCCAGCACGACACTCGCCCGACTCGGCCGCCCGAGGCAGGTGACGCTGCCGCCCGCGGGATGGAACCGCCAGGGTGTGGGCATCGTGCACCTCGGTATCGGGGCGTTCCACCGCGCTCACCAGGCGGTGTTCACCCAGGACGCCTTCGCCGCCACCGGCGACGAGCGGTGGGGCATCTGCGGGGTGACGCAGCGCTCGGCGTCCGTGCGCGACCAGTTGGCCCCTCAGGGCGGGCTATACGGGGTGCTCGAACGGGCGGTCGACCACCTCGGCGTGCGGGTCGTCGGCTCGGTCCGCGAGGTCCTGTTCCCCGCCGATCAGTTCGAGTCCCTGATGGCCCGGCTCGCCGACCCTGCGGTGCAGGTCGTGACCCTCACCGTCACCGAGAAGGGCTACCGGCGCGACGCCACCGGTCACCTCGACGTCACTGACCCGGCGCTCGCCACCGAGATCGCGGGTGGCCCCGTCGTCAGCGCGATCGGACGCCTCGTCCGCGGGCTGGAGCGGCGGGCGGCCACCAGCGGGGCGCCGCTCACCGTCGTGTGCTGTGACAACCTCACCGACAACGGCCGCGTCGTGCGCCGTCTCGTCGGCGACTACTGCACGGCGATCGGGGCCTCCGACCTCGCGGCCTGGATCGGCGGTCACGTCCGGTTCCCGTCGACGATGGTCGACCGGATCGTGCCGGCCACCACCGACGACGACCGCGCGCTCGGGCAGCAGATCCTCGGGCTTCGCGACGAGGGACTGGTCACCGCCGAGTTGTTCAAGCAGTGGGTGATCGAGGACGACTTCGCGGGCGAGCGTCCCGCCTGGCACCTGGCCGGGGCCCAGCTGGTGAGCGACGTCGAACCGTTCGAGAACATGAAGCTGCGGATCCTCAACGGCACGCACTCGACCCTTGCCTACCTCGGCGCGCTGCGCGGGCACGCGACGATCTCGTCGGCCGTCTCCGACCCGGACCTGCTCGACCTCGCCCAGCACCTCATCGCCGACGACGTGATCCCGATCCTCGAGCGGCCCGAGGGCGAGGACCTCGAGGCTTACGGCGCCGAGGTGCTCAAGCGGTTCGCCAATCCCGCCCTCGCCCACAAGACCACCCAGATCGCGATGGACGGCTCGCAGAAGCTGCCGTTGCGCCTGCTCGGCACGATCCGTGCCAACCTCGCGGCCGGGCGCACGCCGCACCACGCGCTGCGCGGGGTGGCCGGGTGGATGGCCTACCTCGCCCGATCCGAAGGGGCCGGCGGGCTGGCACTGCCGGTCGACGATCCGATGGCCGGCCGGCTCACCGGGTTGGTGCGCGGCCGCACGGACGCCGTCACGGTGGTCGACTCGCTGCTCGGCGTCCACGAGATCTTCGGCGACGACCTACCCGGCAACGCCGCGGTGCACGACGAACTCGTCGGCGACGTGCGCGAGCTGTTGTAGGAGTCGCGGTTCGGATCGTGGCGCTCCGCTACCGGGAGGCCCCCTTCGGCAGCGGCTGACCGGGACAGCTCGACAGCACCCGGATCATCGCCTGCTTCTCGGCGGCGGTGACCCACAAGGCGTACTTCTGCTTCACCGCCACCTGGCGGGCGACGTAGGCGCATCGGAACGCCGTATTGGGGGGTAGCCAGGTCGCGGTGTCTCCATCGCCCTTCTGCTGGTTGGCCGGGCCGCTCACCGCGAGAAGTTCGAGCGGGTCGTTGGCGAAGGCGACCCGGCGGTCGGGCGTCCACTGCTGGGCGCCCTTCTGCCAGGCGTCGCCGAGTGCGACGACATGGTCGATCTGGACGGCCTCCGAGGTGGTCTGGCCGCGCACGAAGTGGATGGTCGTGCCGGTGTAGGGGTCGACGAGCGTGCCGGAGGTGACGATGCAGTCGTGGGTGCCCGGCCGGTGGGTGAGCTGGGTGAGGTCGCGGGCGAGGATGTCGTTGCGGGTGTCGCAGCCGTTGTGGTCGGTGTCGATCCAGCCGTCGCCGAATCTGCTCCGCGCGTAGCCGGTCATCGGGGCCCGGCCCTTCACCGTCAGCCGTTCAGCCGTGGTCAGGGCGCTACCGGATGTCGCGGAGCCGACGCCAGACGCCGCGGACGGGTTCGCGCCCGGCATCCCCGTCGCGCCGGCGGACCCGCCCTCGACGATTCCGCGGCCGGCCAGGGCCAGCAGCACGAGCCCGACCACACCGACGCCGATCGCCGGGGCCAGCGTCTTCTTCGGCACGTCTGGATCCTCTCCTCGGCACTCATCCTGCTCCCCGGTACCGACGCTTCTCATCGTCCCGCCTTCGGATTCGCAGTCGACCGGGCGGGGAAGCGCCGTGGCGGGTGTTGTCCGGGCCGGTCGCCTGCGGAACCGGAGAGTGTCTCGGGTCAGGCAGGCGTCGCGGCAGAGTCGGACGCCTGGCCGATCGGCTCGAGCAGCACCTCGGGGTGGTCGCGGCGGATCCAGGTGACCTGCCAGGGGTCGCTGAGCAGCGCGAGGGAGATGCCGTCGCCGCGCTGGACGACCTCGACACCCGAGCGCTGCTCGATGACCGCGGCGTCGCCGGCGCGGGTGCGGTGGGCGAGCCGGTAGGGCAGCGCGTCCAGCCGGATCGGGGCCGAGAACTCGTGCTCCATCCGGTGGCTCACCACGTCGAACTGCATGGGTCCGACCGCCGCGAGCACCGGCGTCTGGCTGCTGCGCCGATCGGAGTGCAGCACCTGGATGACGCCCTCCTGGTCGAGTTGGCGCATGCCCCGCTGGAACTGCTTGTACTTCGAGGGATCCTTGGCGCTGGCCTGGCGGAAGTGCTCGGGTGCGAACGCCGGGATCGGCGGGAACGTCACGGAAGGACCGGTGTGCAGGGTGTCCCCGGCGCGGAGGTCACCCGCGTTGACCAGGCCGATGATGTCGCCGGGGTAGGCGACCTCGAGGGTCTCGCGGTCGCGGCCGAACACGCTGTGCACGTACTTCGTCGCGAACGAGCGTCCGGACGCCGCGTGGGTGACGACGTCGCCGCGGTGGAACACGCCCGAGCAGACCCGAGCGAACGCGAGCCGGTCGCGGTGCGAGCGATCCATGCCGGCCTGCACCTTGAACACCTGCGCGCTGAACTCGGCGTCGAGCGAGCGCGGGCGATCGTCGACAGCGAGGCGGGGCTGGGCCGACGGGGCGAGCCGTTCGATGACGTCGAGCAGGTGGCCCACGCCGAAGTTGAGCACGGCGGCGGTGAACAGCACCGGCGTGGTCTGCTGGCGCAGATACGAACCCTGGTCGTGGGTGTACCCGCCCGCGGTGAGCAACTCGTGCTCCTCGCGGGCGGCGATCCAGTCGGCCCCGACCAGTCGCTCCGCCTCCGCGGGCGGCATCCGGTGCTGCCCGGCGAGGGTGCTGCCGCCCGGCGTCCGGGTGAACTCGATGAAGTCACCCGACGATCGTTCGAGGACGCCGTGGAAGTCGCCGGCGATGCCGACCGGCCAGGTGAGTGGGGTCGGACGCAGGCCGGTGCGCGCCTCGATCTCGTCGAGCAGTTCGAGGGCCTCCATACCCGGGCGGTCCCACTTGTTGATGACCGTGATGATCGGGATACCCCGCGAGCGGCACACCTCGAACAGCTTCATCGTCTGGGTCTCGAGGCCCTTGGCGGCGTCGAGCAGCATCACCGCGCTGTCGACGGCGGTGAGCACCCGGTAGGTGTCCTCGGAGAAGTCGGCGTGGCCGGGAGTGTCGACGAGGTTCATCACCGCGGTGCCGTGGTGGAACTGCAGCGCCGACGAGCTGATCGAGATGCCGCGGTCACGTTCCATCTCCATCCAGTCCGACACGGTGCCCTTGCGCCCGGCCTTGCCGTGCACGGCTCCCGCCTGGGCGATCACCTCCGCGTGCAGCAACAGTGCCTCGGTGAGGGTCGACTTGCCGGCGTCCGGGTGGCTGATCACCGCGAACGTGCGCCGGTGGGTGGCGGCCTCGCAGGGATCCTGCTCGCTCATCGCCGTCCTTCCTCTCTGGTGGCCTCGACTGCGGCGGGCGCCGATCGGAAGGACCGCGGGCCCGGCGGCCACGGCCGCGGCAACTATACGCTCCGGTGCTGGGACGAACCCCGGGCCGACTTAGGCGGGGCGACGGCGCGGAGGCCTGGTGACGGCGCCGCCCACGAGCACGGCGGCAGGGATGATCGCGAGCAGCAGGGCGGGCGTCGCGAAGTTGCCGAACCACTGGTCGCCGAGCGCAAGGGTGAACGGACCGAGCGCGGACGCGGCGAGCGCCATCGACGTCGAGACCCCCCGGATCGTGCCGATGTGCCCGACCCCGTAGTACCGGGCGAAGGTGGCCGCCTCCATTCCGCGCAGCGCTCCACCGGCCGCGCCGATCACGAGACCGTAAGCGATGGCCGACCATCCCGGGCCGATGACCGACACCATGGCGAGGGCTCCCGCCATCAGCGCCATCGAGGCCACGATGAAGATCCGTGGATCGATCCGGTCGACCATGCCACCGACGATGAGCGTCGCAGCGAGGGCGGTGATCGTCTGCGGCAGGAAGTTCGCGGCGGCCTCGAGCGGGCTCAGCCCCCGTGCCCCGAGCAGGGCGATCTGATGGAAACCGAGCGCGGTGCCGAGCATGCTGATCGTCGACACGGCCGCCGCCAGAACCCAGAACATGCCCGTGCGCAGCGCCTCGGACAGCGTCCAGTCGTCGCCGGCCGTGGCCGTGCCGGACTGCATCAGCACCGGCTGCGCCGGCCGCGGGATGAGAAAGGCCGTGGGGATCGCGATGAGCGCGACCGCGAGTGCCTCCCAGCGCCACGTGGCGTGGATGCCGAGGGCCGCGACCACCGGTTCGAGGATGAGTGGGGCGATCGAGATGCCCGCCGAGCCGATCGCCGCCGACATGCCGAGAGCCAGCCCGCGTCGGTGCGCGATCGTGCGAGAGATCGCGGTGGTGACCGCGAGTCCCAGCGCGCCCTGCCCGGCCATCCGGACGCCGATGTAGCCGAAGGTGAGCCCGACGATGCCGCTGACGAAGCTCAGCCCGAGCAGCACCAGGGCGAACACCGCCGCGATCGTGGCGATGACCCGGCGCACGTCGAAGCGGTCGGAGGCGCGTCCGATGAGCGGCTGCGCGAGGGCGCCGAGGAGGGTGCCGATGAGGTAGCTGAACGAGATCGACGTGCGGCTCACGTGCAGCTCTCGGATGAGAGGGTCGGTGAACACCGACAGGCCGGCGGTCTGGCCCGGTGCGGTCATCACCGAGATGACACCGGCCGCGAGCACGGCGACGATCCAACCCCTGCCCAAGGTGTCGATCGTGCGCGTGCCGGTGATGCGGGTGTCGGCGGGGGCCGAAGGGGGTTCTTCGGCGGCCACGGAATCGGATGGGGGACGGAGCGCGGACATGATGGGGTCCTCATGAGGTGGGACAGTGTCGCGCGGGGGTACGTCGACACCGGAATCCAGCGGCCGAGGCTACCCGGGCCGACGGCGAGGCGGAAATCCGTCCGGTGGGCCGTGGACCCCGGCGGTGGGGCCTTGCGTCGGCGCGCGGCGTCCCGCGATGATCAGCGCCCCACCTGTCGGCGCCCACGAGTAGCGTCGCCGCCATGGGGTTCCGCATGCGCAAGTCGATCAGGATCATGCCCGGTGTCCGGCTGAACGTGTCGGCGAAATCGGTGGGCATCTCCGCCGGTGTGCGGGGCGCGCATGTTTCGGTCAACTCCCGCAGCGGAGTCCGCACCACCGTCGGCGTCCCGGGCACCGGCATGTCGTACACGCGCACACAGAGTGTGCACTCCGCGTCGCACCCGTCGGCGCCGGCTCCACGCTCGCGCCGCAGCACTCCCGTCGCACCCGAACCGGGCCCGCCACCGAAGCATCCGGGATTGTTCGCACCCCACTGGCACAAGGAGTTGTTCGCGGCGCTCGAGCAGGGCCACACCACCGGGCTCGAACAGATCGCGGTGAAGCATCCCGAGGCCCGCAACACCTGCATGCTGCTCGAAGCGTTGTCCCGTTCGACCGGACCCGACGGCGACCACCTCGCCGAACAGATGCTGAGCGAACTGTGGGGTGGCGGCTACGATCCGGCCACCGACGAGTTCCTGCACACCTATGCGCCCGAGTCGAGCACCGAGATCCGGCTGACGCCGGTGCTCACCGCCCATCTGCCGCTGTCGCGCGACGCGATCGGTCTCGCGCTCGCCGAACTGCTCCAAGACCTCGGCGACCTCGCCGGGGCGATCGAGGTGGTCGAGGCCGTGACGCCGAGCACGGTCGCCGCGGTGAGTCTCGCCGAGCTCTACGCACAGGCCGGGCGCTGGAACGACATCGTGCACCTCACCGACGGCGACACGAACAGCGACGACTTCTCCACCTATCTCCTGATCCAGCGGGGCGTGGCGTTCCGGCAGCTGGGCTTCCACGACGCCAGCCGTGAGAGCCTGCGGGCCGCCCTGGCACCCAGATCGCGCACGCCCGCCCTGCGACACCTGGCGCTCAGCGAACGGGCGCTCACGTATCTGGCAGAGGGCAAGAAGTCGATGGCGCGCCGCGACCTCGAGCGCATCCTCGCCGACGACTCCGACTACCCGGGGGTCCGCGAGACGCTCGCCGAACTCGGCTGACGGGTTTCGGTTGCGAGCCGGTGGCCGCGGCCGGTGCGCCCTGCACCACCCCTACGGACGTTGCGGGGCCCGGGTACGGGAGGCAGAGTGGATGACAGCCAGTCGCACCCGCGAAAGGAGATGTCATGTCATCCACGCCCGTGTTTCCCATGCCAGCTGGCGAACCGTCCGACGACGACGATCCGCTCGGCATCGACGAGGCCAGCGCCGAGGAGCAGGAACAGGCGGCCGAGGCCGAACACGAAGAAGAGGAGCCGAACGTCATCACCCTCGACGAGGTCGAAGAGGCCACCGAGGGCAACGACGACTGAGCCGCTCGCCGCTCCACACCGGCCGGACGCCGGAACTCCTGGTTCCGGGCGTTCGAACCTGTGCAGGGCGTGCCCGAGCCGGCGCCCCACCGCGGTCGGCCCGTTACGCTGAGCCCATGTCGAGCGTCGAAGTGCCCCGATTCCGGCATGAGGCGCTCGGCGTCATCCTCCAGGTGCGTCCAGACCCCGGCGGGTCGCGGTTGTGCGTACTCGCCTGGCGCCGGCACCGAGACCCCTTCGTCGGCCAATGGGCGCTTCCGGGCGGCCCGGTGGTGGGGGAGGAGAGCATCGAGCAGTGCGTGCGCCGTGAGGTCGAGACCCGGCTCGATCTGGCCGCGATGGCGCACATGGAGCAGGTGGCCACCTACAGCGATCCCGGCCGCGATCCGATGCAGCGCACGATCGGCACCGCCTACCTCGGCCTGGTGCCCGCCGACGTCGAGACCGAACTGCCCGACGCCGCCGGATGGTTGCCGGTCGACGCGCTGCCCGCCATGGCCTTCGACCACGCGGCGATGATCGCCGACGGTGTCGCCCGGATGCGCGCCAAGCTGTCGTACACCAACCTCGGCTTCGCACTGGCGCCGTCGGAGTTCACGATCGCCACGCTGCGCGAGCTGTACTCCGCGGCGCTCGGCTACGAGGTTGAGGCGACCAACCTGCAGCGGGTGCTCACCCGCCGGCGGCAATTGGTCGCCACCGGCGAGCGGCAGCGGTCGGGTCGCACCGGGGGACGACCGGCCTCAGTCTTCCGATTCGCCACCCCCTCGCTCGAGGTCACCGATCCGTTCGCCACCCTGCGCCCTCACGGCTGAGCCGGGCGTCGGGTCACTCGACGGGTAGCCCAGCGGCGGCGGCGTTGTCGAAGGCATCGTCGACGTGCACGACCCGGTGACCGGCGCGCTGAAGGATCGACGATGCGAACGCTGCGCGGTATCCGGCGGCGCAGTGCACCCACACCTCGCTCGCGGGCACCTCGTCGATGCGCTCGATCAGTTCGTGCAGCGGGATGTGCAGGGCGCCCGCGATGTGCGCGTCGTGATGCTCCTGGTTGCGACGGGTGTCGAGGATCGTCACCTCGCGGTGATGTCGCACCGCGGCGAGGTCGGCGAAGCTGGCCCGCTGCAGGGTGGCGAGTTCGTCGGCCCAGTCCCGCGGGGCACCGGTGGCGTGTCCGGCGAGCTCGTCGATGCCGATCCTCACCAATTCGCGCTGGGCCTCGGCGACCTGCTCGGCGGTCTCGCCCAGCAGGGTGAGCGGGGTGCCCCACGGGATCAGCCAGCCGAGATAGGTGGCGAACTGCCCGTCGAGGCCGATGCTGTAGCTCCCGGGGACGTGTCCCGCCGCGAACGCGACCCGGTTGCGCAGGTCGACGACCCACTCGCCATCGCGGAGGCGCTGCTTGATGACCTCCTTGTCGGCCAGCTCGGGCAAACCGAGGTCAGGCTCTTCGGGACCGGAACTGTTCGCCGGGGCCATGTGCGCGTAGTAGGCGGGCCAGGCGTCGAGCCCGGCGAGCATCTGCTCGATCCAGGCGTTCTCCTCCTCGGTGAGCACCGGGTTGGTGCGACGCTCCTTGCCGATCGTCGACGACGACCCGTCGGCCTGGGTCGAGCTGCAGAAGCTGCCGAACCCGTGGGTGGGCCACACCTGGGCGTCGTCGGAGACCTGTTCGGCGAGCTTGTGGGCCGACGCGTACTGATGATGGGCGAGGGCGTGCTTGTGGTCGGGGCCGAGCAGGTCGGGGCGTCCGGTCGAGCCGTAGAGCAGGCTGCCGCCGGTGAACACCGCGTAGTCGGCCCCGTCGACCACCAGCACGTACGACAGGTGGGTGAAGGTGTGCCCGGGCGTCGACAGCACGCGCACCGCCAGCCGCGGACTCACCTCGACGACGTCGCCGTCGCGGACACCGACCCGCTCGAAGCTCACCTCATCGGCCGCGTTCACGTGGTAGGCGGCGCCCGTCTGCTGCGCGAGCGCGTAGCCGCCGGTGACGTAGTCGTTGTGGATGTGGGTCTCGAAGATGTGCGTGGCGCGGACGCCGGCCTCGTCGAGCACCGCTGTGACCCGGTCGGTGTCGCGTTGCGGATCGATGACGAGGGCGACCTCGCCGTCGTGGGCGACGTAGCTGCGGTCGCCGAGGGTGGGGGTCTCGATCGTGATGATGTCGATCATGGAAGTCCTTGGGTCGAGTCGTCTCGGTCTACTGCCTTCCACAACAGGATACCTAGGGGGGTATATTCCCGCGCAAGTCGCCGCCCTGTCGGCGGACGTCCCGGCGTCACGACCCGAGCCACGGCCCGAGGTCGGGGCCCGGACCGGGAGCCGTCCTCTCCCTCACTGCGAAATTGACCTCACCTGCCATTCGGGTTCCCGGGAGCAGGCCGCAGGGGTGCGGCAGGTGAGGCAAATTGCGGGAGGTCGGTGACCGGTGATCGACGGCCGCGTCAGCGGGGGCGCCGCGCCGCGTCCGCCCGGTTCAGGTGGGGTGGGTCGCGACGCGTCGCGCCGGGCGCATGGCCGTCCGCAGTCGGCGCTCGATCGGGCGTTCGTACCAGTGGTGCACGAGCCCGGCGAGCCCGATCGAGGCGAGGCCGACGCTGAGGTAGGCAGTGAAGTCCCACGGGCGGTCCCCTCGGGCCCCCGCGGAGTAGACCAGCCGCATCCCGAGTTCGTGCACCATGTACAGCGCGAACGACCACTGCCCGAGACGGACGAGCCAGGGCGCGCGCAGGATGCTCGGGCGATGCTCGATGTCGGCGAGCGCCGCGGCGAGGATCAGCACGGCGAAGCCCGCCGCGGTGATCAACTGCGCGTACCAGAACGCGTGGGTGAGATCCGCCTCGTGCGCGCAGCCCCACAGCCACGCCGCGGTGTAGGCGATTCCGGCGATCGCGGCCCCGGCGCCGAGGCTGATGCGCGGTCGCCACCCATGCTTGACGCCCAGGGCGAGGGCGACGCCGAGCAGGAACTCCCCGATCCGGTAGAGCGGCAGCCAGTACAGGACGCTGAGCGCCCGGCGGTCGATGACGGTGACGAGAACCCCGCCCCCGAGCAGCCACAGGCCGGCGAGCGCCGCGGTGAGGCGGGGGTGGCGACGCAGGGCCCGGGCGCCGATGAGGAAGGGGAACAGGAAGTAGAAGAACCACTCGTCCGACAGCGACCACGCGACCGAGTTGTAGGTGAGCGCTCCCGGTCCCGGCGCCCAGGACTGAACCAGAAAGAGCTGCGCCAGCCAGCCGTCGCTCGTGCCGTGGATGTCCCCCAGGCCGCTGAGCATGAGGATGACCGCGAGGGCGAACGTCAGGAGGTGCACCGGGTAGATCCTGGCCAGCCGGCGTCCCCAGAAGGCCCGGGGGTTGTCGCCGGGGCGATGAGTCCAGGTCAGCACGAACCCCGACAGGATGAAGAAGAACGTGACGCCCACGTAGCCGATCTCGAGCGGACTGTGCCCCGGGTTCTTGTCGTGCACGCTCCACAGCGAGGCGTGGTAGAGCACCACCATCATCGCGGCGAGGAAGCGCAGTCCGGTGAGGGAGTCGAGGATCGCCGCGGGGCGGCGGGTCGCGTCCGTCATTGATCCGAGAATATCTGAGAAAATCTCAGAATCACGGACTGCGGTGGCGATCCCGCCCCATGGGGTGGACGTGCCGGCCCGGGCTCGACCGGTCCCTACTCGCCGGAGGCGAACAGTCCGGTGATCGAGGCGCTGGCCAACTCGTTCGTGAGGATCGTGAATCGCAACGGGGCACTCGGGGTGCCGTCGTCCACCGGGATCCGGTCGAACGGCAGCGCGTGCACCGTGTGGACGTAGCGGTGCGCAGGTCCCGGGGGAGGACACGGACCGCCGTAGCCCGCGTAGCCGTAGTCGTTCACCCACTCACGGGCCGACACCGGCAGGTCGGCATCCTCGCCGAGGGAGGTCACCTCGGCCGGGATGTCGACCACCGTCCAGTGCCACCAGCCCGAGCCGGTGGGGGCGTCGGGATCGTAGATGGTGATCGCAAAACTCTTCGTGCCCTCGGGGGCACCCTCCCAGGAGAGTTCGGGACGCACGTTCCGGCCGCCGCAGCCCTGCTCGGCGTATCGCGGATCGATCGTGCCGCCGTCACTGAAGGATGAACTGGTCACGCGCATACCGGCCTCCTCGCCGTCGTCATGGCCCGCCGTGCCATCGGGACGCCGCCCGCGCGGCGGCACCTCGGCTCCTCGCGGCGTCCGGGATCCACGCTACCTGCCGCGCGTGGGCGCGGGTCAGACTTGGCCGAAGCGCACCACCTGCAGCACGAGCTCATCGCGCTCGTCGCTGGCGTCGAGGTCGACGACCGCATGGATCTGCCAGTCGTGGTCGCCCGCCGGGTCGGCGACGATCTGGTGCACCTGCCAGCCGCGCCCCCCGGCGTCCGGTTCGATCCGCAGCATCCGCGGGCCGCGGGAATCGGCGTCCAGCAGCACCCGATCGTGCGCGGCGTAGTAGCCGTCGAGGGCGGCGTCCCAGTCGGACGCCGTGAAGCCGGCACCCTCGCCGTCGAGCGCGGCGAGCCCGTCGACGTCGTCGGCGGCGACGAGCTGCACCCGTCGGAACATCGCGTTGCGCACCAGCACCCGTAGCGCCCGCTCATTGCCCGAGAGCTTGCGGTCTGGCGGCGGGGGAGCGTCGACGGCAGCCGCGGGGTGGGTCAGGGCCTCCCATTCGTCGAGCAGCGACGAGTCGGTGAGCCGGATCATCTCGCCGAGCCACTCGACGAGGTCGTCGAACTCGGGGGTGCGCACCGACTCGGGCACCGTCTGCCGCAGCGCCCGGTAGGCATCGGTGAGGTAGCGCAACAGCACCCCCTCGGTGCGTTGTAGCTTGTGGAAGCCGACGTACTGGCCGAACGTCATGGCCCGCTCGACCATCTCGCGCACCACCGACTTCGGGTTGAGGTCGTCGGGGGAAAGCCAAGGATGGCGTCCGCGGTACACCCCGAACGCGTGGGTGAGCAACTCGCCCAGAGGCTCCGGCCAGCGGATCTCCTCCAGCACGGCCATCCGCTCCTCGTACTCGACGCCGTCGGCCTTCATCTCGGCCACCGCCGCGCCGCGGGCCCGGAACTGCTGCGACATCAGCACCTGCATCGGGTTGTCGAGGGTGGCCTCGACGACGCTCACGAGGTCGAGCGCGTAGTCGGGTGAGGCGGGGTCGAGCAGGTCGAACGCGGCCAGGGCGAACGCGGACAACGGCTGGTTCAGCGCGAAGTCGTTCTGCAGGTCTGGTGACATGGCGAACCGGCGTCCACCGGGGGTGGGTTCCGCCAGCCGTACTACGACGCCGCTCGACAGCATCGAACGGCCCAGGCTCAGGGCCCGGCGGTAGAGCGGACGCCGCGGGCCTCGTCGGGCGTCGACTCGGTCACGAGCCGCACCACCGCATCGACGGTGTCCTCGTCGCGCTCGAGCAGGTTGAGCAGCAGGGCGTGGGTGATCCGGAGCCGACCGTGCAGCGGTTCGGGCGCGGCGGTGACGAGCTTGTCGAACGTCTGCTCGTTGTAGCTGACCTCGCCAGGGGCCGGCTTCTTCCGCTGCACCTTGCGTCGCTTCTTGGGTCGTCGCCCGCCTTGGCGAGCGCCTTCTCGTTCTCGATGACGTGCTCCGGCGCCTGGGCGACGACATAGCCGACGGTGTCGAACCCCGCGCGCCCGGCGCGGCCGGCGATCTGATGGAACTCGCGGGCCGCGCAACACGCGCTGGCGTGCGGCCGTCGAACTTGGTGAGCTGGGTGAACAGCACGGTGCGGATCGGCACATTGATGCCGACGCCGAGGGTGTCGGTGCCGCAGATCACCCCCAGCAGCCCCTTCTGGGCGAGGGTTTCGACGAGGCGGCGGTACCGGGGCAGCATGCCGGCGTGGTGCACGCCGACCCCGCCGCGGATCAGGGTGCTGAGCGCCGACCCGAACCCGGGGGCGAAGCGCAGGTGCCCGACGGTGGCGGTGATCTCGCTGCGTCGCACCCCGGCGACCACGCCGGCCGCCAGCAGTGCCTGTGCCCGCTCGACCGCGGCGCCCTGGGACGCGTGCACGAGGTAGATGGGCGCCTTGTCGTCGCGGATCAGCTCGGCCACCGTCTCGGGCACCGCTGTCATCGCCCAGGAATGCACGAGCGGCACCGGCCGGGTGCCACCGCTGACGGTCTCGACCGGGCGTCCGGTGCGCCGACGCAGCCCCTCGGCGATCTCGGGGTGTCGCCCAGGGTGGCCGACATGATGAGCAACTGGGACGCCGGGAGTTCGGTGAGCATCACCTGCCATGCCCAACCCCGGTCGGGGTCGGCGAGAAAGTGGAACTCGTCGAGCACGACCGTATGGGCGAGTTCTCCGGCGTCCTTCGGGGCGGTGCGCAGCGCGATGTTCGCGAGGATTTCGGCGGTGCAGCAGATGACCGGCGCGTCGGCGTTGACCGCGGCGTCACCTGTGACCATGCCGACGTTCTCGGCGCCGAACACCCGGCACAACTCGAAGAATTTCTCACTGACCAGGGCCTTGATCGGGGCGGTGTAGTAGCTGCGCCTCCCGATCGCGATCGAGGAGGCGTGCGCGGCGAGTGCGATGAGCGACTTGCCCGATCCGGTGGGGGTGCTGACGACCGTGTGCGCGCCGGTCAGCAGGTCGAGGATCGCCTCCTCCTGGTGGGCGTAGGGCGTGAGCCCCTGAGCGGAGCACCACGACAGGAACACGTCCTGAACGCGATCGGCGTCGCTACCGGCCGCGCGCAACGAATCAACCAGGTGAGTGCCCACCCGCTGAACCTACCTGCCGTGGCGGTGGGGCGGAACGCAGCGGGGAGCGGCTGCGGCGGTCCGGGCGCCACGGGAGCCTCCCTGGTGCGACACCGGACGCCGCGCCACTAAGTATCCGTACTCAGCAAAGTTCCTAGTCGCAGAGACCTAGGACGTGAGTCCGGCGCCTTAAGTGACCCCGCCTTGGAGGTTGAAACATGCACGGTTGATGATTGCACTACGCGCTGTCGTTGAGCGGCCGCGCGGGACCGTTACCTGAGCGGAAGGGCTTCCCATGGTTTTCTCACCACCCCTGCCTCCAGCGATCCCGCTGGACGCCGGGTTTGTGCATTGGGGGTTCGTGAACCTGTCGGTTCCGAACGTCGTTGTGATTGTTGTGATGTTGGTTGTGTTTGTGTTGGCTTTGGTGGTTCCGTTCCCGAGGGGTCGGTCATGAGTGCGGCGGGGGATGGGGCCGGGGAGGGCCGGTCGTGGTCGTCGGCGGTGGTGCGTTGGGTGTCGGGGTTGGTGCCGCGGGGTCAGTGGTTGCCGGATCGGCAGCCGGGGTATGTGGCGTCGTGGATTTATGTGTTCGGTGTGTCGGCTCTGGCGTCGTTGGTGTTGGTGATCGGGTCGGGGATTGTGTTGACGGTGGGTGGTGTCGCGTGGTGGCATTCGTCGTCGGTGGGTCATTTTGTGAATTCGTTGCATTTGTGGAGTGTTGAGTTCTTCTTCGCGACGATGGTGATTCATTTGTGGGGGAAGTTCGTGATGGCGTCGTGGCGTGGGGGTCGCGGGTTGACGTGGTTGACGGGGGCGTTTTCGTTCTTCGTGTCGATCGGGACGGCGTTCACGGGGTATTTGATCCAGACGAATTTTGATTCGCAGTGGATTTCGACGCAGGCGAAGGATGGGTTGAACTCGGCGGGTATCGGTGCGGCGTTCAATGTGATGAATTTTGGTCAGATGGTGTTGTATCACGTGGCGTTGTTGCCGTTGGGGGTGTTGGTGATGGTGGGGTTGCATGTGGTGTTGGTGCGTCGTCGTGGGGTGGTGCCGCCGTTTGGTGCGGTGCCGTCGGGTGATGCCGGGGCCGGGGCTGTGTCGGGGTCGTCTGAGGGTGGGGTGGCGTGATGGCTGGTCGTGTGGTGACTCCGGATTCGCATGCGTTTGTGACCAGGCGGTATGACCTGGTGAAGGAGTTCGTGACGGCGCTGGTGGTGATGGCGTTGTTGGTGGTGGTGTTCGCGGCGGCGGTGGGTTCGCCGGATGAGAAGGCGATCACGATGAAGGCGTGGGCGGCGAATGCCCCGTTCGATGTGGTGGCGACGGCGACTGCGGAGTTGGCGGGGACCTCGACGACGGCGGGGTATGGGCCGCCGTACAACACGGCTTCGGATGGTCAGGTGTTGGGTCCGATCGCGTTGCAGAAGTGGGCGGGGGTGACGCATCCGGTGGATGCGGCGACCGATCTGGTGATTGATCCGGTGTCGACGTTGTCTGATACGGCGGTGCAGCAGGCGGTGGGGGCGTGGCGTTCGGCGTCGGCGGATCAGCGTTCGACGTGGGCGAACAATTATGCGGATGCGTTGGCGAAGGCTCCTGGTGGTGATCCGGCGAAGGTGGCTGCCGGTGAGTATGGTCCGGTTCCCACGATCGCGGCGGGGGAGTTGACGTTGGCGAGGTCGGGGGCGTTGGAGGGGTTGTTGACGACGTCGTCGACGTTTTATGGGACGGACCCGACGAACGCGTTGTTGTTGTTGGCTGATGGTAATTACATGGCGAACATCGCGGATTCGGAGAACTTGTCTGGTGATCAGTGGGGGATGATGAACGAGACCGGGCATTACCCGGGGCAGCCGTGGTTGTGGTTGTACACGTTCTGGTATCAGATTCCTCCGTTCGCGACGTCGGACAACGCGGATGTGCAGGTGTGGGCGTTGATGATCTTGTTGAGTCTGGTGTTGGCGTTCCTGCCGTGGATCCCGGGGTTGAACAAGATCCCGCACGGGATCAAGTTGTACCGGTTGGTGTGGCGGAACTGGTACGCGCAGCATCCCGAGGTGGTGAGTGTGACCGGGGCCGCACCACCACGGTCCTGAGACCGGTTCCCCCCACCGGGGTCCCGGGCGCCGGACGCGGGGACTCGTCCGATCCCGTGACCCCGGGGGGGAACCCATGACAACCGAACAGTTGTCCCGCGACGGGGCTCCCGTGCGATGCCTGGCATTCCACGGGGGCCCCGTCGCATGCGCTTAGGCTGGGGGGGGTCACGCGGGCGGTCGGGAGGATCTTGTGGGTACGGGACGCGACGGGCTCGGCCGTCGTCCGACCATGCGCGACGTGGCCCGGGTGGCGGGTGTGTCGCAGACGGCGGTCTCGTTCGTGTGAACGACCGGCGGGACGCGCGCATCGGGTCCGAGGCCCGCGCCAGGATCCTGGCCGCGGTCGAGGAACTGGGCTTCCGGCCGGACCAGACCGCGCGCCAACTGAGACTGCAGCGCACCCAGACAATCGGGCTGATCACCGATAGGATCGCCTCGTCGCCCTTCGCCGGCGACATCGTCCGGGCGGCGCATGACGTGGCCTGGGAGAGCGGACGGCTCGTGTTCCTCGTGAACACGGGCGGAGACCCCGACGTCGAACGGACCTCGGTCCGCGGGCTGCTGGATCGGCGGGTCGATGGCCTCATTCAGGCGACGACCTACGTGCGGGGCGTCGACGTGCTCCCCGAGATGTCCGGCTGCCGACGGTCCTGGTCAACTGCTTCCCGGGCGAGGGTTCGACGCCCCTGCCCTCGGTGATCCCCGCGGAGCGCCACGGAGGCCGGCTGGCCGCCCAGTGCCTCATCGACGCCGGGCACCGTGCGATCGTCCATCTCGCGGGCGATGAGCACCTGTGGGCCACGGGAGAGCGAGTGGCCGCATTCCTGGAGGTGATGGCCGCGGCGCGCCCGCGCTCCGGACCGCCGACGGTCGTCCACGGCTCCTACACGATCGACTCCGGCTACGAGCGCGCCGCGGCGATTCTCGGTGCCGGCGATCGGCCGACCGCCCTGCTCTGCGGCAACGACCGCATCGCCCTCGGTGCGCTCCTGGCCGCTCAGGCTCTCGGTCTCGAGGTGCCGCGCGACCTGTCGATCATCGGATACGACGACCAGGAGGAACTCGCGGACCGTGTGCGGCCGGCGCTGACCACTGTCAGGCTGCCGCACTACCGGATGGGGGAGTTGGGTATGCGTGCGCTTCTCGCGCTCATCGACGGGGAACAGGCGCCGGCGCGCCAGGAGGTCCGGGGCGAGTTGATCGAGCGCGGTTCGGTCGCACCTCCGAGCGCAGGCTAGGGATACTGCGGCGCACAGGTGCGTGCCCGGCGGTGCGTGGCGGGGGTCTTGCCTTCTGGGGTCAAAACGCCAGGATGCTGGTGATAATACGAATTAGCCATACCCAGTCGGTTGCGGGCTAAATCGAATTATCACATCCGGTGAGGTGCTCGCCCCGAGCTTCCCGATCCGGTGGCCGGCCGACGCCGCGCCGCGAGCGAGGGGGCTCGGGTGCATCGCCGATGGCCGCGCCGACAGTGCAGCAGCGACGGGTGGTTGGTCCCGTCGCACAGTCCATCCACGAGGAGATTCCCGATGTCCCCATCCCATCGGAGAAGGCGGGCGGTGGCCATGGCGGCCACCGGCCTTGCTGCCGGCCTGGCCGTCACGATGGCCACGACGACCACCAGTTCCGCGTCGTCGCCGACCTACACGGAACCGTATCGGCCGCAGTACCACTTCTCCCTGCCGCAGGGCTGGATCGGCGACCCGAACGGCCTGGTCCATCGCGACGGGCGCTACTACCTGTACAGCTACGGGACGTGGCAGGGGGCGGTGAGCAGCGACCTCGTCCACTGGCGGGACATCCCCGTGACCGGGCCGCAGAAGGACCCGGGCAGCAGCGCCTTCTACTCCGGAAGCGCGGTGGTTGACCGGTCGAACACGAGCGGCTTCGGCACCCCCGGGCACCCGGCGATGGTCGCGATGTACACGAGCCAGATGGCCACGGCGACGAGCAGCAGTCGCTGGCCTACAGCACCGACAACGGCCACACGTGGACCAGGTACGCCGGGAACCCGGTCCTGGATCTGCATTCCCAGAACTTCCGCGACCCCAAGGTCTTCTGGTACGCCCCGGCCCATCGGTGGATGATGGTCATCGCGTTGTCCGACCGGAACGAGGTCGCTTTCTACACCTCCCCCGACCTCAAGCACTGGTCCCATCTCAGCGACTTCGGTCCCGCCGGGTCCACGAGCGGCGTCTGGGAGATGCCCGACCTGTTTCAACTGCCCGTCGACGGGAATCCGCTCCAGACCAAGTGGGTTCTCAGCGTGAGCGTCGGGGGCACCGGTGTGCAGTACTTCGTCGGGGAATTCGACGGGACGCGGTTCACGTCCGACGACCCGGCGACCTACACCCCGCCGGCCGGCACCCCGCTGGACGACTTCGGGTCCGGCAGGTACGGCTCCTGGACCGCGGTGGGGACCGCGTTCGGCGCCGCCCCCGCGAGCGGCACCCTGCCCAATCAGCAGACCGTCACCGGGTACCCCGGCGCCTACCTCGTCAACAGTTACCGGGGCGGTGACGGTTCGACGGGCACGCTCACCTCGCCCGCATTCGCGATCACCAAGCCGCATCTGAATTTCCTCGTCGGCGGGGGCGACCACCCCTATGTCCCGGACACCGTCCCGTTCGGCACCCTGCCTCCGGGGACCGTGTTCGACGACTTCTCGGGCACCACCTACGGTGCCGGCTGGACTGCCACCGGATCGTTCGTCAACGCCGGACCCTCGACCGAGAGCCTGCCCAACCAGATCGGCCCGAACGCCCTGGACACGTGGGCGCCCGACGGTGACCCGGGCGAAGGGACGATCACATCGCCGAACTTCACGATCTCCAGTCCCTACATCGACCTCCAGATCGCGGGCGGCAATCACCCCTGGGGACAGGCGAACCCGACTGCGGTCAACCTCGTCGTGGGGGGCAGGGTCGTGGCCACGGCCACCGGCAACAACAGCCCGGACCTGGCCTGGACGAACTGGGACGTCAGCCAGTACCAGGGGCAGCAGGCGCAGATCCAGGTCGTCGACCAGAACGACGGCTCCACCGGGTGGGGTCACCTCATGGTCGGTGACATCGTCTTCGCCGATGCCGCGGCCAAGCCCTTCGACACCCAGACCTCGGTCAACCTCCTCGTCGACGGCCACGTCGTCCGCTCCGCCACGGGGTCGAACAGCGAGCACCTGGACTGGGCGTCGTGGGACCTCTCCGACCTGATCGGCCGGCAGGCGCAGATCCAGATCGTCGACCACAACAGCGGCGGCTGGGGTCACATCCTGGCCGACGACTTCAGCCTCAGTGACGCCCCGGCGCTCAATGCCAACCAGCGCGCCCACTGGGTCGACTACGGCGCGGACTTCTACGCGTTCAACACGTTCAACGACACGCCGAGCGGGCAGCGCATCGGCATCGCCTGGATGAGCAACTGGGCCTACGCGGGCCAGGTGCCGACCAGCCCCTGGCAGGGCGCCGAGACCTTCCCCAGGGTGCTCTCGCTCGCGACGATCGACGGCAAGGTGCGCCTCGTCCAGCAACCGGTCAGCGCCCTGGCGACCCTTCGTCGCGGGACGGCCGTCAACCTCAGGCCGGTCACGGCCGCCAGTTCGACCAGGCCCCTGGGGGTGACCGGGGAGACGCTGGACCTCACGGCGCACCTCACCGCCGGAACCGCCTCCACGTTCGGGCTCAACGTCCGAACCGGACGTGGCCAGTACACGCGGATCGGCTACGACACCCACACGGGGCAGGTGTACATCGACCGGACCCACTCCGGTGACGTGGGCTTCAGCTCGAGCTTCCCCGGCGTGAAGAGCGCGCCGCTGGCACTCGTCAAGGGCGGGGTCAGCCTGCACATCCTGATCGACGCTTCATCGGTCGAGGTGTACGCGGATCAGGGTCGGGTGACCCTCACCGACCAGATCTTCCCCGATGCCACCAGCACCGGGGTGAGCCTGTTCGCGACCGGAGGCACGGCCACCCTCGACAATCTCCGGGCGTGGCACCTCGCATCGATCTGGAAGTGAGTCCCCCGAGCTTGTCCGGCGGGGCCGCGGCCCCGCCGGACAAGCCGCCGGTTGAGCGGAATCGAGGTGTCAACGCCCAGATCGCGACACGCTTGCGTGAGGTCGAGGTTGGCGCCCCGATTCCGCTCACTCGGCGCGCGACGGGTCCACGCGAATTGCGGTTAGGGTGGCCGGGTTCGCTGCGGCTCGTGCCGTGCGGGTGAGATGAAGGAGATCGAACCGTGACCATGCCCCACCTGGGTGAGTCCGTCGCCGCGCCCGTCGTGAGCGACGACGAGCGGGCCCGCGTCCAGAGACGTACCCTCGCGGTCGTCATGACCGGCCAGGTGCTGGGTGGTGCGGGGTTGGCGGCCGGGATCTCCGTCGGCGGGCTGCTCGCGGAGTCGATGACCGGCTCGAACGGGTTCGCCGGCCTGCCGGCGGGCCTGTTCACGCTGGGGTCCGCATCCACCGCCTTCGCGGTCGGACGTCTCACGCAACGCTGGGGACGGCGAATCGGGTTGGCGATCGGTTTCGCGGTCGGCGCGCTCGGAGCCATCGGTGTCGTGACGGCCGCCGCCATCGGTTCGGTGCCGCTGCTGTTCGTCTCCCTGTTCGTCTACGGAGCGGGCAGCGCGACCAACCTCCAGACGCGCTATGCGGGCACCGACCTGGCGGCCGCGTCCCATCGGGGTCGGGCGGTGAGCGTCGCGATGGTCTCGACGACCTTCGGGGCGGTCGCGGGCCCGAACCTCATCACACCCACTGGACACGTGGCGACGAGCCTCGGGATCACCGCCCTCGCCGGGCCGTTCATGCTGGCTGCCGTGGCCTACCTGTCGGCCGGAACCGCGCTGTTCGTCCTCCTGCGCCCCGATCCCTACCTGCTGGCGCGCATCATCCACGCGGCGACGCGCGCGGACGCGGGCGCAGGCCCCACGCGCGTGCCGCGACCCGCCGCCGGTGCCTACGCCGGCGCGACGGTGATGATCCTCACCCAGATCGCCATGACCGCGATCATGACCATGACGCCGATCCAGATGAGGGCCCACCATCAAACGCTCACCGCCGTGGGAATCGTCATCGGCCTGCACGTGGCGGCGATGTACCTGCCCTCGCCGCTCACCGGAGCGCTCGTCGACCGGGTCGGGCGCCTGCCGATGGCGGTCTCGGCGGCGCTCACCCTCGTCGCGGCGGGGCTGATCGCCGCGGCCGCGCCGGGCGACTCGCTCGCGCTGCTCGTTCTGGCGCTGATGCTGCTCGGCCTCGGCTGGAATCTCGGGCTCATCTCCGGCACGGCGCTGGTGATCGACGCGACGGTTCCGGAGAACCGTCCCCGCACCCAGGGCACGATCGATGTGCTGATCGCGCTGGCCGGCGCGACCGGCGGAACCATGTCCGGCGTGGTCATGGCCTCGAGCAGCTACGGAACCCTCGCCCTGGTGGGCGGGTTCCTGTCGTTGCTGCTGGTCCCCGTCCTCATGTGGGCGCGCCGCCGGGGCATGGTCGCCGCGGAGACCGTCGCCTGAGGCTCCCCACGTGCCGTCGGCTCGCCCGGGGGTCCCGTCTCGACCAGGGACCTCGGGGTGCCCGGCGGGGACCGGACATCGGGGCAGGCACTGGGTGGATGCCCTCCTGGCCGGGTTCCGCGGCGGGTGTTGTCGGGTGGGGATCTGGTGTTGTCCGGTGATATTTCACCTCATCAGTGAGCCATGTCAGGTTTAGAATAGAACACATGAGCGATGGATCGGATGGTGGTCGCGGGGTGGTTCCGGCGCGGGACGGTCTCGCGACCACGCTGGCCACAGTGGACCGGATCCTCGATCGTGCCAGCGACCCCGATGATCCAGACGGGACGGGTGGGCGTGACATCGAGCTGATCCGGGCCCTGGAAGACCTCAAGAACGCGGCCTGTGCCGCGCAGGCCGTGGCGGCGGTCCGCTTCGCCCGGTCCCAGAAGGCGGAACAGGCCCGACGCGGTGTGCCGGCGGAGCGGGTGGGTCAGGGGGTGGCCGAGCAGGTGGCCCTGGCCCGGCGGGAATCCCCGCACGCGGGTGCGATCTTCCTCGGCCTGGCCACGATCCTCGTGACCGAAATGCCGCACACCCTGCACGCCATGACCTCGGGAGTGCTCAGCGAGTATCGGGCGCGGATCGTGGTGCAGGAGACTTCGTGTCTGACCCGGGAGGCGCGTTCGGAGATCGACCGAGCCGTGGGCGGTGACCTGGCCCGGCTCGAGACCCTCGGCACGAGACGACTCGAGAACCTGGTCCGGGGCGAGGCGGCCCGGCGTGACCCTGCCGGGGTCGCGGCCCGGCTCGGCCACGCCGCGGCGGATCGGTTCGTGAGCCTGCGGCCGGCGCCGGACTGCATGACCCGGCTCACCGCCCTCCTGCCCGTCGCCCAGGGAGTGTCCGTCTACGCGGCGCTGACCCGGGCCGCCGACGCGGCCCGCGCGAGTGGTGATCCGCGCACCCGGGGTCAGGTGATGGCCGACGAACTGGTCGTGCGCACCACCGGGCAGAGTTCCCCCGACGCGATCCCGATCGCGCTGCACCTGGTGATGCCCGCCGACACCCTCCTCGCCGGGGACGACGGAGACGCCGACCTGCCGGGCCGGATCGTGGGTCACGGGCCCATCCCCGCCCCGGTCGCCCGACGACTGGTCGGTGCCGCGCCCCGGCTCGGGTCGTGGGTGCGGCGGTTGTGGGCGGCTCCGTCGGGTGGGTTGATCGCGATGGAGTCGAGGCGTCGGTTGTTCCCGCAGGGTTTGGCCGAGTTCGTGACGATCCGTGACGACCTGTGCCGCACCCCGTTCTGCGATGCGCCGATCCGACACCTCGACCACATCGTCGCGAGGGCCGACGGCGGGCACACGTCCGCGGCGAACGGTCAGGGGCTGTGTGAACGCTGCAACCACACCAAGCAAACACCCGGCTGGATCGCACGGAACCCGAACGACCACGACACCGGCGACCGACCCGACGGGCCGGAAGGTGAGTCGGCCAACCCTGACGGCAGCCACCCACTCGCCACCACGGACAACCACCCACCCGCCCGGTTGGGCAGCGAGCCAGTTGCCCGGGCGGACGGCGACCCACCCGGCGGACGCGACACCGACCATGCCCACCTGACGAGGGCCGGGAATGGGCACGGCGCCGGAGACGCCGGCCGCCCCCGAACTCCCCAGCGGATCGCCCACTCCGACCAGCGGGTCACCATCACCACACCCACCGGACACCACTATCGTGCGCCGGACCCCGTCGGAACGACGCCCGGTCGGGGGTGACGGGTGGGGGGCCTACAACTCGGCCGGGTGGATCCGGCAAAATCCGTCCGCCGCCTGTCAGCTCCCTGTCCGCTACGTGGCCGCACCCCGTGACGGGTGCGATCCCGTGGGCGAGGATGACTGCCACGGCACTATTCACGCCACCACCACGGGCGCGCTGTGGGCGCGTCAGCTCGCCGAAAGGTCCCCCATGCATCAGCGCACACTCGGCCGTCAGGGTCTCACGGTCTCGGCGCTCGGTTACGGCGCGATGGGCATCAGTCGCGCCTATGGTCCCAGCAACGTCGACGAAGGCATCGCCGCGATCCGCCGGGCGCACGACCTCGGCATCACCTTCTTCGACACCGCCGAGATGTACGGCTGGGGCGAGAACGAACAGGTTCTCGGGCGCGCCCTGCGCGGGTTCCGCGACGAGGTCGTCATCGCCACCAAGTTCGGCCAGACGCCGCAGGGCCCGCGCAACTCGCGTCCGGAGCATATCCGCGAGGTCATCACGGCCAGCCTGCGCAACCTCGGCGTCGATCGCATCGACCTTCTCTATCAGCACCGGGTCGACCCCGAGGTGCCGATCGAGGACGTCGCCGGCACGGTGAAGGAAGCCATCGACGCGGGCACGGTGCGGTATTTCGGGCTCAGCGAGGCGGGTCCCATCACCATCCGCCGTGCCCACTCCGTCCAGCCGGTGTCGGCGTTGCAAACGGAGTACTCCCTGTTCGCTCGTGAGGTCGAGCAGTTGTTCCCGGTGCTCGACGAACTCGGCATCGGCCTGGTCCCCTACTCGCCACTCGGACGCGGCTTCCTCACCGGTGGGGTGAAGCCCTCCGATCAGTACGACCCGAGTGACGGTCGCGCCAACGGTGCCCCCCGCTACCCGTGGTGGCAACCAGGCAACTACGAGAAGAACCGCGCCATCGTCGACCGGCTCACCCGGATCGCCGCGCGACGCAACGCGACACTCGCCCAGCTGGCGCTGGCCTGGCTGCTCGGGCGGGGCGAGCACATCGTCCCGATCCCCGGCAGCAGGAATCCGAAGCGCGTCGAGGAGAATGCCGCAGCGGTCGACCTCCACCTCACCGAGGCCGACCTGGCCGACATCGACCGGGCCATCGGCGACGGCCCCTACGGGCGCCGCAACGCCCACCCCGAACCATGGCACTGACGACGCCCGGCACTCATTCCGCCCACGAGACCGACGCCGGCCTCGGGCCGCCCTGGCGGGTGGTGGTTAGGATCGCAGCAGGTGGGGACCTCATCCGACCCGGCCCCCACAGCGGTCGCGCTCGGCGCGCCGCCCCCGGCCCTCGCCCCCTGGGAGAACCCCATGACCAGCACGATCGATCCGACATCGTCCCGTGGCCGGCTCGCCGGCGTCATCCCGCCCATCGTGACACCTCTCACCGATGACCGCGGCCTCGACGAGCCGAGCCTCGAGAGGCTCCTCGAACGCCTGATCGCCGCCGGTGTGGATGGCATCTTCACACTGGGAACCACCGGGGAGGGAGTCTTCTGCACCGCGTCGATGCGCCGCCAGGTGATCACCACCGTCGTGCGCTCGGTCGGCGGGCGGGTCCCGGTTCTCGCCGGTGTCATCGACACGCAGACCGACCGCGTCCTGGAACATATCGCGGTGGCGGCCGACCTGGGTGTCGACGGCGTGGTCGCCACGGCCCCCTTCTACGCGTTCGCGCCGCCGGCGCAGGTCGGGCGGCACTTCGAGATCCTCGGAGAGCGTTCGACCGTCCCGGTCTACGCCTACGACATGCCCCTGTCGGTGCACACGAAGCTCGACCCCGACATGCTCGTGCGACTAGGTCGGACGGGCGCGATCGCCGGGGTCAAGGACACCTCCGGCGACGACGCGTCGTTCCGACGCCTCGCCCTGCTCAACGAGGACGCCGGGCGTCCGCTCACCCTGCTCACCGGTCACGAGGCCGTGGTCGACGGCGCCTACCTGTCGGGCGCCGACGGGGTGGTGCCCGGGCTCGGCAACCTCGACCCCGCGGGCTTCGTGCGGATGCACGCCGCGGCCCAGGCCGGAGACTGGCAGGCGCTGCGCGACGAGCAGAACCGGCTGGTCCGGCTCCGGGAGATCTTCCGGGTGCCGCGCGACGCCGGATGGGGCGCCGCCGTGGGAGCGGTGAAGACCGCGCTGCGGATCCTGGGGGTCATCGACAGCAGCCAACTCCCCGCGCCGTTCGAGGCGCTCACCGGCACCGACGTCGACCGGATCCGGGAGATCCTCGCCGCCGTCGGTCCCGACGCCTGATCAGGCCCGCAGCCAGACGCTGGTCTCGCCCGGCAGGACGCCCTCGCTGAGAGGCGAACTCGCGATGAGCACCTCGCCGGGCGGCAGCGGCACGGGCGTCGTGCCGAAGTTCGCCACCACGTCCCACCCGTTCGGACGCTCGAAGTGCAGCACCTCGTCGCCCGATTCGTGCCAGGTGAGCGTTTCGGCGTCCTGAAGGTGCCGTCGCAGGGCCAGCGCCCGGCGGTAGAAGCTGAGCGTCGAATCGGGGTCGGCGTCCTCGACGCTCACCGCCACGTCGGCGAACCACGCGGGCTGTGGCAGGTGAGACCCGTTGGACCCGAACCCGAAGGACGTGCCGTCAGGTGTCCAGGGGATCGGAACGCGGCATCCGTCGCGGCCCACTTCGGAGGCGCCGTTGCGGTGGAAGATCGGGTCCTGTCGGGCACCGCCCGGGATCCGGCCGACCTCCTGCAGGCCGAGTTCCTCCCCCTGGTAGATGTAGGCCGCGCCGGGCAGCGCGAGCATGAGCAGCGTCGCGGCCCGGGCTCGCCGCAGCCCTGCCGCGGCGTCCACCGCGTCCGGATCCCCGCCCGCGAGCAGCCAGTCGAGCCCGTCGGTGCCCCTGCCGGTGCGGCTCGCCCCCTTGGGGAGCCCGTAGCGGGTGGCGTGGCGCACCACGTCGTGGTTGGACAGGACCCAGGTGGTCGAGGCGCCGGACTCGGCGGCGAAGTCCAGGCTCGAGTCGATGATTCGGCGGAACTGGCCGGCGTCGAAGTCGGCCTTGAGCAGGTCGAAATTGAACGCCTGGCCCAGACCCTCGGGTGCGGCGTACCGGGTCATCCGGTGCAGCGGCACCCAGGTTTCGGCGACCGCCATGCGCGGGGGGGCGTACTCGTTGAACACCCGGCGCCACTCGGCGTAGATATCGTGCACGTCATCGCGGTCCCAGAGGGGATGCCCTTCGCGGGCGAACACCTCCTCGGGGTCGGTGCTCCACCCTCCCGCCGCGACGGCGTCGAGATCCTTCTTGAGCCCGTGTGCGACGTCGACGCGGAAACCGTCGACGCCACGGTCGGACCAGAACCGGAGCGTGTGCAGGAAGTCGGCGTGCACCTCGGGGTTGTCCCAGTTGAGGTCGGGTTGTTCCTTGGCGAAGAAGTGGAAGTACCACTGCCCGGGGCTGCCGTCGGGTTCGTTGATGCGTTCCCACGCGCTGCCGCCGAACAGTGAGGTGAGTTCGTCGGGCGGCAGCGACCCGTCGCGACCGCGACCGTCGCGGAAGATGTAGCGCGACCGGGCAGCCGACCCACGGGGGCTCGCGAGGGCCTCCTGGAACCACGCGTGCCGATCCGACGAGTGATTGGGCACGATGTCGGTGAGGATCCGGATGCCGACGGCGTGCAGCGCGTCGACCATCTCCTCGAAGTCGTGCAGCGTGCCGACACGCGGATCGACGTCGCGGTAGTCGTCGACGTCGTAGCCGCCGTCGGCCAGCGCCGACGGGTAGAACGGGCTCAGCCACACGGCGTCGACCCCCAGGCTGCTGAGGTAGGGGATCCGGGAGGTGATGCCCCGAATGTCGCCGATGCCGTCGCCGTTGGAGTCGGCGAAACTGCGGGGGTAGATCTGGTAGACGAGGCTCTGACGCCACCACAGGGCGTCACTCGTGGTGGTGCCACCCGGGGTGGCGGTGTGGGCCGCGAGCATGGCGAAGTCCTCTCTGGTGACGTGGCGATTCAGCTGGTGGGAGCTACGGAGGTGGTGCTGCGCCGGACCACGAGGTGCGTCGGCAGCGTGATCGAGCGCGCGGTCGATCGAGACTTGTCGCGCAGCAGATCGAGGACGATGCCTGCGGCCGTCCGCCCCTGCTCGACGACCGGTTGATGCACAGTGGTGAGATCGAGCAGTTCGGCCATCGGGTGGTCGTCGATGCCGACGATCGAGATGTCCTCGGGAATGCGCAGGCCGGTGCGGCGGATCGTGCGCATCGCGCCCGCCGCGACCTCGTCGGAATGCGCGTAGACGGCGGTGGGCCGGTGACTGAGGCTCAACAGTCGCGCCATCGCCTCCGCCCCGTTCACCCCGCCCCAGTTGGTCGTGATGACGAGCCGGGGATCGGGCGCGATGCCGGCATCGGCGAGGGCGCGATGGTAGGCCTCGCTGCGACCCGACGGCCGGATCGGCTGTTCGGGGTCGACCGCTTCGATCATCGCGATCGCCCGGTGTCCGAGCGAGATGAGGTGGTCGACGGCCTGGCGCCCGGCGACGTAGTCGTCGATGCAGACGTGCGGATAGTCGGCGTGCTGTCCTCCGGCGGCGATGATGTCGACCCCGAGCAGTGTGAGCCGCTCACGCTCGGCCTCCTCGACGGGAAAGGCCACAACCACGACGGCGTCGACCTTCCGGCGTGCCGGAAGGTGCTCGAAGAACTCCCTCCGGTCGTTGAGGTCGCCGACGTCGAAGAGCAGCACGTCGAGTCCGGCGCCCCGCAGCACCGACTCGATCGCGCCCACCATGGTGCCGAAGAACCACCGGTCGATGTGGGGGACGACGAGGCCGATCCGTCCGGTGCGGCCGGCCGCGAGGCCCGACGCGTCGGGTGAGATGACGTAGGCGTTCTGCTCGGCCACGGCGAGCACCCGCTCGCGGGTGGCGGCGGAGACACCCGGGGCGTTGTTGAGCGCGCGGGATGCCGTACCGACACCCACTCCGGCCAGGCGGGCGATGTCGGCGATTGTCAGATTGCTGCGGGATACGGCCACGCCCTCATACTAACCGAAAATGGAACCGTTTCACATCCCCGTCTTCCCCATCGTGCCCTCACCGCATGGGCCACCAGCGATCCGGTTGCACGTCTCGCGATTCGAGTGACGTGATCCGGACTGTGCCCTGGGACCGCGATCCGCGTGTGACCTGGACATATGCCACGTCGGATCGATCTCCATAGGAAGAAGCACGCCGATCCGATGCGGTCGATTCCGGATGGCCCTTGACAGATCCCACCCGAGGCGTCGTAGCATTTGGGAATGGAAACGCTTCCGAAGCGATTCCGCCAGGCGACAGCCAACCGGGTCAGGCCGACCGGAAGCTCTGAAACATCAGCTCTGAAACAAGGAGGCTTCGGTGCCACTTTTTTCCTTCCCACATCGTGTGCGGCCCCGGCGCGGTCTCGCGTCGGTGACCGCGGTCGTGAGCGTTCTCGCGGCCATGAGTCTCGCCGCGTGCTCCGGTCCCGGGTCGGCCGGTACCACGTCAGCAGCCGCGGTGACCCCGACCGCCGTCAAGACCGACGTCGGCTCCACTCCGACCACGCTCACCCTGTTCACCGGCGCCGGCACCAAGGCCTTCTCGCAGGGCCTGGCCGACGCGTTCCACGCCAAGTACCCGGCCATCACGATCAACCTGCAGGTGGAGGCCGACAACAACTACAACACCGTGCTGCCGAGGCTGCTCGCCTCGAACACACCCCCCGACATCGCCGCCCCGAGCGACCTGCTGCAGGCAGTCAAGGACAACCTGCTCACCAACCTCGACGCCTACTCGCGGGCCTACGGCTGGTCGAAGAAGGTGCCGTCGACGATCCTCGCCGCGGGAAAGGTGAGCAACGGTGTCATCGGGTCGGGGCCGCTGTACGAGGCCGGCGGTGCCGCCGGGCCCCTCGTGGGGGTGTTCTACAACAAGAGCCTCGCGGCCCAGGTTGGCATGACGCAGGTGCCGGCCACGCTGTCAGACCTCGAGGCGGTGATGGCCAAGGCCAAGTCGATGGGAATCACTCCGATCGTGGCGTCAAACGGCGATGGCCTCATCGGTCATCTGTACGACCTGTTGCTCGCCGAGTACATGGGTCCGCAGAAACTGCTCGACGTGGTCTGGCACAAGCCGGGCGCGACCCTCGACACCGCCGCGGCCCGTCAGGCGACCGCCACCCTCGCCGGCTGGATGAAGAAGGGTTACTTCAACAGCGACGCCAACGCGATCAACCAGGACGCCTCCTACGGCGAATTCGCCGCCGGGAAGGGTCTGTTCATGGTGCAGGGCACCTGGATCACCCAGGCGCTACCGAAGTCGTTCGCCGGCCACTACGGCATCTTCCCGCTGCCGCCCAAGACCGCCGGTGGGCAGGTGGTGAGCATGACGGGCAACAGCCTCGCGTTCTCGATCCCGGCGCATTCGAGCCACAAGGACGCCGCGGCGCTGTTCCTCAACTTCCTCACGACGCCCGAGGCCGCCAAGGTGGCCTCCCAGAACGGCTACCCCTCCGCGGTGGGCGCAACGGCGAAGACGCTGAGCCTCAACATGCCCCTCACCGACCAGATCCAGGCCGGTTACTCCGAGGTGGCGGCCGACAACGGCTTCACCCAGTGGCTGCAGAACGCTGACACGTCGATGACGCCGGCGCTGACGGCCCAGTTGCAGGCGCTACTGGCCGGTAAGACCACCGCCGACAAGGTGGTGGCGACCCTCCAGTCCACCTATGCCGCCGCGCTGAGCAAGTAGGGATCATGAGCAGCCACACACCCACCACGGCTGCCCCCGGGCGGGCGTCCGCACCGCGAACCGGCCTCGGCCGGCTCCGGGAGGGCGCCCGGCCCGCCGGGCGGCGCCGCCGGAACTGGGCGGGATGGCTCTTCGCTCTTCCCGCGCTCCTCTTCTATGCCCTGTTCAATCTACGACCCATCCTCGAGAACGTGCAGTACTCCTTCTACCAGTGGGACGGAATCGGCCCGTCGACGTTCGTGGGCGTGCGCAACTACGTGCACGTCTTCACCGAGCCTCAGCTGCTCGACTCCCTGCTGCATGCGTTCTACCTCATCCTCTTCTACACGCTGCTGCCGCTGGTGTTCGGGCTCATCGCCGCGGCGACCATGCGGGAGATCAAGGGGAAGCTGACCGGCACTCTCGCCCGGATCACCTTGTTCCTTCCCCAGATCATCCCCGGCGCGGCCGCAGGCGTGGCGTGGACTTGGATGTACTCGTCCAACGGAACCGTCAACCAGTTCCTCCACCTCATCGGACTCGGATCGATCGCCCGCCCGTGGCTCGGCGACTACACGTGGGCCCTGACCGCGGTGGGCTTCATCGGCACCTGGCTGCAGACCGGCTTCGTGACCCTGCTGCTCATGTCGGGCATCGGCAGCATCGACGGATCGTTCTACGAGGCGGCTCGCCTCGACGGCGCCGGGCCGATCGCGCAGTTCCGCTACATCACCCTGCCGAGCCTGAAGCAGCAGATCGGGGTGGCGGTCACCGTCACCATCATCAGTGCCCTGGCCAGCTTCGACGTCGTGTACCTCGCGACCCAGGGCGGACCCGGCTACCAGACGATGGTGCCCGGTATCGCGGTCTACAACCTGGCCTTCACCGCCAATCGGGTCGGAGCCGGCGCCGCGCTCGCCGTCGTCCTCGCCCTGGTCGTCATCGCCGTCGTGCTCCCGCTCCAGCGTCTGTTCAAGGAGGACTGACATGGACACCCGTTCGCTGCGCTCCAGAATCCCGGGCATCACACTCGTCGCGATCGCCGGCATCTACTCGGTCGTCCCGCTGCTCAGCATGTTGTCGGCGGCCCTGGCCCCCAAGGGCACCTATCCGGCCGGTCTCAGCTGGCCCACGCACCCGCACTGGCACAACTTCGTTGACGCGTTCCACATCGCCAACATCCTCACGCTGCTGAAGTCGAGCACGATCATCGTCGTCGGTGTGGTGCCGATCGCCGTGCTCATCGCGTCGATGGCGGCCTACGCGATCGCCCAGCTCGACATCCCCTTCGGCAAGGTCTTCTACCTCACCCTTCTGATGACACTCACGGTGCCGTTCGAGGTCGTCATCGTCCCGCTCTATCAGGAGATGAAGGGCTTCGGCCTGCTCGACAGCCAGCTCGGCCTCATCCTTCCCCTCATCGGACTCAACATGCCGTTCGCGGTGTTCTGGATGCGTGCCTACTTCGTCAACGCGCCCAAGGAGATGAATGAGGCCGCGGCGGTCGATGGCGCCCGATCATGGCAGGCCTTCTGGCACATCCACATGCCGCTCGCCCGCTCCTCGCTGGCGTCGCTCGTGCTGCTCATGTTCCTCTCGACCTGGAACCAGTTCCTGCTGCCGTTGGTGCTCATCAACGATCCGAACAAGCGGACGATGGCCGGCGCGCTGCAGGCGTTCCAGTCGCGCTACAGCACCGACGTCGTGCTGCTGAACGCCGGAGCTCTGCTGATCATGGCGCCGACGATCATCGTGTTCCTCATCCTCGAGCGGCACTTCGTCGCCGCCCTGCTCCAAGGGGCGATCAAGGGCTGAGGCTGTCGGGTCGCATCGACAACGTTCGACGTTCGCCCGCGTAGTCGCGGGTCGACGTCGAACGTTGATCGGTTTTCGGGCCCCCACACCTCGCCAGGCCACCCTGCGGGTCAGCCGCCGAGTGCCCCGAGGTCCTGGTCGAGGGCGCGCAGCAGGGACGCGGGGATCGCCGCGTGCCTGGCCAGGTCGAGCAGGCTCAGATCGGTGTCGAGCGAGACGAGTTCGCTGCCCACGAGATCGGGGGCGTGGCCCCGGATGACGTCGCGGGCACCGGGTAGCTGGAGAACCCGCAGCAGGGGAGCGGTGAGCAGGTCGGCGGCGGCCAGATCGGAGGTGGCCGGGAGGTGCTCGGCCAGGGCGGTCGCGCGGTCCGCGTGCGCGGCCGCGTGCAGGTGCCGGCGTCCGACCGGCCCCGTCTCGGGCAGCCCGAGACGCCGGTACTGGCTGGCTGGGGCCTCGTTGGCCCGCATGAGGTCGACGAGCAGCTGGGCCATCCGCAGCTCCACCTCGTCGTCGACGATCGGATGCTCCTGACCGGGATCGGCGTCGAGGTCGAACAGCAGTGTGCCGTGCCGCCACGGGTTCATCCAGATGGACGCTGCGGGGATCCGCATGGTGCGAATGCCCTTGGTGAATGCGAATGGCTCGGCGGGCTGCCAGTCGGCGAGCTCGGCGGGGGAGAACCGGGCGTGCATGTGGGTGGGCATCAGCGTGAACTCCTCGAGAGGGGAGTTCGACGCGTCGTTCGCGGCGCGCATGTAGACGTATCGCCCGTCAGTGAGGTTGACGTGACCTCCGTGGATGCCGAACAGGGCACCGTCGCGAACCGGCCGGTCGTCGTCCAGGATGAGCGCGAGGTCGTGCCCCTGCATGTCCGGCGGCGGCTCGACCCCGAAGAACCGCAGCAGGGTCGGCGCGATGTCGATCGTCTGGGCCAGCGCGCCGCGACGGGTGTCGCGTCCGCCGGTGCGGGGGTCCCAGAGGAACATCGGCAGGTGCACGAGCTCGTTGAACCAGGGCTGCACCGACTTGGCCCACCACCCGTGCTCACCGAGCAGGAATCCGTGGTCGGTGTTGACGAGGAGGAGCGTGTCGTCCCACAGGCCGTGGGCGTCCATGGCGTCCAGCACCCTGCCGAGGGAGTAGTCGCACATCGTCACGAGCGATGCGTAGTGCCGTCGCGCCTCGTCGACCAGGTCGGGCGACTCGGTGACCTTCTGGTAGCCGGGCCAGTCGAAGCCGGTGTCCTCGTGCTCGCCGAGGTAGCGGCGGGTGTACTCCTCGGGAGCGAAGAACGGTTCGTGCGGGTCGAACAGCTCCAGCTGCAGCAACCAGCGGTCGGCGTCCCGGTTGGTCTCGATGAACTCGATGCCCGCCTCGACCGTGCGGGACTGCACGTGGTCGGCCTCGGTCGGCATGAAGCGGCGGTTGATCCGGTCCTGTCCGACCGCCCGCCCGAAGCCCTCCGCCGCGAGCGCCCGATCGTCGACCACGCCCTTCCACGGATCGCCCTCCTGGCCGCGGAAGAACTCCCACGTGGTGTACCGGGTGTGGTAGGTCGCCCCGCCGTCCTCCCAGTAGTGCGGGTGATCGGAGGCCAGATGGGTGTGCACACCGGCCCGGCCGAGCATTTCGGGCATCGATTCGTCGAAGGGTTCGAGCGGGCCCCAACTGCGGTGCAGGAAGTTGTATCGCCCGGTGTGCAGCTCGCGCCGCGCGGGGATGCACGGCATCGACCCGGCATAGAAGTTGTCGAACGTGACGCCCTGATGCGCCAACCGGGCGAAGTTCGGGGCGTCGACGAAGGTGTCGGCGTAGGGCGCGAGCAGGTGCCGGTTGAGGCTGTCGAACATCACGACGATGGCGCGCATGTCAGCTGCTCCTTGTCCCGTGGCGGTATGCCGCTCGCCCGCTCCACCTGCTCACAGTCGCCCCAGGATCTCCTCGGCCTCCGCGAGGGAGACGGGGAAGCCGGGGAACTGGGTGACGCCGGCCATCGGGGAGCCGAGGGCCGAGTTCGCGCTGACCTCGCTGCTGAGCAGGTCGCCCAGTCGGCCGGTGATGCCGCCCCGGGACTCGATCAGATCCCGCAGCGCCGGACCCGCGACCGGGTGGTCGAGCCACTCGCCGAGCTGGGACCAGATCGTCAGCGGGATCTCGACCGGCTGCCCGGGCACGTCGACGTCGGCCCGCAGCCTGATGTCGCGCGACGACGACCCGACGAACACCTGCATCGGCCCGCCCGCGAACACCCACCCGACCTGCGGGTGGAAGTGCTCGAGGTCGTCGCGGCGGATCGGGATCTCGACCCGCCGCGACACCCCGGGCTCGAGCCGGATCTTGGCGAATCCCCGCAGTTCGCGGTCGGGCATCCGCACCACCTCGCTGCGGTCGCCGACGTAGACCTGCACCACCTCGGCGCCGGCGCGCGCACCGGTGTTCGCCAGGGTCAGGGAGATCGTCAGGGCCTCGGGGTCGTCGGGCTCGTGCACCGCGACGCGGAGGCCGGTGTAGCTGAACGACGTGTAGGACAGGCCGTGGCCGAACGGGTAGTCGACCTCGAGTCTCCTGGCGTCGTACCACCGGTACCCCACGAAGACGCCCTCGCTGTGGCGAACGTGGCCGGCCTCACCGGGGAAGTCGAGGTACGACGACGTGTCCTCCAGCCGGACGGGCACCGTCTCGGGCAGCTTGCCGGAGGGGTTGACGTCGCCGAGCAGCACGTCGGCGACGCTGTCGCCGTGCGCCTGCCCGGTGAGCCAGAACTCGACGATCGCGCCGACGGCGTTCCGCCAGGACGCGGTCGACACGGCAGAGCCGTTGCTCAGGGCCACAACCGTGCGGGGATTGGCGGCCGCGACGGCCCGGACCAGGTCGATCTGGGAGTCGGGCAGGTCTATCGAGCTGCGGTCGTGTCCCTCGGCCTCGTAGGCGGGCGGCAGGCCGAGGAAGCAGATCACGACGTCGCTGTCGCCGGCGAGGGCGACGGCCTCCTCGGCGAGCCCCGTGTCCCGTGGTCGGTCGGCGAGGGTGTACCCGGGCGCGAAGCGCACGGACCGGTCGGCCCCGTCGAGTCGCGCGGTGAGGGCGTCCAGGGCCGTCACGACGCGTGTCGGGTTGACCGCCGAGCTGCCCGCTCCCTGATAGCGCGGCGTGCGGGCCAGTTCACCGATGACGGCGACCGACCCGATGCTGCCCGGGTCGAGGGGCAGTATGCCGGCGTCGTTGTGCAGCAGCACCGCGCCCTGGGCGGCGGCCCGGCGGGTGAGCTCGTGGTGCGCCTCCACGTCGATCCCGGGGTGGCGTTCCGGAGGCTGTGTCCGCCGGGCGAGCAGCGCCAGGCGCTCGGCGATCCGATCGAGCAGCGCTTCGTCGAGTGTGCCGTCGGCCAGGGCCTCGCGCACCCGGGGATCGCCCGGCTGCCCCGGCATGCGCAGGTCAAGTCCCGCCACCACCGCGGCGACCGGATCATGTACCGCTCCCCAGTCGGACACGACGAGCCCGTCGAAGCCCCACTCGTCGCGCAGCACCTCGGTGAGCAGCCAGCGGTTCTGGCTCGCATGCAGCCCGTTGATCCGGTTGTAGGCGCTCATCAGGGCCCAGGGCCGGGCGTCGCGGATGGTGAGTTCGAATCCGCGCAGGTAGATCTCCCGCAGGGCACGCTCGTCGACATCGGCACTGATCCGCAGCCGGTCGGTCTCCTGGGTGTTGCAGGCGAAGTGCTTGAGGCACGCGGCGACGCCCCGGGACTGGATGCCACGCACCATCGCCGCGGCCATCCGGGACGTGAACAGGGGATCCTCGCTGAAGTACTCGAAGTTGCGCCCGCACAGCGGGCTGCGCTTCACCTCGATCCCCGGGCCGAGCACGACATCGACGCCGAGAGCGCGAGCCTGCGTGCCGAGCGCTTCGCCGACGTCCTCGACGAGGTCGGGATCCCAGGTCGAGGCCAGGGTCACCGCCGGCGGGAAGCAGGTGGCCGGCAGGCTGCGGCCGAGGCCGAGGTGGTCGGGGTTGTCGTCGTCCTGCACCCGCAGCCCGTGCGGCCCGTCGGACAACCGCACGCCGCGCAGGCCGAGTGCCGGCACCGCGTGCGTCGTCCAGTAGTCGGCACCGGTGGTGAGTAAGGCCTTGTCGGCGAGGGATCCTCGGGCGGCGTCGGCGGGCGCGGGATGGGTGGTCATGGTCTCTTGTCTACCCTTCGAGCAGTCCGTGGCGGCGGAACGCGAGCAGGATGCCGTCGTCGTCGGGGGTTGCCGTGGTCTCGTCGGCCACGGCGCGCACCGGCTGCGGCGCGTTGCCCATCGCGATGCCGACGCCCACGTGCTCGAGCATCTCGAGGTCGTTGTAGCTGTCGCCCAGGGCGATGGTGTCGGCCCGGTCGATGCCGAGGTGATCGAGCACGACGTCGATGCCGGTCGCCTTGTGCACGCCGGGAAGCATCATCTCGCCGCTGTTCGACCCGAACATGGGCACCGAGGAGGGGATGATGTCGAAACTGCCGGCGAACTCGGCCATGATCCGCTCGAGCGGCACGGTGGCATCGAGATAGATGGCCTTGGTGATGCGCGCGGCGAGCGGGTCGGCGTCCACGCGGATCGAGTCGATGAACCCGAACAATCCCCGCTGGAACTCGGCCAGTAGGTCTTCGTCGGCGATCCACCCATACATCAGCGCGCGCAGCTTCTCGCGGACGCGGGCGCTGCCGTAGATGCCGTCGCTGGCCTGGTAGTAGTACTCGACCCCGAGGGGGTCGAAGAAGTCTCTGACGTGGCGGATGTCGTCGGGGTCGAGGTGGTCGTGCCGCAGCACCGCATCTCCCACCCGCACGTAGGCGCCCGCCGCCGCCACGAGCCCGTCGAAGCCGATATCGAGGATCTCGGGCCACAACTCGACCAGTGAGCGACCCGTGCACAGGAACACCCGGTGGCCGTTGGCGCGGGCCGCCCGTACCGCCGCCGTGGCGCTGTCGGGGATCCGACCCCCCTCGTCGACCAGGGTGCCGTCGACATCCAGGAAGACCGCTCTCGTGCGCATGCTCACCCGCCGTCCTCACGCCCGACCATCGATCACGCCCACACTACGAGATCGATCCACGGCGCGCGGGTGTCGGCTCAGGGTGCCGACACCGGCACGTTCGGCGACGCCGCGTAGGCCTGGATGGGTGTCATGCCGACACCGTTGAGCATCACCGTGTACTGATGGCTCACCTGGGCGCAGCCGGTGGCCGAGGCGGCGGTCTGCTGGTAGTCGCTGGGGCCCGAGGCGGCCGAGGCCGACGTCGTCGCCGACGCCTTGGCGGTGGTCGTGGCTCGTGCCCCCGAACTCGACGTCGCACCCGGCGAGGTCGTCGAACCGGCCGACGGCTTCGGCGCGGGGGTGAGCGACACGTCGTTGGCGATCTTGGTGAACAGGGCCTGGGCCGATGCCGCGGGGATGACCACGTTGGCGTTCTGCGGGTCGGGCACGGTCGGCATCGTGACGAACGTGGTGCGGTTCGTCGGCACCTTCGCCACCGTGACCGCGAGCCGGGCCAGGTCGCTGACGCTGGCCAGGCCCGTGTCGACGGTGACCACCTTGGTCGCGGTGTCGGCCAGGTGGTAGAGCGTCACCGGGTTGAACAGGGTGCCGGCGCTCTCGACCTTGCGCTGCACCGCGGCGAGGAAGAGGTGCTGGGCGACCGTGCGTCCGATGTCGCTGCCGTCGCCGAAGCCGTGCCGGGTGCGCAGGAACTCCAGGGCGGCGACACCCTTCAGCGTGTGGGTGCCCTTGCTGAGCTTGAGGTGCGAGTAGGGATCGTAGACGTTGTCGTCGACGCAGATCGTCACGCCGCCGACGGCGTCGGAGATCTGCACGACGCCGCTGAAGTCGACCATGATGAAGTGGTTGATCGCCAGACCGGTGAGGTCGTGCACGGCGGTGACGGTGCAGGCCGGCCCGTACGACAGCGTGCTGTTGATCCGGTCGTAGTGCGGTGCCTCGCTCACCCCGTTGCCCGTGCACGCCGGAACGGTCATCATCGTGTCGCGAGGAATGCTCATCACGGTCATGTTGCTGCGGTCGGCCGAGATGTGCACGAGGATCTCGACATCCGCGTGGGCCCCGACCGTCGACAGGTTGGCCCCGCTGCCGCCGGTGGCCTGCGCCGGCGAGCAGGCGCCACCGAGTGAGCAGTCCTGGGAGTTGGAGCGGGTGTCGGACCCGATGACCAGGATGTTCTCGGCCGAGCCCGGGGTGATGCCCGTCACGGTGCTGCCCCCGCTGGGCTGTTGTACGCCGGTGGGCAGGGCCACGGAGCGCAGGTTGCCGTTGAGCCGCTGGTAGAGCACGAACCCCACTCCGGCGAGCGCCACGACCAGGGCCAGCGCCACGACCAGCGTGATGACGCGGCGCCGGTGACGCCGGCGTCCTCGGGACGGGCGGACGGGCGGACGCGCGCCGGTGCCCCGCGCGTCCTCATGGGCGAGGGCCCGCCGCGGACCGGCAGAGTTCCGGTCGCCCTCTCGATCTGGTCTGACCACGCGACAAGATTAGGTGGGCCACCCCAAGAGTTTGCTGAAGTCTCTCGTCCCGGTGTCCGCGAGCCGCGGAGTCCTGTCGCCGGCGTACGAGGTGGCTGCGGATCCGGGCCGGCGGCGTACGAGATGGCTGAGGGCGTACGAGTTGTCGCGCAGAATCGACAACTCGTACGCCGCGGGCCGCAGAGCCTCCGCCGGCGCACGTGCCACGGTGTCCAGCAGCAGGGGTGGGAGCGCTCGGCTCACCGTCAGGTGGCTCCATCCTCGCTGGAGCGCGCAGTAGATGCCGGCAATGGCGGAACTGAACGACGCCGGGTCGGGCGAGACATCGCAGGGCGAGCGCGACGATCCGCCTCCCCTGCTCAGGGCTTGGGGCGGCCGGCTCATCGGATCTGCGGTGACTGGCAGGGATCTGCGCGACCGGCGTCGAAACGTGGGCGGTCGCCTGCAAATCGCGAGGTGCGACGTCCGGTGCCCACATCCGATCACTCGATCGCCCCGACCCCTCGGGGAGCTGGGAGCACTTACGATGACCGGCATGGCCATCGCACGGTTCCCCAGCATCGTCATCGACTGTCCGGACGCGGGCGAACTCGCGCGCTTCTACGGAATGGTTCTCGGATGGGGCGTGCAGGCCGACGAGGGGTGGGCCGAGGTCCGAGCGGATGACGGACAGTGCATCTCGTTCCAGCGGGTCGACGATTTCCGGGCCCCCGAGTGGCCGGGGCAGCACGTCCCCCAGCAGATGCACCTCGATGTGGTCGTCGAGGATCTCGACACCGCGGAAGAGCAGGTGCTGGCCCTGGGTGCGACCAAGCATGCCCACCAACCCGGAACCACGTTCCGGGTCTTCCTCGACCCCGCCGGGCACCCGTTCTGCCTCTGCGCGGCCTGACGTCTCGTCCAGGGCCCGAGCTCGCCCCACCCTCAACCTGTGGTTGATCTATACCCCCGAATGGGGGGCCGGTGGTTCGGCGAAGCACCCGTGTGCGTAGCCTGTCGAACAGGCCGATCAACACGCGACCGCTCGGCACCAGAGTCGGCCACCGAGCCATCAGTCACCCCGCGCGCGATCGTCCGCACAGGTCACAGCTTCGACTCCCCGGAGGACCATCATGCGCCAGACCACAGATCACGCCATCCGCACCCCAGTCCGCGACCCTCACGGCCGGGCTGCACTCGGTGGGTCGCCGGGGGAGGAGCGCCGCTTCGACGACCAGCCCTGTTGCGCCCCCGCGGGCCCCGTCCAGATCGATGCCGGCCGACTCGGCTATTCCGCTCATGGACTCGACTCGGTGCGGGACGACGCCGATCATCGGCTGGGCTGCGACAACCCGGTAGCCGTCGCATCGCTCAAGCCGGGCGACATCGTGCTCGACCTCGGCAGTGGGCAGGGGTTCGACGCGTTCCTCGCCGCGCCCGTCGTGGGCGACCTCGGCCGGGTCATCGGCGTCGATACGGCCCCCGAAATGGTCGCCACGGCCCGTGCGAACGCCGACCGCGGCGGCTACACCAACGTCGACTTCCGGTCCGGTGCGATCGAGCATCTTCCGGTCGCCGACGCGAGTGTCGACGTCATCATCTCGAGTTGTGCGATCAACCTGTCATCCGACAAGTCGGCGGTGTTCCGCGAGGCGTTCCGCGTCCTGCGACCGGGCGGACGCCTCGCCATCTCCGATGTGGTCGCCTCCGACGAGGTGCCCGACGAGGTGCGCAACGGCCGCGTGGCCTGCGGCGAGTGCATCGCCGGCGCGTCGCCGCTGTCGGAGCTGGCCGACATGATGTTCGACGCGGGATTCGAGACCATCCACGTGGCGCCCAAGGTCGAGAGCCGGGCATCGATCGAGGCCTTGGCCCCGGGACGAACCGGCGGCGAATTCGTCGTCTCCGCCGTCATCGAGGCCGTCAAGCCGGCGACCGACTGCTGCTGAACCCCGGCCCGGGTGTCGGGCGGCCCGTACCGCTCAGACCCGGCGGAGCACGTGCAGCACCGTCACACAGTGCTCGCGCACGAGCGGGCCGACCCTGGCGGCGGCGACCTCGACGGCGTCCACCTCGTCGGGCCGCCAGTCACTGAAGGTCTCGAACAGCCGGCGGATCTGGCCGGGCGTCAGGTCGACGTGCCAGGGCCATTGCCACGAGCCGATGTGCCCGAAGTAGCCACCCGTCGTCAGTTCCGCGACCCGCGGGCGAGGGTCGAGCGGATTCCCCGGTGCCGTGGGCCCGGCGCGAGCGGCCACGATCTCCTCCACCCGTCGGCGGAACTCGGTCACCACGCGTGGATCGCCGAACACCGTGCGCCAGACGGCCAGTCGTCCGTCATCACACAACGCCCGGTGCAGGCGGGGTAGCGCGACGGGCAGATCGAGCCAGTGCAGCGACGTCGCGGCCACCGCGGAGTCGAACGCGTCGACCGGGAGGTCGACGTCCTCCAGCCGTCCGCCGAGCACCCGCACGCCGGGATGCCCGCGCGCCAGCCGGCCCCGCAGTTGGGCGCCCGGTTCGACGGCCACCACGTCGCAACCGCGGGCGACCAGTTCCCCCGTGGCCTCGCCGCTGCCGGCGCCCACCTCAAGAACCCGGCGTCCGGCACCGATCACCCCCTCGGCGGCCAGTCGGTCGAACAGGGCCGACGGGTAGGGAGGGCGCGCCGCGCCGTACCGGTCGGCCAGTCGCTCGAAGTGCATCGGATGCCGCACAGGGGCAGCCTACGGCGGGGTCCGGGGAGCGGGCCCGAGCGTGCCGACGGGAGCCGGCCCGCTCCCGGCCCACCTCACCGTGCCCGCGAGGCCGTCATCCCCATCGACCGCGGCGCCAGTTCATGCTGCAGCACCAGGGCCGCCCCGCCGATGGCGGCGGCGTTGATCGCATCGCTCGACAGGCCGACCCGGACGCCGTGCCGCATGCGGACGAACAGGTCGGCGTCCAGGCGCCGGGAGATGGCGTTGACGTAGGTCGGGCCGGCGACGCTGAAGGCGGGTCCGGCGAGGGTGAGCGAGTCGAGGTCGAACAGGTTCGCCAGGGTGAGGACGCCGCGAGCCAGGTGTTCGGCGGAGTGCTCGATCGCCTCGCCGGCGGCGGCGTCCCCATGCGCCGCAGCGAGGGTGATCCGGCGGAACTCGTCGAAATCGTCGTCGCCATGACCTGGCGTGACCGCCCCGGCGGCACGCGCGCGGCGCACGACGGCACTGGGGGCCACGACGTCTTCGAGGATCACCGGCCGGCCGTTCTCGTCGGGGATGACGATCTGTCCGAGTTCGCCGGCATTGGAACTCGCCCCCCGGAAGGCGATGCCGTCGATCAGGATGCCCGCCCCGATCCCGGTGCCCATGTAGACCGTCGCGTGGGCGGTCGAATCATCGAGCCGGCCACTCCAGAAGTCGCCGACAGCCGCGGCGGTCGCGTCGTTGTCGAGCAGCACGGGCAACTCGAGGGCGGTGGACAGCAGGTCGCGGATGGGCACGCTCGACCAGTCCGCCAGATGCGGGGAACCCAGGATGGCGCCCCGGGTGAGGTCGAGGGGACCCGGCGCGACCACACCCACCCCCAGAACGGCGCGCTTGTCGATGTCCAGACCCACCAGAAGGCGTTCGACCTGCCCGGCCAGCCGGCGGATCATGTCTGCTGGTTCGGTGGTGCCGACGCCCCGGGTTCGGGTGCGACCGACGATGGTCCCCGACAGGTCGATCACCACGTACGTGATCGACTCGCGTCCGAGCTGGACGCCGACCGCGAATCGGGCACCGGGGTCGATGTCGAGCATGACGGGCGGCTTGCCACCCGTCGATTCGCCGCGCCCCACTTCGATGATCAGTCCCTCGCCGAGCAGTTGCCGTACGACGGTCGACATGGTGGCCTGCGTGAGGCCGGTCAGCTCGGCCAGGGCCACCCTGCTGATCGGGCCCCGTGTGCGGATGAGGTCGAGCACGAGGCCACGGCTCGTGCCGCCGGCCAGCGATATTCGGGGACGCGCCATGGCGCTCCTTTCCGGAGGATCGTCGCACGCGGGATCCTTGACAGACTTAATAAAGAGTCCTAAGAAAGAGGGTATCCGCCGGTGCGGGCACCGTCGAGAACCACTGACCAGAAGGACGACCATGACCATGCTCCCCAGCACTTCCCCGTCCCCGACGTTCGTCCCGATCAGTGAGGGCTGGACGCTCGCCGCGGTTCAGGGCCCCGTGCCCGGTTCGCGCGGGCTCGATGCGGTGCCGGCCCGCGTGCCAGGGTGCGTCCACACCGACCTGCTGCGCGCCGGGCTGATCGACGACCCGTTCGACCGCGACAACGAGGCCGCTCAGCAGTGGATCGGTGACACCGTCTGGCGTTACTCGGCCAGCTTCGAGTGGTCCGACGACGGCTCCACGCGACACGACCTCGTGGCTCTGGGGCTCGACACGGTCGCGGTCATCGAGCTGAACGGCATCGAGATCGCGCGGACGCAGAACCAGCACCGCTCATACCGGTTCGACGTCCGCCACGCCCTCCGACGCGGACGCAACGACCTGGCCGTCACGTTCGCCGCCCCGGTGCCGGAGGCCGAGCGCCGCGACGCCGAACACGGGGCCTGGCCGCACACCAACCACCACCCCTACAACCAACTGCGCAAGTCAGCGTCCAACTTCGGCTGGGACTGGGGGATCGACGTCGCGACGAGCGGCATCTGGCGTCCGATCGGGCTCGAGTCGTGGTCGGGCGTGCGGATCGACGCGGTGCGGCCCCTCGTCGACGTCGACGGGCGCGACGGCGTGCTCACCGCGCACGTCGCGATCGAGCGGGACGGGGTCGGCCCCGACCGGCCGGTCGAGCTCGACCTCCGGGTGGGCGGGGTGACGTCGTCGCTGACGCTGGCCGCTGCCGAGACGTCCGGGTCGGTGGCGCTGCGCGTGCCGGACGTGCGGGTGTGGTGGCCGATCGGACACGGCGACCAGCCGCTCTACGACGTGGCGGTGTCGGTGCCCGCGGCCGGCGCGACCTGGACGGGCCGGGTCGGGTTCCGCACCGTCGAGATCGACACCGACCCGGACGCGGCGGGCAACCGGTTCGTGGTCCGGGTGAACGGACGCGACATCCTCGTGCGCGGCGTCAACTGGATCCCCGACCACGCGTTCGTGACCGAGGTCGACCGCGCCCGGTACGCGCGACGGATCGCCGACGCCCTCGAAGCGAACGTCAACTTCATCCGGGTCTGGGGCGGCGGCATCTACGAGTCCGACGACTTCTACGAGCTCGCCGACGAGGCCGGGCTGATGGTCTGGCAGGACTTCCTGTTCGCCTGCGCCGCCTACTCCGAGGACGAGTGGCTCGCCTCCGAGGTCGAGGCCGAGGCCCGCGAGCAGATCACCAGGCTGTCGACGCACCCGTCGCTCGTCGTCTGGAACGGCAACAACGAGAACATCTGGGGCTACGTCGAGTGGGGGTGGCGTCCGGCGCTCGCGGGACGCGGGTGGGGCGACACCTACTACCGCGATCTGCTGCCGCGGCTCATCGCGGAACTCGACCCCACCCGGCCCTACTCGCCCGGCAGCCCGTTCTCGTTCGTCGACTATGCGCACCCCAACGACGAGCGCAACGGCACCATGCACATCTGGGACGTGTGGAACCAGCGCGACTACACCGTCTACCGCGACTACGCCCCCCGGTTCGTCAGCGAGTTCGGTTTCCAGGGCCCGCCGGCGTGGTCGACGCTCGCCCGGGTCGTCCACGACCAGCCCCTCGACCCGTACGGCCACGAGATGCTCGTGCACCAGAAGGCCCGCGAGGGCAACCACAAGCTCGAGGTCGGCATGGCGCCGCACCTGCCGGTTCCGGCGACGATCGAGGACTGGCACTGGGCCACGCAGCTGAACCAGGCGCAGGCGATCCGCTTCGGTGTCGAGCACTTCCGCTCGCTGACCCCGCACAACACCGGCGTCGTCCTGTGGCAGCTCAACGACGACTGGCCGGTGATCTCCTGGGCCGCGGTCGACTTCGACGAGCATCGCAAGCCGCTGTGGTTCGCGATGCGGGACGCGTACGCGCCCCGCCTGGTCACCGTGCAACCGCGCGGCGGGTCACCGGCCGTGGTGCTGGTGAACGACACCGCGGAGCGGTTCGACGGCGTGGTGCAGGTGGGGCGGATCCGCTTCGACGGTGCGGTGCTGGGCGAGGTGTCGCTCGATGTGTCGGTGCCCGCCCGCGGAGTGGCCACGACTCCCATCCCCGAATCCGTCGCGGCGTTCGGCGATGCCGGTGGGGAAGTCCTGGCCGTGGTCGTCGACGGTTTCGGGACGACCCTGTCAGACCCGGCCGATGTCGTCGACCAGCGGCTCGATCCCGGTGCCGCGGAGGCGACGGCCGTCCGGATCCCCGGGGGTTACCGGGTCGAGGTGACCGCCCGCTCGTACCTCCGCGACGTGTTCCTCGCCGTCGACCGCGTCGATCCCCGGGCGAGTGTCGACCGGGGTCTCGTCAGCCTGCTCGCCGGCCAGAGCGTCGTGTTCACCGTGCGCTGCGAGGTCGACGTCGAGCCCGAGGAGTTCGTCGCCCCGCTCGTGCTGCGCTCGGCCAACGACCTGCGCCGCGCCTCGGCGTCCGAGGGGGTCGTGTCCCGGCCATGACCGGGCCTCGGTGGGAACCCGCCGTCGTCGGCATGGTGCTGCTCCGATCGGCCGCGGGGATCGATCCGTTCTACAGCGACGTGGTCGCCGGGCTCGAGGACGTCCTGCGCGAGCGGGGCATGCGGGTGCTCCTGCAGGCGGTCGCGAGCCCCGCCGATGTCATGGCGACCTACCGACGCTGGACGGCGTCGGGCGTCGTCGCGGGGATCGTCGTCAGTGACCTCACCGTCGACGACGATCGGGTGGCGCTGCTGTCGGAATTGGGCATGCCCCACGTCACGCTGGGGGGCCTCGCGACCACCTCCGGCGAGGCCGTGGTGCGGATCGACAACCACACCGCGATGATGGCTGCGATCGACCACCTCGTGGCGCTCGGGCACCGCGCCATCGGACGCGTGTCGGGCCCCCCGCAGTTGCTGCACACGCGGGCCCGGGATCGCGCGTTCCTCGCGGCGCTGGCCGCGTCGGGGATCGCCGGGCGCACCGTGCCGGGTGACTACTCGCCGGCGAGCGGCGCGGAGGCGACGTTCGACCTGCTGCGTGACCCCGAGCCGCCCACGGCGATCATCTACGACAACGACGTCATGGCGGTGGCCGGGCTCGACGCCGCCGCCGAGCGGGGGGTCGTGGTGCCCGACGACCTGTCGATGCTGGCGTGGGACGACTCGACGAGGTGTCGGTTGGCCGACCCCCCGCTGTCGGCCATGAGTCACGACGTGGGCGCGCTCGGCGTCCTCGCCGGGGATGCGCTGCTGCGGCTGCTCGACGGCGGACCGGCGCTCGACATCACCGCGCCGACGCCCGTATTCGTGGCCCGTGGAACGACGGCAGCGCCACCAGCCACCCGCGGGGGTGCCGCGCATCCGGTGGCGTCGTCGAGATGACCGGGGCGCACGCCGGGTGGTGTGCACGTGGGGTGGGGTGCACCTGGGTCGTCGCCCGAGTCTGACGGCGGGGTCGTTGCCTCCGACGGTGTCAGGCCCCGGTGCCGTGCTCGAGTTGGGCGATGTCGTCGTCGGACAGCACCACGTCGGCGACGGCCAGGTTCTGCTCGAGGTGCGCCAGCCGCGACGTGCCCGGGATGAGCAGGATGTTGTCGCGGTGCGCCAGCAGCCAGGCCAGCCCGACCTGGGCGGGCGTCACCCCGAGCCGCGCCGCGACGGCGCGCACCGCGGGGTTGTCGGTGACCTTCGGCATGGTCGGGAACGCGGATCCGAGCGGGAAGTAGGGCACGTAGGCGATGCCCCGCGCCGCGCACAGGTCGAGCACGTCGGCGTCCGAGCGCTCGAGCAGGCTGAAGGCGTTCTGCACGCAGACGATGTCGGCTTGCTCGATCGCCTGCTCGACCTGGGCACGGGTCGCGGTCGAGATGCCGACGCCGGCGATCTTGCCCTCGTCGCGCAGTGCGACCATCTCGGCGAGCTGGTCTTCCAGGCGCACGGGGTCATCCCCGGGAGCGCGTCCCTCGTGCAGCCGCAGGTTCACCGCGGCGAGCCGGTCGACGCCGAGGCTTCGCAGGTTGTCATCCACGGCCGAGCGAAGTTGCTCGGGGCGCTGTCCCGGGAGCCAGTTGCCGTGGTCGTCGCGGAACGCCCCGACCTTGGAGACCAGCACCAGGTCGTCGGGATAGGGGTACAGGGCCTCGCGGATGAGTTCATTGGCGACGTCGGGGCCGTAGAACTGCGCGGTGTCGATGTGGTTGACCCCCCATTCGACGGCGCGCCGCAGGATGCCGATCGCCTCGTCGTGATCTCGTGGCGGGCCCATCACGCCCGGCCCGGGAAGCTGCATCGCCCCGAAGCCGATCCGATTGACGCTGAACTGTCCCAAGGGGTAGGTGTCCACGGCGCCGACCCTAGCTCGGGGGGACGAATCCGCGACCGGCGTCAACGCGCGAAGCTCCACCCCGAGACCGAGCTGTGCACGACGCGGTCGGGCGGGTCGCTGTGGGTGCGGATGAGCGACGAGTTCGCCTCGTCGACCCTCGCCACCCATGACGCCGCGGCCTCCGGCGGCTTGCCGAACCGCTCGTGCCGGGCGACCAGGCGGTCGAGCCGAACACCGTCGTCTCCGTCGACGAGCCAGACGGCGTCCAGCGCCGCGCGGGCCTCGCGCCAGGCCGGGTCGCGCAGCAGGAGATAGTTACCCTCGGAGATCACCAGCCGGGTGCCCGGCTCGACGACCATCGCCGCGGCGATCGGTTGTTCCAGGGTGCGTTCGAAGCCCGGGGCGTAGACCGGCCGGTCGGTGTCGCTGCGCAGTCGCCGCAGCAGGGTGGCGTACCCCGCGATGTCGAACGTGTCGGGCGCCCCCTTGCGCTGCCGGACGCCGAGGCGTTCGAGTTGCGCGTCGGCGAGGTGGAACCCGTCCATCGGCACGTGCGCGACCCACCCGGGCCCGCGGTCGAGCACGATGGCCCGCACCAACTCCTCGGCCAGGGTGGTCTTGCCGGCTCCGGGGACGCCGGCGAGGCCGAGCACCGCCCGGCCCCGGTCGGGAACCAGGGCGCAGGCGGCGGCGACGAGGTCGGACAGGCTCACGTCGACATTCTCAGCGCAGGTCCATCCCCAGGTCCAGTGCGGGTGCCGAGTGGGTGAGGCCACCGACCGAGATGTAGTCGACGCCGGTCGCCGCCACCTCGTGCACGGTCGCGAGGGTGAGGCCGCCCGACGCCTCGGTGCGCACTCCGCGCGGCGCGCACACCGCGACGGCCTCGCGCATCACTTCGGGGGGCATGTTGTCGAGCAGGATCAGCCCGGCGCCGGCGTCGACGGCTTCGCGCACCTGCTCGAGGGTGTCGCACTCGACCTCCACCTCGATGTCGGGACGCCGATCGCGCACGGCTCGGAACGCCGCGGCGACGGACCCCGCCGCGGCGACGTGATTGTCCTTGATGAGCGCGGCGTCCCCGAGGCCCATCCGGTGGTTGGTTCCGCCGCCGCAGCGCACCGCGTACTTCTGCAGCACCCGCAGCCCGGGCACGGTCTTGCGGGAGTCACGGACCCGGGCCCCGGTGCCCTCGAGCGCATCCGACCAGGCGCGGGCCTGGGTGGCGACGCCGGACAGCTGGCAGGCGAGGTTGAGCGCGGAGCGCTCGGCGGTGAGCAGCGTCTGCAGCCGCCCGGTGACCCGCAGCACGACCTGGCCCGGCCGGATCCGCGTCCCGTCGGGCCGCACGATCTCGACCGCGATCGGCTCGCCCCGCTGGGCGGCCAATTCCTCGAACACCGTGGCCGCGACCGGGCCCCCCGCCAGGCAACCGGCCGCCCGTGACACGATCTCGGCTGTGGCGCCGGACTCGGGCAGGGTCGCCTCGCTGGTGACGTCGGGACCCCACTGCAGGTCTTCGGCGAGCGTGGCCCGCGCGACCGCGCGCACCTGGGCCGGGTCGAGGCCGGCATCGGCCAGTTGGTCGTCGATGGAGTCGGTGAGGGTGCTGGTCATGCGCTGATCCGATCGGTGCTGTCGTTGAGGGCGTCGTCGCGGTCGTGCCCGGCGTCGAGGGGGATGTGGTCGAGGTGGAGCCCACGGATGCTGGCTCGCAGGGTGACGCGGTGCAGCCAGGCCGCCTCGGTTCCGGGGTGGTCGCTGCGACGGTGGCAGCCGCGGGATTCGGTGCGTGCCTGCGCGGCGAGGGTGACCGCGGTCGCCACCGTGTGGACGCTGGTCGCGTCCAGGGTGGCGGGGGTCATCGTCGCCGTGGTCGCCACGTCGTCCAGCACGGACGCCGCCCGGTCGAGCCCGCCGGCGTCCCGGCTCACCCCGGCCCAGGCGTCCATGGCCTCCCGGACGCCGGTGAGTTCGGCCGCGTCGACGAGCGGCGCCCAGCGGCGGGCGACGGCTCGACCGGTGCGCTCCCGCCCGGCGGAGGTCGCCAGCAGGCGTCCGCAGCGGCCACCCACGATGACGGCCTCGATGAGCGAGTTGGAGGCCAGCCGGTTGGCTCCGTGCAGTCCGGTCGCGGCGGTCTCGCCCACGGCGTACAGGCCCGGCACGCTGGTGCGGCCGTCGAGGTCGGCGGCGATCCCGCCGCACAGGTAGTGGGCACCCGGCCGCACCGGGATCTGCTGGGTCACCGGGTCGACCCCCCGCTCGCGACACAGCCGCAGGATCGACGGGAAGTGGTGCTCCCACACCTGCTCGCCGAACCCGGTCGCGTCGAGCAGCAGATGGTCGAACCCGTGCCGCTGCATGTGCGCGTGCATCGCGGCGGAGACGACATCGCGGGGGGCGAGGTCCTCCTGCGGATGCACACCCGGCATCACCCGGCGTCCGTCGGGGTCGCGGAGCACGGCGCCCTCGCCGCGCACCGCCTCGCTGATCAGCACCCCCCGGTCGCCCGGGCGCCACCGGGCGGGCCCGAGCCACAGCAGCGTCGGGTGGAACTGGGTGAACTCGAGGTCGCGCACCTCGGCACCCGCCCGCAGCGCCGCGGCGATGCCGTCGCCGGTGGCCACGGCGGGGTTGGTGGTCATCGACCACACCTGCCCGGCGCCGCCGGTGGCGAGCACCACGGCGGGGGCGAGGATCTCGCCGACGTCTCCGTCGGGGGAGAGCACCCGGACGCCGCAGGCGGTCGCCGAGCCGTCGGTGAGCACGTCGACCAGGCGCGTGTGCTCGTTGACCCGGACGCCGTCACGGGCCAGCCAGGCCGCGGCCTCCGACAAGGTGCGTTCCACCTCGTGGCCGCTGGCGTCGCCGCCCGCGTGCACGATCCGCCGCGCGCTGTGACCGCCCTCGCGGTGCAGGTCGAGGTCGCCGTCGGCAGCGAGGTCGAACCGCGCGCCGAGCGCGGCCAGCTCGCGGATCGCGTCCGGGGCGGCCGCGACCACCTCGGCGACCACTCCCGGGTCGCACAGTCCGGCGCCCGCGACGACAGTGTCGTCGAGGTGGGCCGCCAGGGTGTCGTCGCCGTCCCACACGGCCGCGAGGCCGCCCTGGGCCCAGTCGGTCGCCGAATCGGTGAGGGCGCCGCGGGTGACGACCTCGACCCGCAGTCCGGCGAGCGCCACCGGACGCAGCACCGACAGTCCCGCCGCGCCCGTGCCGACGATCACCACATCGCACTCTCGCCGCCAGGCGGCGGCCGGGGCCGGCAGTTCGCCGTGGCGGAGGGTCATTCCCCACCACCCGGCTTGCCGATGGCCACCATCCGCTCGACGGCGCGGCGGGCCCGCTCGGCCGTGCCGGCGTCGACGTGCACCTCGTCGGTGCCTTCGCGCAGGCTGCGCAGCAGCTTCGGCGGGGTGATCATCTGCATGTAGGGGCAGGCCGCCCTCGGGTTCACCGGGGTGAACGTCACGTCGGGGCGGGCCTTGTGCAACTGGTGCAGCATGCCGACCTCGGTGGCGACCAGCACCGTGGAGCCAGAGGTGGTGCGGGCGGCGTCCAGCATGCCGCCGGTGGACAGGATGTGGGTGCGCTCCCGCGGGAACTCGCCCCGCCCGGCCATCCACAGCGCGCTCGTGGTGCAGCCGCACTCGGGGTGCACGAACAGTTCGGCGGTGGGGTTCGCCCGCACGGTATCCATGAGGTCCGACGGCGAGATGTCGGCGTGCACGTGGCACTCGCCCAGCCACACGTGCATGTTGTCGCGCCCGGTCTCGCGGCGCACGTGCGCCCCGAGGAACTGGTCGGGACCGAACAGCACCTCGGTGCCGGGATCGATCGAGCGCACCACCTCGACGGCGTTCGAGCTCGTGCAGCAGATGTCGGTCTCGGCCTTCACCTCTGCGGTCGTGTTGACGTAGCTCACGACGATCGCACCCGGGTGCTCCGCCTTCCACGCCCGCAGCTGGTCGGCGGTGATCGTGTCGGCAAGCGAACACCCGGCGGCTGCGTCGGGGATCAGCACCCGCTTGCCAGGGGAGAGGATCTTGGCGGTCTCGGCCATGAAGTGCACACCGCAGAACACGATCGTGCCCTGCTCGGACGCCGCGGCGATCCGTGACAGCGCGAGCGAGTCACCGACGTGGTCGGCGACGTCCTGGATCATCGGCAGCTGGTAGTTGTGCGCGAGGATCACGGCGTCCTTCGCGGCGGCGAGCCGGCGCACCTCGCGCGTCCAGAGCTGCCGCTCCTCCGGTGTCCACGAACTCCAGTCATCGGACAGGTCGACGGCGGTGGTGTTCGGGGCGGTGCTGGTCACAGTCATGGCGGCCTTTCCGATTCCGGGCTCTGGTTTCAGACTGATGAACGAAAACCTGCATCGAGGGTAGCACCCGATGTCCGGCGGACGAATTCGGGCGCCCGCCGGTGGACGCCCCGGGGGTGGGCGTGGATCCGCGGGGCGTGCGTGGACCAGTCCGGCGATAGCGTCGGTGGCGACACCGGTGAGTGCGGGCGCCGAGGCCCGCGCCGCCCGACGCGAAGGACGCCGCCATGACCGCCCCGGGCCCGCTGGACCACCCCACCCCTTATCCCGCCCGGCTCGATATCGCCTATCCCGAGCATCTCGACCGGGTCACCACGGCGTTCCGGCTGATCTGGATCATCCCCATCGCGATCGTGCTGTCCGCCCTGTCGGCGGAGGCGAGGTCGACGGTCGACGTCATCAACGAATCCGGGCACGTGGTGCGGCATGCCAGTCAGACCAGTGGCGGGATCGCCGGGGGGCTGTTCCTCGCCACGATGCTGATGATCGTGTTCCGGCAGCGCTACCCCCGCTGGTGGTTCGACTTCGCGCTGCAGTTCACGCGCTTCTCCGCCCGGATCGGCGCATACGGGGCACTGCTCACCGACCAGTACCCCTCGACGGTCGAGGAGCAGTCGGTGCGTCTCGACCTCGACTACCCCGAGGTCGAGCGCGACCTCAACCGGTGGCTGCCGTTGGTGAAGTGGTTCCTCGCCATCCCGCACTACGTCGTCCTGGTGTTCCTCGCTATCGGCGCGATCGTCAGCATCGTCATCGCGTGGTTCGCGATCCTGTTCACCGGGAGCTATCCGCGAGGCCTTTTCGACTATGTCGTGGGCGTCGGCCGGTGGGCGCTGCGCGTCCAGGCGTATGTCTCCCTGCTGATCACCGACCAGTATCCGCCGTTCAGCCTGCGCTGAACGGGGAAGCCGGACGCCGGCCCTCGGGCGCTCGCCCCGGTGACTGGCCGGGAAATCATGTCAAGGTCGCTTGACATTTGCGGTGATGTCAAGCATGCTTGACACATGAGGAACGACATTCGCCGGCTCCGAGAGGCGCACGGACTGACCCAGTCCGCGCTCGGCGAGCGGATCGGCGTCTCCCGGCAGACCGTCAATTCATTGGAGACCGGGAAGTACGACCCATCTCTTCCTCTGGCATTCACCATTGCCCGGTATTTCGGGCTGAGCATCGAGGAGATCTTCCATGTTGACCAGTGATCGCTCCGTCGCCACCCACAAGACGACCGTTGCCTGGTTCGCCGGAGTCGCCGTCGCCCTGGTCGTCACTCTCGGTCTTGCCCTCGTCGTCGGTTCCACCGGGCATGCCGACACGGCGGTGGGCACCGTCGCCGGCGGCATGCTGGTGGTCGTTCTCGTGGCGGCGGCGCGATGGCGGAGCATCAGTGCTCCCGACCGCGTCGGGGCCACGACCCGGATTGCCGGCGGTCGCGCCGACGAGCGGGACCTGCACGTGCACCAGGCGACGCTGGCGGTCGTGGGCATGGTGGCCATCGTGCTGAGTGGGCTCGCGAGCGCTGCGACGTTCGTCCAGGTCGATGCGGTGGCCATCCTGCGCGCCATGCCGTTCCTGCTGATCCTCACGATGTTGGGCGCGTTCGTGGTCGTCGACCGGCGATCGTGAGCCCCCTCGCATCGGGGCGGCCCCCCGCGACGCGCGTCGCCGGGGGCCGCATCCACGTCTGACGATGGGCCGCTCGTCGGCACCGAGCGTGCCCCCGGCGTGGAGGAGACTGTGCCTGTGGGTGTCGAGGTCGGGCAACGGGGGTGGGGTCGATGGCGCAGGGAGTGAAACTCGGTCAACAGCACACGGTTGTCGGGGTGGCGCTCGTCGTGGGCGCCGGGCTGGGAATGATCCTCGGACTCCTCGTGGGTCTGTGGTCGATCGTGATCGGACTCGTGGCCGGCGCGGCCGTCGGCGTCGTGGTGGGCGCGGTTTGGGACGGGTTCCGCTCGAGGCGGTGACGGGCCGCGGCAGGAGCGCGCGCGGCACCGCTGCCGGGTGCCCAGGTCACAGAGCAGCGCGTCCGACCGTGCCGATGTCCCGCTGTCGCCGGTTCCTCGCGTGAGATCTCCGGATCCGCAGTCGACCCGGCCATGTCCCGCAGCGGTGGCCGTGTCAGGCGCCGGTCGCCTGCACGCTGCTGCGGTCTGGTGGCTGGCCGGCCCGCGCTGGCATGCTGAGCACCATGGAGCAGCGGATCAACGTCGTCACGCTCGTCGTCGCCGATCTGGGGGCGGCGCGCAGGTTCTACGTCGAGGCGCTGGGCTGGACGCCGAGCCTGGAGGCCGAGGGGATCCTGATGATCCGGGTCGGCGAGAAGCTCATCCTCTCGCTCTGGGCCGAAGACCGACGCGGCTCGCGAGATCGGCCCCGTCGTCCGGGGCGGCAGGCTGCCCTTCACGCGTGGCGTACAACACGTCGACTCCCGGCGAGGTGGACGCCGTGCTCGCGGCGGCGGCCGCCGGTGGAGCCACGGTCACGATCGCGGCAGCGCCGCGACTGGGGCGGTTACAGCGGCTACTTCGACGACCCCTGCGGCTTCACCTGGGAGGTCGCCCACAACCCGCTACCCGATCGGCGACGTGACGCTGCCCTGATGCGCGCGCCGCACCCGATCGATCGCCGGCCGCCGGGCCGGACGCGGTGATGCCTCCCGCGATTCGACGGGGACTGTTGACCTCGCCGGAGTCGCGCACCTAGAGTCACACCTGAACCGAAACGTTTCGGTTGATGGTGATCGACAGGGACGATGCGAGGCGGACCCGATGAACGCTCCCGACGCAACTTCCATCCACCTCGAGGCCGCCGACGGGCGAGTCGTCTTCCAGCCCGGTGCCGACGGGTTCGGATACCACCTCGAGGTACGGGACGCCGGCGGCTGGCGCCGGGTGAGCGCCGAGCACAATCCGCTGGTCAGCGGCCCGAGCTTCGGGCTCAGGCCGCAGCGGGTCGAGCGTCGACGACGACGCCCTGATCCTGTCCGGCGTCAAGCACCTGCCCGACGGGCACCACTACGACTGGCACGGCCGGATCGAGCCGGTGCCCGGAACCGGCTGGGTCCACTGGCTCGTGGTCGTGGAGTCGGCCGGGTTCCCCATCGGGGCCGCCGGTGCCGTCGAACCCCAGATCGTCGTCGACCTCGGTCCGCTGCCCCCGTACGAGCGGGGCGACCATGTCTGGTTCAAGACCCTCGTGCAGAACCCGACCCAGTGGAACAACGAGGGCCGGGGCAACGACTTTCCGGCCCTCTACTACTACGACCCGTACCTCAAGACGCAGTTCGAGATGTTCTTCGACATGACGCCGATGAGTTGGATGGGACCGGACACGATCAAGAGGTTCCAGGGGTATCGCTGCGGGTTGCGGCGGGTCGACCACGGCCACCCCGCGGCCGAGATCGGGTTGCTGGCCGAGGTCCAGGGAGGTCGACGGTTCCCCGCGGGCAGGCAAGTCTTCTCCTGGTACACCTCGGTGCGGCATCTCGACGACGGTCCGACCCCTCCGCGCGAGCAGGACGCCCTGGCCGCCCTGGTGTCCGACTGTCTCGCCCTGCTGCCGCCGGTCGAGGGTCAATGGCCCGCCCGGGCCCGGAGCTGGCGCGAGCTGGCCGAGGGTTGTGCGGTCGACCTGATGGACGACGAACACTGCTGGGGTTCGGATGGCGCGGGCGAGTTCCTGCGGGCCTACGTCGACGGGCACTCCGACGCCTGGGCCGCGGCCGCGGCCGCGAGAGGCCGCACATACGACGGCGACGGCCCCTGCCTCGAGGCGGCCCTGTGGGCCCTCGACCCGCTGGACGACCTGGCCCGGTCAGCTGGACGTCGACCCCTACCCGCGACTCCGCGACCGGCTGCGGACGTTCATCACCGAGGAACTGCGTCGACCGCGCTGCGCGATCCTTCGGGGGCGTCCCGACGAGCCGCTGTTCATCGGCACCTGGCAGTACGTCTACCTGCTGGCGGAGGTGTGGAGGCTGGTCGGCGGATCCGACGACCACGAGCTGCGCGCAGCTGGTCCGACGCGAGATCGACACCGTCCTGGTGCCGATGGCACACGCCGTGGCGTACCTGTTCCCGCTGCAGTTCGACAAGGCGTCGTTGAGCGCGGTGGGCCCCGGACCGGCGTATCCGGTGGCCGGCACCTACGCGCTGCTGATGCTCGACGTCGCCGCCGCGACCGGCGCGAGCAGCTACCGGCTGGAGGCCGAGCGGGCGCTCCGGGCCCTGTCGCACGTCCCCATCGACGCGGCGCTGCAGGAGGTGTTCCTGATCGCCCACGCATTGGATGCCGCCGACCGGCTGTTCACGCTGACCGGCGAGGGGGAGTGGCTGCGTGCGCGCCGGTACTTCCGGGCCCAGACCCTGCGGATGATGTATTGGTACAACGATCTCACCAGCCCGCGGACCGCGCTGTCGCGACAGCTCGGGATGTTCCTCGCCTGCGCCAACATCGGTTATCCGGCCTTCTTCGAGAACATCGAGGTCGCCGCCCGGCTCGCGGCCACCGTCGGTGGCGAGGACGACCCGTCCGACACCCTGCGCATCCTCGACCACGCCCGCCGCACCAACCAGTCGTTCATGCCGGTGTGCTCGCCCGACATGTACGGGCCGATGCCCGTGGCGTTCATCCCGTTCGAGGACGTGCCGATCCTCGAGGGGCCGAACGACGCGGGTTTCCTGGGCCAGGAGATCTACGGCGCGGGCTTCACCTTCCGCGCGCACCTGTTGTGGGACGCCTTCGCCGTCGCCGACCATTCCGAGGTGATGGTGATCAACACCGACTCCTACCGGGGCATCCCGGCGTCCGCACCGGCCCGGCTGCACTTCCTCGCCTACAACAGCACCTCGACGAGCCTGGACGCCGAGGTCGGCTTTCCCTGTCTCGCCGGCGGTGGCACGGGTTCGGTCGAGGTGTCGAGCGACGCGGGTATCCTTACGGGCCGCTCCGTCGCCGAGGACCGGGGGATCGGGCTGACCCTCCCGCCTGGCGGTTGGGCCAGGCTGACCCTCAGTCTGGATCATGACCATGTGCGCTGAATCCTTCCCACCCGCTGAGATGTCCCTGCCCGCTGGCATGGTGTCGCGCCGCTTCGGCGCCGGCCACGACCCCGATGGATCCGCGGACCCCCGGACGCTGGCCTGGTTGCGGTCCGCGGCGATGGGCTTCCTGGCCGGGCCGCCCAGCCCGGAGCACGCCGCCAGAACAGTCGAGTCGTTCCGCCATGACGCGCGGGAACTGACGGGCGTCTACGACCTCTCGGCACGCGCACCCGGCTGGGAACCCGACCGGCCGGTCGCGACCTTCGCGACGCTGCCCAAGTCCCTGAACGTCGGGGGAGGACGGATGGTCGCCGCCCGACTGATCGCCGATGTGATGGTGCTGCCCACTCACCGGGGACGCGGGCTGCTGCGACGGATGATGGTCGACGACCTGGGGCGGGCCGCCGCCGACGGTGTACCGATCGCGGCCCTGTACGCAGCCGACGCCGGGCTCTACGGCCGGTACGGGTTCGGCCCCGCGATGCGCACCCACCGGGTCGAGGTGGACCCGCGTCGGATGCGGTTCACCGATTCACCGAGCGGCAGCGTGGCGGTGGCCGACCCCGAAACCCTGTGCGAAGTCGTTCCGGCGGTCTACGACGAGTTCCAGCGAACCACCATCGGCTCGGTGCAGCGATTGTGGTCGCATGCCTCCAAGGTCTGCGGACTGTGGGCCGAGGACGCGCCCCACCGGGACGCGACGGTGAGCGGGGCGGTGCACACCGATGACGACGGCGTCCCCGACGGTTACGTCACCTTCAGGTTCCGGGGCTGGCAGGAGCGGCCGCTCGCGATCGAGGTCGTCGACATCGTGGCGCTCACGACCGCGGCCCACCTCGGGTTGTGGAGGTTCCTCGCCTCCCACACCCAGGCCGAGGTCGTGCGGGTCGGGCACATGGCGTTCGATGATCCGCTCCCGTGGTCGCTGACCGACCGGCGTGCGGTCCGGGTGGTCGGCGAGGAGGACGGGCTCTGGCTGCGGGTTCTCGACGTGCGGCGGTGTCTGCGCGAACGCCTGCGGGACGCGACCGGTGACCCACTCACCCTGCGGGTGAACGACGATCTGGGCATCTGCCCCGGCGCCTACCGCATCTCGCCCGGCCGCGACGGCGCCGAGGTCGCTCCGGTCGATCCCGACGGTTCGGTCGACGCGACGCTGGATGTCGGCACCCTCGCCTCGATGTTCCTGGGCGGCTATTCCGCGGCCGCCCTGACGCGGGCGGGGAGGATCCAGGGCGGCTCGCCCGGGGTGGTCACCCGGCTGGAGCGGCTCTTCGCCTCGACCCGCGCCCCGTACAACGGCATCCACTTCTGATTCCCGACCACATCCCGTGCGCCCATCCCGGCCTCGACCCCGGCACCGCGGCGCACGGCTCCGGGTTGCGCACCTCCGTGAGATCCGGCGTCCCGCGGACTGCTGGCGCGACAGACTTGCCACTCAGGATGCGACGGCATCCGTCGAGGGAGTTCCCATGACCACGCACGGTCCCATCAGTCCCGTCGTCCCCTCCACCGGCGTCCTGCGGCCGCTGGGCCTGGACGCCGTCACGCTCACCGACGGTTTCTGGGCGGAGCGTCAGCGGCTCAACGCCGACACGTTCATCGATCACGCCGACCGGTGGATCACCTCGATGGGCTGGCTCGACGCGTTCCTCGTGGCCGCGGGCGGCACCCGGACCATCCCCATGCAGGGCAAGCTGTTCACCGACGCCGACGTGTACAAGCTGCTCGAGGGCATGGTCTGGGACGACGCCCGGCGCCACGACCCGCGTCGTGCCGAGCGGATCGCCGAGATCACCCGGCTGATCGCCGGGGCGCAGGACGACGACGGCTACCTCAACACGTGGTTCGGCCCGCTCGGCCGCGACCAGCGCTACACCGACCTCAGCCACGGCCACGAGCTCTACTGCGCCGGACACCTCATCCAGGCCGCGGTGGCCCGGCTCCGGGCGGGCGTAGACGACGACCTCACCCGCGCCGCCCGGCGGCTGGCCGACCGGATCTGCGACGACTTCGGGCCAGACGGGCGCGACGGACTCTCCGACGGACACCCGGTGATCGAGGTCGCCCTGGTCGAGCTCTACCGGGCGACGGGTGAGCCGCGCTACCTCGAGCAGGCCGGCCGGTTCCTCGAGGGACGCGGGCGCGACCAGTTCCACCGGCACGAGATCGGTCCCGAGTACTACCTCGACGACCTGCCGATCCGCGGGGCCCGGGTGCTGCGGGGTCACGTGGTGCGGGCGATGTACCTCACCGCGGGTGCGGTCGACTACGCGGTCGAGACCGGCGACGCCGAACTGCTCGGCGTCCTCGAGGAGCAATGGGCCAACACCTGGCGCGCCCGCACCTACCTCACCGGGGGGATGGGGTCCCGGCACCTCGGGGAGTCGTTCGGCGACGACTACGAACTGCCGCCCGAGCGGGCCTACGCCGAGACATGCGGTGCGGTCGGCTCGATCATGGTCGCGTGGCGGCTGCTGCTCGCCACCGGCGACGCCTCCTACGCCGACGCCATCGAGCGGCTGCTGTTCAACATGGTCGCGACCCACCTGAGCCCCGACGGCGATCGGATCTTCTACGTCAACCGGCTGCAGCAGCGCCGGCCGGCCGAGCCCGTGCCCGACGGGGTGGCGCCCTTCCGCAAGGACACCGCCCGGGCCAACTGGTTCTGGGTGGCCTGCTGCCCCACCAACGTCGCCCGGCTGCTCGCGTCGATGTCCGACCTCGTCGCGAGCACCGACGACGAGGGGCTGGTCGTGCACCAGCTCGCCTCCGCCGACATCGCCGCCACCTCGCCGGCCGGCGTCGACTTCCGCGTCGAACTGTGCACCGACTACCCCTGGGACGGCCGGGTCACGCTCACGGTCACCGAGGGGTGGGGCCCGATGCGGATGCGCGTGCGTGTGCCCGGCTGGTGCGACCGGGCGACCCTGACCGTGGCCGGCGAGGTCACCGACGTCGGCCCGGGCTACGCGGGCATCGAGCGCGACTGGCGTCCAGGTGACACCGTCACCCTCGACCTCCTGCTCCAGCCCCGCATCACCCGGCCCGACCCCCGCATCGACGCGGTGCGAGGAACGGTCGCGGTCGAACGCGGTCCGCTCGTCTACTGCGCCGAGTCGCTCGAGCCCGGGCAGCCGCTCGACACCGTCACCCTCGTCGGCCACCGGCCCCGGGAGGTGCCGCTCGACGGCCCGGGCGATGCCCGCGTCGGCCTGATCGTCGACGCCGCGACCCGGCCACTGCCCGAACCGGAGCCCTGGCCCTACGGGACGCCCGCGGCGTCCGGTGAGCCGGAGCCGGTCGAGCTCGCCCTTCTGCCCTATTACGCGTGGTCGAACCGGGGCCCCTCCACCATGCGGGTGTGGATTCCGACCTGAGTTCTCCGGATCCGCAGTCGATCGGGCCACTGCCTGCGGTCGTGACCCTGTCGGGGGCCGGTCACCTGCAGATCCGGAGGGGGATCGGGTGGCGACACATGGTGCACGCCGGGTCCCGCCTCCCGCGGGCTAGAATTCAACCGCTCGGTCGATCCGCTGGCGCGGACGGCCGCGCCGTCGACGGGGACGCCTGCGCCGAACCCGTGACCCGGCGTCCCCCTTCATCCTGCCGGGCAGCCCGGACGCCGGATCCGAAAGGACGGTCCGCGTGAGCGGAGCCATCGACTCGCGTCGCGCCTGGTTCATGTGGGCGGTCGGCGCGTTCGCCTACATCGGGGCGGTCTTCCAGCGCACGAGTTTCGCCGTCGCCAGCGACACCGCCACCCACCGCTTCTCGGCAGGCGCCTCGATGGTCAGCCTCTTCGTCGTGGTGCAGCTCATCACCTACGCCGGGATGCAGGTGCCGGTGGGGGTGCTCGTCGACCGGTTCGGCACCCGCCTGGTCGTCGGAGCCGGGGCGCTGCTCATGGGGCTGGGCCAACTCGACCTGGCGCTGAGCACCCACCTCGCGTCGGCGATCATCGCCCGGGTGCTCGTCGGCGTGGGCGACGCGATGACCTTCACCGCGGTGATCCGGATGCTACCCGCCTGGTTCAGCGCCGGGCGCCTGCCGGTGCTCAACCAGGCGACCGGGATCCTCGGCCAGGCGGGGCAACTCGTGAGCTCCATCCCGCTGGCCGCGATGCTGGGGGTCGTCGGGTGGACGGCGTCGTTCACGGGCGCGGCGATCGTCTCCGGCACGGTGGCCGTCGTCGTTCTCGCGCTGCTGCGCAACGCCCCCCCGGGAGTCCGTGTCACATTGAGCCGGGGCGGCACGAATGTCCGCGACGTCGTCACCGTGCTGCGCGATCCCGGCACGCTGACCGGTTTCTGGATCCACTGGATCTGCAGTTTCTGGAACGTCGTCTTCGCGCTCATGTGGGGCTACCCGTTCCTGCTGAGGGGTCTCGGATACCCGATGCCGGTGGCTTCGGCGCTGTTCACCGTGATGGTGTTCGCCGGTCTTCCGTTCGCACTGCTGATCGGACGCCTCAGCCGCCGAGCCCCGCTGCAACGCACCAACACCGGGCTGTTGATCTCCGTGGCCGCCCTGCTTCCCTGGGTGGCCATCGTCCTGTGGCCCGGACGCGCACCGATCTGGCTGCTCGTGGTGCTCATGGTGGCGCTGGCGGCGTCCGGGCCCGGATCGGGCATCGGCTTCGACATCGCCCGGGCGTCGAACCCGCTGGTACGGGTGGGCACCGCCACCGGTGTCGTGGTCGTCGCGGGCATGTCAGCCGCGATGCTCAACATCCTGGTCATCGGCCTCGTTCTCGACGCCGCCGGGGGCTACACGCTCGGGGCGTTCCGGTGGGCGATGTCGACCCAGTTCGTCTTCTGGGGCGTCGGCGTGGTGGGGCTGCTGACCGCCCGGAGGAAGGCCCGCGGCCGGGATCGCGATCGTGGGGTGCTGTTCCCCCCGCTGCGCACTCCGTTCGCGCTGCCCGCACGGCCTCCGACCCTCAGCCTGCCCGACGGGACGACGGTCACCGTCGCGGCCCTGTTGCCGGGGATCGACGGCAAGCTCGCCGCGGTCGACATCGCCCCGCGGGACATCCCCCCGGACTGGTGGCATCAGCGCGTCGGCACCTACCTACGGGTCGTCTCGACGCCCCGCCTGCAGGTCGGGTCGATCGAGATCTGGTGTCCGGACCGGGCCACGGCCGCCCGCACCCGCGACCTCGTCGCGCGCGACCTGTCCGAACGCGGGGCGGTGCTCGCCCACGAGGTGGTCACCCGGTCGTGGCGGGAGGCGGCCAACGTCCACCCGGCCGGGCCTGTCTGAGACGATCGACAGGGGCAGCGGCATCGACCGGGGCGACGGCATCGAGCGGGGCGAAAAGGAAGCGCGTCCCGCACGGCGCCACCGCTGGTTGCGGTGCGATCGTGCGGGACGCGCCCTGTCGGTCGGCGAGCGAGGCGCAGTCCCCGGCGTCCCTCTCAGCCGACACGTTCGGAACCCACAATAGGCATGATGCCTATCGGGTCGATCGTCACCCCCTGGTTAGGGTTGGCCGCGTGCACCATCTGGCCGTTGCCGATGTACATGCCGACGTGCGACGCGTCCGAGTAGTAGAAGATTAGGTCCCCGGGCTCCAGATTCGCCATGGCCACGCTGGTGCCCACATGGAGTTGTTGCTGCGAGGTGCGCGGCAGCGTCACGCCCGCATGCCGCCAGGCTCGCATGACCAGCCCGCTGCAGTCATAGGCGTCGGGTCCGGTGCCACCCCACTCGTACTTCTTCCCCACCTGCGCCATCGCGAACGAGACGGCCGACGAGGCCTTGTCCGACGGCGTCCCGGTCGCGGTGTAGGTTGCGCCCACCGGACGAGGTAGCGGCCGTTCACCCAGCGCAGCGCACCGTGGTAGACGATCTGCGCGACGCCCGGGGTCTTCACGCCGGTGAGCGCGACGATCGTTCCGGTGGGGATGTCGCCGAGATAGACGAAGTCGCTGCCCGAGGTGGTGCGGATCATCAGGGCGGTGGTGGTCACGGCGAAGCCGACGACCCTGGCCGACGTCGCGGTGCCGGGGGCGGAGTGGGTGAGGTAGCTGGAGTAGATCCAGCGGGTCTGTCCGTTGTAGTCGACCTGGGTCCACGGGCCCGAGGTGATGCCGGTGGCGGTGGTCGAGGCGTTCTGCGGTAGCACATCGACGATGGCGTCGGAGAGCGACGGTCCGGTGCGCACGTGCACATCGGCGCTCGCCCAGACGGGGGTCAGCCGGGTCGTGGGTACCGGGGCCGAAGCGGTCGACGTCGACGAGGGGGCGTCCGGGCTGTTCGTCGTGAGGTAGCTGGAGTAGATCCACCGGGTCTGCCCGGCGTAGTCGACCTGGGTCCACGGGCCCGAGGTGACGCCGGTGGCCGTCGTCGACGTTCCCTGGTGCAGCACATTGGCGATCGCATCCGCGAGCGAGGGTCCGGTGCGCACGTGCACGTCGGTTGTCGCCCATACCCTCTTCCCGGTCGTCGTGCCCGACGGGGTGCGGCTCGAGGTCGACGACGTGGGCGTCGCTGGGGTGGCCCGCGCCGGTGCCGGCCGGGCGCGTACCGCTCACATAGCTGGAACTCACGTAGCGCGTCGTGCCGCCGAACGAGATCGGCACCCAACCGTGGCGCGTGTCGCCCACCTGCTTGGCCGATCCCCGGGGTAGAGCACGCCGACGATCGTCGTCGACAGCGACGTTCCCGCCCGCACGTTCACCGCGGTATCGGCCCTCACGGTGCCGTAGGCGGCGAAGGCACTCGGCGCGAGCACGACCTGGGCGGTGCCCAACCCGGTGCCGGCCACGGCGAGGGCGACGATCCCGGATCGCAGCACGCGCGTTGCTGACGCCATGTGCCCCTCCCTTCTCGTCGACGGGACCGGGCCGCCGGCCGCTGTGCCATCGCCGATCACCGGCAACCCGGTTGTGTGAGCTGGACTCTAACCCCGAGGAAACTGCTTGTCAGTGCCTTGATGCGGATCGCCGTCGTCCCGGTTGTTCGACGCGACCCGGCATCCTCGGCCGATTTTCCCGACCTGACTAGGTGGTATTCGGCCGACCGTCGCCATCGGAGGCGAGGTCCTGCGTGCCGGACGGCCGAGCGGGGAGGTCGTGAGGTCGCCTCAACCAGAAGTTGAGCTTGAGCATCGAGGGTTCGAGAACCCGGCGATGTCCGGCCGGTCGGGGCGGTCCCGGCCCTACCAGGCGTTACGACTAGATTTGCCCCATGTCGGCCTCCGCACTGTCGTCGCGCCTGTTGTCCGCGCGCATCATCGCCATGCTGCCCCGCACGCTCGAGGCTTCGCTCATCGCGCCCATCGAGGTGATGGCGCAGGAGGGGATTCCCGTCGTGGCCTTCCCGGCGTCGCGCATCGATCTGGTGCGGGAGGTCGCCGCCGTGTTCGCCGGCCGGGTCGAGTTCGCGGTCTACGACGTCGACGACGCCGATCGGCTCACGGCCGCCGCCGATGCCGGGGCGACCCTGGTGATGGTGCGCAGGGCCGACCCGGCGCTGATCTCGGTCGCGTTTGATCGGGAGGTGCCGGTGCTGGCGCCCGCGCTCACCCCCACCGAGGTGCGGGCCGTGTGGAATCTCGGTGTCACGGGTGTACTGGTCACACCGGTCGACGCGTTCGGTGGCGACTACCACGAGCGACTGCCCGAGGCCGTGCCCGGCGCCGTGCTGGTGCCGAGTTCCGGTCTCGGCGCCTACGCCTCGGGGCGGTGGCTGGACGCCGGGGCGGCCGCGGTCTGTCTCGACGAGGCGCTCGTCGGGGATGCGGCGGAGGGCGGTTCGCTCAACAACCTGCGGGAGCGCTGCCAGGCCTTCGTCCGGGCGGTCGAGCGACACTGAGCCGACGGCTCACCGATCGATGAGGCGCACCCGTTCGTCGCGGGGCCGGTGAGGAGCCATCGAGCGTCCGAGCATCGCGAGCGACGTCAGCACCGCCAGCAGTCCGATCCCGCCGAAGGCGAGGTGGGGCCCGGACGTGAGCGGGCTGTTGGCGAGATCGGTGCCGGGCTTGGGGGGCAGTGGTGTCGACGGGTCAGCCGGCTGCGCGTCACCCGGGCCGCTGTCGCTGAGCGCGCGCACCGTGGCCACCGCAGACGCCGGGGGAGACGACGAGGGCACCGCCCCGTCGGTGACCGTGACCCCGACCGACGTCGACGACTCCTTGCCCGAGTCGTCACCGGCGAAGCCCACCGCGATGCGCTGCTGCCCGGCGCTCTCGTGCACGTCGTAGTCGATGACGAAGCGGCCGTCGTCGCCGGTGACCCCCGTCGTGACCGTGCCGGAGGAGTCGGGGGTTCCGACCGTGATGACGGCCGCCGCCACAGGGCGTCCCGACGTGGTCGTCAGTCGACCCGACACCGTCAGCACCTGATGGCGTCCGATCTGCGTCACCGAAGGGCTCGCCGAGAGCCGGGTCGATGTGAGCGTGCCCTTGCGCACCGTCGCCGATGCGCTCACCTCACCGTCGAAGGACGTGTCGAGGAACAGCGCCACAACCCGGTGCTGACCCGCCGGAAAGGTCTCGGGGAGGTGGATCCTGACCGACCACAGGCCATCGGCGCCGGTCGTCGCGTGTCCCATCAGCCGGTCGTCGACGGTGATGCTCACGAGCCCACCGGGCACCGGAGTCCCGGTGGGCGAGACAAGTGCTCCCGAAACTGACAAGTCTGTGAGGTTGCCGAGGCTTGCGGTCATGGTGAGTCGGGTGCTGCCGGTGGCGGTGCTCGACGCCACCGGGACGGGGCTTGCGGGCGGATCGGCCCAGGCGGTCGGCGCCACGGCCACCGCACCGGCGAAGGTTGTCGCGAACACGCATCCGACAAGCCAGAACGCGGAGATGCTCCGGGGCTGGGCGCCATGGCGCCCGGAGCCGGCATGACCTGCACGTGGCATCGGACACCTCGGGGGGAAGGGGCGGTCGGACGACCCCGACAGGCTAGTCCGGGGGTGGGGGAAAGCCGTGGAGGCAGGCCGCTCCATCAATGCTGAGAACATTTTCTTAGAGTTCTGGTTCGCGAGTCGAATACCCTTCGTGCGGCGTCCCCCATAGTTTCCGGGGTACGTGGAACGTCGTCGTCGGGGGGTTGGGTCATGGTGAGGATGTCGCTCGAGGAGAGGCGGCGCCGCCTCATCGAGGCGGCGATCGACCTCGTCGGTGAGTCGGGGACGTGCGCGGCCACGACGCGCGGCATCGCGGCCCGGGCCGGGATGCCGCTCGCCTCGTTCCATTACGCGTTCGCTTCGCAGCAGGAACTGATGATGGCGGTGCTGCACACCCTGGTCGAGCGGGAGATCGCCGATCACGGCGAACTTCAACTGTCAGGGGCGAACCAGGTCGAGGTGATGCTGTCGGCGCTGATGCGCCACCTCGCCGACGTCGAGCGGCGCACCAACGACTACCGGGCACTTCAGGAATTGAGCCTCTACGCACAGCACATTCCGGGGTTCGAGGGTCTGCCCGCCGTGTTCCGGCAGCGGCGGATCACCCGCGTCCACGACAAGCTGGTGGCCTACCAACAAGCCCGCCGGGCCACCTACGACCGGCCCGTGCTCGACCTCGCCAAGACGCTGGTGCTGTTCGCCGACGGCATCACGGTCAGCCTGCTCACCGGCCGTCACCCCGACGAACTGCGCGAATCGCTCGAGCGGCAGATGCGAATCGGGTGACCGGGCCGTCCCCGGCGGTGCCACCGATCGTGGGGCGACGCTGTCCTGCGGCCCCGCTCCCGGCGCGGTCGTGCGCACTAGTCTGAGGGACATGACCACTCCCGTTGATGCCACGACCACCGCCGCGTGGGCCGAGCTGCGGCGACTGCACGACACCCTGCGCCCCAACCTGCGTGCCTGGTTCGCCGACAACCCGGGACGCGCGGCCCAGTTCAGCTTCACCGCCGGCGACCTGTTCGTCGACCTGTCGAAGAACTGGCTCACGCCCGACCTGTTCGAGGCGCTGCTCGAGTTGGCAGAGCAGGTTGGGGTAGCCGAGCGCCGCGACGCGATGTTCCGGGGAGATCGGATCAACGTCACCGAAGACCGTTCGGTGCTGCACACCGCCCTGCGGCTGCCCCGCGACGCCGAACTGGTCGTCGACGCTCAGGACTGCGTCGCCGACGTCCACGAGACCCTCGACAAGATGTACGCGTTCGCCGAGCGGGTGCGTTCCGGTGCGTGGACCGGCGTCACCGGCAAGCCGATCCGCACGGTGGTCAACATCGGCATCGGAGGCTCCGACCTCGGGCCGGTCATGGTGTACGAGGCACTGCTGCCGTACAAGCACGACGGCCTCGAGTGCCGGTTCGTGTCGAACATCGACCCCACCGACATGGCGGTGAAAACCCGCGATCTCGATCCCGAGACCACGTTGTTCATCGTCGCGTCCAAGACGTTCACGACGCTCGAGACGATCACCAACGCGCGGCTCGCCCGCGAGTGGCTGGTGGGTGCCCTGACGGCGTCCGGGGCGATCGACGGCGGCGACGCCCAGGTCAAGGACGCGGTCGAGAAGCACTTCGTCGCCGTGTCGACCGCTCTCGACAAGGTGGCCGAGTTCGGCATCGACCCCGAGAACGCCTTCGGCTTCTGGAACTGGGTCGGCGGACGCTACTCGGTCGACTCGGCCGTCGGCACCGCCGTCGCGGTGGCGATCGGGCCGGAGAACTTCGCCGACTTCCTCGCCGGGTTCCACGCCATCGACGAGCACTTCCGCACCGCCGACCCCGAACGCAACGTGCCCCTGCTCATGGGCCTGCTCAACGTGTTCTACGTGAACTTCTGCGGGGCCGAGAGCCACGTCGTGCTGCCGTACGCGCAGTACCTGCACCGGTTCCCCGCCTACCTGCAGCAACTCACCATGGAGTCGAACGGCAAGTCGGTGCGCTGGGACGGTTCGGAGGTCACCACCGGCACCGGTGAGATCTTCTGGGGCGAGCCCGGCACCAACGGCCAGCACGCCTTCTACCAGCTGATCCACCAGGGCACCCGGCTCATCCCGGCCGACTTCATCGCGGTCGCGACCCCCCACGATCCGCTGCGCGACGGCGACGTCGACGTGCACGAGCTGTTCCTGTCGAACTTCTTCGCCCAGACGGCGGCCCTCGCCTTCGGCAAGACGGCGGACGAGGTGCGGGCCGAGGGCACGGCCGAGGAGATCGTGCCGGCTCGCGTGTTCGCCGGCAACAAGCCGACCACCTCGATCATGGCTCCGGCGCTCACCCCGAGCGTCGTCGGTCAACTCATCGCCCTGTACGAGCACATCACGTTCGTCGAAGGGGTCGTCTGGGGCATCGACTCGTTCGACCAGTGGGGCGTCGAGCTCGGCAAGAAGCTCGCGATGGAGATCGCTCCGGCGGTGCAGGGCGACGCCGACGTGCTGGCGGAGCAGGACTCCTCGACCCGCCAACTGGTCAGCTACTACCGCGACCACCGCGCCTGACGGACGGGCATCCCGAACGGGAGCGGTGTCGCCCCGAATACTGACGCCGGCTTGTCGGCAGGCGTCCCCAAGCCGCTGGTTATGAATCGATTCACCTCATGATGGCTTCGGATGACAATCTGGGCTGGTCCTCCTGGCGGATGACCGGTGCGGCCCGTCAGCCCCATGGGTGGAGCGTGATCAGGGTCCTGCGCGGAGGGGTGCGCCGAAGAAATTGGTTGTCCGAAGCCCGATTTCGCCCGAGATTGGCAGAGTCGGGGGCCCGGTGGCGGCACTGAGTGAGACCCGAGGAGGCGCGCAAGGCGCCTGCTCCGCGACCCACACCCTTGACGCGCTCGGAGAAGGCCTATATGGTCCGATGAAAGGTTTCAAGCCGCGCCCTCGACGACGAGGTGCCCTTCGATGGCGAGGGGTGTGCAGGCGCCCACAATCAGGGAGGTATGTGATGTTGTCTCGCAAGGCGACGAAGGTCGTCGCCGGTTTCAGCGGCGCAGCGCTGCTCGGCGCCGCGTTGGTGGCCTGTGGCTCGTCGAACGGATCGTCCGGAAGCGCGTCAGGTGGTGGCAACACCACGATTTCGCTCCTGGCCGGAGGTAATGACCCGGCCGCTACCAAGCTCGCCAACGACCTGGCCAAGGCATTCGAGAAGGCGAACCCCACCACCACGGTCAAGGTCGAGACCCGCCCGGGCGGGACCGACGGCGACAATCTGATCAAGACCCGGTTGGCCACCGGTGAGATGAACGATGTGTTCTTCTACAACTCCGGGTCGCTGCTCCAGGCCCTGCATCCCGACCAGACCCTCGTGTCGCTCTCGGACGAACCCTGGGCCAAGGATGTCACCAAGGACTTCAAGCAGTCGGTGAGCACCTCGAAGGGCATGTACGGGGCGCCGATCGGCACGACGTTCGACGGCGGCATCATGTACAACAAGAAGGTCTACCAGCAGCTGGGCCTGAGTGTGCCCAAGACCTGGGCGCAGTTCATCAGCAACAGCGAGAAGATCAAGGCTGCTGGAAAGACGCCCGTTCTCGTGTCCTATGGCGACACCTGGACCAGCCAGCTCTTCGTTCTCGCGGACTTCGCCAATGTCAGTGCCCAAGATCCGAATTGGGCCACGAACTACACGGCCAACAAGGCGAAGTACGTGAATCCCCCCGCGCTGGCCGGATTCACCCACACGCAGGAGATCTTCGACAAGAAGTTGATGAACAAGGACTATGCCTCGCTCACCAATGTCAACGCGTTGAAGGAACTCGCCACGGGCCAGGGCGTGCAGTACCCGATGATCACCGTGGTGATCAGCAACGTCCTGCAGAGCAACCCCAACCAGGTGAGCGACATCGGCTACTTCGCCATGCCCACCGAATCCGGTGATCCGCACGCCACGGTCTGGGAGGCGAACGGTGCCTACATCCCCAAGACGACCACCGGTGCGAAGCTGGCGGTGGCCAAGAAGTTCCTGGCGTTCCTCTACTCTCCGGAGGGCTGCTCGATCCAGGACAGCGCCGGTGTTCCGGCCGGGCCCTACGCGATCAGTGACTGCAAGGTCCCGTCCAACGCGCCGGCACTCGTGCAGGACGAACTGAAGTACCAGCAGGAGGGCAAGACGGGGCTCGCCCTGGAGTTCCTGTCCCCGGTCAAGGGCCCGAACCTGGAGAAGATCCTGGTTCAGGTGGGCTCGGGCATCTCCAGCGCGAAGCAGGGCGCTTCGCTCTATGACCAGGACGTCAAGGCTCAGGCGCAGCAGCTCGGCCTTCCCGGTTGGTGATCCTGAGTCCGGGCCGGCCTTCGGTGGCCGGCCCGGACACCGTTCCGCGTCCCGGGCGTGCCCAGTTGTCCCGCCGCCAGGGGCCATCACGACAAGAGCAGAGGAGGAGCAGACAATGACGCCTGCCAAGACTGCAGCCGCCGGGGGCGCGGTCGTCCCGATCGACGGTATCGCCTCGGAAGTCCCCACTGCCCGTCGGCGGCGGATGAGGTCTCCTTATCCGAGTTGGTTCTTCATCCCGACAGTTGTTCTGTATGTCGTCTTTTTCGCCATTCCCACCGTGTTCTCATTCTATTTCTCGTTGACCAGGTGGTCGTTGTTCGACTCGCACTTCATCGGATTCGACAACTACGTCCAATTCTTCCAGGACCCCCAGCTCTACACGAGCTTCATCCACACCCTCATCTACGCCTTCCTCACGTCCGGGTCGAAGGTCGTCCTCGGTTTCCTGCTCGCGCTGCTGCTCACCGCTCCCATCATCGGCAGGGGATATCTGCGCGCCGTGGTGTTCTTCCCCGTCCTGTTGTCGACCATCGGCGTCGGGATCTTGTGGAAGTCGTTGCTCGATCCGTTCCACGGCATGGTGAACCACGTGCTGGGATGGTTCCACCTGCCTCAGCCCGGTTGGTTCACTGATCCCAGCCTGGCGCTCTACTCGATCGCCGGTGTCGACATCTGGAAGGGCGTCGGTATCGCGACGCTCATCTTCATGGCCGGAATCGTCGCGATCCCGCACGAGTACTACGAGGCGGCGCGCATGGATGGGGCCAACGGGTGGCGCATCCTCAAGGAGATCACGATTCCGCTGACCAGGGGCGCCACGACGACCGTCATCGTGCTCTCGCTCATCGGTGGCCTGCGATCCTTCGACATCATCTGGGCGACCACCGGTGGAGGGCCCGGGTTCACCAGTGACGTCATCGCCTCGGTGATCTACAAGCAGTACCAGGCAGGCTTCTACGGGCTTTCCACGGCCGGCAATGTCGTGCTCTTCCTGGTGGTCACCGTCATCATGGTGCCGCTCTCGTACCTGCTCAATCGAAGGAGCGTGGAACTATGAGGCGCCAGCGCGTCCAAGCCTGGGTGGTCGGCATCGCCGCCATCATTGTGTCCTTCGTGGTCTTCCTGGTCCCCTTCGCCTTCGTGCTCCTGCAGGCCGCGAAGACCCCCGCCGAGGCGTCCGATCTCGCGTTCACCTGGCCGACCAAGTGGTTGTTCTTCCAGAACCTGGTCGACGTGCTGAAGAGCAACGACGGTCTCATCTGGCGTGCCTTCCTCAACTCGGGAATCCTGACCGTGAGTTCGGTCGCACTCATCGTGTTGTTCGCGGCGATGTCGGGGTACATCCTGGCGCGCAAGCGCAGCAAGTGGGGCCCTGTCGTCAACTTCCTCGTGCTCGCGGGCCTGATCGTGCCCCCCGCCGTGGTGCCGACGATCTGGGTGCTGCAGGACCTGCACCTGTTCAAGACGATGCAGGGAATGATCCTCATCGAGACGACCTACGGACTGTCCTTCTCGATCTTGATGTTCCGGGCCTTCTTCGGGACGGTTCCCCGGGAATTGGACGAGGCTGCCGTGATCGATGGCGCCGGGCGCATCCAGTTGTTCTTCCAGGTGATTCTGCCGCTGCTGCGCCCGGTGATCGTGACGATCATCGTGGTCCAGTCGGTGTTCATCTTCAACGACTTCGCCGGGCCACTGTACTTCCTGCCTGGATCGGACAATGCAACCGTGCAGACCACTCTGTACACCTTCGCCGGGCAGAACCTCAGCTACTACAACCTTCTGTTCATGGACATCTTCCTCATCACCATCCCGCCGCTGGTTGCGTTCATCGTCTTCAATCGTCAGATTGTCGCCGGTATGACGAGCGGCGCCATCAAGGGCTGACCAATCAGCCTCAACCACACGAATCGATGACGAACGGAGTGCGGTGAATATCACCTGGAAAGCACGAATGATCGCGGCGAACGACGAGTTCGGACGTGCCCCACTGTTTCGGCGGGAGTTCCCCGTCGACGATGACCACGGCGCGGTGACGAGGGCCACGTTGCGACTCAGCGCTCTCGGCATCGTCGAGGCGTGGATGAATGGGCGGCCAGTGTCCGACGACCTGTTCACCCCTGGATGGAGCAGCTACGAGTGGAGGGTCCGCTTCGCCACGTACGACGTGACCGGACTCGTCGAGCCGACCACGGTGATCGGCCTCTCCCTGGGCAAGGGGTGGTTCGGTGGACGCCTCGGCTGGACTGGGCAGGGCTCGTGGTACGGCGACAGGCTCGCGGCCTTCGCCCAACTCGACATCGAGTTCGCCGACGGGACGGTTCAGAGCGTCGGCACCGACGACCAGTGGTCGTCCGGGCCCAGCGCGGTGCTGGAGAACGATCTCTACGACGGCGAGGTGATCGATGCGCGCCGTCGCAGCGCGGCGTGGCTCTCTCCCGGGTTCGCGGGCGACGGGTGGACCGGAGTACACGAGGAGGAGTTCGACCTCGAGTCGCTGAAGCCGGCTGAGGGCCCTCCGGTGAAGAGGTGGGCGGAGTTGCCGGTCCGGGAGATCTGGACCTCGCCATCGGGCCGCACGCTGGTCGACTTCGGCCAGAACCTGGTCGGATGGATCAAGGTGCGCGTTCGGGGTGAGGCGGGCAGTGAGATCGTCATCCGCCACGCCGAGGTTCTGGAACACGGGGAGCTGGGAACCCGACCGCTGCGCTCGGCCGAAGCGACGGACCGCTACATCCTGAGCGGCGGCGATGACGAGTTCGAGCCGACCTTCACGTTCCACGGATTCCGTTACGCGGAGATCTCCGGCTGGCCGGGTGAGCTGACCGCGGACGACCTCACGGCGATCGCGGTCGGGTCCGAGCTCACCAGGATCGGAGAGTTCCGCACATCCGACCCCCTGCTCAACCGGTTCCACGAGAACGTGGTTTGGGGCATGCGTGGCAACTTCCTCGCCGTTCCGACCGACTGCCCGCAGCGCGACGAGCGTCTGGGATGGACCGGGGACATCGCGGCCTTCGCGCCGACCGCGGCGTTCCTGTTCGACGTGGACTCCTTCCTCAGCGACTGGCTGACCGACCTGGCTCTCGAGCAGAGCCACAATGACGGGATCGTCGGGTTCGTCATTCCTGACGTCCTCAAGTACTCCGATCGTCAGACCCCGTTCGGAAAGCCCGACTCCACCGCCGTGTGGAGTGACGCGTCGGTCTGGGTCCCGTGGACGCTGTACCAGGCGTACGGTGACGAGGGCGTGCTGCGCCGTCAGTTCGACTCGATGGCCTCCCACGTGCGCCGGGTGAAGTCGCTGCTGTCGCCAGCCGGCGTGTGGGACGGCAATTTCCAGTTCGGGGACTGGCTCGATCCGGACGCGCCACCGGACGACCCCGCCCGGGCGAAGGCCGACAAGGGAGTGGTCGCCACGGCGTGTGCGTACCGTTCCGCACGCATCGTCGCCAACGTCGCCGTCCTGCTCGACAAGCCGGCCGAGCACGACGAGTTTACCCGGATCGCCGAGGGCCTCCACCGCGCGTTCAACGAGAACTACGTGTCGGACGGCGTGGTGACCAGCGACTGCACGACGGTGTACTCGTTGGCCATCGTCTTCGGGCTGTTGAGCCCGGCCGACGAGGAGTTCGCCGGCAACCGGCTCGCCGAACTGGCCGTCGCAGCCGGGTATCGCATCTCGACCGGTTTCGCCGGCACGCCCTTCATCGCCGATGCGTTGACCCACACGGGTCACCTCGACGTCGCCTACCGGCTTCTGATGGAACGTGATTGCCCCTCGTGGCTGTACCCCGTGACCATGGGGGCGACCACCGTGTGGGAGCGCTGGGACTCGATGCTGCCGGACGGCACGATCAACCCCGGGCAGATGACCAGCTTCAACCACTACGCGCTGGGTGCGGTGGCCGACTGGATGCATCGCGTGGTGGGCGGTGTGGCGCCGTTGGAGCCGGGGTATGCCTCCGTGCTCGTCGCCCCCCAGCCGGGGGGCGGGCTGACCGAGGCCGAGACATCCCTCGACACGCCGCATGGGCGGGTGCGCGTGCGCTGGACGCTCGCGGGAGACGAGCTGAACGTCGAGGCGGAGCTCGCCGATGGAATGCGGGGGGTGCTCCGGCTGCCGGGACGCGCCGACCGGGAGATCGGGAGCGGCGTCGTGCGCGACGTTGCACTGCTCACCGACCAGGCCGCCGAACCCGCCTGACGTGGGACAGACCGGGACGGACGAGCTGGGGATCACGCCCGTCCGTCCCGGCGATTCCCCCGTCCCCCGTAATGGAACGTCGTGGCGGTGCGCCTTCCTGAGGGGTGCGCCGGGCGTGGCGAGTGGATCGATTCGGTGGGTGGGCGTCCTTACGGGCCGCCGGACAGGGAGTACGCGCGGTACCCGTCACCCTCGCGCAGGTAGAGGGCCATCGTGCACGGCACCCCGAGCGTGGCGCGTTGCTCCGCCGAGGTGGGACGGCCGTACACGGGTTGCAGCAACGGTCCCCGCGTCAGTTGCCGCCAGGACTCCGCGCCGGACGCGTCGTGGGCGGCGGCAGACGACACGATGCCGCCCCGCAGGTAGTCGCGGCCGCAGAAGTGGATCCGTTCGGGCGGTGACCACGGCGCCGCGGTGTGGAAGGTCACGACCGATCGTGCCTCGAGTCCGAGCGCGGCGATCAGCACCAACATCGAGACGCCCACCCAGACCACGCGCCGCACCCGGTGTCGCCGCGATCCCGTGGCGGGCGGCGCCGACGCCGGCGTCACCGGTCGGTCCGGGAATCGGTCATGGTGGCAACCTAACAGAGCGGTGTGAGCGTCGTGGCACCACGGCGTGGGCCGCTCTCACCCAAGGCTGATGCCGGCCAGCGCCTCGGAATCCAGCGCCGAGAGGGCGCTCAGGCACCGGTTCCACACCGACAGGGCCAGGACGCGGTCGGTCGGCAGCCCGGCCGGGTCGCCCCGCGCGATGTCGAGGACGCTGCCCCACCCGGCCGCCGCAGGCGGCAGTGTGGGCCACGGGCCCACGAGCGTGCGCGCCCGGCCGGCCAGGTCGAGAACCGTCGTTCCGTAGGCGGCCACCAGCGGGGCGAGCGCCGACCGGTCGGCGAGGGCGAGGTCTCCGACCCGTGACAACCCGGCCCGCACGAAGCGGGGTCCCCAGATGTCGCCCACACCCCGCAGCGCGGCGACCGGGAGTTCGGCGAGGCGCTTCGGGAGGGCGTCCGGGGCGATGGACTCCTCGGGGCGGTCGCTCGGGCGCATGACGACCTCGGCCTGCCAGGCCACGTCGTCGAGGCTGGTCGCACCGTCGGGAGGCACCGATCCCACCCGGGCGATCACCCGGTCGACGGACAGCACTCCGGCGGCGTCGACGGCAGACAGGGCCGCGGCGACGCCCAGGTCGGCCTCCCGCGCGACGAGGGCGGCCAGTTCACTGACGTCCATGTCACACTTCCTGTCCCGTGATTCCCGCGAGCCTCACAGCTCGGTGCGGAAACGGATCTCGATGTCGCCGTGCACCTCGGTGCGGGTCGGATTGCCCGTGCCTCCCGTCCCGCCCGAGCCGCCGGCTGTCCCGCCGGTGCCGCCCGAGCCGGTGGTCGTCCCCCCGACGGGCGCGGCCGTGCCTCCGAGATTGGTGACCCGCAGCCGGGTGGTGCGGATCGAGTCGAGGACGCCCGGCAGCAGCGGAGAGTCGAAACTCGCCACCGTGCCCTGGATTCTGGAGCCGGCGATCGCGTGCAGGCTGTCGGGGGTGGGGACCCGCAACCGGACCGCGGGTTGCGCGGCGGGCGGGGTACCGTCCTGCGCCGCGACCGCGGTGAAGTTCAGGGTCGCCCGCAACGTTCCGCCGTCGACGTAGACCCGTGGGATGCCCCGGGAGGTCGCGTCCCGCATCGCCTCCAGCTGGCGCCGGGCCAGGAACAGGGCGACCCCGTGCCGGATCGTCTGCACGCCGGTGTCGCGCAACGCCGTGCCGTCGACGTCGCCGGACCCGAGGTGGATCCCCACCTCGGCGAGGTCGTCGGGCGGCGGGACGGGCCCGCCGGGGACGATGCTCGTGCCGCCGTTCCCGTTGGGGAACAGTTGGGCGAGCATCGCCCCCAGCACGTCGGCCGTGATCCCCGTCGCGGCGAACTCCTCGGGCGTCAGGCCCGCCGCCGCGTCGAGCGCGCGGAGCCGGGTCGCCTGGCTCGTATGGGACGCCACGATGGCGTCGAGGGTCTCGACGAGCATCACGGCGACGAAGTCGGCGAACCCGAGGTCGTCGAGCGCCTTGTCAGCCATGGGAGTGTCCTTTCGCGCGACAGGGCCGGATCAGGCGTTCGGGTTGAGCGGCAGGTAGTCGGTGTGGAAGTTGATCTTCACCCCACCGAAGATGTCGACGTTCACCCCGGAGTTCGATCCGGTGTCGGTGCTGGTCGTGTTCACCCGCACCGACGTGTACGACGTGGACGCCGACGCGTTCACCCAGATCGACAGCAGCCCGCCCGTCTTGGCCGCGGCGCGGAAGTTGAAGTCCGAGCGCGACATCGACGCCGAGTGGTTGCGGAAGTAGTCGCTGCCGTAGGCCCGGAAGTTCAGCCGGGTCTCGATGGTGCCGTTGTCGACGACCAGCCGCAGCACGCCCTGCTTCACCATCTCGGTGAGCATCGTGTACTTGTTCGCGGCGATCCGCTGCGCGACCGCGTTGAGGATGGCGTCGTACTTCGGCTGGGTGACGTTCCCGGCCTCGGCGACCTTGTTGTCGCTTGCGATGCCCGCGTTGGGAACCTCGAGGGAGGTGTTCAACGTGGTGGCGTCCGCGGCGGACAGCGACGATCCCACGGCCAGCCTTGTCGGCGGCGCGTCGCTCGTCGGTGTGGCGGGCGGCAGCACCTTGGCGAGGAACGGCAACAGCTCGGCCGGGCCGACGTCGTCCTTGGTGTCGTTGATGTATTCGCTGAGGGTCTTGCTGGTCTCCTTGACCAGCTCGACGAACGCCTGCTGCTGGCGCACGTCCGACGCGACCAGCGCGTCGAACACATCGCTCACCAGCTTGGTCGTGAACTCGGGAAACCCGACCTCGTCCAGTCGCGACGCATAACCGATCGCGGCATCTCCTCCAGTGGGCATGGCGCCCCCCTTCCTGGTCATCACGCCGCGACCTGCGGCGTCACATGTCAGGAGCGTCCCGCGGACTGGTTGATACACCGATTTGGGCGGTTGCCGCACAACGGGTGCGGAGGGGCACCGACCACAACGGCGGGCCTGGTGCCCGACAGGGGGCTACCGGGGCGAGACTGTCCCCATGTCTGCCCTGCGCCCCCATCTCACCCGTCGCGGCGTCCTCGCGTTGCCACTGCTGTCGGTGGCCGCGTGCTCGTCGGCGACGTCGTCATCGACGTCGGCTCCGCCCAGCGCACCCACGCCCTCCCCGTCGATCACGCCCACCCCGAGCCCGACCCCCACGCCGACGCCGACACCGACACCGTCGGCGAAGCGCGTCGACTGGCTGACCGGTGGTGCCGTGTCGAAGAACGCGGTGTATGCGGTGAAGATCGACAACACCTGGCCCGCCCGACCGCAGATCGGACTCGACTCCGCCGACCTGGTGGTCGCCGAACTGGTCGAGGGCGGACTCACCCGGTTGATCGGCATCTTCCACACGCACTTCCCGACGGTCGTCGGGCCGGTGCGCAGCGCGCGCAACACCGATGTGCAGTTGCTGCCGGTCTTCGGACGTCCCGGTCTCGTCTATTCGGGTGCCAATCGCCTCGTCCAGGCGCAGGTCGACAAGGCATCGGTCGTGCCGATCGAACGCTCCGACCGCGACCCCCACCGCGCGCCCCCGCACAACGTCATGGTGAACCTCCGCTCGATCGCCGCCACCCACACGGTGGGAGGCGTCCGCGACATCGGCCTGCGGTTCGGCCCCGCCACGGGAATCTGGGCGACCGCCGCGAAGGTGGCCAAGATCACCACGAAGATCGGCGGCGACACGTACGGGTTCAGCCACGGGTCATCGGGCTACGTCGTCACCTGGAACGGTCAGACCTACAGCGGCAGCGGGCACGCCCTGACCTGCGACAACGTCATGATCATGCACGTGCACGAGCACAAGGACACCCACAGCACCTCCGACCTGTCGATCGTGTCCGACACCGTCGGGCAGGGCGAGGTCGACGTCTATCGCAACGGCCGGATGATCAAGGGCACCTGGAAGCGGACTGCCGGGTCCGCGCCCTTCACCTTCACGGTGTCGGGGAAACCGATCACGCTGGATCCGGGACGCACCTGGGTGCTGCTGCACGCCTGAGCCGGGACGCCGCAACGGCCCGCGGGGGAGAGAACCGGCGGGCCGTTGCGGGTGTTCGGTTGTCGTCCGCGCCGAGGCGGCCATCCAGGAGCGGCCGGGCCGGCGCGGACGGCGTCCTGGTCGGACGCCTCGGTGGCGGCTCAGAAGGTGGCCGTGGCCGGGTCGGCGCCGATGCGGTTGCCCGAGTCGAGCGCCGAGATGCGATCGACCTGGGCGGTGTCGAGTGCGAAGTCGAACACGTCGAAGTTCTCGGCGATCCGTTCGGGGGTGACCGACTTCGGGATGACGATGTTGCCGATCTGCAGGTGCCAACGGATGATCACCTGCGCCGGCGACTTGCCGAGCGCCTCGGCGATCTCGGCGATGACCGGGTTCTGCAGGTCGTGCGCCTGACCCAGCGGGCTCCACGCTTCGGGGTGGATGCCGCGATCGGAGAGGGTGGCGCGCAGTGAGGCCTGCGTGAAGGTCGGGTGCATCTCGATCTGGTTGACCGTCGGCACGGTGCCGGTGAGCGCGTCGAGGTGCTCGACGTTGAAGTTGCTGACGCCGATGCTGCGGGTGAGGCCCTCGGCCTGGAACTGATGCATCGCCTCCCACGCCTCGATGTAGCGGTTGCCGTACTTGTTCACCGCCGGCCAGTGGATGAGGTAGAGGTCGACGTGGTCGAGGCCGAGGTTCTCGAGGCTCCGCTCGATGGCCCGACGTGCATCCGCGGCGGCGTGGTCGGCGTTCCACAGCTTGGTGGTGACGAACAGGTCGTCGCGGGCGATGCCCGACTCCTTGATGGCTCGGCCCACGCCGGCTTCGTTCTGGTAGGCGGCCGCCGTGTCGATGTGCCGATAGCCAACCTCGAGGGCTTTCCCGACGGCCGCCACGACCTCGTCGTTGCCGACCTGCCACACGCCGAACCCGAGCTGGGGGATGGTCACCTGGTCGTTGAGCGTGATGGAGGGAACGATGGACATGGATCTCCTTGAGTTGAACATTGGGGAACATGACGGTGGCCCGTGGGGGGCTCCATGTCGACAGCAACATCGCCCGCCCCGCATTTGTTCCATCATGCTCGGATTCCTGACCTCGTGCAGGGTCGCATGCGGATCGGTGGCTCTGCGCTGGTCGGGGCATCCTCGTCGCTGTGGGAAAATGGCGCTCATGCCGTCTCTGCCCTCGATCATCAGCCAGCGGATCGCCGACGTCGTGGGGATCGACCCTGAACTGCGCCCGGCCACCAAGCCGCAGTTCGGGCACTTCCAGTCGAATGTGGCGCTGCGGCTGGCCAAGATCGAGGGGCGCCCGCCCCGCGATGTGGCCCAGTCGATCGTCGAGCGACTCGACCTCGGCGACCTGTGCGAGCCGCTCGAGGTCGCGGGCCCGGGGTTCATCAACATCCGGCTGTCGGCGCACGTGCTGGCGGGCGCCGCGTCCGACCTGCTCGCCGACCCGCACACCGGCATCGTGCAGGCCCGCAGCCCGCGCACCGTGGTCATCGACTATTCCGCGCCCAACGTGGCCAAGCAGATGCACGTCGGCCACCTGCGCACCACCATCATCGGTGACTGCTTCAACCGGGTCCTGCGCGCCCAGGGGCACGCCGTCGTCGCCCAGAACCACATCGGAGACTGGGGCACTCAGTTCGGCATGCTGGTCGAACAGGTGTTGGTCGAAGACCTCGATGTCACCACGCTCGACCTGCCCGCCGCCGAGTCGCTCTACAAGCGGGCCAACGCCCACTTCCGCTCCGACGCCGACTTCGCCGACGCCGCCCGGCGACGGGTGGTGGCCCTGCAGTCGGGCGACGAGCGCACCCGCGAGATCTGGCGACAACTCATCGACGTCTCGATGGCGGGCTTCAACGCCACCTACGCGCGACTTCACGTGCTGCTCACCGACGATGACATCGCCGGTGAGAGCAGCTACAACGACGACCTGCCGGTGATCGCGCGCGACCTCGAAGAGCGGGGCATCGCGGTCATCGACGACGGTGCCCTCGTCGTGTGGGTCGACGGCTTCGACGCTCCCCTCATCGTGCGCAAGCGCGACGGGGGATTCGGCTATGCGTGCACCGACCTCGCCGCCATGCGGCGGCGGGTGGGGCAATTGCATGCCCACCGGATCATCTACGTCACCGACGCCCGTCAGGGGGGCCACTTCGCCCAGATGTTCGCGGTGGCTCGAGCGGCGGGCTACCTGCCCGACGACGTCGAGGCGCGCCACGTCGGCTACGGCATGGTGCTCGGCAGCGACGGCAAGCCGTTCAAGACGCGCGACGGGTCGGCGGCGACACTCACCGACCTGCTGAACGCCGCCGAGCAGGAGGCCTCACCAGAGATCGCACTGGCCGCGATCAAGTACGCCGACCTGTCGAACGGGATCCAGAAGGACTACGTGTTCGACGCCGAACGGATGGTGCAGACCACGGGCGACACGGGCCCGTACCTGCAGTACGCCCACGCGCGGATCAACCAGATCCTGCGGCGGGCCGAAGTCGAGCAGATCGGGTTCGGCGGGGTCACCGTGCTGACCGAGCCGGCCGAGCAGGCGCTCGCACTGCTGCTCACCCGCTTCGGTGAGACCGTTGCCGAGGTGGCCGAGACCCTTCAGCCGCACCGGCTGTGCGGCTACCTGTTCGAACTGGCCACCGCGTACTCGACCTTCTACGAGCAGTGCCCCGTGCTGCGCAGCGAGGGCGAGGTGCGGGCGTCCCGGCTGGCGTTGTGCGCCGTGACCCGTCACGTGCTGGCACGCGGACTCGACCTGCTCGGCATCGAGGCCCCCGAGCGCATGTGACCGCATGGCCGCGCCGACGGACGCTGCTCGTCGGCCGCAGGCGGCCGGGCCGTCAGCCGACGGCCTTCCTCCCGAACGGTGACCTCTTCGCGTACGGCATCCTCGACCGAGTGCGTCTGCGTGCCCGTCGCCCGCGCGGCCACGGCCTCGATGGCCAGGGCGGCCGCCCCGATGATGCCTGCGCTGTTGCGCAGCTTCGCGGGCACGATCGGCGTGTTGAGGGTGAGGTTGGGCAGGAACTTGGCGCTGTGCTTGCTGACCCCGCCGCCGACGACGAACAGGTCGGGCCAGAACAGCTTCTCGAGCGTCTCGTAATAGCGCTGGAGCCGCTTCGACCACTCCTTGTAGCTGAGGTCTTCGCGGGTCTTCGCCGAGGCGGCGGCCCGCTTCTCGGCGTCGTAGCCGTCGATCTCGAGGTGGCCGAGTTCGGTGTTCGGTAGCAGCACGCCGTCGTTGATCACCGCGGTGCCGATGCCCGTGCCGAGTGTCGTGACGATCACACACGCCGGCGTGGCCCTTGGCGGCGCCGTAGCGCACCTCGGCCACGCCCGCAGCATCGGCGTCGTTGACGATGGTGACCGGCCGCTGCAGTTCGTCGGAGAAGTACTTCTCGGCCTCGAGGTTGACCCACTTCTTGTCGAGGTTCGCGATCATCGGCACCACGCCGTGGCGCACGGGAGCGGGAATCGTGACGCCAACCGGGGCGTCGCCGATGGTGTCGGCGAAACTCGCGACGATCTCGGCGACCACTTTGACCACATTGGCGGGAGTGGACTTGGCCGGGGTATCGATCCGCAGGCGGTCGGCCGCGAACTCTCCGGCTTCCAGGTCGACCGGCGCACCCTTGACGCCTGATCCGCCGATGTCGATTCCGAGGGCGTAGCTCATGGGGTTCACAATACGGGCACGCTGCCAGTACTGCACGACGAGCTTGTTACTGGTCGGTCAGGTTCGCCGCGAGGGTCGCCACCGGCCTCGATAGCCGGGCCGGTGACGACCGGTGGTGGCATCGACCGGACGCGGGCGAACTCGCGCTCCTGGCGCCGTGCGGCGCGACTCCGGTCGAGTTCGCTGAGGGCCAGCCACCGGGCGACCGGCTCGCTGAGGTAATGCCGCCGCCACGCCACGACCCCGGGACTCGAGTGCAGTTCGACCGATGCGAGGCCGAGGCGTCGGCGGAGCGGACCCTGCCGGATGGTGACCGACTGCACGCGCGCGTGGGGGATCACCGTGATCGACGGCGCGAGCACGCCGCGCCGGGTCGCGGCGAAGGTCGCGTCGACCTGCCACTGCTGCCATCGGAATCCCAGCGGGTGCAGCCAGCGTCCCCGAACCGCGACCGGCGTCCACGCCAACCGGTCGGGGTCGGTGCCCGGCCAGATCGCCGCGACGGCGGAGCGGACATCGTCCCAGCTGCCGGCGGGCACCAGGACGCCGCCGCCCGCCGACTGTTCGTCGCGTTCCGAGGCGAAGCTGCGGCCCAGCACGTCCATGGCCACCTTGTAGATGCCGAAGGGACGCCACAGGGGCGACTGGCTGATGATCACCCCCTGGATCCGGTCGATCGGAACCGAGGCGCTGGTCAGCGTGGTGACGCCGTGGGCGACGCGCAGCCCCTTGCGGGTGCGGGTGAGGGTGAAGTGCCAGTGCCGGATCGTCTGGTGGCTGACGATGCTCACCATCGTCGCGCCGGCCGGGAAGGCGGCGCCGAGCCCGGCGACCGGCGAACCGCGCCAGGCTCCGATGACCAGGGCGGTGAGCGCCCAGACCGTCGCGATGATGAATCCGGTCGAGGCGATCGACGAGATCACCAGGTTGGCCGGGCCGGGCCGCGACGATCACCTCGTCGGTGGCGGCGCGGTCGTGCCAGGCGTCCGCCTGAGGCAGCGACGCCGAAGCGTCGACACTGATCCGGTCGCCGTGGGCGCGGGCGATGAGGTAGTCGCGCAGCGCGTACGACTGCGAGCGGGAGAGGAACTCGATCCGCTTCGCCCCTCCGGCCCCGACGTCGACGTGCAGCGCCGCCAGCCCGAGCAGTCGGGCGGCGAACGGCTGGACGACGTCGACGCCCTGGATCTTCGAGAACTGGATCCGGTCGGAGGTGTGGTGGATGAACCGGTGCTCGATCCGCAGTTCGTCGTCGTCGATGACGAACAAGGTGGTGCGCCAGGTGAAGAATCCGCTGCCGAGGCTCACGATCAGCAGCAGGCCGATGAGGCCGGCCACGACGCCGATGCTGCGCAGGTCGGGGTGATGGCTCAGTTGGCGCAGGCCGTCCTGGCCGAACACGACGACGATCGCGACCAGGCTGATCCACCCCTTGGCCAAGGGCGTCAACGGGTGGGGGCGCTGCGCCGGTTTCACCGGAGGCGCCGTCGGGGGCAGCGTCACAATCCCGCCGCCTGCGTTTCGCCCTTCTCGGTGAGCCGGTCACGCAGCACCGCCGCGGCCGCGGCGTCCAGGCCCGGAATGCGGGCGTCGGTGCTCGCGGACGCGGTCACCAGTTTGACGCTGGCCAGGCCGAACAGGCGTTCGATCGGCCCGGACTCGACCTCGACCACCTGCATGCGCCCATAGGGGACGGCGACCAGTCGGCGGAACAGGAGCCCGGAGCGGACGTACAGGTCGGTGTCCCGTTCCGCGTAGCCCCACACCCGATAGACCCGGTCGACCCGCTGATAGCGGTAGCCGATCCACCCGGCGAACAACACGACGACGAGGGCCATCACCCACCACCGGGTCGTGAGGATCCAGGCCGCGACCCCGGCGAGCACGGTCCAGGCGCCCCACACCAGCAGCACCATGCGATGCTTGAGCCGGCGGTAGCTCGGTGACAACGACGTCCACGTGTCGGTGGGTGGGGCGAACAGCGGCCCGAGGGGGTCGGAGGGTGTCGCCCCCGCGGAGGTGCCGGCCCCGGGATCGTCGCTCACGGGGCGATCCCCAGCATTCGGCCGAGCGTGGGTCGATCGGGCCCGTAGACCTTGAGTTCGCCCATCACCTGGACTCCGCGGATGACGATCACCGGCCCGTCGGGGGTCGGTACGAGGCCGCGCAGCTTGCTCTCGGCCATGACCTTGGTCGTCTCGTCGCGGACGCCGACCCCCTCGGGAACGGTGATCCGCAGGGTACCCATGACATTGCAGATCGTCAGCACGGTCTCCAACGACGTCGAGGCTGCCGTCGCGCAGGTCGAGCCGCACCTCGCCCATGACGATCGAGACGCTGCTGCGGGCCGGCAGGTGCAGGCCCCGGTCGGGTTTGATCGAACTGAGGATCGCCGTGAACCGGTCGGACCCCGCGGCGCCGGGTCGGACGACCAGCCCGGAGTGGTCACCCAGCGTGGGCAGCGGCGGGTTGGCGTCCGGCGGACGCGCTGGGGTGTGGCGTACTGCACGGTGGGGCCGGACACGACGAGGTCGGCGGTGATCGGGGTGAGTTCGCCGAAGGTGCGCGCCGCCCAGGCGGCGGCCAGCCGCTCGTCGAGTTCGTCGTGGGTGATGCGCCCGTCGGCGTAGGCCGCGGTGATGACATCGGCGACGAGTTGTCGGTCGTGGTCGGACGCCCGCAGCGTGGCGGGATCGGGGGGCTGCGTTGTCACGCCTGCCACGCTAGGGCGTTCGCGGGCCGCGCGAAAGCATCACCCCGACGAATCAGGGTCGATCCTGGGTGGGGTCCGCGCCGATCGCCGGGGTGGTGCCCGCGGCCGCTCCGGGCCCGACGACGGTGCTCCGGGCCCGTGCGGTCGGGGACCCGCCGGGCATGAAGAGAGCGGGCGACGGGAATCGAACCCGCGTGTCCAGCTTGGGAAGCTGGCGCTCTACCATTGAGCTACGCCCGCGTGACGAGGGAAGACGCTGGCGCGTCCGGTGTTCTCGCCGGTGATGGCGTCGGCCCGGGGCCGACAACCACCGAGGAGCACTATAGACGACCCGGTGCGGCCACGTCGCGTGCGGCACCTCGGCTGGCACCGGCCCGGGGGGCTCGTTATGGTCGGGCGGTGAGCAACTTTCCCGACACCCGCCGTGGCGATGTGGTCGACGACCTGCACGGCCACCCGATCGCCGATCCCTACCGCTGGCTCGAGGATCCCGACGAGCCCGAGGTGATCGACTGGGTCGAACGCCAGCGTGAGTACGCCGAACGCGCCCTCGATCAGCTTCCCGAACGCGAGTGGTTCCGCCGGACGCTGCGCGGCATCGTGCTGCGCCCGCGCGCCGGGCTGGTGCGTCACCTGGCCGGCGGGTTCGCGGTGAGCCGTAACGACGGCACGACCGCACAGGACGTGTGGTACTCCGCGGACACCCTCGACGACCTCGTCGCCGGCGGTCGCGTGCTGCTCGACCCCAACACGTGGTCCGACGACGGCACGAGCTCGCTCGCCGGCTTCGCCGCCTCTCCCGACGGGATCCGGCTGTGCTACGCGGTGAGCGAGGCGGGCTCCGACTGGCAGCGGTTCCGCTTTGGCAACCTCATGACCGGCGAGTCGCTCGACGAGCCCGAACTGGTCACCAAGTTCGCGCCGGTGGTGTGGCTGGCCGACTCCCTCAGCGTCCTCTACAACGCCTTCGATCACGCCGAGCGGGCCGAGGGCACCAGCACCGCGGCCCTCGGCGGCAGCGAGTTGCGCCTGCACACGCTGGGCCAGCCGGCGTCCGAGGACGTCACGGTGCTGCGGCTCGACGACGAGCGGCTGATGGCCTGGCCGCAGGTCAGCGACGACGACCGCTGGCTGTTCGTGACGATCGAGCGCGGCACCGAGAGCAACTGCCGCCTGTGGGCCATCCGCCAGGAGGTCGTGGGCGCCAGGGTGCGGATCGGCAAGCCGATCCGCCTCGTCGACGAGGCCACGCACGAGTGGCGGGTCATCGACGCCGTCGACGATGTGGCCTACGTGATCACCGATCTCGACGCGCCACGCAGCCGCATCGTCGCGATCGACCTGCCGGCCAGCGAGGAGCGTCGGACGCTCGTCCTGCGCGAGATCCTCCCCCAGGGGGACGCCCAGATCGCCGACGCGGTGATCGCCGGAGATCACCTCGTGGTCGAAACCCTCGAGGACGCCACGCCGGTGCTCAGGCGCTACCGGCTCGACGGCACGCCGGTCGACGTGCCCGACGTGCCCGGCGGCGCGGTCGTCGGCATGTCCGGGCGACCCGGCGAGCCGGACCTGTTCGTCGCGACCAGTTCGGTGACCAGCCCGACCACCTGCTTCCGCGTCGGCCGCGGCCCCGGCGACGTCTCGGCGCTGCCGCTGGTCGACGGCGGCCCCGCCCTGCCCGAGGCGCGCACGTCCCGCCGCCGCGCGACCAGCGCCGACGGCACCCGGGTGCCGTACTTCCTCATCGAGCCGGTGGGCGCCCCGACCGGCCCGCGTCCGACGCTTCTCTACGGGTACGGAGGATTCCGGATCCCCGTGCTCGCCGACTTCCGCCCGATCTTCGCCGGGTGGCTCGCCGCCGGCGGCACGGTGGCGATCGCCAACCTGCGGGGCGGCGGCGAGTACGGCGCCCGCTGGTACGAGGACGGCAAGCGCGCTCACAAGCAGCACGTGTTCGACGACGTCATCGCGGTCGCCGAACACCTCATCGCGACGCACACCACCACCTCGCGCCAGCTCGTGCTGCACGGGCGCAGCAACGGCGGGCTGCTCGTGGGGGCCGCCATGACCCAGCGTCCGGACCTGTTCGGGGTGGCCCTGCCGATGGTCGGGGTGCTCGACCTGCTGAGGTTCCACCGTTTCACCATCGGGTCGGCCTGGATCAGCGACTACGGCGACCCGGACGTTCCCGACGAGTTCGCCACCGCGCTCGCGTACTCGCCGCTGCACAACGTCCGCGAAGGCACCGCCTACCCCCCGACGTTGGTGGCCACCGGCGACCACGACGACCGGGTCGTACCACTGCACAGCCACAAGTTCACCGCGGCGCTGCAGCACGCGCAGGCCGGCGACGCGCCGATCATCACCCGGATCGAATCGGCGACCGGCCACGGCGCCGGCAAGCCCGCCGAGATGATCGCCGACGAGGCCGCCGACCTGCTCGCCTTCGCCGCGCACCACACCGGGTTGCGCTGAGGGGCCTGTCGGTCACGAGACGCGCATGGTGGGCATGGGTACCGCGTCGGGTTGCCCGGCCGGGCGGGACGTGCACCTCCCGGGGTGGGCGCTGCCCCGCGCCGCCGACCGGGTCAGCGGAATCGCGGCAGTTGCCCGTAGACCACGTGGGTGTACTCGACCGGACGCCGGGGCTCGCCGCCCCGGAACTGCTCCCAGTGGCCGTAGTAACGGGTGACCGGCCGGGTCCACAGGATGGCGGCGCCGACGACGCTGAGTGGCAGCCCGGCCCAGGCGATCGGGTTCATGAGCCAGGCGAGGCCGCTGACGACCACGGCGACGATCCCGACGACCCGGCTCCAGCGGTGGCCGTTCCAGGCGTTGAACCCCGCGATCGCCGGCACGGTGACCATGATGGCGCCGATCAGCCCCATCGCGACGACGAGCAGCACCGACTGCCACGATCCGGCTCGCACGCCGGCCAGTGCGAACAGCCTGGTTGAGTGCGGCCAGGTGGCCACGTGGATGGTGTCCCACCAGGCCAGCGCGAGCGACACGACCCCGCTGATCGCCGCGGCGTACAGGAACGCCATCCCGACGACCATGACCTTGCCGCGTCGCGGCTGCCCGGTGCTGCCGCTGATCGGGATGGCGGGCTCGAACTCGTCGAGCGGGGGCAACGTGAGGATCTCGTGCGGGCGCGCGTCGACGTCGGGCGTCGGCGCTGCAACCCCCGGCCCATCCGATCCCATCGCCACCTCCCCTTGCCGCCCTCAGCCTACCGGCGCCCCCGAACGCCGCCCATACGGCGCATGCGGGCGCCCTCAGGCCGTGCGCCGGCGCAGCGTCAGCGACCCGCCCACCAGGGCCAGGACGCTGAAGCCGATCAGGATGCCGACGTCCTTGGCGACGTCGGATCCACCGTCGATCCTGGTCGCCAGGGTATTCATCGCGTCGACGGCGTACGACAGCGGCAGCACGTCGGACAGTTGCCTGAGGCCGGTGGGCAGGGCGTCGCGGGACACGAACAGCCCGCACAGCAGGAACTGCGGCAGGATGAACGCGGGCATGAACTGCACCGCCTGGAACTCCGAGCGGGCGAACCCCGAGGCGAGCAGGCCGAGCGACGTGCCGAGCACCGCGTCGATCACGGCGACGACCACCAGCTGCCACCAGGAGCCGTGGATGCTCATGCCGCACACCCACACCGACCAGGCCGAGGCCAGCAGCGCCTGCGCGAGCGCGACCACGCCGAACGCGAGGGCGTAGCCGGTCATGAACGCGCCCTTGCTGAGGGGGGTGGTGAGCAGGCGTTCGAGCGTGCCGGACTGGCGTTCGCGCAGGGTCGTGATCGACGTGACGATGAACATGACGGTCAGCGGGAACACGCCGAGCAGCGCCGGGCCCACGCGGTCGAAGATCATCGGCTGCCCGTGGTAGATCCAGGCCATCAGCCCGATGAGAACCAGCGGCACGACGAGCATGAGCCCGATCGTGCGGGGATCGTTGCGCAGCTGGCGAAGGATCCGCGCGGCGGAGGTGAAGGCGAGTCTCATCGGGAGACCTCCCCGTGCCCGGTGGCATCCTCGGCGTCGATGAGCGCCAGGAAGGCCGACTCGGCGTCGTGGGTGTGGGTGCGCTCGAGCAGGCCCTCGAAGCTGCCGTCGGCGAGGATCCGACCCTCGCGGAGCAGCAGCAGGCGGTCGCAGCGGGACGCCTCGTCCATGACGTGGGAGGACACGAGCAGCGTGGTGCCGGAGTCGGCGAGGTGGTGGAACAGGTTCCACAGGGAGCGGCGCAGCACGGGGTCGAGGCCGACGGTGGGCTCGTCGAGCACCAGGGCCTCCGGGCGTCCGACCAGGGCGCAGGCCAGCGACGTGCGCGACAGCTGGCCCCCCGAGAGGTTGGCGACACGCTGTGCGGCATGGTCGGCGAGTCCGACCTGATCGATGGCCCAGTCGACGTCGTCGGCGGAGGCCCCGACGAGTCGGGCGAAGTAGGTGATGTTCTCGCGGATGCTGAGGTCGTCGTACACCGACGGTGCCTGGGTCACGTATCCGACCCGGCGGCGCAGTTGCGGGCTGCCGGCCGGCTCGCCCAGCACGGTGATGGTGCCCGACCCGACGATCTGGACGCCGACGATCGAGCGGATGAGTGTGCTCTTGCCCCCGCCGGACGGCCCGAGCAGGCCGGTGACCTGGCCCCGGGGGATCCGCACGCTGAGGTCTGGCAGGACGGTGCGCCGGCCGCGCACGACCGTGAGGTGCGAGACGTCGATCGCCACATCGGCGGGGGCGACCTGCTCGCCGGGGGGGAGGTGAACCGGGGCGGGGCGGTCGGGCCCGGTGTCGGCGTCGGGGGCGGCGTGCCGTGGGCGTGCCACGACGGCACGGGACGAGGCTTCTCGTGAATCCCTCGTCGGGATATTCGCCATGCGTGGAATATTAGCAGCGCGGGTGATCGCGGGACAAGACCCGCTGGGGAGATCGGGCCGGTGCTGGCTACCCTCGACCCATGTCGTCGTTGCGTTGGCCCGTCGTCCTGTTCGATCTCGATGGAACCCTGGTGAACACCGTTCCGCTGATCCTGCGGTCGTACGAGGTGGCCTTCGCCGAGGTGCTGGGCGAGCGGATCGAGGAGTCGCAGGTACGTCCCCTCGTCGGGATGACCCTGTTCGACGCGCTGGCCGGCTATCCGCGCACGGACGAGCTCATCGCGGCCTACCGGCGGTTCAACCTGGCCCATCTTGAAGACCTGCAGCGCGACTTCGACGGGGTCTTGCCGTTGGTCGAGGGCCTCGGCGCGCAGGGCGCGGTGCTCGGCGTGGTGACCTCGAAGATCCGTGCCACCGCGGTGCGCAGCCTCGCGGCGGGCGGCTTCGGCTCGCGGATCCCGATCCTCGCGGCGCAGGGCGAGACCGAACGGCACAAGCCCTACCCCGACCCCCTGCTCGTGGCATTGGACAAGCTCGGACGCAGGCCGGCCGAAGCCGTCTACGTGGGCGATTCGGTCTGGGACCTGCAGTCGGCGCGCGCCGCCGGCACCGCGGCGATCGGGGTGACCTGGGGCGCCGCCCACCGCGAGGCGCTGGTCGCGGTGGCACCGGACGCCGTCGTCGACACGCCCGGCGAACTCGCCGAGGCGCTCGGCCTCGTGCCGGTCGCCGGCTGAGTTCGGCGGGCCCGCCGGCGGGGGCAGCGGAGCATCGGGTGAGCATCAGCGACCCGGCCTCGGCCCCGCCGCGCGGTTACGCTGGTTGGGTGTCCGACGCACCGGCCCGCCTGCGCCAGGCGCTCCGTGCCGCGATGATGGCCCGCGACGCCGTGGCCGTGGGCGCGCTGCGGTCGTGCCTCGCCGCGATCGACAACGCGGCGGCCGTTCCCGTGACCGATGAGCACCTGCGGGGCGTGGCCATCGAGCGCAGCCCGCGTGGGGTGGGCGCGCTCGACCTGCCCCGCCTGCAACTCGGTGACGACGCTGTCGACGATCTGGTTCGCCGTGAACTCGACGAGCGCGAGGACGCCGCGCGGGAATACGAGGCCGGCGCCCGCCCGGAGGCCGCCGTCAGGTTGCGGGCCGAGGCGGACGCGATTCGCGCCGCGCTCGCCGACGGCCCCGCGTAGACCCGGCCGAGGTCGACGACAGACCCGCTCGCCCCCGACCCCACCGGTGGCACGGGCCGCGAGAGGTACTTCCCGGCGGCCGGGTCAGCGCGCGTCGACCGCGCGGCAGGCGAGTTCGCTGAGCAGCAGTGCGCCGTCGGCGATCACGTCGTCGTCGAAGACGGCGTAGGCGGAGTGGTTGTACGGGGCCCGGAGGGGGTCGGCGTCGGCGGGGACGGCTGACAGGGCGATGAAGGCGCCGGGTACCTCGGCCAGGACGCGGGAGAAGTCCTCGGATCCGGTGAGTGGTCGGCTCCAGGCGACGGCCCGGTCGGGGCCGAAGACGTCGGCGGCCGCGGTGAGGACCGCGCGGGCCCGGTCGGGGTCATTGACGGTGACCGGGTACTGGCGGCGCATGTCCACCTCGACCTCGACGCCGTTGGAGGCCGCGATCCCTGCCATCGCCTCGGGGACGATCCGGAAGAGGTGGTCCTGTTGCTCGGGGCTGAACGTGCGCAGGGTGGCTTCGAATCCGCCGGATTCGGGGATGACGTTGGATCGGCTGCCCGCCTGGAGTCGTCCGACGCTGATCACGGCGGGGTCGAAGACGTCGACGCGGCGTCCGATGATCCGCTGGGTGGCCAGCACCATCTCGGCCAGGGCCGGCACCGGGTCCGCGGCGAGATGCGGGGCGGACCCGTGCCCGCCACGGCCGGTGACCGTCACGTGGATCTCGTCGGAGGCCGCCATGATCGTGCCGGGCTTCGTGCAGAACCGCCCGTGCTGCTCGAGGGCCGAGAACACGTGGATCGCGTAGGCCTCGTCGGCCCGGCGGCCCGCGGCGTCGAGCACCCCCTCCTCGATCATGACCGACGCGCCGTCGAAGCCCTCCTCGCCCGGCTGGAACATGAACACGACGTCGCCGGCGAGGCGGTCACGGTGCTCGCACAGGGCGCGCACCGCTCCGACGAGCAGCGACATGTGCAGGTCGTGGCCGCAGGCGTGCATGGCGCCGTTGGTGCTCGCGAAGTCGAGTCCGCTGAGTTCGGTCACGGGCAGGGCGTCCATGTCGCCGCGCAGCAGCACCACCCGACGTTCACCCGAGGTCGGCTCGGCCGTGCCGCGGAGGACGGCGGTGATGCTCGTGCACCCCTGCCCGAGACTGATCTCGAGCGGCAGCCCGTCGAGCGCGTCGAGCAGTCGCCGCTGGGTGTCCGGCAGGTCGAGGCCCACCTCGGGGATGCGGTGCAGGTCGCGGCGCAGGGCCACCAACTCGGGCTCTATCCGGGTCAGGTGGTCGCGAACGGACGCGGTGAGGGTCATGGCCACACCTCTTCGTCGAAGGTCCCGACCGGCCGCCGGGACGTCGGCATCACCCTAGTCCCGGGTGGCCCGGCGCCGGCGACCCGAGGCCGGATCACCCGGCCAGCAGTCGCCAGGGCAGCGGCAGCGACTCGGCGTCGGCCGAGCCGGGGTGGGTCTGGATGATGTTGGGGCCCGGCAGGGTGTCGAGGCGCAGGTACCCGACCGGCGGCCGCCATCGGGTGACCCTCCGCCCCGCCAGCAGCCGCACCCCCCACTCGCCGGTGCCCACCGTCAACTCCGCGTGGGCGAACACCTCCTCCACCCGCGCCGGGCGGTCGGAGCGGACGACGTCGACGGTCGTCACGCCGAGGGGCGTCGCGACGCCGAACAGCCGGGCGAGGCCCCGGTCGCCCTTGCGTTTGCGCAACCGCAGTCCCGACGCGTTGAGGCGGGCCACGAGATCGGGGCCGGTGGTGGGCCGGGCACCCGCCGCCACCACGGCGTGCCACAGCCGGTCGGGCACGTCGTAGTGGTCGCCGTCGAACGCCCTCGGCGCCACCCCGGCGGCGGCGGCGACCGCGTGCAACTCGGCCACGTCGCTGTCGCTGATGAGGTGGGCGTAGTGCCGGCCGTGGGCGGGCCAGACCGGCGGATCGATCCACACCCCCATCGCTCCACCCTCCGTAGTCGCACGGGCAATGCCAGGTTCGGGATCCTCGTTCCGACCCCGTCAACGAGCCTAGACTGGCGACATCGCCCACCCGTGGAGGTCGAGGAAACCCATGCCCATCGCACCGGAGTTGTCGGATCGTCTTGCCGCGGTGGGGGTGCGGGTGCCAGACCTTCTCGTCCCGGCGTCCGGTGTCGACCTGGCGGCGTGGTCGGTGGTGGCCTGCGACCAGTTCACCAGTCAGCCCGACTACTGGGACCATGTCGACCGGCTGGTGGGTGAGCGCCCCTCCACCCTGCGGCTGGTGCTGCCCGAGGCGCACCTCTCCCGGCACGATCGCGACGAGCGGGTGCTCGCGATCCACGAGACCATGCGCGGCTACGAGGCCGGGGGACTGTTCGAGCCCCGTGCCGCGACGATGGTGCTCGTGCGCCGCATCGACTCCCACGGGCACACGCGGTGGGGCCTGGTGGCGGCCCTCGACCTCGAGATGTACGACTGGCGCCCGGGCTCCCGCACACTGATCCGCGCCACCGAAGACACCATCGAAAGCCGGATCCCGCCGCGCGTCGAGGTGCGTCGTGGCGCCCCGCTGGAGGTGTCGCACATCACCGTGCTCCTGCCGGACGCCGCCGACAGTGTCATCGGACCGCTGGCCGACTCGGTCGCGAGTCGGGAACTGGTCTACGACACCGACCTCATGCTGGGCGGTGGCCGGGTGACGGGTTGGGCGATCGACCGGCCACACGACTTCGCGGTGCTGGCGGAGGCGCTGGAGCGGCTGGTGGCCCTCGAGCCGCCCGACCCGCTGCTGTTCGCGATCGGCGACGGCAACCACGGGTTCGCGGCCGCGAAGGCCTGGTGGGAGGAGGTGAAGTCGACCCTGCCCGAGACCGAGCGGGCCGCCCATCCGGCACGGTTCGCCCTCGTCGAGATCGAGAACATCCACGACCCCGGGCTGAGGTTCGAGCCGATCCACCGGGTGTTGTTCGGCGTGTCCCGCGCCGACTTCGACGCCGAACTGGCGCGACACTGCGCGGACGCCGACGTCGAGACCGTCGAGCGCGCCGAGGTCGCGGGCCTGGCCGACGACCAGACCTCGGGGCAGCGGTTCGGACTCGCCGACGCCGACGGTGCCACCGATCTACACGCTCGCCGACCCGCAGGGCCCGATCGCGGTCGCCACCGTGCAGCGGGCCGTCGACGCGCTCGTCGAGGCCGAGATGTGCGAGGTCGACTACATCCACGGCGCCGACGTCGCCGCCGATCTCGCCACCGAGCCGGGCAACATCGCGGTCTTCCTGCCCGAGTTCGACAAGTCCACCTTCTTCGACGCCATCAGGGCCGAGGGGGCGTTGCCGCGCAAGACGTTTTCGCTCGGGGACGCCACCGACAAGCGCTATTACCTCGAGGCCCGGCGTATCCGCTGAGGGCGGGCCGAACCGGCGCCGTCCGTCCGCAGGCGGGCCGTCCGTCGAGCCGCCTCCCGGGGCGCCGCGGGGCACCGGTCACCCCGGTGTCTTGGCGCCCCAGCCCGGTTCAGGTGGCTCGACCGTCGAGCTGTCGGAGCAGGCCCACCCGGTGCCGCAGCAGCCACAGCCCGTAACCGGCTGCCAGCACCCCGAGCGCCACGTTGATCCCGCCGTTCACCAGCAGGTCGGAGAGCGCCGCCCCGGAGTCGTCCCCCGGCGCAGCCGCCTGGATGGTGTTGACGAAGTCCATCAGGAAGTGGACGACCACCAGTGGCCAGATGGTGCCGGTTGCCAGGGCGACCGCGCCGAAACCGATGCCGATCCCGAACGTCATGAGCACCTGCGCCGTCACCGTGATCGGGTGACTCCGGTTCATGAGGTTCACCACGTGCAGCAGGCCGAACAGCGCGGAGGAGCCGAACAGTGCGGGACGCACGCCCCGCGTCAGCAAGACGCGCATCACGACTCCGCGGAACACACCCTCCTCGCCGAACGCCACCGTCGCGACGCCGAACGCGGCCACCGCGAACTTCCACGCCGGCGCGTCACCGAGTCCCGGTCCGAAGATCGCGGGGAGGACGGGCAGCACGAGCAGCGGCAGTGCCGGCACCACCCGCCGCCAGGTCGGCGCCGTGCCGAAACCGGCCGGGCGCCAGAGTCGCCAGGTGCTGAGGAAGGCCACGGTGATGACGACCCGCGTCAGATCGATGCCGAGGGTGACCACCCAGCCGCCGGCCGACCCGGTGCCGCGATCCCACGGCAGCAGAAGCCACGCGGCCAGGGCGATCCCGTACACCGCCCACACCAGCACCGCGGCAGTCACCGGACGTCGGGCCGCCAGCCGTGACGCCGCGGGAACCACGGTCTCGTGGGTGCTGGGCAACGCCGTCATGGGGTTCCTTCCGGTGCAGTGGGTCGGGGCATGGCGGGTCGGTCGTCAGGTGGCCCGCCCCGACGTGATGCGGGGTGCGATGATCACCACCGCCAGGGCGAGGATGCCGAGAACGAACACGACGACGGCGCCGATCCCGTTGATCAGCATTCCGGCGTCCACGACGGTGCCGACGGCGATCCCGGCACCGGTCGCGACGTCGCCCCCGGCCCGGATGGTGTAGCTGCCGGCGGCCGGGACGTCGAGCGTGGCCAGTGCGATGACAGTGCGGCCCCGATGGGTGAAGCGCAGGTCGCGCCCGTACGGCGTGGTCGCAGCCGATCGCCCCGCCTGGTCCGTGACGGCGATGTCGATCGGTGCGGACGCCGGCGTGCCGGAGTCACCGGCGCGGACCACGAAACCGCCGGGGGCGGTGGGGTCTTCGTAGAAGAGCGTCACCCGTTGGGGGCCATCGGTGTGGATCGTGACCTGGCCGGGCACAGGGGTCCGAGCCAAGGATGCCAGCCGATCCTGGAGCATCCGGTACCCCAGGAACCCCCACACGATCGCGACGATCACACCGACCAGAGCCAGCCGGCGCACGAGGGTGAGCCCCCCGGCCGTTGTCAACCCACGCGTCGTGGAAGGCCCCGCGTCGCTCGTCGGGTGCCTTGGGGCACGTCCCTTCCGGGTCTCCCGATGCAACACTCCGCCCCCCTCAGCGCGTCCCGGGTCGGGGTGACGCGACGGCGGTGCCGAGCTGCCGTGATCGGTGCACCGGACCGACGTTTCGTCGGGCGACACGCTACCCCCGGGCCGGGGTCAGGCAGGTGGCCGGATCTGATCCCCACCGCGGCGGGGCCGTGCGCTGACGGGACGTCTCGTCTCAGTCGTCGCCGCGCTCCCGGGATCCGTCGTGGCCGTCGTCCCCACCGCCCCGGATGCGCAACCTCGTCGTGCCTTGCTGGCTAGACGTGGTTCCGGTTCCGCTCTGGCCGATCTGGGGTGCGGCCCCTTGATCCGCGGGCAGGTTGGTGCCCCCCGTCGGCGCGTTGTCGGAGGTGAGGGCCGAGAACGCGGCCGTCGATCCGGCGCCGAGCACCGCCACCGCGAAGATCCCGGCGACCACGAGCGGAGCCCTGCTGCGCCTGCGCGACCGGGCCGCCGGTGGGCGCACCGGGGGCACGGGCGGTAGTGGCCGGGTGTCGTTCGGGCCCGCGGCGAAGCCGGCCACCGGTCGACCGCCGCTCCAGACGTGCACCCCGTTGAGATCGGGTTCCTGGCTCATGGCACCTCCACTCCGTCACCTCGAGCGTCACAGGCCGGCGATGCCACGGGGGGCCCACCGATCCGGCGATGATCGACGAGCGTAGGACGCGTGGCTGTGGTGCGGCTGTGAGCTGTGCATGGGTCGCCCGTGAAGGCTCAGGCGAGCGCCGACACGACGACCAGGGCGACCAGCCCGATCTCGGCGATGCCGATCTGCTGCGGGGTGATGCGGCGTCCGGGGGTGGTGGCGGCCCGCGGCACCACCGTCGCCCGGGCCAGGGCGAGCGTGAACGTGGCGAGCCACCAGAGATTCCGCGAGTCGGCGACGCCCGCGACCACCGCGCCCAGTAGGCAGGCCACATGCCAGGCCACCGATCCGACCCACCACGATCGGTGCCCGCGCTCGCGGATCATCGTCTTCACGTAGAGCACGGTGCCGATGAAGTACGCCCACACGAACAGTGCCACGAGAGCGTCACGGGTGCCGATCGCCTGCAGGGCCGTGCCGGGTGTGGTGAAGCGCATGACCGGCAACATCAGAGCCGACGCGGTGACCGTCAGCACGCCGCTCAGCAGGTCGCGGTCGCGTCGACGCGCCGTCAGCCATGCCGTCGCGGCCACGAGCGGAAGGAACACGATCGCCCACCGGAGCAGACCCCCACCCTGCAGGACGAGTGCCACCGCTGCGAAGACCGTCGACAGTGTGCCGTACGCGAGCAGCGGACGCCGGTAGCCCGCACGCCGGGCCGGGGCGGCCTTCAGCCACAGGCCGGCCGCGAAGAACGCGAAATACCCGACGATCCAGCAGCCGAGCAGTGGCCACGCCCAGTCCGGCAACGCGCCGGTGCGAGCGCGCCCGACCATCCCCAGAAACACGGGCACGACGAGGATCGCCCACGCCCCGTGCTGGTTCGGCACCCAGCCACGTCGACTCAGGCGTCGCGACATGCGCTCCTCCTCGGAGAGACCCGCCGGCTCAGCGGGCGGTCGTGCGGGTGAGGGTGTACTTCGGCGTGCGGGCGATGATCCGCGTCGGTCCCAGGTCGTTGAGGGTCCGTGCCCAGGGCAGGTGCGAGTTGAACACGCACCAGAACCGTCCACCCGGGCGCAGGGCGCGCGCGGCGTCCACGAACATCTCGAGGGTCGGTGTCGACTCCTTGGCGGTGCCCACGTGGAACGGCGGGTTGGTGACCACGAGGTCGAGGCTGTGGTCGGCGAAGGGGCCGAACCCGTCGGCGCGGTGAACCCGCACGTCGACACCGTTGAGCGCGCACGTCTCCGCGCTCGCGCGCACCGCCGCCCAACTCACGTCGACGGCCTCCACGCTGCCGGGGGCCAGCCGCCGGGCCAGCAGCGCGGCGATGACACCGTTGCCGGAGCCGAGATCGACGGCGCGCTCGACCGGTTCGCGCACGATCGCGTCGAGCGCGCCGAGCAGCAGCCGCGTGCCGGGGTCGACCGCGACGTCGGCGAAGACACCGCCGTGAGCACTGAGCGTCAGGCCGAGGTCGTCGTGGTGACGGGTGCGCGGCCACGTCGCCGGCGCCGGTGTGGGGCCGGACGCGCGCAACACCCGGGACTTCTGGCGTCCGAGGCTCGCCGTCACGTCGATGAAATGCCGGCCAACACGTCGTTCATGGTGTGGGTCAGGTGCTTGACCCGGCCGCCGGCGAACAGCGCACTGCCGGGCGCGGTGCCCCGGGCCAACCACCCGGCGACCTCGTCGAGGGCGCCGAGCGGCCTTCGGCAACCGCATCAGCACAACGCTCGGCACCGGCTCGAGCGCATCGTCGGGCGTCACCAGCGTCACCCCGGGCGGCACCCGTCGCTCGTCGCGCAGGTCGTCGCAGAAGGCCAGGGTCGAAATCCCTCGCGAGGCCGCTTCGGCCGCGAGGTCGGGGGCGTCGACCGTGATCACCCGCGCGGGCGTGTGCCCGCTCGAGTTCCACTCGTCGATGATCAGACTGTCAACTGGATCCATTCGCCCATCCAACCCCACTCTCGAGGTGCCCACGCGCACCCCTCCGGCTGCCCCCGGATCTGCAGGTGACCGCGCGACTTCGCGTCGTGGTGAGGGTGCGCGGGCCCGGTTGCCTGCGAATCGGGAGCACTCCGGTGGGCCGGTGACGGCTCCGGCGTCCGCCCCGGCCTGCGGGGATGCCCCCGACGGGGCCACGATTCGCGGACGGTACCGTGGGCGCGGTGAGTGAGCCGCTGGAGATCCACATGATCGCCGACTCGACGGGCGAGACCGCGGCCCGCGTCGCCCGCGTCGTGCAGACCCAGTTCCCCGGACGAGACGTTCCGGCTCTCCGCCATCCCCGGATCACTCGGCCTGCGGGGCCTGTTCGAGATCTTCGAGTCGCTGCGGGAGCACGCCCGGACGCCGGGTCATCCTCTACACGCTCGTCGACCAGCAGTTGCGCGAACTCGTCCGGATGGCGTGCGAGGAGACTGGGGTGCCCCACGCCGACCTGCTCGGCGATGCGATCGCGCGCCTTCGAGCAGGCCACCGGACGGGAGGCCGACGAGGTGATGCGGCGTCCGGTCGGGGTCGAGGCCGACTACTTCGTGCGGATCTCGGCGATGGAGTTCGCGATCCGCAACGACGACGGCGCGATGCCCGAGGCGCTGCGGGAATGCGACATCTGCCTGGTGGGGGCCTCGCGCAGCGGCAAGACCCCGCTGTCGATCTACCTCGGCTACCTCGGCTACAAGGTCGTCAACGTGCCGCTCGTGCCGGGCATCGAGCCGCCCCGCGAACTGTTCGGACATCGACCGGTGGCGGATCGTCGGGCTCACCATCGACGCCGAGCGGCTGCAGGCGATCCGCAACCGCAGGGTGCGCGGTCTCGGCGGTTTCGGCACCAAGGACGGCTACGCCAACCTCGCCTCGATCTACGACGAACTGGACGAGGTGGGCCGGATCCAGCGCAAGCTCGGCTGTCCGATCATCGACACCACGGGTCTCGCGCTCGAGGAGGCGGCGGTGCGGGTCATCGACGTGGTCGACCAGCGGGCGCGGCGGGTGGGTGGCCACCTGCGTGCACCCTGCGGGCAACCTCCGCATCACCCCATGAGGTGGGGCCGGTGCGGATCGCCGCGTTCCGCTTGCCCACCAGCGGTGTTGCCATGCCGACGTGGTCGGAATTGGGCGACCCCGCGAGCAGGTCCGCGCTCGGCTCGTGAGAGTGTGGGTTCCGACGGTGCACCCGGTGTGCGCGGTCGACGCTGCCGACGACCCGCCAGCGAATTCGGGGTCTGACCACGGCCCGCGTGAGACGGTGCCTTCAGCAGTGTCACCACCGCACGGCAGACTGGGTGTGCCCGCTCCACAAGGCCTGTGGCATGCGACATGTCTTGGACAACTCGATTATGAGACGGAAACGAAGGAGTTTTCATGTCTGACAACCGTTACGTCTTCGACCTCTCCGAGGGCGACGCGTCGATGAAGAGCCTCCTCGGCGGCAAGGGCGCCGGGGTGGCCGAGATGAATCGTCTGGGCGTCCCCGTACCTGACGCCTTCACCGTCACGACCGTCGCCTGCGTCGAGACCATGAAGCGGGGCGGCGAGTGGCCCGAGGGCCTCGCCGAGCAGGTCGAGGCGGGGCTGAAGCGGCTCGAGGAGCGCACCGGTCGCACGCTCGGCGCGTCCGAGAAGCCGCTGCTGCTGTCGGTGCGCTCGGGTGCCGTGGTGTCGATGCCCGGCATGATGGACACGATCCTCAACCTGGGTATCAGCGACGAGTCGGTCAAGGCGCGTCGCCGCCGAGGCGGGCAACGAACGCTTCGCCTACGACTGCTACCGCCGCTTCATCCAGATGTACGGCGAGGTCGTCGAGGGCATCCCGTCGCACGACTTCGAGGATGCGCTCACCGAGCCTAAGGACGAGAAGGGTGCCGAGCAGGACACCGACCTCAGCGCCGACGACCTCAAGGAGCTCGTCGAGCGGTTCAAGAAGATCGCCCTCGACCATCTCGGCTCCGAGTGGACCTCGGACCCGCACGAGCAGCTGATCCGGGCCATCAACGCCGTCTTCCGCAGCTGGCTCAACCCCCGCGCCGACGTGTACCGCAAGGCCAACGGCATCTCGGCCAACCTCGGCACCGCCGTCAACGTCATGCAGATGGTGTTCGGCAACATGGGCGACACGTCCGCCACCGGCGTCTGCTTCACCCGCAACCCGTCCACCGGCGAGAAGGCGCTCTACGGCGAGTTCCTGGTCAACGCCCAGGGCGAGGACGTCGTCGCCGGCATCCGCACGCCGCGTCACCTCTCGGAGATGCAGGAGGTGCTCCCGCACCGCCTACGAGCAGCTCGTCGACACGATGCACAAGATGGAGCACCACTACAAGGACATGCAGGACATGGAGTTCACCGTCCAGGACGGCCAGCTCTACCTGCTGCAGACCCGCAACGGCAAGCGCACCGCCGCCGCCGCGCTGAAGGTGGTCTCCGACATGGTCGACGAGGGCATCATCACCAAGGAGGAGGCGCTGCAGCGCATCGAGCCCGAGCAGCTCGACCACCTGCTGCACCCGGCCATCGACCCCAACCACGGCCGGACGCCGGTCACCAAAGGCCTGCCGGCCTCGCCCGGTGCCGCCGTCGGTGAGATCGTGTTCGACGCCGACCTGCCGCCGAACGCGGCGGCAAGGGTGAGCCGGTCATCCTGGTGCGCTACGAGACCACCCCCGACGACATCCACGGCGTCATCGTCGCCCAGGGCGTTCTCACCGCCCACGGCGGCATGACCTCGCACGCGGCCGTCGTCGCGCGCGGCATGGGCAAGCCCTGCGTCGCCGGTGCCGCCGGCATCAGGATCGACCCGATCGCCAACACCCTCACCGTCGGGGACAAGGTGATTCCACGAGGGTGACGTGATGACTCTCGACGGTTCCACCGGTGAGGTGTTCGGCGAGGCGATCACGCTGATCCCGCCGAGCATCAACGACGACTTCCAGCGGGTCGTGCTGTGGGCCGACGAGGTGCGCACGCTCGGCGTCCGCGCCAACGCCGACAACTTCGAGGACGCCTCGAAGGCCCGCGAACTCGGCGCCGAGGGCATCGGACTGTGCCGCACCGAGCACATGTTCCTCGTGCCCGAGCGGCTCCCGGCGGTGCGCGAGATGATCATCGCCGACACCACCGAGAAGCGGGCGACCGCGCTGGAGAAGATCCTGCCGATGCAGCAGGAGGACTTCGAGGCCATCTTCACCGCGATGAAGGGCCTGCCCGGTCACCGTCCGGCTGCTCGACCCGCCGCTGCACGAATTCCTGCCCGACCTCGTCGAGCAGAGCCTGCTGGTGCAGAAGCTCGAACTCACCGGCGGCGACCCGGCCGAGATCGAGCATGAGCGGGCGCTGCTGGCGCAGGTGAAGAAGCTGCACGAGCAGAACCCGATGCTCGGCACCCGCGGTTGCCGTCTGGGCATGCTCTACCCGGAGATCCCCGACATGCAGGCCCGCGCGATCATCCGGGCGGCCCTCGCGGTGCTCGAGCGCGAAGGGCGAGACGGTCGGGATCGAGATCATGATCCCGCTCGTGGCCCTGAAGTCCGAGCTCGAGAACCAGCGGGCGATCGTCGTGGCGGCGGTCGAGGAGGAGTTCGCGAAGGCCGGCACGTCGCTGCCCTACACGGTCGGCACGATGATCGAGCTTCCGAGCGCGGCCCTGGTCGCCGACCAGATCGCCGAGGAGGCCGACTTCTTCAGCTTCGGCACCAACGACCTCACCCAGACGACCATGGGCATCAGCCGTGACGACGCCGAGAACGGCTTCCTCACCACCTACGTCACCGAGGAGGTGCTGCCGAAGAACCCGTTCGCCTCGATCGACGTCGACGGCGTCGGCGAGCTGGTGAGGATCGGGCGTCGAGAAGGGTCGCACGACCAAGCCGGGCCTCAAGTGCGGCGTCTGCGGTGAGCACGGAGGCGACCCCGACTCGATCCAGCTGTTCAACGAGATCGGGCTCAGCTACGTGTCCTGCTCCCCGTTCCGGGTGCCGATCGCCCGCTTCGCCGCGGCGAAGGCGGCGTTGGCGCAGCGCGCCTGAACGATCCGGCGAATCGGCGTCACGCCCGGAACGTGACGCCGATTCGCTGTGTCCGGGCCCGTTCGCTGCTCGGCGTCGGGTGGTACGCCGCCGGCGTGGCTGGGGGAGAATGGAGCGGCGGCGGCCGCCGGACGCCGGCAGCCATTCAACTCGGAAGGATCCCCACCACATGGACGAGCCGACCGTCACCCCCGATGCCACACCGTGGGCGGTGAGCTACCGCCCGGGCGACTGGACCGTGCTGGCCGCACCCGCCGCGATCGTCGTGCTCGAGCCGGCGCCCGCGCGGGCGTCCGCGATGGTCGGCGAGGTCTGGCAGCGGGTGCTCACCGCCGGGTCGGTCTCCGAACTCACGGCCCGGCTCGCGGCGGTCGGACTCGACTCCATGCCGACCCTGGGCGTCGTCTTCCGTGATGCGGCGGGCTTGCATGCGCTGCTGCGGGGCGCGGTCTCACTGCTCGGGGCGCGCGACGAGCATCTCGCCGACGGCGCGGACGCCGGTGGGTGGCGCTCGGTCGACGTGCCCGGCGACCGGTGCACCCTGCGACTCCAGCACCCCGACCCCGGGCTCCCGGAACTGCCGGTGGCCACCGGGGTCGTGCGGGCGGCCGAGATCGTCGTCGACGCCTCCCCTGGTGACGCGCCGACTCCGGTTCAGCTGTACCCGGTGGAACCTCAGGCCATGGACACCCCGGCACCCGAGGAGCCGGCACCCGAGGAGCCGACATCTGACGAGCCCGGGGCCGCCGCGTCCGAGCACGCCGTTCGAGGCCGGTGTCCACCCGACCGAGGCCGCCGGGTCGGTGGTCGATGAGGTGCTGCACCCGGGACCGATGATGTGGGCGGGCGCCGACGAACCCCCCGCCGCGGTGCGCACCGCCGCGACAGAATGGGACGACGCCGAGGAGGGGCCCGCGACGCTCCCCGACAACCGTGACACCGCCCCGAGCGATGATGAGCCGACCGATCAAGCTGTCCGCCGGCGCCCTCCGCCTCGTCACCTCGCTCGGCCAGGTCGTCGACGTCGACCGACCGGTGATCATCGGACGCTCGCCGGTGGCCCCCGCCACCGACCGACGCCGCGTCCTGCTCACCGTGCCGAGCCCGAGCCACGACATCAGCCGTACCCACGTGCGGGTGTCGCCCGCGCGCTCATGGGCTGGAGGTCACCGATCTCAACTCCACGAACGGCACGATCCTCGTCGCGCCGGGTGGTTCGGCGATGCGGCTCGTGCCCGGCCAGGGCGACGCCGTTGGAGGCGGGGAGCACCTCGACCTCGGCGACGGGCTCACCGTCGACGTGATCGCCTACCGTCCGGTCTGAGAACGACACCGCGGATCCCGCCGCCCGGTGACGACGTGCAGGACCCCTGCCGACTCCCGAAGGCCCGACGTCGGTCGGCCCCGCTCAGCCCGGATGCCGGCGCCGCTCAGACGCTGACGCGGTGGAAGTTGAGGTGCGAACGGCTGGGGGTCGGCCCACGCTGGCCCTGGTAGCGCGACAGGTTGGTGGCGTCCCCGTAGGGGTGCAGCGCCGGTGAGCTGAGCTGGAAGAAGCACAGCTGGCCGATCTTCATGCCCGGATACAGCTTGATCGGCAGGGTGGCCACATTCGACAGCTCCAAGGTGACGTGCCCCGTGAACCCGGGGTCGATGAACCCGGCGGTCGAATGGGTGAGCAGCCCCAGGCGTCCCAACGAGGACTTGCCCTCGAGCCGGGCCGCCACCGAGGGGCCGAGGCTCACCTGCTCGAACGTGGCACCAAGCACGAACTCGCCGGGGTGCAGGATGAACGGTTCGTCGCCCACGGGTTCGACCTGGCGGGTGAGCTCGGACTGGTCGGCGGCGGGGTCGATCACGGGGTACTTGTGGTTCTCGAACACGCGGAACAGCCGGTCGAGTCGCACGTCGACGCTCGAGGGCTGCACCATCGCGGCGTCCCACGGGTCGAGACGGATCTCGCCCGACTCGACCCACGCGAGGATGTCCCGGTCACTCAGCAGCATGACCGCACTCTAGTGGTGGCCGCGGTGGTGCATCATCTGCCGCAGGGCGATGAACCGGAAGAGTGTGGCGAGCCCGTTGGCGATGACCAGCACGAGCACCTCCACCCCGCGGCCCGAGCGCGCCCGCCGAGGTGCACCAGCCACAGCGATCCCGAGGTGAGCACCAGTCCGACGCCGAACGCGGCCAGGCCGCCGAGGTGATCGCGGACGAACCGGCTGCTGCCCCGCACCTGGAACGTCACGATCCGGTTGACCGCCGTGTTGGCGATCGCGGTGGTGAGCAGGGCGAGGAGGTTGGATGCCTGCGCGTCGAAGCACCTGCCGCAGGCCGAGATAGATCGCGAAGTAGGCGAGCGTGCTGCGACCCCGACCAGGGCGAAGCGCAGCAGTTGGCCGGTGAGTCCCGCGGGGACCCCGCCCGCGACGGCCGCGGTGTCGTCGCGCCTGACCAGTTCCGCGGCGAGACGCTCGATCGGGATGCGTGCCGCGGGCGAGTCCGCGGGACAGTCTCCAGACGCCGCGGAGGTCTTCGGTGGCGGTGGCGACGATGTCGACGGTGGTGCCGGGGTCGTCGACCCAGTCGACGGGCACCTCGTGGATCCGCAACCCGGACCGTTCGGCGAGCACGAGCAGTTCGGTGTCGAAGAACCAGTTGTCGTCCTCGACCAGCGGCAGTAGATGACCGGGCGACGTCGCGGCGGATCGCCTTGAAGCCGCACTGGGCGTCGCTGAAGGACGCCGCCAGGCTGACGCGGAGGAGGAGGTTGTACGCGCGGGAGATGAATTCGCGCTTGGGGCCGCGCTCGACCCGGCTGGAGCGGGACAATCGCGATCCGATGGAGACGTCCGAGTGACCGCTGATGAGGGGTGCGACGAGGGGGATGAGGGCTTTGAGGTCGGTCGACAGGTCGACGTCCATGTAGGCGAGCACGTCGGCCTCGGATTCGAGCCAGACCGCCTTGAGCGCGCGGCCCCGTCCCTTCTCGGGCAGGTGCACGGCGCGGATGTGCGCGTGTCCGCGGCACCAGCTGCTCGGCGATCGACCAGGTGTCGTCGGTGCTCGCGTTGTCGGCGATGGTGATCCGGAAACCCCACGGGAACCGTTCGCCGCGGAGGAAGTCGTCGAGCCGGCGCACCGAGCGTTCGAGGTCGTCCTGCTCGTTGTAGACGGGGATGACGATGTCGACCGTCCGGGTGCGGGTCAGGTGCCCGCGTCGGTTGCCCGGATGTCCTGGTGGCTGGTCTCGGGTTGGTTGGTCTGCACGGTGGTGGTCATGCCGATGCCTTCTTCGGGTGCCGCCTCGTCGTCGGGGCGGGGCTGATGGGTGCGGAGGTCGACGAGCGGGTCGGGATGTGCCCGGTCCGGAGGTGGTGAGCGGCCGGTGTAGCCGCCCACCACCGCGACCGGCCGGTCAGGCCGACTGGCTGAGGTCGTAGACGGTCACGCCTCCGACCGTCTGCGCGGTGAAGTTCTGCTCGACCCAGGACGCGATCGCGCCGGCGTCGTTGCGAGCCACCGTTCTGGCCGCCGAACCCACCGCCGCCGATGAAGTAGTGGATCCTGTGCTGGGCGACCAGTTGCTGGAACTCGGCGAGGGTCGGGCTCGGGTCGGACCCGTTGAATCCGCCGATCGCCATCACCGGGTCACCGGTGGCGAGCTGGTAGCTGGCCGAGTTCTGCGCTCCGACCGTCGCGGCGACCCACGTGTAGCTGCTCGCGTCGGCCTCGAGCAGGGTCGTCATCGCCGAACTGACAGCTGGCGCCGTCGAGCAGCCCGCCCATGCCCCCGTCCCTCCGGCTATCTGCCGTCCGGGCGCCGCGTCCGGTGGTCCCGGGGCAGTTCCCGTGGGCCCTCCCGTCCCGTTCCGGGTGAACGAGGGCGGTCCTCCCGCACCGGGGCCGAAGCCGCCGCGCCCTCCCGGGCCTCCGCGCCCGCCGGGTCCGGTGGTGCTGGCCACCGGTCCGGCGGTGACGATCGAGCCCGTGTGGGCCGTGGACGCCGTCTGCAGCGAGTAGCTGGTCGGCCCGGCGAGCATCGCCACCAGGGCGATGATCAGGGCGGCCCGCGCCGCGGCACGGGGCAGCCGGTCGACGACGAGCAGCGCGAGCGCCGCCATCGTCCCGACGATCGCGACCCCCGCTCCGAGCGCCGTGTAGGAACCCCCGGCGCGCATCGAGCAGCACGACGGCCCAGACAGCGCCGGCGCTCAGCCGCCACCGGCCATCCCGATCCGGGCGAGCAGCATCCGGCGGTACTGCCAGGCGATGGCCCCGGCGATCGCGACGCGAGCCGCCGATGGCCGGGGCGAGGGCGACGGTGTAGTAGTCGTGGTAGATGCCGGCCATGTAGCTGAACACGAGCGCGGTGACGACCAGCCAGCCGGCGTAGACGATCAGTCCCGGCGTTCGCCTGGGTGGCGGGTGATGCGGTGCCCCGGCGCAGCGTGGTGGCCCAGGCGTGGCGGCCGAGCAGCAGGTAGGCGACGAGCGTGAGGATCAGAGCGGCCGGGATCAGCCAGGCGATCATGCCCCCGGACACCCCGTCGAACATCCGGGTGATGCCGGTCGATCCCCACCTTGCCGCCGGCGTTGGCCCCGCCACCGCCGCCGTCACCGATCCGGTCTCGTTGCCGGTGATCCGGCCGAAGCCGTTGTAGCCGAAGACGAGCTCGAGGAACGAGTTGGTCTGCGAGCCGCCGATGTAGGGGCGCATCGAGGCGGGCGTCAGTTCGACGGCGGCGACGTACCAGCCGAGGCTCGGCCAGCATGGCCGCGCACGCGACGAGCAGGTCGACGATCTTCTTGCGCCAGGTGGCGGGGGCGGCGACGGCGTAGGCGACGACGAACGCGGGCAGCACGATGAACGCCTGGAGCATCTTGGTGAGGAAGCCGAAGCCGATCGCGACGCCGGCCGAGGGCGAGCCAGGTCCGGGACGCCGTCTCGGTGGCGCGGATGACGCAGTAGCTGGCGAGCACCTCGAGCAGCACGAGCAGCGCGTCGGGGTTGTTGAAGCGGAACATCAGGGTCGCCGCCGGGGTGAGGGCGAAGACCACGGCGCCGGTCAGGGCGGCCCAATGGGCGCGCATGCTCGGCCGGTAGGTTCCGCTCGCCCGGTCGAAGCCGAGGCTGCGGCGCACCGCGGCGTACAGGACCCCGACCGCGGCCACACCCATCAGGGCTTCGGGGACGAGGATGCTCCACGGGTTCAGGCCGAACAGGCGCACGGACAGGCCCATCACCCACAGGGCGGCCGGTGGCTTGTCGACGGTGATCGAGTTCCCGGCGTCCAGCGAGCCGAAGAACCAGGCCTTCCACGAGGTGGAGCCGGCCTGCGCCGCGGCGGAGTAGAAGGAGTTGGCGTAGCCGGACGCGGCCAGCCCGACGATGTACAACACCGCCGTCGCCGCGAGCACCACGGCCAGGCTGATCGGGGCCAGGGGACCGAGCGTCCGAGCACCGGCGCCCGGGAGTGTCCGATGTCGTCGTGGGCGAGGGTTCGCCGCCGGGAGTCGCTGTGTCGTCCGGGGGTCCGGATGGGGAGGTGCTCCGGTGTCCGAGTGTCGTCGAAAGGCTCATGCATTCAGCTAAGATTCAGCTTCTTTGCCGGCCGTGTGACCCCTCTGTGGGGTCGCTGTGAGAGCCCGCCGAGACTGTGAAAACCCTGTGACTACGGAAAAGGGCGGTGACTGCAGGGTCCGTCACGACCACAGGGGAAGGCGCAGGGTGAAACGCGTGAACCCGGGACGCGAGTCGACGGTCGCGGTGCCGTGGTGGGCTTCCATCACCGCGGCGACGATCGCCAGCCCCAGGCCGGTGGATCCCTCGGTGTTGTGTGCGCGGCTCGTGTCGGCCCGCGCGAACCGCTCGAACACGACGTCCTTGATACCCGGGTTGATGCCGGGCCCGTTGTCGGTGACGGTGATCACGGCCCACGGCCCGTCGGTGGTCACTCCCGTCTCGACGACAGTGCCCGCCGGCGTGTGCGTGCGCGCGTTGGCGAGGAGGTTGACGACCACCTGGTGCAGCCGGTTGGCGTCGGCCCGTGCCGTGATCGTCTGGTCGGGCAGGGCCAGCCGCCAGGTGTGGTCGGGCCCGGCGACCCGTGCGTCGTTGACGGCGTTGAGGACGAGTTCGACCACGTCGACCGGGGTGAGGTCGAGGTCGGGGTCGTTGTCGAGCCGGGCCAGCAGCAGCATGTCCTCGACGAGCTTGCTCATCCGGCCGCTTTCGGCCTCGATGCGTCCCATCGCGTAGGCGGTGTCGCTCGGCAGTTCCTCCCGGCTGCGTCGGGTGAGTTCGGCGTAGCCGCGGATCGCGGCGAGCGGGTTGCGCAGCTCGTGCGACGCGTCGGCGACGAACTGGCGCAGTTTCGTCTCGGACGCCTGGCGGGCCGCCAGCGCCCCCTCGACGTTGTTGAGCATGTGGTTGAAGGCATGCCCCACCCGTCCGACCTCGTTGTCGGGGTCGGCCTCGGTGGCGGGCACCCGGACGGCCAGGGACACCTCGCCGCGGTCGAGTTCGAGGTTCGACACGTGCGTGGCCGCGGACGCCAGCTGGTTCAGCGGGCGCAGGGACCGCACGACGAGGGCCCGGGCCACGACCGCGGTCGCGACGACCGCGACGGTGGCGAGCACGACCTCCAGAGCCAGCAACTTGTGCACCACGGAACTGACACCTTCGAGCGGGATCGCCACCACGTCGGTCTCGTAGCCGCGGTCGACCTTCTCGGCGAGGTATTCGCCGTAGCCGGGCAGGTTGACCTGCTGCGACTCTCCCGTGGGGAGGGTGAGCAGCTGCTGGGCGAGTTCGGCGGGGATCGATTCGATCGATCCGCTCGTGATCCGCCCGCCGCGCACCTGGTGCTCGGCACTGGTCACGACGATCGTGCCGGGTGGCAGGCCAGGGATGTTGATGCCCCGCACCCGGGGGGCTGTCTGCGCGGGGTCGTCGGAATCGGGCGCGAGCCCCTTGTCCTGAATCGACAGGGCACTGATCAACTGACCCTGGGCCTGGTCGAGCAGGATGCGCTGCACGGCGACCAGGCTGACCGCCCCGAGCGCGAGGGCGACCAGGGCCACGAGGGTGGCCACTCGCAGCACCAACTGACGACTCAGGGTGCCACGCTTCATCACACCAACGCTACCGTCCCCGCCCGGGGAGGTGGGTGGGGTGTCGGGTGCGGCCAGGGGTGTCGTCACGCAGTGCTCGCCTCACTCGGTGGGCCGTAGCACGTAGCCCGCGCCGCGCATCGTGTGGATCATCGGCTCACGGTCGGCGTCGATCTTCTTGCGGAGGTAGGAGATGTACAGCTCGACCACGTTGGCCTGGCCCCCGAAGTCGTAGTTCCACACGCGGTCGAGGATCTGCGCCTTCGACAGCACCCTCTTGGGGTTGCGCATGAGGTAGCGCAGCAGTTCGAACTCGGTGGCCGTGAGGCTGATCTGCTACCCCGTCGCGGGTGACCTCGTGGGAATCCTCGTCGAGGGTGAGGTCGCCGACGACCAGCAGCGAATCGGTGCGGGCGGTGGTGGCGCCGGTGCGTCGCAGCAGCGCCCGCAGCCGCGCGATGACCTCCTCCAGGCTGAACGGCTTGGTGACGTAGTCGTCGCCGCCGGCGGTGAGCCCGTTGATCCGGTCGTTCACGGCGTCCTTCGCGGTGAGGAAGATCACCGGCACGTCGGGCTGATCCTGGCGGATGCGGCGCATCACCTCGAGCCCGTCGAAGTCGGGCAGCATCATGTCGAGCACGATCGCGTCGGGATGGGTCTCGCGCGCGGCGCGCACCGCCGAGCTGCCGGAGTTCGCGGTGCTGACCTCCCAGCCCTCGTAGCGCATCGCCATCGAGAGCAGTTCGGTGAGGCTGGGCTCGTCGTCGACGGTGAGAACCCGGATCGGAGAGCCGTCGGGACGGGTCAAGGGGTCTGCGTCAACGCGTGCCATGATCCCACTCTGGCAGCCGAAGCCCACCGTTTCCCATGCATCTGCTGTGAGAATCCTGTGAGGGAGGACGCCGCCTCAGGCGGGTGCCGACTCGTCGACGACGGCGGGCTCGGGGGGCCGCGGACGCCGCCGCAGCAGCGTGTCGAGGGCTCCGCGTCCGCCACCGAACGCCAGGAACACGAGTCCGACGGCGGCGAGCACCAGGTTGTACTCGTAACCGCCGGTCGATACCAGGTACCCGTGGGGCGCCTTCAACCACGCGATGATCACGATGTTCTCGACCAGCATGCCGAGACCGATCAGCGGGGTGAGCAGGCCGAACGCGAGCAGCACCGCGCCGACCAACTCGAAGACCGCCGCCCCCCAGGCGAGCGCCGAGGGGTAGGGCAGGCCGTGCGCGCTGAGCCGGGCGACCTCGACCGGCATGCCGACGGTGACGACCCGGTGCCATCCGTGCAGGAACAGCACGAGCGCGACGGTGAGGCGCACGGCGATCAGAGCGAGATCCTGCACCACGCGGAGGAACGACTTCACCCCCCCACGCTACCGGCGTTCCCCGCGCCGGCCGCACGCCGCACCGGCGTCCGTTCTCGCCGTCTCATGGTTCGTCGGGCGCTGACATGGTGTGATGGGAGGCACCCGATCGAGAGGACGAAGCATGATCGTCTTCGACCGCGCCACCGTGGTGTATCCAGACCAGACCGTCGCCGTCGAGGCACTGAGCCTCACCGTTCCGACGGGGCGGGTCACCGTCTTCGTCGGTCCGTCGGGCTGCGGCAAGACCACCTCGCTGCGAATGATCAACAAGATGATCATCCCCACGTCTGGCCGGGTGCTCATCGACGACGTCGACATCGCGAAGCAGGACGCCGCCTCGCTGCGCCGCGGCATCGGTTACGTGATCCAGCAGGCGGGCCTGTTCCCGCACCGCACCGTCGTCGACAACGTGGCCACGGTACCCATGCTGTTGGGGGTGCGTCGCCGTAAGGCCCGCTCGGATGCGATCGCCCTGCTCGAGCGGGTGGGGCTCGACCCGACGCTCGGACGCCGCTACCCCAACCAATTGTCGGGCGGGCAGCAGCAACGCGTCGGTGTGGCCAGGGCGCTCGCGGCCGACCCCCCGATCCTGCTCATGGACGAGCCGTTCAGCGCCGTCGACCCGATCGTGCGCCAGCAACTGCAGGACGACCTCCTGCGGCTGCAGGCCGACCTCGGCAAGACGATCGTGTTCGTCACCCACGACATCGACGAGGCCCTGCGCATCGGCGACGAGGTCGCCGTGATGCGCACCGGTGGGCATCTTGCCCAACTCGCGTCGCCGGCCGAACTGCTGAGTGACCCCGCCGACGAGTTCGTCGCCGAGTTCGTCGGCCGCGACCGCGGCTACCGGGCCCTAGGGTTCGTGTCCGGCGAGGTGCCCACCCGACCGGAGCCGACGATCACCCTCGGCTCCAGCGCCGAGGCGGCCCGGCGGGTCGCCCATGGGGCCGAATGGCTGCTCGTGCTCGACGCCGACCGGCGCCCGATCGGGTGGGTTCGCACCGACCGGCTCGGCGCGAAGGTGGTCACCTCCGACCTCAACCGGTCGGGCACCCTCGCGCATGACGATGCGCCGCTGCGGGCGTTGCTGGACGCCGCCCTGTCGTCGCCGAGCGGGCGGGGGGTGGTGGTCGACGCCGCCGGGACGTTGCTCGGCACGGTCAACGCGGGCGACGTCGTCGCGGTCATCGAGAGGGAGCGCAGCGCATGATCCAGTGGTTCCTCGACAACTCGTCGCGGGTGTGGAGCCTCACCCTCACCCATGCCTGGCTGTCCGGCGTCCCCCTGGTCATCGGGCTTGCGGTCGCGCTCCCCCTCGGGTGGATCGCGCACCGGCTGCCGCGGTTGCGGCTGACGATCATCTCGCTCGCCGGCGTGCTGTACGCGGTGCCGTCGCTCGTGCTGTTCATCCTGCTGCCGCTGCTGCTCGGCACCCAGATCCTCGACCCGATCAACGTGGTGGTCGCGATGACGCTGTACACCATCGCGTTGCTCGTGCGCACGGTGGCCGACGGTCTCGCGGCGGTGCCCGAAGAGGTGCGCCTGGCGGCGGTGGCCATGGGATTCGGGCGCTGGCGGCGTCTCGTCGGGGTCGAACTGCCCCTCGCGGTGCCGGTGATCTCGGCGGGGTTGCGGGTTGCGGCCGTCAGCAACGTGTCGATCGTCAGCGTCGCGGCGCTCATCGGTGTCGTGCAGTTGGGGTCGCTGCTCACCGAGGGGTTCCAACTGCTCTACCTGCCGCCGATCCTCGTGGGCACGATCGCCTGCGTGCTGCTGGCACTGGTGTTCGACCTGGCCATCGTCGCCCTCACCCGGCTGGCCACCCCCTGGCTGAGGAGGGCCGCATGATCGAGGTTTGGCAGTGGCTCACCAGCGGCGCGAATTGGGTGGGCACCGACGGCATCTGGCATCGCCTCGCTGCAGCACCTCGAATACTCGGGCAGTGCGCTGGCGATCGCGGCGCTCATCGCGATCCCGCTCGGACTGTGGATCGGGCACACCGGACGCGGCCGGGTCGTGGCGGTCGGCCTGGCCAACGGCATCCGGTCGATCCCCACCCTGGGGTTGCTGTTCGTCGTGCTGCTGGTGCTCGCTCCGCACATCCACGGCGGCGACGCCTTCCTGCTTCCGAGTATCGGGGTGCTCGTGGTGCTCGCGATCCCGCCGATCCTCGCCGGAGCCTACGCCGGGGTCGAGCAGGTCGATCCCGCCGCCCGGGACGCCGGCCACGGCATGGGCCTCACCTCGTGGCAGGTGCTGTGGCGGATCGAGGTGCCGTGTGCGCTGCCCCTCATCTTCGGCGGCTTCCGCTCGGCCACGCTGCAGGTCGTCGCCACCGCCACGATCGCGGCCACGGTCAGCGTGGGTGGCCTCGGCAGGTTCCTCATCGACGGCCTCGCCTACCGCGACTACGCGATGATGGCCGGCGGAGCCCTGCTGGTGGGTCTGCTCGCGATCGCCGCGGATGCCGTGCTGGCCGGCGTCCAGCGCCTCGTCGTGTCGCCCGGCCTGCAATCCTGACCCCCGGCCCGGCCCGCAATCCCGGCCCGGCCCGCAATCCCGGCCCGGCCCGCATCCCGGCCCGGCCCGCAATCCCGACCCCGGTCGGCGCCCTGATTCCTTCGTTCCTGCTCATGCGTGGGGCTGGCGTTCGCGACCGTGGGGCTGGCGGTTGCTGCACTTTGTGCGACGCGAACGCCAGCCCTCGCAGCGAACGCCAGCCCCGGACGTGGGGTGGCGGGGACGCCGACCAGGGCCCCGCGCCCCTGGACCGGGGGTTGGGTGCAGTCACGGTCTGGTCACGGGGGAATGCCGGACGCGGGCGCGGTGTTGGCCACAACGAGCGTCCGTTCCCGTCGACCGTCGGTCGGCCCGACGAAGGAGATCCGATGACCACCACCCGACGCACCCTGCTCACCGCCGTCTTCGGAGGCGGCCTCGCCGTCGGCCTGTCGGCCTGTGGCGGGGGAACCAGCAATCCTCTCGACACCACGTCGTCCTCGGCGGCCGCCGGGGGAAGCAGTTCCTCGGCCGCGAGCACCGGGACACTGGTCGTCGGCTCGGCCAACTTCCCCGAAAGCGCGTTGCTCGGGCAGATCTACGCCGACGCGCTCAGCGCCAAGGGAGTCACGACCACGACCAAGCTCAACATCGGCAGCCGCGAGCTCTACATCGGGGCGCTCAAGGACGGGTCGATCGACCTCATCCCCGAATACGACGGCAACCTCGCCCGCTACTTCGACAAGTCCGCCGACATCAGCACGCCCGCCGCTGCGCTGGCGTCACTCAAGAAGGTGCTGCCGTCCGACCTCACGGTGCTGAAGCCGTCGGCCGCGCAGGATTCCGACTCGATCTGCGTCACCGCCGCGACGGCGAAGAAGTACGGACTCAAGTCGATCGCCGATCTCGCCGGACATGCCAAGGACATGGTCCTCGGCGGGCCACCCGAGTTCAAGACCCGCATCGACGGGCTGCCGGGTCTCAAGCGCGTCTACGGGCTGACGTTCAAGGACTTCAAGGCCTTCAACGCCTCGGGGGCTCTCACCGTGACGGCGCTGAAGAACGGCCAGGTGCAGGCGGCGAACCTGTTCACCACCGACCCGCAGGTCAAGGCCAACAACTTCGTCGTGCTGAGCGACCCGAAACACCTGTTCGGCGCGCAGAACGTCATCCCATTGCTGCGCAAGGACAAGGTGACCGACACCATCACCACCACCCTCAACGCGGTGTCGGCGAAGCTCGACACGTCCACGCTGCTGTCCCTGGTCACGAAGGTGGTCATCGACAAGCAAGACCCGATGGCCGTCTCGAAGCAGTTCCTCAGCGGCGCGGGCCTCGCCTGATCCACCCCCTGCCGCCCCGGGAACGGTGCCGTCGGGCCACTGGTCCCGGGGCGCACACTTGTCAGCGGTCGGTTCGGGGTGCAAGGTGACACTTGTGGACGCCGTCCCATCCCGGACGCCGCCATCACCGGACAAAGGGGCGGACGTGTCTCAGCGGGAGTTCGTGGTCAAGCAGGCGGTGCCGCGCCGGATCGTCGCCACATCGGGGTCGGTCGCCAGTCAGCCCGAGGTGCCGCAGCTGGTCGGGCCCATGTTCCGCACCGTCGCTGACGCCATCGGCGGGGTGGGCGAGTGCGCCGACCTCGGAGTCGCCACTTACGCCATGCGCCCCGACGGTGGTCTCGACATCGTCGTCGGCTACGTCTGGGACGGCGGCGCCATCCCCGGATTCGACGTCGTCGAGCTTCCCGAGGTGCTGGTCGCCAGCACCACGCACTACGGGGTGATGGCGACCATCGACGAGTCGTGGGGGGCGCTGATGCGCTGGGTCGACGAGAACGGCTTCCGGCCGTCCGGGCCCGGCAGGGAGATCTACCACGACGCGGCCAGTGAGCATCAGCGCGATTGGGTCACCGAACTGCAGCAGCCGATCGTCCGCCGCTGACCGGTCTCACCCGGGGAACCGGCCCAACTCGGCGTCGGGCACCGAGGCCAACGGCAGGAAGGTCACCCCGCCCTCGATGTCGGAGATGATCACACACCCGCGGCTGCGCTCGAGGGCCCGCACCGAGGCATAGGGGATGGTCCACACGTCGTCCTCGTCGTCGATGTAGAGCGCCTCGTCGGTGAACACCGTGGTGATCGGACGGCTCCAGTGGCGCTCGACATTCCTGTCGATGCGCCGAACCAGCAGTTTCGTGGTCACCGCCACCACGACGCACACCCCCGTGACGGCCCACGGCACCCATCGGTCGGGGCGCTGCAGGCTGAGGTAGCCGAACCAGACGGCGAGCACGAGGAGCAGCGTCGAGGTCAATCTGACGATCCGCAGTTGGGACATGTGGCGGCTGAGATAGGCCCGGCGCAGTGCCGTGACGTCGGTGGGGCCCGGGGCCGCGCGAACCCGGACGCCGGCCGGCAGCGGTCGCCCGCTCATGCGAGTCCGACGAGGCGGAGCACGAGACCGAGCCCGTGGTGGTCGCCGACGGTGCGGGGCAGGAGCAGCGTGCGCACCCCGATGTCCGCGCCGCCCGCGTCGTAGGCCCATGAGTCGCCCACCATGAGGGCCCGCTGGGGCGGCACCCGTAGCTGGGCGAGGATCCGCTCGAAAATCCGTGGTTGGGGCTTGACCGCCCCCACCTCATAGCTCAGCACCACCGCGTCGAACAGGTCGAGTGCGTTCTGTTGGCGCAGCGTGTCGCGCAGGTCGATGCCGATGTTCGACAGCAGCCCGATCCGGATGCCCCTGCTGCGCAGCGCGCGCAGGGTGGGCACGGTGTCGGCGTACAGCACCCAGTGATGATCCATCGTGGCGTACAGGGCGTCGGCCACGTCGGGGTCGATGCCCCCGATGAGCGTGAGGGTCTCATCCCACACCTTCTGGTGTCTCGCCCGGGACAGATCGCGCTCGCTGTGCGGATCGACGCTGTTCGCGAGCCGCCACACGTCGGCGAGGAACTCCTTGACCTCTCGGGTGCGCTCGTCACCCCACTCATCGGCGGGGACGCCACGACGGCCGGCGACCCGCCACGCATCGTCGAGCCATCCCTCACTGCGGCCGGCGTCGACGAGAGTCTGGTGGAAATCGAAGATCACGGCCTCGATCGGCTCTCCGAATTGCTGCATGCGATGAGAGTATCCGCGTGTGGATGTGACGTCCGGGCTCGCCCACGAGTGCGGCACCGGGCTGCCGGCGTCCGGGCCGGGTGAGAAGGGGGTGCGGGGGTGCGCCGGCTGCTCGCCGTGTTCGTGGCCTCCGCGGCGCAGACCGCCATCGCCCTCGTCATCGTGGTGCGCGCGAGCCTAGACTCACCTCAACCGATCACCCGGGCCGGCCTTCCGCGTCCAGGCTTCCGACGAGGAGTTTCCATGACGATCGCACTCAGCCCCTACCTCAACTTCTCGGGGAACACGCGGGAGGCGATGGAGTTCTACCACGACGTGTTCGGCGGGAATCTGCACATCACCACATTCGCGGAGTTGCACGTGCCCGGAATGCCGGCCGACGGGGTCATGCACGCCGCCCTGGTCACCGACCACCTCTCGATCTTCGCCAGCGAAGCCCAACCAGGGGCCGAGGCGAGTTGGAACGGCACCCGGGTCTACCTCTCGCTGATGGGCGACGAACCCGAGACTCTCACGACCTGGTTCTACCGGCTCGCCGAGGGCGGTCGTATCGGGATGCCCCTCGAAAAGCAGATGTGGGGCGACACCTACGGCCTGGTCATCGACCGCTTCGGCATCGAGTGGATGGTGAACATCGACGGCAGGGCCGTCGCGGGCACGGCCGAGTGAGCCTCAGCGACGGCGCCGGGTCAGCCGGCGGGCGATCCGCTGCCGGGTGCGGAAGCGCCAGTAGCCCAGGATGATCAGCAGCCAGTAGGCCATGCTCGCCCAGACCACGATGTCGAGGGCGAAACCGGCCGCCTCGAACCAACCGGGTGTCTGGAGCGAGGCCAGCCACATGATCAGGGCCGGCCCCATCGCCACGACCCCCGCGGCGCATACGACGAACGTGGCGACCACCCAGGCGATGCCACCGAGCCTGGCACGGCGCCCGCCGGCGTCCAGATGAGCCACCGTGGTGCGGTTCGTGGTCGGGCCGGCCATCGGCAGCACCGCATCGTCGGCCCGCAGGTCGGCGGCCACGATCCGCCGATGCGCGTTGTGCCAGCGCCGCTCGGTCATGGGGCAAGCCTGCCAGACATCTCGGCGCGTCTCGCACCGGCATCGCGTCAGCGCCAGCATGTCGGGCCGCGGAGGCGTGATGTTCCCGAGGCCATCCGTCGGCCCAAGCGTCGTCATGCCTGCGACACCTTCTCCGCGGCGAGGAAGACCACCCCGCGGCGTCCCGGGCTCAAGATGAACAATCGTTCATCCAAATTACAGCCCAGGTAAACCCGGCAGACACCTTCTGCTCTTCCGGCATCCCTAGCGTGAGCAGTGCTGGACGGACCGGTCCCCGCCGATTCCGTCCCACCCAATCGATGCGATCTGGAGGATCACATTCATGAAGCGTGCAGTTCTCCCCGCGGCCGTCGGGCTCGCCGCCATTGTGGCCCTGTCGGCCTGTGGGTCGTCGAACTCGGGCTCAGGCTCGACCAGCGCCGCGAGCGACACCTCGGCCTCCTCAACCAGCGCCACCGCCGCCACCACCGGTAACCCCGCCTCGGCGGTGACCATCACCGAGGCGGGATCCAGCCTCATCTACCCGTACCTTCAGGCCATTCAGGGCCCACTGAAGGCCGCGTACCCGAACATCACCCTGCAGCCTGCTCCCGGCGGCTCGGGCAAGGGCATCAGTGACGCCATCGCCGGAACGACCGTTCTCGGTGGCTCCGACGCCTACCTGAGCTCGGGGCAGCTGAGCCAGAACCCGAACATCATGAACATCCCCGTGGTGATCTCCTCGCAGGCGGTCAACTACAACCTCAACGGCATCAAGAACCTCAAGCTCAACGGCTCGGTGCTGGCCCAGATGTACGAGGGCAAGATCACCTCGTGGGACGACCCGGCCATCAAGAAGTTGAACCCGGGCGTCAACCTGCCCAGCGAGAAGGTCGTGCCGGTGCGTCGGGTCGACGCCAGCGGTGACACCTTCATCTTCACGAGCTTCCTGTCGGCCACCGACGACACGTGGAAGAACGGGCCGAACCTCGGCACCACCGTCACCTGGCCCGCCGTCGGCAACGAACTCACCGCGAGCGGCAACCCGGGCATGGTGCAGACCTGCTCCCAGACCCCCGGTTGCGTGGCCTACGTGGGCGTCAGTGTCCAGGACGCCGCGACCAAGGCGGGTCTCGGTCAGGCGGCCCTGCAGAACCAGGCGGGCAACTTCGTCCTGCCGACCGCCGACAACGTGTCGGCAGCCGTGGCCGCGGGAGCCGGGTCGCTGCCCGACAACCTGGCCCAGCCGCTGATCAACGAGTCCGGTGCGAAGTCGTACCCGATCGTCAACTTCGAGTACCTCGTGGTCAACAAGAAGCAGCCCAGCGCCGACATGGCGATGGCGGTTCGGACCTTCCTCACGTGGACCATGTCGAGCACCGGCGGTAGCCAGGCCAAGTACCTCGACAAGGTGACCTTCGTCGCGATCCCCGACTCGGTGAAGCCGAAGATCGAGCAGGCCATCGCCCAGATCCAGGGCTGATCGCGTGACCTCGTCCCACCTCGACACCACCCCGGCGGCGTCCGCCCCCCTGCCCCAGCGGCGGGGGGAGCGGGCCCGCCGGGCGTTGTCGCATGTCGATCCGATGCGGCTGGTCCTCGGCGCGCTGGCCCTCGTGCCGACGCTCGTGCTGGCGTTCCTCGTCTACAAGATCTTCACCGAGGCGTGGCCGGCCATCCGGTTCAACGGCTGGTCGTTCTTCACCACCAAGACGTTCACCCTGGGCAATCTGTACGGCACGGCGCTGGAGCACCGCAACGGTCAGGTCGCCGCGGGCGGCGCCCATTACGGCGTGCTCGCGTTCGTTCTCGGAACGGTGCTGTCGTCGCTCATCGCGCTCATCGTGGCGGTACCCGTCGCGGTTGGCGGGGCGATCCTGCTCGGGGAGAAGCTCCCCGCGATTCTGCAGGCGCCGCTGGGGGTGTTCCTCGAACTTCTCGCGGGCATCCCGAGTGTCGTGTTCGGGCTGTGGGGCGTCTACTCGTTCGGCCCCTGGTTGTCGCGGACCGTCTACGCGCCCATCTCACACCTTGGGTTGCCGTGGCTGTCGGCGGGCGTGTCCAGCAACGGGCAGGGCCTGTTGACCTCGGCCCTCGTCCTCGCGGTGATGATCGTGCCGATCATCGCGTCGATCACGCGCGAACTGGTGCGCTCGGTGCCGGCCAACACCCGCGAGGGTGCCGCGGCGATGGGCCTGACCAGCGCCGAATCGGTGCGGGTGGTGACCCTCCCGTTCATCCACCGGGGCATCGTCGCGGCGGCGGTGCTCGGCCTGGCGCGCGCGCTCGGTGAGACGATCGCCGTGCTGATCATCAGCGGCAATGCGCTCAACACCTATCCGGTGAGCCTGTTCGCGCCGTTCTCGACGATGGCCAGCACGATCGCCGCCATGCTCGACTCCGCGCTCACCGACTCGACGGGCATGGCGGTGCACGCCCTGGCCGAGGTGGGGTTGGTGCTCGTGCTGATCACCCTGGTCGTCAACTTCGTCGGCCGCTACATCGCTCGCAGCCTGGGAACGAACGTCCCGGTCGGACGGGGGGCCTGACATGGGTATCGCACGACGCCTTCGCAATGCCTGGTTCTGGGTGCTGTGCGGGGTCGCCGCGCTGGCGATCGCCGCGCCCGCCCTGTGGGTGCTCATCACCGTCGTCGACCAGGCGCTGCCCGTGGTGGGATGGCGGCTGCTGACCCACAACACCAATGCGGGGGGGCTCAAGAACGCCATCCTCGGCACGCTGTGGCTGCTGCTCGGCGTTCTCGTGCTCGCCGGCACCGTCGGGGTGGGCAGCGGCATCTATCTCGCCGAGTTCGCGCCGCCCGGGGTCGAGCAGGTGGCGCGGTTCTTCTCCGACGTGCTCGCGGGCATGCCGTCGATCGTGCTCGGCTATGTGGCCTACATCACCCTGGTGGTTCAGGCCGGCTGGGGATACTCCTACCTGGCCGGAATCATCGCCCTGTCGGTGCTGGTGCTGCCGTACATCGTCAAGACGACCGAGGTGGCGCTGCGTCAGGTGCCCAGGGCACTGCGCGAGGGTGCGGCCGGATTGGGCATGCCCGAGCGGACCATTCTGTGGAAGATCGTCATGCCCCCGGCGCTGCCGGGCATCATGAGTGGCGTCATCGTCGCCCTGGCGATCTCCACCGGTGAACTCGCACCCCTGCTGTTCACCGTCGGGTTCACCGACAACGACCCGAGCCTGGCGCTCACCCACCAGCAGGTGCCCTACCTCACCTCGGTGATCTTCACCAACCTGCAACTTCCCAACCCGCAGGCGCAGTACCTATCCGCGGCGGCGGGCGCGGTGTCGCTGCTCCTGCTTGTGATCCTCATCCTCATCGGCCGCCTCATCACGGCGCGCTCGGTGCGGGCTACCCGAAGGATGGCACTATGACAGCCGAAGCCGAAGCGACCGGTCTGTGGCGGGCCCGGCGTCCGGACGTCCGGGTCGCGGGTCACCGCACCGCCGCACCAGTTCCCACCCATTCTCATCAGGAGTCGTCGATGAGTCCCACCGTCAAGTTCAGCACCGGTGAGCGCGAGCCGCGCCCCGCTCCCGTCGCCGCGGAGCCCGCGTCGGTCGGCGACGACGTCGTGCTGAGCGCTCAACACGTCTCGTTCTTCTACGGCGACGTGCAGGCACTGTCGGACATCTCCATCGACGTGCGTCGCCGCGAGATCACCGCGCTCATCGGCCCGTCCGGCTGCGGCAAGACCACGTTCCTGCGCTGCCTCAACCGGCTCAACGACATGATTCCCCGCACTCGGCTCGAGGGTCAGGTGCTGTTCGACGGCGACGACCTCTACGCGAAGTCGGTGCGGCCGATCGACATCCGCCGCCGGATCGGGATGGTCTTCCAGCGTGCCAACCCGTTCCCGAAGTCGATCTACGAGAACGTGGCCATCGCCCCCCGCGCGAACGGCATGCGGGGCAATCTCGACGACCTCGTGGAGCAGTCGCTGCGTCGGGCCGCCCTGTGGGACGAGGTGAAGGACAAGTTGAAGTCGAGCGCCTTCGACCTGTCGGGAGGCCAGCAGCAGCGACTCTGCATCGCCCGCGCGATCGCGGTGGAGCCCGAGGTGCTGCTCATGGACGAGCCGGCGTCGGCGCTCGACCCGGTGGCCACCCAGGCCATCGAGGACCTCATGGAAGACCTCAAGCGCGACTACACGATCGTGATCGTCACTCACAACATGCAGCAGGCGGCCAGAACCTCCGACCGCACCGCGTTCTTCACGGTCGAGCAGCGTGCCGAGGGGCGTGTCGGCGTCATCGTCGAATACGCCGACACCGACACGATCTTCACGAACCCGTCCGACTCGCGCACCGAGGACTACGTCACCGGGCGCTTCGGGTGATCGGCCGGGCCGACGCGGATCCGTCCGATCGGCGCCGGCACCGCGAAGGGCGGAGGCCCGACACGCGGGCCGACCCGCCGCGTATCGACCCGCGGAGGCCCGGGGACGCGGTGGAATGGTCACCATGGTCCATTCGCTGAACAACCTCAACCTGCGTGAGTACATCGACCGACTGCAGGCCGAGGGATACCACGTCGAGGGCAGCAGCGGCGAGGATCCGCGCCTCATCGCGCCCGACGGGTCCGCGGTCGAGACCTGGCGCGAGGACTACCCCTACGACGAGTTGATGGACCGCGACGAGTACGAACAGGAGAAGTACCTCCTGCAGGTCGAGTTGCTGAAGTTCCAGTACTGGACCCAGGACGCCGGCGCCAAGCACGTGCTGGTGTTCGAGGGCCGCGACGCGGCCGGCAAGGGCGGCACCATCAAGCGGTTCATGGAACACCTGAACCCGCGCGCCGCCCGCACGGTCGCCCTCGCCCGGCCCACATCCGACGAGCAGGGGCAGTGGTACTTCCAGCGCTACATCCGGCACCTTCCCACCGCCGGCGAGATCGTCATGTTCGACCGCAGCTGGTACAACCGGGCGGGCGTCGAGCGGGTGATGGGCTTCTGCAGCGACGAGCAGTACCAGGTGTTCATGCGCCAGGCGCCCGCCTTCGAGCGGATGCTCGTCGAATCGGGCACCACCGTCACCAAGCTGTGGTTCTCGGTCACCCAACAGGAACAGCGCACCCGGTTCGCGATCCGCCAGATCGACCCGGTGCGGCGATGGAAGCTGTCGCCCATGGACCTCGAAAGCCTCGACCGGTGGAAGGACTACACCGCGGCGAAGGCCGCGATGGTGGCCCGCACCGACAAGAAGTACGCCCCGTGGATGTCGGTGAAGAGCAACGACAAGAAACGCGGCCGGATCAACGCGCTGCGGGCGTTCCTCAACCAGTTCGACTACGAGGGCAAGGACACCACCGTGGTGCGTGCGCCCGACCCGCTGATCGTCGCCCGCGCCAAGTACACCGATCCCGACTGACGACGCCGGAGCCTCACCCGGCCAGGTCGTCGGCGAGTCGGGTGAACAGGTCGGCGACCCCGTCGGGGCCGTCGACGACCACGTCGGCCAGTGCGACGAGCGCGTCCTGCTCCTCCGACCCCGAGCAGATGAGCAACCCCGCGATCCGTCCGGACGCCCGCAGGTCGCGCACCGCCTCGAACGCCGCGACGTCGCCGAGATCGTCGCCGGCGAACACCACGACCGAAGGGTCGTACTCCGCCACCAGCGCCCTCACGGCATCGCCCTTGTCCTGGCCGGGCGCGCGGAGCTCGATGACATTGCGGCCGGGCTCGACGTGCAGCCCGTGCCGGGCGGCCAGCTCGGCGAGCGGGCGCTCGAGCAAGCCGAACGCCTCCGCGGGATCGTCGAGCTCGCGGGTGTGGACGCCGATCGACAACCTCTTGTCCTCGACGCGTGCCCGGCCGACACCGGCTCGCTCCAGCACGTCGGCCAGCTCGGCACGGGCCGCCGCCACGCCCGCCGGCGCGTCGGGTTCGACGAACTCCCCGCTGGCGGCGTCCCAGCGCTCCAAGCCGTAGAGCCCGAGCACCGACATCGCCCGCAGGCCCGGCCGGGCGTCGAAACCTCCGAGGGTGACGGCCCGACGGGCGACTCGGCCGGTGACCACAGCGATCTTGCCCACCCGCTCACCGAGGCGCGCGAGCGCGTCGACCGATCGTTGCGACGCCCAGGCGGAATCGGGGTCGGAAACGATCGGCGACAGCACGCCGTCGAAGTCGCTACACACCAACGCGCGACCGGGGTCGCCGACGATGGCGCGCCAGGCGGCACACCCCTCGGGCGACATGTGTGCTTGTGGCATGGGGTTCTCCGGCACCGTTCGGGCTCCTGGGATCTGGGTGGGCCACCCCGGCGACGCTAGACTCTGCCACTGGAGGTGGAGCATGACGAGTAACCCCGAGTCTAAATCGGACACCGAACAGGCAACACCCGACAACCCCACGGCGAGTTTCGTCGTCGTCGCCAACCGGCTCCCGGTGGAGCGGGTCTCCGGCACCGGCGGGGAGGAATGGCGCATGTCACCGGGCGGCCTGGTGACGGCCCTCGAACCGGTGTTGCGAGAGAAGGGCGGCATCTGGGTCGGTTGGCACGGCGTATCCGGGGAGGAACTCGCCCCGTTCGAGGCCAGCGGCATTCAGGTGGTGCCCGTGCCCCTGTCGTTCGACGAGGTCGCCGAGTATTACGAGGGCATGTCGAACGCGACGCTGTGGCCGCTGTACCACGACTCGGTCGCCTTCCCCGAATACCACCGCGAGTGGTGGGACGCCTATCGCGCCGTCAATCGGCGGTTCGCCGAGCGCGTCGCCCAGGTGGCCGACGAGGGGGCGATCGTGTGGGTGCAGGACTACCAGTTGCAGCTGGTGCCCCACATGCTGCGCGAACTGCGCCCCGATGTGCGGATCGGCTTCTTCCTGCACATCCCGTTCCCGCCCACCGAACTGTTCCAGCAGCTGCCCTGGCGGCGGCAGATCCTTGAGGGGATCGCTGGGGCCGACCTCGTCGGCTTCCAGGTGCCCAAGGACGCCCACAACTTCGTCCGGCTGCTGCGTCAGATGCTCCGGTACGAAACCCGCCGCGACCAGTTCAGCACCCCCGACGGGCGAACCGGCCGCGCGCAGGCATACCCCATCTCGATCGACGTCGAGGCGTTCTCGCAGCTCTCCGACTCACCCGGCGTGGTGGCTCGCGCGCAGGAGATCCGCCACGACCTCGGTGCCAAGACGATCCTGTTCGGCGTCGACCGGCTCGACTACACCAAGGGCCTGCGCCAGCGGATCCGGGCGGTGGGCGAGTTGTTCAGCGAAGGACGCCTCGACCCCGACGAGACGGTGTTCGTGCAGATCGCCACCCCCTCGCGCGAACGGGTCGAGGAGTACCAGCGGCTGCGGAACGACATCGAACTGCTCATCGGTCGGATCAACGGGTCGATGGCCACGATCGCCCGTAGTCCGATCACCTACCTGCATACGCACTTTCCCAAGGAAGAGATCGCGGCCATGTACCGCGCCGCCGATGTGCTCATCGTCACCCCACTGCGCGACGGGATGAATCTCGTGGCCAAGGAATATGTGGCGTGCAAGACCGACGGGTCGGGTGCGCTGGTGCTCAGCGAGTTCGCGGGGGCCGCTGAAGAACTCAAGCAGGCCTACATCGTCAACCCGTACGACATCAACGGCATGAAGGAGACGATCCTGCACGCGGTCCAGGAACCCGGGGCCTCCAAGCGGCGCAGGATGCGGGCCCTGCGCCGGCAGGTGCTCAACAACGACATCCACGTGTGGGCCGACGCGTTCCTGCGCGACCTGCACATGATCGAACACCCCGGATCGCCGGGGGAGTGACGCCGTCCGCCCCGCTCCCGGTGGTGGTTTTGGTGCCGCGGCAGGATGGTGCGCGGGCCCGGATCATCCCGTCCGGGCGGAGGGAGTTGTGATGATTGGGCGGGTGCGCGCGTTTCTCGCGGTGGCGGCGGTGTCGATGCTGGCGGCGGTGGCCGGGTGCTCGCCCGCCGCGACGTCCGGCGCCGCGACACCCTCACCGACGCCGCCTCGCGGCGTCGGCACAGCCACGGATTTCGCGCTGCCCGCCGCGCTGCGCAACTTCACCTTCACCACATCGAGCGGGTCGCACGTCACGTTGGCGAGTCTCAGCGGCAAGATCGTGGTGCTTTCCGACGTCATGACCCTGTGCCAGGAGACCTGCCCGCTCGACACGTCCAGCCTCGTGCAGACGGCCCGGGATGAGAACGCGGCGGGACACCAGGCCCAGGTCGTGTACCTGTCGCTCACGGTCGACCCGACCCGTGACACCGTGCCGCAGATCAAGGCCTACCGGGCGCTGTACTCGCCGGTGCCGCCGAACTGGATCGTGGCGACCGGGTCGGCGAAAGACATCGCCGCGGTCTGGAAGGACCTCGGCATCTACACGAAGAAGGTGCCGCAGGGCAGCCCGCCGGCCAAGAACTGGCGCACCGGCAAGCCCCTCACCTACGACATCCAGCATTCCGACGCGCTGTTCTTCCTCGGCACCGGCGGGCGCGTGCGCTTCGTCATCGAGGGCACCGCGAACGCCACCCCCTCCATGGTTCCCACCACGCTGAAGAAGTTCCTCACCACCACCGCCGCCCAGAGCCTCGAGTCTCCCAGCCCCGACAACTGGACGTCGGCGCAGGCCGACCAGGTGATCGGCTGGATGATGGCCGGCTGAGCGCGCCGGTGCGACGTGCGCTCGGATCAGACCCGATGGGGTGTGGTGGGCCGCCACGGTTTCAGCCATCCCGCCTGGGGCTCGACACCGTGGCCTAGTGTGCGGCTGTGGACAGCACTCAATCCATGCGCAGGGCCGACTCGGCACGCCTCGCGATCGTCGTCAACCCGAGCAAGTTCGACGATCTCGACGAGGTGAAGTCGGCGATCGAGGGCCGGCTCGCCGAGGCCGGGTGGCGCGCACCCACCTGGTACGAGACCACCGAGGACGATCCGGGGATCAGCCAGGCGCGCCAGGCTCTTCACGACGGCGCCACCATCGTCGCCTCGTTCGGGGGTGACGGCACCGTGCGCGCCGTGGCCTCGGTGTTGGCCGCCGGCGACGTGCCGCTGGCCCTGCTGCCCGGAGGCACGGGCAACCTGCTGGCCCGCAACCTCGACGTGCCATACGACGACCTCGAGGAGGCGCTCGCGGTCGTCATCTCCGGGGTCGACCGGCGCATCGATACCGGCCTTGTCCGCTTCTCCAGTCATACCGGCGCCTGCGCGGAGGAGCGCTTCGTCGTGATGGCCGGCATGGGCATCGACGCCGACACCATGGCCCACACCAACGACGCCCTCAAGGCGCGGATCGGCTGGCCCGCCTACCTGATCAGCGGCGTGCAGGAACTCGTGAAGGCGGGGTTCCGGGTGTGCCTCGACACTCCTCACGAAATCTCGCTGATCCAGCACGCCCGCTCGGTGCTCGTCGGCAACTGCGGCACGCTGACCGGTGGTTTCCGGCTCATGCCCGACGCCGAGCTCGACGACGGCGTCCTCGACGGGCTCGTGGTCTCGCCCTACGGGCTGGTGGGTTGGACCGCCCTCGTCGGCGACGTCGTCACCCGCAGTCGCCACGGCCACCGGCTGCTGGCCAGGCGCCGGGCCGGGGAGTTCGTCGTCCGGCTCAGCGACCCCAACCTCGGCGAGATCGACGGCGACCCTGTCGGGCGGTTCGAACGGATGGAAGTGCGCTGCGACCCCCATTCGCTGACCGTCCGTGTTCCCGCCCCGACGGATGACAAGGAGGCTCGGAATGGCTGATGCGACGGACCGGATCAGTGACGCCGGGGACGATGTGGTCGACGCCGCCGCCTCGGTCGGGGTGGCCGTGCAGGACAATGCCGCGTATCGGTGGCTGGTCACCGGAGGGCTGTGGGTCTACGGGGTGGTGCACCTGCTGATCGCCTGGCTGGCGTTGCAGGTGATGCTCGGCCACCCCGCCGACGCCTCGAACCAGGGCTCGATCGAGGCGATCGCGCGGCTACCGATGGGCCGCGCGCTGATCATCGGGGTCGTGGTGGGCATGTTCGCCCTCACCGTGTGGATGCTCATCCAGGGCATGTTCGGCTACGCCTGGCTGAGCGGCTTCACACTCGCCGTGCGCAAGGTCGCCAGCTTCCTGCGAGCCATCGTCTACACGTCGATCGCCCTCAGCGGACTGAGCATCCTCATGTCGGGCACCACAAGCGGTGGCGGTTCAGGGGCCAAGCACACCTCCGCGAGCCTGCTCACCATGCCCGGTGGACGCCTGTGGGTCGCGCTCATCGGCGCGGGGGTGGCGGTCGCCGCCCTCGATCAGATCCAGCGGGGCATTCGTAAGTCGTTCGTCAGGTACGACCTCCAGGGGGTGCCCCCGCGCTGGGCGGTGCGGCTCGGCGTCGTCGGGTGGATCACGAAGGGACTCTCACTGACGATCATCGCCGTGCTGTTCTGGATCGCGGCCTACCGACACAACTCCCAGGACGCCGGTGGACTCGACCAGGCGCTGCGCAGCCTGCGCAGGGTGCCCGCCGGGCAGCCGTTGCTCGCGCTGATGGCCCTCGGGTTCGCCTGCTTCGGCGTGTTCAGCTTCGTCTGGTCGCGGTACGCACGCCACGACGCCCGTGAACCCGAGGGCCAGATCGGGTGACGACCGAAATCCAACCCGTCGGACCGCTCTGGTGGCGCCCGGTCATGCAGCTGCCGGGGGCACTGGTGCTCGCGCTCGCATTCATTCTCGGCGCCCAGGTGCGCAACGGACGGCAGACCCCAGGGTTCGACCTCGCCACGCTGCGGTGGTTCGAGCAGGTACGCACCCCCTGGATGGTCACCCTCGGGCGATGGATCGAGTTCGTCGACGGGCCCACGGCGACGCCCTGGCTGCTGGTACTGGCCGGCGTCCTCATCGTCGTGCGGGGGCATCGGATGCTCGGGGTGTGTGTCGTTCTTCTCGTGGCGTTCGCCTGGTATCCCGGTCACGTCGCGAAGTCGGTGTTTCCCCGCGACCGTCCGCCCGCGTCCGTCTCGCCGGCGTTGGTGGTCACAGGTGCCAACTCGTTCCCGAGCGGTCACACCGGGTTCATCACGTCGGTGTTCGTCGCGGGCCTGTTCGCGCTGGCCGCCCTGGGCCGTCGCCGCGGATGGTGGGGGGTCGTCGTCGGCCTAGTCGTGGTGCTGGTGGGGTGCTCACGGATGCTCGTCGGCGTCCACTACCCCACCGACGTCGTCGGCGGGGCCATGCTCGCCGTGGGCGCCGGGTTGGTGCTCTGGCCGATCTTCGCCGGTCTGCTGTACACCGTGCCGCCGCGGCTCACGTGGCTCCGCGACACCCGCGCCACGACCGGCCCGCCGGAGGCGTCGGTGGCCGAGGGAGCGGACGCGCCGCGAGCGCTGGACCCGCGGGGGAGCCCGGATGTCCCGGGAGCGCTGGACGCGCGGCGGAGTCCGGACGTGCCGGGTTGCCGGGAGGGCCGGGGGAGCGCGGGCGACCGGGGGAGTCCGGACGTGCCGGGTTGTCGGGAGGGCCCGGGGAGGTCGGGCGACCGGGGGAGTCCGGATGTGCCGGGTATTCAGGATGTCCCGGAAACGTTGGAGGGCCCGAACGGGTTTCCCGGGCCGGGCGCCCTCGGGTGACAGGCGAGCAGCGACGTCCCGGACACTCGTGCCGACTGATTCCTGGTGCTGGCGTTCGCGGGCGGCGTTCGCTGCGAGTTCCGCGCTGCAAACGCCAGCCCTCGTTGCGAACGCCAGCCCGTCAGAGCACACGGCGGGAGGCGTTCGGGGACGTCGGTGCCGACAGAGTTGGCCCACGGAGTGGTCGAGAAGGCCAACGCGTCCGCTTGGAGCGCTGCGCCAGCGTGCGGCAAGGTCGAACCGACAGGGTGTGCGTCAGTTATCCACAGGGGTGCTGGCGGTGGACGCGGGTGCTCGGCTTCGATGGCGGGATGACCGTCTACACCACGTCCCAGCTGCACCATGCCGGTCACAGCGACCGGCTGATCCGCCGCGAACTCGAACTCGGCGATCTCACCCGCCTTCGACGCGGCGGGTACGCGAGCGCCCCACCGCTCTCGCCCGAGGAACGACACCGGCTTCTCATCCTGAGCACGAGACACCGCCTGGGGGAGAGCACGGTCGTGAGCCACACGTCCGCGGCAATACTGCACGGCTGGCCCGTGCCGGCATCGGCACTCGGCCTGGTCACCGGCACCCGCATGCGCACCAGCCATGGCGGCGGCGACTGCAGCGGTTCGCTACACACCTTCTCCGGCGTCCTGACGGCGTCCGACGTGACCGAGATCGACGGGGTGATGGTCACCGTCCCCGCCCGCACCGCCGCCGACGCCGCCAGGCTGCTGCCCCGCGACAGCGCAGTCGCCATGCTGGACGCCGCGCTGCACCTGTCCCGACGCGGGGAGAACCTCGACCTGCGGGCGGCGATCTCGGATCAACTGGCCGTCGACGCCCGTAAACGGGGGGCGAGGTCAGCGGGGGTGGCGCTGCGTCTGGCCGACGGACTCGCCGAGAGTCCAGCCGAAAGCCTCAGCAGGCTCGCCTTCCACGACCACGGCGTCCCGGCCCCGCTTCTGCAGTTCGAGGTCGTCGACCGATTCGCACGGGTGGTGGCGATCACCGACTTCGCCTGGCCCGAATTCGGCGTCGTCGGTGAGGTCGATGGGCGGGTCAAGTACGAGAGCCTGCTGCGGCCCGGGGAGCGCGCCTCCGACGTGCTGATCCGCGAGAAGCGGCGCGAGAACGACATCCAGGCATTGGGCTGGCTGGTGTTCCGGTGGATGCCCTCCGACCTCGCCACACCCGCCGTGCTGTGCAGCCGGTTGCGGCGACTCTTCGACAGCGGGGTGCCGCACAGGGCATGAGCCCGGCCGAGCCGCCCACTCCGTGCTGTGACCCTGCGTCCGGGGCTGGCGTTCGCTGCGAGGGCTGGCGTTCATGACGCCGAATTCGCGGCGAACGCCAGCCCCAATGTCACGAACGCCAGCACAACCGCGGCAAACGCCGGCCCCGGGTGAGAGAACGGGCTTGCCAGGGGTGGGACGATCGGGGTCGCCGGTGCTCGGACGCCGGGGTTGCGGGGGATCGGACGACCGGGGGCATCGGGGGACGGTGCCCGCCTCCGGCGTCGGCTATCCGCCCGGCGGCGGAGCGGTGGTGCGGCCCGGGCGCAGCTCGACGGGGAGGATGATCTGGTGTTGCGCCGCGCCCGGGTGGAGGGCGAGTTGCGCGATGAGGCGTCCCTTCTCGGTCGTGGGCTGATGGACGCTGGTGAGGCCCCGGCGGAGCGACTCGGGGACGGCATCGAACCCTGCAACCGAGATGTCACGCCCGGCGGTGAGCCCGCGGTCGTCGATTTCGTCGAGGACACCGAGGGCCATGCGGTCGCTGAGCGCGAGCAGCGCGGTGGGGCGGGGATCGAGGTGCAGCGACTCGATGGCGCCGAGACGTCCGGCGAAGCGTTCGTTGGCGGGCACCGCGACGAGGACGATCTCGGTTCCGTCGCCGAGCCCGTCGACGATGCCCTTCAGCCGGACGCCCCAGAAGCTGCCCGCCGCCTCGGCGAAGTCGGTGCAGATCGCGGTGAGCCGGCCGATGTCGAACACCGTCGCGGTGTCGACGGTGCGATCCTGATAGACGATCGCGACCCTGTCGTGGCCCAGGGAGCGAACGTGGCGGCCCATCATGTGGCCGGCGGTGTGATCGTCGATGGCCACGTACTCGGCGTTCTCGACGATGTGGGTGAAGATGACGCGCAGCCCCCGGCGCTTCGCCAGCTCGATCGGCCGGCTCTTGCTCCGGGCGCTCATGTTCACCACGGCGTCGACGACCGCGTGCGAGATGGCGTCGATGCCCTCCTGGTCGGCGCCGGTCGGGATGAGGGACAAGGCGACCCCCTCCCGTTCGAGGACGCCGCTCATACCGGTGAAGAAGTCGACGGCGTAGGGGTCGGTGAACACGTAGGAGTAGCTGGACCCGCTGATGATGCCGATGGCGTGCGCCTTGCCGGAACGCAACAACCGCCCTGCCGCGTCGGGGCCGAAATAGCCGAGTTCCTCGCCGGTGGCGAGGATCCTGGCCCGGAGATCGGCCGATAGGCGGTCGGGGCGGTTGTAGGCGTTCGAGACGGTGGTCACAGAGACTCCCAGCTTGCGGGCAAGCTGTTTCATCGTGACGGAGCCCAAGTGATCCACCTCCTCGTGAATCCGATCCCGACGGATCGAGTGCTGGGGCTGGTCGCGGCGAGGGGTCGGCCCCCTCGCCGCGAGCCGGCTCAGACCGCGCGGATCGGGCGCGCCTGCGGACGGAGAGCGGGCCTGCGTCCGCCCGTCGGCCCACCGGCGCGACCCGTGGTGAGGATACCGCGCAGTCGCGCAACCCCCCGCGCCAACGTCTCGGAGGCGGCGTCGGCGGCCAGGTAGTGGTCGTTGTCGGAATAGGCGAGCAGGAGCGTGGCGGGAATGGTCTGCTGCATGGGGCGTTCCTTCCAGACGGATCAGTCGTCGATGCTGATCGGAGGTTTATCGATACACAAAACGATAAACTGTATCGATAAACCTGTCAAGTTGTCGCGTCGTCGGGTGGGTGCCTCGTGTGCGGATCGGCCCCGTGACGGATCGGCCGCGCGCGTGTTCCGCCGGTCGCCGGGCCGAGGCCCACCGGATGCGGCTCAGGACGCTGCGGCCAGCACGTACTTGACGACGAGGGCCACCACGATGATCACGGTGAGCATCCCGATGCCGAACGCGGTGCGGTCGCGGTGCCCGGCCAGGGCGCGCCGGTGTTCGCCGATGATGATGCCGCCGATCGCGAGCCCGGTGGCCAGGCCCCCCACGTGGGCCTGCCAGGCGATGCCGGGCACGCCGAAGCTGATGACCGCGTTGATCGCCAACACGATCCAGATCTGGGTCATCGGCTGGCGGAGGTGGCGGTAGACGACGATGAGCGTGCCGAAGAGCCCGAAGATTGCTCCGGACGCGCCGACCAGGCCGGTGTACCAGTCGGTCGAACCGGGCGCGGCCAGCAGGACGAAGACCGCGCTACCGCCCAGGGCGCTCACCAGGTAGAGCGCGATGTAGCGCCCGCGACCGAGGAAGGTCTCGAGCCCGCGCAGCATCCACACGGCGAGCATGTTGAAGCCGATGTGGGCGATGAAGGTCGAGTGGGCGAACGCCGACGTGAGGAACCGCCAGGGTTGGGTGCGCCCGAGGTCGGGGGCGAGCACGATGTCGTCGAGGAATGTCGGGCTGGCCAGTTCGCCCAGCCACACGGCCGTGCAGATCACGATGATGGTCCAGCTCACCGGCGTCGGGGGACGCCGCATCCGCACAGGTCGGCGGGGTGCGGTGGTCACTGGGACCTGATCGTTGCTCACGCCCACCAGGGTACGGGGCGCGGGTGAGGTTCTCGTCGCCACCGCCCCTCGTCGAGGTTCCGACGGTTAGGCTGATCATGGCGAGGAGAGGACGACGATGACCTGGCCACAGGTGTACGTACTGCTCCCGGGTACGGCCCGGGAGGCGCTGGGGTTCTACCAGCAGGTGTTCGGCGGCGACCTCGAGGTTCACGACTACGCCGAGTTCGGCCGCGCCGACGGACCCCCGGACGCGGTGGCGCACGGCGTCCTCGACGGGCGGGTCGCGCTGATGATGGCCGACGCCGGCGCGGCTGAGGATGCGATCTCGACCACGGGGGTCATGCTCTCGGTTCTGGGCGAGGAGCCTGACCTGCTCACTGGATGGTTCGCCGCCCTGGCCGAGGGTGGTCGAGTCATCGACGACCTGCGGCAGCGCCCGTGGGGCGACTGGGACGGTCAGGTGAAGGATCGCTTCGGACTCACGTGGCTCATCGGCTTCCGCGGGTGAACTGGCCGGCCCACGGGTGGAGGGGCCTCGTGAGGCTGGGTGCCGCTTCCTAGAGTGGAGTCATGATTCGACGTGACTTCGGACGCACCGGCCTGCGGGTGAGCGTGCTCGGGCTCGGCGCGGGGCAGATCGGTCAGGATTTCGTCACCGAACGCCTTGCCGCAGACGTCATCGACACAGCCCTCGGCGTCGGGATCACCCTCATCGACACGGCGCGTGGCTACGGCACATCCGAGGAGCACCTCGGCGCGTTGCTCGGTTCTCGCCGAGACCAGGTGGTCCTCAGCACCAAGGGCGGCTACGGCGTCGACGGGATCAGCGACTGGACACCCGAGGCCGTGCGCCGCGGCATCGACCAGTCCCTCGCCCGGCTGCGCACCGATCGCATCGACATCTACCACCTGCACAGTTGCCCGATGACCCCCACGCTTCGCGACGATCTGATCGCCGTGCTGCACGAATCCCGGGACGCCGGCAAGGTACTGGTGCCCGCGTACTCCGGTGACAACCAACATCTCGCCGCCGCCATCGGCTCGCACGGGTTCGGGTCGATCGAGACCTCGGTCAACATCGCCGACCAGTGGAGTTTGCACCACGCGATCATGGACGCCGTCGCCCTCGGCCTGGGGGTCATCGCGAAGCGCCCGGGCGCCAACAACGTGTGGCGTTACTCCGAGCGTCCGGTCGGTGTCTACGGCGAGACCTATTGGCGGCGACTCCACCAACTCGCCTACGAGGTCGACATGGCGCCGGACGAGTTCGCGCTCCGGTTCGCGGCGTTCGCCCCGGGCGTGTCGAGTGCCATCGTGGGCACTGCCGATCCCGGGCACGTGCGGCGCAACGCCGAACTCGTGGCGCGGGGCCCCCTGCCGAGCGACGTGATGCTGCACGTCGACCAGCGATGGCGCGAGGTGGGGTCGGACTGGTCCGGCGAGGTCTAGACACACCACATCCACTTCGCCGCAATAGGCCTGCGTACTCAATCCTCCCCTACTCTGGACCTGTTGCGGTGAGCCGGGGCGGCCATCCGGGGTCGGCCCACTCGGAGAGGACTCGGTCATGGGTATGTCAGTGGTGGCTCCGCTGGATGCGGGGTTTGTGCATTGGGGGTTCGTGAACCTGTCGGTTCCGAACGTCGTTGTGATTGTTGTGATGTTGGTTGTGTTTGTGTTGGCTTTGGTGGTTCCGTTCCCGAGGGGTCGGTCATGAGTGCGGCGGGGGATGGGGCCGGGGAGGGCCGGTCGTGGTCGTCGGCGGTGGTGCGTTGGGTGTCGGGGTTGGTGCCGCGGGGTCAGTGGTTGCCGGATCGGCAGCCGGGGTATGTGGCGTCGTGGATTTATGTGTTCGGTGTGTCGGCTCTGGCGTCGTTGGTGTTGGTGATCGGGTCGGGGATTGTGTTGACGGTGGGTGGTGTCGCGTGGTGGCATTCGTCGTCGGTGGGTCATTTTGTGAATTCGTTGCATTTGTGGAGTGTTGAGTTCTTCTTCGCGACGATGGTGATTCATTTGTGGGGGAAGTTCGTGATGGCGTCGTGGCGTGGGGGTCGCGGGTTGACGTGGTTGACGGGGGCGTTTTCGTTCTTCGTGTCGATCGGGACGGCGTTCACGGGGTATTTGATCCAGACGAATTTTGATTCGCAGTGGATTTCGACGCAGGCGAAGGATGGGTTGAACTCGGCGGGTATCGGTGCGGCGTTCAATGTGATGAATTTTGGTCAGATGGTGTTGTATCACGTGGCGTTGTTGCCGTTGGGGGTGTTGGTGATGGTGGGGTTGCATGTGGTGTTGGTGCGTCGTCGTGGGGTGGTGCCGCCGTTTGGTGCGGTGCCGTCGGGTGATGCCGGGGCCGGGGCTGTGTCGGGGTCGTCTGAGGGTGGGGTGGCGTGATGGCTGGTCGTGTGGTGACTCCGGATTCGCATGCGTTTGTGACCAGGCGGTATGACCTGGTGAAGGAGTTCGTGACGGCGCTGGTGGTGATGGCGTTGTTGGTGGTGGTGTTCGCGGCGGCGGTGGGTTCGCCGGATGAGAAGGCGATCACGATGAAGGCGTGGGCGGCGAATGCCCCGTTCGATGTGGTGGCGACGGCGACTGCGGAGTTGGCGGGGACCTCGACGACGGCGGGGTATGGGCCGCCGTACAACACGGCTTCGGATGGTCAGGTGTTGGGTCCGATCGCGTTGCAGAAGTGGGCGGGGGTGACGCATCCGGTGGATGCGGCGACCGATCTGGTGATTGATCCGGTGTCGACGTTGTCTGATACGGCGGTGCAGCAGGCGGTGGGGGCGTGGCGTTCGGCGTCGGCGGATCAGCGTTCGACGTGGGCGAACAATTATGCGGATGCGTTGGCGAAGGCTCCTGGTGGTGATCCGGCGAAGGTGGCTGCCGGTGAGTATGGTCCGGTTCCCACGATCGCGGCGGGGGAGTTGACGTTGGCGAGGTCGGGGGCGTTGGAGGGGTTGTTGACGACGTCGTCGACGTTTTATGGGACGGACCCGACGAACGCGTTGTTGTTGTTGGCTGATGGTAATTACATGGCGAACATCGCGGATTCGGAGAACTTGTCTGGTGATCAGTGGGGGATGATGAACGAGACCGGGCATTACCCGGGGCAGCCGTGGTTGTGGTTGTACACGTTCTGGTATCAGATTCCTCCGTTCGCGACGTCGGACAACGCGGATGTGCAGGTGTGGGCGTTGATGATCTTGTTGAGTCTGGTGTTGGCGTTCCTGCCGTGGATCCCGGGGTTGAACAAGATCCCGCACGGGATCAAGTTGTACCGGTTGGTGTGGCGGAACTGGTACGCGCAGCATCCCGAGGTGGTGAGTGTGACCGGGGCCGCACCACCACGGTCCTGAGACCGGTGCGGGTGACCCCCTCACCCCGGCCGTGGTGACAGGGGGTCACCCCCCGGAAACCGGGTGTGGCCCGGTCACCACACCCCGGTCACCACACCCGGGCCACCACCCGGTGCCCCGACCATCCACAACCGACTGTGCCCCCGAACCGCGCCGAACGACCCACACCGGCACGCACGGGGGCACACTCGCGCAGTGCCGGGCGAACGACCTCCCTCTGAATTCATCCATAGGTTCCCTGAAAACGGTGACGACTCCTGTTTATTGCCGTAGCGTCACGTCGTGACGTGACCAGCAGCTGTGCCGAATGTTTGTGACCTGAGGATTCCAATCTCTGGGGGCGGCGAGGATGAAAAGCGCACGGCGCGGTTCGGCCACGTGACCGCACAGGTCGACCATTGCGTCGACGTGGATCCCGCCACCCTGGAAATCTCCGTCACGATGACGATGTCGGGAGATTTCGTCCACGAGGCCATGACCGTCTCGATCCCGACCGGGGTGGCTGGCGACTGCTCGTTGGCCACGGACGGCCGCGATGCCTTCGGGGTCACCGCGTCCGACCCGAACCCCGGCCAGGCGGTTCCGGTGCGCAGGCGTGGTCTCGCGGGACGCCGGCTGCCACCTCACGGGCCGGCGGTCACCCTCCACTACAGGGCCTTCTGCTACCAACCCGCTCGCGGTGACGCGATGGGTCTGGTCGACGGCGACAACGCGGTTGTGCTCGGCACCCGATATCTCCACTCGCCCGAGCACCTGGGCGACCGCTCGGTCGAATACCGGTCGTTGCCGGACGGGTGGATGATCCACCACCCCTCGGGTGACCGGCGCATCGGGCAGACGAACCGGTGGGTCCACCCGAGCCATGAGGTGCTGGTGGACACCCCCATGTCGATGTGCGGCTTCACCATCCTCGACCGCACGGTTCGTGACGCACCGATCCGCGTCGTGTTCGTAGACGGTGCAGTGGGCTACGCCGAACGGGTCGCGGAGTTCGTCGATCGCCTGGCGCAGGCGCTCGACGCCGTCACGCCGGCGGCCCCGGCTCCAACGTCATCACGCGGCAGCGTCGGGCCACTGCGTCACATCCATCCATCAGGAGGTTCACCATGGGAATCCAACTCACTACCCGCCTGGTGCCGATTCCCGGCATCGCCAAGCTCGTCCCCCTCGCGTCGCCGCTCGGCCTCCTCACGCCGCTGGTCGGCTCGTGGCAGGGGCACGGCTTCAACACGATCTTCCGTCCTCACCATCCGAGCCAGGAATCCACCAACTTCCTCGAACTGAACCGCACCATCGAGAGCCTGGATTTCACCGAGATCTCCGGTGAGATCCCCAACCGCGGGTTCCTTCAGCACGACATCTCGATGTTCGGCATGACATACCTTCAACAGGTCTCGGACGCCAACGTCAAGGACTCCCACGGCAATCCGGCGGGCCTGCACGTCGAGCCGGGGCTCTGGATCAACATCCCCGCCACGAGCGACCCGGCCGAGCCGGTTACGGTGGCGCGACTCGGCAACATCCCGCACGGCACCGCCGTCGTGGCGCAGGGGACGGCGACCGTCGTGAGCGGGGCACCGGTGATCCCGTCCGTCGACATCACCCCCTTCACCACCGGCGAGCCGACGAGCAAGGTGCACTTCCAGAGCCAGAACCTGTCGACCCCGAGCGACTTCCGCAGCCCGCCCGCCGACATCGTCGGCGTCACCCAGGCCATGGTCGACAACCCCAATTCGGTGTTGCAGGCCGCGGTGGCGGGCAAGACGGTCTCGTCGACGACGACGCTGCACGTCTCGACGCTCTCGACGTCGACGACCACACCGAACGCCGGAGGCGGAGTGGCCGACATCGCCTTCCTCAACGGCACGGCCGGCGGACCGAATGCTTGCGTCGCCGAGATGGAGTCGACGTTCTGGATCTGTGACTACGGCGACGGCGTCGAAACGGGCGAATTGTTGCTGTACTCCCAGACCGTCCTGCTCAACTTCGGCCCGCTCAGTTGGCCGCACCTATCGGTGGGCGTCATGACCAGAGTTGGTGGCACTGGGGCCGAGGCGGGGAACGCTGCGGGTCACGCGGAGCCGGCTCCTACGGCTTGACGACGACCCGCGCAGCCCGGCCTGGAACGCCCCGTCTGAGGCCCGCCGACGCAACGCGCCGCCGTTCCCAGGGGCCGGCAGGTGGACCCTGTGGAACGGCGGGCGCGCGTGCCGCTACAGCAGATCGGGACGCTGGAACTTGCCGCGCCCGATGTGGTGATCGATGAACGAGCGCACCGTCTCGTACCAGACTTTGGCGTGCTGGGGCGTGAGCACCCAGTGGTTCTCGTCGGGGAAGTAGAGGAACTTGTGCGGGAAGGCGTCGGGATCTCCCGTCCATCCCGACGCCAGGGCCCACCACAGCGACAGGCCTTCGCCGATCGGCACCCGGTAGTCGTGGTCGCCGTGGATGACGAGCATGGGCGTCGAGATCGCGGACGCCGACAGGTGCGGCGAGTTGGCTCTGCGCATCTCCGGGGTCATCTCACGGGCCCAGTACCAGGCGGAGTCCGTGGTCGAGCCGAATGTTTCGAGGTTCCACAGGCTCGCGTGGGTGACGATGGCCCGGAACCTGTCGGTGTGGCCGGCGACCCAGTTGGCCATGTAGCCACCGAACGATCCGCCCATCGCCACCGTGCGAGCGGGGTCGATGTCGGGACGTCGTTCGACGGCGTCGGTGAGTGCCATGAGGTCGGTGAAGGGTTCGGAGCCCCAGCGTCCCCATCCGCGCTGCACATAGCCGCGACCATAGCCGGTGGACAACGCCGGATCGGGCAACAGCACGGCCCAGCCCTGACTGGCCAGCAGCCACGGGCACCAACGCCACGACCACGCGTTCCAAGAACCGAGTGGCCCTCCGTGGATCCACAGCGCGAGCGGGGCCGGCGCGGCGTCCGATGCCCCCACGGGCACGACCAGGTAGCCCGGCACCCGAGTGCCGTCGGACGCCGTCGTCTCGACCCGCTCGAGTCGACCGGGCAGAGGGGGATAGGTCACCGGCGACGACAGTTCCCGGGTGCCGGCGCCGTCCGTGGCGACGGCCACCACCGAGCCGGGGTCGGCGTATGACGTGCGGACGGCGAACAGTGTGGAGCCGTCGGGAGACAGCACCACGGAGCCGAAGCTTCCCTCCCCGGTGAGCCGGCGCACCTCACCGTTGGCGAGGTCGACCGCGAAGATCGCGCCATCGCCGTCGTCGTCGGCCACCGCGTAGAGCGTGCGGTTGTCCGGGGCGAACGCGACCGGAGTCGGCCATCGATCCCAGCCGGGCGCGAGCACCCGCCCCTCGCCGGAGCCGTCGACCAACCAGAGCTTCACGTCGGGCGCGGTGGCGCCGGTGGAGCGGTACTGCCGGAGGCACACGACGAGCGACCCGTCGCCCGAGACGACCGGATGCCCGAACTCGTCGGCCTCGTCGCGGGCCAGCACGGTGCGCTCTCCTGAGCGGGTGTCGATCGAGACGACGGTGCCGGCGACCTCGCCGCGGGCGCGAGGCTCCGCCCAGTCGACGACCAGGCGAGCCCCGTCGTCGCTGAGCGACCACCCCGCGTCGTCGAGCGCACGACCGATGTCACCGGTGAGCATCGTGGACGCCCCCACCCTCTCGCCGGCCTCGAGGGAGACGTCGATGCGGGCGAGCCGATCGGCGACCGGGCCGAGGTCGTGATCCCAATACCGCACCGGATAGGCCTCGTGCAGGATCGCGGACACCTTCTGCCTGCGTCGGGCGCTGCGCTTGGCGCCGTCGGCGGCGTCGTCGACGGTACCCGCGTGCATCGGAACCCGCGCCACCATGACGTCGGACGCGCGAGCCGCGAGAACCCCGCTGAACCCGCCGGAGCGACGCATGATCGGATGGGCCTCGCCGCCGCCCGCGGGCAGGTGCCACAGTGCACCGAGGTCGTCGGGATCGGGCTGCGCGGCCTCGCTGTCCCGCTCGTCGGAGGGAGTCGGGCGCTTCGAGCCGAACAGGAGTGCCCCGTCGGCGAGTACCGCGCCGAAGGTCTCGCCCTCGATCGAGCGCGTGAGACGGTGCGCGGGCAGCCTGCCGGTCGGGTCGAGCGCCCACCAGGCGCTGCGGTACGCCGTCCGGTCCTTGTTGGGGGTCGCCACCGACACCATCAGGCGCGAGCCGTCGGGGGCCGCGATCAGGGCGCCCAGTCGCGGCAGCCCCGCGTAGGCGTCGAGATCCGACCAAGGGGTCGTCGCAGTGTGCAGGTCGTCGTCGCTCATGTGGTGAGCCTATGACCCCCCGGCGTTCGGCCGCGACGAGGATTCGGGTCGGGTGGGATGGGCGCGGCGAAACAGATGCTTGACCCATCACCCCGCGTTTCGCTAGTTTAAATCCCTTGTGAGAGCGTTCGGATTCTTGAGCTTCGGCCACTACGGGGTCGGGCGTGGGCCCGGCCACCCCGACGCTCGCACCGCCCTCCACGACGCCATCGAGATCGCCGAGGCCGCCGACGCCCTGGGGGTCAACGGCGCCTACTTCCGGGTGCACCATTTCGCGCGGCAGGGGGCGGCTCCCATGCCCCTGCTCGGCGCGATCGCAGCCCGCACATCGCTCATCGAGGTGGGAACCGGCGTCATCGACATGCGCTATGAGAACCCCCTCTATCTCGCTGAGGAGGCTGCGATCGTCGACCTCATCAGCCGTGGACGCCTGGCGTTGGGGGTGAGCAAGGGGTCGCTGGAGCCGGCCCGCCGCGGATGGGAGGCGTTCGGCTACGGCGGTTCGACCGATCCACAAGGTGCAGACATCGCGCGCGACAAGTTCGACGTGTTCATGCGGGCGGTTCGTGGCGAGACGATGGTCGACGCCGACCCCGCGCAGTTCGGCGGCAACACTCGGCTGAAGGTGGAGCCCCAGGCCCCCGGGCTCGCCGATCGGATCTGGTGGGGAGCGGGAAGGCGGGAGACCGCCGAAGAGGTCGGACGCATGGGCGTCAACCTCATGAGTTCCACGCTGCTCACCGAGGCGACGGGTGCGCGCTTCGCCGACCTGCAGCGCGAGCAGATCGACCGTTACCGCGCGGCGTACGCGGCGGCCGGTCACACTCGGGCGCCGCGCGTGGCCGTGGCCCGCGGCATCTTCCCCATCACGGGTGAGAAGGACCTCGTCTTCGACGATCTCCGTCGCGAGGAGCAGGACCAGATCAGCACCCTTGGCGGGTTCCCCGCCACCTTCGGGCGCACCTACGTCGGCGAGCCCGACCAGCTGATCGCGCAGTTGTCCGAGGACGCCGCCGTGCAGGCCGCCGACACGCTGATGCTCACGATCCCCTCCCACCTGGGTCCGGCGCTCAACGTCCGGATCCTCCAGAACATGGCCGAGCACGTGGCACCCTCGCTCGGCTGGTATCCCAACACCCGAGGCAAGGTGAGGCCGTACCCCCTCTCCTGACAGCGGCCTCGCCGGCCGGGCTGGTGTGGTCCCCGGTGGCCAGCACGCCCGCGGGGTGCGCCGCGCAGAAGCCGGGGCCGGGAGGGCGGCGCGGGAGGTCGTTTCGCCGGTGGCCGCCCGTGTTGAGGGGGCGGCTAACCTCGACCATGTCATGCGGGACGCTCGTTCCGCTCCCGCGATCCGACCAGGAGGTCCGATGTCCACGTTCAAGCCCGCAGACGACGTCAACACCGCCGCCGTCACCGCCGTGGGACTGATCGGGGGCTGGCTCACGGCCCGGGAGACCGGCGTGCGCCCCCTCGGAGGAGTGCTGCTCGCTGCGGCCGGGGTGCTGGCCGGACGCTCGTGGCTGCGGCGCGACGGCGTGGGCGCCGCCGTGGCGTTGTCCCTGGTCTACGTCGGCGCGTTCGGCGCCTCGCATCCGCTGGCGAAGCGGATCGGGCCCTGGCCCGCGGTGCTGTCGGTCACCGCCGCGGCGGCGGGAACCGCGTGGGCGGTGTCGGACCGACGAGCCTGAGGCGGTGCGGCCCCCGGCGGTGCCGACCTGGGGTGCCGACCTGAGGATGCGCGCGGTACAAGGGTGCTCCACCTGACCGGAGGCTTTCCGGGCGTTCACGCGGAGGCGCCAGGCGTCCGGCTCAAAAACCACACCCCCGCAGTGCCGTCCAGCCCGGCGGGCATAGCGTGGCAGTGGTCCTTTCCCGCGAGGAGTCACCGTGAGCGAGCATTTCCCCACCGATTGGTCGCCGTCGGGTCGCGAACCCCGCGCCTACACCGACGTGCTTCGTGCCGACCACGGCATCGGGCGCAACGATCGCGGTGAATGGGTGCTGCTGCGCCACGGCGACGTCGTCGCGGTCGCCACCGACGTGAAGCGGTTCTCGAGCGACGTCTCCCGCTTCCTGCAGGTGCCCAACGGCCTCAACGGGCAGCGCCACCGGGCCGTGCGCGGCGTCCTCGACCGGTACTTCACCCCCGAGGCGCTCGCGCCGTTCGAACCGGCGTTCCGTGACATCGCGCGAGACTTGTTCACCACGGTCCCTCGTGGCGTCGCGCAGGATGCGGTGAACGGTGTGGGCGCACGGTTCGCCGTGCGCGCCCAGAGCGCGTGGCTCGGGTGGCCCACCGACCTGGAGTGGACCCTGCTCGGCTGGATGGCCGACAACCACGACGCGACCCGTTCGGGTGACCTGTCGCGCACGGCGGAGGTCGCCGACCGCTTCGACGACATCATCCGAGGTCTCATCGCCACCCGGCGGAGCGCGGGTGAGGCGGCCCCACCCGACATCACGACGAGCCTGCTCGGCGACGAGATCGACGGGCGGGGCTTCACCGACGACGAACTCGTGTCGATCCTGCGCAACTGGACCGGGGGCGACCTCGGCTCGATCGCCCTGTGCGTGGGAGTAGTGCTCCACTATCTCGCCGGCCACGCCGACCTGCAGGAGCACCTGCGTCACGGGGCGTCGGCTCGGGAACTGGACGCGGTGATCGACGAGATCCTGCGGATCGACGACCCGTTCGTCTCCAACCGGCGTCGCACCACCTGCCCGGTGACGCTGTCGGGGGTGCGGATCCCCGAGGGAGCCATGGTCAAGCTGCACTGGACCTCGGCCAACCGCGACGCCGAGGTGTTCGGAGATCCGGACGCCTTCGACCCCACCGGACACGCTGCCGACAACATCGTTTACGGCGTCGGTCCGCACGTGTGCCCCGGGCGGCCCCTCGCGACCCTCGAACTCCGCGTCGCCGTCGAGGAGGCGCTGGCCGCAACCACGGCCATCAGACTCGTCGACGCCCCGGAGCCCGAGCGGGAGGTGGCCCCCGTCGGGGGGTTCCGCAGCGTGCACGTCGAGTTCGTCTGATCACCCGACACCGGTCGGGTGCGTAGCCGCGCGACTGAGCGCGCGAGCGTTTCCGCGGACCCCCGCAGGTCGGCCCCCGCGCCAGTAGGCTCGATCCATCCCCTCGGTCCAGGGAGGCACCGTGCTCCGCTTCGGCATCATCGGCACCAATTTCGTCAGCGAGTGGTTCGTCGGCGCCTGTCGCCGCAGCGGGGTGTGCGAGCCGGTCGCGGTCTATTCGCGGGACGCCGGCCGCGGGCGCGCGTTCGCCGACCGGCACGGCCTCGATGACAGCGTCGGCTCGCTCGAGGCGCTGGTCGACGAGGTCGACGCCGTCTACGTGGCCAGCCCCAACCTGCTGCACCACGAACAGTCGGCGCGGGCGATCGAGGCGGGCCGGCACGTGCTGTGCGAGAAGACCCTCGGAGCCACCGCCGACCAGGCCCGAGACCTTGTCGATCGAGCCCACCGCAACGGGGTCGTGGTGATGGAGGCGATCCGTTCGCTGTACGACCCCGCCTTCGACATCGTGCGCGAGCGCCTGGCGCTCCTCGGGCCGATCCACCAGGTGCACTTCGAGAAGCAGCAGTACTCGTCGCGGTACGACCGCTTCCTGGCCGGTGAGCAGCTCAACGCGTTCAACCCCGACCTCGCGAACTCCGCTGCCGCCGACATCGGCGTCTACTGCCTCGAACCCGCCCTCGACCTGTTCGGGGCGCCGCGCGGCGCCACGGGATCGGGGGTGCTTCTGGGCAACGGGTTCGAGGGCTCGGGGGTTCTCCTGCTCGACTATCCGGGGATGACCGTCACCTGTTCGTGGTCGAAGGTCACCACCAGCAGACAGCCGAGCAGCATCCACGGCGAGCTCGGCACGCTCGTGCTCGATTCGGTGTCGAGTCCGGCGAAGATCACCCTCGAATGGCGCGACGGGGTGCGCGAGGTGCTGCTCGACGACCCGGCGCCGGGCGAGGCCGACAACATGGTGCACGAGGTGCGGGCCTTCGCGGAACTGGCCGACGCCGGGGTGGGCGACCCCCGCCGCGAGGCCGTCAGCATCGGCACCCGCGAGCTCATCGACCGCTACCTCGCCGGCCTATCCCCGGCCAGGTGACCCGCCACCGGCGAGACGATCCGGGACCTCGTTGGGGGATCGTGTGCCACGAGGCACCGACCCGGTGTTGAGGCCGCGGATCGTCTCGGTTCCGGTTGCGCCGGATGCCCGGGGCTACAGGCCCCGCGCGGCGTTGGCCTGATCGATGACCGCCTGGAACTGCCCGGCGTCCATGCCCGAGAAGCCGATCGCGGCCGCCAGCGGCACGTCGGCCATCATGCGGGCCATGTCGGGGTCGAGGTCGCCCATCGCACCGCCCATGGTCTGGGCCATCTGCGCCATCAACTGGTCGCCGAAGCCCGGCACCGCCATCGCCTCGGCGATCGTGGTGTCGAGGGTGATCGGCCGCAGCGGCTCGTCGCCGGCCACCTCGACGGTCGCGGTGAGCCGCAGGTCGCGGCTCGACGCGCCGACCGCCACCGTGTACTCGCCCCCCTCGACCACCCACCGGTGGTCACGGACGCTCCAGAAGGCCAATTCCTCACGGGGGATCGTCATCGTCACCCGCGCCGAGGCGCCCGGCTCGATGGTCGCCTCGGCGAAGCCCTTCAACTCGCGGGGTGCCCGCACCACTGTCGACCCGCCGATCGACACGTAGGCCTGCACCACCTCGCGCCCGGCCCGCTCGCCGGAATTGGTCACCGTGAGCCCGACCGACAGCCCTTCGTCGGACACCGTCACCTCGAGATCGCGGTAGTCGAAGCTCGTGTACGACAGCCCGTGCCCGAACGGGTATGCGACGTCGATGGCCGCCGCGTCGTAGCCGCGGTAGCCGACGAACAGTCCCTCTCCGTAGAGGACGCCGGTGGCGTCGCCGGGGAAGTTGAGATACGAGGGGCAGTCTTCGAGCCGACGCGGGATCGTCTCGGAGATCCGCCCCGACGGGTTGACCGCGCCGAACAGCACGTCGGCGGTGGCGACGCCGCCGGCCTGGCCGAGCAGCCAGCCTTCGACGACGGCACGGACCCTGTCGGCGAACGGCAGCAGCACCGAGGAGCCGTTGCTCAGCACGACGACGACATTCGGGTTCACGGCCAGCACGTCGTCGAGCAGGGACAGTTGCTCGGCGGGGAGGTCGAGGGTCGTGCGGTCGTAGCCCTCCGACTCGTGGTTCTCGCCGAGCCCGAGGAACATGATCACGAGCCCGGCGCCGCGGGCCACCTCGACCGCATGCTCGTGGGCCCCTTCAGGCGCCGGGTTCCGGGGATCTGTGGTGAATCCGGGGGCGAAGTGCACGTCGTGGCCGAGCGCCTCGACGATCGCGTCGAGCGCGTTGTCGAGCCGGGTCGGGTTCACTCGCGATGACCCGGCGCCCTGGTAGCGCGGCGTGCGGGCGAACTCGCCGATGACCGCCACCGACGAGGCGTCTGCGAGGCCCGCAGGGTTGAGCGGCAGCACACCGTCGTTGCTCAGCAGCACGATGGCCTGCTGGGCGGCCCGGCGGGCGAGGGTGTGGTGCGCATCGACGTCGAAGCGCCCGTCGGCGTCCTTGACCGTCTCGTGGGCGCGGCGGATCACCGCCTCGACCCGCCGGTAGGCGCGCTCGATCGTGGCCTCGGTGATATCCCCCGTCGTGACGGCGTGGGCGACCGCGTTCTCGTGGGCCCCGTTGGCGGGCATCTCGAGGTCGAGGCCGGCGTTGAGCGCGGCCACTCGATCGCGCACCGCCCCCCAATCGGACACCACGAGGCCCTCGAATCCCCACTCGTCGCGGAGCACCTCGGTGAGCAACCAGTGGTTCTGCGACGCCAGAACACCGTTGATCCTGTTGTAGGAGCACATCACGGTCCACGGCTGGGCGGTTCGTACGACGGTGCCGAAGCCCCGCAGGTAGATCTCCCGCAGGGTGCGCTCATCGACGTTGGAGCTGCGCCGCATCCGGTCGGTCTCCTGGTTGTTGGCCGCGAAATGCTTGAGCGACGTGCCGATGCCCTGGCTCTGGACGCCAAGGACGTAGGCCGACGCGAGCCGCCCGGTGAGGTGAGGGTCTTCACTCAGATACTCGAAGTTGCGCCCGCACAGGGGGGAGCGTTTGATGTTCGCGCCCGGGCCCAGCAGGACGCCGACGCCGAGCGCCTTCGATTCGGCGCCGAGCGCCCGGCCAACCTCTTCGACGAGATCGGGGTTCCACGTCGATGCCAGCCCGACGGCGGGAGGGAAACAGGTGGCGGGCACCGACTCGTTGAGACCGACATGATCGGTGGCGCCGGACTGCTTGCGGACGCCGTGTGGACCATCAGTGAGCATCACGGCGGGCAGGCCGGCCTCGGGCACGGCCGTGCTGTGCCAGAAATCGGATCCGCCGGTGAGACTGATCCGGGCCTTGAGCGGAATGCTGGACGAATCGGGCATGTGTCCTCCTTGCGGCGTCGTTGCCAGGTTCCGGGTGGTGACGTCGCCGGGGCGACGGTCGTCACGTGGTGGCCGGGGCGGGTTCGGGTGCCTGCCGTGGGCCGACGCTCCCCTTGAGGATAACCACAGGGTCAGACATTCGGATCACCGGTCGCCGCGGGCCGCCGCCCCGATCTCGGACTCCGACCCGTCCGGTCAGCCGTCGCGGTGCCCACCGCCGGGGCCGGGCGCAGCACCGTCATCGTCGGCCGTGCCGGCACTGTCGCGCCCGGGGGACGGCGACGTCACGGGGTCGGGGGTGTCGAGCGTGGCGTCGGGATCCGGGTCGTCGTGCGGCGACGGCGCCCGGTGCGTGCCGGCATGGTGAGCCGGCGCGGCCGGATCGGGTTCGGGCACCGACTCGCCGGCCGGGTCGGCTGATGCTGGATCGGCTCCTGGAGGGCCGGCCGCGGGGGCGCGTGAGATCGTCGAGGCCGCCTCCGGCCGCTCCGCATCCGCGGATTCGGCCCCCTCGGGCCCAGCCTCCCCGTGACCCGCGACGACGACGTGGGAGCGCAATTCCTCTTCGGCCGCCTGCTTCTCGAGCAACCGGACGGCCTTCTCGGCGGCACGCTCCTCGCGGGCGTTCGTGCGGGTGTTGCGCACTGCGCGGGCGGTCAGCGAATCGTAGATGGGCTCGGATCGCAGCATCGTGGCCACGAGCATGGCGATCGCGCACGCGCCGAGCATCGGGGGCAGCTGATTCACCGTCCGGGTCATCTCGGTGGCCAGGATGAGGCCGGTGACCGGGGCGCGCACCGTGGCCGTGAAGAACGCGGCCATGCCGATGAGCGCCATGCCGGGGATGTCGGGTGTCATCGAGGGAAGCACCGCGACACCCAACAGCGCGCTGACCAACCCGATGTCGGAGCCGATGACGAGCATCGGGGCGAACAACCCGCCCGGGGTCAGCGCGGCGTAGCTCGCGACACCGAGGAAGAACCGTAAGGCCAGGATCCCCAGAGCCCACAGCAGCGTGCCGTTGCCGGTGAGGATCTGGGCCGTGAGGTTGTCGCCGCCGCCGATGGCCATGGGGAGGAAGAACCCGGTGGCGCCGACGAATCCGCCGATCAGCGCGGCCCGCGCCTCGATGGGCCAGGTACTGGTGTCGGCGATCCGCAGGCTCGCCATGATCGCCCGGTTGTAGAGAACGCCCACGAGTCCGGTGACCACGCCGACCACCAGCACCAGCGGTGCCTGGACGAGCTTGGGATCGTGCAGGGGCGCGACATAGAAGTCGGATGTGCTGTTGAGGAGCAGCGACGCACTGCCGAACCCGGCGGCCGAGGCCAGCAGGGTCGCCACCGTCGTGCGCGGGTCGAACCTCTTGACCAGTTCCTCGAGGACGAACACGCCACCGGCGATCGGAGCGTTGAACGCGGTCGCGAGGCCCGCGGCGGCGCCCGCGGCGACCAGGGTGCGCATGTCGTGACGGTTCCGCTTGAGCAGCCGCGACAGGATGATCGCGATGTTGCCGCCCATCTGCACCGACGGGCCCTCCCGGCCGAGCGCGAGACCGGCCCCGATGGCGAGCAGGCCGCCCACGTACTTGACCGGAAGGATGCGCGCGCTGCCCGGGGCGGTGCGGCCCTCGACGACGCCTTCGACGCGGGGGATGCCACTTCCCTCGGCATGCGGCTCCACCCGGTGGACCAGCCACGCGGCCGCGGCCGTTGCGCCGGCGGCGGCCCCGGAGACGATGAGGAACCCGATGACCATGTTGCCCTGGGCCCAGGCGATGAGGTCGCCGCGCAGTGTGCCGATACCGAGCAGGACGATCCGGAAGGTCGCGGCCATCAGGCCCGTGAGGACTCCGACCAGGACGGCGGTAAGGGTGAATGCGAACAGCTGCCAAGGCTGTTCGATCATCACACGCCGTCTGCGGGCCATATCACCCCATTTTTCCACAATTCTGCGCAGACCCTGGCCACCGGGCTGTTTCCGGAGCGCACGGTGCTCTACGCAGCCAGAACGGGAGCGGAGTGTGCGGCGAACGGTGCTCCCCGAGTCGGCGTGACTCCTCCGACAGGTGCAGGTCGAGGGCGGCGACCGCGTCGTCGAGCCATCACCGGTTGAAGCCGCCGGCGATCGGTGGATTGTCAGTGGGCGTGCGCACCCGCCGCGGCGAACTCGGACGCCTCGACGTGCTCAACCCGCACACTGGCCGGGGCCCTCCACCCCGGGCACGCACGGCGGGCGCCCCGACGGTCCCGACGTTGCTGCCGCGGGTCCGCCTCCGGGAGGCACTGCCAGTGCCCGCGTCGGTCGGCCGCATCGGGGGAGACCTCCCCATCGACGCCCGAGCGGGTCGCCGGTTGAATGACCCCCGGAAAGCGATCGGTGCGAGCCGGACCGGCATCCGCCGGTCGGGGCACCGATCTCGGGGGCAGGGATGATGGCTGGCATGTGGGGCGCCGACCCGGAGCAGTTGGACGTGCTCGCCTCGACCATGGGGCGCGCGGGTGGTCGACTGTCGAGCATCGCCAGGGAGGTGCACGGCTACTACTCGCGAGACATCTGGCACGGGCCGGACGCCCAGATGGCGCGCTCCCAGTGGGAGTCGGGGTTGCGCCAGCGACTCGAGTCCGTGGGCAGGGCGCTGCGGGACTGCCAGGTGGTGCTCGTCCGCCAGGCCCGGGAGCAGCGCGAGGCCAGCGGTGTCGGGCCGGCTGCGTCCGGTGGCGGAGATATCGGAGGGGTGAGCCCCTTCAACCCCTATGCCCCGGTGGCCGGTGTCGTCGGATTGCTCGGCGGAAGCGCGCACGTCACCGAGATCGCGTCCCACCTTCTGGGGAAGGCGGGCCGGGTCGGGGACTACTCCGACTTCTATCGCACGATCACGGGGGCGTTCACCCGTCACGACGGTGTCGCGGTGATTCCGGACTTCTTCCGCTTCAAGCAGTCCCCGGTGCTCCAGAGCCTGTCGTCGCACCTCGATTCGCATGCCGCGCTGCTCACGGGGATCCATGCGGTGGCCGGAAAGGCGGCCGGGGCTCTCGGGGTGGTGGGTACCGGGCTCGGGGTCGCGTCGATGAGCGAGGACTTCGCCCAGGGGAAGGTGAGCGACGGCCTCATCGCCGGCGCCGACACGGCGGCCGGCGTGCTGAAGTCCTCCAAGAGCCCGGTCGCCTATTTGGCGGGGGCGGCACTCAGTTCGGTGACCATGGTCGCCGACGAGGCGAGGAAGGCCGACTTCAGCGCGCAGGGGCTGTCGCTGGTGGCGCAGGAGGTCGCACGGGATCCCGCCGCCGTGCCCGAGGAACTCGGCAAGGCCGCGATGCAGCTCCCCGGGATGCTCTGGCGGGTCTTCACGTGATGTTTCGCATGATCGTCTGATGGGTGGTGTTCACGATGTCTGATACCTCTACCGGTGCTCGCGTGCCGGTCGTGCTGTCCCTCACTGACGAGGAACTCCTGGCGTTGAGTTCCATGACGGGTCACCGCTGGCCGCGGCCGCTGCACGCGGTGCCCCACTCCGGCGACTCCACCCTCCAGGCGGCGTCGGGGCTGCGGTCGCTCGGGGCGCGGGGGCTGCTGGAACCCGAACTACCCCAGGACGCCGCCGAGATCATGGGTGCCGTGCTGGCCGTGTTCGCCGAGCGGCCCTCGAGCCTGACCCTGGCCGTGACCGACGGGGCATTCGTGATCGACGCGGGCTTCCCGGTGCTGGAGATCCTGCTGCTACCCGGTGAGCCGCTGGCGGTCTCATCCCTCACCCTCGGGGTGCACACGCTCCGGCAGGCACCGCTGGAGGAGATTCTCGACTCCTTCGCCGAGTGGGTCGACGAGTGGTCGCGTTCCGGGCGTGATGGTGCGCTGCGGGCCACCGCGTTCGTCCGGGACGGCCAGGGGTCCGGTGTCGCGGGCGCCGTGCTCGCGCCGCACGCCGCCCGCCTGCACGGCGTGGCCGCCGACACCTGGGAGACGGTGGCCGTCACCGGCTCCGCGTCCCCGCGCGCTCTGCTCGAGGATCTGGTGCACCAGGTCGGGCCGGCCGCGGTGTCGTGAGCCGCACCGACCCGCATCACGGGAGCGGGTAGCCCGATCGGGCAGAGTTCAGGCGGCGAGGTGGCTCGAGACGTAGGAGCGGATCGCCGAGTAGTCGTAGAAGCCCGCGGTCGGCACCAGGGTGTCCCCGAGCGAGGAGGTGTTGTAGTTGCCCAGCAACGGTTTCGCACTGTCTCCCCGAATGCTCAGGCTGGTGACGCCCGCGGTGGAGCCCTGCATCAGCTGGTAGAGCCGGCTGATCTGCCCCACGGTGAGGTCGGTGCGCAGGTTCTTCGACAGCGAATTGAAGATGTCGACGACCGCGATCGGGTTCGCCAGGGCGGCGCTGCCCTTCGCCTTGGCGATGAGGGCGCCGAGGATCTTGCGCTGGTTGGCCTGCCGGTCGAAGTCGCCGTTGGGCAGCCCGTAGGCCACCTTCCCGGGAACCGGGTCGTTGCGCGACCTGGCCAGCTGAAGGACCTGGTCACCGTTGAGGTGCTGCGGGCCGTTGGCCAGCCGCAAACCCATATTGGGGTCGTAGATGCCCCTGGGATCGGGGCTCGTGATGTCGACGGTGATCCCGCCGACCGCGTTGACGGCGTCCTTCAGGGCGTTGTAGCCGACGAGCATGTGCTGGTCGGTGTGCAGGCCGGTGACCTGCTCGACCACGGAGCCCAACGCGTCCAGCCCCGGGATCCCCTCGCCGGCGACGACGTAGACCGCGTTGATCTTCATGTCGGTGCCCTGGTACTTGACCATGAGGTCGCGCGGAATGCTGATGAGGGTCAACTTCTTCGCCGCGACGTCGATGTGGGCCACCATGATGCTGTCGGTGAGTGCCGCGCCCCCATGTCCGGGGTCGTCGAACGAGTTTCCGGCGAGCAGCACGTTCACACTTCCCTTGCTCTCCCCCCGCAGGGGCTTCGGCCGCAGCACGTCGATGATCGAGCCGCCCTTGTTGCCCGTCGCGGTGTTGATCGCGTGCTGCATCGACCAGCCCACCCAGCCGACGACGCCAAGCACGACGACCAGCGGGATGGACACGGCGAGGACGATCCAGCGCCGACGGCGCCGCGCGCGGGGGTGTCGTGGGGGGGTCTCGGTCACGCAGCGATGGTAGGCGGCTCGGCCAAAGGGACGCTGATCCGGCCACTCGGAGCCGATCCCGGGGGTGCGTGACCCCGACCGGGGCCCGCGCGGGAAGATGGATCCATGCCCAGTGCCGAGTTCCGTTCAAGGGGGACCTCGAGTCCGGTGATCAGACTCGACGGGCTCACCAAGTCGTTCGGCGCGCGCCGCGGCGTCATCGATGTCGACCTCGACGTCGAACCCGGCGGCATCTTCGGATTCCTCGGCCCGAACGGCGCCGGCAAGTCCACGACGATCCGGTGTCTGCTCGGCCTGTACGTGCCGACCAGCGGTCACGTGTCGGTGCTCGGCGTCGACCCGCGGGGCGGGCGCCCCGACCTGCTCGCCCAGGTGGGCTACCTGCCCGGCGAACTCCGGCTGCCCGACGCCCTGTCGGGGGCCGACCTGCTCGACCGGTTCGCCCGCATGCGCGGGCTGCGCGACACGAGCTACCGCGACCACCTCATCGAGCGCTTCGACGCCGAACTCGATCGGCCGTTGCGGGCACTGTCGAAGGGTAATCGGCAGAAGATCGGCATCGTTCTCGCGTTCATGCACCGACCGGCGCTCCTCATCCTCGACGAGCCCACATCGGGGCTCGATCCACTCCTCCGCGACGAGTTCGCTTCGTTGGTACGCGAGACGGTCGACGAGGGGCGCACCGTGTTCCTGTCGTCGCACGATCTCGACGAGGTGCAGCGGCTCGTGCAGCGGCTGGCGATCATCCGTGAGGGGCGCATCATCATCAACGACACCGTCGAGGGTCTGCGGGCACGATCTCCCCGCAGCATTGAGCTGAGCTTCGACCGCGATGTGTCGGCCGATCAGCTCGCCGCGCTGCCCGGCGTCACGATCACCTCGCGGACACCGCGCACGATCGGCCTCAGTCACACGGGCCCGGCGGCCCCCGTGCTCGCGGCGATCGCACCCATGTCGCCGGTGACGATCACCGCCCGCCCGGCCGACCTCGACGAGTTGTTCCTCAGCCTCTACGCGGGCCGTCCCAGCGACGGCCCTGATCCGATCCTCGTGGGGAGGGGTGCCGGTCATGAGTGAGGTTCCGCGCGGCGTCGGGGGGCGGCTTGCGGTGATGACGCTGGACCTGCGGCTGCGTCGCCGCATGCTCATCGGCACGGGGGTCGGCGCCGCGCTCTACCTGTTCCTCATCATCGTCATGTATCCGTCGTTCCAACGCGATACGTCGATCGACCAGATGATCACATCCAACCCGACGGCCGCCGCCGCGTTCGGCATCACCGGCTCGATCACGACGCCCGCCGGCTGGCTCGGCGCGAACATGTACGCCAACATCGGTCCGCTGCTCGTGCTGCTGCTCACGATCGGATATGGGGCGTCCGCGATCGCCGGCCAGTCGGCCGACGGGCTGCTGGCGAGCGTGGCGACCCAGCCGTACACCCGACGGCGGCTGGTGGCCGAGAAGACGCTCGCGCTGCTCGTGGTCTCGCTGGTCGTGCCCGTCGCGTCGTTCGTCGTGAGCCTCTCCGGCCCGCACTACCAGCTGCATCCCGACTGGCAGGCGCTTCTCGGGGTGAGCCTGAGCCTGACGTTGCTGGGCTTCGACCTCGGGGCGCTGGCCCTCGCGCTCGGTGGGCTCTCCGGCAGTCGCGGCGCCGGGTTGGGAGTCGCCGCCGGGGTCGGCGCGGCCACCTACCTCATCAGTTCGCTGGCCCCGGCCGTGCACTGGGTGCACTCGATCCGGTGGCTGTCCCCGTTCTACTGGGCGGTCGGCGACAACCAACTCGTCGATGGTGTGGCGTGGCAGGCGTGGGTGCTGCTGGTGGCGCTGGGGGCCGTGCTCGTCGGTGTCACGATGGCGACCGTGCGGCGGCTCGACATCCCCTGAGCGAGGCCCCCGCCCCCTTGTCGGGAGTCCGCCCGTGTGCGAACCTGAGACTCCACGGTCACTCAACGGGGAGTTCGCCATGAAGGTTGTCCATCTGCTGCAAGCCAAGGGCGCCGCCGTCGTCACCATCAGCCCCGCCGCCACCGTCGCCGAACTCGTCCACCGCCTGGTCGAGAACAATGTCGGCGCCGTCGTGGTCACGGCCGACGGCTCGACGCTCGAGGGCATCGTGTCGGAGCGCGACGTCGTGCGCAGTCTCCATCACGACGCCGACACCATGAACCGCCGGGTCGCCGACATCATGACCCGCGATCCCGACACGTGCACCCTCGACAGCGACACCGACGACCTCATGGTCGTGATGACCGAGCGCCGGGTGCGTCACCTGCCCGTGCTCGACGAGGGCGCGAGCATCGCCGGCATCGTCAGCATCGGTGACGTCGTGAAGAACCGCATCGGCGAACTGGAGTTCGAGCGCGAGCAGTTGCAGAACTACCTGCAGCAGTGAGTCGAGCGGGCGCCCTCGCGGGGAGCCGCCCCAGAGCCACAGGTGTCCGGCCAGCTGTGATTCCGTTCGGCGGTGGCCTCACCCCTGCGGGATCGGCCCGCCGGGGCGTTCCCGCTGCACGAGGTCGAGCAGTTCGTGCCATGCCTCGAGCTTCATCCGCTCCCGTCCGTGGGAGGCACCCCGGTTCGCCTCGGCCGCGTCGATCCGTTGCCAGTCCCGGTACGTCGACGGCCAGAACCCTCGGGCCGCCATGAGCTGCAGGGCGTCGGTGCGGGTCGGCAGCGGCCCCAGGTCGGCCAGGTCGGCGAGCAGCGCATCGACGGTCTCCCGGGCGTCGGACTTGTTCGTGCCGATCACGCCGATCGGCCCGCGCTTGATCCAGCCCACGACGTATTCGCGAGGGCAGACGTGTTCTCCGTCGACGACCCGGCCCGCCTCCGAGGGGATCACCCCGTGCCGCTCGTCGAACGGCACACCGAGCAGGCGCACGGCTCGGTAACCGATCGCCCGCATCACCAGCTGAACATCGATCCGCTGCGTCTCACCCGTGCCGACGACCCGGCCGTCGGCGTCGAGGGTGGTGGTCTCGATGACGAGCCCGGTCACCGGATCGCCGACGACCGCCACCGGACGCCGCCAGAACGCGAAGTGCAGCCGGGCCCGGGGATCGTCGACCTCGCGACGCGTCGCGTCCCGCAGCACGGTGAGATTGCCGCGGGTGCGCCGGTCGAGCGTCGCCTCGTCGATGCCCTCGAGGACCGACGGGTCGACGATCACCTGCACCTCGGGCAGGGTGCACAGCTCGCGCAGTTCGGTGGTGGTGAAGCTCGCGTGCTGGGGGCCGCGGCGTCCGACAACCCACACGTCGGTGACGTGCGAGCGCCACAGTTCGGCCAGGACGTCACCGGGCATGTCGGTCTCGTCGAGCGCGAGCGGCTCCTTGAGCAGGATCCGGGCGACGTCGACCGCCACGTTGCCGACGCCGATCGTGGCCACCCCCCGGACGCCGGCGAGTGAGTGGGGGGAGGCGTCGGGATGCCCCGAGTACCACGCGACGAACTCCCGGGCCGAGCCACTGCCCGCGGCGTCCTCGCCGGGGATGCCCATGTGCATGTCCTCGCTGGCGCCGACCGCGTAGACGACGGCGTCGTAGCTGCTGAGCAGTTCCGCACGGGTGATGTCGCGGCCGAAGTGCACGAGGCCGAGGAAGTGCACCAGCCCGCTGTCGAACACCCGCGCGAGTGCGCGGGCCACCGACTTGATCGAGGTGTGATCGGGCGCGACACCGTAGCGAAGCAGTCCGTAGGGGGTGGGCAGGCGATCGAAGATGTCGACCGCGACATCGCCGGTGGCGGTGAGGTGCTGGGCGGCGAACAGTCCGGAGGGTCCGGCGCCGACGATGGCGACCCGGAAACGGGGTTCCGACATGCCCGGCACCCTACTCGGACCCGCGCGGACGGGCGTGCGGCGCTCAGCTGGTGATGTCGGCGTTGCTGAACCTGGCCCAGGCGAGCAGCGCGAAGACGGCGAAGTAGGCCGCGTCGACGAGCAGGCCCATCTGCATGGTCGACCACGCGGGCGGCTCCCGCAGCAGGTCGGTGAACCCCGTCCACCGGTCGACCAGCAGCCACGGGTGAAGCCAGTCGAGTTGCGGCAACTGGTCGAGGATCCACATGCTCATGGTCGCGAGCATCATGACGACGGTGACGGCGATCGGCTGTTCGGTGAGGGTCGACACGAACAGCCCCACCGCGCCGAGGGCCATCAGCCCGGCGCTCACGTAGAGCGCCGCCAGCAGCAGCCGCCACAGGCCGTCGGCGAAGCTGATCGACAGGCCCGACAGGGTGAGCACCGGACCGCCGCCGAAGACGATGAGGCCGGCGATCAGCCCGACGAGTGACACCGACAGCGTCGCGACGAGTGCGCCGGTCATCAGGGCACCGAGCTTGACGGCGACGAGCCGCGTGCGGCCGGCGGGCACCGTCAGCAGGTAACGCAGTGTGCCGCCGTGCGCCTCGCCGGCGATGGCGTCGCCGCTGATGATCGCGATCGCGAGCGGCAGGAACATGGTGAGTTCGAGGGTCAGCGCCGCCAGCGGCACGAAGATGCCGTTGCCGGCGATCTGCGAGACGAAGTCGGGCCCGCCCCCGTTGTCGGGGTGGCCGGGGTGGGAATACCGCACGGCGAGGGTGATGAGGATCGGCACGGCCACCAGCACCAGCAGCCCGAACTCGTTGCGGCGCCGGCTGAGCATGAGCCGCAGTTCACTGCGGTAGAAGCGCCAGAAGCCGGGCCCGCGGCGGGCTCGTGCCGGCCGGGCGGTGACGAGCGGGATCAGCCACGGACATCGAAACCCTCCCCGGTGAGACCCACGAAGATGTCCTCGAGACGTTCGTGATCTTCGCTGAAGCCCCGCACCCGGACGCCTGAGCGGACGAGGTCGGCGACGATGTCCTCGGGACGCCGGCCGTCGGGCACCCCGGTGACTCGGTCGGCCGTCACCATCACCTCGCCGACACCGAGCCGGGTCAGCACCGACGCAGCCTCGTCCGTGTCGGGGGTGCGCACGGTGATGGTCCGTCGCTGGGACGCCGCGAGCTCGTCGATCGGCCCCTGAGCCACCAGCCGGCCCGCGCTCATGACTCCCACGTGGGAGCACATCTGTTCGATCTCGCTCAGCAGGTGACTCGAAACGAGCACCGTGACACCGTCGTCGCACAGCGACCCGACGAGCTGGCGCACCTCGCGGGTGCCCTGCGGATCGAGTCCGTTGGTGGGCTCGTCGAGCACCAGCATCTCGCGCGGCACGAGCAGCGTCGCCGCGATCGCCAGTCGCTGCTTCATGCCCAGTGAATAGATGCGGAACCGCTTTCCGGCCGCTGAGAGCAGCCCCACGCGGTCGAGGGCGCTGTCGATCCTGGCCCTGCTGGTGCGTGGGTCGGACCTTCGGTCGGCGGCGTCGATCCGGGCGAGGTTGGCCCTGCCGCTGAGGTGGTTGTGGAACGCCGGCCCCTCGACCAGGGCGCCGACCCGGTGCAGGGCATCGGTGCCTGCCTCGGGGTAGCCCTGTCCGAGCAGGCGCACGTGGCCGGCTGTGGGACGCGCGAGTCCGAGCAGCATCCGGATGGTGGTGGTCTTCCCCGACCCGTTGGGTCCGAGGAAACCGTAGACGGCGCCGCGGGGCACCAACAGGTCGATGTGATCGACGACCGTCTTGCCCGAGAATGCCTTGGTGAGTCCACTGGTCGTCACGGCGGCGCCGCCGACGAATTCGTCGGCGGCGCGTCGATCGCCCGGGAGGGATGGCGCCTCCTCGGCGACCGGGTTCATGCGGCTGACCGCCCCGTCACTTGGCGGGGAGGGCGGCGAGCAGTTTGTCGGGTGCGACGGCGCCCACGGCGTAGCGGCCGTCGGTGGTGATCACGGCCGACACCAGAGTGCCGTTGAGCACGTGCGCGGTTCCCCAGGAACCGGTCTGCGTCGGCAACATGGCGAGCAGCGAGGTGACGCTCGGTGTCGATCCGCTGCCGCTCGAGGCCTGCTGCTTCTCAAGGGTCGTGAGGTCGACGCGTCCGGTGACGACCTGCGTCCAGCCGGTGCCGGTGACCGTGGGCTTCGGCTGGGTGCTGTTGGAGGTCGTGTCGCTGCCGGTCTTGCCTGCGGGCGCAGTGACGTGCTTCGTGGTCACCGTGGAGCCGGCGGGGGGCGTGAAGTCGAACACCGACGCGGCGGGCACCGAGAAGTCGATCGAACTGAAGCCGATGCTGACGGCCGGGGCGGAGAGTTGGGTGGAGTAGATCTCGACCCGCAGCGCCGTCTTGGTCTTGGCGTCGATGGCGATCCGCACCTGGGCGATCCGGCTGCCGGAGGTCTTGGGCTTCAGCACCAGCTCGTAGGCGGGGCGTCCGGCGACGACGTCGTTCGACGAGGTGGTGACCGTCGACGTGGTGCCGACCTGCGCGAGGATCTGCTGTGCGGCCTGCTGGGGTGTCAGTGTGGTGCCGGTCGAGGGCTTGGTGGTGCTGGTCGTGGTTGGGAGCACCGTTTTGGTGACGGTCTTCGTCGTGCTGCTCCACTGCCACACGGTGGTGCCGTTGCGCACGATGTCGGTTTCCTGTCCCTGCGCCTCGATCGCCACGCGGGACTTGTCGTTGCCCGACATCCAGACGCGTGCGGTGTGCGTGCCGGTGATCAGGCTGGTGAGCGAGGTGCCGGTTCCGGTGAGGGACGCCGGCAGGCTCGCGAGCCCGAGGTCGGCGGATTCGCTCACCCGTCCGGACAGCCCGGCCACGTGTGCTTGCTGCACGTCGGTGAGCAGTTGCTCGGCGGTCAGTGGCGCAAGCCCGTCGGCGCTCGCCGTGGTGGGAAGGAAAAGGCCCCCGGCGACGAGACCTGCGGCGGTGATTCCGGGGACACTCCACCGGAGCCACGGACGGCTGCTGAACAAACCACTCATGAACCCAGTATCCACGCGGTGCGGAGCGGGCCCAAGGGGCGGGGGCCAGGTTCGGCCCATGGTCGCAGACCGGGGTCGGGCACAACACCCGGTGGTAGCCTCTCGGGAGCCCGGACACCTGACGAATGGGCCATGGTCGGCGCCGGAAGGATTCCCATGACCAGTGACGTTCAGTCCCGGACGCCGGAGCGCGTCCACCAACTCCTCGGCGACGTGGGCCGCCTCCTCGTCGAGGCGCTTCCGGGCGACGCCGCGCGACTCGGCGTCGCCTATTCGGGCGGAGTCGACTCGGCCACGCTCGCCGCGGCCGCGGTGGCGGCGCTGGGAACCGATCGGGTGGTCGCGATCCTCGGCGTCAGCGCCTCGCTGGCGGCCCGAGAGCGGCGGCTGGCCCACCGCACCGCCGCGCGGATCGGCGTGCGTGTGGTCGAGGTGGTCACCCACGAGCAGGAGGATCCGCACTACCTCGCCAACGGGGTCGACCGCTGCTACTACTGCAAGACCGAGCTGTTCACCCGGATCGACGACGACCTCGCGGCCGAGCTCGGGCTGTCCGCGATCGCCTACGGGGAGAACGCGAGCGATGCGGTGAGGCCCGACCGTCCGGGATCTCTCGCGGCGACCGAGCACCGGGTGCTGCGGCCACTGGCCGCGGCGGGTGCCACCAAGCAGGACGTCCGGGAGATGGCCCGTGCGTTGGGCGTCGACGTCGCCGACAAGCCGGCGGCGCCCTGCCTGGCCTCGCGGATCCCTCACGGTGAGCCGGTCACCGCCGAGAAGTTGCGGGCGATCGACCTGGCCGAGGACGCCGTGCTCGCCGCCGGGTTCGGCGACTGCCGGGTGCGTCACCACGGGGAGGTCGCCCGGATCGAGATCCCGGCCGGCGAGATGGCCCGGATGCTCGACGAAACGCTCCGCGCCCGGGTCGTCGACGGCGTCCGCGCCGCCGGGTTCCGATTCGTCACGGTCGACCTCGCCGGCATCCAGTCCGGCGCGTTCACCCTCCCGCTCCTGGTGACGCGCGCATGAGCAACGACGCCGAGCCCGCGCGCGACCCCCTCGACGGCGTGGCGACCCTCGACCTTCAGCGCACCCGGCGCCGTGGCTTCCCCGAGGCGGTCTACTGCGAGGGCAAGACCGTCGAGCACGTCGAGCGGATCGCCCGCTCATTCGCGGGAACCCGGCCCGACGGTCCGGTGCTGTTCACCCGCGCCGACGCCGACCGGGCCGCGGCGGTGCTGCGCGCGCTGCCGGACGCCCGCCACGAGCCGGTGGCGCGACTGGTCGTCTGGCCACCAGAGCAGCCCGACGTCCGCGGAGGCTCGGTCCTGGTGGTCACCGCCGGTACCAGCGACATCCCGGTGGCTCGGGAGGCCGCGCTCACCGCGACCTACCTCGGATGCCAGGTCGCGGAGGCCACCGACGTCGGCGTCGCCGGGCTGCACCGGATCCTCGGCAAGCTGGCGCAGCCTGCGGGCCGCCGACGTCGTCGTGGTCGTCGCGGGCATGGACGGCGCCCTGCCCAGTGTCGTCGCCGGGCCTGGTCGAATGCCCGGTCGTGGCCGTGCCCACGTCGGTCGGTTACGGAGCCGCCTTCGGCGGGCTCGCCCCCTTGCTGACGATGCTCAACGCGTGCGCGCCGGGCGTCGCGGTCGTCAACATCGACAACGGCTACGGCGCCGGACACCTCGCCGCCCAGATCGCCCGTGCCGGGGTCCGCCGATGACCACCTTGTGGATCGACGCGTCGGCGGGGGTCGCCGGGGACATGCTGCTCGGCGCGCTCGTCGACGCCGGGGCCGACCTCGACTCGATCCGGGCGGCGATCGACGCCGTCGTGCCCGGACTCGGTGGCGCTCGGGTCCGAACAGGTCGTGCGTGGGGGCCAGCGGGCCACCAAGGTGCACGTCGAGGCGCTGGTCGAGCAGCATCACCACCGGCACTGGACCGACATCCGCGGCGATGCTCCAGCGGGCCGATCTCGACCCCGCGCACCCGAGACCTGGCCCTGGCACTGCTTCGGGCGGATCGCCGACGCCGAGGGACGCGTGCACGGCATCGATCCCGAGCAGGTGCACTTCCACGAGGTCGGCGCGCTCGACTCGATCGCCGACGTCGTCGGCTGCTGCGAAGGGCGTGCGGCTGCTCGGCGTCGACGACGTCGTGGCGACCCCGTCGCGGTGGGGGCGGGCAGTGTGCGGGTCGGCGCACGGCGACATGCCGGTGCCGGTGCCCGCGGTGGCACAGCTGGCGATCGGCTGGCCCACGACGGCGCACCCCGGCGGCGGCGACAGGCTGCCGGGCGAACTTGCGACGCCCACGGGCATGGCGCTCGTGCGCACCCTCGCCCGACGCGTCCGGCGCGCAGCCGGCGATGGTCACGACCGCTGTCGGCGTCGGCGCGGGCACGAAGGACTTCCCGGACTGGCCGAACATCGTCAGGGTGGTGCTGGGCGAGCCGGGGCGGCGTCCGACAGTGCACGCCGGACGTGGTGGTCGAGCTCGCGTGCAACATCGACGACATGGACCCCCGGCTGCTGCCCGGGGTGCTGACCGCCCTCTCGCCGCCGGGGCGCTCGACGCCTGGCTCATCCCGATCATCATGAAGAAGGGACGCCCCGCGCACACGCTCCACGTGCTGTGCGCCGAGGAGACCTGCCGACTCGCTCACCGACACGATCTTCGCCAGACCACGACGCTCGGCGTGCGGCGCTCTGCCCGCCTGCACCGCGCCGTGCAGCATCGCGAGATGCACACGGTCGCAGGTCGCCGGCCAGCCGGTGCGCGTCAAGGTGTCCCGGTGGCGCGGCCGAGGTGACGCAACCTCACCCCCGAGTTCGACGACGTCGCGGCGGCGCGGGGGCGCTCGGCGTCCCCGAGCAGGCTCGTGCTCGACCGGGCCAGGGACGCCGCAGCTGGCCTCACGGCATCCCCAGCGCCCCCGCATCTGCGGAATTGACCCCACCTGCCATTGACCCCTCTCCGGGCGGATGGCAGTTGAGGCGCATTTCGCACAGGCGGCGGGCGTCTCGGCCGCGCCGTTCAACGCGCGGCGAGCAGGTCCTTCACCTGGCGCGCGGTGGGAACCCGCCCCGACAGCAGCACCTGCTCGTCGACGACCAGCCCGGGCGTGCGCATGATGCCGTAGGCGGCGATGTCGGCATAGTCGGTGACCTTCTCGAAGGTCGCGTCCAGGCCGAGGTCGCTGACGGCCTGGCGGGTGTTCGCGCTCGAGGTTGACGCAGTTGGCGCAGCCGGAGCCGAGGATCTTGATGTGCATGGTTCCTCCCGATCGGTGGTGGTGCGTGCCGTCGTGCCCGGTCAGGGGAGGACGACGTTGAACAGGTAGCCGACGGCGATGATGCCGAGCGGCGGTGATCGCGGCGAAGATGGCGATGAGCCGGGGCTTGAGCACCCGGCGCAGCAGGATCATCTCGGGCAGGCTCAGCGCGACCGTGGCCATCATGAAGGCGAGCAGCGTGCCCATCGGCAGGCCCTTGCCGTACAGCGCATCGACCAGCGGCAGGATCCCGGCGGCATTCGAATACAGCGGGACGCCGAGCGCCACGGCGACGAGCACGGCGAACGGGTTGCCGCGGCCGGCGTAGCGGGCGAAGAAGTCGGCGGGGGCCCAGCCGTGGATCAGCGCCCCGAGGCCGATGCCGACCAGAAGGTAGGGCCAGATCCTGCGGAGGATCGTGACGACCTCCTCGCGTCCCATCTGCAGCCGGTCGTCCCAGGTGAGTCCGGCGGCGGGGTCGATGACCTGGCCGCGCAGCCTCGTCTCGAAGACGAACGGCTCGACGAAGCGCTCGAGGTGCAGCCGTCCGATGATGAACCCGGCGAGCACGGCGATCACCAGGCCCGAGCCGATGTAGAGAGCCGTGGGTCCGATGCCGAACAGCCCGAGCAGCAGTGCGATCGCGATCTCGTTGACCAGCGGGCTGGCGATGAGGAAGCTCATCGTGACACCGAGCGGGATGCCGGAGGCGACGAAGCCGATGAACGCGGGCACCGCGCTGCACGAGCAGAACGGGGTCACCACGCCGAGGGAGGCCGCCAGCACGTTGCCGAGGCCCTCACGCTTGCCACCGAGCAGGGCCCGGGTGCGCTCGACGCTCATGAAACTGCGCAGCACCGTGACGATGAAGATGATCCCCGCCAGCAGCAGGACGATCTTGATGCTGTCGAAGCAGAAGAAGTGGATGATCGATCCCCACCCGTGGGCGAGGTCCATCCCGAACACGGTACCGAGCAGCCAGTTCCACAGCGGGCCGTTGACCCAGTACGCGACACCCCAGGCCACGGCGGCGGCGGCGGTCAGTACCCACCGCCGTGCGGCGCCCCGTTGCGGGGCCATCACCAGCCCGGTCATGGCTCGACCGCCCACAGGTCGGCCTGCGGACGCCGGCACCCGCAGCTTCCGCCGGGAGCGGGGGCGGGCAGCGCCGCGTGCAGCCGGTCGAGGGCGTCGTCGGTGAGCCGATAGTCGATCCACCGGCCACGACGAGTGCCGACCACGACCCCTGCCTCGCGCAGCACCTTGAGGTGGTAGCTCAGCAGGTTCGCCGGGATCTCGGGCTCGGTCCGCAGTTCGCAGACGCAGCGCGTGGCGTCGTGGGACAACTGCGACACCAGTTGCCACCGGATCGGGTCGGCCACGGCGGACAGCAGTGCCACCGACTCCTCGACGGACTCGGACCCGGCCCCACCGGGCAACGCCTCGTCGCCGGCCCCGAATTCAATGCTGATTGCTTCGATCATTCTTGAATCCTAACTCCCGGGCGACCGGGCAATTGCGTCCCCATCACAGGAACAGCTCGCGGGCCGTTCGGGCGGCGATGACGACCCAGATCGCGAGCAGCACGACCGTGACCACGGATCCCGTCCAGACGAGCGCGGACGCGGACATGGCGGTTCCCAGGGCGTCGAACGTCAAGCGCGATGGCGCCGATGGGGAACACGAAGCCCCACCATCCCGGATGCGACTGCAGGCCGCCGAGTCGGCGCATGCGCCCGAGTTCGATGCCACGACCGCGAGCCACCATCCCGCGAAGCCCAGTCCGACGGCGCTGAGTGCCGAGGCCCGCTCCGATCCCGCCGAACCGGGCACGCCGTGTGCGGAGGCCATCTGGAGGACACGCAGCGTCGCCAGGCCGAGCACCGGCGCGGGCGCGAGCGGGATCACCAGTGACGGCGCCAAGGCAGCGGGCAGCGGCGCGTGCAGGGTCAGGCGCAGCATCAGCAGCCCGAACAGGGCCAGGAACAGCAGCCCGCCGATCCCGAGGAACGCGAACGCGACCACTCCGAGCAGGGGTGTCGCTCCGGGGAACCGCTGCATCACCGGTTGGACGCCGAGCGGCACGAGCAGGGTCATCACCGGCGGGATCAGCCAACCGCCGTTGACCTGCTCGACGTCGATCGTGCTGCGCAGCAGGATCGCGGTCCATGCGATCCCGAAGGCCAGGGCGGCCAGCACCCCCAGGCCGAGCAGGGCGATCGCGATGGTCCGGCCGCGGACGCGGGCACGATCAGCCCTCCGGTGCGTCCCCAGGCGAGGGCCAGCACGAGGATCCCGGCGGGGAACGTCGCCAGCATCGGCCCGCGGGCGGGGTCGGCGATCTCCGGGCCGGCGAGGCGGCGGCCCGAGCCGGGCGAGGTAGCGGGGGCCCAGGGCCACGAGCGTACGCGCAGGCGAGCAGCAGGGCGACGAGGCCGCGCGCTGAGCGCGGGAGGGCCAGTGCGCCGACTCGGAGGCGAGGGCGAGCGCGAGCGCTCCGGTGCCCATGACCGCGCCGAACCATGCGGGGTGGGCGTGGATCGCCGAGGCGGCCGCCGAGTTGGGGGTCGCGGTCGGAATCGGCATCAATTCAACAGAACTTGATTCAAGCATTCCTGAACTGTAGCGTCGACCGCGCGTGCAGAGATACCCGGGGTGGTATCACGCCCCGCGTCCTGCCGACCGGTCGAGGCGCAGCAGATCCACTCGCGGGTTCGTCCCACCATCCACATCACCAGGAGGCACCCATGACCGCATCCACTCCCACCGCCGACGAGATCCTCGCCCGCATGGCGGCGTCCCTCGGCGGCCCCGTACCCGCTGCCGCCAGGCTTGCCGGTGAGGTCGCGCCCGAGGTGCTGGCCCGGCACGTGCAGGACAGCGCGTACGCGATGCCCAAGCAGGGCGGGGCACTCTCCGGCGAGACGCGCACGCTCATCCACCTCGCGGTGGCGTTGGCGACGGGCAGCGATGCGTGTGTGGAGGCGATGACCGAGAAGGCGCGTTCGCAGCGGATCGACCTGGCGAAGCTGCTCGAGGCGTTCAGGATCGCCCGCTTCGCCGAGGCCACTCGGGTTCTCGGCAGTGCGGAGCCGTTGCTCGCCGCCCTCGCGGGCGAGTGACGGCCGCCGGATCGCTCAGATCGCCTCGGGGTGTACGCCGAGATCCTCGAGCAGCGACTCGACGCGGCGCCTGATCTCGTCGCGGATCGGGCGCACGGCCTCGACGCCCTGTCCGGCCGGGTCGTCGAGTGTCCAGTCGAGGTAGCGCTTGCCGGGGTAGTACGGACAGGTATCGCCACAGCCCATCGTGATGACCACGTCGGACGCCTGCACGGCCTCGGGAGTAAGGATCTTGGGCTTTTCGGCGGAGATGTCGATGCCGTCCTCGAGCATGGCCTCGCGGACGGCCGGATCGATGGTCTCGGCCGGCGCCGATCCGGCCGAGCGCACCTCCACGGCTCCCCGTGACAGGTGGGTAGCGTACGCCGCGCCCATCTGCGAGCGGCCCGCGTTGTGGACGCAGACGAACATGATTGAGGGGCGGTTCGGGGCGCTGGTCATCGGGGTGCCTTCCGGGGTCTCGTCGATTGGGCGTCGTCGGAACGGGTCGCGAGGAGTGGATCCTCTGTCGTGATCGCGGTGCGCAGGTCGTCGATCCGGGCCGCGAGGATGTCGCACGTGCGATCGAACGTCGCGGGTGAGGGGTCGTTCACCGGGTCGGCGATCGACCAGTGCCATCGGGGGGATGTCGCGGGCCACGTCTCATGCGCGTGGTCGCAGACGGCGATGATCAGGTCGTCGGGTCTCAGCATGGTCCGTGCGTCGTGCATGGCCGGGTCGACGTCGAGATTCCTCCGGCCGGCCGCGCGCAGCGTCTCCGCGTGGGGAGCGGCCGACGGCGAGGTCCCGGCGTCGACGACCGGGATGCCGCCGCCTCGACGCCACAGGGCCGCCGCAATCTTGGACCGGGCCGAATTGCGGGTGCAGACGAACGCGACCCGTGTCGGCCGGATCGTCTCGCGGGCGCCGGCGCCGATGCCGACAAGTGCCACGACGTCGGGATCGTCGTGGCGCAGTGCCAGGTAGCTGCGCCGCCGGTCGTGTTCGCTCGGTGTCCGCACGGCCAGGCCGGCGGCGATCAGAACCTTGACATGATGGGCGACGAGCGGGGTCGTGAGGTGCCAGCGCTCGGCGATCTCGCCGGGTGACAGGTCGCGCAGCAGCAACTCCTGCGCGATGCCGAGGCGCGCATGATCGGCGAGCGCCGCATGGGCTTCGAGCACATCCACGTCGCCCCCTATCGGCGATTGACTCAATCCTGGTTGAGATAATCGTGGCAGGCATCGGCGCTCGGGTCAACGCCCGCCCGAGACCCTGCGCGATGGGTCCTGGGGTGCAACTGCGGGGAGGGACAAGACTGCGCGACAGCCCTGCGCGGCGTCCGGATCGAAGCGCCCGCGAGCTCCTCCGATCGGCCGAATGCGGCATTCGGGGGCAGGGAATATCCCCCAGGCACCCCTGGTTGAGTCAGGTGGACTCAAGTTTGAGTTGAGCTTGGAGGCAGTCTCTGGCAAGGTTGAGCCCGCGTGGCTCAACCGGACAACCGGTCGAGATCCTGAACCTGAGAACACGACACCAAGCCGCGGGGAACCGCCCCGCGGGCGACAACCGGAGGTACAACTCCATGGCCCGTGCAGTCGGTATCGACCTCGGCACCACCAACTCTGTCGTCGCCGTCCTCGAGGGCGGCGAGCCCACCGTCATCCCCAACGCCGAGGGCGCGCGCACGACGCCGTCGGTCGTGGCATTCACCAAGAACGGCGAGGTGCTGGTCGGCGAGGTCGCCAAGCGCCAGGCCGTCACCAACGTCGATCGCACGGTGCGCTCCGTCAAGCGCCACATGGGCACCGACTGGACGATCAAGATCGACGACAAGTCCTACCGTCCGCAGCAGATCAGTGCGTTCATCCTGCAGAAGCTCAAGCGGGACGCCGAGGCCTACCTCGGAGAGTCGGTCACCAACGCCGTCATCACCGTTCCCGCCTACTTCTCCGACGCCGAGCGCCAGGCCACCAAGGAGGCCGGCGAGATCGCGGGCCTCACGGTCGACCGCATCATCAACGAGCCGACCGCGGCCGCTCTCGCCTACGGTCTCGACAAGGGCGACGCGGAGCAGACGGTGCTCGTGTTCGACCTCGGTGGCGGCACGTTCGACGTGTCACTGCTCGACATCAGCGACGGCGTGTTCGAGGTCAAGGCCACCAACGGCGACAACCGCCTCGGTGGCGACGACTGGGACCAGCGGGTCGTCGACTGGCTGGTCACCCGCTTCCGCAACGCCAACGGCATCGACCTGTCCAAGGACAAGATGGCCCGTCAGCGCCTGCAGGAGGCGGCCGAGCGCGCCAAGATCGAGTTGTCGAGCGCGCAGGAAGCGACCATCAACCTGCCCTACATCACGGCCGGCGCCGAAGGCCCGTTGCACCTCGACGAACGCCTCAGCCGCTCCGAGTTCCAGCGGATGACACAGGATCTCCTCGACCGCTGCCGGGCGCCGTTCAACAAGGTGATCGCCGACGCCAAGCTGTCGGTCGACAAGATCGACCAGGTGATCCTGGTCGGAGGGTCGACGCGGATGCCCGCTGTCGTCGACCTGGTCAAGGAACTCTCGAGCAGGGACCCGCACAAGGGTGTCAACCCCGACGAGGTCGTTGCCCTGGGCGCGAGCCTGCAGGCCGGCGTGCTCAAGGGCGAGGTCAAGGACGTCCTGCTGCTCGACGTCACCCCACTCAGCCTCGGCATCGAGACCAAGGGTGGCGTGATGACCAAGATCATCGAGCGCAACACCACGATCCCGACCAAGCGTTCGGAGGTGTTCACCACTGCTGAAGACAACCAGCCGTCGGTGATGATCCAGGTGTACCAGGGTGAGCGCGAGTTCGCCCGTGACAACAAGTCGCTCGGCAATTTCGAGCTCACCGGAATCATGCCCGCGCCACGCAACGTGCCGCAGATCGAGGTCACGTTCGACATCGACGCCAATGGCATCGTGCACGTGCACGCCAAGGATCTCGCCACCGGCAAGGAACAGAGCATGACCGTCACCGGTGGCTCCGCCCTCAACAAGGACGACATCGACAAGATGGTGCGCGAGGCCGAGTCGCACGCCGAGGAGGACCGCTTGCGCCGTGAGGCCGTCGAGATGCGCAACGAGGCGGACGCCCTGGCGTTCCGCACCGAGAAACTGCTCGCCGACAACGCCGACAAGATCACCTCCGACGTCAAGGCGCCGGTCGAGGAGAGCCTCACCACGCTGAAGGAGGCCCTCAAGGGAACCGACAACAACGACGAGGTCAAGGCCGCCATGGACGACCTGAATGCGAAGGCCTCCGCGATGGGCCAGGCGATGTACGCCGCCGCCCAGGCCGAGCAGGCCCAGAGCCAGGCGTCCGACTCCGAGTCGGCCCAGCCCGGCGGCGGGTCGACCGATGAGGGCGACGATGTCGTCGACGCCGAGATCGTCGACGACGAGAAGTGATCCGGCCCGCGTGCCGAATACGACGGTGACGGCCGACCGGGGAGGCGCAGCGGCGATGTCCGCCGCCTCCCCGGCGCCGCTTCACCCGGAACGCGGTCCGGCGGGCCGGTTCGCCGTCGTCCCCGAGTTCGCGGGACACTGGAAGCACAGCAGCACACCGAGCACACCACACACCGGGCCACCGGCCCGCAGGAGATCCGCATGAGTGACAACGTCCGCGACGGCGAGGCCGTGACCGACAGCGTCCAGGCGACGCCCGATCCGGCGTCCGGCGACGGGGCCTCCGACGCCCAGGCCGACACCCACGACCGTCGGTGACGCAGCTCAGACCCCCGAGCAGCAGATCCGCGAACTCGAACAACTCGTCGGTGAGCGCACCGCCGACCTGCAGCGGTTGCAGGCCGAATACGTCAACTACAAGAAGCGTGTCGACCGCGACCGCGACCTCGCGCGCGGTGCGGGCGTCGAGCGGGTGCTGGTCGAGTTGCTGCCGGTGCTTGACGCCGTCGCGCTCGCCGAGTCGCACGGTGAACTGAACGGCGGGTTCAAGATGGTCGCCGACGAACTGGGCAAGGTCACCGCCCGGCACGGGCTGGTGCCCTATCGGCGAAAAGGGCGACGAGTTCGATCCCCACCTGCATGAGGCCCTGATGCACCTGCACATGCCCGGGGTCACCGTCACCACCTGCTCCGAGGTGATGCAGCGGGGTTACCGGCTCAATGATCGGGTGCTGCGTCCGGCGCGGGTCGCGGTGAGCGACCCCGATCCCGACGCGGTCGCCGACCTCGAGCCGGCGGCGATCGACGAGGCCGAGTCCGTCGAGGGTGGCGACACCAACGACTGACTTCCGCGCGGGCCCCCCCGGCTCCGCACCAGATTCCATTCAGCACCAGACCGCCACCCCACGCGGAGAGGAGGAGACGCCATGAGCACCAAGGACTGGCTCGAGAAGGATTACTACAAGGTTCTGGGCGTCTCCAAGGACGCCAAGCCCGACGAGATCAAGAAGGCGTTCCGCAAGATCGCCCGCGAGAACCACCCCGATCAGCACCCGGGTGACAAGCAGGCCGAGCAGCGGTTCAAGGACGCCAGCGAGGCGAACGCCATCCTGTCCGATTCCGAGAAGCGCAAGGAGTACGACGAGGCGCGCAGCCTGTTCGGCGGGGGTGGCTTCCGGTTCCCGCGCGGGGGCGCCACCACCGCCGGGGCCCCCGGCATGGACGACATCTTCCGCACGATGCACGTGGGTGGCGACGGAGGTCTGGGCGACCTGTTCGGCAACCTGTTCGGTCAGGGAGCGACCACCACCCGTCGCACGACGCAGCGCGGGCCGCGGCGCGGCGCCGATGTCGAGGGGGAGGTCGGCATCGACTTCGAGCAGGCCGTCGAGGGCACGACGGTCGGGGTGCAGATGGTCAGCGAGGCCGCCTGCCAGGCGTGCCACGGCACGGGCGCCAAGGCCGGCACCGTCCCGCGTGTGTGCCCCACCTGCCAGGGCAGCGGGATGCAGACGTCGACCAGCGGCGGCGTCTTCTCGGTGTCGGAACCCTGCCGCGACTGCCGCGGCCGTGGGTTGATCGTCGACCAGCCCTGCGATGTGTGCCTCGGCTCCGGGCGGGCGCGCTCCGCGAAGACGATGCAGGTGCGGATCCCGGCCGGCGTCACCGACGAGCAGAAGATCCGGATCAAGGGCAAGGGCAGCCCCGGCGAGAACGGTGGGGCCGCCGGCGACCTGTACGTCACCGTGCACGTGCGCCCGCACCGACTGTTCGGACGCAAGGGCGACAATCTCACGCTGATCGTGCCGGTCACCTTCTCAGAGGCGTCCCTGGGTGCCGAAATCGACGTGCCGACGCTCGGTGGCAACCCGGTGACCCTGCGCATCCCCGCCGGCACCCCGAACGGTCGCACCTTCCGGGTCCGCGGCAAGGGTGTGAGCCGGTCCAACGGCACCCACGGTGACCTGCTGGTCACCGTCGAGGTCGAGGTTCCCGGTTCCCTCAACGCGGCGGCCAGGGCGGCGCTCGAGGAGTACACGCGGGCCGTCGGACCGCTGAATCCGCGGGCGAATCTGTTCCAGCACTGACAGCGGAGCCGGTTGCGTCCGGCACCCGAATCGACGCATCGGAGGCGATGATGAGCACACAGGCCGTGCAGATCATCGACAAGGACGCGCCCATCTTCACCATCTCGGTGGCCGCGAGCCTGTCCGGCATGCACCCCCAGACCCTGCGCACCTACGACCGGCTCGGGCTGGTGCGGCCCCGCCGCACCAGGGGGCGCGGACGCCGCTATTCGCGGCGCGACATCGACCGGCTGCGGCTGATCCAGAGCCTCAGCCAGGACGAAGGCATCAACCTCAACGGCATCAGCCGCATCCTCGATATGGAGCAGACGATCGAGTCGTTGCACGACCAGGTCGACCTGCTCACGCGTCAGCTCAACGAGGCCCGCGCCGTGCTGCGGGCCTCCGCCCAGGGCAGGGTGTTCACCGCCGAGGCGTCGGGAGCGGTCCACCTCGGCCGCCGACCCACACCGAGGCGCCTTCAGTTGCCCATGCGCTGACCAGTCGTCCGTCGGTGGTGTCACCCCGGCCCGGGCGACCTCCCGGCCACTACAGTGAAGCGTCGTCGACGCCGATGACACCTGGCGTCGCGCACCGATCAGCCCGCTCACAGAGGAGCCCCGTGATGGCCGACCCCACTCGTCCCGACGTGCTGTGCCTCGGCGAGGCGCTCATCGATGAGGTGCGGAGGGTGGGTGATCCCTCGATCGGCAGCCACGTCGGCGGCAGCCTGTTCAACGTGGCGTGCGGCCTCGCCCGCCTCGGCGAGAGCACCTCGATCGCCTCCTGGTGGGGTTCCGACGAGCCCGGGCTTCGGATCGCCGAGGCGGCAGGGCTGGCCGGTGTCCGCGTGGTGCCGGGAACAGATGCCGCCGCGCGCACCTCGATGGCCCATGCACTGCTCGACGGCGAAGGCCGTGCCGTCTACGAGTTCGACCTCGAGTGGGAGGTGCCGGCGCTGCCGGACATCGCGAGCTTCGCCCATGTGCACACGGGCAGCATCGCCGCAACCCTGGAGCCCGGCGGCAGCCAGGTCGTCGAGGTGGTGCGGGCGATCAAGGCGGCCGGAGGCACCGTGTCGTACGACCCCAACGCGCGACCGGCGATCATGGGTGACCCGCGGGGCGTCCGCGACCGTGTGGAGGAACTGGTGTCGCTCAGCGACGTGGTCAAGGCGAGCGACGAGGATCTCGCATGGCTGTTCGGCGACGAACCGATCGATGCGATCATGCGGCGCTGGCTCGCACTCGGCGCCCGGCTCATGGTGGTGACGCGGGGGGCCGAGGGTGCGTATGCGGCGTTGGCCGACGACTTCGACCTGCTCGCGGTGCCTCCGGTGGCGGTCACCATGGGTGACACGGTCGGCGCCGGCGACTCATTCATGGCGGGCCTCGTCTCGGGCCTGCTGGCGGGCGGCCTGCTCGGGTCGGCGGACGCCTCCGAGCGGCTGGCCGGAGCCGACTGGCCCCGCGTGCAACCCGCGCTACACCGGGCCGTGCTCACGTCGGCGATCACGGTGGGTCACACCGGCGCCTACGCTCCGACACTCGCGGAGGTGCAGGCTGTGAGCGCGGCGATCCACCAGCCCGTCGACTGAGCCCAACCCGCCGGGCCGGTGCCGGCCGCGAGGTCTCAGGCCCGGCCGCGTTCGTCGTCGGATTCGCCCGTCGCCACCGGCGGGTCGGTCGGTGCGGCTCGTTCGGGCACCGGGAGGTCGGGCACAGCCGGCTGGGCGACCGGCGGCGCGTCGCTCACCTGCCAGCGTCCGACGCGGTGGAAGTGGGGATCGTAGACGTTCATCGACGAACCCGGCCGGAGATCGGCCGGCTGGATCGCTCCCGCCCAGTACCGCAGGATGCGCGCCACGTCGTGGCCCGTGTCTCCGGTGAGCTTGTCCAGATCGATGGTCAAGGTGAATTCCATGGGCCTCCCTCTGCTCTGCTGCGTCGTCGCGGGGCCGTTCGACGGGGAACGGACCGACGCCAGTGCGCTCGGGGCGGACAGCTGCGGTACGGGGCGCAACGCCCACAGTCCCGGCTGTGGCCCATTCTGCCACCGCGTCCATGAGCCGCCCGGCCCGTGCGGGTGGCACTCGTCGGCACAAGACAACGGTCAGGGTGCGCACGCCCCGAGGAGCGCGCACCCTGACCGTTGTGGGTGGGGGAGCCGTCAGCCCTTCAGTCCGCTTCCGGCCACCCCCTCGACGACCTGGCGCTGGAAGATGAGGAACAGGATGACCAGTGGCAGGGCGCCCAGGATCGAGGACGCCTGGATGTCACTGACCCGCTGGCCGAACGACCCCTGCACGGTCGCGAGGCCGACCGGGATGGTCATGAGCTTCGGGTTCGACAGCACGAACAGCGGCAGGAGCAGGTTGTTCCACACCCACACGAAGGTGACGATCGACATGGCCGCCAGCACTGGGCGGGCGAGTGGCAGGATGATCGAGGTGTAGACCTTCCACCAGCTCGCGCCGTCGATGCGGGCGGCCTCCTCGAAGTCGCGGGGCAGTGCGTCGAAGAACCGCTTGAACACGAACACCGCGATGACCTGAGGAACCTGGGGCAGGATGACCGCCCAGTAGGTACCCAGGATGCCCATCTGATTGAGCTCGGCGAACAACGGAACGATGAGCACCTGACTGGGAATCATGATGCCGACGAGGATCGCGGCCATGGCCCACTTCTTGCCCCGGAAGTCCATCCGGGACAGGGCGAAGGCCGCCAAGGAACCGGTGAACACGGTGAGGAACACGGTGACCACGCCGGTGACCGCGGAGGCGAGGTACCAGTTCCACAGGTTTCCGTTCTTGATCAGCGTGATGTAGGAGTCCAGGGTCAGGTGCCAGTCCTGAAGGATCGCCTGGGCGCCGACCGCTGACGTGCCGTTGCTGGTGAACGACGTCTTGAGCGCCCACAGGCTCGGGATGAGCCAAGCGATCGCCGCGACCACCAGCACGACCCAGCTGACGCCGTTGAAGACGCGGTCGGACGATGCCGCCTTGATGTTCCTGGTCTGGAGCCGTGGGGCCGCGGCGGAGATGCCGACGCCCCCGCGCCCGCCGGAGGTGTTGCCCATGACACTCATGTCAGTTTCCCCTCTTGGACATGGACCGCTCGATGACCTCGCGGACGAGTGCCACGAGCAGGATGACGATGAACAGCAGCACCGACGCGGCCGAGGCGGCGCCCACCCGGTAGTCGGTGAATGCTGTGTTGGTGACCAACTGCAGCACCACCTCGGTGCTGATGCCCGGGCCACCGCTTGTCATCAGGTAGACCTGGTCGAAGATCTTGAGGCTGGCGATGATCTGCAGCAGCACCACCAGGCCAGTGGTCGGGCCGAGCATCGGAATGGTGATCGACTTGATCTGCTGCCAGGTCGACGCGCCGTCGACCGCGGCGGCCTCGTAGATCTCCCTCGGGATGTCCTGGAGGCCGGCGAGGAACAGCACGAAGTTGAAGCCGATCGTCCACCACACGGTGGTGATCGCGATGCCGATCATCGCGAGGTTCGGGGTGCCGAGCACCGCCTGGGGGTTGCTGTCGCCGAACCAGCCCTGCACGGTGGCCCACAGGCCGGTTCCCGGGGTGAAGATGTAGTTCCAGATCAGCGCGATGGCCGCGGACGGCAGGATGAACGGCAGGAAGAACGCGAGCCGGAAGAACCACTGGCCACGCTGAACCCGGTTGGCGAGCACAGCGAGGATGAACGCCAGGATCACCAGCGGGGGCACGGTGTAGAGGGTGAACTCGATGGTGTTCCACATCGCCACCCAGAACTCGTGCTTGGTGAGCATCTCCTGGTAGTTGGCGAGGCCGGCGAAGCTGCCGAGCCCCTTGTGCACCAGTGAGGTGTTGAAGAAGCTGCTGATGGCCATGTAGATGACGGGCCAGATGAGGAACAGGATGTAGAAGATCGCGAACGGGCCCATGAACATCCAGGCCGTCTTGGTGAGCCGTCGGTGTGCCGCGGGTGGCCTGAACGGACGCCGAGACGTTGGGTAGGGCCGCCCGAGCAGCAGTGGCGGGTGCAGCGCTCATGATCGCTCCTTTCGGTGAGCGGGTCAGGCCAGGGGGTCGGCGGTGTTGGCGTAGGTCTTGAGTTGGGCGAGCGCGGCGTCGAGCCCCTGCTGTGGCGTGGCGATGCCCTGTTCGACGAGCCCGAATTGGGCGCCGACGATGTTCTCGAAGGTCGAGCCCGAGCCGGAGTACCATGCGGGCGGGTCGTAGACGACGTGGTCGACGACCCCCGCGTAATACTTCTGCGGCGTGAGGGACTTGTAGGCCTGGCTGTCGAGCACCGGCTTGAAGGCCGGAATGTGGCCGCCCTTGGCCCAGGTGAGCGACTGGTCGAGCATCGACTTGATGAAGCCCATGTCGAGCTTCTTCTGTGCGTCGCTGCGGTTCATCTTCGGCAGCACGAACGAGTGCGAGTCGCCCTGGGCGGCCGGCTTGTCGAACAGGGTCGGGATGCCGGTCATGCCGAACTTGAAGTCCTTGACCGACTCGGCCGTGGTGATCTCCCACTCGCCCTCGATGTAGAACCCGACCTTGCCGGTGAACAGCATGGTCTCGGCCCCGGCGTAGTCGTTCGTCGTGGGCACGAGCCCCCGCTTGGTGAGCGAGCGCATGTACTCGAGGGTCTTGATCGCGAGGTCCTTGTTGACGGTGATTTCCTGGCCGTTGTTGCCGAGGAACTCGGTGTCGTTGTTCTGCTGGTGGTAGAGCGTCGTGAACCAGCGCCAGACGGTGGCCGTGTCACCGATGGTGGCCACCGACATGCCGTAGGCGCCGGTGACCTTCTTGGCCGCGGCGAGCGCCGCGTCGAACTCCTGGACGCCGTGGATGGGCTTGAGTAGCCCGTCGCTGTCGAGCAGTCCGGCCTTCTGGCACACGTCGACGTTGTAGTAGAGCACGAACGGGTGGGTGTCGAGCGGCAGCGCATAGAGCTTGCCGTCGGTCTTGGCCTTCCCCAGCGGCTTGGCGCTGAAGTCCGACTGCGACAACCCGACGAGGGCCAGATCGGCGTCGGTGATCTCGCTGAGCAGCCCACCGCGAGCCAGGTTCGAGGCGCGGGTGAGGTGGGCGACCGCGACGTCGGGGGGAGCCCCGCCGAGCGTGGCCAGCGAGAGCTTGGTGTAGTAGGGATTGCCCCACGCGAACGTGGCGGCCTCCAGCGAACCCGGACCGCCGTGGTTCTTGCGGTAGACATCCTCCATCGTGACCATGCGGGCGCCGTCGCCGCCGCCGAACAGGTTCCAGTACTGGACGGTGCCGGGTGCGAGTTGACCTCCCGTCAGCCCGGCGGACAGGGCGTGAACCGCAGGCGCTGAGGGTGGTGCTGGCGGCTGCGCCGATCGCTCCACCCAGCAGCGCCCGGCGGCCGAACCGGGCTGTGGAACTGCGTGGTATCGGACTACTCATGGACGAACCTCCCGGGATTCCGAGCGCCGCTGATGGGAACACAGCGACGGTGATGTGCAGGCAGGCAACGTGATCTGTTGTCGTGGTCGTCCTGACGGCACCAGGCCGTTCGGGTGCCGTCAGGACGATCCGCGGGGTTGGTGACAACGCATTACTGGGAGTAGCGCTGTGGCGACATCCGTGTCGTCGGCCCTAGCACAACAGATTGTGACCGGTCACGTCAAGCATTCGATGGAAATTTGTGACCGGTCACTTCACGAGGGCCGAGTGCTTTGTTACCGTTCACGTACAGGGGTTCCCGAACCAGCCACCCCGGGGCCGGTCGTGTGACCCGACGAGCGCTGGCCCCTGTCCGTTCCCGTGACCGGGCGCGCACCGCGTCCGGAGAGGAGTACAGCAATGACTACCGCTCGCATCGTCGTCGACCCCGCGTTCACGGTGGGTCCCGTCCGGAGACGCACCTTCGGCAGCTTCGTGGAGCACCTCGGGCGCTGCGTCTACACGGGCATCCACGAGCCCGATCACCCGACCTCCGTCGAGGGTGGCTGGCGTGGTGACGTCATCGAACTCGTCAAGGAGCTCGGCGTCAGTCACGTCCGCTACCCGGGTGGCAACTTCGTGTCGGGCTACAAGTGGGAGGACGGCGTCGGCCCGGCCGACCAGCGCCCCCGGCGGCTCGACCTGGCCTGGCACTCGACCGAACCGAACACGGTCGGCACCGACGAGTTCATGCAGTGGTGCCGGCTCGCGGGTGTCGAGCCGATGATGGCGGTGAACCTCGGCACCCGCGGGGTCGAGGCCGCCCTCGACCTGCTCGAGTACTGCAACATCCCCGGCGGCACCGAGTTGTCCGATGAGCGTCGCGACAACGGCGCCGACGACCCCTACCGGGTGAAACTGTGGTGCCTGGGCAACGAGATGGACGGCCCGTGGCAGACCGGGCACAAGACGGCCGGCGAATACGGTCGGATCGCAGCCGAATCCGCCCGGGCCATGCGGATGGTCAACCCCGACCTCGAACTCGTGGCCTGCGGCTCGTCGAACCGGGCGATGCCGACCTTCGGCCAATGGGAGCACACGGTGCTCGACGAGGCCTGGGATCAGGTCGACATGATCTCGGCGCACGTGTACTACTACCCGAAGGACGATGCCGACCTGCAGCACTTCCTGCTGAGCGCCGTCGACATGGACCGCTTCATCGAGCAGGTCTGCGTCACGGCCGACGCCGTCGCGGCCGCGCGAAAGAGCGACAAGGTCATCGGCATCAGCTTCGACGAGTGGAATGTCTGGTATCAGGACCGCGCCGAGTCGAAGGTGCCAGAGGGGGATGACTGGCCGGTCGCACCGGTGCTGCTCGAGGACCACTATTCGGTGGCGGACGCCGTCGTTGTCGGCAACCTGCTCGTCTCCTTGTTGCGCCGCACCGACCGGGTGTTCTCGGCCAACCAGGCACAGCTGGTCAACGTCATCGCCCCGATCATGACCGAGCCGGGTGGGGCGGCGTGGAAGCAGACGATCTTCCACCCGTTCGCGCTCACCTCGCGCTACGCCACGGGTGAGGTGCTCCAGGTGTCGCTCGAGTCGCCGACGGTGGAGTTCACCGGACACGAGGGCACGCCGAGCCAGGTGCCGGTGATCGACGCGGTCGCAACCCATGACTCCGAGACCGGTGCGACAGTGCTGTTCCTCGTGAACCGTTCGGCCACCGAAGCCGTGTCGGTCGAGTGCGTGGTGCGCGAGGGTGTCTCGGAGCTGGTCGAGGCGCTCACTTACAGCAACGACGACCCGAACTGGCAGGCGTCCGCCGCCGATCAGTCGGTGGTCCCGGCCACCAACTCCTCCGCGTCCCTCGCAGACGGCCGACTGTCGATCGACCTGCCGCCGATCAGCTGGACGATGGTGCGGCTGAGGGGCTGACGAGCCGATTCGCTCCCATACCCCATGGGGTATATAGTTGGTCTCGTTCCTGATCGTTGCCTACCCAAATCGCGGAGGAGACAACCTATGTGCAGCCCCGTTCGTTGTGGCCAGTGCGGCAAGACCACCTGGGCCGGTTGCGGCCAGCATGTCGAGTCGGTCAAGGCCAGGGTGCCCGCCAACCAGTGGTGCACCTGCCAGAAGCAGGCGCCGTCGCGCCAGGGCTTCAGCATCTTCGGTCGCTGATCATGATCGCGCCCGGCGCACGTCCTCGAGGCGAGCGCCGGGCGCGTCGTCCCTGACGACTCGCGCGCGCGTCGGCCGGATTCGCTCCGCCCACCGGTGGGCGGAGCGCGGGGGATGAGGAAGATCTTCGGATCGAGAGGAAGGGCAGTGGACGATGAATGAACGTCCCGTCCGTGACGACCGCCTGGCCCGCTACGCCCGGCAGGGTTCCGCCCTGCGCGACGCACCTCTCATCGAACTCCCCGGGCGCACTCTCCCGTGGGATGGGTGGACGAGGCGACACGCGGTGGCGATGATCATCCTCGTCCCCGCCCTGTTCGCGGCCTTCCATGCGGCGAACCCCGCTCCTGGGCGCGGCGCGCCCGCGTGGAGCCTGGCCACGCTCGCCCTGGCCTCCCTGGGGGCCCTCGTGCTGGCAACCTACGTACCCCGCCGCCGGGTGGGGCCCACGGCGTCCGGCGCTCATGGGTCGGACCCGGGTCCGGCGAGGCTGGCATCCGGGTCGCCGGCCCCCGCCGGAGCCACCCCCTGCGCCACCATGGCCGGGGGCTCGGTGGTCCTCGCCATGGTCGTGATGAGTTCCACCCCGAGCCAGATCGGCGTCGTCGGTGCCCTGGTGATCATGTCGTTCGGCCTGTATCAGCGCTCATCCGGCAGATGCGGTGTCGAGCCGCCCGCGCGTCCGCGGGCGACCCCGTCGGGCGGTGTGCATCGGTGACGATGCGCTGACCATGGTGACCGCGGGGCCGGGGTTCCCGTGGGTCGCCGGCCCGTGGGTGGCGTCGGGTCGTCCGCGGAGAGACCGCTCCGACCCGTCGTGACTATCGAAACTCCCCCGCATTTTCCCGGCATGCCGGAATGGCTATTGACCGCGCCGGTGTATTGCCGTAGTTTGACATTTAGGAGTGCCTCGGACTTTTCAGGGTCCGGGCCGGGGAAATCTCGGATTTCCTGCTCGAAAATCCAGCGTTTGGGCTGGCCAGAAGCTCCACAGGGATCGTTCGGATCTCGTTGTTCGCGCTGACGCGGACCAGTTGCCGGCCACCACACCTCCACATCACACGGAGCGGTTGCCGAAATCGATCTTCTCCCGTGGCGTGGGTGGCACGAATTCCTGCCATGGGGATCCATGATGACAAAGGAATGGCCATGGCCCGACCAATCAACCGCATTCGCACGACGACCAGGTTGAGGCGACTGCGTCGCCGAGGCTGGGCCGCGGCGACGACGCTTTCGCTGGCCGTTGCACTGTTCGCCGTGCTGGGCGGAGGTCGCGCCGCGGCGGCTGCGGTAACCCCTCCGACCCTCGGCACGACATCGAGCTTCGGGGTGTTGGCGGGCTCGACGGTGACCAACACCGGCCCTTCGGTGATCGATGGCGACCTCGGCCTGTACCCCGGCACGTCGATCACCGGGTTTCCCCCGGGTCTGGTCAACGGCACGATCCACCCGACCGACGCTGGGGCTCAGCAGGCGCAGTCCGACCTGGGGATCGCCTACGACGATGCCGCCGGAAGGGCTCCGGGTGCGGCCGTGGGCGAACTCGGAGGCAGCACACTGGTGGCGGGCGTGTACACGGGAACCGCCTTGTCCCTGACCGGCACCGTCACCCTGGATGCCCAGGGAGACCCCAACGCGGTCTTCATCTTCCAGTCCGCGAGCACTCTCATCACGGCTACGAGCGCCACGGTTGCTTTGACGAACGACGCGCAGGCGTGCAACGTGTTCTGGCAGGTGGGCAGCTCTGCCACGCTCGGGACGGACACGACGTTCAGGGGGACGATCCTCGCGCTGACGTCGATCACCGCGCAGACCGGCACGACCGCCTCAGGACGGCTTCTGGCCCGCAACGGCGCGGTGACACTCGACGACAACCACATCACGGTCCCGATCTGCTCGACCACTCCGACCGGGTCGGCGACGGGCCCGACCGGTACGGCCACGGGCCCGACGGGTTCGGCCACCACGACCACTCCGACGAGTTCGGCCAGCGCCTCGGCCACGGGCCCGACCGGTACGGCCACCTCCCCGACAACCTCCACCACCACGACGAGTTCAGCGACCGCTTCGGCCACCTCCCCCTCCGGATCCACGACGACCACGACGATGTCGCCGACGAGTTCGGTCACGTCGCCGACAACAGCCGATACATCGCCGGCAGGGTCGGCCACGAGCACGACCACTTCGCCGACGAGCTCCCCCACGTCGCCCGGCGTGGTGGTCGCGACGAAGCTTCCCGACACCGGTGATTCGGGTGGCGGGCGTCCGGTCAATCCGATCACCGCCCTGTTGGTGGTGGGATTGCTGGCGACCTCGGCCGCGGTCGGCCTCCACCTTCGCCACAGGGGTGCCCGGCGCTGATCACCGGACACCCCGCGCAGCGGGCTCGGTGACGTCATCGGGTCATGGGTGTCGCCCCGGCGCAATCCGGACCCGACACCCATGACCGGTCGGGCGCGCGGGTTCCTCTGTCGGGGGCGTCGTGTCGCCACCGGGCCGCCTCCCCGGCAAGAGTGTCGGGTCCGGATGGCGGAACGCCGGGTTGACGCGCCCGCAATATTCCCGAACACTCACTACATGCATCCGAACCTGCCTGTGCTCGCCTCTGGCGATGCCCTGTTGCTGGTCCGTCGCGTGCACGTCGATTTTCTGCGAATGCACATCTGCGGCTGTTGATGCCGCCACGGCCGGTTCCGGCCGCCCGTCGCTCCTGAATGGGGCTTGACGGAAACTCCTGCTCTTCGCACCGGTACTTCTATGCCGTCGTGCCCCTGATCCGCCGTCCCAGCGCTTGGTCGGCCCGCATCCGGATCCTGTCACGGGTCCGTCGCAGGAAGTCGAACCCGATGACCACCGCACCGCTGTACCCTCTGTCACTCGCCACCCTGCTGCCGCAGGTGCATCCCCACCTGGTCGTGGCCGGTGCCCTTGTCGGCCTTCTCGTGGGGCTCACGGGCATGGGTGGCGGAGCACTGCTCACTCCGATCCTGGTCCTCGTGTTCCAGGTGCCGCCGCTCGCCGCGGTGTCGAGCGACCTGCTGACCAGCCTGGTCATGAAGCCTTTCGCCGGCGCGGTACATCTGGCCAGAGGCACGGTGAACAAGCCGGTTCTGGGCTGGCTCGTCGCCGGTTCGGTGCCCGCGGCGTTCGCCGGATCGGTGCTCATCGGGCTCCTCGGCCACGGCGCACACCACTCCACGGCGCAGTCAGTGATCACTGTCATCATCGCGATCGCGCTCATCGCCTCGGTCGGTGCCACCCTCGTGCGGCTGTGGCACGAGCGTCGTGGCACCGACCATCGTCCGCTCATGGTCCGACCGGCGCTGACGGTCGCGATCGGGGCGGTCGGCGGACTCGCGGTCGGGCTCACCTCCGTCGGTGCGGGCACGCTGATCATCGCGATGTTGGTGCTGTGCTACCCCCGACTCAGCCCCCGCGAACTGGTGGGAACAGACATCGTGCAGGCGATCCCGCTCGTCGCGTCCGCGACGCTGGGGCATCTGCTCTTCGGCGATGTCCGGCTGAGCCTCACCGCGTCGTTGCTCATCGGCGCCATCCCTGCCGTACTGCTCGGTGCCCGCTTCTCATCGGTCGCCTCACCCCGCCTGTCCCGACCCGTCATGGCTGCCGTCCTCGTCGGCTCGGCCCTGGCTCTGCTGCACGCGCCCACGCCGTCGCTGTGGACCGGCGCCGCCCTGTCCGCCGTCCTCGTCGCGGTACTCGGGCGTCGTCCCGCCATGTCGAGCGCCGCCGCACCCTCGTGATCCACCATCCACCCGCACATCCCCTTCCCCAGCCTGAGGAGGCTTCATGACCACCGACACCACCCAGGAGTCCGGCACGCAGGGCAGTACCCGCGTGCGCCCGCCGCGGGCGGGCCGGTCGAACGGCCAGTGGCTGGTCGACGGCACCACCCCCCTGAACTCCGCCGAGGAACTCAAGGCGGTGGGTCCGGTGCTCGAAGTGCGGAACCGGATCGAGACGGTTTACGCCCGGGAGGGGTTCGACTCCATCGAACCCGACGATCTGCGCAACCGGTTGAAGTGGATGGGCATCTACACTCAGCGGCGTCCGGGCATCGACGGCGGCCAGACGGCCACGCTGAGCGCCGAGGAGCTTGAGGACCGCTACTTCATGATGCGGGTGCGGATCGACGGCGGCGCGCTGAGCACCGAGCAGTTGCGGGTGATCGGCGGCATCTCGGTCGAGTTCGCCCGCGGCACCGCCGACATCAGCGACCGGCAGAACATCCAGTTGCACTGGGTCGAGATCGAAGCGGTGCCGGAGATCTGGCGGCGGCTCGAGTCGGTGGGCCTGTCGTCGCTCGAGGCCTGCGGAGACTGCCCGCGGGTGATCCTCGGCAGCCCCGTCGCGGGCATCGCCGCCGACGAGATCATCGACCCGACTCCGGTGATCGGGCGCATCCAGCGGCGGTTCCTCGGCGATCCGACCCTCGCGAACCTGCCGCGCAAGTTCAAGAGCGCGATCACCGGTCACCCAAGCCTCGACGTCGTCCACGAGATCAACGACATCTCGCTGGTGGGGGTGGTCCACCCCGAGTTGGGGCCGGGTTACGACCTGTGGGTCGGCGGGGGCCTGTCGACCGCACCCCGCCTGGCCGAGCGCCTCGGCGCGTTCGTCACCGAGGAGCAGGCCCCCGAGGTGTGGCACGGCGTCGTGCAGATCTTCCGCGACTACGGTTTCCGCCGGCTACGCAACAAGGCCCGACTCAAGTTCCTGCTCGCCGAGTGGGGACCGGAGAAGTTCCGCGAGGTGCTCGAGACCGAGTACCTCGGCTACCCTCTCGCCGACGGGCCCGGCCCCCGAACCGGCCCGCACGCGTCGGTGACCACATCGGCGTCCACGAGCAGAAGGACGGTCGGTTCTACCTCGGCGCCGCCCCCGTCGTCGGACGCCTCAACGGCGCAGGCCCTGATCGGCATCGCCGACCTGGCCGAGAGCGCCGGGTCCCGGCGGGTGCAGGCTGACCCCCCACCAGAAGCTGCTGGTGCTCGACGTGCCCGGCGACCGACGTCGACCCGGTGAGCCGGGGACTGGAGGCGCTCGGGCCTCAGCGTCACCCCGTCGCCGTTCCGGCGCGGCGACGATCGCGTGCACCGGCATCGAGTTCTGCAAGCTCGCGATCGTCGAGACCAAGGCCAACGCGGCCACGGCGATCGCCGAACTCGAACGCCGTCTCGCCGGCGTCGAGATCGACGCCTCCGATCAGCCTGCACGTCAACGGCTGCCCCAACTCCTGCGCCCGGATCCAGACCGCCGACATCGGGCTCAAGGGCCAGATGATCACGGTCGACGGGGTGCAGCAGCCCGGCTTCCAGGTGCACCTCGGCGGTGGACTCGCCTCGGCGGACCGTGAGGAGGCCGGTCTCGGCCGCACCGTCCGGGGCCTCAAAGTGACCGCCGAAACGCTCCCCGACTATGTGGAACGCGTCGTGCGACGGTTCCTCGACCAGCGCATCGACGGCGAGACCTTCGCCGCCTGGGCGCACCGCGCCGACGAAGGAGTCCTCCTGTGACCACCGTGACCGACACCACCGCCCGCCCCCGCCGCGGCGCCGAGGAGTTGCGGCCCTCGCCGAGGCCGGCGGCCCACGACCTGCGCGACGCCGACGCCTACGTCGTCGCCGCCTGGGCCGCGCGAGAACTTCCCCGGCACGCTCGCGGTCGCCTGCTCGATGGCCGACTCGGTGCTGCCGCACGTGGTCAGCAGGTTCGCTCCCGGTGTCGACGTGCTGTTCCTCGACACCGGCTACCACTTCCCCGAGACGCTCGGCACCCGCGACGTCGTCGCGGCGAGCCTGCCGGTGCACCGTCGTCGACGTGCTGCCCGAGGCTCACGGTGGCCGAGCAGGACGCCGAGCACGGCGAGCGGCTCTACGAGCGCGACCCGGCGGCCTGCTGCCGGATGCGCAAGGTCGAGCCGCTCGCCGAGGCGCTGCAGGGCTACGAGGCGTGGGTCACCGGCGTCCGCCGCGAGGAGTCACCGACGCGCGCCGACGCGCCGGTGGTCGAGCTTCGACGAGCGCCACGGGCTGGTGAAGATCAACCCGCTCGTCGCCTGGAGCTTCGACGAGCTCGTCGACTACTCCGCAGCGTCACCAGCTGCCGGTGAACCTGCTGATGCTCGACGGCTACCCGAGCATCGGCTGCGCGCCGTGCACCCGACCCGTCGCCCCCGGAGAAGACCCCCGAAGCGGCCGCTGGGCCGGCTTCGCCAAGACCGAATGCGGGATCCACCTATGAGCACCGACCTGATCACCACCGACACCACGTCCCCGGACGCCATCCCTGCCTCGCCCGGCCCCGCCGCGCGGACGCCGACCGGCGTCCGGCGACCGCCGCCACCCGCCGCTCACCCAGCTCGACCTGCTCGAGGCCGAGGGCATCGCCGTCATCCGCGAGATCGTCGGCGAGAGCCGGCGTCCGGTGCTGCTGTTCAGCGGCGGCAAGGACTCGGTCGTCATGCTGCACCTGGCGACCAAGGCGTTCTGGCCGGCGCCGATCCCGTTCCCGGTGCTGCACGTCGACACCGGGCACAACTTCCCCGAGGTGATCGCCTTCCGCGACGCCGAGGTGGAGCGGCTCGGGCTGCGGTTGCACGTGGCCAGCGTCCAGGACTGGATCGACGACGGCCGGCTGCGCCGAGCGCGCCGACGGCACCCGCAACCCGCTGCAGACGCTGCCCCTGCTCGATGCGATCGAGTCGGGCGGGTTCGACGCCGTCTTCGGCGGCGGACGCCGCGACGAGGAGAAGGCCCGGGCCAAGGAGCGGATCGTCAGCCTGCGCGACGAGTTCGGCCAGTGGGACCCGCGCAACCAGCGTCCGGAGCTGTGGAACCTGGTCAACGCGCGGCACCGCCCCGGCGAGCACATGCGGGTGTTCCCGCTGTCGAACTGGACCGAGCTCGACGTGTGGCGCTACATCGAGCGCGAGCGGATCGCGCTGCCCGACCTCTACTACGCGCACGAGCGGGAGGTGTTCCGCCGCGACGCCATGTGGTACGCGGTCGGGCCGTACTCGCAGCCGCGCGCGTCCGAGGTCGGTCGAGACGCCGCACCGTGCGCTACCGCACGGTCGGCGACATGAGCTGCACCGGTGCCGTCGAGTCGGACGCCGCGACCGCCGCCGACGTGGTGCTCGAGGTGGCCGCCACGCACCATCACCGAACGTGGCGCGACGCGCGGCGACGACCGGCTCAGCGAGGCCGCCATGGAGGATCGCAAGAAAGAGGGGTACTTCTGATGAGCACGCCCACCATCACCGCCGACCTCGCCCACGGGACGCTGCTGCGGCTCGCCACCGCCGGCTCGGTCGACGACGGCAAGTCGACCCTGGTCGGACGGCTGCTGCACGACACCAAGAACGTGCTCGCCGACCAGCTCGCCGCGGTCGAGCGGGTGAGCCGCGACCGCGGGCTCACCGCCACCGACCTGGCGCTGCTCACCGACGGCCTGCGGGCCGAGCGGGAACAGGGCATCACCATCGACGTCGCCTACCGCTACTTCGCCACGGCGCGGCGCAGCTACATCCTCGCCGACTGCCCCGGACACGTGCAGTACACCCGCAACACGGTCACCGGGTCGAGCACCGCCGATGTCGTGGTGCTGCTCACCGACGCCCGCAAGGGCGTGCTCGAGCAGACCCGCCGGCACCTCGCGGTCGCGGCGCTGCTGCGGGTGCCGCACGTGATCGTCGCGGTGAACAAGATCGACCTCGTCGACTACTCCCAGGCAGGTGTTCGAGCACGGTGTCGCGCGACATCCGCGCGGTGGCCGCCGGTCTCGGCGTCGAGCACGTGCACGCGATCCCCACCTCGGCGCTCAACGGCGACAACATCGTCGAGCCCTCGGCGAACACGCCCTGGTACGACGGGCCGAGCCTGCTCGAGCTGCTCGAGACGCTGCCCGTCGACGCCGCCGGCGACGAGCCGGGGTTCCGGTTCCCGGTGCAGCTGTCGTGCGCCCGCAGCAGGCCGCGCTCGACCCGTCCCTGGTCGACTACCGCGGCTACGCGGGCCAGCTGGCGGCGCGGCCGGGTGGTCGTCGGCGACGAGGTGATCGTCGAGCCCAGCGGACGCCGCTCCCGGGTGATCGGCATCGACCTCGGCGGCCGGGAGCTGCGCCGAGGCCACGGGCACCCCAGTCGGTGACCCTGCGCCTGGCCGACGACATCGACATCGCCCGCGGCGACACGATCGTCGCGCCCGACCTGGCCGCGGAGCCGGTCGGGGAGGTGTCGGCGGTGCTGTGCTGGCTGTCCGACCAGCCGCTCGCGCCCCGCGGCCGTTACCTGGTCAAGCACGGGTCGGCCACGGTGCAGGCGATCGTCACGTCGGTCGATTCGCGGCTCGACCTCGACAGCCTGTCCGACGTGCCGGCGTCCGGGCTGGGCTCAACGACATCGGCCGCGTGCACCTGCGGCTCGCCAAGCCGCTGCCGGTGAGCGACTACGCGACCTCGCGCGCCGGCGGGGCGTTCCTGCTCGTCGACCCGGCGTCCGGCGGCACGCTCGCGGCGGGGATGGTGGCGTCATGACCGCCGACTGGTGGCCCGTCCGGGTGCGCCGGGCCACGCCGGGCCGACGTCTCCGGGCTCGACCTCGCGCTGCTGCTGGCCGGACGCCGGGTCGTCTGCGTCGGCGGGGGAGCGGTGACCGCCCGTCGGGTGCGCCGCTTCCTCGAGGCTGGGCGCGCTGGTCGAGGTGATCGCTCGCCGGCGCTCTGCGAGGACCTGGCAGCGCTGGCCGCCTCCGGAGAGATCGCGTGGTCGGCCCGGCCCTACGCCGGCGTCCGCCGACCTCGCCGGCGCCTGGCTCGTGCACACGGCGACCGGGGTCACGTCCGTCGACGCCGCCGTGGCCGCCGACGCCGAGGCGCAGCGCACGTTCTGCGTCGACGCCTCGGCCGCCGAGCGCGGCAGCGCCCAGGTGCTCGCGACCCGCCGGTCGACACCCCCGCCGGCCCGCTCCGGGTGGCGGTGCACGGGGGTGGCGACCCCCGCCGGGCCGCGGGCCTGGCGGCGTCGATGGCCGCCGACGTGGCCGCCGGGCTTGCACGACGTGCGCTCGCGTCGCCGGCGTGCGGGTGTCGGCTGGGTGGCGCTCGTCGGGGGCGGTCCCGGCGATCCGGGGCTGCTCACGCTCGCCGGCCGGCAGGCGCTGCGGGCGGCCGATGTCGTCGTCGTCGACCGGCTCGCCCCGCGCGAGGTGCTCGCCGAGCTGGCCCCCGGACGTGCGGATCATCGACGTCGGCAAGGCGCCCGGGCAACCACCTCATGCGCCAGGACGACATCACCGAGACCCTCGTGCGCGAGGCGAGTGCCGGGTGGGGCGTCGTGCGGCTCAAGGGCGGCGACCCGTACGTGCTCGGCCGCGGCGGCGAGGAGCGGCAGCGACTGGACGCCGAAGGCATCCCGGTGCGCGTCATCCCCGGGGTGACCAGCTCGATCGCGGGCCCGGCGGCCGCCGGCATCCCGGTCACCCACCGCGGGCTGGCCGACGGGTTCACCGTCATCAGCGCCCACGACGAGACTCGGCTCGGTGCCGCTGCGGCGCGACCACACGCTGGTGTTCCTCATGGGGGTGGCGCGGCTGGCGTCGATCGTCGCGGCCCTGGTCGATCGTCGGGCACGACCCCGACACGCCCGGCCGCGATCGTCGAGCGGGCGCACCGGCAGGGCCAGCGCACCACCGTCGCCCGGCTGGCCGACCTGCCGGCGGTCGCCGAGCGGGTCGGCGTGGAGAACCCGGCGGTGATCGTCGTCGGCGACGTCGTGACGGTGAGCCCGCACTGGGACGAGCCGAGGGATGAGCCGTCCGCTCGTCGTCATCGCCCACGGCACCGCGAGTGCGGCTGGACGCCAGGTCGTGCACGACCTGGCCGCGGCGGCCGGCGTCGGCGCTCAGCGTCGGCGTCCGCGTGGGCTTCGTCGACGTGTGCGGGCCCGACGCCGACGAGGTGCTGGCGGGGTCGGTCGAGCCGGTCGTGGTGCCCCTGTTCATCGGGGGTGGGTATCACGTGCAGGTCGACGTGCCGCGCGCGGCGGCCCTCGCGGAGGGGGCGACGCTGGCCCCGCACCTGGGTGCGGATCCGGGGGTCGTCGACGCCGCGCTCGGGCGGCTCCGCGAGGCGGGCTTCGATGGGCCGCGACGCCGGGTGGTCGCTGGTGGTCGCCGCCGCCGGGAGCCGGCGGGCATCCGTGCGCGCGGAGATCGAGGCGATCGCGGCGGCGCTGTCGTATCGCCTCGGGGTGCCCGCGTCCACGGCATACCTGTCGGCCGCGGAGCCGCGGGTGCCCGCCGCGGTAGCCGACCTGGTTGTCGAGGGATGCCGGGTCGCCGTGGCGAATGTGCTGCTCGCTCCCGGCGCCTTCGCCGATCGGCTGGCGGCCGAGGCGACGGCGGCCGGAGCCGAGATCGTGGCCGCGCCGTTGGGCGTCCACGAGGATCTGGTGGCGGCGATCGTGCGGCGGTACCGGCAGGCGGTGGGCATGCTCTGAGGGTTCGCGCCGCAACGTTCGACGTTTTCCCCCGTAGTCGCGGGAAAACGTCGAACGTTGATGGGGAATCTCCCTATGCCCGTTCGCAGGCCTCGGTGACCAACCGGGCGAACTCGTCGATGTCGTCCTCGGACGTGTCGAATGAGCACATCCAGCGCACCTCGTTGACAGTGGCGTCCCAGTCGTAGAAGAAGAACGTGTCGCGCACCGCGTCCGCGACGCCGTCGGGCAACCGGACGAACAGGCCGTTCGCCTGGGTGGGCTGGCTGAATTCGACCCCAGGGACGCCGTCGAGTGCCGATCGTAGTCGCGCCGCCATCGCGTTGGCGTGCCGGGCGCTGCGCAGCCACAGGTCGCCGTCGTACATCGTGACGAGTTGCGCGGAGATGAAGCGCATCTTGCTGGCGAGCTGCATGAGGTTCTTGCGGAGGAACGGCAGGCCCGGGGCGATGTCGGGGTTCAGCACGACGACGGCCTCAGCGCCCATCGCGCCGTTCTTCGTCGCGCCGAGGCTGAGAATGTCGACGCCCACGTCGGTGGTGATGTCGCCCAGACCGAGGCCGAGCGCGGCGGCGGCGTTGGCCAGCCGCGACCCGTCGACGTGCACGGCCATGCCGTGGGAGTGGGCCCGATCGGTGAGGTCGCGTAATTCGTCGACCGAGTAGAGCGTGCCCAGTTCGCTCGACTGGGTGATGGACAGGGCCAGCGGCTGGGCTCGGTGTTCGAAGCCGTAGCCGAACGCCTCGGTGTCGATGAGCTCGGGGGTGAGCTTGCCGTCGGACGTCGGCACGGGGTAGAGCTTCAGTCCGCCCACCTTCTCCGGCGCGCCGCCCTCGTCGGTGTGGATGTGGGCGCTCTTCGCGCATACGACCGCTCCCCAGCGGGGCAGCACCGCCTGCAGCGCCGTGACGTTGGCGCCGGTGCCGTTGAACACAGGGAACGCCTCGGCGCGCTGGCCGAAGTGTCGCCTGATCACCTCCTGCAACCGGGCGGTGTAGGCGTCGTGGCCGTAGCTCGACTGGTGGCCGCCGTTGGCGGCGGTCAGGGCGTCGAGGATTTCGGGGTGGACGCCGGAATAGTTGTCGGAGGCGAAGCCGCGGACGGCCGGGTCATGCAGGGTCGGGGGAGTCACCCGTCGATTCTGGCACGTGCCCGATGTCGTCCGATCCGCGAGGAATCACCGTCCGGTCGCCTGGTGGTCGTGGGCGCTGAGACCAGCCAGCATCGCGTTGTAGGCGACCAGTTGGCTGTCGTCGGTGCGGAGCTCCGACCGGTCGATCCGCCTGGCCTCGCGGTGGCTCTCCCGGGCCCACAGGACGCCGAGCAGCAATGTGAGGGCGAGGCTCGGCACCTCGGCGAACCCCCACGCCAACCCTCCACCCAACTGCTGGTCGGCCACCGGCGAGACGTGCCAGCTCACCGGAGGATGGGCGAACGTCTTCACCAGCAGGTCGGTGGCGCCCATGACCGTGACTCCGAAGAACGCGTGGAACGGCATCGGCAGCAGCGATTCGACGAACCGCAACGGTGCCGGTTGGGGATGGGGGCTGGGGTCGAGGCCGAGCAACGGCCAGAACAAGAACATTCCGGTGAGCACGAAGTGCAGCAGCATGAGCTCGTGGCCCGCCCAGTTGTTCATCAGGGCGTCGAACAGTGGTGCGACGAAGTAGAGCCCGTAGAGCGTGAAGATGAACATGGGCAGGGTGAACCAGATCGACGTGAGGATCCTGGCCAGTCTGCTGCGCAGCAGCCACACCACCACATGACGCCCCCTGGAGCCGCTCGGCAGGGCGCGCAGGGCCAGCGTCACCGGGCGCCCGAGCAGCAGCAGCACCGGCGTGGCCATCGTCAACACCATGTGCTGCACCATGTGCACGCTGAACAACCACATCGCGTAGCCGTTGAGCCCCGTGGCGGAGAAGAGCACGATGCTGGCGATGCCGACGAAGAACGAGCCGGTGGCGGCCCACGACCACTCGTGGCCGCGGCGGCGGAGGCGGATCACGCCCCAGGCGTACAGGACGGCGCCGATCAGTGTGACCACCAGCAGCACCGGCACGGGCTGGGGGTGCCAGGCGAGCATCCGCATGAACGTCGGAGGCTCGGTGGGCATCCACATCCAGCGGGCGCTCGACATGTGCGGCATCGATGGGTCCATGGGTTTCCTCCCGGAGGTTCGACCCAGTTTAGGCGTCTGGTCCGGGGGGTGCCGGACGTGTTCGCGCGGTGGTGGCGCTCGCCGCCTCACACAGCGGGGGCGGCCCCGGAACCGGAGTCCGGCAATCTCCGATCGAGGGGATCGGACGCCTCCGCGTCAGGGGTGAACGACGATCCGGCCGGGTGCCAGATCGTCGTCGGGGTGCTCGAGCAGGCGGTGCGCCCGGGCGGCGTCCCGCAGCGGCAGGGTGAGGGCGATCCGGCTGCGCAGGAGTCCGCGGCCGAGCAATGCGTTGATGCTGCGGGCCGCCACGGCGAGGTCGGTGGCCGGGGCGTTGCTGATGACGAATCCGCGGATGCTGCGATCGCCGGTGTAGAGGGCACCGATCGGAACGGTCGGGTTCTCGTCGCGGCCGGCGAGGATGACGATCCGCCCGCTTCGGGCCAGCAGTGCGACCGCGGTGTCAAGATCGTGCCGCCCCGACGTGTCGAGGTGCACGTCGACTCCGCCGGGTGCGGCCCGTCGTACCTGCTGCGCCACGTGGGGGTCGCGGTAGTCGAGCACGACGTCGGCGCCGAGGTCGCGGCACCACTGCTCGTCCCGGGCCGACGCCGTCGCGATCACCCGGGCGCCGGCGGCATGGGCCAACTGCACCGCCGCGCCACCGACCCCGCCGCCGGCGCCGACGATGAGCACCGTCTGGCCGAGCCTCAGGCCTCCCTCGCGGAACAGGGCCAGGTGCGCGGTGGCAGCGGTGTGGGCGACGCTGACGGCCAGATCCGGATCGACTCCGCCCGGCAGGTGGTAGAGCCGTTCCGCGCTCACCACGGAGTAGTCGGCGAACGACCCCTGGCGACCGCCGTGACCGAGGCTGTTGCACCACACCATGTCGCCGACTTCGAAGCCGGAGATGCTCGAGCCGACCTCGACCACCTCGCCCACCAGGTCGCGCCCGATGATGAACGGCGAGGGCATCGGGGTGCGGTATGACCCCGCGCGCACGAACGTGTCGACGTGGTCGGCGGCCAACGCCACCGCGCGCACCAGCACGTCGGTGGGGCCGGGTTCGGGGGTTGGCACCTCTCCGATCCGGATGCTGTCCACCGGTCCGGGACCGGAGACGTAGGCGGCGGTCATCGACGGCGGCACTCTCCGCTCGGAGCGGACGGGGCTGGCTGTCGGGTCGGTCACGGGACTCCCTTCGGATGGTGTCGGGTGGTCGAGTCTGTGGTCACCCTCACACGGAAGTGCCGATGACCAGCCCGAGCGCGCCGAGGATGAGACCGCCGACGATCATCGTCCCGCCGAGGACCGCGGCGGCGCGGGGTTCCTCGGCCTCGGTGAGGTTGACGAGTTCGACGGTCGCGGTACTGAACGTGGTGAAGCCTCCGAGCAGCCCGGTACCGATGATCGCCTTGAGGGGCGCCGACGGATGCCCGATGAGGATGCCGGTGAGCAGCGCCAGCAGGAACGACCCGAGCAGGTTGATCGTCAGGGTGCCGATCGGCACCGCCGACTGGTAGCGGCGGCGGATGTGGGTGTCGGTGGTGAACCGCAGCCACGCGCCGAGTCCACCGGCGAGCGAGAGCGCGACCCAGGTCACCGCCGCCTCCTCGCGGTGCGCCGGGCCAGGGCCGTCCCCGCCCACGCCGCGGCGAAGCCGCCGATCAGGCTGATCACCAGGTAGAGCGTCGCGGTGAGCACGTGGTGGTGCGTTGTCAACGTGATGTTCTGCACGTCGAACGTGCTGAACGTCGTGTAGGCGCCCAGGACGCCGGTACCCGCCCCGAGCCGGATCACCCGTCGCCACCCCCGGTCGGCTCCCGTGAGGGCCAGCGTCCGCAGCAGCCAGCCGAGGATGAAGGCGCCGCTGAGGTTCACCGCCAGGGTGGTCGTCGGAACGCCCCCACTCGGGTCCGGCACCGCCGCCGACAGGGCGCCGCGCGCCAGCGCTCCGGCGCAGCCGCCGAGGAACACCCACAGCCCGGGTGGCACCCGGGTGGTCTCCCATCGGGTCACTGCCATGGCGTGCGGTCCTTCCAGTCGACGACGGCGAGCGGCACGATCAGCACCGGTCGGTGCTGGTGGTGGCTCAACCGGATGCCGATCGACTGGTTGAGGAACTCCTCGGGACGCCAGCGCGAGCGGACGCCGTGCGCGCCGATGACGAACGCGGAGGCGTCCACGGCCCGCGCGAGGTGGGTGAGCGCGCGGTCGGGGCGGCCCGCGAGGTAGCGGACGCGCCACTCGACGGGTTGGTCGGCGCACAACGGGGTGAGCCACTCGCGCAGTTCCCGCTCGCGGTCGCGCCAGGCGTCGTCGAGGGTGTCGGGATCGACGCTGATGTGTTCGACCGTGCCGTCGGGATTCTCGCTGATCACGAACCGCGACGTGTCGACGTAGCCGAAGTAGATCTCGACCCCGAGGGCGTTGGCCCACTCGAGTGCGGTGTGCACGACGAGGTCGGAGCCGTGCGGCACGACGCCCACCACCAGCGGGTGGCCGGCGAACGGGACGATGCGGTGGCGTGCCGGTTGCGGAGGAGTCGTGGGCATGGGATCAGCCTTGCAGGAAGCGGCAACCGACGAAGGCTGCGGGGTGAATGGTCACGGGCCTGCTCCTGGGCGTCGGCGGCCGCGTCGCGGCGCGCGTGTGCGGTGTCCAGGAACCATCAGCCACTGGCGGTTCAGCCGCGGACGCGACTCGGCGGGATCCATCGCCGATCCCGAATCTAACCAGGGGACCGGCGGTTGGCAACGCGTGTCCGCCGGTTGGCCCACGTCCTGGCCGTGTGGCGCGTCCGCGCGCCGGCCGAGTTCCCTGCTGGGGTAGGTCCGCCGGTTGGTCGGGGTGAGCGGTTGGGCGCGTCCTCAGGGTGCCCGGTTTCCCGGGGCTGGCGTTCGCGTCCGTGGGGCTGGCGTTCGCGTCGGTGGGGCTGGCGAATCCTGCGCTTTCGGCGTTGCGAACGCCAGCCCTCGTAGCGAACGCCAGCCCGTCGTATCGGCTCGGCCCCTCGCAGCGAACGGCAGCCCCTCGTATCGGCTCCGCCCTTCGCATCGGATCCGCACCGGCTCCGTACCGGCGGGTTACTCGGGAGGTTGGTGGTTCAGCAGGTCTTGGCGCATGCGGATGAACTCGTCGCGGGTGATCTCGCCCCGCACGTAGCGGTGCTCCAGCGCGGTGAGCGGCTCGAGCTGATGGTCATCGCGGGGTTTCGACGAGAACAGCGCCCGCACGATCAGGACGACGGCCAACCAGAAGGCGAGCACGCCGATCAGCATGACCAGGCCCGTCGCCCAGCCCATGCCCGCGTAGCCCCACCCCATCACGGAGACGACGCTACGGTCCACCGGGACATGGTTGTCGGCAGGAATCGTTAAGACCTGGTCAAGATGTGGGTCCCGGTTCCCCCGTCTCGTGGTGAACCTCCGCCGGGGTCGCGAAGATGGGGGCATGGAGCCGCCATCCGCTGTGCCCTTGACGCCGGTGGGCACGGTGCTGGTCGTCGAGGACGAACCGGACCTCGCCCGGATGGTGGCGACCTACATGACCCACGCCGGATATCACGCGGAGGTCGCCCTGTCGGGCATGGACGCGCTGGCGCGTGCCCGCGACCTCGATCCCGACGTCGTCCTGCTCGACCTCGGGCTGCCGGGCCTCGACGGTGTCGAGGTGTGCCGTCAGTTGCGCACGTTCACCGACTGTTATGTGCTGATGGTCACCGCCCGCAGCGACGAGATCGACCGCATCATCGGCCTGTCCGTCGGAGCCGACGACTACATCACCAAGCCGTTCAGCCCCCGTGAGCTGGTGGCCCGGGTGCAGGCGGTGCTGCGGCGTCCGCGGCGTCCGGCAGCACCGGCGGAGCGGTCACGATGACGGGGTCCGCGAATTCGGCGATCTCGCCGTCGATCTCGACGGCCGCCGGGTCATCCGTCGCCGGTGAGCCCGTCGACCTCACCCGCACCGAGTTCGACATCCTCGGCGTTGCTCGCCGCCTCGCCCAAGGTTGCGTTCAGCCGGCGCAGGATCCTCGACGAGGTGTGGGACCCCGGCTGGATCGGCGATGAGCACGTCGTCGACGTGCATGTCGCCCACGTCCGCGCCAAGATCGGCGACGACCCGGCCGCGCCCCGCTACATCGACACCGTGCGCGGCGTCGGATACCGGATGGCCAGGCCATGAGGTCCCGTTGCCGCGGCATGCCGGTCGTGGTCGCTGTCGACCCGGCTGATGATCGCCCAGGCGCTGGTCCTGGTCGCTGGGGTGCTCACGGCCGCGCTGGTCGCCCAGATCGTCGGGCCGCCGCTGTTCCACTAGCACCTGCTCGAAGCCGGGTCAGGCGTCACCCCGATCGCAGCTCGTTCACATCGAGCGCGCCTACGCGAGCGCCATGACCCTGACGCTGCTCGCCGCGCTGGTCATCGCGGCCACCTCGGCCGTCGGGCGTCACCTGGTTCGTGACGACCCGACTCACCGCACCCCTCAGCGGTGCTCGTCGGACGCCGCCGGCCGCCTGTCCCAGGGTGACTACGACGTGCGGATCCCGACCCTCGACGCCGGCCCCGAGTTCGACGTGCTCGCGGCGTCCCTCAACGACGCCGCCCAGCGGTTGCAGACCACCGAGGTCACCCGCCGTCGGCTGCTGGCCGACCTCGCCCACGAACTGCGCACCCCGCTCGCCACGACCACCGCCTACCTCGATGCGCTCGACGACGGGGTCGACGCGGTGGGACGCCGACGCCTCGCGGGTGCTGCGCGCGCAGCACCACCCGGTTGTCGCGGTTGGCCGACGACATGGCGATGGTCTCTCGGGCCGAGGAACACCGGCTGGAGCTCCACCCGGGGCCGATCGACCTGGCCCCCCTGCTCGACGAGGTCGCCGCCTCGGCTGCCCCGGGTTATGCCGACAAGGGAGTTCGACTCGTCGTCGGATCGGTGGAGGCGTCCGGACGCCGCACCGCTCGCCGGCCGGCTGGTGGCCGACCGAGAGCGGCTCGAACAGGTGCTCGGGAACCTGCTCACCAACGCGCTGCGGCACACGCCCGAGAGCGGCACCGTGACGATCACGGCCCGCGACGAGGGTGACACCGTGCTCATCCGTGTCATCGACGACGGTGAGGGCATCGCCCCCGAGCAGTTGCCGCACATCTTCGAGCGCTTCTACCGCGGGGACGCCGCCCGCACCCGAGGCACCCGGGGCAGTGGCATCGGGCTCACGATCGCGCGCGGCATCGCGACGGCGCACGGCGGCAGCCTCACGGCCCACAGTGACGGGCCGGGCACAGGGGCGACGTTCGAGTTGACCCTGCCCGTGACACCGCCCGATCGGCGCCGTTGAATGCTGAGCCGGTGACAGCGAGCGCCGGCCCGCGGATGCACTTTGCCGGGTGGGACGCGGCCCACGTTCGGGCGTCCGGATTCGGAGCGAGCCCGGGGATCGGGGCTGGCGAGCCCGTCGCTCGGGGCTGGCGTTCGCGTCGCTCGGGCTGGCAGACACTGCCATTTCGGGGTTGCGAACGCCAGCCCTCGCAGAGAACGCCAGCCCCGCCGACGGGGGTTGGGAACGCCGCCCGGGGTCCAAACGTTCCCGCGGACGCCCTCCGGTGCGGATGTCGCGGTGGTGACCTCGGCTGTGACCACGGGCCACCCGTCGGGAGGGGACCCCGCGCCAATCCGGCCGAACGCCCCCACGGTCACGTGGCCGCTGGTTAGGGTGAAGGACGACCGGCCCGGCACCCCACCGTAGAGCCAGACATACCCGCAGGGGGTATTGTGGTGGGCGTCCGACGCCCCCCACTGGCATGGGAGGACCGATGACCGACCTGTTGACGACAGAGGCTCTGATGCCGGCCCGTTGGTCGGCGCGGCCCGTGGAGCACCGCTCGTGACGGGCATCGCGAGCACCCTGGCCGTGGCCCTGTTCGGCGTCCTCGCGGCATACGGCGTTCACCTCGCGGCGGTCTCGTGGCGCACGCTGCTGCGGACCTTGCCGTTCCAGTCCGGGCCGCTGCCGCAGGCGCACGCGCTGTCGAGGTTCCACGTGCGGTGGTATCTCGGGACGCTGGTGTTCCTCGCCTTCGACGTCGAGATGCTGTTCATGTATCCCTGGGCGGTCGTGGTCGCCGATCTCGGCATCGGGGCCGTCGTCGAGATGTTCGGGTTCCTCGCGGTGTTGTTCGTCGCCGTCGTCTGGGCCTGGCGTGAGGGGGCCCTGCGATGGGTCTGAGCACCTGGCTGGCCCACCGCGCCGTGGCCGGCGCGCACGTACTGCTGGTCGAGGGGTCCGACGCCTTCGTGCTGCGCGTCGCCGCGGAACGGCAGATCGCCATCCGCGGATGGCGGCTCGCGTCGACCCCTGCCGATTCCGACGTGCTTCTGCAGGTCGGACCGTTCGTCGACGAGATGCGCGAGGTCGCGGATCGCCTCTGGGACGCGTTTCCCGGCCCGCGCGCCCGGGTGTCGGCCGTGACACCGGACACTCTCGCGCCGGCCCTCGACGATGCCCGGCGCATGCTGCTCGACGGGGCGTTCCAGGTTCAGGACGCCGCCGCCCGCCCGACCCCCGACGTGGTCCGTTGCGCAGAGGCGGCCACGGGCCACGGTGACCTGGGCCACGGGGACATGGACGGCATGGGGATGGCCATGTCGCCCGATGGCATCCCGTTGGCCGGTGGCTCCGAGCACGATCGGGACAGGCTCGAGATGGACGCACTGCCGATGAGGCTCGGACCGGTGCTGCCGCATTGGCCCGCCGGGCTGGTGCTCGATGTCACCCTGCACGGAGACGTCATCGTCGACGCCTGCGCGCGCGTTGTCACCGAGCCGTCCGAGCCCCGGCGTGGGCACGATCGGGTCGAGTCTCCGCACCGCGCCCGGTGCGTCGCCGCCGCGCGCACCGTCGACGCCGCGGCGTCCGCGCTGTCGATCGCCGGCGTCGCGGACGCCGCCGCACGGGCTCGCGCCGCCCGCGACGTGCTGCTCGACGAGCGTCCCGATGAGGCCCGTGTCATCCTCGACGACCTGCGTCGTAGCCTCGGCCGCTCCCGCATCCTGGGCTGGTCGCTGCGCCGCACCGGTGTCATCGACGCCGACCGGGCCCGCGACCTCGGGCTTCCCCGGGGTTCGGAAGGTGATTGCCGCGAGCGGCTGCTGCGCCTGCTCGACCGGGCCCGGCTTCTCGCCGGCGCGTCCGAACCCGACCATCGTGCGGGCGCCTCCGACGGCGGGGTTTCCGCCGAGGCGCTCGCCCGGATCGTCACCGGTCTCGATCTGGGGGCGGCACGGCTGGTCATCGCCACCCTCGCTGCCCCCACCGCGTCGGCGGAGCTCGCCGATGCCTGAGGTGATCGAGGTCAACGGCTGGTGGGCGCTGCTCGCCGGCGCGATGGTCGGGGCGCTGGGGTTCGGTGCCGCCGTGCTCGACGGAGCCCTCGCGGGGCGGGCGCGGGGGCTCCGGACATCGACCGTGATCGGCCGGCCGTTCCGGGAGACGGCCAGGCTGCTGCGCCAGCGCCGCACCGCGCCACTGTCGGCCGACCGGCTCGTGTGGCGGATCGGGGGAGGCGGTCTGCTGGTCGCCGCCCTGCTCATGGTCTCGGTCATCCCGCTCGGCGGATGGACGCTGTCCGACCTCGATGTCGGGGTCGTGTGGATCAACACCGTCGACATCGCCGTGTGGGGGTTCGTCTGGCTCGCGGGTTGGGGGGCGAACTCGCCTTACCCGCTGGTGGCCGGCCACCGGTTCCTCGCCCTGGCCCTCGGCTACGAGCTGCCGCTGATGTTCGCCCTTGTCGCGCCCTCCATCGCGGCGCGGAGCTTGCGCGTCGGCGCGATCGTCGACGCGCAGTCGTCGTGGTGGAACATCGCGTGGATGCCGGTCGCGTTCGTCGTCTACTGTCTCGGCGTGCTGGCGTTCTCGGTGTGGGGGCCCTTCTCCGCACCGGTCGGCTCCGACCTCGCCGGGGGCGTGCGGGCCGAGCTCACGGGGGTCGACCGGCTGCTGGTCGACGGTGGCCGCTTCGCCCTGCTGGTGGCCGGGTCCGCGGTCGCCGTCGCTCTGTTCCTGGGGGGTGGGTCGGGGCCGCTCGTGCCGGGATGGGTGTGGACGCCGCTCAAGACGGCCCTGCTCGTCGCGGCGCTCCTCTGGGTCGGACGCCGCATCCCTCGGCTCAGGCCCGACCTGCTGCTCGAGGTGGGCTGGCTGGTTCTGCTGCCCGCCGCCGTGCTGCAGGACCTCGTCGTGTCGATCGTCGCCGTCTCGTGGAGGTGATGAAGTGCTCGTCGACATCGTCTTCGGGGTCTTGGCCCTCATTGCGGTCGCCTCCGCGGCGTTCGTGTTCGTGGTCGACTCGATGGCCCGGGCCACCTATTCCCTCGCCCTGTCGTTCGTCGCCGTCGGTCTCATCGTCGTGGCTGCTGCAGCAGAACTACGCCGGGATCGTCACCGTGCTCATGATGCTCATGGAGATGGCGATCATGGCCGTCTACATGGTGATGTTCATGGGCATGAACCCCGCCCTCATGCCGATGTCGATGGTGCACTCGCACAAGCTCGCCATCGGAGTGGCGCGTGGCCACGTTCCTCGTGCTCGGCGGCGGCGCCCTGTTCGTCGACTGGCCGGTGCGCCGTGGGACGCCGCCGGTCGACGTCACGGCCGAGCTCGGCCGGGCACTCATGGGCCGCGACATGCTCGTGATGATCGTCTTCAGCCCGATCATGGTCGCCACGATCGTGACGGGCATCGTGCTGGCATCCCACCGCAGCCGCTACGACCGGTTCGGCGACGACCTGGACCGGCGCCGCCCCACGACCCGGCTCCGGGAGGGGTCGGGCGATGACGCTGCAACTAGTGCTCCTCGTCGCCGCGGCGTTGTTCGCGGTGGGCCTCTACGGGGCGATCTCCCAGCAGGTGGTGGTCATGGTGATGATGGGCCTCGAGGTGATGGTCAACGCGGTGATCCTCGCGGCGGCCGCCATGTGGTGGTTCCTCGCGCCCAGCCCCACGGGTCAGGTGCTCATCCTCCTCGTGCTCGGCGCGATGACCGTCGAGATGGCCACCGGGTTCGCGGTCGCGACGCTGTGGCACCGGGCGAAGAACAGCGACATGACCGACTCGGCCACGGATCTGGCCGGGTGAGGATCGTGGTCGCGCAGGCACTGCTCTGGGCGCTGGTCGTGGTCCCCGGCATCGCCGGGGCGTGTCTGCTGCTCGCGCCTGGACACGTCTCACGCCGCGCGCCCGCGGTCGGCATCGCGGCGTCCATCGATCACCGCACTGGTGGCGTTTCGTCGCGGCCGGCACACGGCCGGGGGTCGGCATCGCATTCGTCGCAGGAGCCCGGTTCGGGATGCGGGTCGACGGCCTGGCGGCGGTGGTCGCCCCCACGGTCGCGCTGGTCACCGTGCTCGTGCTGGTCGCCTCCGCGGTCGACGTCCGCGACGCGCCGGGGCGCTTCCACGGGTTCATGCTGCTGTTCGCGGCGGCCGTGCTGGTCACGGTCACGGCGACCAGCTTCCCGACACTGCTGCTGGGGTGGGAGGTGATGGGCGCCACGTCGTATGCGCTGATCGGGTTCCGGTGGCGTGAGAGTCGCCGGGTCGGCTCGGGGCTCATGGCGTTCCTCACCACCCGCACCGCCGACCTGGGGCTGTACCTCGCCGCGGCGGCCGCCTTCGGCGGGGGAGCGGGACTCGATCTCGGCGCCGCGGCGTCGGCCACGCCGGGGTGGCGCGACGTCGTGGCCGCCGGGGTCATGGTGGCCGCCCTCGGTAAGGCAGCCCAACTCGTCTTCGCGTTCTGGATCGCCCGGGCCATGGACGGCCCGAGCCCGGTCAGTGCGTTGCTCCATTCGGCGGCGATGGTCGCCATGGGCGGCTACCTGCTGCTGCGGTTGTCGCCACTGCTGGCGGCCACCGGATGGGCCGGCCCGACCGCCGCCTGGGCCGGAGCGGTGACAACCATCGCCCTCGGACTCGTAGCGCTCGGTCAGCGCGACCTCAAGCTGCTGCTCGCGGCCTCCACCTCCGCGCAACTGGGATTCGTCATCATCGCCGCCGGGTTGGGAGCCACCGCCGCCGGCACGGCGCAGCTCGTCGCCCACGCCGCCACCAAGGCGGCCCTGTTCCTCGCGGCGGGAGCCTGGTTGTCGGCGCTCGGCACGAGGCGGTTGGCCGGACTGCGCGGCACGATCGGCGCCGTGGCCAGGAGTCCGGATCGCCGCCGGAATGGCGCTGCTGAGCCTCGCCGGCGTCCCGCCGCTGTCGCTGTGGGCGTCGAAGGACGCCGTGCTCGCCGCGGCCCTGCACCATTCCGTCCCGCTGTACGTCGCCGCGCTCGTCGGGGTCGCCCTCTCGGCCGCCTACGCGGGCACGGCGTTGCGCGTGCTGTGGGCGCCCGCGGACGACGAGGAGCGCCGCGTCGCGCTGACACACCGCGGCGAGGATGAGGCCGCCACGGGCGTGATTGCTCGAACGCTCACCGCCGTGGTCTGCGTCCTCGCCGGCGCAGCCGTGCTGGCGGGTGTGGTGGCCGTGCCGGCGGTGGCCCGTACGCTGGCGTCCACGGTCGGTGGTGCCTTCATCGCGCCGACCCCGCTCGACACGGCCGTCTCGGCCGTCATCGCACTCGGCGTCGTGCTCGGCGTCTGGTTCAGGCCGCTCCCACAGCCACGGTGGGCCGTGTCCTGGCTGGGTCTCGAGGCTGCGGCGCACGCGGTGGCTGTGCGCCCCACGCTCGCCCTGGCCCACCGCCTCGCCCGCGCCGACGACGGCCTCGCCCGCGGCCTCGACGCCACGGCAACGGCCACGGTGGCCCTCGCCCGCGGCCTGGCCCGGATCGACGACCGGCTGGTCGACGGGGCGGTGCGTTCGGTGGCCGATGGCGTGCGCCGCGTGGCGGCGTCCGCCCGACGGCCGCAGACCGGCCTGTTGCACCAGTACTACGTCCAGGCCGTCGCGCTGGTCGCGCTCGGCGCCGCCCTCGTGCTTCTCGTGAGGTGATCGTGCTCTCCGTCGCCGTATTCTTCCCCCTGCTCGCCGCGCTGGCGCTGCTCGCGCTGCGTCCCGGGGACGCCGTGGTCCGCTGGGCGTGGCCGGCGGCGTCGGCGCTCGAGGTGGCGCTGGTGGGGGGCCTGTGGTGGTTCTACGTGACGCCGGCACCGGGCACGTTGGCCTTCGACGAGCGGGTGGCATGGATCCCCGGGGTCAACAGCAGCTACCACGTGGGCCTCGATGGGCTGTCGCTCCCGCTGGTCGCGATGACCGCGGTCGTGTTCCTCGCCTGCGCCGTCTACGCCTGGGCCGATGCCGACCGGGCACGCTCCCGCGCCGCGTTGTTCCTGGCGCTCGAAACCCTCACCATCGGAGTGTTCGCCGCCGCCGACCTGCTCGTGTTCTTCGTGTTCTTCGACCTGTCGATCGTCGGCATGTACGTGGTCATCGCCGGCTGGGGCCACGGCGACCGGCAGCGCTCGGCCCTGCGATTCTTCCTCTACACCTTCCTCGGGTCGCTCGCGCTGCTCGCGGGGTTCATCGGCCTCTACCTCGCGGCGTCCCCGCACACCTTCGACATGGTGGACCTGGTGCGGCAGAACCCCGTTGTCCGAACGCGGCACGCTCGGTGCGGTGATCCTCGGCGCGATCCTGCTCGGGCTCGCGGTGAAGACCCCCACCGTGCCCTTCCACACGTGGCTGCCGCCGGCCCACACGGACGCCCCGGCGACCGGTTCCGCCGTGCTGGCCGGCGTGTTGCTGAAGCTCGGCAGCTACGGGTTCGTGCGGATCGCGATGCCGATGCTGCCCGGTGCCTGGCGGTCGTGGGCGTGGGTCGTCATCGTCGTCGGCAGTCGTGTCGGTGCTGGTCGGCGGGCTCGTCGCGCTGGCCCAGACGAATCTGAAACGGATGATCGCCTACACCTCGATCAATCACATGGGCTACGTCGTGCTGGCTGTGGGCGCCGCCGGCGATCGTGTCCGTCGGCACCGCACAGGCCCGATCGGTCGCCGTGACCGGCGCCGTCACCCAGATGGTCAGCCACGGGCTGATCACCTCGGCGCTGTTCCTCATCGCCGGGCTGTTCCGCGACCGCACCGGCAGCTACGAGATCGGCGACTTCGGCGGTCTCGCCGCGCGGGCGCCGCGAACCGCCGCGACTGTTCGCCGTCGCCGCCTTCGCCTCACTCGGGCTCCCGGGGCTGTCGGGGTTCATCGCCGAGTTCCAGATCTTCACCGGCGGCATCGCCGCCGCGCCGGTCACGGCGATCGCGCTGGTCGGCATCCTCATCATCAGCGCCGCGCTGCTGTGGACGCTGCAGCGGGTGTTCACCGGCGAGCTGCGCGGGCGCGCCCGCGACTTCGCCGACGTGCGCCGCCACGAGGCCGTCGCGATCAGTCGTGCTGCTCGTGCTGTCGCTCGGCATCGGGCTCGCGCCCCGTCCCCTGCTGTCCGTGATCGAGCCGGCCTCCCGGGCCGTGGTCGGCGTCCTCGACCGGTGATCGTCATGGAATCGACCCCGATGGACCCGCTGGCCATGCTCCCCGAGATCGTGCTGTTCGTCGGCGGACTCGCCTGCCTGCTCGGCGGATCGTTCACCCCCCGGAGGAGCCAATGGCGGCTGCGGCTGCTCGCGGCGATCGCACTGCTCGCCGCGACGGTCGCGGCGCTCGTCGGGGCATCCCCCCGCACCGCCTTCGACGGGGCGTTCGCCGTCGACACGGCCACGACCACGGCACGGGTGGTCGCGTCGCTCTCGACGCTGCTCATCCTCGGCATCGCCGGCGACGACATCTCGGGCAGCGACCGCGAGAGCGATACCTACGCGCTGTTGCTGTTCGCCACCACCGGAGCGCTCGTGCTGGCCGGGGCCCACGACCTGCTGGTGCTCGCCGTCGGATTCCTGCTGGCGAGCATCCCCCTGTACGCCCTCGTCGGGCTGGCGCGCACGAGCCGGGCGGCCGAGGCCGCCCTCAAGACCTACCTGCTCGGAGCCCTGTTCGGCATCCTCCTGCTGGCCGGCGTGACCCTGCTCTACGGCGTCGGGGGCACCACCGCCTACCCGCGGCTCGCGGCGTCACTGGCCGACGCCCCGCGGTCCGTCGTAGTGGCCGCCGCGGTGGGGATCCTCGGCGGGCTGATGTTCAAGGCCGGCGGCGTCCCCGCGCACTTCTGGGTGCCCGACGCGGCCCAGGGGGCCTCGGGTGTCGCGGCCGCGTTCGTCACGACGGTGCCGAAGGTTGGGGCGCTGGTCGCGATCCTGCGGCTCGTCGACGCGCTCCCCGGCGGAACGGGCTGGGGGGTGCTGGTCGGCGTGCTGGCCGTACTGAGCATGACGTCTGGCGAACCTCGCAGCATTCGGGCAGGACGATCCCAGGCGGCTGCTCGGCTGGTCGACGGTCAGCCAGGTCGGGTATCCTCCTCGTGCCGGTGGCGGTCGCCGGCCGATCGACGATGGCGGCGCCCGGCAATGTTGTTCTACCTGGTCGCCTACGCGGTCACCAACGTGACCGCCTTCGCCGTCACCACCGCCCTGCCCGACGCCCGAACGCTCGGCGACTACGTCGGGCTCGGTCGCGCCCACCCCGTGCTGGGGGCGGCGCTCGTCGTGGCGCTCCTCGGCCTCGTGGGCACCCCTCCCACGGGCGTGTTCGTCGGCAAGTTGCTCGCGGCCACCGCCGCGTGGGACGGATCGATGGCCTGGCTCACGGTGCTGCTCCTCGTCAACAGCCTCGTGTCGCTGTTCTACTACCTGCGGTGGATCGCGCCGGTGATCCGACCCGCGCCGTCCCGGGCCGGCCCCGCGCCGCTGGTCGACCGTCGGTCGCCGTCGCGGGGGCGAGCGCGTCGGTCTGTCGTCGGCATCCTGGCGGGCCCGCTGTGGGGAGCGCTGGGTGCGGCGCTGCTGCCCTGAGCACTGGGATTGTCGGGTCGGGTGCCCGCGCGGCCTCGGTTGCCGATGGGTTCGTGGTAGGTGCGACTCCGTGCCTGGCCAGGGGCGACTCAGGGTCGAATTCTCAGGTGTCGCACGTAGCCTTGCCATGGCGGACGGGCGGAAGCACCCCACGGTGGGGACGACCCGCGGCCCGTGGAAAGGCCAGCGTCCATGATCGAAGCACGTGAGCTCACCAAGAGGTACGGGGAGAAGACGGCGGTCGACCGCCTCACCTTCTCCGTGCAGCCGGGGATCGTCACCGGATTCCTCGGCCCCAACGGCGCCGGCAAGTCCACCACGATGCGGCTGATCCTCGGCCTCGACCGGCCCACGGCCGGCACGGTGACGGTCGACGGCCTGCCCTATGCGCAGCACCGTGACCCGCTGCGGGTCGCGGGTGCGCTGCTCGAGGCGAGGGCGGTGCACACGTCCCGCTCGGCCTACAACCACCTGCTGGCGTTGGCCGCGACGCACGGAATCAGCCGGTCCAGGGTCGACGACGTGATCGACTTCGTCGGGCTCGATCAGGTCGCCAGGAAGCGCGCGGGGGCATTCTCGCTCGGCATGGGGCAGCGACTCGGCATCGCTTCGGCGATCCTCGCCGAACCCACGCAATCTCCTGCTCGACGAGCCGGTCAACGGGCTCGACCCCGAGGGGATCCTGTGGATCCGCACCACTTTGCGCGAGTTCGCCGCCGAGGGACGCACCGTGTTCGTCTCGAGCCACCTCATGAGCGAGATGGCCCTCACCGCCGACCATCTCATCGTGATCGGGCGCGGGCGGCTGATGGCCGACACGTCCACCGCCGAGTTCATCGCGCGTTCGTCCGGACAGGCTGTTACCGTGGTGTCCCCGGACGCCGACCGGCTCGCCGAGGCGCTCGCCGCCGCCGACGTCACCGTCACCAGGGTGCCAGCCCGACCGTCTCGAGGTGCAGGGCATGAGCGCCGCCGACATCGGCATCCGCGCGGCTCGGATCGGTGCGGTGCTGTACGAGCTGACCCCCCAGCAGGCCTCGCTCGAGGACGCCTTCATGACGATGACCCGTGACGAGGTCGAATTCCACAGTCACCACGCGCCCGCCGAGACCGACGACAGGACCGCAGCATGAGCACCACGACCGCGGCTCAGCGCCCGCACCGGCTCCGGAAGTGACCAGAGGCACCGGAGTCCACCGGGTCACCTTCGGACGTGTGCTGGCCTCGGAGTGGATCAAGTTCCGGTCTCTGCGCAGCACCTGGTATACGCTGCTCGCCGCAGTGCTCTCGATGGTTGCCATCGGCGGGCTCATCTCGTGGGCGATCAACAGCCGCTGGAGCCACGCGCCGGCGCGTGAACTGGCGGCCTTCGACCCGATCGTCACCAGCCTGCGCGGCCTCGACCTGGCCCAGCTGGCCATCGGAGTGCTCGGCGTGCTGCTGATCTCCGGCGAGTACGCCACGGGCATGATCCGCTCGACGCTCACCGCCGTCCCCACCCGGCTGCCGGTCTTGTGGGCCAAGACGCTCCTCTACGCGGTGGTCACCGCCGTCGTCGATGGTGATCGCCTCCTTCGCCGCCTTCCTGTTCGGACAGCATCTGCTCGGTGTGCACGGCACCACGCTCTCGGCTCCCGGGGCCGTGCGCGCCATCGTCGCGGTGGCGGGCTACCTCACCCTGGTCGGAGTCCTGGCCGTCGCGCTGGGGTTCATCATCCGCAGCACCGCGGGCGGCATCGCCACGCTCGTCGGGTTGCTGCTCGTGGCTGCCGGGCATCGGAGCCGCTGCTGCCGTCCGACTGGCAGCCGCACATCCTTCCCTACCTGCCGAGCAACGCGGGTGCGGCGATGTACGCCGACCGGGCCGACCCGACGCTGTTGTCGCCCACCGGTGGGCTGGTCACCCTGCTCGTGTGGGTCGCGGTCGGATTGGTGGTGGCGGCGGTGCTCCTCGAGCGGCGGGACGCGTGACCCGGCCGGTCCGATGACGCCGCCTTCTTGCGCGGCGGGGGAGCGTGACGCGACCCGATCCGGGTGCTCGAAGCCTGCGCTCGCGGGGACGCGCACCGCGGCTCAGGCGGCTCACGTCGAGTTCGGTGTACATGCCCGCCGGTAGTGGCCCCGCGATGTTGCAGATCAGTTCGTAGCGTCCCGGTGCCAATCTGAGAGTGATCCAGCTGCGGCTCCCCGCGGAGATGCCGTCACCGGCGCCCTCCCCGCACGTGCTGGACGCCTCGCCGAGGCTCCCGGTTTCGGCGACCGTCCCGTCGCTGCCGACAGCTCGCGTACCCGGTCGAGCGGTTCCGGAGAGGGGGAGCACCACCAGTTCGTGCGTGAGGCTGCCGTCGTTCACGACATCCAGGGAGACGGTCCCAGCCGCTACGGCGACCGGACTGGTCGTGATCCGCATCATCTGACCGATGTTCCCGACCCCCATACCGATGCGGCTCCCGGCCGTGGTTCGCGACACCCCGGCCATCGGGCCGCCGGCCGATCTGGCCCATCATCGTGCCTCATGTCGCCGAGGGTCACCCTGACGACGCTCCCGGGCAGTGAGGGCGCCGAGCAGGACGCACCCGCCGGCGCCGGCCGCGACGAGGCCGCCATCCACGGGGCGGCCGACGAGCGTTGGCTGATGGCGTGCCAGCCGATCGTCGACGCGGCGCCCAGAGCGAGTGCAGCGGCAGCTCCCGCGAGCGCCGGGGTCGAGCTTCCCCGACGACATGTCAGCGACCCAGAAGGGTGTCGCGCATCTGCAGGTACTCGTCCCGACCGATCTCGCCGCGGGCGAACCGGTCGTCGAGAACTCGATCGCCGTGTACGCCCCGCGTGCCGGCGGCTCCATGGGCGTGTGGCGCGCGCGGTTCCGCGACGACCCCCGCACGAGCGCAACGACCACGAAGATGACCAGCCCCCAGAAGACGACCATGCCGAGCCCCATGCCCATCCAGGCACCGACACTCCAGCCTCCGCCGCCATACCAACCCATCATGATGACTCCTTCCACACCGCGATCGGGCGGACCGTCTCGCCCTGTCACGACAACGGTGCTGGCGCCGGGTGTCGGCTGCCCGGGCGGTTCGGTCAAGATCGGATCAAGCCCTGCCGATGCGGGCTCCCAGGGCTCGTCCCGCCGCTCGATTTGTCATCGGGGCGCCGAGTCGGGCATACTACCCAGGCCTTCCCGATACCGTGGATGGGGCCATCCGGGCCGACGGCTGTCGGCGAGGGACACCGCCGCCTCGCTGGGAAGCAACCCAGCGACGACGATGCTCCGGGCTCCGTGTGCGTTCAGTTCACGAACCCACGGCACCCAACTCGGCGGCGGGGGAGAAATCCGGCGGCGAGTTTGACTCGGCCCGGGCGACCGACTAGAGTCGATCAGGTTGTCGCAAGACAACTGGAGAACTCAATAGAGGGTCTAGAATTCCGATTCGCATTCCTCGATCAAAGGAATCGATATCGAATCGTGGGTGTCGATGATTTGTCGTCATTCACCGATTTGACAACGGGTTCTAGGGCTTCTAGAGTTTCTCCTGGTCACGCCGAGTTGATGCCTTTTGGGTTGATGCGAGGTTTGTACCCGTTTCTTGAGAACTCAACAGCGTGCTTTGAAAGTCAATGCCAAGTTTTATGCACTTTTTTGTGCTGTCCCGACCCTTTTGTGGGTTTGGATTCCTTTGATTGATTGTTGATGCCCCGTGTTTTTTGTGGGGTTTGTCAGGTTGATCTCTTTTTGTTGAGGTTTCAACGGAGAGTTTGATCCTGGCTCAGGACGAACGCTGGCGGCGTGCTTAACACATGCAAGTCGAACGGTAAGGCCCTTCGGGGTACACGAGTGGCGAACGGGTGAGTAACACGTGAGTAACCTGCCCCTGACTCTGGGATAACAGTTGGAAACAGCTGCTAATACTGGATATGAGCCTGCTGCGCATGCGGTGGGTTGGAAAGTTTTTCGGTTGGGGATGGGCTCGCGGCCTATCAGCTTGTTGGTGGGGTGATGGCCTACCAAGGCGTCGACGGGTAGCCGGCCTGAGAGGGCGACCGGCCACACTGGGACTGAGATACGGCCCAGACTCCTACGGGAGGCAGCAGTGGGGAATATTGCGCAATGGGCGGAAGCCTGACGCAGCAACGCCGCGTGCGGGATGACGGCCTTCGGGTTGTAAACCGCTTTCAGCAGGGACGAAGCTTTTTGTGACGGTACCTGCAGAAGAAGCACCGGCCAACTACGTGCCAGCAGCCGCGGTGATACGTAGGGTGCGAGCGTTGTCCGGAATTATTGGGCGTAAAGAGCTCGTAGGCGGTTGATTGCGTCGGAAGTGAAATCTCAGGGCTTAACTCTGAGTCTGCTTCCGATACGGGTTGACTAGAGGAAGTTAGGGGAGAACGGAATTCCTGGTGGAGCGGTGGAATGCGCAGATATCAGGAGGAACACCGATGGCGAAGGCAGTTCTCTGGGACTTTCCTGACGCTGAGGAGCGAAAGCGTGGGGAGCAAACAGGCTTAGATACCCTGGTAGTCCACGCCGTAAACGGTGGGTACTAGGTGTGGGGGACATTCCACGTTCTCCGTGCCGTAGCTAACGCATTAAGTACCCCGCCTGGGGAGTACGGCCGCAAGGCTAAAACTCAAAGGAATTGACGGGGCCCCGCACAAGCGGCGGAGCATGCGGATTAATTCGATGCAACGCGAAGAACCTTACCTGGGTTTGACATATGCCGGTAACACTCAGAGATGGGTGCCCCTTTTTGGTCGGTATACAGGTGGTGCATGGCTGTCGTCAGCTCGTGTCGTGAGATGTTGGGTTAAGTCCCGCAACGAGCGCAACCCTCGTCCAATGTTGCCAGCGGGTAATGCCGGGGACTCATTGGAGACCGCCGGGGTCAACTCGGAGGAAGGTGGGGATGAGGTCAAGTCATCATGCCCCTTATGTCCAGGGCTTCACGCATGCTACAATGGCCGGTACAAAGGGCTGCGAACCTGTAAGGGTGAGCGAATCCCAAAAAGCCGGTCTCAGTTCGGATTGGGGTCTGCAACTCGACCCCATGAAGTCGGAGTCGCTAGTAATCGCAGATCAGCAACGCTGCGGTGAATACGTTCCCGGGGCTTGTACACACCGCCCGTCAAGTCATGAAAGTCGGTAACACCCGAAGCCGGTGGCCCAACCCTTGTGGAGGGAGCTGTCGAAGGTGGGACTGGTGATTAGGACTAAGTCGTAACAAGGTAGCCGTACCGGAAGGTGCGGCTGGATCACCTCCTTTCTAAGGAGCCTTCTGGCCGACGTCTTTCTGTTGGTTCAGTTCGGTCTGGTTCCGGGGCGTTTGTTCCCGGTCGGACGGGCATCTGGTTTGTGGAACATTGACTATTAGGCGTCGTGCTGGTGTCTGGGTGAGTACTGCCTCCTGTTGTGGGGGTGTGGAAAGTTTGGGTGGTGGTGGGGCGTTGATGAGCACGCTGTTGGGTCCTGAGGGATCGGTTGCTGTTGGTGGCTGGTTTCTTGTGCGGTTCATGGTCTGGCCGGCTGGTGGCTGGTTGGGTTGTGTGTCCCGCTCGTATGTTGAGAACTACACAGTGGACGCGAGCATCTTTGTAGATGTAACAAGCTACTAAGTGCGATCGGTGGATGCCTTGGCACCAAGAGCCGATGAAGGACGTTGTAACCTGCGATAAGCCCTGGGGAGCTGGTAAACGAGCTGTGATCCTGGGATGTCCGAATAGGGAAACCTCGAATTTCCGGAGTCATGTCCGGCGACCTCTACCTGAACACATAGGGTAGTTGGAGGGAACGTGGGGAAGTGAAACATCTCAGTACCCACAGGAAGAGAAAACAATTGTGATTCCGTTAGTAGTGGCGAGCGAACGCGGACGAGGCCAAACCGTATGTGTGTGATAGCTGACAGGTGTTGCACATGCGGTGTTGTGGGGCCGTTCTGGCTGGGCTGTTGACCAGTCGGGGAGTAAGAAATGATCAATGAAGTCGAAACGTCTGGGAAGTCGTGGCAGAGAAGGTGAGACCCCTGTAGACGTAAGTTGGTCACTCTCGAGCGTTACCCCAAGTAACGCGGAACCCTTGAAATTCCGCGTGAATCTGGCGGGACCATCCGTCAAGCCTAAATACTCCTTGGTGACCGATAGCGGACAAGTACCGTGAGGGAAAGGTGAAAAGTACCCCGGGAGGGGAGTGAAATAGTACCTGAAACCGATCGCATACAATCCGTCGGAGCCCTGCGGGGTGACGGCGTGCCTTTTGAAGAATGAGCCTGCGAGTTAGTGGTGTGTGGCGAGGTTAACCCGTGTGGGGTAGCCGTAGCGAAAGCGAGTCCTAATAGGGCGTTTGAGTCGCATGCTCTAGACCCGAAGCGAAGTGATCTATCCATGGCCAGGGTGAAGCGACGGTAAGACGTCGTGGAGGCCCGAACCCACTTGGGTTGAAAACCGAGGGGATGAGCTGTGGATAGGGGTGAAAGGCCAATCAAACTTCGTGATAGCTGGTTCTCCCCGAAATGCATATAGGTGCAGCGTCGCGTGTTTCTTGCCGGAGGTAGAGCACTGGATGGTCTAGGGGGCCCACAAGCTTACCGAAATCAGCCAAACTCCGAATGCCGGTAAGTGAGAGCGCGGCAGTGAGACTGTGGGCGATAAGGTTCATAGTCGAGAGGGAAACAGCCCAGATCACCAGCTAAGGCCCCTAAGCGATAACTAAGTGGAAAAGGATGTGGAGTTGCGGAGACAACCAGGAGGTTGGCTTGGAAGCAGCCACCCTTGAAAGAGTGCGTAATAGCTCACTGGTCAAGTGATTCTGCGCCGACAATTTAGCGGGGCTCAAGTTATCCGCCGAAGCTGTGGCATTCGCGTGTTGCCTGACTTTTGTCCAGGTGCGCGGATGGGTAGGGGAGCGTCGTGTGTCCGGTGAAGCGGCGGGGTGACCCAGTCGTGGAGGGCACACGAGTGAGAATGCAGGCATGAGTAGCGAATGACGGGTGAGAAACCCGTCCGCCGAATATCCAAGGGTTCCAGTGGTCAAGCTAATCTGCCCTGGGTAAGTCGGGACCTAAGGCGAGGCCGACAGGCGTAGTCGATGGACAACGGGTTCATATTCCCGTACCGGCGAAACAACGATCCTGCCGAGGCGAGTGATGCTAAGCATGCGAGGTGTTGGGGGTCTTCGGATTCTTGATGCTGAGTCTGTGACCCGATCTTGTATTAGGTAAGCTGCGGAGGGACGCAGGAAGGTAGCTCAGCCCAGTGCGATGGTTGTCCTGGGGTAAGTGTGTAGGGTGAGTGGTAGGCAAATCCGCCATTCGTGATGCCTGAGACATGATGCCGATAAAGCCGTGAGGCCTAAGTGAGTGATCCTATGCTGCCTAGAAAAGCTGTCGTAGCGAGTTGTGAGCCGCCCGTACCCTAAACCGACACAGGTGGATAGGTAGAGAATACCAAGGCGATCGAGAGAATCGTGGTGAAGGAACTCGGCAAAATACCCCCGTAACTTCGGGATAAGGGGGACTTGATGGGTGAAGGCACTTTGCTGCCGGCAGCCTTGAGAGTCGCAGAGACCAGGCCCAAGCGACTGTTTACTAAAAACACAGGTCCGTGCCAAGTCGTAAGACGATGTATACGGACTGACTCCTGCCCGGTGCTGGAAGGTCAAGGGGAAGTGTTAGCTTCGGCGAAGCATTGAACTTAAGCCCCAGTAAACGGCGGTGGTAACTATAACCATCCTAAGGTAGCGAAATTCCTTGTCGGGTAAGTTCCGACCTGCACGAATGGAG
>CAWCUX010000003.1:0-300335 GCA_963798885.1 uncultured Actinomycetota bacterium | reverse complement strand
CCGCCGTCGGCGGCGTTGACGTAGGGCGACATGTGCTCGGCGCCCGTGACGAGCGGCAGCGGCACGGTCCAGGACGCGCCCTCGCCCAAGGCATCCGCCGGGCAGCTCAGCGAGTACACCTCGTCGCTGCCGTTGCGGCCCCACACGTGTGACGACCCCCTCGAACGCCATCGCGGCCAGGTCGCTCGTTCCGGACAGGATGTCCGTCGAGACGAGGACCGTGGGCGTCGCGTCCGGCTTCTGATTCGAACTCGCCCAGTAGTACAGCGTCGACCCGCCGACCACGAACAGGTCGGTGGAGGAGTCGGCGTTGCGGCTGGACGCGACGGCGCCGGGCACGACGCCGGCGGGCAGGGACAGCGGCGTCGGCTCCGGCGCGGCCTCACCGTAGACGTTCGCGACGGGAACGTACGCGACGCTGCCCCACCCCGGCGGCCTGCCCGGCCGTGTAGACGCCGTCGACCAGGCCGTTCGGATCCGGCCGACGACGCTGTTCGGTACGAGCCGGCGTCGATGTCCATCGGGAGGTCCTGGCTGAGCCAGTGCTGGGCGCTCGCCTCGGAGGGATCGATGATGAACCGCCGGACGTCCTGGCACCGGACCGGTGCGGGTCCTTGAGGATGTCGACGACGATGTACTGCGTCTCCTCGGGCTCACAGAAGTAGATGCTCACGATGGCAAGCTGACTGAGCGTGACGTTCGGGTCGTCGAACGGGTAGGCGGTCCACTGCGGCGCGGACAACCAGGACAGGTCGCTGCTGGAATTGCCGAGGCTGAGATACAGCTGCTGGCTCGTCCCGTCACCGACCACCATGCCCAACCCGATCGTCGCGTCGCGCGAGCTCTGGCCGACGTCGAAGGTCTGCACGGTGGCCCCCGCGGGGCCCTTCGCCGTGATCGTGGCGGTTGAGAGGTCATGAGCCGTCCAGCCCGCGACCGAACTGCCGCTGCCCTCGGCGATCGCGTTGAGCGCGCCGTCGGTGCCGATGGACAGGACGATCCCATGCCCGTCGGCCGTCTGGACGGCCTCGAAGCGGCCGGTGCTCGACACGAGCTCGGCCGGGAGGTAGTTGGTCATCATCTCCGATGAGGAGGTCAGTGTGGTCGCCATGACGGGCCTTTCTGGAGTCTGCTGTCGCCGGGGTCGGTCGTGCTCGGGTGCTCAGGAGGATGGGGCGACGTAGGTGATGGCCGTGGTGAGGTCGCAGGTGTCGGAGAAGACGACGTCCTTGTAGGTGAACACCTGTGCGCCGGGGAACACGAAGCTCTGGACGTCGACGGACGGGATGCTCGTCAGTGACGCGTCGGTGATCTGCGCAGCCCACTTCTTGATGTTGTCGATGAGGTCGTTCATGTCGACGAACAGGCTGACGAACCAGTTGAGGTCGATGTTCTGGTCGTTGTTCGCGGTGACGGGCGCGGCGGCGGTGACCGCCAGCTCCCCGTTCTCGGTGACCTCGAGGGTCAGGGTGTTCGTGATCGAGCGGTCGACGACGTTGCCGTCCGCGGTGGTGGCGTCGAAGCGGACCTTCAGCCAGAACCACATGCGCTGGGTGATGGTGATCTGCTGGCCACTGAACGCGACCGAGCAGGTGTACGACGGGTGCAGGTCGAGTTCGGCGGAGGTGGCACCGGAACTGTCGCTCGCGTTGGCCTGGTTGGCGTAGGACACCTGCAGCACCTCGGCCCCGGTGTCCGGGAGCGTCACGCTGACCTTCGTCGACGTCGTCTGGACAGCGGTGCTGTCGGCGGCGGGCGGCAACGGAGAGTTCTCGGTGAAGCTCCAGCTGTTGCCCACCCTGCCGTACCAATGCGCGTCGACGGATGTCGAGGCGGTCAGGCAGGCGGGCTGCATCGTTGGAAGCATCTGGGCGTAGAGCCACTTGGCCAGCGTCTTGCGGTTGACCGACACGACGCCGTCCTGGTCGTCGATGGACGCCGCGTCCACCCAGTTCCACGAGAACGTGGCGGAGCCGGGCAGCGCATCGTTGTTCGCGGCGCACAGGAGGTTGAGGGTCACGGCGGACTGCTGCTGCGGGGAAGGGTCGGTCACCGGAGACCCGTTGGAGTCCACGTACGGGTTGACCTCGCGATTCAGCGCCGTGAGGCGAAGACTCGCGTTGTCGGGGGTCTGGGCGACGGCGTGCACCGACAGCACCGGCTCACCGTAGGCCTTGACCGTCTGGAAGTAGAGATCGACGAACGACTTGGTCAGCACGACCTCGGCATCAGACCCGGCGGGCAGCCCCTCGATCGTGGGGATCGACTGGACCGCCGCGTTGTCCAGGTCGAAGAGCAGTTGCTGGAGGCTGAACGCCGAGCCGCTGAGGTTGTTCATCTGGGCGAGGATGGCCGCCTTCTGCTCAGGGTGGTGGGTGAAGTAGGGCGTGTCGAGGTCGTTCGCGAGGTCCTGGGCCACCAGATCGCAGGAGGTGCTGAAGTACCACGCCGAGCCACTGGGTTGAGACCAGACGTTCCACGAGCCGGCGCTCCCGAACCCACTCGGCGGGCTGTTCTGGATCACGGTGAACTCCGAGCAGAACAGATTGAAGGTCACGGCGCTGGCCGAGGTGCCGAGGTCGACCACATCGGGAAGGTTCACCGGGAGAATGCCGGGCGGTAGCCCCATCTTCAGCTGCAGACCGACGACGAACAGGTTCCGCGTCAACGTCGTGATCCTCGGATCGTCGTAGGGGGTGCCCGCGGGGATGTCGAAGGGGTTGATCCCGCCGGTCTTGGCGAGAAGGTCGTCCAGCGAGATCTGCTGGGTGGGGTTGCCCTGCTGGTCGGCGAGGAAGCACAGGTAGGTCGTCGGCTCGTTCGCTCCCGCGAGGTACTCTTTCAGGCCCGTGTTGATGCTCGCCTGAGTGGTGGCCACCACGAAGTCGTAACCGTACTTGGCCGATGACAGATTGGATTGCGTCGCGCTCATTAATATCCCATTCTCTGTGCTGGATAAGCGACTCGAGAGCATGGGAATCCGTGGATTCTGCGCGCGTTAGCGCGTCCTCGTGCCGAGGAATTCCTGCACAATTGTGTCGGCGGATCGGACGTCCCACTACAGCTGGAGTTGAACGCAGTTTGGCATCGGCAACCCGGGGTGGCAAGGGGGTGGACAGGAAGGATCTCGGTGTTGATTTTCGTGATTTCCGCGACCGGGAGGCGCTCGGGGCAGTCATGTCTGGTGGCGCGGACCGGGCCGCCGGACGCGGCGGCCGCCGTCCGGAGATCGGGGCGAGGGCCCGTTTGCGTAACGAAAAACCTAGTCAGAAGCAACATGCCTCGCGGTGTCGACGGGGAGCCGCGCGATCGCGATGGATCGGTGAGAGGAGAAGCCGGGGGGGATGCCGGCTGGACTGATGCTGGGGTGACGGGATCATCTACGGCGAGACGACGGGGGGAGCGGAGAATTGTCTGTTGACGAACTGATCTGGACTTCAGGTGACTTTAGTCGTAGTCCTGATATTCAAAACTTCTCATCATTTCCACAACAGCTTCTTATCCGGGGTTCGTTGACAAACCCGAAAGTCTCCGCTATCTGCACGTTCCGAGCTTCGACAGCCTCGCCGAGCTGTACGAACTGCGGATCACCGTGGAGCTCCGCGGCATCCAGCGCATCATGGAGAACCACGACCTGAGCCACGACCGCGATGTGCTGAGGGGGGAACTCGCCACGTGGTACGGGTTTCGGGTGACACCGCCCAGCCCGGATGCCGGTTTCGTGGGCCGGGACGAGGGCTTCCACGTCGCCCTGCTGCGCTCCTCGGGCAGCCAGGCACTGGTCGAGGCCCTCACGACGGTCAACCAACGCATACGCCCGGTGCGGATGTACGACTACCTCACCGAGGACCGCCTGCTGGCGACCATCGATGAGCACATCCAGATCGGAGAGCTGGTCGTGTCCGGCGACCTGACGCAAGCCCTGGCCGCGCTGCGGGTTCACGTGGAGGAATCGCGCGACATCGTCATGGAGCGGGCACGCCTTGCCATGCCGATGATGCGCAGAGTGGGTGCCCGATGGTGAACGCCGCTGTGGAGCGGGTGGACGCGGCCTACCGCCGCATCGCGGAGGTCGACCGCCCCGAGATCTGGATCCTGCTGCGTCCGGTCGGCGAGGTGCTTGCCGATGCCCGGGGTGTCGACGCGAGAGTCGCGGCGGGTGAGCATCTTCCGCTCGCCGGCCAGGTGTTCGCCGTGAAGGACAACATCGACGTGGGTGGTCTGCCGACCACGGCGGCGTGCGCCCCGTTCGCCTACGTCCCCGAGCATTCGGCGACGAGCGTGCGGAGGTTGGTGGACGCCGGGGCGGTCGTGCTCGGAAAGACCAACCTCGACCAGTTCGCCACCGGCCTGGTCGGTACGCGAAGTCCCTTCGGCGCGGTGCGCAACTCACTGCTTCCCGAACGCGTTTCGGGTGGATCGTCGTCGGGCTCCGCCGTCGCGGTGGCCCTCGGGATCGTCGACTTCGCGCTCGGCACCGACACCGCGGGCTCGGGCCGGGTGCCAGCTGCATTCAACGCGATCGTGGGCATCAAGCCCACCGTCGGCCTCGTGCCGACGCAGGGCGTCGTGCCGGCCTGCCGCTCGTACGACTCCGTCTCGGTGTTCGCCCCGACCATCGCCCAGGCCCAGCTACCGCTGGGCATCATGACGGGGACATCGTCGAGCGATCACCGTTCCCGGCCATGGCCCGCGGGCGTCCGGCTGGCCGCTCCGCCGCGCCCGACCATCGCGGTCGCCGGGCCCGACGACCTGACCCTGCTGAGTGACGACGCACGGGCCGCGTACGCGGGTGCGATCCACCGACTGGAGCAGGCGGGGGCTGTCACGAGGGTGGTCGATCTCGCACCGTTCCTGGCGTGCGCCAGACTGCTCTACGAAGGCGCCCTGGTGGCCGAGCGCTACGAGGCGTTCGGAGCATTCCTCGAGGAGCATGCGGAGGCGGCGGATCCGAGCGTGTTGTCGATCGTGCGGCGGGCGAAGGCGGTGACCGGCGCGGAGGTGATCCGCGACCAGGACCGGGTGCTCCGCTACCGGCTGCGGGCCCACGGCAGCCTGGACGGCTGCGACGCCCTGGTTCTGCCGACCACGACGGAACATCCGAGCCTCGACCAGGTCGCTGCCGATCCGCTGGGTGTCAACGCCCGCCTCGGCACGTTCACGAACTTCGTGAACCTGCTCGACATGTCGGCGGTCAGTGTTCCCGCGGGCGAGGCCGACGGCGGACCCTTCGGGGTCTCGGTGATCGCGCGCGCCTTCGAGGACCAGGTCGCGCTCGATGTGGCCGCCACCCTGCTGTCGGCACCGCCCGATGCGCCCCCCTACGCCGGGGGCGGCGTCCCGGTGGTCCTGTTCGGCGCGCACATGCGCGGTCTGCCGCTCAACCACCAGATCGTCAGCCTCGGGGGCCGGTTCTCCCGATCCGTCACCACGGCGCCGCGCTATCGGATGCATGCCGTTCCGGGACCGGTCGAGCGCCCAGGGGTGAGCGAGGCGTCCGGGGCCGAGGCCGGCGCAGCGATCGGCGGTGAGCTCTGGCTGCTGTCCACGGCGGCCCTCGGCTCCCTCGTCGCGACGATCACCCATCCCATGACGCTGGGCCCCCTCGAGCTCGATGATGGCAGCATCGTCACCGGTTTCGGATGCTCGTCACCGAGCGGCGACGACATCACCCACTTCGGCAGCTGGCGCGACTTCCTCGCGCGGCGCTCCGCGACACCCGGGTGAACTCCGCAGGCCGGAGAGTGCCTCCCATACCCGAGGTTCCAGGCCTCTGGACTTGCCGTGGTGTCCTTCGACGGAGCTGATTCCCTCCGACTGGTCACAGGCCCCGACGTGGACGCTCGCGACCTGTGCGGCGCCCGGCTCAGCGCCGCCGACTATGCTCGACGGCGGTGTGCCGGGAAGCATGCTCGGCGTCGTCGTCGGCCGGCCGGCGAACTCCGACGAGAGGATCGTCAATGTCCACTGCTCCCCCCACGGTGACGAGCCCGGCGTCCCGCGTCGTCAGCGCCAAGCCCGCCCTGCTGTTCGCGTTCGCCTTCGCGGTGATGGCCGATCCGGTGTCGTCGGTGGCGTATGCCGTCGAGGCGGCGCTACGGGCGCTCGGGGGCGATCTGGCCCTCCTGGTACCGACGATGTTCCTGGTGGTGGCGGTCATCTCACTGGTGATCGTCAACTATCACGAACTCGTGGCGCGATACCCCAACGGGGGCGGAGCATCCGCGGCGATCGGCGAGGCCGTCGGCGACGCATGGGCCTTCATCCCGATCGGTGCGCTCATCGTCGACTTCGTGCTCACCATCTCGATCAGTGTCTCCGCCGGTGCATCCGCGATCATCGCCTACCTCCCGGTGCTCGCGGGATGGCGGGTTCTGCTTGCGCTCGGCCTGCTCACGTTCGTCGCCGCGCTCACGTGGTTCGGGCATCTCGGGCGTCTGGTGTTCGCGGTGCTCACCGTCGCGTTCATCGGCGTGGCCGCCTGGGTGATCGCCGAGGGCATGTTCGCGGCGCCGCACCCGATCGGGCGGATCACCCAGCACGCGTCACACACACCGGTGCTGGCCGTCGTGCTCGCGTTCCCGGTGGCGATGGCCCTCGCGACGGGGGCTGAAGCGCCGTCGTCCGCGATCGCGCAACTCGGCCAGCTCGACGACAGGGACCGGCGTCGTTTCGGCCGCATCACGCTGTGGCTCACGCTGGGCATCGTCGGTGTTCTCACCATCGGGATCGCCGTGGTCGCGACCCGGCTGCAGGTCGGCGTTCCCGGACCCGAAGCAACCCAGATCGCGAATCTCGCCCGAGCGGCGACCTCGCCGGCCATGTACGCCGCCTTCCAGCTCGTGACCGCGCTGTTGCTGCTGTCCGCGGCGAGTTCCTCCTTTCAGGCCGGGCCCGGACTTCTCAAGGCGCTGGCTCGGAGTTCTCGACCCGACGGGGGCTCCGTCGGGATCCTCCCGATCAGGCTGGGGCGGGTCAACGTGCATCACACCCCCTACTGGGGCGTGCTGGTCTTCTTCGTCCTCGCCGCGTCGGTCACGGTCCTCGCCGGCGGGAACGACCAGGTGCTCGTGTTGTTCTACGCAGTCTCCGTATTCCTCAGTTTTCTCGCCGGGCTCACGGCGATGGCGATGTTCGCGGCCCGGGAAGGCCGTCCACTCGTTCTCGCCCTCAACGTCTTCGGGGCCGTCGTCGTGGCCTTCACGCTCGTGATGGATCTGGCACGGGTCGACCCGATCGCCAGCCTCGTCGCCGCCCTGGCGATCGCCGGGGCCCTGTACCTCACGTGGGTGCGAGCCGGTCGTCCGGCGGGCATCCGCAACATCACCGCAGAGGCGGAGGAGGAACAGGACGGGAGCTGATGCCGTCGACGGCGAGGCCCGTTCGTGACCGGTGACGCCGACGGCGGCTTCTCGGATCATGCCTCGGGAGACGCCGCACCTGGTGCGGTGGTGGGCCTGCAACCAGTCGACGTGACCGTCGTGAAGGCGCGGGAGAGGGTGGGGAAGTGGCCCCGCCGGCGATCGAGGACGGACGTTCCTGCGGGGCCGGACCGGTCATGTCTGGTCGTTCGTCGGGCCGCGATGGTCCCGGGGCCATTCTCGCCCGGGAGCAACTGCCGGCCTTGACCGTCCGGGCCTTCGTGCGCGGCGCAAGCGCCCGCACGTCGACTGCGTGGCAGTCTTGCGGATCCGCAGTAACTGCGTACGCTTGCATCATGGGAACCGGACGACCCGAACTCGACGCCCTCATCAGGGATGCCGCCGCCGCCATCGAGCGCGCCGCGGCGTCCACGTCGGCCGGCGACGCGCTGCCGCTCATCACCGAGGCCCAGGAGCAGATCACCCGGGCGATCGACGAGGCGATGGCGGCTGCCGTGCTCGAGGAGGGCACGTCGCTCCGGCAGGCCGGCCAACTGGCCAACCTGTCCGAGAACGCCGTCGGACCCCGGCTCGCCCGCACCGCCCGGCTGATGCCCTACGCGACCCCGCAGGGTCGCGTCACCAGGACCTCTGTCGAACGAGCCCGTTACGACGCCGAACTCGGGCGCCCCGCACCCACCCCGGACCAACCCATCACACCGCTCAGGTTTCGGCGACGACGCGAGACCTGATCCGACCCAGGAGGATTCCGATGACCAACCCGAACCTCACCCATCTGTACTTCCTGCTCGACCGCTCCGGCTCGATGCAGTCGATCCGCGACGACACGGTCGGCGGATTCAACGCCTTCATCGGCGAACAGCGCCTGCAGCCCGGTGGCTGCCGGGTCACCCTGGCCCAGTTCGACGACCGCTACGAGGTCGTGTACCGCGACCTCCCGATCGCCGACGTGCCGGGCCTCGACCTGCGACCGCGGGGGCGCACCGCTTTGTTGGACGCCATCGGCCGACTGGTCACCGAGACCGGGGGACACCTCGCCTCGATGCTCGAGGCCGAACGTCCGGGGACGGTCATCGTCGGGATCATGACCGACGGATTTGAGAACGCCTCACAGGAGTGGACGCACCCGGCAGTCAAGGCCCTGATCGAGCAGCAGACCAGCACCTACGCCTGGGAGTTCCTCTACATGGGTGCCGACCAGGACGCCATCGAGGTCGGCGCCAGCCTCGGGGTACCGGCGAACCGCTCGGTGACCTATTCCCGGGCGGCGTCCGGGCGTGCGATGGCCGCCACGTCGGCGATGGTCGGGCGGGTGCGCGCCGCGCGCGCGGCCGGAGCCCCGGCCGCCGACGTCGGCTACACCGCAGAGGAACGCGACGCCTCGTCGGGCGGGCCCACAGGCCACCCGACGCACCCGGAGCCGCACGGCGTCACGGCGCCGCACCCGGGCGCCGGCCGCGCACAGCCGGCGAAGGTCCTGAAGCCCCGCCGAAGTGCTGACCCCGGCACCGCGAATGGACGAGCGTCGGCGCCGATGGAGCCGAGGTAGGCTCAACGGAAATGCGATCCAGTGACGGTGAGCGATGGTGACAAGGCGTACTCGGATGGTGCCGCGGAGCCGCGCCGCGCTGAACGGCGTCCTCGCCACGGCCGCGGGTCTCGGGGCCGGCCACCTCGCCTCCCTGGTCGCACCGTCGTCGTCGCCGGTGGTGGCTGTTGGTGCGCGCGCGATCGACCTGACGCCCGGTCCGGTGAAGGACTGGGCGACCAGCACGTTCGGCACCGCGGACAAGGCGGTCCTGATCGTCGGGGCGATCCTGGTGACGCTGGGGCTGGGTGCGTTGGTCGGGCTGGTAGCCCGGTGGTGGATGGCGGCCGGGCTGTTCTGCTTTCTCGCCCTCACGGCGGTGGCACTCGCCGCCGCCAGTCCCGACTCCGCCCGGGAAACCCTCTGGTGGGTGCCCGGGCTGGTGACCCTTGCCGTGGCGGGGTGGGCACTGGTGGCGCTCACCCGCGCGTCGACAGCGGCCGGCGTGGCGCCCGCCGTCGACCCGCAGGGTAGAAGGGACTGGCTGCGGCTGGCTTTCACGGTGGGCGGTGTCGGAGTCGTCGGCGGCATCCTCGGGCAGTGGCCGCGCGGGTCCGCGGCGGCGTCCCGGGCCGTCACCCTGCCGTCCCGGTCGCAGACGCCGTTCCCGGTGGGCCTGGAGACGCAGGTGCCGGGGATCAGTCCGTTCGTGACGCCCGCGTCGACCTTCTACCGCATCGACACGGCGCTGGTCGTGCCCTCGGTCGACGTCGGCGGTTGGCGGTTGTCGATCGGGGGCATGGTCGATCATCCGTTCTCGATCGGTTGGGACGAACTGCTGGCGATGGACGCCGTCGAACGTCCGGTGACGCTGGAGTGCGTGTCGAACGAGGTGGGCGGTGACCTCATCGGGTCGGCCCGCTGGGTGGGGGTGCGGACGTCGGAGCTGCTGAAGCGTGCCGGGGTGCAGCCCGGGGCGGACATGGTGTTCTCGACCTCGGTGGACGGCTTCACGGTGAGCACACCGCTGCAGGCGCTGCTCGATGGTCGCGACGCGCTGGTCGTGTACGAGATGAACGGGGCGCCGCTGCTTCCGCAGCACGGCTTTCCGGTGCGCCTGCTGACCCCGGGCTTGTACGGGTTCGTCGGTGCGACGAAGTGGCTGGTGAAGATGGAGGTCACGACCTTCGCGGCCAAGCAGGCGTACTGGACGCAGCGCGGTTGGTCGGCTCGCGCGCCGATCAAGCCGAGCTCACGGATCGAGGTGCCACGTCCCGGCCGCCACGTCTCGCCCGGCCGGGTGAGCGTCGGAGGCACGGCGTGGGCGCCGGGCGTGGGAGTGGGGAAGGTGCAGGTGCGGGTCGACCGGGGTCCCTGGGCCGATGCCACCCTGGGTCCCGACGCCGGCATCGAGTACTGGCGGCAGTGGATCTGGCGGTGGGACGCCGCGCCGGGTGGTCACGAGTTGCAGGTGCGTGTCATCGACGCCGACGGTAAACCACAGGACCAGACCGTCACCGGCCCCGTTCCCAACGGCGCCACTGGGCTGGACACCGTCAACGTCAGCGTCGGGTAACGACGCCTGGCGGCCGACGGGTGACGCCGGCACGGTGGGAGCCCCGCGCCGGACACGCGCTCGAAGCGGCGACCCGGGAAACGCAGAACACGCTGTAGCCGCCGTCGATCGTCAGCACCGAGCCGGTCATGAAACTGGAGGCATCACTGGCGAGGAAGACGATGGCCGGGCCGAGTTCGTCGGGCTCGCCGGCACGGTTCTGCGGGGCGTCCTCGATCCAGTACCGGTGGAACTGTGGTTCGTGGATCGGGGCCATGTCGGTGTGCATGTAGCCGGGAGCCAGCGCGTTGACCCGCACGTTGGACGGGGCCCATTCGGCGGCGAGGCTGCGCGTCAGGTGGTGCACCGCCGCCTTCGACGCGTTGTAGGCGGGCTGCCACTGGGGCCGGTTGACGATCGCCCCCGACATCGAGCCGATGTTGACGATCGACCCGCCACCCCGCTCGATCATGTGCCGACCGAACACCTGCGAGGCGATCCACACGGCACGCAGGTTGACGTCGATGACGGCGTCCCACTCGTCGTCGGTGACGTCGACGGCCGCCTTGTGGATGCACGTGCCGGCGTTGTTGACGAGGACGTCCGCCCGATCGAACGCGGCCACCGTGCGATCCAGGATCCGCTCGACATCGGGACGGCGTGTCACGTCGGCCAGCACCACTTCGACCCCCACGCCCTTGGCGGCAAGCTCGCCCTTCACCCGGTCGGCCGCCTCCCCGTCGCGGCCGACGACCACGATGTTGGCACCCGCGTCGGCCAGGGCGTGCGCGAAGGCCCGCCCCAGGCCTCGTGTCGCACCGGTGACGACCGCGGTCTTGCCCGCCAGGTCGAACTTGTCGAGAACAGACATCTGTTGCTCCTCCACCAATCGCGCATCGCTGAGTCGGGTGCCGGGCACGGCGGCCGTGCTGAGAACCGGCCTCGGCGCCACGCGGGCCGGCGTAGCCCCCGACGCGCGAGGCGTGGTGGCCCCGCCGTGCCGGCCACCGCGTGGCGATTATGGCACGGGCAGGGTCCCCTGGTTGAGACGATTCAGAAGCCGGAGGGCCGCCCGCACGGTGGGTCAGGGGGCGTCACCGGGTCTTGTGTCGGCGCACGGCTCGGGGCGACACTTCCGGTAGGCGCGGGGACCAGGGTGCCCGGTGTCGACCTCGGGGGTGATCGGATGACGGTGCTCACCAGCACCCTGGTCATGGCCGCGCCGTGGCTTGCGCTCGGCGTGTCCATCGTCTCGTTGGGGTTCTCGGTGCACCTGGCCCGGCGCAGCACTCACGTGACGACCTACCGGAACGCCACCGATCTCGCACTGGAGATCGACAAGGTCTTCGTGTCGAGCCCGGAGCTCCGCCGGTTCTTCTTCGAGGGAGCGCACGCCGCCCGGGAAACGGAACAGGTGCAGCGTCACGTCGCCGCGGTCGCCGAGTTCATCCTCGACTGCCTGGAATGCATCTGGGACCTGCGGCACACCTACGAGGATGACGACCGGCTCTCCTGGAGGGCGTTCGTGTGGGACATGCTCACCGGATCCCCGCCGCTGGCGCAGGTGTACTGGAAGCACCAGCCGCAGGGGTGGTATCCCGCTCTCGACAACCTCAGCGCCACGGTGCAGCGTGAGGATGCCCGGGTGAATGCCCTTCGGCCAGGGCCGCATGCGGGCGAACCGGCCGGCGACGCCTCGATCTTCATCCCGCTCGCAGAGGCGCCGACCGCTCTCGTGCGTGACTTCTACGACGGGTTGCTCGCGCCGAATTTCCTTCCCGACGAACTCGAGTCGTTCGAGGCGCTGAACCGCTCCATCCGGGCGGGGGCGTGCGGCACCCTGGCGAAGGACGGGGGACGCATCGTCGGCGGCGTGGTGACCGAAGCGTTCCACCTGGCAGGCGTTCAACTCATCAGCTATCTCGTGGTCGATCCGACATCGCGCGGCCACGGCCTGGGCAGGCGACTGGCTGAGCGGTGCGCCGCGGCGTCCCGGTTGCCGCTCATCGTCGGCGAGATCGAGGATCCGCGGTACTGGACGCCGACCTCGACCAGCGATCCCGTAGCGAGGATGCGCTTCTGGGAGCGACTCGGGTGCCGGGTGCTTCCACTGCACTACGTGCAGCCCCGGCTCGACGCCCAGCGCGACAGGGTCCGACACATGCTCCTCATCGTGATCGCGGGCGGGGGGCAAGGGCCGGCGACCCGCGTCCCCGGCGACCTGGTGCTCGGGTTCCTGCGTCAGTACTACCGCGAGAGCGAGGGCCGTGAACCGGACGACCCCGAGTACCAGGCGCTGATCGAGGCGTGCTCGGTCGACTGGCTGCCCCTGTGGCCGCTCGCTCGTCTGGACGAGGCGGTGCCGAGCACCTCACCGGGGTGACTTGCGGGCTCATCACCGTTCGCGATGATGGGCTTCCAGCCAGTCGACGAGGGCCGCCGAGAATGCGGGGGTGAGGGCGGGGACGTGGTTCGCGCCCGTGATCCTCCACAGGGCGACCTCGGCGCCGCCCCGGCAGCCGCTCCACGTGATGGGGCTGAGGTCAGCGCCGGGAACGCTCGCATCGGCGTCGAGCGGGGCGCCGGGAAGAGCCGCGCCGGAGCAACCATCGGCGTTGCGCCATCGGTCCACTGTCGCCGCCGCCGAGGTGTAGGACCTCCCATCGATCCGGCCACCGCCGTAGAAGATCGTGTCGTCGGCGTCGCCGTGCACCTGCACCACGCTCACCGGCTCGGTCGGGTCGCACGCGCCGTCGACGTCCATGGCCCCCGCCAATGAAGCGATCGCCGCCACCTGGTCGGCGTGTTCACAGGCGAGCGTGTGCGCCATGAACGCGCCGTTGGAGTGTCCGATGACGTACACGCGTGACGGGTCGATGCCCTGCGTGGAGACGACAGTGGCGATCACCCGGCTCAGGAAGGCGGAGTCGTCGATCTCGGAGCCCTGGAAGTTGCAGCACGCGCGGGAGGCGTTCCAGAAGGTGTTGCCCTGGCTGTCGGTGGTGCCCTGGGGTGCGGCGATCACGAAGCCGCGCCGGTCGGCGAGCGGGCGCAGGCCGAAGTAGTCCACCGCTCCCGCCGCGTCACCGGTGTAGCCGTGCAGTACCACCACGAGGGACGCGGTGGTGCCCGACGGGCGAGTGGGCGGGATGTACAACTTCACCGGTCGGTCATCGACCTGAACCGTCGTGGTGAGCGTGCCCGACGATGCGGCGTCGGGATCCGACCGCTGCGTCTGCTCGGGCGCAGCGCTGGAGACGCAACCGCTCAGCAGCACCAGGGCACAGACGGTACCGACCCACCAGTGCCGGCGGCCGCCACACCGGGCGCCCGACATGGAAAGCATGTCTTCATCATGGACCGTGGCCGGATCGCAGATCATGAGCCGGAGTCGGGCACGCCAAGGGATACCGACACGGGTGCCCGAGCGACACGCGTCGACAGTTCCGCAGCGACCACCAAGCCCCTGCCGCCCCCGGAGGCGCGGTGGAGATCGGGTCAGCGGAGCGGGGAGAAGTCCGTCGGCTCCAGAAGGGATGAGGTGACCGACCGCACGACGGGTCCGTCCTTCTCCGACTCGGACTTGACCATCACCCACTCGGGATCGGCCCTGAAGGCCTCCCACGAGGCGGTCGCGGACCGGCGGTCGGCGTGCATCAGCAGGTAGACCAGCGTGTCCGGGTGCTCGGCTTCGACCCAGTAGCCGATGCTCGTCATGCCGTGCCGAGCGAACAACTCCATCGTGTGCTCGCGGAAACGGGCGAGCAGCACATCCATGCGCCCCGGCTCGGCCACGTAGGTTCGCCACTCGTAGATCTGCGCCATGTCGCTCCATCGTCGTACGTGTCGTGCCCGCTCAGGCCCGTGGTGAACCGATGCTATCGGGGCGCGGGGGCCGCCCGAGTGAGGATCTCCCGTAGTGGGACCGGGTCAGGCTGTCGACGGGCTACGAGGCCAGCGCCCCGGCGAACACCTGCCACGCGAGCAGCGACTTGGCCACGAAGCTGAGCACGATGTAGCGCCGCTCGCCATAGAGGTAGTCGGCCCACTTCCCCCTCGCGCGGTACTGCTTCCACTGGACGAGGGCGAAGATGTTGAACAGGATGAAGAGCGAGATCACGATGCCGTAGACGAAGCCGGGGGCCGTGACCCCGGGGGGCCCCTTCGGGGCGATGAGGTTGAGCGCGACCGCGACCCAGGGAATCGCGCCGGCGAAGGATCCGAACCAGAAGGGGACCATGTCGCCGTCGCCCGGCGTGGTGTACCGCTCCTGGAGCCAGCCGAACAGGATCATGCAGACGTTCACGCCGAAGACGCCGAGGAGTGCGATGTAGTCGGCGGTGCCGTTCAACTGCAGGATCACGACGATCATGATCGACGACGACAGCGAATACTCGACCCATCGGTAGACGTTGATGTGGCGGGTGAGGCCCTCAACGTACTTCGGGAAGATCCACGGTGAACTCACGAAGAAGTGGAAGAAGGCGGACAGGGCCATGAATCCGGCGACCATGTAGCTGATGTTCAGGTCGAACAGGTTCACCGGCTGAGAGAAGCTTCCGGTGCCGGGTGCCCCGGCCAGATACGTGGCCCGCACGGGCAGCGCGGCGGCGTTGGAGAGCAGGAGGATCGCGATCAGGGATCCCAGATGCAGGCAACCGGCTGTCACATTGAGTCTGCGAAGGCTACTGAATTGCTGCGTCATCCCCGCACACTAGTCCGAATCCTTGCGGTGGGGCGGCTGTGACGCAAGAACTTCGTGCGAACACCATTCGCTGCCTGGTCCGGGTGTGGCCGACTTCGGCGTCGCCCACTCGGCGGCCTGACTACCGAGCGCGGGCGATCGCACGACCCGCCATTCGAGCACAGCCAGCCAGCGGGGAGGCACCTCGATCACCCCCTTGTCGGGGGTTGTCGGCGGGGCGTCCCAGGGCACCACTGCGCGCGGGTGCTCGCCGGTGTTGGCGGCCCAGGGGTCGACGTGTCGGCCCCCGACGACGCGCAGGGCGACGGGAGCGGTGAGTGGGCGGGCGTCCTCGCGGATCCGCAGCGCCGCCGGTCGCACCGGGTCGCGGTTGATGACCGACAGAAACCGGCGACGCGAGTGGCCGTCCTCGGTCGCGACGACATCGACGAGTGGCACCGACATCTGCCGCAGGGGGGGGGAAGAGCCCCTCGCTGCCGTCCGTGTAGTTCCCGTGGCGGACACCACGGGTTTGCGCGGGCGCCGTCGTCGTGCTGGCCAGTACATGGCTCCCGAGCCCCCGACCGAGCATCTGCCACACGTGATACGTGCTCTGCTTCACCAGCCCATCCGGGCTGACCTGAAGCAGTCCGTTCGCGTTGACGAGGTTGACGGTGTTCGCCATCGTGATCGTGATCGGCTCGCCGACCGTGCGCAGCATGGCGTGGACCATGCCGGCGCAGAACAGGACATCGGCGAGCGTGCGGGGGCTGCTCCTGTCCACCTCGAAGCCGGTGGCCGTCCCGGCGCATCCAGTGCTGCAGGTTCCACTCGTCCATGGCGATCTCGAGCGCATCGCCGCCCCGGACTCGTGCGCCGACCTCGCCGACCAGGTCGCGGTACGACGACATCAACGACTCGAAGGACACGGGCTGCGAGACCACGGCGTCGAATTCGCCGTCAGGATCCCACACATGGTGCATGGAGACGCCGTACAGGTGCAGCGAGACGTATCGGACAAGGTCGGCCAGAGCCTCCACAACCCGTGTCGTCCAGTCTTCCCGCGGCCTCCCGACGGCGACGAACTCAAGATCGGGGTCGACCCCGCGCATGAACCGGCCGTGCTGGCCGGCGTCGTGGACGTACTGCTCAACCGGGCGGTGCCCCATCTGCCACGGCCCGTACACCTCGTTCGCCAAACCCCAGGTGTTCACCCGGAGCGGTTCGGCCAGTCCGTCGCGCTTCCGGAGCCGGGTGAGGGTCGTGTCGCCCGCGTAGTTGCACTACTCGACCCAGCGGACGGCGTCGTCGACGCTGCGCAGGTTGTGACACAGGAAGGCCCCGGTGCCGACCGATTCGCACCACGCGAGCAACTCGGGGGTGCCGAAACGGTTGCTCTCCTCAGAACCCCACGCGAGCTCGAGACGACGTGGGCGTGAGTCGCGAGGGGCGGTCCCGTCGCGCCACCAGTAGCACGAGGTGAAGTTTCCGCCGGGCCGGCGGACGATCGGCGGCGCGAGGTCGCGGCAGGCGGCGATGACGTCTGCTCTGCACCCGTTCAACGGTCCCTCGGCGTTGACCGACAACGGAGAGTCCTCGTCGAACACGCCACCCTCGATGTTGTCGAAGAACGCCTGTTCGAGGAAGTGCCCGAAGATCCGCCGGGGGATCGGCCCCTTCCGTGCTCGCGGGTGGATCTCGACGTCAGCGATCAGCGGGTCCATCGGAGGGTCCTTCCGCGGTGTGGTGCTCGGGTCACTCCGGCAGCCGGGCGGACGGCACGACGACCGCGATGCGTCGTGGCGCGGGCGGTTGGGTTGCCACCCTCAGGTCTACCAACCGCACACAGCGACGCTGGAGCGCTGCGCCGATGTGGAAGGCGGCCACCGCCGGGTCGGTGGAGGGCGCCGAGCCTCGGGTCGGTCGGCCGAGGTCGCGAGACTAGGGTGGCCGCATGGATCTCCTCATCGTCGGTGGAACCCGGTTCGTCGGCAGGCACATCGCCGAGCAGGCCCTTGCCAGAGGGCATCGGGTGACTCTTCTGCACCGGGGGAGCACCCAGGCGCCGACGCTCGGTGCCGCGGAACACCTCCTTGCCGATCGTGATCGGCTCGGGGGAGTGCTCGAGGGCCGTTCCTTCGACGCGACGATCGACGCGTGCGCCTACTGGCCGGGCCAGGTGAGGTCGCTGGCGTCGGCGCTCGACGGGCGCGGCGGCCACTATGTCTACATCTCGTCGGCCTCGGCGTACGCCGAGACCTCGACGCGGGGCGGGGACGAATCGCTGCCGCTCGCGAGCATCGGCAGCGACGATCCCGACTCGCTGGCGATGGGCCCCGACACCTACGGGCCGCTGAAGGCGCTGTGCGAGAAGGCGTCCACGGAGGAGTTCGGTGCCGTCACGTCGACGATCGTCCGCCCGACCTACGTCGTGGGCCCCCACGACCACACCGGTCGGTTCACGTGGTGGGTCGACCGGATCTCGCGCGGTGGCGCGGTGGCCTGCCCGGGACCGGCGGATCACCCGATGCAACTGATCGATGCGCGTGACCAGGCGTCCTGGGTCGTCGGGCTGGCCGAGAGGCGCGTCTCGGGTGCGTTCCACTCCTGTTCCCCCGAGCCGCCGTGGTCATTCCGCGACATGCTGGAGGGCATCCGGTCGGCGCTCGACGCGGATGCCGAGCTGCGCTGGCTCGACCCCCATGACGTGGGTTCCGCGCCCTTCCCCCTATGGGCACCCGAGGCCGAGGGCGTGCTGGCGCTGTCACCCGCGGCCGCCCGGGCCACCGGGCTGTCGCCCCGTCCCTTCGCGGAGACGGTGAGGGACACGGCCGCCTGGATGGCATCCGCCCCGTGGCGACCGGACGGTGTCGGCGTCGACGCCGACGACGAGGCGCGACTGCTCGCCGCGTCCGAGGGCGCGTGAGTCGCCGGTACGTCATGGTTCACTCACCATGCCCTGGGCGGGCTTCCTCGCCGGCGGACGCGACAACGCGTCACGTCGCGGGAGAGACGTCGACGGGGAGGATTGGATCGTGACCGCTCCCGTCTCCACAGGCATCAGAGGTGCCCTTCGCACCTGGCATGACCTCGAACGCTCCGCCGATCGCAGCAGCTGGTCGCTGTACGTGGCGGAGTTCCTGGGGACGGCGCTGCTGCTGATCGGCGGGCTGTCCGCGGTCATCCTCGTCATCTCGCCGGCGTCGCCGGTGGCCGCACTCGGACTTCCCGGGTGGTTGGCGCGGGCCGTCGCGGGTGGGCTGTTCGGTCTCACGGGCACGACCGTCACGCTGTCTCGCATCGGCCGGCATTCTGGTGCCCACATCAATCCGGCGATGAGCCTGGCGTTCCTCCTCGAGGGGCGCATCAGCGCCTCGCACGCCGGCTGGTACATCGTCAGCCAGTGTCTCGGGGCGGTCGCCGGGACGTTCGTCGTGCTGGGGTGGGGCCCGCTCGGGCGGCCCCTCGATTTCGGCGCCACGACGCCGACCCCCGGCCTCGCCCCGTGGATGGCCACCGGGCTGGAGGCGCTGTGCACGGTGGTGCTGGTGACCACGGTGTTCGTGTTCCTCGGCGACCCGCGGCTCAAGCGGTTCACCGCGTGGACGATGGGGCCGATGTATGCGGTCATGGTCTCGCTGGAGGCGCCGCTCACCGGCACGAGCACCAACCCGGCCCGCTCACTGGGGCCGGCCGTCGTTACCGGCACCTGGCGCGACTTCTGGGTTTACCTGGTGGGCCCGGCCCTGGGTGCGGGCCTCGGAGTGGTGTTGGCGCGCGTGCTGGGCCCGGAGGAGCGGCGGATCGAGCAGGCCAGGATCGCCCCGCATCCCCAGGATCCGCACGCACGTCCTCGGCCGGTGGCGGAGCCGCACTCCGAGGCGTCCACCTGAGCCGGCTACGCCATCGTGCGCATCGTGCGGCGAGGCCGGCTCCCGACCCGTCGAACGGCGTGGTCGGAACGCGCTTATAGCACCGCGAGCCGGGAAGAGTGTGCGGAACAGCGGCACCACACCACGAGCGGGTCGAGACACGCGATCTGTCGACCCGACCCGCTCAATCGCGCAGGGTGACCCCACGACGTCGAGTCGGAAGCCGCCGAACTCGCCGGACAACAAAGGACGCGCCCGTGTGATCGACGCCTGCCCGTCGGGGTCGCCCAGCGACGACCGCGGCGCCTCAGCGCCTTCTCACCCTTCGACGACGAATACGGTGTCGGGCTGGTCGCTGTTCACGCCCACCTCCATGAACGACAGCCCAGGCGTGTGAGCAGGTCATTGCGCTGGATGAGGAGTGCGACCAACTGGTCGCGCAGGCCGGCAACGGCGCCGACATTCAGAGGGCGATTCAGGCGTCAGGGCTCGCGGGCCCGCGGGCCGACGCGTCGGGGCTGTGACGCCTGACCCGACCGTCGGACGGAGGCACCCGTGCCCTCGGCCCGGCCGGGCGACGTCAGGCCCGCGGCGGCAGGGTCACGCCGAAGCCCGAGACGGCGAGGCGGAGCAGCACCGGACCCGGGGCGAGGATGTCGCGCACCTTGGCCGCGGTGAGCACCTCCAGTTCGCCGAGTCGGGTGCGGTACGCGGCCTCGCCGAGGGTCCTGGCTTCCCGGAGTTCGAGGGTGTTGGCCCAGACCTTCTCGCGAGCCTCCCGAAGGAAGCGTCTGCTCGCCCAGCGGTTGGCCGGGCGGAGCACACGGTCGATCTGCCGGACCGCCGAGCGACTGGAGATCTGGACGTCCTCGGCGGCCACCCGCCCGGCGAGGATCGTGTCGATCCGCTCGTGGTCGCGGCGGCGTCGTGCCATCAGCGACGGGTCGAGGAACTCCTCGTCGGTGACGACGGCCAGCACTGCCTGAGGCAGGTCGTAGTTGATGTGGGCGTTCATGCCGAGCAGGACGCCGAACAGTGGCGGAAGGTCCGCCGGAGCGCCGAAGGCGAGGCGCCACGGGCGGGACGGTGTTCCGGCCTCGGAGAGGTGCGCGTCAAGGGCATCGAGGTAGAACGAGGCGAAGGTGACGTCCCATCGCTCCACCCAGCCGGCGTCCTCGAAGAAGCCCGCGGTCAGGGCCTCGGCGACGGCGAGGGTCGTGCGCCGGTAGGTGCCGAGGAATTCCGCCTGAGGTTCGTGCGCGGAAGGCAGCGACTCCTCGAGCCGTCGCATGCGCTCGATCAGCTCGGCGATCGACGACGGGCGAGCCTCCGGGGCCGGATCGGTCATGTCTGTTCTCCTGTCGGGCCGCGGTGGTCCTGGGGCCATTCTCGTCGGGGGGCAACTCCGGGCCTTGACTGTCGGGCCTTCGTGCGCAATTTCGGAGTCCCCGCCCCCCGGACGCCCCACGACCGGCTGAGGGGCGATCGGATCATCCTCCGGATGAGGGTGCAGGGTGCCCCGGGCACCGGTTGATCCCTGGTCGCTCGAGACATGCGGACGCCGGACCCTGGGGCGACGACCCGGCGGCATCGCACCGCGACGGTGGGCCGGGCGGCATCATGGTGCCCATGAGCCTGGCGGTGTGTCTCCTGTTCAGCCCCGATGGGCAGCAGCTGGTGCGCCAACTGTGGGGGCGCCTGGAGGCCCACGGTGTACCCACCCTGCTCACCCACACTCATCGTCGGCACAGCCCACACCTGTCGCTGGCCGTCCTGCGGAGCTGGGATCTGGACGCGGTGACGAGCGCGGCCCGGGAGGCGTGTGAGGGTGCCCAGTTCGAGCTGTCGATGCCGGGCATCGTCGCGTTCACCCGGGGCAGGGCGTCGCTGGCCGTCGGCGTCAACGCCGAGCTGGCGCGCCGACAGCAGTTCGCGGCCGAGGCCCTCGTGTCATCGGGCGCCGACCTGCACCGGCATTACCAGCCGGGCAAGTGGGTGCCTCACGTCTCGCTCACAACCGGGGGCAGCGCCCACCAGCTCCCGCTGATCAGCAACCTCATCAACGACGCGCTGCCTCTGACGGTCGCCGTGGAATCCGCGGCTCTCATCGACACGAGCGACGGTCGCACCTGGCCGCTCGCCGGTTCACGGTGACCATCGTGCCCGCTCGGCGGTACGCTGCGCCCGTGGGCGCCGTCGCCGCGGAACCGGCGGCCTGGCGTCGTGGAGTCTCGGGATGGCCGGAGGTCGGCCGCGTCTCCGAACCAGAACCCGAACCCGAACCACCGATGGGGGTGCGCGGCTGTGACCAGTGAGTTGACGACGAGCGAGTTGATCCGTCTTGGCCTGGACGAGGCCACCGAGACCGACACGGTCGAGGTCGGCCGGGGTGTGCTGGCTCGAGCCGGCACCATCATCCGTGACGCCCTGCTGGCCGAGGGGCAGGATGTCATGCTCGTCGCCGACGACCGCACCTGGGCGGCTGCCGGGGACGCGGTGCACGAGGCGCTGCGGAACGCCGGGGCGAGCGTCGTCGACCCGCTCGTCTTCCCCGGGCACCCCGTGCTGTACGCCAGCTACGACAACAGTGAGATCATCCGGGAACGCCTGCGGGCGACCGGCGCGCTCGCCGTCGCCGTCGGATCGGGCACCATCAACGACCTCACCAAGCTCGCCTCCGGCGAACTCGGGCGCCGCTACGCGGTCGTCGGCACCGCGGCGTCCATGGACGGCTATTCGGGTGCCGGCGCGCCGATGAGCGTCGACGGGCTGAAGGTCACCATGCCCTGCCCGGCACCGGCCGTGGTCATCATCGACCTCGATGTGGTCGCCGCCGCACCACCCCGCATGGGCGCCTCGGGGTACGGCGACTTGGCGGCCAAGATCCCCGCCGGGGCCGACTGGATCCTCTCCGACGCGGTTGGCCGCGATCCGATCGACCCTCTGGCCTGGAACCTCGTGCAGAGCGGGGTCTCGGAGGCCCTGGCCCGGCCGGAGGCTCTCGCGGCGGGCGACCCGGACGCGTACGCGGGCCTGGTGTCCGGGTTGATCCTCTCCGGGCTGGCCATGCAGGTCTACCACGACACCCGTCCCGCATCGGGGGCTGAGCACTACTTCAGCCACCTGTGGGAGCTTGACCATCTCGGAGCCGATTGGGATCCGCCGCTGTCCCACGGGTTCAAGGTCGGCATCGGCACGGTGGCGATGTGCGCGTTCTACGAGAGATTCCTTGCCCGCGACCTCGGTGCCATGGACGTCGACGTGGCGGTCGCCTCCAGGGCGCCGTGGGAACAGATCGAGGCCGACATCCGCAGCCGGCTGACCGGCCCGCTGGTCGAAAACGGCATCACCCAGACTCGGGAGAAGTACGTCAGCGGACCCGCGCTGCGGGAGCGACTGCAGGGCGTCGTCGACCGCTGGCCCGAGCTGCGGGCGCGCCTCGAGCGCCAGTTGGTCCCGGCCCGCGCCCTGCAGGCCCGTCTCGCCGCAGCCGGAGCGCCCTCCCGACCCGAGGAGATCGGGGTGACACCGGCCGACGTCAAGGCTCTGTTCCGCCCGGCGATGTACTACCGGTCCCGCTACACGGTGCTCGACCTCGCCAGTGAGGCCGGCTGGTTCGACGAGCTTGTCGACGAGGTGTTCGCACCCGGCGGCTTCTACGGCTGAGCGCCCCGACGGAAGGAGAGGGCCGGTGAGCACGACGGCGAGCAAAGGCGCCCGGACCGGTCCCTTCCTGCTCGGAATCGACTTCGGAACCGAGAGCTGCCGGGTCGCGATCTTCGACGTCACCGGCCGGGTGGTGGCCTTCGCCTCGACGGGTTACCCGACCAGCTACCCGCATCAGGGCTGGGCCGAGCAGCGGGTCGACGACTGGTATCGGGCGCTGATGGCCTCGACCCACCGGGCGCTCGAACGATCGGGGCTCGACGCCACCGACATCGCCGGCATCGGATACGCGGCCACCTCGGCGACACTCGTCGCCCTGGACGCCGCCCACCGCCCGGTGCGACCGGCGATGATGTGGCTCGATGTGCGCGCCAGTGAGCAGGCCGGCCGGGCGTCGAAGGCGCTCGGGGCCATGGCCCGCCCGGGCCGCGCCAGCAGCGTTCCGGCCTCCGCCGAGATGTTCCCGTTCAAGCTCGCCTGGCTCAAGGAGCACGAACCGGAGGTCTACCAGCGCGCGGCACACCTGGTGGACGCACCGGATTGGCTGGGGCACGCGCTCACGGGGGAGTTGCGCCTCAACGAGAACTCCGCGTCGGTGAAGATGTATCACGATCGCACGATCGGCGGCTTTCCCACCGAGTTCTACGCAGGGATCGGATCGGCCGACGCGCTCGCCAAGTTCCCTCGGCGCGTCCAGCCGCTCGGCACACCTCTGGGAGAGCTCACGGCGAGCACGGCCACCGACCTCGGGCTGCGCGCGGGAACCCCGGTGGCCGAGGGGTGCATCGATGCGTACGCGGGACAGATCGGCCTCAACGTGCTCACCCCGGGACGGATGGCCCTGATCACCGGCTCGTCGCACGCACTGCTGGGGCAGGCCCCCCTGTCCGTAGCCGACAGTGGCATGCTCGGCACCTTCGCCGACGCCGTCATCCCAGGCCAGTGCACGGTTGAGGCGACGCTCGTGTCATCGGGATCGTCGCTCAGATGGTTCCGCGACACGTTCGCACCGGATCTCGTCGAGGTGGCGGAGCGTGAGGGCTCGGTGGCCTACGACCTGCTGAACGAGGCATCCCGGGAGATCCCGCCGGGATCGGAGGGGTTGGTGGTGGTCCCGTACTTCCAGGGCACCCGCAACCCCTTCCCCGATTCCCGGGCCCGGGCCGTCGTGTGGGGGCTGTCGTTCGGTCACACCAGGGCGCACGTGTACCACGCGGTGCAGGAGTCGATCTGCTACGCGGTCACGCACAACCTCCGCTACATGGCCGACAACGGATACCAGGTGCAGAACCTGGTGGCGTGCGGCGGGGCGACCAGGAGCGGGCCGTGGATGCAGATGCACGCCGACGTGACGGGACTGCCGATCACCCTCACCGAGGTGCAGGACGCCGTCTCGCTGGGCGCGTGCATCATGGCGGCCACCGTCGCGGGGGCCTACGGCTCACTGACAGAGGCCGCGGACGCGATGGTGCGACCGGTGTCGACGATCGGACCCGACACGGAGCGGCACGAGGAGTACGCCTACTTCGTCGACAGTTACACGCGCACCTATCCGGCCCTGCGGGATCTGCAGCACGACATGAGCGAGCACCTGGCGTCGGGGCCGGCGGGGTAAGGGTCACGTCGTGCGCCCGGCGGCGTGATCGGCCGTGACGAGCTGTTCGCGAGGACGCTGTTGCGTGCCTCGCCGCCCCGGTGGGAGGGATCCGTGCGCGGCCGTGCATCGACATCGGTGGGAACCCTCGCCGCCCAGCACAAGGCTGGTCGGTGCGGTGCGGTGCGGTGCGTCAGGCGGCGTGGCGCGCGTGCTGAGCGGGGGTGTCAATGAGGATGCTCTGGCCGGCGGTGACGAGATAGACGTATCCGCCGGGACTTCGCCAGACGAGGACACCGGGCACCACCTGGTGGAGTTGCCACCCACCGAACGTCTTCGCCCGGTGGGCTCTCCGGGACAACGGCGCCAAGTTTTCGAGGCTGGTCTGGCCGGGCGGTCCACCGACCTGGTACGGCTCGGTGTGGTCGAGATCGCAGCCGCGCCAGGTGTGTCGGGTCGAACCCGGGAATGTGTCGTAGGGCTCGCGGTAGTGGATCGCCTGCCGCATCGAGCGGGGGATTTCGTAGGAGTCGACGGGGGCCAGGCGGTCGAGGTTCAACACCGGTCGGACGGTGACCCGATGATGCGCCAGCAGATCGCCCAGCCAGTCGGCGAGCATCGGGCCGATTCGTTCGACGCGGGCAATCTGCTGGTCGGAGCCGGACGCATCGTCGACCCGAGCCGCAGCGGCGGGCGCGCCGAGGCCGGGGGACCGGTCGGCACCTCCTGCGACGGCCGCGTCGGTGAGGTGGATGACGAGGTCTGCCGCGGGCAGCAGACGTTCGGGGTCGACGATCACCTGTCCGCAGAGGTGCCCGGCCTGACCGGCCGCGGGGCAGGGTCCCCAGTCGTCGTCGACGTCGGCGGGCAGTTCGTCGAGGACCGACGCCTGCAGCAACTGCAATGCCCTGGCCGGGTACGCCATCACCGCAAGAGCGGCGGCGCGCCGATCGTCGAGGCCGCGTTGATCGCCCCCCTGGGCCAGCAGCTGGGCGAGACGGCGCACCTGCTGTTCGAGCGCATCGGCGTCGCCCGCGTCGAGCACCGCGCAGATGCCGGCAATGGTCGTCGCACGGGCGTCGGGTCGTTGGCGCACCCAAACGCCACGGCGGGTCTGATCGCCGGACCGGGACGCCTGGGCGTCATCGGGAGGCGACAGCTTCAGCACGAGCCCGTCGGCGAGGCGCAACAACCGCGGGGTTGGCAGGTTGCCGATGACCTCGGCGAGCTCAGCGTCGAGCTGCCGCGCGGCATCGCCCCCGAGTTTGGAGGCCTTGGTGGTGATCTTCGCGGCGACCCAGGTGGGCAGGTCAGCGGTCATCACGTGACGCCACAGCTGCGGGAAGCGGTGCCGCAGGTCGAGGGCCTGATGGAAGCGCCCATCGACACCCTCAACCCCTTCATTCCACAATGCGGCGATTTCGAGTGCGGCGAATTCCGACACCCGGGGAGCGCCCTCGCCACCCCCGGACACCATGCGGTCTCCCTGCAGTAACTGGGTTCGCGGCACCTCGGGACCCGTTTCGACGTGGGCGGTGACGTCGGCGTAGTGCGCCAGCAGGGCGACCTCACGGGCCTGCCACCACCGTTGGTGATGGCGCACCTGGGCCAGTTCGGCGATGGTGCTCGCGGTGTCGAGATCGGCGACATCGTCGGGGTCGGCGGCCGCGTCGCCGCCAGCCAAAACGTCGTTCATACGTTCGATTATATCCCGCAATAAGGGCTTTGACTAGCGAATCGCCACCTCCAAGATGCTTGCTGGACGGCGGCCATCTCAGGTCGTTCCGTGCACCCCGATCTGCAGGAGCAGCGGGAACGTGCCACGGTGCCCCACGGCGCGGACCCGCCGGCGAACCAGACGACGCGGGCGTCGCGCGTCGAGTTCGCCCACCTGCTCGGCCACCACCATCGCGGGACGCCGACACGCGGCCGACCGGCATCCCCCGGCGCGCGGTGCGGCCACGGGGGTGCCGCTGGCAGCGGCGACGGCGGTCAGCTCAGGAACCGGCGTCGGGTGCGGGCTCGACGGCCTGGTACTGGAAGCTCGGTCCGACGAAATTGACCGGCCCGGGGTTCGGGTTCGGCAGCCCCGCCACCATCCCCTTGGCCTGGCCCTTGAGCGACATCATCAGCCCGATGGCCCGGTTGAACTGCTGCTGGGTGTTCTGGCCGTTGACCATGAGGTGCAGCGCCTTGAGCAGGCTGGTGTAGGTGTAGTTGAACGTGTCGTTCTCGAACGCCTGTTGCCCGGTGTACGCGGCCAGTGCCGGGTCGTCCGGAATCGGGAATACCCCTGTCGCATCGAAGGGCACCGGGGCACCCGTGAACGTGTAGTCGTCGTCGGGGGTGTGACCGTCGGGATTGCGAACCAGCCGGTGACCCTTCTGAATCTCCTGGAAGCGGTAGTAGTGAGCGTAGTCGGAGCCGACCACCTCCTGGGGCCCCTGCGCGGTGCCCTCGCCCTGGTCGACGATCACGGTGATCGCCTGCTGCGCGGTGGCGACGTCGGTGACCACGACCGATTCCTCCATGAGATCGGGGCCGACCTGGTTTCTCGGGCCGGGCACGAACAGGCTCTCGCCGACCCGTCCGATCGCCGCGGAGATTTCCCCGTAGAAGGCGCCGATGGTCAGCGGCTGGTCGGTCGCGGCCATGGCCTGGTAATGGTGCGGGTCCTCGGGCTCCTCGATCTCGAGGAAGGTCTCGAGCTGGGTCATCGAGAAGGGGCGCAGGTGCACGGTGAGCTGGTCCTCCACCCCTCCGGGCAGGGGCCCCGGGAACGTCGGGATGAATCCGGGGCTGTCGATCACCGGCGATCCCCCGATCGCGTTGAGGACGTTGCATGCGAGGGTCATGTGCAGCATCTCCTCGATGACCACCGAGTCGATGATCTCCGCGATCGCGTCGTTCTTCCCGGGGACGAGCGAGTAGAGCGCGTAGAGGTACGTCGGAATGGTGGCGTGCTCGAGTTCGACGGCGTGCTGCAGTGCGGTGACGATGGCATCGGGTGTCGGCTGGTCCTGCACGAGGTCTGCGACCAGGGACTTCTGTAGCTGAATCATGACTGTCTCCCTAGCGCTGTTGCAGGACGAGCCGGCGGGCGGCGGCGGCGGTCTTGCCGCCCTGGGCGAACTTGGCCGCTGCGGCGGCGTCGGGCGCCAGGGCACCGCCACCGAGCACGGACACCTCCGGCGCGGGAGCCGGTGGGACGCCCGCGCCCTCGCTCGGATCGGCGAGGAAGGCGAGGATCGCCGCCCGCTTGGCGGGCGAGAGGTCACGGGTCACCGGCATGTGGTTGGGGTCGTCGATCGGCAGCGAGAAGGCGAGTGTGAGCAGCCAGGCGTTCTCGACGACACTGGCGTACCCGCCGAGGTCGAGGAAGCGACTCATCACGGGGTAGAGGTTGGCGTACTGGCGGAAGATCGGCTCGACGTCTGTCCACGTCGGCGGCGTGCCGGCCGCCCGCCAGGAGCTCCAGATGAGGAAGCTGACGAATCCCCACTGGTCGACCGGGCCGCCGTCGAGTGACTTGTCGATGAACGACGGGCGCACCCCGTAGACCTGCCCGTCGATGCCGTAGTCCTGCTGGTTGTTGAACCACCGGACGTTCCCGGGATCGCCGCAGGTGAATCGCAGGTGGGCGATGCCGTTCGCATCGGTCGTCGCGCTCGGCGGGATCGGTATCGCCGAGGCGGGCTCGCCGACCGGTGGCGAGGCACCCGCGAACGGGGCCGAATCCGGGGTCGGCTGGAGCTGGCCGTTGTCGATGACGAAGCCGATCTCGGTGTCGGCGAGTGGCTGCCCGTACCTCGTCGCCACGACGGTGACGTCGACGCTGTCGCCGGGGCTGAGCCGGTAGACGAAGTTGTCGGCCCGCAGGTAGCCCCCACCGGGTGCCTCCTGCGTGTAGACATTCTTGTCGGTGTTCCACAGCACGAGCGGATGCTCGGCGACCTGGGTCCGCTGGTCGTCGGTGAGGGGCAGCGCGACGACTCCCGCGGTCGTCTCGTACCAGGAGGCCTGCGCGTAGGTGGCGGCGGCGATCACGCCGACCTGCTGGGCGCGGCCCCCGGATTCCCCGGGCGCGAGATACCCGACGCTCAGGTCGCCGATGTCGGCGATCGGTCCCCCCGCGATGGTCGTCGGGAGCGCGTTGCCGAGGTCGAGCAGGAGGGCGCCGAGGTCGTCGTCGACCCGGGCGGGGAAGAAGTTCACCAGGCCGGCGGGCCGGAAGAAGTTGCCGTTCGCCCCGGCCTTGCTCATGAAATGGCGTCCGAGCACGAGCTGGTGCGGCTCGGAAGCCGATTGCGGGCCGATGGTGCCGACGAGACGTCCGCACATGAAGTCGGGGTCACCGAAGCTCATGTTGATGCCGTCCATGTTGAACTTGATCGACAGCAGCGACGTCTCGGCGGCGGACTGCAGCGCCGTGAGGAAGGCCGACCCCGACACGTCGCCCCACGACAGATTCGTCAGCACCGACTGCCAGTAGGCGCCGGCGTTGGTGTCGCCCCCTCCCGCCTGGAGGCCCCTGTCCCAGATGTCGTAGAACGCGCTGGCTTCGAAGTCGCCGCTCATGAGGGTGTTTCCGTCGGTGTCGGCGATCCGCACGGTGAGGCCGAAGATCTGCGACGTCAGTTGCTGCTCGGGGTCGAGGTCGACGAGCTTGCCAGGGACTGTCGTGTCCGAGTCGGCGACGACGTGACCCAGCACCGGGTCCGAACTCGCCACCGCCCCCGTCGGCAGGTGCGCCGACGTGACGGTGCAGCCGAGCAGGTGGAACGTGCCATCGCCCTGCGGGTTGAACCAGCCGTTGGGCGGGGACATGTTGGGGCCCTGCATCTGCTGGTACTGGGCCTTGAAGGCGGCATTGTTGAAGTGGTACGCGTCGTTGTTGACGGTTGACACGTTCGTCTGGAACTTACCGGCGAAGTGCAGGCGCAGCCCGCTGAGATAGCTCATCGATGAACCTCCTGGGGGTGGGTCGGCCGGGTGCCCGGCTGGTCGTCGGGGCCGGGTGGTGAATGAGTGGCGCTACGAGGGGAACGGCATGACCAGGCCGATCGCGAACCCGTCCGGGTCGGTGAACATCGCGAAGTGGAATCCGTCCACCGTCGTGGGCGGCATGAGGGTCCGGGCACCGGCGGCACCGGCGCGCTCGAGGGTGGTCGCCAGGTCGTCGACGAGCAGGTAGAAGTTCGTGCCCGCCTGCATTCCCGGCGTCCCGGCCTCCGCCTGGCCGATGCCGCCGAGCAGTGCGGGGGATCCGGTGGGGAAGTGGATGTAGGAGAAGCCCTCGGAGCCGGTCTCGTAGTTCCAGCCGAAGACCCGGGCGTAGAAGTCCCTGGCGCGAGTGGCGTCGGGGGACATCACCTCGAACATGACCGCCGGATGGCGGTTGCCGGTGGCTTCGGCAGCCGCGGTCGGGCGGGGGTCGATTCCGCGAACGAAGCCGGCCCGGCGGCTCCAGAAGGTGACGGTGGTGTACGGGCTGGCGTTCACCTGGAGAAAGTCGGCACCGTGCCGGGCGACGAAGCCGGTGAACGCCGCTCCGGTGACGTGGCGGTGGAAGCTCTCCGGAGAGGAGTACTCCTCGACGAACAGCAGGGCTCCCGGATCGGGTGGCGGAAGGGACGCCAACGGCGGGCCGGTCGTGATCGGACGGTGGACGAGATACATGAGGGTGCCCGGCTCGTCGGCCTCGATCGCTGGTACGAGTTCCTCCCGGACGGCGCGCACGACCTCGTCGTCGGCGCCCGGGCGGATGAACCACTGCGATGTCACGGTGAGTCGGTCGTTCGGGATCACAGCCCCTCCGCCCCATCGACAATTGCGATGAATTAAACGTACATCAGCGTTGGCCGCGTTGAGAAGGGGAAAGACCCATGTCGCTCACCGTGCCGACGGTGACGTCGATTCGTCGGACGTGGGGACGTGCTGATGCGCCGATGCCACCACCTGTGCCCGGGCGTCGTCGATCGTGGCCATGACCGAGACCAGTTCTTCGTGCGGGTGGAGGGGAGATTCGAGGCGGCCCTCGGCGACGTAGGACGCCAGCGCGGTGGCCTGGTAGGCGAGGCCGTCGTGCAGGGCGGGCAGGCGCCGGTCGCGCCACGTGGCCGATTCGTTCGACCCGAACGACCCCACCGTGTAGGTGACGTCGCTCGGGCCGAAGAAGGGACTGCCGACGTCGATACGACCCCGGGTGCCGATGATCGAGGCGACGACCGGGAGCGAACTGACCAGCGAGGTCGAGGCGAATCCGACAGCACCGGAGTCGTGCGCGAGCAGGACGTCGGCGCGCGCGTCGACGTCGTGACTCATCTCTCCGAGAGCCGTGACGGAGGATGGGCGACCCAGCACCGAGGAGATGAACGAGATGGGATAGACCCCCGCGTCGAGCAGCGCCCCTCCGCCGAGTTCGGGGTTCCACAGTCGATGCTGAGGGTCGACGGGGAAGGTGAAGCCGAAATCGGCCCGCACGAGCGTCACCTCGCCAACGGCTCCGGCGGAGAGAAGCTGCCTGATGATGTCGGATTGCGGCAGGTACCGGGTCCACATGGCCTCCATGACCAGAACGCCCGCTGCCCGTCCGGCGGAGGTGATCTCGCCGGCCTCCCGTGCCGACATGGCGATCGGCTTCTCGATCAGCACGTGCTTGCCGGCGGCGATCGCCTCGAGGGCGAGGCGCCGATGGGCAGGGTGCGGGGTGGCGACGTAGACGACATCGATGCCGCGATCGGCCACCAGGTCACCGATGGTTGCGTGCGCCGTCGGGATCTCGTGCCTGATGGCGAATGCCCGGGCGTGCTCGGGCGTGCGCGTGGCGACGGCGACCACCCGCTGGTTCGTGTGGGCGTGCAGGGCCCGGGTGAAGTTGTCGGCGATTCCGGTGCCGATCACCCCCCACCTCAGTGGAGGTGCGGCATCGGTCGGAACGAGTCGCGGTGGGGGCAGGATGGCGGGCATGGCATCTCCTCGACGTCTCCAGCGCCGTGCTCCGGCGCACGCACCGGCAGGCTAGCAGCGGACCCCGCGCCCGGGGGGCGGTCCCGCTCGACGCTTCGGATCACTGGGTGCGGGACGCGGAGACCCGGACTGCCTTGACCATCGCGGGGATGGACACGATGAGCATGACGAGTGCCCAGACGAGGGCGACGATCGCGGTGACCAGGGCCACCGCTTCGTCGCCGATGCTGACCAGGACGCGGGGCAGGAAGCCCTGCACGAATCCCAAGACGAGTTGCAGCCCGATCGACACGGCGATCAGCGCAACAAGACCCTTGATCGCGAGGAAGCGTGGCTGCGCCGCGACGAGGAACCCCACCGCGACGAACTTGAAGAACAACAGGGCGCCGAGCACGAGCGCGGCCTTGGCGGTGGGGAAGAACCCCCAGATGGCGAGGTAGGCGAGTGTCCCGAACGGCACGGCGACCAGCAGCCCGATCATGAGCAGGAGCTTCGCCAGGGCCAGCAGGGCCATGGCCAGCGCCAGGAGGATCCACAGGAACGACACGATCAGGGTCACGACGCCCTGCGCACGGCCGTATGCGCGTTGGTTGACCACTGCTCCGAGCCCGATCATCACGAGGGTGAACAGGAGCAAACCGTCGATGAGCGCGAGGTAGGTGATCCCGGAGCCGGGCGGCGCGTCGCCGGTGACCCGGGCGACGTCCTGCGCGGGGATCCCGGCGAGCGCGCCGCCCGGAGTCAGTGACGCGACCGACCCCACCCCGGTGCTCCCGGCGAACGACATGCCCAGTTCGAGCACGACGACGAGCACCACCGCGAACAGCGCCATGGCGTAGAGCGGTCGGCGCAGGCCGCTCACGGTGTGTCCTTCGACAGGGTGACCACGCACCCGGGAGGGGTCGGGGCCCGGCACGCCAGCACCAGTCGCCCACCGTCCTTGCCCACCGTCAGCGTCACCGATTTTCCGGCGTCGACATGCGAGGTGATGTCGTGGCCCTGCACAGTGGCGGCGACGTCGACCGGACCCGTCGTAGCGATGAGTTTCGCGCGGCGCACGACATCGGTGAGCGCGAACGCCCCGCCCGTGCTCGCGACGCGGAAGACGCAGGTGCCCGCGACCGTGATCCTCGACCCGTCCACCTGGCACGCGGCGCCCTGGACCGGGCTCAGGTCGGCCCCGGTGAGGGTGCCGGCGGGGGAAAGCCGACGGCACCTCCGCTCGGCGGAGCCCAACCGGGGCGCCGACCGCCTGCCACCAGGCCTGCGGTGTAGGCGAGCACGCACACCAAGCCGAGCAGGACCATCACCACGACGGTCCGGCGGTTTCCGGTCGCGGGCATGGCATCTCCGGTCCCTTCAGCGACTCACTTGAGGTAGGTGAAGTTCCACCACGGGCTCTTCGGCGACTGGGTCCCCGCCGCGGAAACCGCCCACACCCGCCAGCGCCCGGGCTGGGCGCCGACGAAGTCGAAGGTGAAGCTCGTGCTCGTCAGTTTGGAAACGACTCTGAAGGACTTGCCGACGTCGGCGCACCACTTCCCCGGAGCGCAGCAGCCCAGGCAGTCGATCTCGACTGTGTAGCTCGCCACCCCCGTCACCGGCGACCACCGGAGCTTCGTCGTCCGCGGGAAGGTGTTGAAGACCGTCCCGTTGGCCGGCGAGATTTGAGTGGGCGTGGCGGGTTGGACGGGTATGGGATGCACGGTGAGGATCGGCACCGAGAACGAGGGCTTCGTGCTGGGGGAGGGACTCGCCGTCCCACCGCCACGGGGCAGAACGAGGTAGATCACCACGGAGGCCACGATCAGCAGGACGGCCATGACCGCCGCGATGGGCCACCACGGTCGCTTCGGCTGAGGGGCCGCCTGCGCGGGTGCGGGAACCACGATCTCGACCTGTCGGGCCTGGTCGGCGTATTCCTCGGGCACCTTGTCGGCCGAGTAGGCGACGAGCCGCACGGTGTAGCTTCCCGGTTCGACGTCGGCAGGCGGGGCGAAGGTGACGGTGAACTGCTCGGTCGCCCCCGCCTCGATGTCGCGCAGGGGGTTGTCGACGAGTGTCCAGGAAACGGCTCCGGCCGCCGCGGCGTCGCCGGCGAGGGCACCGAGGGTGATCCGTGCCGGGACGCTCGCCCCGTTCGTGACCGATGCGGTGGCCGTGGCCCGGCCATCGCTGACCGTCACACGCGACACGGGGAGGGTGAGAGTGATCATGTTCATCGGGGCGCTCCTTCCGGATCGTGGGGGTGGGGCACCGGGGCCGCGGTGCTGACGACGTCGGCGGTGTTGACGAGTTCGGCTGTGACGTGAGCCGGTTTCATGCGCTCGACGATCCGCGAGACGGCGTCGAGTTGCGAGACGGCCGCCTCAGGCACGTGCACTCGCACGTGGAACTGTCCGGGAACGACCTCGACCCGGAACCCGCTGGTCCGGGTGGCGATCTCGAGGAACCGGATCATGCCCGCCGCCGTGCCCCTGCGGGCCGAGAGGTCGGCCGAGGCGGCGACGAGGTCGCGCAACGGACCGCTCGCACCGGGCAGGGCCGACCGCACGACCTCGTCGGCGTCGGGCAGGGTCAACCAGCCGAGGTCGACCCACCATGCGAGCATCGCCGCCAGGGGTTCGGGGCTGCGGAACGGGTCGATCACGGCGTCCAACCCGTCGAGCACGGCCGCGACCGGGTCGAGCATGTCGTCGGCGGCGGCGATCAGGGCCCGCAGCGGGCCACCCTCGGTCGCACCGGTCTGGAAGACCTGGGGAAGGCAGTCGAGCAGCGATGTCCTAGCCATCGGCCCGCACCACCTCGACCTGGTGGTCGCCGGAGCAGAACAGCCACGAGGACGGGATCGTCACGACGTCGTCGACGATCCGCTCGGCGCAGGCGCGCCAGGTCACGCCCCCGTCCGGCGACCGGTGCATCCCCGCGCCCGCGGCCAGCACCAGTTCCCGGCCGTCGACGCTCGCGGCGGACACCGAACTCACCGGTTCGAACCGGCGTCGATCGCGGAGCGGGAGTCCGCAGTTGACGTCGGGCGCGGTCCAGGCGGGTTGAGCGCCGGCGAGGTGCAATACCAGCACCCCACCGCTCTGCGTCGCCGCGTAGCAGTGGTCGCCGGCGACGCTGAGCCCCCGGCAGCTGCCGCCGCTCCACCCGGTGCGGAACTCCTCCCACGCCCCGGCGAGCGTCGGGGCGTCGAGCCTGCCCAATTCGTCGATGGCGAGCCGGACGCAACCGGTGCCGTCCCCCTCGAGGGCCGATCGCCCGGCCCAGAGATACACCGTCGCCCCGGCGTAGCCGGTCGTCAGCGTGCGAATCTCCTCGCCGGCGGCCCGCACCATGCGGAACGAGTTCGGAGCACCCTCGCGGGGCGACAACCACAGGCCACCGGCGGCTTCGGCCGCCACGAGGACCCCGACCCGGCCACGCACATCGGTGAAGCTGACGATCGCGTGGAAGCCGCGGTCGGGCTGCTGGGGGTCGACGAGGTTCTGGATGGGTGCCGCGCCCGCCGTGAGGGGGAGCTCGTACAGGCCCTTGGTCGCCCGCCATCAACACCGTGGGGGTCCCCGCCGCGGTCGATCCAGGCGAGGTCCGCGACCCCGAACCCCATGTCGGCGACCTGCCGCCATGTGCCGCCGAGGTCGTCGCTCACGTGGACGCTGCCCGTGCGGGAGTCTCCGGTGGCGACCGCCACGAGTCCGGGGTGGTCGAGGGTCGTCGATCTGCCTGCGGGGGCCGAGGACCACGGCACGATCGCGCGCACCGGCTCGTCCCCGAAGTGCTTCACCGCTTCCCACCCGTCGCCGGAGTTCGTGGTTCGGAACAGCGTGCCACCCTGGGCCGTGAACCACGTGTCGGGCTGGCCGTCGGCGTGGACGAGACCGACGGCGTCGACGTCGGGCGTCTCGTCGATGTGCAGGAGGACGCGGTCGACGAACCGGACTCCGGGTTCGGACTCCTCCAACGCCCGGTACAGGTTCGAGACGCGCAGCGGTCTCCCGAAGTCCGATCCGAACTCCGTCGGGCGGTCGGGCACCGGCGTGATCGACGCCGCCAACCGCGCCAGGATCCGGGACCGGACGGCATCGGGGTTCTCGTCGGCACGCACGACGACCCGGGCCTCGACGGCCACCTGCTTGTATCTCGCCCATCCGACGACGGGCTCAGCACCGATCGTGGCGTGCGACCCCAGGAGCTCCTCGACCTCGGCGCGCACCGTCTCGCGGGCGTCGCCGAGAGCGTCTACGCGGGAGTCACCAGGCCCTCGGGTCGCTGCGCGTGCGGCACGTGGGGCACCAGGACGACCTCGACCTCCCCCGTCGCCGCGAAGGCCCACGCGTCACGGCGGGTCTGCGCGCGGCCCGCTCGACCCCGCCGTGGCGGGTGGCGAGCAGCTCGTAGTCGCGCGCGGTCACGACGCGGTCGCGCGCCTGGAACTCCTGGGGGCCCGCGCAGCAGCGCGGAGTCAGTGGTTCGCCGTCCCGGCCGCCCGTGGCGGCGTCGGGGTTGGTGACCTTGAGACCGCCGAGGGTGTCGCGCGCACCGTGAGCCGCCCGGCGGCGACGTTGCCGCGCTCGCCGCCGCCGCTGCGGTACCAGGCCCGGACCTGCATGCCGGGCAGGCGGACGGCCACCGGGGCGGGGTCCTCGGCCCCCTGCCGAACCAGGCGAAGGTCAGGTGCCGCCGGAGCGGTCGAGCCGGTACGACCAGCCTCGCCCGGCTCGGCGTCGGCGAACACACCCACTTCGCGGCAGACCCGGAACGGCGTGCCCTCGACGACGACGGCCTCGCCGCTGCCGAGCTGACGCCGCTCGGCGACCTGGACTCCGACGACGGCGCCGGTGCCGTCGACGAGCGGGGCATCGGGCAGCACGAACTCTGTCCCGGGCCCGCCGGTCCCCATCGCCCACGGTCACGGCGTCGTGGAGGACCACATCGGCCGCCTCCACCTCGAGCCGGGTCGCGCCGGCGGGCATGACCTCGCGTCCGCCAGGGTGACGAACACCGGTACCGGCACGCCCGGGAGCCCGGGTGGCGCAGCGACCCGGGTGCCACGCGGGATCCGCAGGGACGTCCCCGGAGCGGGCCGGGTGAAGCTCAGGGTCGCCGGTCGCGGCGCCGCGGGCGGTCTGAGGCTGGTGCCCAGCAGGTTGAGGAACACCGAGTACAGGCCGATCGGGTACCCGGTTGAGCCGGTACAGCAGGATGTCGGTGAGGTGCGCGAACGCCTCCACGAGCACGACCCCGGGATCGTGGACGGACGAGATCGGTCCACTCGGGGTCGACCTGGCGGATGCGGGTCAGGGCCGCCGCGACCAGGTCGGCGAAATCGCGGTCGTCGAGTTCGGGTACAGGGATCTCATGGCCGCGCTCCTGGCCTGTCGATGGGCACCGCCACCGCGATCTCGCCCTCGTCCTGGGTGAGTCCGGATCCGATAACCCATCCGCACCTCGAGCAGGCCCGGGTCGTCGGCCGGTCGGCCCCGCGTCCACGGCGAGGATCTCGACCCGCGTCTCCCACTGCTCGACGGCCCGGCTCACGTAGTGGATCGCCAGCCCGGCCGTGGTGTCGTCGGCCGAGGCCGAAGGCGAGACGGAACAGGTGGCAGCCGTACGCCGGCCGGTTGACGCGCTCTCCCGGCCGGGTGCTCAGCAGGAGCAGCAGTGCCTGCCGGATGGACGCGGACTCGGCCACGGTGGCCAGCCGTCCGCGGGGCGTCAGCCGCAGTCCCGGCGCCCCAGGTCGGCATCGATCCCGGGCAGCACGAAGGCGGAGGCACGGAACCGGGGGGCGCTCATCGGCCCGGCCCCCACGAAGTGCTGGCCCGGATCGCGGACGTCGTAGTCGACGGCTCCCGGCGGGGTGCCGTCGGTGAAGCCGACGACCGTGTCGAGGCAGATCCGGTGGCCACCGATCCGGAGGAACCCGAGTAGCCGGTGCGCACCGCCAAGGTGTTCGTGCACGGCTTGTACGTTGAGGCTGACGTTGGGGCACATCGCGATCGAGCGACCCTCCGGGTCGTTGTCGACGAGTACGGGTGAGCCTGCGACGCCACCCACCCCTGGCGGGCGACGGTGGCCACCAGGCCGTCGTGGCCGCAGCGCAGCGTCCGCATCCCGGACGAGGTCCTCATGTCGCCTCCTCGAAGTCGACCGTCTTCGCCCGCACCGTGAGCGCCTTTCCGGGGGCCTCGATCACGAGGTCGGTGGCGGAGGTGATCCGCAGCAGATCCGGCCCGAGCTCCACGAGCGAGCCGTGCCCGTCGCTGAGGTGCAGTGTGCGGGCCGAGCGCGTCGAGCCGCAGTTGCTGGCCGTCACGGGTGTGCAGGGCGATGTGGGTTCCGCGGGACCGTCCCTCTCCGTAGTGGCGGCACGCCCTCGCCGTACAGACCGCCGAGGACGATCGCGCGGGCGGGGTCGCACGCCGGCAGCAGCACCAGGACGGTATCGCCGGTGTCCGGCAGGGCGACGAGCGCCCTTGCCCTCGCCGGCGGCGGCGACGAGTACCGGCGCCCACGGCGTGGACAGGCCGGCGTAGGCCGGCAGGAGGACCCGAACGCGCCCCCGGCCCTCCGGATCGTCGACGTCGTCGACGACGCCCAGGGTCACCTGGTCGCGGGCCCGGCGCGGCGGTGGCTCGGGCGGGCCGGTCGACACGACCGTCTCGTACCCGGTGGCGTCGATCTCGTGGGTGGCTTCGCTGATCACGTAGACGCCGTCGAGGGATGCCCGCAGGCCGCGGACGCCGACCCGCCGACCGGCCCTCAGCCCGGGATCGCCCTCGACGACCAGCCGGGCGGTCACCTCGCCCATCGCGCGCACGTCGAGTTCGGCCTGCGCGAGCCGGTCGGCCGGGGTGCCGCCGACGTCGTCGACCCGCAGCAGCGCTCCGCCGCCACCTGCCATGGAAGGTGCGGCGTCGACGCTGACCGCCGCGAGCGCAGTGCGCTCGCTGGTCGAAGCGGTGTCGGCGCGCGCGGTGACAGGGTCCCACCACGCTCCTCGACGCTGCGGTAGGCCGGCTCGACTGGCTCACTTCGATCTCGGCGGCGTGCAGCGTGCTGCCGTACTCAACCTGCTGCGGCTCGCCGTCGCCGGTCAACCCGACGAGACGCAGGACCGTCGGCGTCGACGACCGGATACGTGCCCGCCCGCGCGCACACTCGGCGAGCAGGTCGAGGTCGGTAGCGCCCGCACTGGTAGACATCCCCGAGCGAACCTGCGGCCCATCGACCCTCAGGCCCGTTCCCGCGGCGAGAGTCTCCGCGAGCGCCCGGAGATCGGTGTCGATGTGCAGGCGGGTGAACTGGCGTTTCCGCAGCCGGTGCAGCGCGTCATAGGCTCGCACGCGGACTTCACGGGAGGCGTCCGCGCCGTACGCATACTCGACGACCGTGACCTCGCCGACGAACAGCGGTTCCCGGCGTCCGCCGATCTCGACCCGGAGAGCGTCGCCCGGATCGGGGTCGATGCCCACGGCCGTCGACCCGCCAGGTGATGATGCACTGTGCGGGCAGCCCCAGTTGCTGGTGCACCCGTACCTCGACGATCCGGGACGTCTCGGCCGTGCCGAGTCGCCGTCCGCCGAGGGCCACGAGCAGTTCGGGCAAGCCCTGCGCCTGTCTCACGATGAGCCCTCCCCGACCGGCGGAACCGCCAGCGGACCCTCGAAGTGCAGAGGGTCGTCGATGTCGTTGTAGGTCAGGAGCGCCTTCCACAGCTGCTCACTCCCGAACGCCTGCTGCGCGAGGATGCCCAGCGTCGCCGGTGTCACGGTGCGCGGTGGCGCGGCCGCCGGGCTCCGCGCCGGCGCTGCCGTTGCCGACGAGCGGGAGCGACGCGGTCGGTTGCCCCGTGAGATCGACCACGGGCAGCCGCTGCGCCAACTCCCAGGCCTCGCCGCCCTCCTCGTCGGCGGCGGTGCCGACCCTGACGAAACCGAGCCGCAGCCACGAGCGCAGGGGCGAGCCGTCGGGGCCGAAGCGGTCGAAGCGCTCGGCGACCTCGGTGACGACCCCGGGAATGTTCCAGGCGCGGCCCCAGACGAAACGCACCGACGGCGGACGACGCTGCCGCCGCACCTCGGCGGAGTTCTCGGCCAGCGCCCAGATGCGGCGGGTCATCTGGCGGACGTCGGTGACCCGCCTCTGGACGGGAGCGAGATCGATGTCGAACATGAGGTCGAGATGGAGTTCGGTGCGCCCGCCCCCGGTGAACAGGATGGGATCGTCCGCGAGCCGAGCGCCGACGAGACGACCGGCGGAGGACCGGCGGGCCTCCACTCCCGCGGTCCTCGTCATGACGACCGACTCGGGGTTGAGGAGACATCCGATGTGCTCACCGGTGTCGTCGATGAGGAAGGCGACCCGTTCCATGTCAGCGCGCCGCCTGTTCTGCGAGGAGTCGCTGGTTCCGGGCGATCACGACGGCGGCGTCGGCCTGCGGCGCGCGAATCGGTGGTCGTGGCGGCAGGTCGGGCCACAACCCGTCGGGCAGCACCGGCGGGTCGGGCGTCGCGTCAGGCAGGTGGCCGGGTCGGGTGGGTGCGGTCGCGCCGGTGTCAGGCACGTCGTGGAGGCGCGGCCGGGTCGGGGGCGGTTCGGGCTGAGACGGCGTACCGGATGGCGTGGGCTGCGGCGCGACCTCGGGCGGGTGGCGACGGGCCCGCTCGGGGATCGTCGCCGGCTCGGGTGCCGGGACGGCCGCGGGCTGGGACCGTGCCACCCGAAGCGGCGGCCCCGTGTCGCTCCTGGGGGTGGTACCGGGCGACGGCCGCTCGGGTGGGATCGCCGGAACCGGCGTCGACGACGGGTGCGGTCGGACGGCATGCGCAGCCACCAGCCGGTGCGGGTCGGACGGCGTGACGGGCAGCACGAGGCGTCGCGCGGCGGGTGTCCGGGTGGGTTGCTCGGCCTCGGGTTGCCAGACCGGGGGAGCGGGTGGCGCAGACCCCCGGCGCGGCGGCGTCGTGTGTTCCGGAGCCGGGCTCGGCAGCCTGCCGGGGCCCCCCGAGGGCGCGGCGGAGTCACGGGCGGGTGCGTGCTCGGTCTCCGGTTCGCTCCCGGCCCGATCGCTGGCGACGGGCTGCGCCTCGGGGGGTCGTGGGGAGCCCCGAGCACCGGTCGGTGACACGGCGGCGGATGATCCCAGGTGCCGCCATCGCCGGGCCTGGCCGGAGACCGCCGAGGCACGTACCCGGGCCGCCCAGTGCGCGGGGGCGTCGGTGAGGTCGAGCCCGGCGACGACCTCCCGGCGCGGACCGGCGTCCGGCTCGCGGGAGTCCAACGAGTCGGCCAGCCGCCGGAGCACGGCGGCGAGGCGACTAGTCCACCGGCGCCGCGGCATCGTCAAGCTCCAGCCGGTCGAACGACAAGGTGAGCGACTCGATGGCGACCTCGTTTCCCAGGGCGTCGAGGGGGGCACCCGCCCACTCGCACGGCCACGCCTCGAACAGGTTCCATCGCCGCACCTCGCGGGTGCCGGAGTCGTCGAGCATTGCGATCGAGACGTTCTGCCGGTGCACGCGTCCTTCGACCGCGGTGAGGATCCACCGGAGCATTTCGGTGGAGGTTGTGAGGCCGTAGCGCAGGGTGACGGGGTTGTACTGCACACGGCCGGGCAGGGATCTGATCTGCGGGTGTTCTCCGCCGGCCCGGTAGAGGATGCGCTCCATCTTGAACCCGAGCCCGTCGATGCGCACGAAGTGCGCCTGGATCGTGCCGTTGATCTCGAACTTGAAGTTGTACGCCCGGAAGGGGTCGACCGGCGTGCCTGGCTGAGTCATCTCACGCTCCTGGGTTCTCCGCGGCCGTGCTGTCGGCCGACTGCATCAGCTTGAACACGACGAACTCGGCGGGTTTGACGGGGGCGATGCCGATGACCGTGACGACCATCCCGGCATCGCGCACTTCGGGCGGGTTGGTCTCCTCGTCGCACTTGACGAAGAAGGCCTCCTGCGGCGTGCGGCCCACGAGCGCACCGTCGCGCCAGATGTTCATGAGGAACGCTGTGGCGTCCCGTCGCAGGGCGGCCCACAAGGGATGATGGTTGGGCTCGAAGACCGCCCAGCGTGTGCCCGCGAGGATGGATTCCTTGATGAGGTTCGTGAGCCTGCGCACATTGATGTAGCGGAACTCGCTGGATTCGGGGGCGAGTGTGCGAGCGCCCCAGACGAGGATGCCCTCGCCGGTGAAGTATCTGATGCAGTTCACCCCGGCCGGGTTGAGCAGTTCCTGGTCACCCCTGCCCACCCGCCGGATCAGGTCGAGGGCACCGATGATGTTGGTGTTCGCGGGGGCCTTGTGCACGCCGCGGGCCGCATCGACCCTCGCCCAGACACCGGCCATGTGACCCGAGGGAGGTGCCGTGATCTTGGCGCCCGACACGGGATCGACCACGACCAGCCAGGGGTAATAGGTGGCCGCGTACCCGTCGGCGGAATTGGGCGGACGCAACCCGCGGGAGGCTGGGGTCTGGTCGGCGCCACCGGCTTCCGCGGACTGGTCGCCGCCGTGTGTGGGGGTCGGGACGCCGGCGGTGGCGACCTCCAGGAGCCGTCCGACATCGTCGACCTGCTCCGGCGTGTCGAGGATCGCGACCCGATCCTGGCGCAGCCGGTGCTCGCAGTGGCCGATGAGCGCGTCGTACGACGCGGGGTCGGTGAACCCCGGGGCGGCGACGATCGAGACGTCGTCGATGGCCTCCAGCAGCACCAGGCCGGTCGGCTTGCGGGCCGTTCCCACGAGGGTGCCGCCGGCGCCGATGTTGACGACGTAGGCCCGGCTGCCGCCGTTCATGAAGAAGCCGTGCACGGCCGTGCTGAGGTGGGTGCCGGTCTGGGCGTCGCCGACGAAGGTGCGGCTGAACTCGGTCCAGTTACTGATGGTCTCGACGGTGTCCCGGGGCGCGTCCGGCTTGGGCGCCACCCCGACGAAACCCGCGCTGCTGGTTCCCACCCGGCCGATCGTCCGGGCACCGCTCGGGACCTCTTCGACATAGACTCCCGGGGCTCTGTAGGTCGGCATGGCTGGCTCCTCTCGATGGTCGGGTTCTACTCGGGCGGACCTGCGTCCGGCGTGACATCCGGGTGGGGGACGGGTACGCGTCCCGGTCGCACGTCGACCACCGGTGGTTTCGTGACGATCGGGGCGCTCGGCTCCTGCAGGGTGAGAGTGACGGGCACGCGGATGGTCAGACGCAGGGGTACGACGTTGTCCGACCCGACCGGCGGCAGTGGCGGTGAGGCCGGTTCGATGGTGTGGCCGGAGAGGGTTTCGACGGTGAGAATCACCTGCTCGATCTGGTCGAGCGCCCCCGCGCCCGACGCCTCGACGATCACGCGGAGTTCGAGATCGAGCAGCGATCCGGCTCGACGTGATCGACCGGTACGCGTAAGGGCGATGGGCACGACCCGAACTTCATCGGACGTGCTGTCCGGCGCGAGCCGCTGGGCTGTTCGCACCTGAACCGGCGAGACGGCGGGCGACAGCGTTGCCACGAGGGCGTCCAGAGCAACTCGCGCGGCCCCCATCACGTCACCGCGCGTCCGTGATCCACGTTCGTGCCCGACATCGCAACCTCCCCGTTGAGGTTGAATTCACACTATCAGCAGCGTTTCGTCCCCATGGTGTGTTCGGCGACGCAGCGCGCTGCGAGCCGGACTGAGGATCCTGGGCGGCCGCGCGGGCGTCGCACCGCGGGGACGATGGCCCGCGTCGACGATGTCATCCCGGTGTCGTCGGAGGACGGCTCGCGACGCCGGATACGCCGTCGCTGCGGTTCCGCAGAGTGATCTTCACCACGGTGTCGACCGGATCGGGGAGGGGGTAGGTGTGGGCTCCGTCGGGCCCGAACGGCACCAGGGTGAGCCCCGGGTTGCCCTCGCTGATCCACCCGGCGGCGATCCGCAGTTCGGACCCGTCGGCGACCAGCCGGATGGATCGGATGTCGTCGCGGTCGAGCGCGACCAGGGCCAGCGGGCCGATCTGGCTCTCGAGCACGTGCGCGTACACGACCTCCGCGTCGCAATGGCCGGCGGGTCGCGTGTAGCGGCCCCACTCCGGCTTCGGCAGGTCGCAGGGCCCCGCCCCGTAGACGCTCTCGCCGTTGGCCTCCAACCAGCGGCCGACCCGGGCCAGCACATCGAGGGACGGCTGCGGGATGCGGCCGCGGGCGTCGGGGCCGACGTTCAGCAGCAGGTTGCCCCCCTTCGAGACGCACTCGACCAGCTTGCGGATGATGAGTTCGGCCGGCTTCCAGGCGGTGTCGAACGTGGTGTAGCCCCACGAGTTGTTGAGCGTGATGCACGCCTCCCACGGCACGGGCACTCCCGATGAGGTTCGGATGCCTTCGGGCGGGATGATCTGTTCCGGTGAGGCGAAGTCTCCGCTGAACGGCGTCGGATCGTCGGTGACGATGCTGCCCGGTGCTCCGCCGGACGCCTCAAGGCGGTTGTCGATCAGCACGTGGGGCTGCAGGTCGCGCACCATCTCGACCAGCTCGCGGGCGCGCCAGGCGTCGGCCGTGAGAGTGTCGTAGGAGAAGTCGAACCACAACAGGTCGAGCGAGCCGTAGTCCGTGCACAACTCACGCACCTGCCCGTGCAGGTAGTCGAGGTACCGGTCGAAGTCGCCGGGGCGATCCCGGAGGGCGACATCGTCCCGCGACGGGTGGTAGGGGTCTCCGAACGCGGGATAGTCGGGGTGGTGCCAGTCGAGCAGCGAGTAGTACAACCCGACCCGGAGACCCCGGGCCCGGAACGCGGCGAGGAATTCGGCGACGACGTCGCGGCCCCATCCGTTGTGCATCGTGGAGTAGTCGGTGAGAGCGGAGTCGAACAGGCAGAATCCGTCGTGATGCTTGGCGGTGAGCACGGCGTACTTCATGCCCGCGTCCGCGGCGGCCCGCGCCCAGGCCTCCGGGTCGAAGTGGTCGGGGCGGAACGACTCCACGCACCACTGGTAATCCTCGACGCCGATCCGTTCGTGCGAACGAACCCATTCGCCGCGCGCGGGCACGGCGTAGGCCCCCCAGTGGATGAACATGCCGAAGCGGTCGTGGCGGAACCATTCGGAGTCGGCGAAACGCTCGTTCACGAAGCGGCCTCCTGTGTCGTGGTGATCGGTGGTCCGCCGCCCGCCGGCGTGCTCAGTCGCGGCCGCGGTGACCGAGATGGTGGGCGAGGTTGGCGAGGGTGGAAGTCAATCCGGCCGCGTGGTCGGTGGCGGAGATGCCGGGAGGAACGTGTTCGGCTCGGACGCCGACCAGTGTCCCGCCGGGGTCGGGCTTCAGCGTCCAGGTGAGAAGCATGTGCCCGGCGTACGCGGCGTCGGCGGCCTCGAACTCCACCGACTCGACGATCCGGTGGTGCCACTCGATCGAGACGAACGCCCCCACGGTGATGTCGCTGTGAGAGGTCGTCTTCCCCCTGCCCGGACCATCTTCGGGGTAGCTCAGCTCGATCCGGAAGGCGCCGCCGGGGCGGAAGTCGTACTCCAGCACCCGCGCGCTCATGCCGCGGGGTGGCAGCCAGGCCTCGACCGCGTCCGGCTCGACGAAGGCGGCGAACACGTCCGGTGGGTCGGACGGCACGAGCAACTCGGCGGAGTCGACCCGGTCGTGGCTGGTGGCCATGGGCGGACGCTATCCCGAACAGCCGGGGGCGACAAGGGCGAGCCCGTTAGGCCGGGGATTTGGCGAGCTGTCCGCCCTTCCACACGTGTGTGACGTGGTCGGGCCCGGCCAGCAGCGAGATGTCGTCCAACGGATTGGCGTCGACGGCAATGACATCGGCGTCGTGACCGGGCGCGAGCAGGCCGGAGCGCGGCGCCTGCGGCCCGAGGGTGGCCGGAGCGTCGGCGGTGGCCGCGGCGATCGCCTCCAGCGGCGTGTAGCCCGTCGCGACGAGGTGGGCGAACTCCTCCCCGTTCCGGCCCAGGGGCACCGCCGAGTTCGGGCCCACGGTGGCGAAGTCGGTGCCGAGCGCCACACGGACACCGGCCTCCCGGGCCACCTGCATGGACTCGACGTGCCGCTCGGCGATGGCACGCGCCTTGGCCGCGACGTGAGGAGGGAGGCTGTCGAGCAGGCCCAGCAGGCGTGCCACGATGGCTCGGGTCGAGACGAGGATCGTGCCCGTCTCGCGCATCGCATCGGCGGCCTCCCGGTCGAGGTAGGTGCCGTGCTCGATGGTGCGCACCCCGGCGTCGATCGCGGCCATGATCCCCGGTTTGCCGTGGCAGTGGGCCGCCACCACCCGCTCGGCGCGGCCGGCCTCCTCGACCATCGCGCGCAACTCCTCGCCCGAGAACTGCTGGTGGATCGGGTTGTCGACGTCGCTCAACACGCCACCCGAGGCGCACACCTTGATGACACGGGCGTTCTTGCGAAGCTGGAGCCGCACCGCCCTGAGACACTCGGGGACGCCGTCGCACAGCTGCAGCCCGCCCTCGTGGGCGGCGTAGTCGTGCACCCAGTCGACGGGAAAGCCGTGCAGATCCGCGTGACCGCCGGTGGGGCTCAGAATCGCCCCCGCGCCGTAGATCGTGGGGCCGGGAATCGTGCCCTCGTCGATGGCGCGGGCGAGGTGCACCCCCAGACCGCCCACCTCGCGGGTGCTGGTGAAGCCCGCGTTGAGCATGTCGGCGGCGGCTCGCACGCTCCTGGCCGCCAGCAACGCCTGGGGTTGCTGGACCAGCTGGGGCAGGTTGGAGTCGAGAAGTCCCATGAAGTGGGTGTGGCAGTCCCACATGCCCGGCATCACGGTGGGGACGCGCGTGATCGGGCCCTCGGCGGGTGGTGCGGACGCTGCCGGCCCGGCGTAGGTGATGGTCGACCCGTCGACGACCACCATCGCGTCATGGACGGGTTGCCCGCGTCCGGGAATGAGCAGCTGGGCGTGGATGCGAATCGTCTGGGCGGCCATGGCCCGAGCCTAGGCCGCCCACGACCGGCGGTGGGGGCGAAGCCCGACAGCCGAGTCGGGCGCAGCCACTCGCCCCGCGGACCGGCGAGTCAAGTCAGCGGGGCACTCGGTTGTGAGCCACGACCGGCTCCGAGTGAGGCTGGTGGTCAGCGGGCCTTGGCGCGCTGGTTCTCGAGCCTGCGGACCGTGCGGCTCAGCGAGATCATCCGGGTCGTTCCGACGAGGGCCATGATCAGGGCACCCGCGATCGCCGCGAAGAGCATCGCCACGCCGAGTGGCATCGTGAACGTGGCGTTCAGGAAGTGGAACTCGGTGGCCGTGTTGTTTTGAAGGATGAACACCAGCAGCAGGATGAGCACGATGATGCCCACGACCAGCGCGGTCCAGGCGGCGCGTGAGACGCTGGATCTCTTGGCCTCACGGGCATGTGCCGGTGCCGGCTTGCCGGCGGGTGAGGTGCGTGGGGTCGGTGGTGTCTTGTCGGCGCGCCGTGCCCCATCATCACCCGAAGGCGCTGTCGTCGGCGGGGTGACGGGACCGCTCGACGCACCGGGACGATCCGAATCATCAGCCATGGGATTCTCCTAGCCAGGGGACCGCCAGGGCATCCTGACGGATTTCCAGGCTACCTGGGCGCCCCTTGTCGCGGGCCGATCCTCGGGAATCGCCGTCCACCCCTGCGTTCCGGGCCCCGGAGTGTCGACCAGGTGTCGGCGGACGCGACGGGGAGGGCCCACTGCCTCGAGGGGGAGGCGGCACCGACCTGATGGGCCCCACCGCCGGGCGGCCGCTGGTGCCGCCCGGGCGCGGCCGGTCAATCGGCGCGCGGGGTGTCGGCCCCGTAGGTGATGTCGAGGTATTCGGGATGCCGCTGGATCCAGCCCTCGATGAAGGGACAGACCGCCAGGGCCTTGCGACCGCCCGACGCCCGTAGGTGCTCCAGTGCGTGACGGGCGAGAGCTGAGCCGACGCCCCGCCCCTCGAAGTCGGGGTCGACCTCGGTGTGGGTGAACACCATGAGCTCGTCGGTGAGCTGGTATTCGGCGAATCCGGCCAGCCGGCCGTCGACGTGGGCTTCGTACCGCTCGGCTTCGAGGTTGTCGCTGACGGCGATCCCGGTCACGACCCGCCCTCCTTCGCTGCTCGGTTACTGGGTTGTTCATCGGTGCGGCTCCGACCCGCGTGACTTCGACCATGCCCGGGCCCACGGAGTCGGAGCGGCCTGCCGGCCAGTCAACCATGGGATGCCACACCCGGTGTGCCCCACCGACACGCGCGGCGGGGCGCCCGTGGGCCCCGCACGCGGGATGCTGGGGACATGACCAGTCGGCCGAACGTTGTTCTGGCCACCGTGGTCGGGGTCATCGCGGTGATCGGAGTTGTCGCGGGCATCGTGTCCGCGACCCGTCATGCGCCCAGCTACGACGCCGCGACCCCGGTAGGAGTCGTCCAGGCGTACCTCAGGGCCGTGATCACGGGCGACCACCGTGCCGCCGCAGAATTGCTCGCCACCGACAGCCCTTGCTCGGTCGACGACCTCGACCGGGCGTTCCTCCCCCGAGGCGTCAGGGTCGTGCTGCGCGACGACCGGGTCGACGGTGACACCGCCCAGGTGAGAGTCGATGTCGTCATGTCGTCGGGGGGTCCCTTCGAGACGGCCGAGTACGCCGAACGGCAGACGTTCCGCCTCACTGGAACAGACGGTCCATGGCTCATCACAGGAACGCCCTGGCCGATGCACGGCTGCGGCAAGGAGGGTTGACATGATTGCCACGCTGGTACTCGGAGCTGTTCTGGTGGCCCTCGTCGTCCTCGTCGCGAGAAGGGCGAAGCCGGGGGAATCGGGCCCGGGCTCGTCCGGGGCGCACGCGGTGCGCAGGTTCTTCCAGTACCTGGTTCTCTTCGGCCTGCTCGTCGTCGTGGGCATCGGCCTGTGGGGCCTCATGGGTCGGCTGTTCGACTGGCGGATCCGGTTGGTCGGCGACGCGGGCGGGTTGGCGCGCGACCTGGCCTTCACCGTCGTCGGGGTGCCGGTGTTCGTCGGCATCGCTCTCTGGTCGCGGCGCAGGTTCGTGGCGGACCCCGAGGAGTCCCGGTCGCTGGGGTGGGCCTTCTACGTCACTGCCGCATCGTTGACCTCCCTGGCCTTCGCGATGACCGCACTGGGTCAAGTACTGGAATGGGCCACGGGGCTCAGCGACTACACGGGCCGGGGGCCGGCCGGCCTGCTCGTCTGGGGGGGCCTGTGGGCGGCGCACTGGTGGCTCGACCTGCGGGTGACCCCGACGGGCCATGCCCGGGTTCATCACCTCCTCGGGTCACTCACCGGCCTGGTGACAGTGGCGATCGGGCTTGCGGCCTTCCTCGGCGCGGCCCTGCGCATCCTGTTGGGACTCGATCAGGGACAACTCCTCGCCGGCGAGGGGAGCCCGATTCTGAGGGGGCTGGTCGTGGTGCTGGTGGGCGCGCCCGTGTGGTTCGTCTACTGGATATCGACCGCCCGGCGCCACGAGCGTGACCCGCTGTGGCTGGCCTATGTGTTGTTGGCCGGGGTGGGCGGCGGACTTGTCACGGCGATCACCTCGGCGAGCATGCTGCTGTACTCCGTCGCCGTGTGGCTGGTCGGCGACCCGGGGGCGGTCAGCGCGAGCGCCCACTTCGAGGGTGCGCCGACGACCGCGGCGGCCACCGTCGTGGGAGTGCTGTTGTGGTGGTACCACCAGGCCGTGCTCAGCGGCTCCGGCCTCGCCGCGCGCACCGAGGTGCGGCGGATCTACGAGTATCTGATGGCGGGGATCGGCCTGCTGGCCGCAGCCGCGGGCCTCACCACCGCCGTGGTGGCGCTCATCGAGGTCCTGGCGGGCACGCGTCAGCTCCTGGTCGGAGGGGGTGTGGTCAACACGCTGCTCGCGGCGGGCACGCTGCTGGTGGTGGGTGGCCCGGTGTGGTGGATGTACTGGCAGCTCATCCACCGAGCCGCCAGGTCGGACTCGGCGGCGGAACTCATGTCGACCACCCGCCGGGTGTACCTGTTCGTCCTGTTCGGCGTGGGGGGCGTGGCGGCGGTCGTCTCGCTGCTCGTCGGCGTCTACCTGCTGTTCGAGGACATCGTCAACGCTGACGTGGGTGCGGAGACGCTGCGCAGGATGCGTTTCGCGATCGGGGTTCTGCTCGCGACCGCGGCGATCTCGGCCTACCACTGGGCGGTCTACCAATCCGACCGCAGGAGCTCGCCCGCCACGGTGACGGCGCAGGAGCCCAGATACGTGTTGCTCGTCGGCCCGTCCGACGACGACATCGCCCGTGAGGTCGCCCACCGCACCCACGGTCGGGTGCAGGCGTGGACACGTACCGACGACGGGGCGGAGCCGTGGTCGGTCGACGAGGTGATGACCGCGCTGGCGACGGCGCACACCGATGAGGCCGACGCCGACGAGGTGATCGTGCTGTCGGAGGCGGGGGCGCTGCGCGCCATCCCCGTCCACCGTCGCTGAGCCTTGCGCGCCCACCGGCCGATGCCCGGGGTCGCCGTTCCGTGGTGCTCGTCGCCGACTGCGTTTGCCCGGTGCTGCCTGCGGCACCAGACTGGGGGCGTGGCGCGAGCCACCCGAGCCTTGAGGAGCTGTGATGGCGGACGACACTGACGGCCGGGTGGCGGTCTACATCGATTTCGACAACATCGTGATTTCGAGGTACAACCAGTTGCACGGTCGTGGGGCGTTCCAGTCCGACCACGTGCGACAGGTCGACCCCAGCACCGCCTCGGCCGACGCGCAGGTCGTCGAGCGGATCCGTCAGGCGACGGTCGACATCGGCGCCATCCTCGATTACGCGTCGTCGTTCGGCGAGATCGTCAGCAGTTGCGCCTACGCCGACTGGTCGCAGCCGGTGAACGCCGCCTACCGTCGCCAGTTGATCGATCGGGCCGTCGACCTGACGCAGATGTTTCCGCTCTCGGCGACCAAGAACGGGGCCGACATCAGGCTCGCCGTCGACGTCGTGGAAGACCTTTTCCGGCTCGGCGACGTGACACACGTCGTGCTCGTCGCCGGAGATTCCGACTATGTGGCGCTCGCCCAACGCGTGAAGCGGCTGGGCCGGTTCATCGTCGCCGTCGGGGTGGCGGGAGCGACCAGCAGGTCGCTGCCCGCGGCGTGCAACGAGTTCAGTCTGTACGACGACCTGCCCGGCGTGGGCGCCGACGAAGCCGACGCCGAGACCCCTGAGCCCGCCCAGCAGCCGGAGCCGGAGCCGCAGCCGTCGGCGTCCCGGTCGAGCGGTGAGAGTCGCAAGAAGGCGACCGCACAGGCCGACTCGCAGCCGAAGGAGCCGCGGGAGCCGGCCCCCGATGCCGGCGAGACCGGCGCCGACGACGCCGCGGGCAACGGCAGCGAGCCGGCGGCACAGGTCTCGCCACGCGCCGCCACCAGGCTCCTCCGCAGAGCCCTCGAACTGGGCCACGACAAGGCCGGACACGACGAATGGCTACATACGTCGGCCGTGAAGCAGCAGATCAAGCGGATGGATCCCTCGTTCCACGAGAAGTCCCTCGGGTACAGCTCGTTCAGCGATTTCGTGAAGTCGCGCTCGAACTTCGCCGAACTCGACAAGTCGTCGAACGGGCAGCGCGTGCGGCTGCGGGCCACGAAGAGCTGACCCCGCCTCACGGTCGCCGGCGATCCGCGACGGGTTCGCCTCGGCGGCGCGCCACTCAGGCGTCAGGGGTGTGGGCCCCCCCGGCCGGGCCGAGATGGCGGGCGAAGAACGCCAGTATCCGGGCGCGGGCGTCCCGGGCGGCGTCCGGCTCGTAGCCGAGCTTCATGATCGGCCCGAACACCGCGAACAGGGCGGGCCGGGGATCACCCGCCTCGACCCCGTTGTTGATGAACCCGTGCCCGGCGCTCGCATACTCCTTGACGTCGTGGTCGACGCCGACCTCGGTGAGGATGCGCTCGAGCCGCCCGGCGGCACCGCGCAGGCTGCGATCCTTCCCGCCGTAGCTGCCGACGATCGGACAGGCGGTCTTGAGGTAGCCGGCCGAGTAGACATCCTTGCCGGCGGTTCCGTAGTTGACGCTGGACGCCGCGTAGTCGCCGCTCGGTGCCAGGATCAGCGCGAGACCGCCACCCATGCAGAAGCCGATGACCCCCACGGTGCCAGTGCAATCGGGCCGGTCGAGCAACGCGGTGCGGGCGGCCGCGATGTCGTCGAAGGTCGGTCCGTTCTTGTCCCGGGCGTCGCGCATCGTCGACACCATGCACGACACCCCCTTGCGCCCGCGGAACAGATCCGGCGCGATCGCGAGGTAGCCCTCGGAGGCGAGCCAGTCCGCCTGGTTGCGGATGTCGTTGCCGAGACCGAAGGCGTCATGGATGACCACCACGCCCGGGAACGGCCCGGTGCCCTCGGGCACGGCCAGATAGGCGGGAAGGTCACCGGCGGGCGTGGCGATGATGAGGTTCGGCATCGGCCCAGACTGGCACACCGCACCGGCCCACGCCCGCTCGTCCGCACGCCGGAACCGGCCGTCGGGAGAGCCGACAGGAGCGGTGAGAGATCCGTCAGCGCCCACGGCCCCGGGTGTGCGCACGGCTGGCCACGGGAATTCCCGGCAGCCGTCCGCAGTTGCGGCGAACAGCGTGGTGCGCGGCCAGACGCCTCGTGCCGGGGCCCGCTCACCGCGCCCGACGTCGATCGAACACGCGAAGGAGTCGAGGGACATGCAACTGGCCATCATCGGAGGAACCGGGTTCACGGGCACCAACATCACGCGGGAGGCGTTGACCCGGGGCTGGCAGGTGCGCTCACTGTCGCGCCACGCCCCGGCCGATCCGATCCCGGGCGTCGAGTACGTGCTCGGTTCCTACGCCGACGACGCCACTGTCGCCTCCTTCGCCGAGCGGGCGGACGCCGTGATCGTCGCGGTGCACGCGAGCGCGGACGACGGCAGCAGCGTTCTGCTGCCGCACATGCCCGCCATCGCCCGGGCCGCGGCCGCCGCCGGCGCGCGGCTCGGCGTGGTCGGTGGCGCCGGCAGTTCGTTCGTCGCCGAGGGGGGCCCGCGGCTGGTCGACACCCCCGCATTCCAGGACGAGTGGAAGCCCGAGGCGCTCACCCACGCCCGCGTGCTCACCTGGCTGCAGAACACCCACCCGGCAGGCGCGGCAGGGCTCCGGTGGTTCTACGTGAGTCCTGCGGCCCTCTACGGCAGCTACGCACCCGGAGAGGCGACGGGCTCCTACCGCACCGGCGGCGACGTCCTCGTGACCAAGGACGACGGCAGCTCGGAGATCTCGGGCGCCGACTTCGCCCTGGCGTTCGTCGACGAACTGGCCGCCCCCGCGCACGAGAATCGGCGGTTCACCGTCGGCCACTGATCCACGCACGGCGACGCTCCGGAATCGCGGGGGGATGAGGTGGGCCTTCGGCCGGCAAGAGTTAGTAGGATCTAACTATTGGTGGGCAATGACCGGGTGACGACGCGGAGGTGGGCCGATGACGTTGACGCTTCGGCCGAGGCCCCGCTCGTCACCGCCGGAGCGTCGGCTGATCGTGCTGCTCGGCCCGGCGTTCGTGGCCTCGATCGCTTACGTCGACCCCGGCAACGTGGCGGCGAACCTCACGGCGGGCGCCGGATACGGATATCTGCTCGTGTGGGTGCTCGTCCTCGCCAATCTCACCGCGATGATCGTTCAGTACCTGTCGGCCAAGCTGGGGGTGGTCACGGGTCGCAGCCTGCCGGAGCTGCTGGGCGACCGACTGCCACGAGCGGGTCGGCTCTTCTATTGGGCGCAGGCCGAACTGGTCGCCGCCATGACCGACCTGGCCGAGGTGATCGGCGGCGCGCTCGCCCTGCAGATTCTCTTCCGCGTCCCGCTCGTTCTGGGCGGGCTGATCGTCGGCGCTGTGTCGATGGGGGTTCTCGCCATGCAGTCGCGTGGCCAGCGTCGGTTCGAGGCCGTGATCATGGGGCTGCTCGTGGTCATCACCATGGGTTTCGTCTCGGGACTGTTCGTGAGCCGCATCGACTGGGGAGGCGTCGCCGGCGGGCTCGTGCCCCGGTTCGAGGGCACGAGCACGGTGCTGCTCGCCGCGAGCATGCTGGGTGCGACCGTGATGCCGCACGCCATCTACCTGCACTCGTCGCTGTCACGTGACCGTCACGGCGTCACCCAGGATCTTCGCCGGATGCGGCGGCTCCTGCACGCCACCCGTTGGGACGTCGTGCTCGCCCTGATCATCGCGGGCAGTGTCAACATCGCCATGTTGCTGCTGGCGGCCGCGAGCCTGCCCGGAGTCGTCGGCACCGACACGATCCCCGGGGCGGCGCACGCGATCAGCGTCCATCTGGGGCCGGCGGTCGGTGTCATCTTCGGGGTGGGCCTGCTCGCCTCGGGGCTCGCGTCCACGTCGGTGGGCTGCTACGCGGGAGCCGCCATCATGTCGGGCCTGCTCCGCGCCAGGGTGCCGATGCTGCTCCGGCGGGCGCTCACCCTCATCCCCGCGTTGGTCGTGCTGGGCTTGGGGGTGAACCCGACCTGGGCGCTGGTGCTCAGCCAGGTGGCGCTTTCGCTGGGCATTCCGTTCGCCCTCATCCCGCTGGCCTGGTACACGAGCCGCACCCGGCTCATGGGCCCGCTCGTCAACGGGGCCACGCTCAAAGTGATCGCGGCGGCTGTGACCGTCGGGATCGTCGCTCTCAATGTACTGCTCGTCTACCTCACCGTGGTGGGGGCACCATGACGCCGGTCGCGGCGGATCCGGCAGCGGTGAGCCCGGTCGTCGAGGACTACCTCAAGGCGATCTGGTCGGCCACCGAATGGGGCGGGTCGCCGGCCACCGTCTCCGGCCTCGCCGCCCGCTTCGGCACGACCCGGGCGACGGTCTCGGCCACCCTCGCCCGACTGGTGGAGCGCGGCCTGGTGCGTCACGAGCGTTACCGCGCCGTCGACCTCACGGAGGAGGGCCGACGTGTCGCGGTCGCCATGGTGCGTCGGCACCGGCTGATCGAGACGTTCCTCGTGCACAGCCTCGGCTACGGCTGGGACGAGGTACACGACGAGGCCGAGACGCTCGAGCACGCGGTCTCCGACGCCTTCATCGAACGCATCGACGCCCGCCTCGGGCACCCGACCACGGATCCCCATGGCGACCCCATTCCGGGCCCGGACGGCTCCACCGAGTATCCCCGCGACGCGGTGGCCCTGGACGCCGCGGGCGACGGCCACTACCGGGTGCTCCGGGTCTCAGACAGTGACCCCGCGACCCTGCATGCGGCGCGCGCCGCCGGACTGACCCCCGGTGCCGGGCTCACCCTCGATCGCGAGACGAGGAGGCTGCTCTGCCGCGGGCTGCCCGACCCCGCTGACATCCTGCTGACGTCCGACGACGACGCCCGCTGACGTGGAGGCCGGGCAGGCGGGTCATCCCTGCACGATCACCGAATAGCCACCCACCACCACCCCGTCGCGCACCTCCTGGAACCGCAGCAGGTTGCCATCGCCCGACGACGTCGACACGGCCCTGGCGATCGAACCGGCCGTCAGATCGTGCACCTTCAGCGCCCGCACCACCGCGAGCGCGGGCGAGACGCCTCGCGGCTCGACGTGGATCCTGCCCCGGAGGAGGGACGTCCGGTCGACCCGGGCGAGCGATGGACTCGCTGTGCGCGCGGCCACCTGCGGATGGGCCAGCATGGCCTGCACGGAGGCGTGACCCGTGATCACGGCGTGTCCCCCCAGGGTCCGGGTGACCGTGCCCAGGTGTCCGATGCCCTGCAGGTGGGGCACCGGGGTCACGACGTCGCGCAGCGTCGGCAGTACGACGTCGCGTCCGGCGACGATCTTGTGGGCGAGCAGGATCGGCTTCAGGTCGGCCCCGCCGTGCAGCAGTTGCAGGTCGCTTCCCACCGTGAGCGCGGCACCCAGTCGCATCAGCAGGGGGGCCAGGTCGAGGCTGGGCGCCGCCAGGGTCACGTTGCGTTGGCCGACGTGCCGGTCGGTGGACGCCGCGAAGGCGCCGGAGGCCGGGTCCATCACGTGCGTGGCCACGGCGAGCAGGCACTCGTGCCCGCCGTTCTCGACCACCGGCGTCCAGAGCCCGGGGATCCGCACCAGCTGGTGACAGTCGGCCGACGTGCGATCGCCGAGGTTGACCCGGGTGCCGCCGATGTAGTGCGGTGGCTCGGGGCTCGACGCGTCGAACGAGAACGACGGGTTGGCCCACCAGACCCGGACGCTGGTGCCGAGCGCCGGCAGCCGCCCGAGGTTCCACACGTGCACGAACACCGAGTGCGGGTGGCCCGGCATCGGGTGCAGCACAGGCGTCGCCGAGGCCGGGTCGGTCACGTCGCCGGAGTAGACCCTGATATCGGGGGACTCCCAGAAGTAGCTGACCGGCGGCTGGCGCACCCCCGTGTCGCCGGGATGGGCCCTGATCAGCAGGTAGGGCCACAGCCCGTCCTGGCGGGAGGGGTGGCGCTGGTCGCTCAGCCAGGCCGTCAGCCTCTTCACCCGCTCGGGGTCGGGCTTGTCGGGGGTGACCGTCGGGTCGCCGGTGTGATCGGGCTCGCCCCCGCGCTGCGCCTTGTCCTCGTCGGGAGTCAGCTTCGGGTGGGTCTCGTCGTCGAGGTGGTTCTTGTCCTGGTTGTCAGGCATCGTTCATCCGTTCCGTCCCTGGGGCGGCATGCCCGCCCGCTTGATCTCGTCGGCGTCGACCTTGGTGGTCGCGGAGCACCCGGGGTCGTCGAAGATCCCGTCGCGGTAGTGGATCGCGAGGTTGAGGGCGGGCGTGTAGACCTTCTGCGGCCCGCTCCACGCGGAGTCGCCGTCGGCGCAGTAGCCCTCCGGCACCGTGCACGGCGTGTGGAAGGCGTAGTGCGCGGCGTCGAAGGAGCTGTCGCCCGTGACCTTGGGCACCGTGCTGTCGCTCGAGCGGTTCCAGTCCCAGCAGTGGTAGCCGTAGCCGCGATCGGCGTCGAGATTGAAGTCGGGGAGGGCCGGCTCGGCGGGCTGCTGGGTGAGTCGTGACACGAGGTAGGTGCCGTAGTCGACCGGGTCGCCGAGGTGGTGTCCGCCCGGAAGGTGCGTCGCGGACACGTGGTCGGTGTCCGCGGGGGAGTGCGCGTTCTCGTACGCGGTCCGGGTGGCGGGATCACCGGGGACGTGGTTCATCAACACCCGGGCGTCCTCACCCTGGGTCCAGGGCCCGGACGCCGCGAGGGTCCCCTCCCATCCGACGGTGTTGCCGCGGTTGTCCCGCTCGGGGTACTTCCACGGCCGCAGGTACTCGCTCGGCGCCTCGGGCCGTCCGCACGACGGGTCGGGCAGGAGATAGCCGAGGATCTGCTGGGCGACGTTCTTCGGGTCGGAGACGATCGCTCGCGGATAGGCCGGGTCGGCCCCCGACTTCTCGTCGAAGGGCAGGGGGGCGGTGGCGAAGCCGTCGGGCGAGTTGAGCGCGGCGGCGAGATCGGCCAACGGCCCGTCGGGGCTGATCCCCAGTTCGACCAGGCTCTGCATGATCTCCTCGGCCTTCGGCACGAGGAACCCCTGCATGACCAGCGGCTTGCGGGCCGCGATGTACAGGCTCCACAGCGGCTCGACCGCGAACTCGTAGAGCAGTTCACGGATCGGGTAGGTCGCCAGGTCTGCGAGCACCGCCGCGGGCAGCGTCGCCAGCCACACGCCCAGTTCGGCGAGCCACGCGAGGAAGCCGAGCACGGCCAGGAACAGGTCGAGCAGGTTCCAGCTGTCGTCGGAGGGGTCGCCACCGCGTGAGGGGTCGTCGTCGACACCGCTGCTCGATCCGGGTGGCGCGGGCGGGGTGTGGTCGTTGAACACCGGGGGAGCGGTCGGCTTGCGCGGTGCATATCCGCTGGTCGAGGTCTTCTTGACGTACAGGTACAGCAGCTTGAAGGTGTTCTGCAGGGCGAGCCTGCTCGGACGTCCGGTGGGGCGCCCGGCGCTGTCGAGGTCGGAGAACTGGTTGGGATCCCAGGTGAGCACCTTCGGGTCGGCATCGCCGAACACGTCCTTCATCGTGGTGATGATGAGGTCGCACAGGTCGGCGGGCAGGTCGGCCGTGTCGAGGTCGAAGAAGTCGTGGCGTTGTTTCGCCCCGGCGGCGGAGTCGGATGTGTCGTAGGCGGGGAATCCGGTGAAGTAGTCGTAGGCGGGGGCATCGTCGGCGCCGAGGTACGGCGCCTGCAGGCCCTTACGGAACGCGAGCCGGAAATGCAGGGCCGAGGTGTCCATCTCGCCGTAGGGCTCGCTGCCGTGGTGCTGGGCGTCGTAGGCCTTGGCGTCCATGTGGTTCTCGACCAGGTGATGGCGTTGCCAGTGCAGTCGGTAGGGACCGCCCGCCTTCGCGTTGACGAACGAGTGACCGGTGACGTCGGTGGCGCAGTGACTCATCCAGCCGATCGCGAACGCCCGCTGCTGATCGTTCGAGGCGTTGTGGTAGAGGCGGTGGGCGAACTCGTAGGTCTTGCGGTAGTGGAACATGTCCGACCAGTAGAAGGCCGAGTCGTCGAACCCCTGGGGGACGCCGGAGGTGAGCAGGCCGAACCAGTCGTAGAGCTGGCTGAGCAGGTCGAGGACCGCGTCGGTGATCGCTGACGACAGTTCCTGCAGGGCCTGGCCCAGCTCGGCGAGCACCCCGCCGGTCGCCTGATTGAGCACGTCGCCGACGCCGTCGATGGCCGGCTGCGCCCACTTCTCCCACTTCGATACGAACTCGCTGTCGAGGGTGTCCCACACGCTGAGCACCCAGTTGGTGACGGTGAGCAGCACATTGCCCGTGTCGCCCTTGAAGTCGGGCAGCAGGAAGAAGATGTCGGGGCCGATGGCGCCTGCGGCGAGGTAGTTGCGCCACTCATGGGCGATCTCGCCGAGGTGTTGGGCGTCGAGTGGGGTGATGGTGGCGTCCGGTGGCAGGTCGGCTGCCTGCAACCTCTTCGCCAGCATCGTCGCGGTCTCCATGTGGATGTACCAGCCGGGCATCGGTGCCTCCTTCGGGGTGCTGATCAGATGTCGGTCTTGATGAAGTTGAAGGGCCCCAGGTTGACGTCGTGGGTGCGGACGTATTCCTGCAGGTCGTCGAAGAACGCCGACGTCGCCGCCGAGCCGGCGTCGACGATGATCGAGAACACGATGGCGTTGCCCGCAGCGGGAGCGGCCGCCGCCAGCGCGTAGGGGGCCACGACCCCCGCGGCGCGGCCGAGCGCGGCCGTGCCCACCTGACTGAACGCCCCGCCGAGTGAGGTGACCGGGGCGGGCGGCCCGGTGAGCGAGGGCGCCGGTGGCACGCCGGGCGGTCCCGACGGCGGTGGCGGGTCGGGCTGCATGGCCCGCTGGGACGCCTCGCCGAAGCTCTGCTTCGGGGCGACCATGCCGCTGATCGCACCGAGGGCGGCGCCCAGGGCGAGTCCGGTGATCGCGCCGACAAGGACCTTCAGCATGATGTCCTTGAGCCCGTTGTTCCTGCCGCCGGCGAACCCGGACGCGAACCCCATGGCGGCCCCGTTGATGGTGCCGGTGACCCCGCCGACGACGGCACCGCAGAGCACGGTGCCGCTCGTGAGGCCGAGCGCGCCGCCGACCGCGACCCCGGCGAACGCGCCCCCGAACGCGGCCCAGCCGCCGACCGCCCCGCCGACGACGACCCCGAGGAAGATGTCCCCGGCGTCCCCACCGGCGCGGGCGGCGGCGATGCCGCCGATTACCCCGCCGGCCACGATGCCGACCATGGTGGCCGCGAACACCGCGCCCCACGTGATGCTCACCCCGCCGACGGCCAGCGCCACCGCCCCCGGCGTCGCGATGCCGAACGTGACGACGGTGACGATCACGGCGACGGCGATGATCGCGATCGTGGCGACGACCGCGGCGAAGATCTTCCAGAAGTCGCGCCCGGACGGATCGACATAGCTCGTCGGGTTGTCGCGGCAGTAGGCGTACGCGTTCCAGGCCGCGGGGTCGTTCGCGTCCCCGACCAGCGGGTCGGGTGAGATGAATCGGCCGAGGAGCGGTGAGTACCACCGGACGCCGAGCAGCACCAGGCCGTGGCCGACGTCCTGTCCGGTCGCGAACCCCTGGGACGCCACGGCCGTGCCCGCGCGGCTGAGCACCCGCCCGTAAGGGTCGTAGGCGAGGCGCAGTTGCTCGGCGCCGGCGGCGTCCGTGACCAGGACCAGGGAGCCGAGGTGGTCGTAGTGCAGCCAGCTGAGCACGCCCCCGGTGTCGCGGGCGACGATGCGTCCCCCGTCGCTGATCTGGAGCACGACCTGCCCGTCCTCGATCCGCACGAGCGGGTCGGGACTCAGCACCACGTGGTCGGGGGCGCCCGGCGCGGCCGTCACCCGCTTCACGAGCGACCCGCCGTAGCTGTAGGTGAACGTGTCGGAGCCGCCGCCGGGGAGAGCGATCACCCGCAGCCGACCTTCGGCATCGAGGGTGTGCGACCCCCAGGGGGCCGAGACCAGTTGGCCCCGGTCGTCGTAGCCGAAGCTGTCGGCGCCGATGCTGGTGAGGCAGGTCGCGGGGGCGCCGTGTTCTCCGTAACGGTAGGTACCGGACGCCGCGGAGGTGAGGTTGAACGCGTCGTCGTAGCCGTAGCCGAGCGTGCCCGTCGACCCGGACGCGGACACCAGCCGGTAGAGGTCGTCGTAGCCGAAGGTCCAGGCGAGTGCCGGGTCCGGGCTGGTGAGGGCGGTGAGGTTGCCGACCCGGTCGTGGCCGAACCCGGTCTGCCGGAGGACACCGGCCGGGCCGCTGATCGACGACGTGGTGCGCCACCCCGTGAGGGGATCGTGGCCGTCGGTCTCGACCGTCCCGTTGTGGTGGGCCACCCGGGTTCGCCGGCCCGCGATGTCGTAGTCGATGGCGTCGATCACCCCGCTGACGGAGGTGAGCAGCCCGAGCGCGTTGTAGCCGTACGCCGCCACCCGGCCACCGGGGTAGTTGAGGTGGTCGATCAGGCCGTCGGAGCGGTGCGCGAGGGTGATCGTCACCGGCGTCGCTCCGGCCGGTGTCATGGTCTTGCTCGCGATCCGGCCGCGGTCGTCGTAGTCGAAGACCGTGCTGCCGCCCTCGTCGTCGACCCGTACCAACCGGCCCCCAAGGGTGTGCGCGCCGGCGTCCGCGGGGGCCGGGCCGGTGGCGTCGTGGTAGACGAAGCTCGCCACCGGGCTGCCGGCGGCGGTGTCGTGCCGCACCGCGGTGGGTCGCCGGGCGAGGTCGTACGCCCGGAACACCCGGGCGCTGCCCGTGCGCGACTCGACGACGTCGCCCGACGGGTCGAGCACCAGCACCTGGGTCGACTCCGGCCGGGTGATCCGCAGCGGACGCCCCAGCAGGTCGCGGTCGAACCGCACGGACGCCCCGAGCGCGTCGGTGTGCTCGACGAGGTCGCCCTTGATGTCGTGCCGGTCGGACGTCGTGATCGTGTGGCCGTCGGCCACCTGATCGACCCGCACGACACGCCCCGCCGGGCCGAGATGCCGGCGGATCAGCGCGCCGGCGTGGGGTGCCCCCGGGTCGGTGCGGTTCTGCTCCGCGTCGCGTTCCTCGATGAGGCCGGGCAGGTAGGTCACCGTTGCCAGCGCGCCGTCCGGTTGCAGCGTCGATACCACCCTCCCCATCGCGTCGTAGCGCAGTTGCACGTGGGGGGCGTCGGACGCCGGTGGGGCGTAGCCGGCACCGGGGGCCCGGTACGGCAGGTAGGAGCGCACCGGCAGTCCGCGCGCGCCGTAGTCCTTGGCGTCGGCGACGATCTCGCCGGACTCGTCGGCCAGCCGCTGCTGGAGCATGCGGCCGGTGCCGTCGAAGAACTGGCGTTGCGTCCGCCTGGCCTGCCCGGTGCCGGTCGCGGTGGTCTCGGTGACGACGATCGGTGACACGGCGGTGTCGTAGGCGAGTGCCCGGGTAGGGTCCCCGGCCGTGTCGCCCGGCTCGATGGTGGCGGTCAGCCGGGCGAGCGCGTCGAAGCGGACCTCGGTGCGGGCGCCCGACGGGTCGACCATCGTGGTGGGCTGGTAGCTGCGCAGGTCGAACTCGGCGGTGAGCCGGTTGCCGACCGCGTCCGCCACCTCGACCGGGTAGCAATCGGAGGGGTCCATGAGCAGGGTGTTGACCCCGCCGTTGGGGCCGGTGATCCGCCCGTGGACACCGGCGGCGTCGACGGTGCGCTCGAAGTGGCCCAGTTCGATCCACCAGCCGTCGGCCCCGGCCGGACGCACGTAGCCCGCGGCGGCGAAGTCGGGCGGGTCGGCGCCGTAGACGGCTGCCGCCAGGATGTCGGGGATGGCGAGGGCGCTGCGGTGGGTGACCAGGCCCTGGGCACCCACGTGGCCGTTGGGCAGGGCGTCGTAGTCGGTGCGCAGGTCGGACAGGACAGCGCCCGTGCCGTCGTGCTGAACGATCCGCGAGACCCGCTGCCGGAAGCGCCCGGACGGATCCTCGGCGTACTCGGTGTCGGTGCGCAGCTCCTGGGCCGGTGTCGCGGTCGTCGCGTCGTAGGCCTGTTCGACGGCGGAGGTGACGTTGCCGTCGGGTGTCCACGCGGTCTGCGTGGTCACGATCCGGCTCACCGGGGTCGTCTGCCCCTCGAAGACCGACCGGGTGGAACTGACCAGGCGCGGCGTCACCGTTCCCGGTGACGAGCCGTCATCGATCCGCCACTGCTGTTCGAACCGGTCGAACAGGCGGCCGTCGTCGCCGGCCCGGTCCTGGCGCACGAGGCGCCCCCGGATCGCCCGTGACCGGGTCCGGTCGTCCCGGGTCGCGGGTTCGCTGCCGTCGGCGAGCAGGCCGGTGGCGAACCAGTGGGTGGTGACCAGGGTGTCCACGGAGGCGTCGCCGACATCGCGGCTGGTCACCCGGCCGAAGCCGCACACCTCGCGCAGGACGCCGTCGTAGCGGCCCTCGTGGTAGGCGAACTCGGTGCTGCTCGACGGCGCCGGAGGCGGCGTCGGTGATGTCGATGCGGCTTACCACGGGCAGCACGACGGGCAGCCGGGTGGTCCACGGGCTCCCGGCCGCCCGGTCGCGTTCGGACTCGAGTGCCGACGTGCTCCAGGTGATGGCCGTGCTCCGGCCGGTGCCGTTGTCGATCCGCGACAGCAGTGAGGTGGTCCGGCCACCGAGCAGGTCGATCGTGAACCAGCGGCCACGCCCCGAGGGCAGGGTGGCGGTCCAGCAGACGGAGGGCACGCCGCGGCCGGTGAGGTCGGCCACCCGGAGCGCGGCCATCGCCCCGGTCGGCAGGTGGCGCACCACCCGGGGAGCCTCGAAGCCGGATCCGCTGCGGTTCGGCCACCAGGTGAGCGTTCCGGCGTCCAGGTGGACGACGTCGGCACACCCGTCGCCGTCGATGTCAACGACGAGGACGCTCGTCGGGTCGCAGTCGTAGGGGAGTCGCGGGGGAGTGGCCATCGCCACGCGGTCGCCGAACACCCCGGCCCCCAGGTAGGGCCAGTAGGTGACGCCGGACCCGTCGACGCGGACCAGGTCAGGGGTGCCGTCGCCGGTCATGTCGGCGGCGAACACCCGCGGGTCGGTGAGGTCGGTCGGGGGTCCCGCGGGCTCGCCGACGACGACGTCGGGCACACCCAGCCAGCCACCGGAGGCGTCGCGGTGGGCGAGCATGAGCGCGTGCCGGTTGCTCCACAGCAGGTCGACCCGGCCGTCACCGTCGAAGTCGCCGACGCGGACGCCGGCCGCCGACGGCGCCACCGACGGCGCCTGGGCCAGGGCCACCGGACGCGCGAAACCGGTGGCGGTGCGCGGCTGGTAGCGCACCAGCGGGACGTCGGTGCGCACGATGTCGGCGATCCCGTCGCCGTCGATGTCGATCAGTCCGAACCGGGACGCCGCGCCCGCGAGGTCGGGCAGCACCCCGACCTCCATCGGGCGGGCGAAGCTGCCGGCCCGGTTGGGCCACACGCGGGCACCGCCGCCCGCGCCGATCTCGAGGATGTCGGCGGCCCCGGTTCCGGTCCAGTCGACGAGCTCGACCCGCGACCCTCCCCCCAGCGCCGGCGGTGCGGCCCGATCGTCCACGGCGTCGATCCGCAGCAGTGTGGGCCGCCCGGCGTCCGTGTAGGCGAAACCGAGCGCCGGGGCGTCCAGGCCGGTGCCGTCGGCGGCGAAGCCGGAGAGCCGCACCGAAGTCAGCTGGGACGCGCCGTTGACCGGTCCCGGGCTGTAACCGAGGATCCACCGGCGCACGAGCGACGCGGCCTGGGCGGAGATGTGCAACTCGATCGTGGCGCACCGCTGATCGGTGACCAGGACGAACCCGCCCCGGCCCCAGCGGAGCACGTCGGGACGCGGCTCGTAGCCGAACCGCAGCTCGAACGGACCCCAGGTGATGGTGTCGAGGTAGCGCTGCGTCCCCACCGAGCTCCAGGTGAACACCGTGTTGAGTCCCAGGTTGTCCTCGACGGCGTCCAGGAGCCAGGCCCACGTGCCGCCGCCCAGGCCGAGGATCCGCGAGGCGGGGCCGCTGCCCAGGTGGAACCGGTTGCCGGCCCGGTCGGTGGCGACGTACCCGTCACCCGACACGGCCAGCGTCCAGTCGCCGGTGTCGACCTGCGGACGCAGCACGCCGCCGCTCCCGCGCACCAACGGCCCCGACCCCTCGAGCACGAGCGTGTCGGTGTCGTCGTAGCGCGGCCTGCCGATCATGGTGCTGCGCAGCAGCCTGGGCAGGGCGATCGACCAGCCGAGGCCGAACGGGCCGTTGGGCGTGCCCGAGTCGTAGCGCAGCGCCAGTTTCGGACCGGAGTCGTTCGGACCGTGCGGCACGTCGATGGGCACCGACAGCGTGCCCGAACCGGTGGACAGATCGGGGCTGAAGGTCTCGCCGAGCCCCCCGACGCCGCCACCGGTGGGCAGCGACGGCGCCTGGCTGGCGAAGCCGATGTCGAAGCTCATCGTCGCCTCCTCACCCGCGCGGCGTGAACGAGTAGCCGATGACCAGCGCGATGTTGTCGATGTCGTCGAGCGCCGGCGCCCCGGCGCTCACCCAGTCGGGGTTGTCGGCCGCGGTCATCGCGATCCGGTAGGTGCCGAGCGCCGACTGCCCGGTGACCGCCGGGGCGAGTGCGGTCGTTTGCACCACGCCGTCGGCGTCGGTCGTCGCGCTGATCGGGTGCGCCGCCGTGGGCACACTCACCTGCAGCGTGATCCCCTGAGCCCTGGATCCGGGAGTGGTCGCCACGACGAGGCTGGCGTCGGTGAGCACCGGGTCGGTCTCCGTGAGCGCGAAGTCGCCCGCGGTCAGCGAGAAGTCGAGCACACCGGTCGAATAGAACCGGAAGAACGCATCCGCGAACACCCAACGCAGCGGGAACGGACGCTGCCGCGTGTGGACTCCGGGCCGCGACGCCAGCTCGGCCAGCACCGAGGTGCGCAGGTCTGGGTCGAAGCGGGCGCGGTAGGTGACAGTGAGCCGCACGTCGACCAGCGTGTTGAAGTCGAGTTGCTGGTTGACGTCCTTGGGCAGTGCCAGGGTCCAGGTGGAGGCCAGCCCGGCCCCCTGGAAGATGCCCGACTGCCGGCGGTCGGGGCTGTCGACGAGGGCGTCGGCGCGCACGTCGAAGTCGGAGATGATCTGGGTCTCCCTGTTCTGCACCCGCTGTTTCGCGGTACCGCCACTCGCCGACGGCGTCCGGTAGCGCGAGATGCCGGCGTTGGTGAGCGACCCGCTGACCCCCCGCGCCGGGATGATCCCGTCGACCGCGATCTCGACGTGTTCGATGCGACCCGCATAGGTTCCGGGATAGACCGCGTCGAAGTCGTCGAGGTCGGTCTGGAAGTCCATCGACCCGGTGCGTCGCAATTGGGCTTCGAACTGGAAGGGGTAGCGCTGCGACAACGAGATCGTCTGCTTCAGCGGCTGCTGTTTCGGCGCGGTCGAGGTGACCAGGTCGTAGGTGAAGGATTGGATGTCGGCCATCAGGGTGTCCGCGGCGAGTAGTCCGTGCACCTCGCTCGAGGTGTAGTCGGCGCGGATCACCTGGAGGTCGACGTCGTTCTCGAAGTTGTAGGCGCTCTGCATCCGCTTGGCGATGCCGAGCGCCCACATGAGGTACCGCTGCGACAGGGAATTCATCCGGTCTCCGAGCGCGTTCCAGACGTCGGGCGTGAAGCGCCGCTGGTCGAAGGCCTGCAACAGCTGCTGTGACGCCTGCACCCTCACCGCGGCCGCGTTGGCGCTCGCCTGGGCTGCGCTGACCCGGGCAGCGGCCGCCGCCACCTCCGCGCCGGCCTGGGTGGCCGCGGCGGCGAGTTCGGTGGCCTGACGTTTGAGCGTGTCGATCTGATACTGGCGCTGCAGCCGCGCGGCGGTAAGCGACTCGGCGGCCGCCAGGGTTCCGCGGTCTCCAGACAGCGAGTACGACCCGCTCATCATCTGGTCGGCCAGTTGGTTGAGCTGGTCACCGTTGCCGTCCTCGCCGCCGTTCAGTTGCGTCTGCAGCGCCTGGTGCATCACCCAGGCGCCCGACTTCGACGCATAGTCGTTGGCGTCGGCGGTGGCGTCGTTGGCCCGCAACTGGGCCACCTGCTGGGCCGCCCGGTAGGCCTGCGCCTCCGCAGAAGCGGCCACCACCTGTTGTTGGGCGGCGCTGAGTTCCGCCTGCGACAGACCGATGTTCTGGGTGAGCTGGGTGCGGGTGAGCGTGCCGGCGTCCGCGCGTTCCCAGAAGTTCATCGCGTCGCGTTCGGCGCCGATGGCGAGCTGGCAGAAGTTCGCGGCCACCGACTGGAGGTAGTCGAAGGTCCAGATCGGGATGTTCTGCGCCCAGAAGCCCCAGAAGTCCAGGCCGCCGGCGATCTTCGCCAGTTGCGCCTGCACTTCCAGGATCACCGAGGCGATCGCCGGACTCACATCGACGGCGTCCGGGTGCGCGATCGACCCGATGAGGGTTCTGGCGGCGTCGGCGGCGGGCTTCAGCGAGGGGATGCTGTAGAGCTGCGACGCGGGCACGGACTCTCCCGCCCCGAGCACGTGCTGGTAGATGGGCAGGGCGCCGGCGGCGTCGCCGTCGCGGAAGAACGAGTCGCCCCAGTCGAGATACAGCCGGGCGAGATGCGACCACACGAACGGCGCCTCGAGGGCGGCGTTGAGGTACTGGTAGCCGGCGGCGCGTAGGTACCAGGTCTCCGCCTCGCCGTACTCGCCCAGCGCGTGATAGCACTGCCCCAAGCCAAGGGTGGTCTCGAAATACCAGGCGTGTGCCAGCGACATCGCGACGTCGGCGGAGGTCTTGGGACGGATCAGCACGTCGGGGAGGGCGACGGCCTTCCGGTGCGCGGTGTAGAGCGCGCCCAGCACCTGGTCGGTGGGGATGACAGTTCCCGCGGACCAACTGAGCTTCTGCACGGCGCCGGCGGATGCGAAGGCGTAGGTGCGCTGGTCGACGGTGAGTTGGGGTGGCACGACGACTGGCACCGTGAGGTGGATCGTCGACAGGGGAATCCTGGCGAGCGCGGCCGGCCTGGGGCTGCTCGCGGCGACCGCGATGTGCGGGACGCTCACGATCGGGGCCGGCTGATGAGTGGGGAGGGGGATCGGGATGTGCGGCCCCGGCGCCACGGGCCCCCGGCCGGGCGCCGGGGCAGGGGGTGCGGGGGGTGGAGGAGCGGCCGGCGCCGGTGCCGCGGGGGTCGCGGTGAGCTTCCCGATGAGGTCGGGGGCCTCGCGGGCCGCGCGGTCGGCGAAGAATTTCGCCGAGGCGGCGTTACCGATCTCCTGCAAGGTACGCGATACCTGCAGGTCGGCCACGGCGGCCGTCGCGGTCGCGTCGGTGGCGCTGCTCAGCAGACCCACGACGGGCGCGTCCACCGTGATGACGTCGCGGGGCCGCACGCCGGTCGTGGCCTGCTCGACCGGCAGCACATTGAGCCACTCGGCCGAGTACGACACCAGCGGCTTCAGCAGGTCGGTCTTCCACGCGAGGGTTTCGTCGAGGGTGGTGAGGGGAAACAGTTGCCTCCAGAGCAGGCCGCGCACCTGCTGGTAGGAGTCGACGGCGTCCTGGTAGCGGCGCTGGTTGTAGGCGGTGGCGGCGTCGGCGAGCAGGGCGTCGATCCGGGCGAGCACCGCGGTGTCGGCCGACGTGGGACCGGTGAGATCGAGACCGGCCAGCACCGGGGCCTGACGCCGGTAGCTGTAGGCGAGTTCGGCGGTGTAGATGGCTGACATCGCTCCTCCTCGAGCGGATTCAGCGGCGAGCCGACGAGACGGTGCGGGATGGTTGAGGCATCCGGGCCCGGTGCGCCGTGGGGTAAGTGAACCGGGATCCGTCGTGATCTGACTCTGTGGGGTGAGTGAGCGCTCCTCCCGGAGGAGGGCCTGGGTCTCGCGCCCGCCGAAGCGGAACGGCCGGGCGCGGGGCGTGCAGTTGGCGGTCAACAGGTGGTGCGGGCGCGTGGTGACGTCGCTGTCGATGGTTCGTTCCGGCATCTTCGCCGGCCATCATCCGTTGCCTGGATGACGTCAATGACACGCCCCGGATTCGGCGATGTCAATGCTCCCAGGGGTTCCACACACGTGACGGGACCCCCAACTTTGGTCGGGGGTCCCGTCGAGTTGTCGAGTCCGGGGTCTACGGCCCACGGACGCTCATGGAGTGTCAGCGGTGACCACCGCCGCCACCCTTGCCACCGCCACCGCCACCGCCGATGACGGTGACCACCTTGGCCATGTCGTTCGCGTTGCTGATCGTCACGCCGCTGGGCGGGTTGAACGTCAGGGTGTAGTCGCCAGCGGTGGTCGGCCGCCAGTTGTAGCCGAAGACGATCGCACCGGCCGAGTTGATCTCACCCGGCAGTGCAACCGTCTGCGAGCCGGCCGCGTCGGTGATCGTCAACGTCGCTCCGCTTCCCCACACCCTCGCGGCCATGACCTGCGGGTTGCCCACGTACGTGGTGCCGGACATGATCGCTTTGGTCCCATAGGCCGATTCACGGTCCAGTTTCGAGGTTTCCAGCTTGATGACACTGAAGCCCAGAAGGGTGGTCACCGTGTCGGACGTCAGGCCCATCTCGACGCGGACAGGGCTGCCCACCTTGAGCTTGGCGTCGCCAGAGAGGTTGTCTCCCCACGTGCCAGTCGCCGTATCGGTGCCCCGAACCTCGAACTGGGCCTGCCATCTGTTGACACCTTGGACGAAGTAGTAGCCCGAGGGGTCGGCCTCCCAGCCGGTGCTCGGGTCGCCGTTCGGCATCACGAGCACAGGACTGGTCAGACCGAAACCAGGCCCGGCGATGAACACGGCGGGGACCGACAGGTTGTTCGATGTGGTGGTCTCTCCACCGCCGCCCCCACCACCTCCGCCCCCACCGCCTCCGTACCTGGCATTGGCAGGGCTGATCGACAGGGCCAGGGCCGCACCGAGTGCGACCGCCAGCACCACGAGTCTCTTGGTGATTCTCATCGTTCTCTCCCCTCCCGAGAATCAACCGGTGCGGGCGCCCCGAACGGAGCCCCGCGTGTCACACGGGGGCACGGCCTCGGGGTGGGTAGCGGGGATGTTGCCACGAACCCGCTCACGTGCCGTCCCATCGTGTCGGTGAGGCTGCCGTCCCGGATCATCGGTGCACGGAGCCGAGTGATCGACAGGGCGATGCCGGTGCGGCAACACCACCCCGAGGATCGGCGTCGACTCGGAGGCGAGCGCAACCCTGCGGAGGCCGTCGGGCTCGAAGTGCCCGGCGGACGACCTGGAAGGATTCCCGTCGTCGATATCGACAAGGGGCCTGTGGGCCCCGAGCCGGGTCCTCGGTCTCATTGGTGCGGTTGCGCAACCGTACTTCCAGTCTACGAATCGGCGGGCTCGCCCACCTGCGAACCGCGACGCCGCGCAACCGCATCGATGCCTCGGGCGGGCACTGACCGCGTGCCACGACCATCGCGTGGATGACCGGATGGGCCGACAGCGGTTCGTCTGCGAGGCCAGCGGTCAATTGCACCGGCTCGCGGGGCGCTGTCGGAGGCGACTGCGGTCGGCCCTGATTGACCACCCGCTCGGGCGTGGGCATTCGGCCGTGCCGCAGTCGGTCGTTGGGATCATCGTCATCACACCCATCGCAAGCAAGCTGGAGTGGCTCCTCGCGACGGGCTCCACCGACGTCACAACCGATCCGAGGGCGTGAGTCCGATCGCTCGTGCTCCCCGTCATCTCGCTCGCGGTGAGTGGCATCGCCTCCACGGCGCTGCGGGGCCGAGGTCTGCGCTCAGGCGAGGCCCCCGGGACGTGCTGCGAGGTATCGCGAAGGGCTGGACTTCCACTCCCGGCTGCTCCCAGTTGCCGGAGGGCGCTGCTCGCCGCCGGTCTCGCCATGAAGGTCGCCGGGCTCCTCGACCTGCCGACGGGCCTCATCGCTGGAGACCAGGGCGGCCGGTCCGCTGCGGACGAGAGCTGGTGGGCCAAGGTGCTGATGTCCCCTGACGGCAGTGATCGCACTGCTGGCGGGAACCGCCGCCCTGGCCAGGTCGGTCCGGGTGTCGTGGGCGTCTTCTGCGTACTCCTGGCACCGGGCGCGGCTACGGCCGCCCCCGCCGGAAGCGGGGCTTGAGCGTCAACGGGGGCAACGGGGGAGCCTGGAGTCGCTCGACCTGACCTCGATATCCCGCCACCCGACCGAACCTGTCGTCGGGAGCCTCGTTCCACTCCTCGCGTAGCCGGACGATGTCATCGTGGGTACGCCCGATGAAGTTCCACCACATGACGATGCCCTCGTCGAACGGCTCGCCGCCGAGCAGCATCACCCGCACGGGCGCGCCGCTGGGATTGGCGAGGCGCAGATGGTCGAGTCCGGCGTCACGGACACCCATCACCGCCGGGTCGAGCCGGACTCCGTCGACGTCGACCACGCCGGTGTCGACCAACACCCCGTGCTCGAACCGGGGATCGACCGCGAACTCCCAGGTGGCGCCGGGATCGAGCACCACCTCGGCCCCGAGCAGGGCCGTCTCGGTGTGCACGGGGGAGTGCACCCCGTCGAGATCGCCGATGAGCACCCGGGCACGCACCCCGTCGGATTCGTAGCGGTCAGGCACGTGATGCTGGAACTCGCGCACCAGATCCGAACTGTGGGCGGGCAGCACCACCCACAACTGGACGCCGTGCAACACCGCCCTGGCGGGGGTCGACACCTCGGAGTGGGCGATGCCGTAGCCGGACGTCATGAGGTTCAACTCGCCCGGCCGCACCATCGCGTGCACCCCGGCGGAGTCACGGTGTTCGATCTCACCCTCGAACAACCAGCTCACCGTCTGCAGCCCCGTGTGCGGATGCGGCGGAACGTCCATGCACCGGCCGGTTTCGGGACCGTAATGGTCGGCGAAGCACCAGGCCCCGACGAACGATCGCCGCATCGAGGGCAGCGTACGGCGCACGCGAAGGCAGTCGGAAGCACCCAGCGCGATGTCTCGGGGCTCAATGAGTTGCACGGTGTCGGGATCGTGGGCTGCGGCCACGACGCAGTCGACGATCTCGGAACGCGCCTCGATGTTGCTCACATCACCCCTTGCCGTGGCGCTCGTTCGCCGCCGCCGGCCGACGAAGGAGATCCATCAGCGCGCGCAGGACCCCCGCCATGTCGACCGAGCGGTCGGCCAACCACGCCAGCTGAACGCCCTCGATCTGCGAGGTGATGAGCCGAGCGATGACGTCGAGGTCGAGCCCGTCGCGGAGCCTGCCGCGCTGCTGCTCGAGCTCGAGTTCCTCGCGCACCGACTCGAGGAAGTCCCGCTCCCGCTGGGCGACGAAGGCGTGCGCCGCATGGTCAGGGTCGAGCGCCTCGGCCTGTAGGGTCGCGTCGAGTTGGATTACCCCAGGCATCTCGGCGTTGCGGCGCATAACCTCGGGGACGGCGTCCAGGAGGCCCTTCTCGCGGAGGAGGTCGGCGCGGGCCGGGCCCAGCCTCTCTTCGCGTCGGGCCAGCACCGCTTCGAGCAGGGAGTCCTTGGAGCCGAAGTGGTGCAGCAACGCGGTGTGACTCGTGCCGATGGCCTCGGCGATCCGGCGGATCGACATCCGCTGGTAACCCGACTGGGCGAAGACGTCGAACGCCGCGTCGATGAGCGCGGCCCGGGTGCGTTCCCCGTTGGCATAGCGTGCCCGGCGCTTCCCGGGGCCGGCGACGAGAGGGCTCTGCTCGTTCACCCCGACACGCTAGCAGCCGACAGGAATCCATCGCCGCGACGATGCGGACCTCGCGGCCACCACGAACCACAGGGGAACAACGTCCACGAGGCTGATCCGGCTCCACCGAGCACCATCGTCGCGTTGTTCAGGTCCGAGAAGGGACAACGCCATGACCGCATTCCCCGACGGCGTCGACGCTGCCTGGCGCACCACCCTGCGAGCGGCCCCAGGTGCGCGCCGACAGCGGTTCCGCCCCGACCCCGGGTGGTTGGTTGGGCCGGAGCGGAGGCGATCGGGTCGGGACCGCCCGTGTGATCACGACGAGTAGGCGGCGATCCCTCCCAGCAGCACGAGCAGGAGGAGCACCGCGCCGATCACGACGAGGGCGATGTCGATCCACCCCAGCACCAGTCCGGTCGTCGAACTGACGCCCAGCCTTCTGGCGGTGCTCGCCTTGGCGAGCGCGATGGGGCCGAACACGAACGGCAGGATGAACAACCCGATGATGCCGAACGCCGTCGACTGGTTCGCGGCCCGCTGTCCCTCGATGGTGGCCTGCAGCGCCTGGATTCCGCCCGGCTGGCCGCTGGGGTAGGGCTGTGGGATGTACGCCTGGTCAGACATGGTGACGGTTGCCCCCCGACTCGCGATGCGACGCCTATGTTGAACAGCACTGGTGCGGCGTCCCTTTCCTGTGCCTGCACCTGTTATATCCGGAGGAGCGAAGCCCGCGCAGCCGGACCGGCGGAGTCATCGAGCCGTGATCGCGTGCCCCGGTCCGCGCAGCACTCGTGGGGGAACGAGAGCGTGCGCGCCGGCCGGGAGGCGGTCATCCCCAGCGCGGATTGCGGCGGCCGACTGGACGACCTGCCGGGCCAACCGTGTGAGTTGGCGGACCTTCGAGCACGAGGGGCCCTTCCTGCGCGATCGAGTTCGACACGGCCGGCGCGGCGACAGTGGTCGCGATCTCAACCCTCTCCGCGCCACTGCTCGCGGGATGTTGGGGACAACGGCGGCGCCTGATCCATGAGCCTCCCGGGCAGTAGCGTGAACGCGGGCGCCGGCGCGGGGACCGGTGTCCTTCGCCGCGGAGGCCGGAGGTGCGCGAAGTGTCGCCCCTGGTGCCGTCGAGCCGCCCCGGAAAGTGGGCGATCGCACTGATTGTCATCGCCCTGTTGCTGGCGATCGGTGCGAGCGAGTTGACCGTTTCCATCGCCAACGGCCTGGAATACCCGGATCCGGTCGCCAGTCCGATCGTCGGCGCCCTCATCTTCTTGATGATCAGTGCCGCGATCGCCGCATCCGGGCTCGGTCTGATCGCTCTCGCGCGCCGACACGACCGCTCGCCCCTGCTCTACCTCGCCACGGTTCCCGGGATCGTCGCGGCGGTCATCGCGACGGTGGTCACCGTCGCCGACGTCATGCACCTGTGGAGGTGAACCGGTGACGGGCTCGGAGTCCCTCTCCGACTGGCACTAGGGTTTCCGGCGTGGCAGGAACCGAGCGACGCCTCCCGGGCGGATTCTCCCCGTGGCGGATGGTGGTGGGGCTCGGGTTCGTGAGTCTCACCGCCGACATGGTCGCAGACGGAGGCAAGTCGCTCTACGGGCCGCTGCTGGCGTCGTTGGGTGCGTCGGGCCTGGTGGTCGGGCTGGTCACCGGGGCGTCCGAGACGGCGTCCCTGGTGCTGCGCCTCGTGGCCGGACCACTGGCCGATCGTGACGGCAGCCACTGGCGGTGGACGATCGTGGGCTACGGCATGACCGCCGCGTGCATCCCGTTGCTGGCCATCTCGCCGTTCGCCGGTGCCGCCGGCCTGGTCGTCGCGTCCGGCCTCATCATCCTCGAACGGGTCGGCAAGGCGGTGCGCAGCCCGTCGAAGACCGCTCTGCTCGCCCACGCGGCCGGGGCCGTCGGACGCGGCCGCGGGTTCGGCGTCCACAAGTCGCTCGACCTGTTCGGGGCGTTCTCGGGCCCGTTGCTGGCCGCAGCCGTGCTGGCACTCGGGGGCCGGTTGTGGCTGGCGCTGCTCGTGCTCGTCGTGCCGGGCGTGGTGTCGATGGTGCTGCTCGGGTGGCTGCACGCCCGGGTTCCCGACCCATCGGTCTATGACCCCGACTCGCCGGCCCGTACCGGCGTCGCCCCTGCCCGGGCGTCCGGATCATGGTGGTCGCAGGCGCTGGGCCGCGACCTGCCCGGCGTGTTCTTCATCTACGCGGCGGCGGTGGCCCTGACCACCGGCGGACTGGTGTCGTACGGCATCGTGTCGTACCACTTCGTCCAGCGCGGACTGATCGCGCTGCCGGTGATCCCCGTGGTGTTCGCCGGAGCCATGGCCGCGGCGGCCGTGGCCGCCCTGGCCACCGGCTGGCTGTACGACCGGATCGGCGCGCGCGTGCTGCTCGGCCTCCCCCTGCTCGTGGCGCTCGTTCCGCCGCTCACCCTCGACGGGCACGTCGGCTGGGCGCTGCTCGGCATGACGTTGTGGGGTTTCGCCAGCGGGTTGCAGGACTCCACGATCAAGGCGCTGGTCGCCGACCTCGTACCCGCGGCCCGGCGGGCCACGGCCTATGGAGTCTTCGCGGCCATCCAGGGGATCGCCGCGCTGGGGGGCGGCGCGGTCGTCGGTGCGTTGTACGACGTGTCGCTCAGCCGGCTCACGTTGCTCATCGCGCTCAGTCAGGTCGTCGCCCTCGTGCTGCTCGTGGGGGTGTTCCGCCGCCGGATCAGCTGAAGATCTGCTTGCCCCAGATGATCACGGCGATTCCGAACAGCACGGCGGCCACGACGACGGTGAAGCAGAGGATCGCGACCGCCAGAGCGAGCGGGTTGGCCCGGCCCGCGACATCGTGACCGCCCCCTGTCGTCGGCCGCCCGACGGTGAGGGCCCTCATTCCCAGGCTGAACACGACCGGCAGGCCCGACCCGAGCAGCAGCCCGACAACCGTGACCATGAGCAGTTGGCCGGCGGCCCTGGCGAGGATGTCGGCCATCTCAGACTCCGATCGGGTGCAGGTCGGGTTCGGTGGGAGCGACCGGCGGAGTCACATGCAGGCCCCCGGTCCACTCGGCGTTGACGTTCGAGGCGTCGATCCGCGAGCGACGCGAGTGCCAGAACATGTAACCGGCGACCACGATGAGGATCGCGGTGATGACGATCGTGCCGGGGATCGTGCCGAGCGCGTGCGCGACCACCCAGGTGATGGCGCCGACGGCGGCCGCGGCCGGCAGGGTGATGAGCCAGGCGACGAGCATCCGGCCGGCGACGCCCCACCGCACCACGGCGTCCTTCTTCCCGATCCCGGTGCCGAGGATCGAGCCCGTCGCCACGTGCGTCGTCGACAGTGCCATGCCGGCGTGGCTCGACGAGAGGATGATCGCCGCCGAGGCCATCTCGGCGGCCATTCCCTGCGGGCTGTCGATCTCGACGAGGCCCTTGCCCAACGTGCGGATGACCCGCCAGCCGCCGATGTAGGTGCCCGAGGCGATCGCGACGGCGCAGACGACCTTCACCCACAGCGGGATACCGTGCAGGTTCGTCCAGTGTCCCGACGCGATGAGGGCCAAGGTGATGACGCCCATCGTTTTCTGGGCGTCGTTGGTGCCGTGCGCGAGGCTCACCAGGGACGCCGATCCGATCTGGCCCCACCGGTATCCCTTGGTGCGTGTGCGGTCGGGCACCGGCTTGGTGATCGCGTAGGTGAGCGCGGTACCGATCGCCGCCACCAGACCGGCCACGATCGGCGCCGACGCGGCCGGGATGATCACCGAGCGCAGGATGCCGGTCCACTTGACCCCGTGCAGACCGAGGGCCGCCATGGCCGCACCGATGAGTCCACCGAACAGGGCGTGTGAGCTCGAGGAGGGGATTCCGAACAACCAGGTGAGGATGTTCCAGATGATCGCGCCCACCAGTCCGGCGAGCACGACCACGAGGATCGGTGTGCCCATGAGCGAGGGGAGCGGCGAGCCGTCGGGACCTTGAATCGCCACCACGCTGTTGCTGACGGTCAGCGCCACCTGGATGGAGAGGAAGGCGCCGGCGAGGTTGAGCACCGCCGAAAGCAGTACCGCGAACTTGGGCGGCAGCGCCCTGGTGGCGATCGAGGTGGCCATCGCGTTGGCGGTGTCGTGGAAGCCGTTCGTGAAATCGAATACGAGCGCCACGGCCACGACGGTGGCGAGGATGAAGGTCACTTCACTCACAGACAAGACTCTGCTGCATGCCCGGGCCGAGCTGTGGCGGCGGGGGTCGAGAACACCCGAGCGTGACACCAAGTGTTCACGTGGATGTCATCTGGCGACGCTCAGACGTGCGGGTGCCGTCGGTGCGGCGGGCCGGACCGCGACGTCCGACCGGACGCGTGCGAGACTTGCGTTCATGTTCGACGCCAGTGACGAGATCGCCGACTCCTGCTGCCGGCGTCGTGGGCCGGTCGCCGAGTTGCCCGGCGAGGGGCTGCTGCCCGCGTCGGTGCGCAGCGGCCTGCTCAGCATGCGCATCCTCATCGACGCGGCGCCCCGTGAGGTGTGGCCCTGGCTGACCAGGCCCGAGCTGCTCTCGCAATGGTCGCCGGTCGTCCCCGACCGCGCACTCACCCGTGAGGGCCCGGCCACGGCCCGCGAGTCGCCAGGGTCCGGCGCCCTCGACGCCACCGTGGTCGAGGTGTTCGAACCGCTCCGGCTGGTGCATCGATGGGGCCCCGACACCATCACCTGGCAGCTCGGACCGGCCGACACCGGCACGCAACTGCAAGTGGTGCAGCAGTTCTCCCACCGCGATTCCTACGCCGAAGCCGCGGCCGGGTGGCACCTGTGTCTCGGGGTACTCGGCAGGCGGGTGTCCGGACACGAGGCCGCGAGGCTCGTCGGTGCCGACGCCGTCTCGGCCGGGTGGGAGGCGTTGCGAGACGCCTACCGCGACGCGATCGTGCCCAACGACGCCGACGATTGAGACCGGGGACGCGAGATCTCGCCCCGCCCGGTCACCGATGGTCCGGCGTGCCCGAGGCCGGTGGCCGTCCGTCCGTGCCGATGCGTAGGCCCGACACGGCGGTGATGAGCACGTGGTGGATGTCGTCGATCGAACGCTGGGGCGAGAACGCGCTGCGGTCGAGGGTCGACACGACCAGCGCCCCCAGCACCGACATGGCGAGGTTCGGCAGGTGCTCGCGGGGGATGAGCGGCCCGCCACCCTGGGTGGCGATCCGTTCGGCGCTCACCTCGGCCATGATCTCGACGAGGGGATCGAGCAGGATCCCGCGGGCTCGCACGAGCATCTCCTCCCACGGCCGACCCGAGCGGAACAGCTCGTTGACCACGATGAGGGCGGGTGCGGGATGCTCGTCGACCCGTTCGATCACCCGCTGGGTCGCGCGATCGAAGGCGGCCCAGCCGGTGAGGTCCTCCCGGGCCTGTCGGATGTCGTCCGCGAGCGACGTCACCGCGCCGATGAACAGCTGTTCGAACAACTGCGCCTTGTTGGCGTAGTTGTAGAAGATCGTGCCCTTGCTGACCCCGGCCAACTCGGCGATCTGGTCAAGGCTGGTGTCGGTGTATCCGCGTTCGGCGAACAGCATCGTCGCGGCGTTCTCGATGCGCTCGCGCGACACCACCCGACGCGCGGTGCGGCCGTCGGTGGGGGTCGCGGGAAGCGGCGCGAAGCGGTCGTCCGCCGCTGTCATCGGGGCATCACCTGTGTCGCCATGGCCACCTCCGGGTCTGGAACGGGACATCGGCCGGAGGTGCTGGCGCAGGGCCCCGGGTTCCCCGAGAGTAGTTCCTCGCACGAGCCCCAGGCCGATGGGCGGCGATTGTGAACGCGCCGCCGGGGCCGGAGTGGAAATGGCGACCTGTGATTCGACGAAGGCCCCATGTCTTACCACTGGGGGTATTACTGCTGGCCAGGGGCCAATTCCGATAGCGGAATGTTCGCTCACTCCGTGAGAGCGGGGCCGTCGCACGGCGTGCGGACACGTAATCTCAGCGCATGTCCTACCGTCTTGAAACCCGTGTCGTGCATGCCGGCCAGGAGCAGCCCGACAGTGCGACAAATTCGCGCGCCGTCCCGATCTACCAATCGGCGGCCTATGTCTTCGACGATTCCCAGCATGCCGCCGACCTGTTCGCGCTGAGGACCCCCGGGAACATCTACAGCCGGATCATGAATCCCACGACATCGGTTTTCGAGGAACGGATGGCCGCCCTCGAGGGCGGGGTGGGCGCGCTGGCGACGGCCTCGGGTGCGGCCGCGATCACCTACGCCGTGCTCAACCTCACCTACGCCGGCGACAACATCGTCGCCTTGTCGACGCTCTACGGTGGCACGTTCGCCCTGTTCGCCCACACCCTCAGCCAGTTCGGCATCGAGGCGCGGTTCGTCGACCCCGCGGCCCCGGAGTCGCTCGCCGATGTCGTCGACGAGCGCACTCGGCTCGTGTTCGGCGAGACCGTCGGCAACCCGAGCCTCAACGTCGTCGACCTCGACGCGTGGTCGTCGGCCGCTCATGGCCTGGGCCTGCCGTTCATCGTCGACAACACCGTGCCGACGCCGATGCTCTGCCGCCCGTTCGAGCACGGCGTCGACGTCGTGGTGCACTCGGCCACCAAGTACATCGGTGGCCACGGCACGTCGATCGGCGGCGTGATGGTCGACAGCGGCAACTTCCCGTGGACGCGGTACGCCGACCGATTCCCCGGTCTCACCGCCCCCGACGACGCGTACCACGGCGTGGTGTGGACCGAGGCGGCCGGTCCGGCGGCGTTCATCATCCGGGCCCGGACGGTGCTGCTGCGCAACACGGGCGCGGCGCTCGCCCCGATGCACTCGTGGTTGTTCCTCCAGGGACTCGAGACACTGCATCTGCGGATGGAACGGCACTGCGAGAACGCCCTCGCGGTCGCGAAGCACCTCGAGTCGCATCCGTCGGTGGCGTGGGTGAACTATCCGGGCCTCGCGTCCAGTGACAGCCATGAGGTGGCCGGGCGCATCCTCAACGGCGGCTTCGGTGGCCTGGTGTCGTTCGGGCTCAAGGGCGGACGTCCCGACGGTTCCCGCTTCGTCGAGGCTCTCACACTGTTCAGCCACCTGGCCAACATCGGTGACGCGAAGTCGCTGGTCATCCACAACGCGAGCACCACCCACTCCCAACTCAACGACGACGAGTTGCGGGCGGCGGGTGTCGCCCCCGAGATGGTGCGGCTGTCGGTGGGTATCGAGCACATCGACGACATCGTGGCCGATATCGACCAGGCCCTCGCACAGCTCTGAGACACCCGGGTCCACCCCCTACAATCATCCGAGTGACAACGCCCGATCCGCAGCTGAGCAGCACCCCGGCGGGCGAGGGGGTGGGCCAGGTCGAGACCCGGGTCGTCCGGCTCTTCAGCAGCGACGATCCGCTCCTGCTGGCCGGTGGCGCGCGCCTCGCGGAGGTCGACGTCGCCTACGAGACCTACGGCACCCTCAACCCCGCCCGCGACAACGCGATCTACATCTGCCACGCGCTGACGGGCGACGCCCACGCCGCGGGCGTCCACGAAGGCGACACGCGACCGGGCTGGTGGGACAACCTCATCGGCCCCGGACGCGCGATCGACACCGACCGGTGGTTCGTGGTGTCGAGCAATCTGCTCGGCGGGTGTCAGGGCACCACGGGCCCCAGCTCGATCAACCCCGACACCGGCGAGCCCTACGGTCTCGACTTCCCACTGCTCGACATGCGCGACTTCGTGACCGTGCACCGGCGGCTCGGAGAGCACCTCGGCGTGGGGCACTGGCACGCCGTCATCGGCGGATCGCTCGGGGGCATGCAGGTGCTCGAGTGGGAACTCACCCATCCCGAAGACATGGACCGCGCCGTGCTCATCGCCGCGTCGAGCCGGCTCACCGCCCAGAACATCGCCTTCTCGGCCGTCGGACGCCAGGCGATCATGCGCGACGAGAACTTCCACAACGGTCGCTTCGCCGGCGACCGCACCCCCGACGTGGGACTGTCGATCGCCCGGATGATGGCCCACATCACCTACATGTCCGAGGCCGCCTTCACCGAGAAGTTCGGCCGCAGCCACCAGAACGGCGCCCCCAGCCGCGGCTTCGGCATCGACTTCGCGGTCGAGAGCTATCTCGACCATCAGGGCGAGTCGTTCCTCACCAGGTTCGACGCGCTCAGCTACCTCTACCTCACCCGGGTGATGGATTACTTCGATCCGTTCAGCCATCCGGACGCGCTCGCAAGACTCACCGAGCACCCGGTGTCGAACCTCATCATCAGCTTCGACACCGACTGGCGGTTCTCGACGGCCCAGTCGCGACGGATCGTGCGCACCCTGGAGTCCGCTCGGATCCCGGTCACCTTCCGGGAGATCCGCTCCCCGTGGGGGCACGACTCCTTCCTGCTGCCCATCGAGCCCTACCACGCCACGATCAGGGCGTTCCTCGACTACGACGACGGGGGAGGGGCCTCCCATGAGTGATTCGCCCGGTCTTCACATCACCCACCCGCTGCGCCCCGATCTCGTTCACGTCGCCGAACTGGTTCCGCCCGGTTCGAGGGTGCTCGATCTGGGCTGTGGCCCCGGCACGCTGCTGCGTCACCTCATCGACGACCGCGGGTGCAGCGGCACCGGCGTCGAGCACGACCCCGACATGCTGCTGGCCGCGATCGCCGCCGGAGTCCCCGTGCTCGACCTCGACCTCGACATCGACCTCGGCGAGTTCTCCGACCGCAGTTACGACATCGCCATCTTGTCCCGAACCCTGCAAACCGTGCAGCGTCCGAGCGATGTGCTCACTCAGATGGCACGGATCAGCGACCGGCTGGTCGTGTCGATGCCGAACTTCGGGCTGTGGCGGCACCGGCTCCGGCTGCTCAGCGGCCACATGCCCCAGTCGCGCGAACTGCCGTTCGCCTGGTACGACACTCCCAACCTGCACCACGCGACGCTCGTCGACCTCGAGCGCTACTTCACCGGCCTGGGTCTCGGGGTCGAACAGCGGGTACCGCTCACCGAGGCGGGGCGCCGGCTGCGCACCGAGCGCGGGATCAACCTCGTCGCGGGCGCCGCGATCTACCTGCTGCGGCCGCTGGGCCGTTGACGCTCACGCACCCGGCCCGAGCGCGGTGGTGAGCCGCCCGATCGGACCGTCGAGGCCGTACCGGCGGGCGAGCTCGGCCAACCGATCCGGGTGGGGGCGCAGATCCTCGCGTCGCAGCGACACCTCCGGCAGCGTGAGGTCGTCGACGACGGCCACCACCCGTCGGGCCACCGGCAAATAGTCGGCCGCCCCGAGCATCCGGGCCCGCACGGCGGGGCGGATCGCCGTGTCGGGGTCTGCCACGGCGGCCGAGATCGCATCGAGGTCGCCCCAGGCCGCCACCAACTGGGCGGCCGTCTTCTCGCCCACCCCGGGCACACCCGGGAGGCCGTCGGACGGGTCACCGCGCAGTACCGCGAAGTCGACGTAGCGCTCGGGCGGAACGCCGTAGTGCTCGCGCACCCACGACGGATCGACGAGTTCGTGCTTGGCGACTCCGCGGGCCACATACAGAATCGTTGTGGCCTCGGAGGCGAGTTGGAACAGGTCACGGTCACCGGTGACGACGAGGGTCGCCGCCTGCGAGCGCCGGGCCAGCGTGGCCAGCACGTCGTCGGCCTCGTAGCCGTCGACGCCCAGCACCGGCACTCCCGCGGCGTCCAGCACGTCACGGATGATCGGCACCTGTGCCCGCAGGTCATCGGGGGCCTCCTCGGATTCGCCCGACAAGGCGCCACGGCCGCCCGCGCCGATGACGCCCACGCCCGGTCCGGTGCTCAGCCGGTGCGCCTTGTAGCCGGGCACCAACTCGACCCTCCAGGGTGGACGCCAGTCATTGTCCCAGGCGCAGGCCACCGCGGAGGGCCGGTACTGGCCGATCAGTCGGGTGATCATGTCCAGCAGACCACGCACCGCGTTGGTCGGCGTCGCGTCGGGGCCGCGCACCGTACCGGGCACACCGAAGAACGCCCTGAAGTACAGCGAGGCGGTGTCGAAAACCATGAGCGAATCGTGGGTCATCGACAAAGGGTGACACGATGAATGCATGGAGAGTACCGATCAGCAGATCCTGGCCCTTCTGGCCAGGGACGGACGCATGTCCTACACCGACATCGGCCGGGTCACCGGACTGTCCACGTCGGCGGCGCAGCAGCGAGTCCGCCGGCTGGAGGCACGCGGGCTCATCGACGGCTACTCCGCGCGGCTCAACGCCGAGGCGCTCGGACGCAACCTCACCGCGTTCATCGCGCTGCGCCCGCTCGACCCGGCAGACGACGAGTCGATCCCGGGTGTCGTCGCCACCATCCCCGAGGTGACCGCCTGCTTCTCGGTCGCCGGCGACTCGTCGTACCTGCTCGAGGCCAATGTCGGCACACCTGCCGAACTCGACGCGCTGCTCACCCGCATTCGCGGGGCGGCCAAGGTCACCACCGAGACCACCGTCGTGCTCACGACGCTCTTCCGCGACCGCCCCCTGGTCGACACGCCAGAGCCGTCGTGAGCGCAACCACAGTCCAGGGGGCCATCGGCCTGGCCCGTCGGCACGACCGGCTCACCGGCTCGCTGCTCGCGGTGCTGGCCGGAGCATGCCTCGGCCTGGCCTACCAGCCCTACGCCCTGTGGCCGCTGGCGATTGTGGCGGTGGCCTCGCTGACGCTGCTCGCCCGGCGCGCCGGTGCCCGCCGGTCGCTGTGGCTGGGCCTGTTGTTCGGTCTGGCCCAGGGCGCCGTCGCGATCACCTGGGTCTCGGTGCTCGGCTGGTGGGTCGCGGTGCTCCTGGTCATCGCCATGTCGGTATGGCCGATGGCGGTCGCCTGGGCCATCGCCCGCACCGCGTCGCTGCCGGCATCGTGGCTGTTCGCCTCCGCCGCGTGGGTCGCGGCCGAATTCGGCACGGCCAATGTGCCGTTCGGCGGATTCCCCTGGCTCCGGCTGGTGTGGACGACGGTCGACCAGCCGATGTCGGGCTGGCTCCCGGTGCTCGGCGCGGTGGGTACGTCGTGGGTCGTCGCGGCGTCCGGACAGGCGGTGGCGGCGCTCGCGTCGCCCCGGGCGGCGGGACGCCGGGCGCGGCGCATCGCGCGGGGGGTGGCGGTGCTGGCCCTCGTCGTGGCGTTCACCGGAGGCGCGCTGCTGGCCGCCCGGCCGGTGCCGCCCGGCGGGCCCGACATCACCCTCGGCGTCGTGCAGGGTGACGTCAACGGAACCCCCGGCCCGCATGCGATGGGCTACGCCCGCAGCGTCACCAACAACCACGTCTCCGAGACCGTGACGCTGATGGCCCGGGCCCGCACCGGACTCGATCCGCAGCCCGACCTCGTGCTGTGGCCCGAGAACTCCACTGACATCGACCCCACCAAGGACGCCCAGACGGCCCTGCTCGTGCGCCTTGCCGAGGAGGTCTCACAGTTGCCGATCATGGTCGGGGCGGTCATGAGCGGGCCGGGCCCCGACGAGCGGCAGACGTCGACGCTGTGGTGGACCACCCACAACACGATCGCCGCCCGCTACAACAAGCGCAACCTCGTGCCGTTCGGCGAGTACATCCCGTTGCGCTCCCTCCTGCTGCCGATGCTGCCGATCCTGCGTGAGGTCGGGGCCCAGTCGGTGCCCGGGCACAAGCCGGGTGTGCTCACCGGGCCACTGGCGAACGGCAAGTTGCTGACGGTCGGTACTGTCATCTGCTACGAACTGGCCTGGGACACCACGGTCGCCCAGGCGGCCGGCAACGGCGCACAGGTGCTCGTCGTGCAGTCGAACAACGGCACCTACACCGATACCGGCCAACCGGAGCAGCAGTTCGCGATCACCCGTGGCCGGGCGATGGAACTGCAGCGCGAAATCGTCGTGGCCACCACCAACGCGCTGTCGGGCCTCATCGACGCCCGGGGCCACGTGGTCGAGCGGAGCCAGGAGGCCACCGCCTGGGCGCGCAGCATCACCGTGCCCGAGCGCGTCGGGGTCACGATCGGGGCCAGGCTCGATCCCGTGCTCGACTGGGTGTCGCTCGTCGTCGCCCTCCTCGGGCTGGGCTGGTCGTTCACTCCCGGCCCTCGCCGCCGCCTCGGCCGCTGAGATCGGCATCCTTGTAGGCTGGTTGAGCCGTCGGTCGATCGACAGGAGTTGACATGCCTCACAGCCCGCGCCGTGCACCCTGGGTGGTGCCGACGCTGCTCGTGCTGCTCGTCGGCCTGCCGATCCTCGAGGTGTGGCTGCTCATCAGGGTCGGTCACGCCATCGGCGGGCTCAACACGGTGGCGATCCTCATCATCGAGGCGCTGCTCGGCGGCTGGCTCATGCGCCGCGAGGGTTCGCGCGCCTGGCGGGCGCTGATCGAGGCCGTGCAGCGAGGTGCGTTGCCCGTCGACGAGGCCACCGACGCGGTGCTGGTGCTCATCGGGGGAGTTCTCCTGCTGCTGCCGGGTTTCGTCACCGATGTCATCGGGCTGGTGTTCCTGCTGCCGTTCACCCGGCCCCTGGCCCGTCGGGTCGTCACCGCGCTGGTGGCACGGCGCGCCGGCGGGCTCAGCGGAGCCTTCACCGTCACCCGCAGCCGGATCAACGGCGACGGGCAGACCATCGAGGGCGAGGTCGTCGAGGGCCAGGTCGTCGAGGGCCGGACTCGCGGCGATGTCGACGACGATCCCGAGCCGCGTCCCGGGATCGGACACTGACCGGCGTCCCGCGACCAGCCTCCGTCGGCGTACGACATGGCTGACGGCGTAGGTTTCGTCACCGAAATCAGACGAAACCTACGCCGTCGCGATCAGGTCGTACGCCGGGGGCGTGGGTGTGGGCTCAGTGGGCCGCGCGCAGCAACTGCAGCCGCTCGTCGAGAAGCACCTCGAGTTCCTTGATCGATCGGCGCTCCCGGAGCATGTCCCAGTGCGTCCGCGGCGGCTTGGTCTGCTTCGCCTCGCCGACGGTGCCGTCGGTGCGCACCGCGGTCTGGCCGCACTTGGGGCACTCCCACTCGGTGGGCAACTCGGCCTCGACCGAGAAGGTGATATCGACGTGATGGTGGTTGGTGCAGTCGAAACCGACGACCTGGCGGTCGGCGAACTCGATGCCCTCTTCGTCTTCGAAACTCTTGGCGCCCAACCCGACGCCACGCAGGGCACGATCGGCCATGAGATTCCTCCCAGCAGTTGTATCGGTTACGGGGACCCGGCGTGCGTGTCAACCGGTCGCTCAATCCAGGCGACAGTGAGGTCGCCGCGCATGACCAGTTAACGCCAGCCCGGCGCGGATTGTTCCATCGGAATCCCGACGGCCGCATCCGTGACCGGTTCGAGGCTGCCCACCCCGTGCGCCTGGGGAGGCCGGACGGCGAGCAGCGCCGCGAGCCCGGCGAGCAGCACCACCGCGATGCCGATGATGCCGATCCGGTCGCCGCCGAAGGCCGCGAACACACCGAACAGGGCGGGGGCGAGGAACGACACGGCGCGTCCGGTGGTGGTGTAGAGCCCGAACAGTTCCTGCTCGCGACCATGAGGAGCGAGCCGTGTGAGGTAGGTGCGACTGCTCGACTGCGCCGGGCCGACCCACAGGCACAGGATCAACCCGAACACCCAGAACATCGTGGTCCCGCTGACGAACAGCAGCACGATCGCCGTGCCCACGAGCGCGACCAGCGAGGTCAGGATGATCGCCTTGGGGCCCACCCGGTCCTCGACGATGCCGGCGGTCACGGCGCCGAGGGCGGCGACCACGTTCGCGGCGATCCCGAAGACGAGCACGTCGCTCGTACTGAGCCCGTAGACGCTGGTCGCGAGGATGGCCCCGAAGGTGAAGATCGCGGCCAGCCCGTCGCGGTAGAGCGCGCTGGCGCCGAGGAACCACACGGTGTTGCGCTGGGTGCGCCAGAGGCGGCGCAGGTCGCGTCCGAGGATGCGGTAGGACTCCGCCACCGACACGGTCGGCACGTCGGCGCCCCGGGCCGGGTCGCGCACCGAGAAGAACATCGGCAACGCGAACACGGCGAACCAGGCCGCGCACAGCAGGGCGACCATGCGATAGGGCAGTCCCGGATCGGAGCTCACGCCGAAGAAGGGCACCGACGGCTTGATGAACACGAAGTAGCTCAGCGCGAGCAGCACGATCCCACCGAAGTAGCCGAGCGACCAGCCGATGCCCGACACCCGGCCCACGGTGCGCGGTGTAGACACGAGTTTGAGCATCGAATGATAGGAGACGCCCGCGAACTCGCTGAAGACGTTGCCGGCGCCGAGCAGCACGAGTCCGAGAAGCAGGTAGCCGGGGGAGGCCTTGACGAAGAACATCAGCACCATGACGAGCACGGTGAGCGCGGTGAAGATCGCGAGGTTGCGCATGCGGCGTCCGGCGCGGTCGGCGCGCTGGCCGATCACCGGGGCGCTCAGCGCGATGATGAAGCCGGCGACGGTCATGCTCAGCGACACCCACTGGGCGCCGGAGCGCGGACTGTCCTTGGGGGCCACCATCTCGGCCACGTACACCGAGAACACGAAGGTGGTGATCACCGCGTGGAAGCCGGAGGCCCCCCAGTCCCACAGCCCCCAGCTGATCACCCGTCCCCACCCGGGGGCCTGATCGGCCCGGTCGGCGTCGTCGGGCAGGGCAGGCCGCGCGGCGCTCAGACGTGCCATCGTCCCGCTCCGATCAGCACGTCCTTGAGCACATCGATCGCGTCGGTGATGATGCCGTCGACACCGAGTGCGAGCAGCCGCCGCATCTCGTCGGCCTCGTCGACGTCCCACACGTGCACCACCATGCCGCGACGGTGCGCGGTCTCGATGAGGCGTGGGGTGAGGATCCGCACCGGGTGTCCGGCGACGGTGTGGATGACGGGCACCTGGAAGGCCTGGCCCGGGGTGTTGACCCAGCGGGGCAGCAGGGGTGCGGCGACGGTGTACGCGACGGCCGTGGGCCCCGCGGAGGTGGCCACCCGACCCCGGGTGAGATCGCGGAAGCGGCGCAGGCGGGTGTCGGAGAACGAGCCGACACACACGCGGTCGTGCGCCTCGGCCTCGTCGATGAGCCGGGCGAGCGGAGCGACGGCGGCGTCGTGCTTGACGTCGATGTTGAATCGCGCCTCCGGAAAGCTCGACAGCAGGCCCGACATCGTCGGGATCGGCTCCCGGCCACCGACTCGCACGTCGGCGAGTTCGTCCAGGGTGAGGTCGGCGACCCGTCCGGAGTGGTCGCTCACGCGCTCGAGCCGGTCGTCATGCAGGGCGACGAGGTGCCCGTCGGCGCTGGCGTGCACGTCCGTCTCGAGATAGCGGTACCCGAGTTCGAGAGCATGACCGAAGGCCGCCTCGGTGTTCTCGATCCCCGCGTTCGGGGGCCACAGGGTTCCCCCGCGATGCGCCATGGCGATGAACGGGGAGTCGAAGAACCGAAATGCGTGAGCTGTCACCTGGGCCTCCCGCCAGGGCGGCCTCAGCGCCCACCCGTCGAGCCGCAGACTATCAACTCTGTCGCGCGAGTCCGCGACAGACGTATTCCGCCACTCGGAATAGGCATTTGACAAGGTGGTTCGATCACGCTCGCGCTCGCACGACTGGGACGGCAACAAGTGGCAACCGCTCTCCGGTCCGACGCCGCAACGCCTAGCGTCCTGACCCAGCGAGTGGGACATCGGAGTTCCACCCCTGCCGAAAGGAATCCCGCATGGGACGTCTGCGCAAGCTGACCATCGCCGTTCCGCTGGTTGTCGCGTCCGTGGGTCTCGCCGCGTGTGGAGGCTCTGCGTCCGGAACGACCTCCGGCGCCTCCGGCAAGACGCTCACGGTCTATGTCGGTGCTCAGCCGAACTACCCGAAGCAGTTCGCGCAGTGGGAGAAGGACATCACCGCGAAGTTCAAGTCGGCCACCGGTGCGAACCTGCAGATCGAGACCTACTCCAGCAGTTCCGACGAGACGACCAAGATCCAGACGTCGATCGTGTCCGGCAGTGGGCCGGACGTCTATGTGCTCGGCACCACCTTCACCCCCGTCGCCTACGGAACCAAGGGGTTCCTGACGCTGACCAAGGCCGACTGGGCCGCCGCCGGTGGCGAGTCCCGCCTGGTCCCGCCGACGCTCGGCATGTCCGGTCCGAACCCTTCGACACTGATCGGGATTCCGATCGCTTCGCGACCGTTCGGCATGATCTACAACACCGAGATGTTCAAGAAGGCCGGCATCAGCAGCCCGCCCACCACGTGGGACGGGTTGATCGCCGACGCCAAGAAGCTCACCGGCAACGGCGTGTACGGACTCGCGATCGGCTACGCCGCGACCTACGACCCCTGGAAGTTCATCTGGGCGTTCACCGAGCAGCAGGGCGGGAGCTTCGCCAGCAAGGATCTCAAGACCGCTCAGCTGAACTCCCCCCAGGTGCTCAAGGCGACGACGGACTACTTCGATCTGCTCACCAAGGACCACATTGTGGATCCGGCGAGCGCGGGCTGGAAGAGCTCCGACGCCATGGCCGCCTTCGCGAGCGGCAAGGCGGCGATCTACCCCATGGCCACCAGCTCCGCCATCAACCAACTCGACGGACCCAGCAGTTCCGTCAAGGGCAAGTACGCCTTCGCCGCGCTGCCGGGCGTCGCCCCCGGCATGAGTTCGCTGCCGGCCGGGGCACACGCCGCCCAGTCGATCGTCTCGGGTGACAATCTGGCGATCGCGTCCTACACGAAGAACAAGGACTTGGCTCTGGCCTACGCGAAGATCTCCACCGACACCGCCATGCAGGTCGAGCAGTTCAAGCTGTTCGGAAACCTTCCCACCAACGAGGCCGCCCTCGCACAGGTCACCAAGGACAACCCCAAGCTGGCAGCGTTCGCGGCCGCCGAGAAGGGCTCCGCGCCGACGGCCTTCACCGGCGCCTGGGCCGATCTCGAGAATGGCGTGCTCAATGTCGTCGTTCAGTCACTGCCGGGACTGTCGAAGCAGACCTATGACGTGTCGTCGGTGAAGTCGCTGCTCGACGCGGCCAATGCCAAGGCCCAGCAGAGCCTCGATCGAGCCGGCAAGTGACGACGGGCCGGTCGAGCAGCTGTGGAGCGCCCGATGACGCATGAAGCACTGACCCCGGGGCCGGCAGGCGTGGTCGCCGACCCCGGGGCGACCCGCCCTGTCGCCCGACGCAGGGAGTACGTGCCCGGGGGGCGTCCCCTGTGGTTGATGTCGCCGACCCTCGTGCTGCTGATCCTCGTGATCGGGGTGCCGTTCGCCATCGGCACGTACATCAGCTTCTTCGAGCTCGACCAGTACACCCTGCGTCGGTGGGTGTCGGCGCCATTCGTCGGGCTGGCCAACTACGTGGACGCGCTGAACACCGCGCAACTGCTGCACTCGTTATGGGTGAGCTTCGCGTTCGCCGCGCTCACCACGGTGTTCTCGGCCCCCATCGGCTTCCTGGCGGCACTCGCCGTCAACACGCGGTTCCGCGGGCGCGGACTGGTCAGGTCCCTGTTCCTCGTCCCCTACGTGATCCCCTCATTCGTCACCGCGACGGTGTGGCGGTTCATCCTCCGCCCCAATGGCGTGTTCAACAAGTTGTTCGGGCTGCACGACGTGCAATGGCTGATCGGGTCGAACTCCTTCTGGGCACTGGTCCTCGTCGACATCTGGGCCGCCTGGCCCTTCGTCTACATGATGACCCTCGCCGGATTGCAGGCGATTCCCGACGAGTTGTACGAGGCATCCGACGTGGACGGGGTCACGTGGTTCAAGAAGATCGTCTACATCGTCATCCCGCAGATCCGCAATCAACTCCTGCTGGGGTTGCTGCTGTCGACGATGAATCACTTCAACAACTTCACGCTGCCGTTCGTCCTGTTCGGAACCCCGGCCCCCAACGACGTGCTGACCCTGCAGGTGAACATCTACCAGACGTCGTTCCAATATTTCCGCTTCGGTCTGGGTGGAGCCATGAGCGTCCTCTCGCTCGTCCTGACGCTCATCCCGGCCTTCGTCTACCTCAGGGCATCCCGTCTCACGGCGGCGCCGGGGGAGGAGTGATATGTCCACCATCATCGCCCGCGGCTCGGGCGTGCCGGCTCGACGACGCATGGTGCGCGACCCCCAGCGACTGCTGCCACGATGGCTTCAGGTCGTCGTCATCGCGTGTCTCATGCTGATGTTGCTGCCGATCGCCTACATGGTGATCATCTCCGTCAGCCCCGACATCGACGCCGCCGCGGGCAGGTTGTGGCCGTCCCGGTTCGTGTGGAGGAACTACGTCAATGTGTTCACGACCGTCGATCTCGGTCGTGGCCTGATGAACAGCTTCATCGCCTCCTTCTCGGCAGCGGTGATCGCGACGGCCTTCGGCCTCGGGACGGCGTACGTCCTCACCCGGTTCCGGTTCCGCGGGCGAGCGCCGTTCCTGTCGTCGCTCGTCGGCCTCCAGGCCGTGCCGGCCACCATGATCATCCTGCCCCTGTTCGTCGTGTTCGCCTCCGTCGGGAGCGCCCTGGGCGTCCAGATCATCGGCGGCAGGCCGGCACTGATCGTCACCTATCTCACCTTCGCGATCCCTTTCTCGACCTGGATCCTGGTCACCAACCTGCGCCAGATTCCCACGAGCTACGAGGAGGCCGCGATGATCGACGGACTGACCCGGTTCGGAGCGTTGCGGCGGATCATCTTTCCGCTGATGATCCCCGGCATGGTGGTGGCACTGGTGTTCGCCCTGCTCGTGGGATGGAACGACGTCCTGTTCGCCAGTGTGCTCACCAACCCCGACACCCAGACCGCCGCCATCCAACTCGAGGTCTTCGCCACCAGCACCGAGGGCGGGGTGCTCCCGCTCTACGGCCAGTTGATGGCCGCATCGCTCATTTCGGCCGCACCCGTGGTCATCTTGTACATGATCTTTCAGCGTCAACTCGTCGGCGGCCTCACCGCCGGCGGCGACAAGGGCTGACAGCCCGCCACCTCCACCCACCGAGCACCCAACAACCAAGGAGACACCATGTGGACCCTGTCGGGCTTCGCCGACGAAATCGATCCCGACCTCGAAACCCAGTGCCGCGTACTTGATGAACTGGGCATCCGCTACATCGAGTTCCGCAGTGCCTGGGGCGTGAACGTGCTCGACCTCACCGACGACCAGCTGCGGGACGCTCGCGAGACTCTGGATCGGCACGGAATCCAGGTATCGTCGATCGGCTCGCCGATCGGCAAGATCGGTGTCACCGACGACTTCGATGAGCATCTGCGCCGGATGGACCGTTGCATCGAGGTCGCGGGCCGGCTCGAGGCCCCCTTCATCAGGTTGTTCTCGTTCTTCATCCCGCAGGGCGACGACCCGGCGGTGCACCGTGACGAGGTGATCCGGCGGATGCGGGCGCTCACCGAGCGCGCCGACGGCTCGGGCATCGTGCTCCTGCACGAGAACGAGAAGGAGATCTACGGGGACGTGCCCTCCCGGGTCCTCGATATCGTCACCTCCGTCGACTCACCGACCCTGAGGCTCGCCTGGGACGCCGCGAACTACGTGCAGTGCGGCGTGCGTCCCTACAGCGAGGGCTACTCCCCGCTGCGCCCCTTCACCGACTACATCCAGATCAAGGACGCGCTGCTCGCAACCGGTGAGGTCGTGCCGGCGGGGGAGGGCGACGGGGAGGTCCGAGAAACCATGCGGGCGCTCCGGGCGGACGGGTTCGACGGTTTCTTCTCGATGGAGCCGCATCTCGCGCGGGCCAACAGCCTCGGGGGATTCTCCGGGGCCGATGAGTTCCGGCGCGCGACGCTGACATTCACCGCCCTCCTCACCAGCGAAGGGATCGACTACCAGTGAGCATCCAGACATCCCCGCGCCGGGTGCGCTTCGCCGTCGTCGGCGCGGGCAACATCGCCCCGGTGCACGCGAAAGCCCTGCTCGAGCTCGCCGATTCCGCCGAGCTCGTGGCGATCGCCGACGTCGTGCCCGAGCGCGCCGCGGCGTTGGCCGCCCGAGCGGCGGAATGGGGCGGCCACCCCCGGGCCACGAGTGACGTGGCCGGACTGCTCGCTTCCGACGATGTCGACGCCGTGTGCGTCTGTGTTCCCAGCGGGCTGCACGCCGACGTCGCCATCGCCGCGCTCGAGGCGGGCAAGCACGTCGTCGTCGAGAAGCCGATCGAGGTGAGCCTCGAGGCGGCCGACAGGCTCATCGCCGCGGAGCAGGAGTCCGGCAGGACAGTCGCCGTCGTCTCCCAACACCGCTTCGACCGCTCCACCGAGAAGGTGCTGGACGCCGTGCGCGCCGGGCGCCTCGGAACGGTGACCTCGATCATCGCCTCGCACGCCTGGTGGCGTGGTCAGAGCTACTACGACTCCGGCGACTGGCGCGGCACGTGGGCGCTCGACGGCGGGGGCGCGACGATGAACCAGACCGTGCACACCATCAACCTGCTGATCACCCTGGCCGGCACCCCCGTCGAAGTCTTTTCGTACACCGCCCGCCTTGCGCACGAGCGGATCGAGGTCGAGGACACGGCCGTGGCGGTCGTGCGGTTCGCCGGGGGCACGCTCGGCATGATCCACGCGACAACGGCCGCCTACCCCGGGCTCGACGCGCGGTTGTCGGTGTACGGGTCGAAGGGTTCTGCGGTCATCAGCGACGACGGGCTGGTGTACTTCCACGAGACTCGGGGTGAGGCTGAGGAGATCGCCATGTCGGCCCGCACGAGCGGCAATCAGGTCGGCGACGGGGACCGGCTCGACCCGGCCGAGTTCGGGCTGGGCCTCGCCCACCGTGCCCAGCTCGCGGACTTCGTCGAGGCGGTGCGCACGGGGCGCGCGCCGCGGGTGACCACGGCCGACGCCCGCACGACCCTGGCGGTGATCCTGGCGATGTACGAGTCGGCCCGCACCCATGCACCCGTCCCGATCGTCAACACCTGAAACTGGAGGAACCTCATGACTGGACGACTGTCTGTGAACCCCATCGCCTACTGGCTGGGCCGGGGGAGGACCACCGCTGTCCTGGAACCCGCGTTGCGGGAACTCCACTCCATCGGCTTCACCCGGGTGAAGGCCGACGTCCCCGACGACATGCCCGACCCCGCCGGATACCTCCCGTGGTTGTCGTCGCTGGGTATGTCCCCGGCGATCAGCCTCTTCTCCGCTCCGTGGGAAGACACCTCGCGGCACGGCGAATCGGCCGAGCGCGCCCGGAGGTTCGCCGCCACCCAGGCCTCGTTGGGCCAGACCACCTGCATGGTGTCGTCGTCGGCGCCCGGCTCAGTCCGGACGACGAGCCCGGCCATCGGCGCGCAGCCCGACCCGAGCCGGCTCACCGCCGTGGTCGACGGCATCGGACGGGCCGCGGAGGCGATGCGCACCGAGGGCGTCCGGGCGGCGCTGCACCCGCATGTCGCGGGCTGGATAGAGGTCGAGCACGAGGTCCGCACCGTGCTCGATCAGCTCGGCCCCGACCTGCTCGCCTTCGCGCCCGACACCGGACACATGTTCTGGGCGGGGATGGACGTTCCCGCCGTCCTGCGCGACTACGCCGACCGCCTCGTGGCCGTCCACCTCAAGGACGTCTTCCGCTCCGGCGTCGAGGCAGCGGCCGAGAACCACCTCGACTACCGGGAGGCGAGTCTCCCAGGTCGGCTGTGGGCCGAGCCGGGGCTCGGTGACATCGACCTCGGCGCCTGCGTGGCGGCATTTCCCGACGGCTTTGCCGGCGATTGGATGATCGAGATCGACGTGCCCTCACTGCCGGCCAGACGTGCCCACGAGGTCGCGTACGACTGGGCCGTGGCGAACCTCCCACTAGGGTCGTGACCATGCTTCGTATCGGTGTGGTCGGGTGTGGCGACATCTCGCCCATGCACCTGGACGCCATCACGGCTCACCCCGACGCCGAACTGGTCGGGGTGAGCGATGTCGACCCCGTGGCGCGCGACGCGACCGCCGCGCGGTACGGCACCACCGCGTACGACCGGCTCGAGGCCCTCCTCGACGAGGGTGGGCTCCACGTCCTGCACGTGTGCACGCCGCACCACCTGCACGCCCCGATGGCCGAACGGGCCCTGGCGGCCGGCGTGCACGTCCTCACCGAGAAGCCGGTCGGACGCACCCTTGCGGACGCCGAACGACTGCGCTCCGCCGCGGGCCACAGCACGGCCATGCTCGGTGTGTGCTTCCAGAACCGGTACAACAACACGGTCGTCGAGCTCAAGCGCCGCCTCGACGAGCACCGCTACGGCGCCGTGCAATCGGTCCGCGGCGAACTCCTGTGGCATCGGGACATGGCCTACTACGCGTCCCGCCCGTGGCGCGGGACCTGGCGTGAGTCCGGGGGCGGGCTGCTCATCAATCAGGCCATCCACACGCTCGATCTCATGCAGTGGCTCGTCGGCGGGGTCACGGCGGTGACGGGAACGGCCGAGCGGCGAACGCTGCGGCCACCGGTCGAGATCGAGGACGTGGCCACGATCTCCCTGGAGTTGCGCACCGCCGACGGCCGGATCGTCACGGGTGACTTCTTCGGCACGACCGGCCACGACCGCAACGCCCCCGTCGCCATCGAGGTGCGCACCGACCACGCGGTGCTCCGGTTGGAGTCCGACCTCACGATCACCACCGACGACGGCGACGCCGAAGTGGTCGAGGCCGTGTCCGAGGCCACCGGGGGACGCGACTACTGGGGTGCCTCGCACGCCCTGCTCATCGCCGACTTCTATCGACACGTGCGCGAGGGACGCCACTTCTGGATCGACGCCGCAGCCGCCACTCCCGCGCTGTGGATCCTCAGCGAGGTCTACCGGCAGTCGGGCATCGACGTGAGGTGACGCCGTCGACCGGTCATTCGCGGAACACGTCGATCTGCGCCCCGAGCCTGTTGAGTCGTTCGGGCAGGTCCTCGTAGCCCCGGTTGATGACGTACACGTCGCGCAGCACCGAATGTCCACGCGCGGCCATCGCCGCCAGCAGCAGGCATACGGCCGGACGCAGGGCGGGGGGACACACCATGTCGCGGCCCCGCCAGCGGGTCGGACCGGTGACGATCAGCCGGTGGGGGTCGAGCAGTTGGACGTTCGCTCCGAGCTTGGCGAGTTCGAGCAGGTGGATGGCCCGGTTCTCGTACACCCAGTCGTGCACGAGGGTCTGACCCTCGGCCACGGCGGCGATCACGGCGAAGAACGGCAGGTTGTCGATGTTCAGCCCGGGGAACGGCAGGGGGTGGATCTTGTCGACCGGTGCCACCAGGTGGCTCGGATGCACCGTGATGTCGACCAGGCGCGTGTAGCTGTTGCGGCTCGTGTACTCGTCGGACATCGTCACCTTCAGCCCCATCTCGTGCAGCACGGCGAGTTCGATCTCGAGGAACTCGATCGGGCAGCGGGTGATGGTCAGTTCCGACTGGGTGACGATGCCGGCCGTGAGCAGGCTCATGGCCTCGATGGGGTCTTCCGACGGGGAGTAGTCGACGTCGCGCTCGATGACTCCCACGCCGTGGATGGTCAGTGTGGTCGTGCCGATGCCCTCGATCCGCACGCCGAGCTCCTGCAGGAAGATGCACAGGTCCTGCACCATGTAGTTGGGGCTCGCGTTGCGCAGGATCGTGCTGCCCGGGGTGATCGCGGCGGCCATCAGCGCGTTCTCGGTGACGGTGTCTCCGCGTTCGGTGAGGGTGATCCGCCGTTCCGCGGCGACGTCCCCGCCGACCCGTGCCCGGTAGAAGCCGTCGGTCGCCACGACCTCCAGCCCGAAGTGGCGCAGCACCTGCAGGTGGGGCTGGATGGTGCGGGCTCCCAGGTTGCAGCCACCGGCGTAGGGCAGGCGGAACTCCGAATACTGCCGTAGCAGCGGCCCGAGGAACATGATGACGCTGCGGGTGCGCCGTGCGGCGTCGAGATCCATGGCGTCGAGCCGCAACTCGTCGGGACGCTGCAGCGTCAGCGTCGACCGGTCGTCGCTCCACGTGGCTACGACGCCGATGCTCGTGAGCACCTCGAGGATGCGGTTGACCTCCTCGATCCGGGCGACGCCACGCAGCACGGTGCGACCCCTGTTGAGCAGGCTCGCGCACAGCAGCGCGACGGCGGCGTTCTTGCTCGAGCGCACCTCGATGCTGCCCGACAGCTTCGTCTCGCCCTGGACCCGGAAGTTGATCGGCCCGGTCGTCGGGGAGGTGATGAGGGGGCTGTCGAGCGCCTCGGCGATCCGGTTGATCATGTCGAGGCTGAGGTTCTGGTTGCCGGCCTCGATCCGATGCACGGCGCTCTGGCTCGTGTTCAGCTCTGCGGCAAGCTGCTGTTGGGTGAGCCCACGCTGCTTGCGGGCGTCTCGGATCAGGCGGCCGATACTGGCTGGAGTGGTCTCTGACACCGTCCGAGCGTAACTCACATCTGAGATAATGCAACTCGTAGGGCGGCGTGCGGGGCGGTGGCCATCCTCTAGAGTGGAGGCCATGACCGCACATTTCGACGTCGTGATTCTGGGCGCTGGGCCCGGCGGATACGTGGCCGCGATCCGGGCCGCGCAGTTGGGCCAGAAGGTCGCCATCATCGAAAAGGAGTACTGGGGTGGTGTGTGCCTGAACGTGGGCTGCATCCCCACCAAGTCGCTCCTGCGCAATGCCGAGATCGTCCAGATCGTCACCAGACAGGCCGACACGTTCGGGCTGTCCGGTGAGATGACGGCCGACTACGGCAAGGCGTTCACCCGCTCGCGTGAGGTCAGCGACCGCATGGTGCGCGGCGTGCACTTCCTCATGAAGAAGAACAAGGTCCAGGAGTTCTCCGGCTGGGGCACCTTCGTCGACGCGAAGACCATCCGGGTCGTCACCGATGACGGCGGTGAGGAAACCGTCACCTTCGACAACTGCATCATCGCCACCGGCGCCACCACCAAGCTGCTGCCCGGCACCAGCCTGAGCGCCCACGTGGTCACCTACAAGGAGCAGATCCTGGCCGACAAACTGCCCGGCTCGATCATCGTCGGCGGGTCGGGTGCGATCGGCACCGAGTTCGCCTACGTGCTGAACTCCTACGGTGTCAAGGTCACCGTCGTGGAGTACCTCGACCGCATGGTTCCCACTGAGGACGCCGACGTCTCGGCCGAGCTGAGTCGCCAGTACAAGAAGCTCGGAATCACCGTGATGACTTCCACCGCGGTGCGGGCGGTCGAGGACACCGGCACCGGCGTCCGGGTCACGGTCGAGCCTGCCAAGGGCGGCGACCAGCAGGTGCTCGAAGCCGACATGATGCTGCAGGCCATGGGCTTCGCCCCCCGCCTCGACGGCTACGGACTCGAGAACACCGGAGTGCAGACCACCGAACGGGGCGCGATCGCCATCGACGACTTCATGCGCACCAACGTGCCCGGCATCTATGCCATCGGCGACTGCACCGGAAAGATGATGCTCGCCCACGCGGCCGAGGCCCAGGGCGTCGTCGCCGCAGAGACCATCGCCGGCGCCGAGACCTTCCCGATCGACTACGACTTCATTCCCCGGGCCACATACTGCCAGCCGCAGATCGCGTCCTTCGGCTATTCCGAACAGCAGGCGAAAGACCGGGGCTACGACGTCAAAACCGCCAAGTTCCCGTTCTCGGCCAACGGCAAGGCCTGGGGCCTCGGCGAGGCGGTCGGGTTCGTCAAGATCATCGCCGATGCCGCGCACCACGAGATCCTCGGCGCGGCCATGATCGGGCCTGACGTCACCGAACTGCTTCCCGAACTGGTGCTCGCCAAGCAGTGGGACCTCACCGCCGACGAGATCGGGCGCGCGGTGCACGCCCACCCGACGCTGTCGGAGGCGATCAAGGAGGCCGCCGAAGGCATTGCCGGTCACATGATCAACCTGTAGGTCCGCAGGCCTGTTGCGTGTGCTGGGCGGGGCGTCACACCTCGTGACGTCCCGCCCAGTGCGTTTCGGTGGAGGAGTTGCCCATGGTCGTTGCCGGGATCGTCGTGTCGAAGGGGCGGATTCTCGTCGCCCGGCGCAGCTATCCGCCGGCCCTCGCCGGGTCGTGGGAGTTCCCAGGGGGCAAGGTCGAGCCGGGGGAGTCGGCCGACGACGCGCTGGCCCGGGAGTTGCACGAGGAACTCGGGATCACGGTTCAGGTCGACGCCGAGTTCGAGACCACCTCGGGCCCGTGGCCGCTCGACGCCGACGAGATGCTGCACGCGTTCTTCGCCACGATCGTTGCCGGTGACCCGGTGCCGGGCCACAGCCACGACGAGGTGCGCTGGGTCGAGCCGAGCGCAGTTCTCGGGTCTTCGAGTTGCTGCCCACCGACCGGATGATCGCCGTGGCCCTGGCGGCCGGCGAGCCCACCGGCTCGGGCAGTGCCGAACCCCCTCGGGCGTAGCCTGAGGCTAGTCCCCGATCTCGGGACATCGGGGCGCCTCCGGAGATGGGACACCGATGTCAGCCGAACAGACCGAACGCATGAACAGTGGCCGGGGATTCGTCGCCGCGCTCGATCAGAGCGGGGGAAGCACCCCCAAGGCACTCCGTCTCTACGGCATCCCCGAAGACCAGTACTCCACCGAGGCGGAGATGTTCGATCTCGTGCACGCCATGCGCACGCGCATCATCACCAACCCGGCCTTCACCTCCGACAAGATCCTCGCGACGATCCTGTTCGAGCAGACCGTCGATCGTGAGATCGAGGGACGCCCGAGCGCCGAATTCGTCTGGCACGACCGGGGCATCCTGCCGATCCTCAAGGTCGACAAGGGCCTCGAGTCCGCCGAGACCGGGGTGCAGCTGATGAAGCCCATTCCCGATCTCGAGTCCACCCTGCAGCACGCACTCGACAAGGGCATCTTCGGCACGAAGATGCGCTCGGTGATCCGCGAGGACAACGAGGCTGGCATCGACGCGATCGTCGCCCAACAGTTCGACATCGCCTCGCGCATCGCCGCGACCGGGCTGGTGCCCATCATCGAGCCCGAGGTCGACATCCACTGCCCGGGCAAACCCGACGCCGAAGAGATGATGCTCAACGCGATCACCGAGCACCTCGGCGACTGGCCCGACGAGCGCCCGCTGATGTTCAAGCTCACCATCCCCAGCGTTGATGACCTCTTCGCCGAGTTGATCGCCCACCCCAAGGTGCTCAGGGTGCTGGCACTGTCCGGCGGCTACTCCCGCGACGAGGCTTGCGAGCGGCTCGCCCGCAACCACGGCCTGATCGCGAGCTTCAGCCGCGCGCTCACCGAGGGACTGTCGGTGTCGCAGAGCGATGAGGAGTTCACCACGACATTGAGCGCCTCGATCGACCAGATCCACCAGGCGTCGATCACCTGAACCCTTCGATGTGCTGACGACCGCCGGAACGCCCACCCGCGTCCCGGCGGTTCTGCGTAGGGAGCCGTGATCCGGGCACGGAAAGCGCTTACATTACCAATGCCGATGGGCCCGCACAAGGGAGTCTCACCGGCCGAATTTCCGTTTTGTCCATGACGTGAAGATGTGCTGACATACACACATGTGATCACTCACATCGGTGTGAGATCGTCCCCGGTCGGCGGTTGCCGGCAGGGCGTCGGGCTCAACGAGCGCAGATCGGCCTCGCACCAGCAGACCCACGGGCCTGCCAGGACGACCTGGCGGGGGAATCGCAGGAGTGTAAGCCATGAAGATGTCACGTCGGACCCTGTTGTCCGGGGCCCTTGGAGTCGGGGCCCTCAGTGTGGCCGGGTGCAGCAGCAGCGGATCGACCAGCGGGTCCGCCAGCGGATCGGGCGCCGGTTCGGGAACCAAGATCCAGTTCTACCAGTCGGGCGACGCCAACCAGGGTGGCGGATACGCCAAGATGGCCGCGCAGTACCAGAAGGAGACCGGCAACCAGGTCGAGGTCGTCGAGATCGCCTACGCCGACCTGCCGACCAAGATCAAGAACGCCGCCCAGGCCAACAGCCTCCCGGCCTGCGCGCGGATGCCATCGGTCGATCCCGTGTGGCTGAACCGACTGGTCGACCTCAAGGACATCGCGACGACCAACAAGGTCAAGATGGGCTTCGCCCTGCAGTCGAGCGACGGCAAGGTGCTCAGCATTCCGTCCGACATCACCGCCGTCGGCCTGTACCTCAACAAGACGCTGTGGGACAAGGCGGGCGTCAAGTACCCCACATCGGAGTCGGAGATCTGGACCTGGGACCAGTTCGTCGCCGCGGCGAAGCAGGTGCAGGCCAAGGGTGGCGCCAAGTACGGGCTGGTGGTCGACCGGTCGAGCCACCGCGAGAAGTCGTTCATGTTCGAGTTCGGCAGCGACTGGTGGCTCCCCGACGCCAGCGGCAACTACACCACCAATGCCGCCACCAAGACGGGCCTCGAGTACTTCAAGAAGCTCAACGACGACGTGTTCATGCCGAAATCGGTGTGGCTGTCCAACGACGATCCCAACGCCTTGTTCAAGTCCGGCCAGGTGGCCGCGTACTACTCGGGTTCGTGGCAGATCGCCGACTTCGCCGCGAACATCAAGAACTTCCAGTGGGTGTCGGTCTACCTGCCGAAGCAGCCGGTGCGCTCGTCGATGTTCGGCGAGGCGGCCGACATGGTCGTGTTCGGCGGCACCGGCCAGGAGAAGGCGGCGCTGGACTGGTTCAACTGGCTGTACACCCCGGCCAACTACAAGAAGTTGTGCGAGTACTCGGTGATGCTGCCCGCGATCGACGGCGTCACCCCCGACTACACGCGCAACAAGGACGCGCTGACGATCTACAACCAGGACATCGCGGCCTCCCCGGCGATCGTCGGCAAGGTCAAGCAGAACGACTTCAAGAACATGATCGCCGGCAAGAGCGTGGCAGGTGACCCGCCCCGCGACGAGACGATCAAGTACCTCAACGGTCAGCAGAGCGTGGATCAGACGATCGCCAATATTGACAAGGCACTCACCGACGCCTTCAAGTGAGGCATCGGCGGGTGGGGGCGCCACGCGCCCCGCACCCGCCATTCCGTGCATCGACCCCAGCGAAGGGACACCCATGTCGGCAGTGAGCATTCCCAGTCGCCCGGTGCCCATCCGCACCCGGCTGCGGAGACACCTCGTACCGCTCGCGTTCACGATCATCACCATGGTGCTGTTCGCGATCTTCTTCGTCTGGCCGGCAGCGTTGGGCGTTTACTATTCGCTGACGAACTACAGGGGCTACGGCAGCGCGAAGTTCATCGGGCTGATAACTACATCACGCTGTTCGAGGACAGCGACTTCTACCAGGCCGCCTTCCGCACCATTACCTACGGGCTGATCCTCGTGCCCCTGGCCTTCGTCGTCCCCTTGACGATCTCGGTGCTGCTCGTGGGGAAGTACGCCAAGCTGGTCGAGGGCGGCGCAGATCCTGTTCTTCCTGCCGTGGCTGGTCTCGCCGATCGTCGCCGGCGTGCTCTGGCGCTGGATGTTCGGTGAGAGCTTCGGGCTGGTCAACTTCCTGCTTGCTTCCCTCGGCATCGAGTCCGGTGTCCTGGCAGACCAACTCGAACCTGTCCCTGGGCACGGTCGTGCTGGCGGCGGTGTGGGGTGGCCTGGCGTTCAACCTGTTGTTGTTCATGGCCGCGCTCCGGAACATTCCCGGTCAGCTATTACGAGGCCGCCGAACTCGACGGCGCGTCCGCCTGGCGGCAGTTCTGGAGCATCACGCTGCCGCTGCTGCGGCCAACCTCGTTCATGGTCGTGCTACTGAGTTCGATCGCGGCCATGAAGGAGTTCGCCCTGGTCCAGGCCCTCAACGGTGGTGGCCCCGGCAACACGAACTACCTGATGGTGCAGTACATCTACCACACCGGTTTCGAGCTCAACAAGGTCGGCTACGCCTCCGCCGCCTCGTTCGTGCTGATGCTGATGCTGCTCGTCATCGCACTGATCCAGGTCCGTATCGACCGGGGAACGGAGCTGGAATGACCACGCTGACGACCGTCCGGCCCGCGGCCCCCGACGACGCCGCCACCTCCCGCAGCGCCGCGACGAGGCACTCGCCGCCGTTGGCTGCCGACGACGCTGGTCACCGCCTTCGTCTGGATCCTGGCGCTGATGTGGGTCTTCCCGATGCTGTGGTTCCTGTTGAGCTCGCTCAAGCCGGGCTCGGAACTCTTCAGCTACCCGTTGCACTTCCTGCCTCAGCACTGGACGTTCAGCGGCTACGTCACCGCCTGGCGTCGGTTCAACTTCGCCCGCTACTTCTGGAACACCTCGGTCGTGGCGGTGATCACCACGATCCTCACCGTCATCGTCAGCGCGGCCACCGGGTACGCGTTCGCGAAGTTCCACAGCTGGTGGCTGAAGGCCTTCTTCGTCGGCATCCTCATCACGACGATGCTGCCCACCGAGGTCATCATGCCGTCGACGTTCCGGGTGATCCTCGACCTGGGCCTCTACAACACCCTCGCCGGCATCATCCTGCCCAGCGTCATGACCGCCACGGGCACGTTCATGTTCCGCCAGTACTTCTCCACGGTGCCCACCGAACTGCTGGAGGCCGCCCGCATCGACGGGGCGGGGGAGTTCAAGATCTTCTGGCAGATCATGTTCCCCCTCGCGCGCCCCATCGCCGCCACGCTGGCGATCTTCAGCTTCCACTGGCGGTGGAACGACTACATCTGGCCCCTCATCGTGCTCAACGACCCGAGCAAGTACACCCTGCAGGTGGCCCTGCGATCGATCGTCGGCGCCGACAACATCAACTGGTCGGTGCTGCTCAGCGCATCGGTCATCTCGCTCATCCCGATGGTGGTGCTGTTCGCGGTGTTCAGCCGCCAGATCATGAACGCCAATATGAACTCCGGACTGAAGGACTGACCCGACATGACGTTCCTCGACGACCGCCTGAGCCTGGTCCGCGACGGCGTTCGATCCCCGGGACCGGCTCGAGGGTCACAGCCACCGGCAACTGCAGACGGCCACCGAGGCGTTCGCCTATCTCTGGATCGCCGCGCCGCGGCCCGAACTGCTGGACGCCGCCGTGCGGGCTTTGACCGCGCTGCGCGGGCAGCAGGCCGCTGACGGGTTGTTCACCACCGGCGACAACCTCGCCTCACCTCCCGACACGTCGTTCACGGTCAACGGGCTGTGCCGGCTGCTGCGGGTGATCGACGCGCATCCGCATCCGGACCTGGCTCCGGTGCGGGACGCTGCGGCGACAATCGTGCGTGCCACCTCCGGTGCGCTGGTGCGGGGGGGAGTGCACACACCCAATCACCGGTGGGAGATCAGCTGCGCCCTCGTCCAGCTGTGGCGCCTGTTCGGCGACAGGGCGTGTCTCGACAGGGCTCACCAATGGCTCGCGGAGGGGATCGACCTGCAACCCGACGGCCTGTTCAGCGAACGCAGCCCGAATTACGCGGTGCACGTCACCGGCCCCTGCCTGCTCGAGATGGCTCGGTTGCTCGAACGCCCCGACCTCGCCGACGCCCTGCACACGCACCTCCACGCGATCCTGCCCCTCGTCGACGCCGACGACACCGTCGACACCACGCCGTCGCGCCGACAGGACCAGCGGACCGACTTCCCCCTGGCCCAGTACGCCCTCTTGTACCGGCGGCTCGCGGTGGCCCGCGGATGCTCGACCTGTGCCGCGATGTCGGAGCGGGGGGAGGCGTCGGTCGTCATCCCCGACGTGGACGCCGTGGCCCAGTGCCTGCTCGACCCGGAGCTCGGCAGGGGCCTCGCGGCCGGCGCGCTGCCGGAGCCGCCCCGCGACTGGCAGCTGTTCGACACGTCGCAACTGGCCGTGTGGCGGCGCGACGCCCAGCGGGTTGTCGCCCACGCGGCGTCGGACATCGCGCGGGTCGGACGGGTGAGTTCCGGCCTCGGCGCCGACCCGACCTTCCTCACGGTGCAAACACGCGATTGTCGGGTCGGTGTGAGATTGAGCCGGGACTTCTTCAACCTCGGCCCGTTCCGAGCCGACACGCTGCGCCTCGAGGGCAGCGACGTGGTCCTCGACGAGAGGGTCGAGGCGCACTACTACCAACCGCTCCCGCCCGAACACCGCCGTCCCGACGGCGACTACGCGCTGGAGTTCGAGGGCAGGTTCGCCGCCCAGATGTCGTTCTCGCTGCGCGAGCGCGACACCGTGGCCTTGCGCACCAGCGTCCGGGTGAGCCCGACCCACGTCGGTGTCGACCTCCTGATCGAATCCCGGGGCGCGTCGGCACCACATCTGCTCGAGATCGCCCTTCCGGGCATGGCGAGCCCCGGGCCGAGCGAGGGGTCGTTCGAACGGATGGACGAGCGGACCCTGGTTGCCCGGGGCGACGGGACGCTCGCCGGCGGGCGCTTGCGCGTGCATCTCGAGGGCGACATCGCCATGACCGGCACCGTGCCCGACTACAACCCGGGGGAGGCGTACCGGTTCCTGCACGGCACCGACGCTGCTCCCGGAGCCCGGCTGCTCGTGGCGTTCAGCGGGCCTGGAACCCGCCGCGTGTCGCTGGTGTTCCCCGCGCGGGCCTGACGATCGAACTCCACGGCGTCAGCGCCGCCGACGCGGATGCAGCAGGTCGCGCGGCGGATGGGTGAGTTGACGCTGGGCGACGAGCACGATCACCGCCGCCGCGAGCATGCCCGCGAGGTTGATCCCCAACTGGGTCAGGGATCCCACGGCCTGGGCGCCGGATCGCACCGCGAGCGCGACCGCGAGATTGCCGGCTGCCGGCACCGTCGTGATCGACATGAACACGCCCACGAGCGTGGTCGGCTTGGACGCACTGAGCGCGAACGACCCCGCGGCGCCGGCCAGCAGGGCCACGACCAGCGACCACACGGTGGGCTGCCAGATGAAGTCGGTGAGCGGCCGGTTCTGGGTGATCTCATGCGTCGGCAGCAGCCCCGACCAATGGGCGACTAGGGCGAGCAGCGCCACCACGACGATCGCCGAGCCGTAGCCCACGAGCAGCTGGCGCAACCCGCCGATCGCGAGCCGCCATCGCGCGAACGTCACGCCGGTGGCCATCGCCGCCACCGGCATGAAGTCGGGGCTGACGACCATCGCCGCGACGACGAGGATCGGCGAGTCGGTGATCACGGCCACGGCGGCCAGGCTTGTGGCCAGGGTGAGGAAGGTGAAGTAGCTCCAGGAGAAATCCGCGCCGCTGTGCACCTGTTCGATGACCATCTCCCAGATGACGGCGTCATCGGACTCGCCGTGCGCCCGGTCCTCGAGTGCCTGGGCGGCCTCGAACGGGGCGGCCTCCACGTTGATGAGCACGATCCCGCCGCGGCTCGACACGTCGTCCGATTCGAGGTCGTCGATGATCTGCGACGCCGATTCGCGGGGGGTGTCCAGTTCGACGAGATCGCCCTCGGGGTCGACGACTGCGCCGTACTGGACCACGACATTGGTCGACAACTCGTGATCGCGCAACCGTGGTAGCAGCTCACCGGTGAGATCGGATGGAATCGTCAGGCGCAGATGCACGAACATGACGCCATTGTTCTCGGCCTCACCGCGCGGGCGGGCGCGACAGCCCGTCCGGCAGGGCCACGCGACCAAGAAGGGTCCTTTCGGGTGGGCGCTCGGCCCTGCGCGTGGCGCGTACCTGGGGGTGGAGGGTCCGGGTCAGGCTCGCTCGGCGAACAGGCTCGCGGCGGAGGGACCCCAGCCCTCGGGGTCGTCACCGGCGGGCACGAGGGAGACGGCGTACCACAGCAGGAGAATGTCCAGCCAGTGGTGCTCGACGCGGGTCAACGGCCAAGCGGACCCGTAGCCGGACAGGAACGCGGCGCGGACGTCCGCGGACACGGGGGCCCAGTTCCGGAACCGTGTTCCGAGCAGGAGCGCCGACCGGGCGATCTCATCGATCCGGCAGCCGACGCGCACATCCTCGAAGTCGATGATCGCCACCACACGGGAGCCGGCGCAGAGCAGGTTCGCCGACCGGAAGTCACCGTGGAGGAGTTGCCCGGGCAGCACAACGGTCGGCGCGTCGGCCACGAGCCGCACGAGAGTGTCGCGGGCCGACGATGCGATCCGGGTGCCGGCCGAGTCCACCCAGTCACCGATCCGGGCGGCCAGGGGGTCCGCTCGCCCGTGACCGGGCACGATGCGATCGACGCCGGGATAGCCCTGCAGCCCCCGGTGGAGTCGGGCGAGAACTGCCCCGGCGTCGCGGACCTGGTCGTGGTCGCCGACATCGAGCAGGTGGCCGTCGATGACGCGCTGGAGGCCCATCGACACTTGGTCCACCTCGACCTGGTGGTGCCCGCCGAGGGCCACGATCGGAGCCGACACCGGCAGCCCACGGTCCTGGAGCCAGCTCGTGAGCCGCGCGGCCTGCGCCAGGCGCGGAAAGCGTTCCGGGGCGAGCGACCATTTCGCGATGAGCCGGCCCGCGGGCGACGCGAGCCACGCCAGGGCGTTGCGGTCGCTCATCACGATCCGGTCACAGGAGGAGATTCGCAGGCCCCAGTGGTCGTGCACGGTCGCCGCGACCCAACCACCGGCGGACGCGGCGTCGGCGAAGCCGAACCGCTCCCGCATCACGTCGTTCGGATCACCGGTTTCCCACAGCAGCTCCAACCTGGGCGCACGGGGACTCGACATCCGCCCATTTCAGCACGCCTCATTCAGCACGCCTGACATCCGCGCATCGCGGCATGCTGGGTGGGCGGCACGGTGCTCGGGACGACTCGACCATCTGACCGATAAGCAACATTATGTCATTCCTGGCTCGGCGCTGCTCGTCCGCAACGTCAGCCTCGGGTCCCCGGCCGGTCTCCCCCGCCCGGGCTCTGCGCGTGACGGTGGATTTGCCAGACCGCGGCCGGAGCGGGGCTCGTCGGCGTGCCAATCACGGCTGTACACGCGTGCCGGTAGAAATCGCCACGCCGAATTCGCCATCGATTCTGAGGATTCTTTCATGAGCGGTTAAGGTGACTTCGTGCACCCCGGCAGCCCCTCCCGAACGCCTCAACCTCGGCGTGCGGCTGCCCCGGTCGATCCGCACGACGTCGACCGATGCCGATTCGCGTCGGTCGGTCGCCCGACGTGCGAGTGACGACCCGGCGCAATGTCTGGATGACGGCTCCCGAGTCCTGATCGCATCCCAACCACCCCCGCGGCCCGGCGGGCCGAGCCGCTGCCGCGTCGTGGCGCGGTCGAGGTTCCGCGCTCCGAGCCGGCCGGCAGCGAACCGGTCATTCCCCTGCGTCGACGCCGCGGGGCCGAGCACCAGCCCTCCCGTGCCGCCCAGGTCACACCTCTTCCCGCTGGCGGAGCGACGACACCCCGTCGTGCTGCTGTGGGCCCGGCGGTGCCGGTCGAGGAGATCCTCCGGGCCGCAGCCTCCACGGGCGCTGCCCGGGCGTCGACCGAACCCGAGCCATCCCCCGCGGCCGATGAGACGGCCGCTCCTCGGCACGCGCGGGTGTCCGAGGCGGTGCCGGAGGCTCCGGGACTCGCCGCCGAGCCACGCCATGCGATCGAACGGGATGCGGCCGCGGCGGGCGGCACCGCGATCGCGATGGGCGAGGCGCAACGCCATGTCGCCCCACGGCCACGGGCACTGTCCCGACCCGCCGCGCCACGCGTGAAGCTCGCCTACCAGTTCGGTGTGCCGGTCGTCGGTGTCGCGATGTTGTTCGCGGTCCAGGCGTTCACGCCCGCCACCACCGCCGCGTCGAGTTCAGAGCTCGCAACCGGTCGCGCGCCGGCTCCCCGGTCCGCGGCACCCGCATCCGCGGGCCCCGCGTCCGCAGCCACATGGTCGGCACACGCGCGTCGGCGCCGGCGCTCCCGCTCCCTCCCCGGCGGCCCCGTCCTCCGGCAGGGTGATGCCCGGCCTCAACGCCGACGGCAGCCTGTCGCTCAACGCGCCGCGGGCCAGGGTCAGTGCCAGCATCACCAGCCGTGCCGGCGGGCGGCCGACCCTGCAGCCGTTCACCGGTCCCGAGCAGCTCGGCCGGGGCAGTTGCCCGGTGGGTGGAAGCGCGCATGTCGACTGCAACAAGGCGATCGCCTTCATGGTCGAGCAGATGAAGTCGCAGACCTACGGCTGGCACAACCAGTGCCTCGCACTCGTCGGCGCCGCCTACGGAGGCATCTTCCGCTACGTGCCCCGCGCGATCGACGCGGCGATGATGGTCAAGGCCAGCGGCAAGCTGCACACGACGAACGACTACCGGGACATCCCTCGCGGGGCGCTCGTGTGGTTCGCGAGCTCCCCCGGCCAGTACAACCAGGCAGGGCACGTCGCCATCGCGGTCGGTGGCGGCATGGCGATCAGCAACGACGTCTTCAACGACGATGGTCGGGTCGGAGTCGTGCCGATCAGCTTTTTCACCAGCCAATGGGGCAAGGTCTTCCTCGGATATTCGAGCCCGGCAGACGCAAGCGGTACCTGATCGCCTCTCAGGGTCGCCACAGACACACCGGGTAACCTGCGTATCTCCGCGCGGCCGTGTGCCGCTCGGGGAGAACGCCCGTTGAGTCAAGCCCCTTACCCGATCGAGAACCCAGGGGCCCCGCTCCGCGAGCATCCTCAATCGTGACGGGAGTTGACTGCCAGATGACGCGACGAAAGTTCTCCGACCCGACGTCCCGACGTCGCCGGCCCTTCGCGGCGGTCGTGCTGGGTGCGGCCGCCGTGCTGGCCGCGGCGGGCTGCGCGCCGCAGTCGCTGGCCTCGGCCGGTAGCCCCGGGTCCGGCTCGACCGGCACCTCGTCGGCGGCGACCGGCGCGTCCGCCTCCCCCAGCTCGCCACCAGCCGATGTGACCATCACGGCGTCACTGACTTCGGGCAAACTGCTGACGAATGCGGCCCTGCACGCCAAGGTCACCGCGGGCACCCTCACAGGGATCACGGTCACCGCCCCCGACGGCAAGCCGGTCAGCGGCGCCCTGTCGAGCGCGTCGGGCACCTGGACGCCCGCACACCCCCTCTCGTACGACACCACCTATCAGGTGGCCGCCACGGCGACCAACACCGCGGGCCGCTCCACCTCGGTCGAACGCTCGTTCACGACGATCAACCCGTCCTCGACCGTGCGGATCGCCGCGACCACGCCGTCGTCGGGGCGACACGTCGGCGACGCCCAGCCGATGGCCGTCATCTTCAGCTCGCCGGTCAGCGACAAGGCGGCCGTGCAGAAGCAGCTCAAGCTGACCGACACGGCGCACGTCACCGGCGCCTGGCGATGGCTCAGCGACACTCGCGTCGACTACCGGCCGAAGACCTACTGGCCGATGGGCGATCACGTGACGCTGAAGGCCGACCTCAACGGCGTCCAGGCGGGGCCTCACCTCTGGGGCGCGGGAACCCTGACCGCCACCTTCACGGTGACGTCAGATCTGCACGCCGTGGCCGACGCCGCCACCCACAAGATGACCGTGTCGATCGGCGGCAAGGTCGTGCGCACGCTCGACATCGGCACCGGCATGCCGGGATTCGACACCTGGAACGGATCGATGGTCGTGCTGCAGAAGATGCCCAAGGTGCGCATGACGTCGTGCAGCATCGGCCTCAGCTGCAAGCCGGGCACCGCCAACTACTACGACCTCGAGGTCTATCACGACGTCGAGCTCACCCCCAGCGGCACCTATGTGCACGCGGCGCCCTGGGACAGGCAACTCGGCAGGGCGAACACGTCCCACGGCTGCATCCACCTGAGCAACGCCGACGCCACCTGGTTCTACAGCAAGGTGCAGGAGGGCGACCTCGTGACCGTCACGCACGCGGGCCACGAGGTGCACATCACCAACGGCGAGGGCGACTGGAATCTCAGCTGGGCCCAGTGGACCCACTGACCCTGGCCGTCGATGGCACACGTTATACCCATGGGGGTATATACTGCGACGTGGGGTGAGAGGCGGGCCCTGAGCCCGCTCCCGCAGGTGGCATCGGCGGCTCGTCGCGGGTCGCCGATGCCACCGTCACACCGCCGGCTCGGTCTCGCCCGTCGGCACCACGGCGCATCATGGGCGTGACGGATGCCCGCTCCCCCGCGCCGACGATCGAGAGGACCGCCAGGGTGGATGCACGCCAGAATCTCCATGACGCCGCCGTGCTGTGGGTGCTCGACGGCCGGTACGCCCGGGTCGTCGACGCGGCGATCGCCTGCATCGAGGCCGACATCGCATCCGAGGGGGTCGATGTTCTGGCCGGAAGTTCGCCGAGCGACGCCTACTCGGAGCGACTCGACATGGTTGCTGTGGCCCTCGACGACCTCGCGCTACCACCCCTGCCCACCGACCCCGACGAGCTGGCGCGTGCGGGTGCCGGCATCCTGGCTCGCTCACTCCTGCGTGGCGACCTCACCCGCACCGGCCTCGGCACCTGGATGGGCTCAGGAACTCACCTGTGAGACGCGTGAGCGCGTCGAGGCGGCGTTGGTGAGCACACCCAGCAGCCACCCAGCACCCGGCGTGACGATTCCATCAGATTCAGACAACGAAAGAAGGCGACCCTCATGATCCCGACGATCTCACTCAGCGACTTCATCGCCCTGTACCACGACGGCGTCACCCTCATCGATGTGCGGGAACCCGACGAGTACGCCGAAGCCCACGTTCCCGGTGCGGTCCTCAAGCCGCTCAGCGAACTGCACCAGCACCTGCCCGAGATCCCCCGCGGCGACACGGTGTACGTGATCTGCCGGTCGGGACGCCGCAGTCAGGCGGGCGCCGAGCAGATGATCGGCGTCGGCGTCAACGCGATCTCGGTCGACGACGGCACATTGGGCTGGATCCGCGCGGGCCGGGAGGTCGTCACCGGCACCTCCCCCACCACGGCCTGACCGACTCCAGGGGGCTCCGGCGCCGTCAGGCGGCCGGGGCCCCGAGTTGCCGCCGGTAGCCCGCCGCGGACAACCGGCGGTGCCGCACGACCGACAGGATCGATGCGACCGCGGCGATCACCAGCCACAGCACCAACCACGCGATCGATCCGCTGACGTTCGTGACGCCGGCGACGATCGAACGCACGCCGTCGAGCGCGGGAGCAAGGGGCGTGAACGACGTGATCGTCGAGAACGCCCCCGGCACGGCGGAGACGAGGCCCGCCGCGGCGGCGACCGTACCCACCACCAGTGCGGCCAGCCTGCCGAACCCCCCAACCAGGCGGCCAGGGCGTGGTTGACCGTGACGAAGGTGAGGCCCACGAGCACGAGCATCGCGGTCAGTCCGACCCCTCGTCGCGAGCGACAGGCCGATGATCTCGGCGTCGACGATGCCGAGTACGAGCGCCTGAACGATCGGCGACGGCCGCACCGGGTGACAAGCTGGCCCACACGAGGGCGAGCGACGATCGCGACGACGTGAGCACCCTCGAGGGCACGGGTCGGACGACGAGGTACGTCACGAGGGCGCCGACCCACAGCGCCATGATGCTCAGGAGCAACGTGGTCGCGACCAGAGGCACCGACGGCAGCGACACCTTCTGCGCCACCGGTTCGGCCGCCACCGTCGAGAGCTTGTTACGCGCCGACTCGGAGTACGAGGGAACCTGTTTGGCGCCGGCCGCCAGCTGATCCGAGAACCGGGACAGGCCGGAGTTCAAGGCGTCGGCGCCGGTCCGCAGTTGGGCCAGCCCCGCGGCGAGGCCGGCCGAGCCGGTCGAGGCCTGGTGCACGCCATCGGCGTACGGCTGGAGCCCGCCCACCAGCTGAGCGACACCTCCGGCGTACTGCCCCACTCCCGACGAGAGGCTGGACGCGCCGGTGGCCAGCCTCGACGCCCCGGCGGCCGATCTTGCTCACCCCCGAGGCCAGGTCGCCGGTGTTGGTTGCCAGTTGCGAGGTTCCCGCGGCCAGCTGATCCGCCCCGGTGCGTAGCTGGGCCAGGCCGGCACTGAGCTGCTGCTGCTGGGCCGCGGCCTGCTTGGGCAGGTCGGTTGCCAGCTGATCGACGCCCGACGAGAGCTGCGCGGCGCCGTCGCTCACGCTCGACGCGGCCTGGGCAAGGTCAGTCCCGTGTCGGGATCCTTGGCGCTCAGAGCCTGGGTTCCCACCCCGGCGCTCCGGCCTTCACACCGGTGTCGAATCCGTGGACGAAGATCGGGGACACGCTGGTGGACAGGCCTGAAGCAGCTCCCCGGTGCCACATCGGCGGCCACCGTGGCGGCTGTCTGCGCCGCTGCGGTGGCGCCGAGCTGAGAGGTGAGCGCCTTTGTGAGTGCGCTGGTGAGGCTGCTGGTGAGTGCCGGCGTACAGCCCGTGACGAACCCCTGCTCGACCTGGGTGAGCGTGCCGGCCGGCAGGCTCGTCGTGGGAATCGTCCGGCTGACCCGTCGGCATAGCCCTGGAGGGTCGAGTTCACCGTGGCCGAGCCCGCAGCTGACCCCCGCCGTGCCCGCGGCCACCTGCTGGGCGCCCTGCTGCAACTGGCTGAGTTGGCTGAAGTCGACGGTGCCTGAGGCGACCTGCTGCTGGAACTGGGCGATGCCGTCGGCCAATTGGGCCGCCCCGCTGGTGAGCTGGTCGACGCCCTGGGTGAGGGCCGGCATGCCGCCGTTGAGGGCCGTGAGCCCGTTGCTCAGTGAGGTGGCACCATCGGCCAGGCTCGCCGCGCCGCTCGATCAGTCTGCTGCCCGGAGGTGACCAGTTGCTGCGCACCGACGAACTGGCTTCGGGCCGCGTCCAACTTGCGCAGCCCGTCGCTGAGGCTCGCCGCGCCGGACGAGGCCGAGGCGACGCCGGAGCTGAGTCCCTCCGCTCCCTTGGCCAGCTGGGCCGCGCCGTCGGCGATCGTCGTGAACTGCTTCCCGACGGTGTTGTAGCCGACGTAGATGTTGTCGAGATACGTGCGGGTCATCGACGTGTTGAAGGTGGTCGTGGCGATCTGGGCGATCTGCTGGGCGATCGTGCTGTTGGCCACCGGAGCCGCGTCACTGGTCTGCACGGACACGGTCGCCTGGGTGGCCGTCGCGGCGTCGTTGGCACTGATCGACGTGGCCGCCTTCGAGAAGTCCTGCGGAATGGTCACGACCACCGCGTACTGACCGGATTGGAGTCCGGACTGCGCGCCGGCCTGGTTGCTGAACACCCAGTCGATGTTCGAGGTTCCGGAAGCCTGGACGATCGCGGCCGACAGCTGCCGGCCGAGCGGCACCGTCTGCCCTTTGAGCTTGACCGCCTGATCGAGGTTGACGATCGCCCCCTCGACGTGCCGAGTCGGCCATCGCGATGCCAGGTGGTGGCGAGGAAACCCAGGGCGACGACGAGGGGCACCAGCACCAGGCCGACCAGGGTGACCCAGGTGATCCGACCGGTCACGGTGGCCCGTTCGATGTGCATTCCGCGAAGACTCATGCCAGGGCTCCTTCCAGCTCGGCCATGGGCGCGGGCCCGGCGGCCGGAGGGCTGATCACGATCAGCTCTCGGGGGTCGATATGGGCGAACAGGCGTGGCATCGCTCGCGCCGAAGACGACCGCGAAGTCGGCCCCCGCTGCGAGCGGCTGTGCACGAGTTCTGCCGAGCGCGGCCGTTGCCCGGCATCGTCGGCGACGGTGTCGGCGTCGTCGATGACGACCAGCCGGGGTTGGCGGGCCAGCGCGGCGTCGATCTCATGGCCGAGATGGCTGTGATCGACGGCCGAGATGAAGGCCGTGTGACGCCGCACGGCGCCCGACTGCTCGGGAAGCAGTTCCCCGCACACGCGGGCGCGGCCGGTGTCGGCGGCCAGGCGTCCGGTGAGGGTCGAGCACCGCGGCCCGACGCACCGACGCGTCACCCCCGACCACCGCGATGTCGCCGGGTTCGAGGTGGATGGATATCGGCGCGAACAAGTCGGAGTTCGCCAGCTGCTCGACGTGTGCGGCCTCGGTGTGGTCCGGGGTCGGCCACTCCGACAGCGACAGCTGGAGCGCCAGCGACTCCCCTTCGACGTCGAAGCTCGGCAGCCTCCGGTCGAGCCAGCGCGGCAGGCTCCAGGCCCGCTGGCCCAGCAGCGTGAGCACGGCCGGTACGAGCGTCATCCGGACGAGGAACGCGTCGACGGCCGACACCGACGGCCAGGGCGAACGCGATCGACTTGATCGGCCCGTCGCCCTCCGGGACGAAGAACGCGAAGACGCTGAACATGATCACCGCCGCCGCGAGAACGACCTTGCCGGAGGCCACGAACCCACTGACGACGGACTCCTTGGCGGCCTGCTGGCGGGGCGTCCCCTGCGGACGGCATGCACGAAATCCTCACGGATCCGCGACACGAGGAACACCTCGTAGTCCATGGCGAGTCCGAACAGGATGCCCATAACGATGATCGGCAGGAAGCTGATCACCGGGCCACCCTTCTCGAGGTTGATGAACTGGTGGCCGATGCCGCGATTGAACACCAGGTTCGTGGCACCGAACGCGGCCCCGATGCTCAGCAGGTAGCCGACCGTCGCCTTGATCGGCACCCAGACGGAGCGGAACACCATCATGAGCAGCAGGAGGGACAATCCCACGACGAAGATCCCGAACGGAAGCAGCGCGCTGCCCAGCCGAGACGAGATGTCGAGTTGGATGGCCGTCTGCCCGGTCACCGCGGTGTCGACGCCGAACTGCTTGAGCCAGGCGTCGTGCTTGTCACGCAGGGCCGTGACGAGCGCCTTGGTGGCAGGGTCGGTGGGCCCGGTGGTCGGGATGACCTGCACGAACCCGGTGTCGGCATTCTGGTTCGGCGTGGCAAGAGGGAACGGCCGCCACTCCGGGCATCTTCGCGATGTCTGCCTTGAGTCCGTTCATCACACCGAGCGGGTCGGTGCTCGTGAGGATGTCGGCGGTGACGATCAGCGGCCCGTTGTAGCCGGGACCGAAGTACTTGGCGACCATGTCGTAGGTGACCCGGTCGGGCTGGCCCGCCTTGTGGTCGCCCGATGTCGGCAGGGCGAGGAAGAGGTTCTTGGCCGGAAAGCTGAGCGCGCCGAGCGCCACCACGATGACGACGATCGTGACGACCGGCCACTTCACCGATGCGCGGACCCACCCGGAGAAGAACCGGGGCGCCAACTGCCCATGGCGCCGCGCCGTGTCACGAGGTCGTGGCCGTTCGCGAGGGCGCATCCGCTCACCGAGGAATCCCATCGCGGCGGGCAGCATGGTGAGCGCCACCGACCACCGCGAAGGCCACCCCGATCGCGGCGAAGATCCCCATGACCGACAGGAAGGGGATGCCCGCCAGCGTCAGCCCCACCAGGGCGATGACGACGGTCAGTCCCGCGAACACCACCGCGGAGCCCGCGGTCGCCACCGCCTCGGCGGCCGACTCCTCGACGCCCATCCCGTGACGGAGTTGGTCACGGTGGCGCGACAGGATGAACAGCGCGTAGTCGATCCCGACCGCCAGCCCGAGCATCACGGCCAGCATCGGGGTCGTCGAGTTCACGTCGGTGAACCGCGCGGCAACCGTCATGAGCGTCATCGTGAGTCCGACGCCCGAACACGGCCGTGAGCAGTGGCAGCCCGGCCGCGACGAATGAGCCCAGGGTCAGGACGAGCACGAGCAGGGCGATCACCAGCCCGATGGCCTCGGTGATCGACAGCCCGGGAGTCTCGATCGAGAACGCCTGGCCGCCGAGGTCGACCTGGCTGCCGGCGGGCAGCTGCCGCTGCACGGACTTTCCCACCGCGATGAGATCGGAACTCTGGGCATTGGTGATGTCACCGAAGTTGGAGGTGTCGAACGGATCTGGATTGTGGCGGCCCGCTGATCCGGGGTGATGAGGCCGGACACCAGCGTGCTGTAGGGCGACACCGCAGTGTTCATCCCGGGAACCTTCTCGAACCGGGCCAGGGCACCCGCTGACCACCGACTTCACGGCGGGTTCGCTCATGCTCGATCCCTGCGGCAGCACGATCAGCGCCGTGGCCGACTGGCCGCCGCCTGCGGGAAGGTGCGGTCGAGCTGAGCGAGAGCCACGGCCGCGGGTGCCCCGGGGATGGTGAAGTTGTCGTTGTACTTTCCGCCGATGAGGCCGGCCAGCACCCCCAGCACGACCAGAGCCAGCACCCAGAGCGAAGACCCGCCGGTGTGCCCGGAAGCACCACCTGCCGAGTCGGTACAGAACGATCGACACGCCCACCCTCCGCCACGCTTGCGGACGACCTGCCACCCACTCCCGGGGTGTTCCCGGGATGCATCCGGCGTTCGATACAGTTTTGTATCCGATCTGCGGAGTCTATCCGATACATTCCTGTATCCAAACCCGCGAGGGAGAGGATGGGACCATGACCGAGGTGAGCCAACGGCGCGCCGCCACCCGTGAGCGGCTCGTGCGCGCCGCGATCAGCGTGTTCGCCCAGCGCGGGGTGATGGCCGCGAGCGTCGAGGAGATCTGCGAGGCCGCAGGCTTCACCCGCGGCGCGTTCTACTCCAATTTCGAGGGCAAGGACGACCTGTGCCTGGCCGTTCTCTCCGAACGCGCCGACACCTATCTCACCGCGGCGCGATCGGCCGTGCAGACGGTGCCGACCACCGAGGGCGGCGTCCGCGAGCGCATGGGCCGAGTGATCGACACCTTCGCACACACGGTCGAGGAGGAGCCCGAGGCGATCCTCGCGATGATGGAATTGAGGCTCTACGCCGCCCGTGAGCCCAGCGTTCGGGGGGCGTTCACCCGTACCCAGGCCGCCATCAACGAGTCGTTCGCCGCGCTCATCAGCCAGGCACTGGAACTGCACGACCTTCAGACGGTGCTGCCGATCGACGACCTGCTCTATCTGCTACACGCGATGTACGACCAGATCTCCATCGACCAGCTCATCCAGGGCAGACGCGACCCGGCGAGGGTGTCGGAGGCGCTCGCGCTGATGCTGCAGTCGGTCATCATCGCCTGACGTGAGTGCCCAACCATTCGGTCAGGCGGCATGCTGGTGCCCGTGACCCCCACGCCCGGTGTACCCCCCTGAGGGTGCGCGTCACACTCTCGTCGCTGTTCTTCCTGCAGAACATGCTGCTCGGCAGTTGGTGGGTGACCCTCGCGACCTTCCTCGCCCACGATGTCGGCGCCTCGGGCGAGCAGATCGCGTTGGCCGCGATGGCCGGGGCCGTCGGCGCCATCGTCAGCCCGGTCGTCGTCGGAATGGTCGCCGACCGCTACCTTGCCGGCGAACGCGTTCTCAGGGTCCTGCACGCCACGGCGGCGGTTCTGCTGGTCGTCGCGAGTCGCCAGCACGACTTCCTCGGACTGCTCGGATGCATTCTCGCCGTCCAACTCGTGTTCATGCCCACTCAATCCCTGGCCACGTCGATGGCGTTCCGGCACCTTCCGGACCCCACCCGCCAGTTCCCACCGATCCGCGCCTTCGGCACGCTCGGGTGGATCGCGGCCGGGTTGACCATCGCCGGGTTCGGCTGGGAGCAGTCCGGGCACCTCCGCGCCACCTTCGTTCTCGCCGCCGCGGCGGCCGTCGCGCTGGTGCTGCTGACATTCGTCCTTCCCCACACCCCGCCCGCGTCTGGACCGGTCCGCGGAGTGCGCTCGATCCTCGGACTCGACGTGATCGGGCCGATGCTGCGCCGGCGCTCCTACCTCGTGTTCCTGCTCACCTCGATGCTCGCCGGAGTGCCGCTGGCCTTCTACTACACGTTCACCAACCTGTTCCTCAACGAGGCCGGCGTGCGTCGGGCCGCAGGCGTCCAGACCCTGGGGCAGATGGCCGAGGTCGCTGTCCTGCTGACGTTGCCGTGGATGCTCCGCCGGGTCGGAATCACCTGGACGATCGCCCTGGGCCTGGGCGGCTGGGTGCTGCGCTACGTGCTGTTCACCGTGGGGAACGCCGGCTCGCTCTTCGGGCTGCTGGTGCTGGGCATCGTGCTGCACGGCATCTGCTTCAACTTCTTCTTCGTCGCGGGCCAGATGTACACCGACCGGGTGGCTCCCCCGGGTCTGCGCAGCGCCGCCCAAGGGCTCACCTCGCTGGCGACACAGGGCCTCGGCGCCCTCGGGGGGACGCTGGTCGCGGGATGGGTCGTCGAGCGTTTCGCGACCCCCACGGGTCACGATTGGGCCCGGGTGTGGCCGCTCGCGGCGCTCATGACCACCCTGATCCTGGTGGGGTTCCTCGCCTTCTTCCGCGCCGAGCACTCCGCGGTGTCCGTCGCCGGGGATCCGGGAGACGTGTCCCGTGCCAACACCGCCGGTGACGAATAACCTGATGGTCCCCGCGTCGGCCGCTGAGAAAAAGCGTCCCCGCGAACCGGAATTCGCGGGGACGCCCGTCTCCTCAGGGGGAGGTTGTGTGCACGATCAGGCGCGGCCTCATCGTGCCTGTCTCGAGGAACCGTGTGTGCCAGCTCAGCGCCCGGCTGAGGTCGTGGGGCGTGTGCAGACCGTTGGCCGTGGCCACCGCGTGGTCGTAGTACTCGTGCAGCATGTCTCGATAATCGGGGTGGGCGCACTTGTCGATGATGAGCCTCGCGCGCTGCTTGGGTGAGCGTCCCCGCAGGTCGGCGAGCCCCTGCTCGGTGATCAGCACCTGCACGTCGTGCTCGGTGTGGTCGTGGTGGCTCACCATCGGCACGATCGCGCTGATCGCTCCGCCCTTGGCCGTCGACGGCGTGACGAACGCCGAGATGTAGGCGTTTCTGGCGAAGTCGGCTGAACCGCCGATGCCGTTCTGCAGTTTCGATCCCATGATGTGGGTGGAATTCACATTGCCGTAGATGTCGGCCTCGATCATGCCGTTGCAGGCGATGACGCCCAGCCTGCGGATCATCTCGGGATGGTTCGAGATCTCTTGGGGGCGGAGGACGATCTTGTCGCGGTAGTGCCGCGCCTGGTCGTTCATCTTGTTGGCGTACTCGGGGCTGAGCGAGAACGCGGTGGCCGAGGCCACCGTCATCTTGCCCGCGTCGATGAGGTCGACCATGCCGTCCTGGATGACCTCGGTGTAGCTGGTGAGATAGTCGAACGGGCCGTCGAGCAGGCCGGTGAGCACGGCATTGGCGACGTTACCCACTCCCGACTGCAGCGGCAGCAGGTCACCCGGCAGGCGTCCGTGCCGCACCTCGTTGGTGAGGAAGTCGAGATAGAACTCCGCGATGGCCTTCGACACGTCGTCGGCCGGCTTGAACGGGGTGTTGCGATCGGGGGAGTCGGTCTCGACCACGGCCACCACCTTGTCGGGGTTGACGCGGTAGTTCCGCACCCCGATCCGGTCGCCGGCGTGGGTGAGCAGCACGGGCATCCGGTCGGGTGGCAGGCGGGTGCCGTAGTAGATGTCGTGCATGCCCTCGAGATCGGCGAGACTGCCAGCTGTTCACCTCCAGGATGATCTTGTCGGCCAGGTCGAGGTAGGTCTTGTTGTTGCCGACCGACGAGGAGGGCACGAGCGTGCCATCGGGCTTGACGGCCGACACCTCGATGACGGCCACGTCGAGCTTGCCCAGGGTGCCCGCCCACACCATCGGCGCCAGGTGCGACAGGTGGATGTCGTCGTACTCGGTGATCCCCTCGTTGATCTTGCGCCGCATGATCGGGTCGGACTGGTACGGCGTGCGGAAGGCGACCCCATCGACTTCGGCCAGCGCGCCGTCGAGCTCGGGCGCCGTGGATGCCCCCGTCCACAGCCCGATCATGAACTCTTCGCCCCGCTCGTGAGCGGAACTGATCTGCGCGGCCAGCGCCTGAGGCACGACCTTCGGGTATCCGGCGCCGGTGAAACCGCTCATGCCAACGTTCATCCCGTGACGGATGACCCGCGCGGCCTGCTCGCCACTCATGATCTTGTGGCGTAAAGCCGGATTGAGTACGCGCGACATGCTGAGCCTCCTGGACGCAACGACCTTGGCAACAGGCTAGCCCCCGACCGATCCGAGCACCGGCCGGGGTCGGGTTCGATCGGGCCGGAGCGTCCGTGACGCCTCCTCCGGAGGGATCACACGGGGGCGCGCCGCGGCCCGGCTCGCGGCTACGCCCACCTCCGGGGGGCGGTAACTTGGCTGTCATGACATTGACTCCGGAGGGACCGAACCACGAGCCCCCCACCCAGCCGGGCGGCCTCCCCCATCACCATCGCCGACTCCTCGGTGGACCCCCCCGACCCGCTCGTGCGCGACGCCATCACCCTGCACGGCACGGCGCGCACCAAGGCGGAGGCGATCCACGAGGCCGGGCGCATGCTCCTGGCGACGGGCGCGGTCGGTGAGGGATTCGTCGAGGCGATGTTCGAACGCGAGAAGAGCGTGTCGACCTACATGGGCAATTCGCTGGCCGTACCCCACGGCACCCGGGAGGCGAAGCAGTTCGTCGAGCAGACGGCGATGAGCTTCGCCCGCTACGACGAACCCATCGACTGGAACGGCAACCCCGTGCGGTTCGTCATCGCGATCGCCGGACGCAACAAGGAGCACCTGATCCTGCTGGGCCGGATCGCCCGGATCTTCTCCCGCGGCGATGCGCTGCAGTCGCTCGCGGGACGCGACGACGCCCGACGAGGTACTCGCCCTGCTGAAAGGGGTCAACACCCCTCAGTGACCGGGCGCACGGCCGACGACCCCCGCGCGGATCCCGGCGGGCTGGGGCCCGCATCGTCACAGCCCGAGGTCGTCGAGCACCGGCAGAGCCGCCGCGCGCACGACGGCCTTGGCATCGGCGACGGACCCGGCGATGAGCGCCGCCGGCGGCGATCTCCCGCGCCTGCTCGAGGGTCACCGACTTGAGCACCTCGGCGACGGCCGGAAGGCTCCTCGCGGTCATCGACAGCGACGCCACACCGACGCCGACGAGCACCACAGCCATGGCAGGGTCGCCCGCCGCTTCGCCGCAGACACCGACGGGCCGCACCTCGGGGTCTCCCCCCCCGCCGACCTTCGCCCCGTCGCAGGTGGCCCTGACCAGTCGCAGCACGCCGGGCTGCCACGGGTCGTTGAGTTCGGCCAGCGCCCCCAGTTGCCGGTCGGCCGCCATCGCGTACTGCGTGAGATCGTTGGTGCCGATACTGGCGAAGGTGGCGGGCACCAGCACCTGATCCGCGCACAGGGCCGCCGACGGCACCTCGATCATGACTCCCGGACGCTTCAGGCCCGCGCTCTCGCACATCTGCACGAAATCGGCCGCCTCGGCGACGGTCGAGATCATCGGGGCCATGACCCACACGTTGGCCTGGTTGAAGAAGGCGGCTCGGGCGATGGCGGTCAACTGGTTGCCCAGTACGCCGGGTGTGACGGCGTTGCACCGGAAGCCGCGGACGCCGAGCGCGGGGTTCGGTTCGGAGTCGTCGGTGAGGAACGGCAGCGGCTTGTCGGCGCCCGCGTCGAGGGTGCGCACGACGACCTTCTTGCCGGGGAACTGCGCGAAGACCGCGGAGTACTCCTGTTCCTGCTTCTCGAGGCTCGGTTCCTCCTTGCTGCCCAGGAACAGGAACTCGGTGCGGAACAGGCCCACGCCCTCGGCGTTCGCGGCGACGGCCTTCTCCGCGTCCTTGGCGCCACCGATGTTGGCCAGCAACTGCACCTTGGTGCCGTCCTTGAGCCTCCCGTCCCCGTCGAAGGTGAGCGGATTGGCCTGCCGCGCGGCCCACTGCTCGGCGCGTCGGCGCTCATCGTCGGTGACCTCGTCGGTGATGGTGCCCGCGGCACCGTCGACGTAGACCTCGGTGCCCGCGGCGACGGTGTTGACGCCGTGCGCGGCGACGATGGCGGGCAGTCCGAGTTGACGGGCGATGATGGCGGTGTGGCTCTGGGGGCCGCCGTCGGAGGTGACCAGCGCGAGGACCTTGTGGGGGTCGAGCAGGGCGGTGTCGGCGGGGGCGAGGTCGACGGCGGTCAGCACGAACGGCTCGTCGGACTCGGGGATGCCCGGGGGCTGTTCGCCGCGCAGTTCGGCGACGATGCGGTTGCGGACGTCGTGGACATCGTTCTGCCGCTCGACCATGTAGTCACCCAGCGCGGCGAGCTTGGCGGTGATCTCGGCCGCGGCGTCCCACACCGCCCGTTCGGCCGAGAGCCCCTGCTCCTGCACGCGCTTCATCGCGCCCTTGCGGAGGCTGGGGTCGGCCGCCATCTGCGCCGTGGCCTGGAGGATCGCCTGGGACTCGACCTTGGCCGTTGCCGCACGCTGCCCGGAGCGCATCGCGCACGGCGAGCGCGGCGTCCTTGACCCGTGCCGCCTCGGCTTCGGCGGTGGTGGCAACGGAATCGAACGTTTCTCCGACGCTGAGGTTCGGCGACCGGCGGCGCCATCGGGATCACCCTTCCGACGACCCGACCCGCGCTCACGCCCACACCAGTGAATTTGGTCATTGTGTGCTCCTCGTTCATCAACCCTCGGCTCTTGTCCATCCTAGGGACGTGCCCTCCTTCGTCGGACCCTTCCCTCCGCATTGGCCCACATGCAGCCCGACCCGACTCCCCCGCCCCGAGGACCACGCATATCGGACAGGTCACCCATGGCTGAAGCAATATCGCTAAAGTATCGAGAGTGAAGTCTTTTCCCTTAACTTGTTTCGTCGTGACTGCTGACCAGGTCGGCAGTCGCACCACCCACGACGCCGTACCGGCGGCGCTGGAGAGCCTCGGCGGGTGCGGGCTCGACATGCACCTGGGATTCGAGCGCACCGTCGGTGACGAGATCCAGGGCCTGACCTCGTCGATCTCCGATGTCGTGGCCAGCGTGAAGATCCTCACCCGCCTGGGCCCCTGGCGAATCGGCGTGGGGGTCGGATCCGTGGAACTACCACTTCCCACGACGACCCGTGCCGCGCGCGGAGCCGCGTTCATCGCCGCCCGGGACGCTGTAACGGCCGCGTACCGCGCTCCGTCCGACATCGCCCTGCGGGTGGCACGGCAGGATCCCGGAACCGACGCGCCGAAGGATGGCCTGCCCGGTGTCGGTGGTGGTTTGTACGCTCGGAACTGCTCGGCACAGGATCGTGCCGACAGCGCGCTGACCGTGTGGCGCGCGCTGATCCGGCGCAGAACCGACGAGGGGTGGCAGGCAGTGACTCTGGTCGAATCGGGTCTCTCCCATCGGGAGGTGGCCGCGCGGCTCGGGGTGAGCGAATCGGCGATCAGCCAGCGCCTCTCCAGGGCCCGCTTCGCCGAGTCGGCGGCGGCCGAAAGACTGGCTGCCTGCGAACTCGCCGACCTTCTACCGGCCGACGCCGAGGCCCCCGAACCCGGGACTCCGGAATGACCGGCCACGCGGTGTGGACCGCCATCATCGTGGCCGTGGGGGCCGTGCTCGCCTGCGGAACCGGCAGTCCGGTCGTCGGCCTCGTGTTCGCCCGGGTCGACCGGAGGCTGCGCCAGGAGTTGACGGCCGAACAGGCCCAGCAGCAGTCCGTCGTCGCGGCCCGGTCGCACCTGCGTGGTGGTGCATGGATCGGCGTCCTCGAGCGCCTGGCGGTCTACGCGACGCTGCTGCTCGGGTTCCCCGAGGGGATCGCCATGGCGCTCGCCGTGAAGGGACTGGCCCGCTACCCCGAACTGCGCGCCACCTCGAGCGGCACGGCCGAGCGGTTCATCATCGGCACCTTCGTCAGCGTCCTGGTCGCCTGCGCCTGGGCCGGGCTCGTGCACATCGTCGTGGGGATGCTGTGAGCCGGCACGCCCCGGTGCCCCTCGACGTCGCGCTGCGCGCCCGCTGGCGGAGCTTCGTGCCGGAGGCCGATGAGCTGTGCGACGAGCTCATCGCGCGCTGGGGCGCGCCCGAGCGTCACTATCACGACCTCCGGCACCTCGAGGAGTCGCTGACGGCGCTCGATCTTCTGGGTGGCGGCGGGGCCGAGCACCTCGCGGTCTGGTTTCATGACGCCGTCTACGGGCTCGGCGCGGGAGCCGACGAGCGGGCGTCGGCCGATCTCGCCGCCGAACGGCTGTCGGCGATCCCTCACACCCGAGCCGACGTCGGCGAGGTCGTCCGCCTCGTGCTGGTCACCGAGCACCACGCGCCCCGGTCGGGCGACGATGCCGGCGCCCGGGTGAGCGATTGCGACATGGCCATCCTGGCCGCCGAGCCCGATCGCTACGACGAATCGGTTCGCGGCATTCGCGCCGAGTACGCCCGGTACGACGACGAGGCGTTCCGCCGGGGCCGGCTGGCGGTTCTCGACGACTTCCTGGCGCGACCGCGCATCTTCCACACCGATCACGGCTACCGGTGCTGGGAGCAGCCCGCCCGCTCGAACGTCGCCCGTGAAGTGCGCGCCAGACGTCGGGTGCCGTAGCCGCGGCGCCCACCGCCGGTAGTCTGTGCCGGTGCCAGCCGACGCCCTCGCCGCCGCGGTCACCGGCCTGCTCACGGGCCTGTCGCTCATCGTGGCGATCGGCGCCCAGAACGCCTTCGTGCTGCGGCAGGGACTGCGCCGCGAGCACATCGGCGCCGTGGTGGCGATCTGCTCCGCGTCCGATCTGCTGCTGATCGCCGCGGGCACCCTGGGCATCGGGTCCATCGTGCACCGGGCTCCATTGGCCCTCACCGTGCTGCGATGGGGTGGTGTCGCCTACCTCGCCTGGTTCGCGGCTCGCTCGTTCCGCTCGGCGCTGAGGCCGGGCCGGCTGCACGAATCCGGTGGCAGCCCTCCGTCGTTGCGCTCGGTGGCCGTCACCACCATGGCGCTCACCTACCTCAACCCGCACGTCTACCTCGACACGGTGCTGATGCTGGGAACCCTCGCCAATCAGCACGCGGCGATGCGCTGGTGGTTCTCCGCGGGTGCCGGCGTGGGCAGCATCGTCTGGTTCACCGGGCTGGGAGTGGGCGCGCGGACACTGGCGGGCCCACTCGGACGCCCCTCGACGTGGCGGGTCATCGACACCGTGATCGGACTTGTCATGCTCGGGATCGCGGTCAGACTCGCGGCCGGCTGAGACTCACTCCGACTGGTCGGTGAGGATCCGTGCCAGGAACTGGCGGGTGCGTTCCTCCCGCGGGTTGGTGATGACCTCGCGGGCGGGGCCCGCCTCGACGATGACCCCGCCGTCCATGAACACCACGCGGTCGGCGACGTCGCGGGCGAAGGCGATCTCGTGGGTGACCACGATCATCGTCATGCCCTGCTCCGCGAGATCGCGCATCACCCTCAGCACCTCGCCCACGAGTTCGGGGTCGAGTGCCGACGTCGGCTCGTCGAACAGCATGAGTTTGGGATCCATCGCGAGGGCACGGGCGATCGCCACCCGCTGCTGCTGGCCTCCCGACAACTGCGCCGGATAGTTGCGCTCCTTGTCCGACAGGCCCACCATCGCGAGCAGGTCACGCGCGCGAGAGACCGCCGCGTCGCGGGCCACGCCACGCACCTGCACCGGGGCCTCGATGAGATTCTCGAGCACGGTCATGTGCGGGAACAGGTTGAATCGCTGGAACACCATCCCGATCTCGCGGCGCTGTGCCGACTTGGCCGAGTCGGACAGGTGGCGCAGGTGGGGCCCGGAGTCGTCGAAGCCCATCAGGGCGCCGTCGACGTAGATGCGTCCACCGTCGATCGTCTCGAGCATGTTGATGCAGCGCAGGAACGTGGTCTTCCCCGACCCCGAGGGGCCGAGCAGGCACACGACCTCGCCGGGGTGTACCTCGAGATCGATGCCCTTGAGCACCTCGAGGTGATGGAACGCCTTCGACACGTTCACCGCCCGTACGAGCGGGCGCGTATCCGTCGAATCGCTCATCAGTGCTCCCCCGTGCGGCTCAACAGCCGCTGCGCCTTCGCGTTCGGTGCGGCGAACCCGCGCCCGAAGCGGCGCTCCAGATAGGTCTGCCCGACCATCAGTACCGAGCAGACGATGAGGTACCACAAGGTGGCGGCCACGTACACCGGCATGATCCGGTAGGTGCGATTGGCCACGATCTGGGCCTGATTGAACAGTTCCATCCCGACGGGCACCGCCACGAGCAGCGAGGTGTCCTTGACCATGGCGATCGTCTCGTTGCCGGTCGGGGGCACGATGACCCGCATCGCCTGGGGCAGCACGATCCGGCGCATGGTCTTCGCCGACGACATCCCGAGGGCGTGCGCGGCCTCGACCTGGCCACGATCGACCGACAGGATGCCCGCTCTCGCGATCTCGGCCATGTAGGCGGCTTCGGACAACCCGAGGCCCAGTGCGCCGATCGCGATGCCCTGGCTGACCGAGCGGGTGTCCAGGGTGAACAGCGTGAACGTCGTGTTCAGGTGCAGCAACCGTGCGATCGAATCGCCGAAGGGCAGGCCGATCGTCAGCTTCGGGTAGAGGAACACGATGCCGACGCCGAGGATGGTGAGCAGCACGTAGCGCGGGATCGAACGGAAGAACCAGGTGTAGACCGCCGAGACCCCGCGCAGCACCGGATTGGTCGAGAGCCTCATGATCGCGAGCACGATCCCGAGGATCAGCCCGATGATCATCGCCAGCACCGTGCCGAGGATCGTGCCCTCCCACAACCCCTGCAGGATGGGGCGGTAGTTCATCACCTTGAGGACGTAGGGCCAATCCCACTTGGAGTTGGTGACAGCGGAGTGCACCATCATGGCCACGAGGATCACGATGGCGCCGACCGCCACCCAGCGCCACGGATGCCGGACCGGCTTGGCCTCGATCCTCCCCGGGCGCTCGGCGGACTGCGACACCGTCACGGGTTCACCGGGAAGGTGTCGACCGCACCGGAACTGTTACCCCACTTCGCAAGGATCTGGTCGTACACGCCGTTGGCCTTGAGCTGGGCGAGGGCGTCGGAGATGACCTGGGCGAAGGCGGTCTGCTTCTTGTCGACGACGATGCCGTAGGGCGCGGCGTCGTAGATGGTGCCGACGGACACCAACTGGCCGTTCGACTGCTTGATCGCGTAGGCCGTGATCGGCGAGTCGGCCAGCATGCCATCGGTCTTGCCGCTGATCACGTCGGCGGCGGCCTTGGACTGGTCGGTCTCCACGACCATGTTGATGGCCTTCTTGCCCGCGGCGGTGCACTTCTTGCTGCGCGCCGTGAGGTCGTCGACCTGCACGGTGCCCTTCTGCACCGAGATCGACTTGCCGCAGGCGTTGTTCGGGTCGAGTTGGGTTCCGGCCTTCGCGGCCCACGACGTGCCGGCGTTGAAGTATTGGACCATGTTGACGACCTGCTTGCGCTGGTCGTTGATCGTGAACGACGAGATCGCGATGTCGTACTTCCCGCTGGTGACACCCAGGATGATGGTGTCGAACTGCGCGTTGTTGTACTGCACCTTCAGCCCGAGGGTGGTGGCCACGGCGTTGAGCAGATCGACGTCCATCCCCTCCATGGTCTTGCCGTCGGAGCCGATGTACTCGTTGGGCGCGTAGCTTCCGTCGGTGCCGTCGGACAGCGTCCCCTTGGCCTTGATCGCGGCCGGCACCTTGGCAGCCAACGCCTGGTCGAGCGTGGGCGTGGCCGCGGCGCTGGACGCCGATCCCGCCGCGGGAGACGGGCTGGCGCCCGAGCCGGAGTCGAGGGTGGACGAGCCGCAGCCGGTGGCCGTCAGCGCGGCGGCGACCAGTGTGACCGCCGCGAGGGCGCGACGCGTAAAGGGAATGGGCATGGCCTTGGCCTCCTGGTGGGCGGGAGCACCCGTGGTGAACGATGTTCCTGATGGTGGCAGCGGCGTGGCGGGATCCGACCACGTGTCACCAGACGGACGATACTTCCTTGCGTTGCCGGCTGTCAGTTCGGCCCTGGGTATGGAATATTCGTTGTACACGAGGAATTACGGTGCGAATCCTGGCACTGTCGCGCCGAGCCACGCCATGATCTCCGGCAGGTGTGGGGTCCAGGAAGGGAATCGGTGGCCACCGCTGGTGTCGATCACCGCCCGCAAGAGCGTCGGTGGACGCACCTTCGACAGGAACAGGCGGGTGGACGGGTAGCTCTCGGTGTCGGGGCGCGAACTCTGCACCCACAGGGCGACGTGCGGGCGCGCCCGCTGCACGTCCGCGATGAGGTTCAAGCGCCTGTCGGCGGCGGAGTTGGCGGCGAACGGTGGAGTCGCCCCCCACCACGGCGTGAAGTAGCCGCTGAGGATCGCGGCCGCCGCGAACGTGCCGGGGTGGAGGATCGTCTCCATCGCCGCGCACCATCCACCGGCGGAGTAGCCGAACCATGCCCACCCCGAGCGCTGCCTGATCACCCGCAGATGGGCCGTCACGAATCGGGGGACGTCGACGCTCAGCCACGTCTCGAGTTGGTCGGGCCCTCCCGGGCCGAACACGCATTCGTTGTCGGAACCGCCGGGCAACAGCGACGGGATCACGGTGATGAACGGTGACACCGTGCCGGCGGCCACCGAGGGGTCGGTCAGTGCCATGATCGGCATCCGGCCCCTCGGCAGGTAGCTCTCGGGGGATCCCGGGGCCCCGTGGGCGGCCATCAGCACCGGGTAGGCGCGCTGCGCATTGGCCGGATCTCCGTAGCCCTGGGGCAGCAGGACGGTGACCTGCCAGGCGTTGTGACCCACCGAGGTGGAAACGGTGTAGTGCTGGATCCTGCTGCCGGGTGACGGCAGGGGTGGCAACGTGCGCGCGTCGACATGCACCACCCGCTGGTCGTGCCCGAACACGGTGCGCGCCTTCGACGCCCCGACGACCACAACGTTGCTGCCGCCGCTCGATGTGCCGAGCAGGTCTCCCCAGCTGGTGTACCAGGCGTTCTGCCGGTTCAGCACCAGCCCGGCGCTGACCGCGACGAGGACGCTGGCGAGCGCGACCACGGGCACGTTGAACAGCCATCGCCACGACCTGCGCGGCAGTCGACTGACCAACCATGACCCGCCGAACAGCGCGCCGGCCGTGAGGACGGCGGCCAGCCAGTACACGGAGTCGCTCAACAGGTTCACGGGCCCTCCAGGCCATGCACTACTGCCGCGAGGCCCCTCGGCCGCTGAGTTGACTCATCGGACTAGCCTGTCCCACGCGGACCGGGTCACACCCGGTATAGCGCGACGATCCAACTCGAAAGGTCCGACCCCGTCCATGCGTACGATCGTCGCACCCGCCATCCTTGCCACGGTCATCCTCGCGGGCTGCGCGGTCGCGACCACAGGGTCGAGCGCTCCACCCCGCACCGCCGCGTCGCACTCCTCGCCGACTCTCGCCACCCCCTCTCCCCGCTCCCCCACGCCACTCGCCGGGACATCCGTGCCGAGCCCTGGCGCCGCCCTGACCGCGGTGGGGATCGGCGACTCGGTGATGGCGGGAACCCACTGCGGCTGCGCCGGCCCGATGGCCGCATACGCGCGGCAGTTCTCCCGGGCCACCGGACGCCGCGTCGACGCCCGCGGGTTCGGGGCCAACGGGGCCACCACGGCATCGGTGCTGGAACAGATCAAGGCCGATCCGGTGCGCACGGCCCTGCGACACGCCGACATCATCGTGGTGATCGTCGGCGCGAACGACCTGAACCCCGACGCGGCCAAGCGCGCGTCGGGGTCGTGTGACCGCTCCTGCTACCAACCCGACGTCGCCGCGATGGGCACCCGCCTCGGGCATCTGCTCGACCAGCTGGCACGCATCGACACGACTTCACCGCACATGGTGCTCGTCACGAATTACTGGGACCTGTTCCCGGAGGCGGGCCTCGCCCGGTCGGGCCCGGAATCGGCCCAGCTGGAGTGGCAGGAGGCCGTCACAGCGGCAGCGAACAACGCCATCCGCACCCAGGTGCTGCTGCACGGCGACGTCTACGTCGACACGGTGGTCCCGTTCCGCGGCGGTGGCGGCGCCGATGATCCGAGCCCCCTGCTCGCTGCCGACGGCGACCATCCGAATGCGGTGGGCGTCCAGGTGCTCGCCAAGGCACTGGTGGCGGCCCATCCGACGCCGCCAGGGGCCGGATAGCCCGCTCAGTGTCCGCTGGCGGGCAGGGCCTGGGGTGAGATCTGAACGATCACCCGGGTCGGGCTGCCAGCCATCACGGACACACTGAAGGGGCGGATGCGGTCGACACCGATGCCGATGAGACTGTAGCCCTCGAACGAGCCGGCCCATGCCACCTGCCGGACCGAGCTCAGTCCGGCCGTGCTGACGAGATTGGCGCGGTCACTCGGTGAGTAGGTGGACTGGCCGGCATCGTCATATGCCGGCGCCTCGAGATTCACCACGAGAACCGCGCCGCCGCGGACAGGGATGGGGATCCCGCTGCCGATCCCCAGCAGCTGGTCTTTGTACTCGATCCGGTAACCGACCGACGAGACTCCCGACACCTCGAAGATCACCTGGTCGCCGCAGGGGCCGGAGGCGGCGGTGACGCCGGTGAGGGTGGGGGCGGCGACATCGGTGCCAGGGGTCGCGGAGGCCGACACCGATGACGTGGCCACCGGAGCGCAAGTGAGCGAGGGGGTCGGGCTGGGGCCGGCCGGGCTCGGGGGCGGAGATTGATTCGTCTGTGACGCCGTGGCGGCCGGGGATGAGCCGCTCGCGGTCGACTCCGCCGGGGACGCCGTGGTGCTCGGTGAGCACGCCGCAACAGCGCCGAGGATGAACATGGCGGCGATCACGCTCATCCGCGCCGACCTCATGAGTCCGGTCATGCCACCAGTGTGATCCGCGATCGGACCACACGGACCGGGCCGCCCCCCGTCCGCGCACCACTGCGCGATGATGGTCGCATGGCGAATGATCAGACCCCTCCCACCCCGACCACAGTCGTCCTGCGCCGCACCGAGTTCGCGACCTTCGAGGCGACCAACTCCCGTGGCGGCACGATTCTCGTCGGCGAGGCCGGCGAGGGCACCTTCCGTCCGGTCGAATTGCTGCTCACCGCGATGGCTGCCTGCACCGGCATGGACGTCGACTACATCACGTCACGCCGGGCCGAGCCGATCGAGTTCGAGGTCACCTCGAGCGGCACGAAACACACCGAGGGAGGTAACCACCTCGAGGATCTCACGGTCTCGTTCAGGGTCCGCTTTCCCGAAGGCGACAGCGGGGACGCCGCCCGCGAGCGGCTTCCCCAGGCGGTGCGCAGGTCGCACGATCAGCTGTGCACCGTCGCGCGCACGATCGAGGCGGGCACCCCCGTGGGCACCGAGATCCTCTGAGCCGCGGCACGTGGCCGCTCGGTCAATCCCGGGTGAGGTAGCGGTATTCGTGATGCACCTGCCAGCCCATGCGGTCGTACAGGCGGATGGCCGCGGTGTTCTCGCACAGCACCTGCAGGTGTGCGAACCGGGCCCCGTGGAACAGGCCCCGGTCGGACACCGCACCGAGCAGTCGCGCACCCAGTCCCTGTCCGCGCGACGAGGGGGTGACCCACAGTCCACTCACCCCCACCCACTGACCGGTGAGTGCCAGGCGGGCGATCCCGATCGGTTCGCCGCCCCCACGCCGCATGGTCAGGTATTCGGCGTTCGCGCAGGTGAGCACCGCGAGGCGCAGGGGATGCGGGCGTCCGAACACGGCCAGCCAGGCCGGGTCGGGCTCGCTCGACCAGGTCAGGTCGAGTTCCGGGAGCACCTCCACGGCGGGTGCCGAGCGCAGGTCGAGGGTCATCACCAGGGTGAGGCCGTGCCCACGCCAGGCCCGTGCGGCAAGCGCGTCGCCGAGCGGGTGGCGCTCGCCGGGGCGCGTGGGCAGCATCACCTGGGGCGGCAGGCCCCGGGAGCGGTAGAAGTCACCGACCCGCTCGAACGCGGTCGGCGACGTCGGTGCCCGGGTCGCCCTCGCACAGGGCCGAATTCGCCCGGCGGGTGTATCCGCCGGAGGCCCGCAGCTCCCAGCCACCGAGTCGCTCGACCTCGAGCCCCGGCCACGCGCGGGCGACAAGCCGGGCCATGTCGGCGGGGGTCGAACTCGGACGCACCGTCTTCGGCGGCACCCGACGCCACGCGACGACCCTCGAAAGGTCGACCGTCTGGGCACCCCGGTCCCAGGGAAGCACCGTGAGGTGTTCGGCCGCGACATCCACCACCTCGCCGACGAGGTCGTGCGCCACGGCGTCCGAGTCGAGGTGACGCACCGACACGCGGATCCCCCGGGGCGGCACCCGCATCAGGGTGACCCGTCGACGAGGGCGTCGGCGAGCGCCAGCCCCAGTTCGGAGGCCCGGGCGAGGAAGGCCGGGAAGTCCGAGGGCGCGTCGCCGTCGGCGGTGTCGCTGATGGCCCGCACGACCGCGAACGGCAATCCGTACGCGGTGCACGCCTGGGCGAACGCGGCACCTTCCATCTCGGCGCACAGGGCCCCGAAGTCTGCATGGATCCCCCGACCCCGTGCGGGATCGGCGATGAACTGGTCGCCCGAGGCGATCCTGCCCTCGTGCACGTGAGCCGACCCGCACACCGACTCGGCGGCCACTCGTACACGGCGGGCGAGGCCAGGGTCGACCGTCCACGCGAGGGGTTCGCCGAGCAGTTCACCGCGTGGCCGCCCGAGCCTGGTGAGGTCGACGTCGTGCTGCACGAGATCGGTGGCCACCACGAGGTCTCCGATCTCGAGCCCCGGCGCCACACCCCCGGCCACGCCGGTGAACACCGCCTCGGTGACACCTGCGTGGACGAGTGCCGCCACCGCCAGCGCCGCGTTGACCTTGCCGACGCCGCAACGTGCCACGGCCACCGGGCGCCGTGTTCCCGACCCGGTGACGTACTCGCCGACGCTCACGGGTGTCGACCCCGTGGTCACCAGCCGGTGGTTCCGCAACCGGCCCCGGATCGAAACGACCTCGGCTTCCATGGCACCCAGGAATCCGAGCATGGTCACGCGGTGAGCAACCCGCGCCGTACGAGCAACGGCCGGACCTCGGCGTCGCGCCCGCGGAAGGCCCGGTACGACTCGAGTGGCTCGCGGCTGCGCCCGCGGCGCAACAGTTCGTCACGGAACCTCTGCCCGTTCGCGCGGGTGAGCCCGCCGTGCTGCTTGAACCACTCGACGGTGTCGGCGTCGAGCACTTCACTCCAGATGTAGGAGTAGTACGCGCCGTCGTAGCCTCCCCCGAAGGTGTGAGCGAAGTAGCAGGTGGAGTAGCGCGGCGGGATCACCGGGTTGTCGAGACCCACCCGGGCCAGCGCCGCCGCCTCGAACGCGTCGACATCGTCGACCCCGGCGTCCGGGGCGATCTTGTGCCACTCCTGGTCGAGCAGTGCCGCGGCAAGGTATTCCGACGTGGCGAAGCCCTCGTTGAACTGCTCGCTGGCGCGCAGGCGGTCGACGACCTCGGTCGGAAGCGGCTCGCCGGTCAGGTGGTGACGGGCGTAGTGGTCGAGCACCTCCGGCCACATGATCCACATCTCGTTGACCTGGCTGGGGAACTCGACGAAGTCGCGACCGGTCGCGGTGCCGGACACGCTGGGATAGGTCGTGTCACTGAACAGCCCGTGCAGCGCGTGGCCGAACTCGTGGAACATCGTGCGCACGTTGTCGAGGGTCAGCAACGTCGGCTCGCCCGCGGCCGGCTTCGGCACGTTGAGGTTGTTGCAGACCACCGGACGCCGCCCGAGCAGGTGCGACTGGTCGACCAGATTGTTCATCCAGGCGCCACCCCGCTTGCTGTCCCGGGTGTACACATCGTGCAGGAACAGGCCGATCGCCGAGCCGTCGTCGTTGAACACCTCGAACACCCGCACGTCGGGGTGGTACCCGGTCAGGTCGGGCCGTTCGGTGAACGTGATCCCGTACAGAGCGGCGTCGCGGCGTAGAACACGCCGTCGACGAGCACCCGGTCGTACTCGAACCACGGCCTCAGCGCCGCGGCGTCGAGGGCGAACTCGCGGGCACGCACCAATTCGGCGTAGTAGCTCCAATCCCACGCCGCGACGGGGAACGGATCGATGCCCCGCTCGGCGGCATCACGGTCGGCCTCGGCCTGCAGCCGGGCGAGTTCCGCGTCGGCGTTCCGCCGAGCGGGTCCGGCCATCGGATAGACCAGTTCTTCGATCGCCTCCGGTGTGCGGGCGGTCTCATCGACCACCTTGCGGGCCACGTGGTTGGGGTAGCCGAACAGCCGGGCGAGTTCGGCGCGTAACTGCACCAGTTCCAGCACGATCGTGCTCGTGTCCCACTGGTTCCCTCGGTGGCCGCGTGCACGTTGGGCGTCGAACAGCCGCTTGCGCGACGCGCGGCGCGTCAGTGACGCGAGGAAGGGGTGATTGGTGAAGTTCAGGAGGTCGACGAGGTAGCCGCCTCCAGCCCCCTGGCTCGCGCCGCTTCGGCGCAGCCCCCGAGTTCCTCCGGGCTCAGGCCGTCGAGGTCGTCGGCCGACCCGAACACCACGGCCGCATCGTTCGTGTCGGCGATCAGTCGGTTCTCGAACTCGCTCTGGAGCGTCGCGATCCGCGCGTTCAACCGCTGCACCTCGGCGCGGGTGGCGTCGTCGAGGTCGGCACCGGCATTGCGGCGGGTGATCCAGTGCCGGTACAGCACGTAGGCCTGCTCGTCGGTGAGGTCGAGCGCGTCGCCGATGGGCATACAGGTACTCGATCCGCCGCCAGAGCCCGGCGTGCAGCAGGTACGCCGTGCGATGTTGTGAGAGCACCGGAGCCGAGTTCGACGTCGTAGGCGCGCATCGCGTCGGTGCCGTCGGCGCTGAGCAGGGCCGAGAAGACGGTGGTTGCGCGGTCGAGCAGGTCGCCGGCCCGCTCGAGGGCCTCGATCGTGTTGGCGAACGTGGGGGGCTCGGCCGTCTCGGCGACGGCGTCGATCTCCCGGCGGTGCTCGGCCAGGCCGGCCTCGATCGCCTCACGGAAGTCGCCCAGGCCGATGGCCGCGAAGTCGGGAAGCTCGTAGGGCAGGGGGGACGGGTTCAGCAACGGATTCGACACGGCCCGAGCCTATCCCCCTACCACGTGGTCGGATTGTGTGCGTGCCGTCTCCCCGGAAGGCCGGATCGCGTGCTAGGAAAGTGCCATGCAGCCGGACGCCGTGGTCCGGCCGAAAGTGGAAGGCAGCCGATGACTCCAGAACCCGACCTCCGCCCCGACTACCGTGACCGTGGCCATCGATTCCCCGACGACTTCGTCTTCGGCTCGGCGACCGCCTCGTATCAGATCGAGGGCGCCGTGCACGAGGACGGCCGAGGGCCGTCGATCTGGGACACGTTCAGCCACACCCCGGGCAACACCGCCAACGGCGACACCGGAGACGTGGCCGACGATCACTACCACCGTCTCGACGCCGACCTCGACCTGATGGCGAGCTACCACCTCGACGCCTACCGCTTCTCGATCGCCTGGCCGCGCATCCAGCCCACCGGGTCGGGCCCCGTGAACCGCGCCGGCATCGACTTCTACAACCGTCTCATCGACGGTCTGCTCGCCCGGGGCATCTCCCCCACCTGCACCCTCTACCACTGGGACCTTCCACAAGCCCTCGAGGACGCCGGAGGTTGGCCCAACCGCGAGACGGCGGAGCGCTTCGCGGAGTACGCCGCCATCTGCGGCGAGGCGTTCGGTGACCGGATCGAGCAGTGGACGACGCTCAACGAGCCGTGGTGCACCGCCCACCTCGGCTACGGCATCGGCGTCCACGCCCCCGGGACGCCAGGATCCGCTCGACGTGCTGCAGTCGGTGCACACCCTCAACCTCGCCCACGGGCTCGGGGTGCAGGCGTTGCGGTCGTCGGTCGAGCCGGCCCGATGCCAAGTACTCGATCACGTTCAACCTGCAGACCGTGATCCCCGCCAGCGACGCCGCCGGGCGACCTGGCGGTGGCCGAGAAGGTGCGACAGGTGAACAACAAGCTGTTCACCTCACCGGTGATGCTCGGTCGCTACGAGCCCGAACTGTTCGAGATCACCAGCCGCTACACCGACTGGAGCTTCGTGCGCGACGCGACCTGGAGGCGATCCACCAGCCGATCGACGTGCTCGGCCTCAACTGGTACACGCCGGCGTGGGTGAAGCAGGTGAAGCCGTACGCCCTCGAGTACGAGGGCTCCTGGATCCCCACCACCAACATCGGCATCGACGACGTCCGAGGCCGTCGCCGAGCGATCTGCCCGTCACCGACATGGGCTGGCCGATCGATCCGTCGGGTCTTGAGCGGCAGTTGCTGGACATGTCCGCCGAGTTCCCGGGCACGCCCCTGGTGATCACCGAGAACGGCTGCGCCTACGACGACCCGGTAGTCGACGGACGCTGCCACGACACACGCCGGGTCGACTACCTCAGCCGCCACATCAGCGCGGTGCGCCGTGCGATGTCTCAGGGGGTGCCGGTCGTCGGCTACTACGTCTGGAGCCTCATGGACAACTTCGAGTGGGCCGAGGGCTACGACAAGCGATTCGGCATCACCCACGTCGACTACGACACGCAGGTGCGCACGCCGAAGGACTCCGCGCTCTGGTACGCCACCCTCGCGCGCACCAAGACCCTGCCGCCGACCGACGCCATCGGCTGAGCGCGGGTTCGGTCGCGTCGTCGGGGCGGGCGGTGCGTCGACTGTCACCAGATCGACGCACCGCCGGGGCGCGGGCTACACCGTGAACGGCGCGGGGTCTCCGCTCCGACGCGCAGGATCTCGGGCTCCTCGCCGCTCAGGTCGACGACGGTGGTCAGCTCGGTTCCCGCATCGCCGGAGTCGAGGACGGCGTCGAGTTCGTGGTCGAGCGTGTCCTTGATCGTCCACCCGTCGACCAACGGCTCGTCTTGGCCGGGCAGGATCAGGCTCGACGACATCAGCGGCTCGCCGAGGGTGGCGAGCAGCGCCAGGGCGGTGACGTTCTGCGGGATCCGCACGCCCACCGTGCGCTTCTTCGGGTGCGCCATCGCGCGCGGCACCTCCTTGGTCGCGCGCAGGATGAACGTGTACTGGCCGGGCGTGGCCGCCTTGACCGCCCGGAAGATCCAGTTGTCCATCGTGACGAACGCGCCGAGCTTGGCGAACTCGTCGACCACCAGCGTGAAGTGGTGGCGCTCGTCGAGTTGGCGCAGCCGGCGGATGCGCTCGAGTCCCTCGCGGTTGCCGAACCGGACGCCGAGGGCGAATCCCGAGTCGGTCGGATAGGCCACCAGTCCGCCCGTCGGTGATGATGTCGGCCACCTGGGACAGTGCGCGTGGCTGCGGATTGAGCGGGTGCACGTCGAAATATCGGGCCATGTCCCGATCTTAGGACGGCCGCCCGGCCAGCCATCAGGGATCGACCGGGCCCCCGGCCGCCGGACCCGCCGCGTCGTGCGGCTCGCTCTGCGCTCCGCTGCTCGCTGCCGCTGCTTCTCGCGTCGCGTCTCGGCGAGTCGCGCGGCCACGATCTGGCGGGCCTGCTCGTTGACCTCCGCCTTGATCCGTCGGGAGTCCCGGGTGCGGTAGCGCCAGACGACCCAGCCGGCGACCACGCACGGCCAGCACGATGGCCACCCAGGTGGCGATGCTCGAGTAACGCGCCAACGCGTCTTGCGCGGGCCGGCCGAGGTAGAAGCCGAGGTAGATCCACCCGAACGTCGACAGGGCGGCGCCCGCCAGATCGACCTTGATGCAGTGTGCGCCACGACACGTTCGCCGCGCCGAGCGTCGCGTAGATCACCGACGACAGCGGCATCAGCACGTAGGCGAGCAGGATCGCGACGCTCGGCCACCGGGACGCGTCGCGGTCGATCAGCGCGAGCACCCGGCGCTGCCTCGCGGACCTGGCCGCCCCAGTGGGTCAGCACGTCTCTGCCCCACAGCGTGCCCGCCCAGAACACGACGAGATGCCACTTGATCGTGCTGATGTGGCGAGCAGCCAGATGAGCGGCAGCCACTCGGCACGGTGGTGGTTGAATGCGGCCTTCGCCCCGAGACCCACCTCGGCGATCGGATCGGTGGTGATGATGCTCGACAACGACACGTGCGGCAGCAGCCAGGCCTTCACCGGGATGGAGGCGAGTTCCCAGCACCCAACAGCAGGAGCAGCCCGGCACAGGTCGCGCGCAGCCAACGATCGACCATCACCGCGCGCGGCGTGCGTGGCCGAGGTGCCGGTGAGATCGCGCCCGGCTCCACTGCAGGAATCATCACTGCCAGGCTACCGGCGTTCACCGGTCGTGGAGCTCAGCCCACACCTCGGCCTCGACAGGCAGCGTGCGAATGCCGATGATCCCGAGGAACACCGTCTCGACCGCCGGCGTCGACCCGCACGTGCAGGCGTCCCTCGGCGACGTCGACGACCCCCTGCGCTCCCCGCTCGGCGAGGACACGCCGAGCGGCCGATGCCGCCGCGCCCGACCCGTCGCCTCCGGCGAGGTCGACAGGCGCCGCCGCGTCGGCGCCCGACCTTGCCGCCCGCGCGGCAACCACGGTGGCGTCACGCTCGGCGGCCGCGTGCGCGGTGCCGTCGACGACCAGGCCGCTGACAACACGATGAACATCGGCAGCAGGCCGACGACAGGGTGGTGAAACTGACCCCACGCTCGGGGTCTGGCCCATCGGCGCACCGGCCGGCCCCCTACCTCGGTGCTGGGGGCACGCGCGCTTCCGCCATGGCGGAAGTCTCGCATCGTCGCGGGCTCACCCCGGTGCACGATCCACACCCGTTAGGCTGTTCTGGATCGTCCGGCCGTGCCGGAGAGTCAATCTGTGGAAAAGGGAGTGTTGTCCATGGTCAAGAAGGTTGCGCTGCTCACCGCGGGCGGGTTCGCGCCGTGCCTCTCGTCGGCCGTCGGTGGCCTCATCGAGCGGTACACGCAGGTCGCACCCGACATCGAGATCATCGCCTACAAGCACGGCTACCAGGGCCTGCTGCGCGGCGACTACGTCACCGTCACGCCCCACGGTGCGCGAGAACGCGGACGTACTGCATCGCTTCGGCGGCTCGCCGATCGGCAACTCGCGGGTCAAGCTGACCAACGCGAAAGACCTCGTCAAGCGCGGACTGGTGGCCGAGGGCGACGACCCGCTGCAGGTCGCCGCCGACCGTCTGGTCGCCGACGGCGTCGACGTGCTGCACACCATCGGCGGCGACGACACCAACACCACCGCCGCCGATCTGGCCGCCTACCTCGCGCGGCACGACTACGGCCTGACGGTGGTCGGCCTGCCGAAGACGATCGACAACGACATCGTGCCGATCCGGCAATCGCTGGGCGCATGGACGGCCGCCGAACAGGGCGCGGTGTTCGCCCGCAACATCGTCGGCGAGCACAACTCGGCCTCACGGATGCTCATCGTGCACGAAGTCATGGGACGCAACTGCGGGTATCTCACCGCGGCGACCGCGCCAGAAGTACCGTGAATGGCTCGACACCCAGACGTGGGTGCCCGAGATCGGGCTGTCCCGCGAGGCGTGGGACGTGCACGCCGTCTACCTGCCCGAGGCGGTCATCGACATCGCCGGAGAGGCGAAGCGGCTCCGCGCGATCATGGACGGTGTCGGCAATGTGACGATCTTCCTCTCCGAGGGCGCCGGGTCTCGACGCGATCATCGCCGAAATGGAGCGCGCCGGCGAGCAGGTTCCCCGCGACCCGTTCGGCCATGTCAAGCTCGACAAGATCAACCCCGGCGCCTGGTTCGCCTCGAAGTTCGCCGATCTGCTCGGGGCGGAGAAGGTCATGGTGCAGAAGTCCGGCTACTTCAGCCGGTCGGCCGCGCCCGAACCAGCAGGACCTCGACCTCATCCACGCCTGCACCGACCTGGCCGTCGACGCGGCGCTGGCCGGCACGCCGGGCGTCGTCGGGCCAGGACGAGGAGGACGGCGACGTGCTGTCGGTCATCGCCTTCGACCGGATCAAGGGTGGCAAGCCGTTCGACATCACCCAGCAGTGGTATCTCGACATGGTGCAGGAGATCGGGCAGCCGGCACCGGCTCCGGCAGCCGGCGCGGTGCGGTCACTGCACCCGGCGTCGGCCGTCACTTCTCCGACGGACGGTAGGGCACCTGGCTGCGCCGCCGGATGCGGGTCGGACGGGAGTCGTCGGCGGGTTCCTCGACCTGGATCACCTCGGTGGGCGTGGCCATGGCGTCCTCGCGTCTCGGGCATGGCCGGTGGCCCCGGAACCGGGTGGAACAGCCCACGCCGTATGCGGTGCCAGTTCGCGCGCCTTGCGGTTGAGGATGCGCTCACGGTCGAGATCTGCCGCCGCCCAGTGCCCCGGCACCGTCACCACGCCCGGCTTGCCGCGCAGGAGTTCATCGGTCTCGTTGTACTTGCGCGGCAGGGCCGGCTGGTAGGCCGTCGCGATCCACGCCGCCGCGAACAGGGTGAGGCGCGCGAACAGGTTGAAGAACAGCATCCCCATGATGATGTTGCCGAAGACCAGGGCGGCGAAGCTGCGGGAGAACTGGGAGACCAGCAGAGTCGTCAGATACTGCAGCACGGCCAGGGCGATCGCCGCCATGAGCGAGCCCTTGATCATCGGTGCCCGGGGCGCCTCGTACTGGGGCAGCACCTCGTAGAGGAAGTAGAACAAGACGAAGCCCGTGACGACCGCCAATGCCGACGTGCCGATCTGCAGGCCGATCGCCACGCCCGGGTCTCCCGGCGAGCCCGAGCAGTCCGACCATCCAGTCGCCGAACCGGGATCCGAGGGTCGTGAGCAGGAAGCTGACCGTCACCATGCCGATGAGGATGACGAAGTAGACGAGGTTGACGAAGCGCTCGGTGATGAAGTTCCGCCCGGGCGGACTCCAGTCGAAGTCGGGACGCCATTGGGCGCGCACGGCGCCGCGCAGGTTACCCATCCACCCCGAGCCGGCGTACGACGCGGACAACAGAGCCGACCAACCCCACACCGCGCCAATTGGCGAGCGCCTGCTCGATGAGGTCGACGGTCTTGGCGCCGCCGGCGACCGACCCGACCGTCTGGATGGCGACGTCGCGGAACTGCAGCAGCCAGTCGGGCCGGATGACGGTCAGCGTGAGACCCAGCCCGGAGAAGATCAGCATCAACACGGGAATGATCGTCAACACGGAGAAGTAGGTGATTCCGCCGGCCAGCTGGTTCCCCAGCCGGTTGTTGTACCGGTCGTTGGCACGCAGCACATGCGCCGACCAGGGGGTGCGCTTGATCTTCGTCCAGAGTCGTCCGATCATCACACTCCCTTCACCGCTGCTGTGGGCTCCGCCCCTCACGACACCACCCGACGGATCACCCGAGGATATTGCCCCGCCATGACCGCGCGCAGGTGCGCGCGTCGATCGCCCGGGCCGGCGGTGCTGCCCGGCGCGGTCACTGCGCCGCGTACGCCTCCGGTGGCAGGCAGGTGCACACGAGGTTCCGGTCACCGCGCGCCCCGTCGATCCTGGCCACCGCCGGCCAGTACTTGTCACGGACGCTCGCCCCCACCGGACCCGCGGTGCGACCGGCCGGGAACCCGGCCTCTTCGCGGGTGTAGGGATGGTTCCACTGGTCGCCCGTGGTCTCGTGCAGGGTGTGCGGGGCGTTGTGCAGCGGGTTGTCGTCACCCGGCCAGCGTCCGGCCGCCACGTCGTCGATCTCGCGCCGGATCGCGATCATCGCGTCGCAGAACCGGTCGAGTTCGGCGAGGTCTTCGCTCTCGGTGGGCTCGACCATCAGCGTCCCGGCGACGGGGAAGCTCATCGTGGGGGCGTGGAACCCGTAGTCGATGAGCCTCTTGGCGACGTCGTCGACGGTGACGCCGGTGGCCTTGGTGAGCCCGCGGAGGTCGAGGATGCACTCGTGCGCGATGAGCCCGTTGCGCCCGGTGTACAGCACCGGATAGTGGTCGGCGAGACGGTGCGCGATGTAGTTGGCGTTGAGCACCGCGGTGAGTGTGGCCTCCCGTAGCCCGTCAGCCCCCATCAACGCGATGTATCCGTGCGAGATCGGCAGCACCCCCGCCGATCCCCACGGCGCAGCCGAGACCGGACCGCGGCTGGTCGACGGGCCCGCCCCCGGCTCGAGCGGGTGGTTCGGCAGAAACGGGGCAAGGTGCGCCTTGACTCCGATCGGCCCGACCCCGGGACCGCCGCCCCCGTGTGGAATGGCGAACGTCTTGTGCAGATTGAAGTGGCTGACATCGGCGCCGAAGTCGCCGGGGCGGGCGAGCCCCACCATCGCGTTCATGTTCGCGCCGTCGACGTAGACCTGGCCACCGGCCTCGTGCACCATGCGGCACAACTCGACGATCCCCTCCTCGAATACACCGTGGGTGCTCGGGTAGGTGACCATGATCGCCGCCAACCGGTCACGGTGCGTGTCGATCTTGCGCGGCGAGGTCGCCGAGATCGACCGACCCGTCGGGCGCGGCCGCGACGACGACCACGCGCATCCCAGCCATCGCCGCGGAGGCGGCGTTGGTGCCGTGCGCCGACGACGGGATGAGGCACACGTCGCGCTCAGGATCGCCGTTGGCCTCGTGGTAGGCGCGGATCGCCAGCAGGCCGGCGAACTCGCCCTGGCTGCCCGCGTTCGGTTGCAGGCTCACCCGGTCGTAACCCGAGATCTCGGCCAGCCAGCGTTCGAGTTCGTCGATGAGACGGGCGTAGCCGAGGGCGTCGTCGGTGGGTGCGAACGGGTGCAGGTCGGCGAAGCCCTCGTAACTGATCGGCTCGAGTTCGGAGGCCGAATTGAGCTTCATCGTGCACGACCCGAGCGGGATCATCCCGCGGTCGAGGGCGAAGTCCCGGTCGGACAGGGTGCGCACGTAGCGGAGCATCTGGGTCTCGCTGCGGTAGGCGGAGAACACGGGGTGGGTGAGGAACTCCGAGGTTCGCCGGTGGCCGGCCAGGCCACCCCACGGGGTCGCGGGCCGGACGCCGAACGACTCCAGCACCGCGGTGATGTCACCCGGCGTGGTGTCTTCGCCCACGGACACGCCCACGTGCGTGTCGTCGACCAGGCGCAGATGGATGCCGCGGTCGTGGGCCGCGGTGACGACCGCCGAGGCATCGGGTACCTCGGCGGTGATGGTGTCGAAGAATCCGTCGCCGGCCAACCGCACCCCAGCGGCCCGCAGTCCCCCGGCGAGTGCGCGAGCCTGCTCGTGCAGCCGTCGTGCGATCCGGGTGAGACCCTCGGGGCCGTGGTAAACGGCGTACATCGACGACACCACCGCGAGCAGCACCTGCGCGGTGCAGATGTTCGAGGTGGCCTTCTCCCGGCGGATGTGCTGTTCGCGGGTCTGCAGGGCCAGCCGAAGACTCGGCGTGCCGTGCCGGTCGACCGACACGCCGACGAGCCGGCCGGGCAGCGAGCGTTCCAGTCCCGAGCGCACGGCGATGTAGCCGGCGTGCGGCCCGCCGTAGAACAGCGGCACGCCGAAGCGCTGGGCCGACCCGACCGCGATGTCGGCGCCCCACTCCCCCGGCGGAACGATCAGCGTCAGGGCCAGAAGATCGGCGGCGGCGACGACCAGGGCGCCGTTGTCGTGCGCGGTGCGTGTGATCGCGGTCAACTCATCGGGGCTGCGCAGGGTGCCGTCGGCACCGGGAACCTGGACGATCAGCGCGCTCGCCTCATGGGTCTGCAGCGCACCGACCAGGTCGTCGTCCGCGATGACCACCTCGACGCCGATGGCGTCGGCACGTGTGTGCAGCACCGCGAGCGACTGGGGCAGGATCCGCGGATCGACGAGTACCGCCCCTCCCTTGGGCGCCGCTCGGTGGGCGATCGCCATCGCCTCGGCGACGGCCGTGGCCTCGTCGAGCAGGCTGGCGTTGGACACGGGCAACGCGGTGAGGTCGCTGATGATCGTCTGGAAGTTGAGCAGCGCCTCGAGGCGCCCCTGGCTGATCTCCGGTTGGTACGGGGTGTACGCGGTATACCACGCGGGGTTCTCCAGCACCCTGCGCCGGATGAGCGGTGGAGTGACGGTGCCGTGGTACCCGAGGCCGATCATCGCCCGCAACGGTCGGTTCATCGCCGCCAGTTCCTGCATCCGCTCGAGGTGCTGCATCTCGGTGAGCGCACCGGGCAGGTCTAGGTCACGTCCCAGACGGATCGCGGCCGGCATCGCCTTGTCGGCGAGTTCGGTCATGGACGCGAGTCCGATGGTCTCGAGCATGCGCGCCCGATCGTGTTCCCGGGGGCCCAGGTGGCGGCCCAGGAAGCCCGCATCGTCGCCGATCGCCCGTCCGTCAGCCATGTGTCACCCCACGTGATCGAGTTGTGCGCGGCATGTGCCAGCGGCCGCAGCAGTCACCATACAACCGTGGTGCGCGCGACCCACGATCCGCCCCCGACCCCGCCGGCACGCACCCGCGGGGAAGGCACGCCGGCTCAGCCCGCGCGGTGGCGACGACGCCTGGCAAGCTCGTCGTCGGGGTGCTCGGGCACCTCGGTGGCGGCCCGCTGGCCGGGCAGCACCGACAGCGTCCCCTCCATGTCGCGCCACACTCCGCCGAGGGCGATGGCGAACATGCCCTGACCCCCACGGAGCAGGTCGATCACTTCGTGGTCGGTCGTGCACTCGTACACCGACACACCGTCGCTCATGAGCGTGACCTGGGTGAGGTCTTGCACACCGCGCTCACGAAGATGCTCGATCGCGAGGCGGATCTGCTGCAGCGAGATCCCGGCGTCGATGAGCCGCTTGATGACCTTGAGCATCAGCACGTCGCGAAACGAATACAGCCGCGCCGACCCCGACCCGTCGGCGCCCCGGATCTCGGGAACGACCAATCCGGTGCGTGCCCAGTAGTCGAGTTGCCGGTAGGTGATGCCGGCCGCGCCGCACGCGACCGGTCCGCGGAAGCCGAGGTCTTCGGGGAGCGGGCTGAAACTGCCGTCGAACAGGGCGTCCTGCAGTACCTGGGGCCTCAAGCCATCGCCAGTCGCCAGCGCGTCCATGTCACTCCTCCACATCCGAACCGCCGATGTCGCGTTAAGGGCGACCGCATGGGGTAGCCCAACGCCTGCACATCACGTCACCGGTGAGATCTGACGCTAGTGCCGGGTCAGGGGCCGGTCAACGATCCCGCCCGGCGCGGCGCGCCGTGGCGCCGAGAGGTCAACGGCCGGTTGAGACTTGGGCACCGACCCACCGAGCCGGTCATTGCTCGTCGAAGTCGTCGGGGCTCACGTGGTCGAGGAACTCACGGAATCGTTCGACCTCATCATCGGGCTCGTCGATCTCTATGCCCACCTGGTCGAGCAGTTCGTCGGGGCAACTCAGCGGAATGCCCGCCCGCACGGCGAGCGCTGCGAGGTCGGAGGGACGCGCCGCGATGACGTGACCGTCGACCTCCAACTCACCGATGAACACGCCGTCGGTCATCGCCATCACTCGCCCGCGGACCTCCGTGTGGCCGAGTTCGGCCAGCGTCGAGGCGAACAGGTCGTGGGTCAGGGGGCGCGGCGGCACGATGCCCTCGAGGGCGTTCGCGATGGCCGACGCCTCGTTGGCCCCGATCCAGATCGGCAGGCACCTCGTGCCGTCGACCTCCTGCAGAAGCAGCAGCGGTCCGTAGCCGGGCATGGTGACCCGCACACCCAGGACATCGAGATCACGCATGGCACCAGCCTACGTGGTGTGCCGCTGCGGCACAGCCACCCGGCCCCGCGGCCCGGGCTCATCCGCGGTCGAGCATGATGTGCATCATGGCGGCGTGCGTGTGCAGGATCAGCTGCACGACCTCGGCGGCCGCCTGCGACGTTTCGTCGCTGTGCCGCCGGGCGAACGGCGCCACCGCCTGCTCGACCATTCCGGCCTCCCGTTCGGCCGCCTGCCGGATCGCGCGCAAGTGTCGCGAGTCCATGCCGTAGAGCGTGAGCTTGCGGGCGGCGACGCACACGGTGAGGGCCTCGCGGCCGAAGTGGTTCGTGCCGCGTTTGGGCACCACCAGCAGGTGTCGCTCGAGTTCCAGCAGGGCGGCCTCGGTGAGGCCGGAGGCTTGGAGCAACTCCCGGCGGCTCAGTTTGATGGGAGTGCGGTTGCGTCTGGCCGGGTCGTCACCGGGGGCCGACGCCGGGATCGGCGCGGGCGGCATCGGGGTGGGGGCCGCGCCCGCCGGAGCGTCGAGTTCGGGTGGGTCCTGACCGGCGTCCATCGCGTCCAGGTGTTCGCGGATGACCTTCAGGGGCAGGTAGTGGTCGCGCTGGACGCGCAGGATGTAGCGCAACCGATCAATGTCGCCCTGGGAATACCGGCGGTAGCCCGACGGGGCGCGCTCGGGCGACAGGAGGCCCTCGCTCTCGAGAAACCGGATCTTGGAGATGGAGACGTCGGGGAACTCGGCCTTGACGATCGTCAGCACCTGCCCGATGCTGCGCAGCTGTGCGGCCATCAGCTCAAACCGTGCTCGCTCACGAAGTAGACCATGCGGTACTTGCCGATCTGTACTTCGTCTCCGGGGCGCAGCAGCGCCGATCCGTCGACCAGGGTGCGGTTGACGTAGGTGCCGTTGAGGCTGTTCTGATCTTCGACAACCATGCCTTCGGGGGTGCGCCGGAAGTTCACGTGGTGGCGCGAGACGGTGATGTCGTCGAGGAAGATGTCCGACTGGGGATGGCGGCCGACGGTCACCAGGTCGGTGTCGAGGAGGTAGCGGGCGCCGGCGTCCGGGCCGCGCTCGACGATGAGCAACGCGTGGCCCTTCGGCAGTGACTGGACCGCCTCGATGTCCGCTTCGCTCAGTTCGGGCTGGTGACCGGTGTCTTCGCTGACCGCGCCGATGACCCGCGTGCTGTCACCGGGGGCGGCAACCAGCCGTTCGCCACAGTTCGAGCAGAAGTTGCTGTTGTCGGGGTTGGAATGCCCGCAGGCCCTGCAGACGAGCATGATTCCTCCGTGTCTCGGGTCTCGTGGGGTGGACGTGTGATCGGGGTGTCACTCTCCGACCTGGTCGGCGTACGCATCGGCATCGAGCAGGTGGTCGGCGTCGTTCTCGCCGGAGACCTCGAGCTCGTAGAGCCAGCCGTCGCCGTACGGATCGTTGTTGATCACCTCGGGAGTGTCGGACAGCGCCTCGTTGACGGTGGTGACGACTCCCGACAACGGGCTGAGCACGTCGGAGACGCTCTTGGTCGACTCGAGTTCGCCACACGCGTCGCCCGCCGCGACCTCCTCGCCGACCGTCGGCAGCGACACGTAGACGATGTCGCCGAGTTGCTCGGCCGCATAGTCGGTGATGCCGACCCGTACGGTGTTGCCATTGCCCTCGCGAACCCACTCGTGGTCGGTGCTGTATCTCAGATCTTCGGGAAACCGCGACATCGAAGAGTCTCCTTGTCGGACAGCGGAACATCGCATCCCGTCGGGACGCCGACGGGCGTGGCCACACTACTGCCGCACTGCGCTCAGTGGCCGCGGCCACCATACCAATCCAGCCGCCCTTCGCGGGACCCGGATGGCCGTGTGACGCGCCGATCACGACGGACGGGCGTAGCGCAACGGCGTGGGGCTGTGGATCGAGGACACCAGCAGGTGGTCGTGCTGGGCGATCAGCACGGTGCCACCGATCTGGGTGCTCTCGACGGTCGAGGCAAGCCCTCCCCGGAACTTCAGTGCGCCGGACAGGGTGGCGGGATCGCCGATCGCGTCGATCGTGATCGGGACGACGGAGGGCCACTCCGTCGGCGATGAGCGTCGTCCCCCGCGCGTCGAACCAGGTGGAGGCGACCACCCGCACCGAATTGTCGACCTGCATCGCCTCTGCCCCGGCGTCCCGCAGTTCCTGGATGGCGTCGACCAGGAGTTGCGGCGTCAGCCGGTCCTGCGGGTCGAAGATGGTGACGGTGATGCCCGGACCCTGCGCCGCCACCTCGCCGGACAGCACCTGAAGCGCGTTCAGGCGAGCCTGGTTGGCCTCCTGTGCGGCCTTCTGCGAGGTGGCACTGTTCTCAAGCTTGGTCTTCGTGTCGGACAGGCTCGAGATCTCGGTGTCGAGCCTGTTCGACTGCGAGCTCAGCGAATCGAGCAGCGCCACCAGGTCGTCGCGCCGAAGCGACTGGTAGTTGGTGTCGGCCTGGCGCTGCCGCGCGCTGAGGATCGCCGTCGCGGTGACCGCGCAGACCACGATCGCCACGATGAGCTGGCTGAGTGAGGGACGCCAGAACGATCGGCCGGCCGGCGGGGCCGAGTGCGGGGCGACTCCTGCCTCCGGGTCGGACAGCGGGGTTCCCGGATCCGGCTCGAGTTCGTCAGGCATGGATCAGTTCCCGCCGGATGGCCGCGGCGTTGGTGAAGATCCGGATACCGAGCACCACGACGACCGCGGTGGTGAGTTGCGACCCGACCCCGATCTGGTCGCCGACCCACACGATGGCCCCCGCGATCAGCACATTCGAGACGAACGACACCACGAAGACCTTGTCGGAGAAGGTGTGCGCGAGGAAGGCCCGGGCCGCGCCGAACAGTGCGTCGAGAGCGGCGACGACGGCGATCGGCAGGTAGGGCTGCAGTCCGGCGGGCAAGGTTGGGGGCCGCGTACAGCCCGATCGCCACGCCGAGGATGAGTCCCAACACCACCACCATGGCCCCATCATCCCCCAAAGACGCCGAGCGTCCCGAACCGGCCACGCCGTATCACCACCGACGGGCTCATCGATGGGCGCGCGCGTGCAGCAGTGTCACGACCGTCGACGCCGGCACCGTGAGATTCTTCGCGGTCGACACCGACCACACCAGGCCGTAGTTGCTGTGCAGGTAGCTCCACCACGCACCCGCGGGCCCCGTCGCGAGCTTCGACCGGCAGCGTCGCCGGGTCGCCGAGGACGACGACACGATACGGCGGGATGAGCGACGTGTAGTTGACGGTGATCGCGCTACCCGCGGAGCGGATCGCGGAGGTCGCCGTGATCCGCTGACCGTTGATGGCGATCGCCTCGGCCCCCGCCTCCCACAGGCCGTTCACGAGCACCCGCAGGTCGGTGTCGGCGACCCGCCCGTCGGCGGTCTGCGCCTGGGGGGAGTCGTCGCAGGTGACGACGATCGCCCGGACCGGCGAGCGCGGTGACACCCGCATCGATCTGGGCCTGCTGCAGCTTCTCGGTCTGGGCGGCGGGAAGCTCCTGCGCCTGCAGTGCGGAGATCTCACCGTTGAGTCCGCGGACGCTCGCTTCTTCGCCTTGATCTCGGCCTGCAGCACGGTCACCTGGTGCGCCAACTGGACGCGCTGGGCCTGATCGCTCGGCTCTCCGTGCGCGTGCTGCACGACCGCGGCCACCAGCAGCGCGCACGTCACCAGTGCGCCCACCAGTCCCCACACCCGGGAGCGCGAGCGCCGTGCGGACCGGGCGGCGCGGGCGTAATCGGGGTCGACCGCCTCGACGACGATCTGACGCAGCAGATCCATGCTCGCGTCGGGGCGCGCGGACCCGGGCGCCCGGGCTGCATCGGACGCTCGCTCAGTCATCGGTCGTGGCGTCCGGGCGGGCGCGGCACCACCGATGCCGGGGCAGGTGGAGTCTGGAGCAAGTGGTAGGTCTGGCGGAGATAGAGCAGGCAGGCCCACCAGTACAGTCCTGTGCCCCAGACCGCGAACGCCCACCCCACCACCTTGAACACGATCGCGCCCTCCCAGGATCCGGCGCCCAATAGCACCGCCGGGAAGGCGTAGAGCAGGCAGAACGTGGCGCTCTTGCCGATGAAGTGCACCGGCAGGCTCGTGTAGCCGCGCGTGCGCAACGCCGGGATCACGCCCGCCAGCAGGAGCTCACGCGCGAGGAGCACCGCCACGAGCCACCACGGCACGAGATGGCGCACGGCGAGACTGACGATGATGGCGCCGATGTACAGCCGGTCTGCCACGGGATCGAGCATCTGCCCGACCCTCGACGTCTGGTGCCATGCCCGCGCCAGATGGCCGTCGAGCCAGTCGGTGAAACCGGCGAGTGCGAGCACGACGACACCGAAGATGTCGTCGTGCGGGCCGAGGATGAGCCACACGAACAGGGGCACCCCGATCAACCGCAGGAACGACAGCAGGTTGGGTATCGTCCACACCCGATCGGTGTCGTAGCTCGCTCGCCCGACGCCCTGAGCGTCGGGGCGACGATCATCGTCGACGCCGCGGCCGGACGCCGGGCCACCGGTAGAGGGCTGACTCACGCCACCAGACTAGGCGATCCACGGCCCGGGTCCGAAGGGCTCGGTGGAGACACCGAGGTCGATCGCGCGCGCGTACTGGGCGGTGATCTCGGCCCCCACGACGTCCCAGTCGAACCGGGAGGCCACGGCCCTCCCCCGGTGAAGCAACTCGTCGCGCGGAGCCGCCAGGGCGTCCAGTACCCCTGATGCCAGCCCCCGCGGATCCCCGACGGGGAACAGACGGCCCACCGGACCCCACGGGTCGGAGATGACGTCGCGGAAGGCCGGCAGGTCGCTGGCCACGACCGGGGCTCCCGAGGCCAGGGCCTCGAGCAGGATGATCCCGAAGCTCTCGCGACCGGTGTTGGGGGCGACGTAGGCATCGGTGCGAGCGAGGACCTCGTCACGGGCCCGGTCGTTGAGGGGTCCGACGAAGCGGATGCCCCGCTCCACGGTGGGAGGGCCGCTCCCCACCACGGTCACCTGCACGTGGGGATGTTCGGCCCGGATGAGCGGCAGCGCCGAACGCAACAGCGAGAACCCCTTGCGGGGCTCGGAATACCGGCCGATGAACGTCAACTGTGGATGATCGCCGCCACGCCAACGGGTGCCGGAATTCGACCAGCGGATGATCCCTCATTCTGATTCCGTTGCCGATGACGGTGCTGTCGAGGCCGATGTGTTCGCGGGCGACGTCGTGGGCCACCCTCGACACCGCGATGCCCACGTCGATGCGCCGGATCACCTGCGGCAGCGACTGCCCGACCCAGCGCATCGTCCGTGACCCGGGCGTCGCCGTGTGGAACGTGGCCACGATCGGACTTCGCGCCCGCAGCAGGGCGATCGCCGACACGCTCGGGGTGATCGGCTCGTGCAGGTGAACGACATCGAAACGACCGGCGTCCAGCCACGACCTGACCCGCCGGGCGACGACCGGGTCGAAGCTGACCCGCGCGATCGACCCGTTGTACCGCACGGGGATGCTGTATCCACTGCTGACGAATCGGGCGGGGTCGACCCCGTTGCCACGCAGCGTCCCGGGGCTCGGACAGCCGGGGCCGATGATGCTCACGTCGTGCCCAGCATCGGCCAGCCACCCCGCCAGTCCCAGGACGTGATTCTGCACGCCACCGGCGCTGTTGAAGGAATACGGGCACACCAGGCCGATCCGCATCATGCCCGCCCCGGTCGGGTGGACGTGACAGCGGCGCGTGGAAGGTCCTCAGGGAAGAACGGTTGCAGGACGTGCCAGTCGTGCGGGCGCGCGCGAATCGCCGGCGCGAACACGTCGACGAGGCCCTGGCTCAGGGCGGCCACCTGCCCCGGCCCCGGGGGTGCGGTGATCGGTTGGGAGACGTCGATGTGCAACCGGTGTCCGCTGTAGTAGGTGGTGACGGCGAGCAGGGTGGCGCCGGCTTCGATCGCCACCTGCGCCGGGCCGGCCGGAACGCGCACCCGTCTGCGACCCCTGCGGCGTCGGCCAGTCGACCTCGATACCGCTGCGAGAGAAATTGCGGTCGGCCAGCAGGCAGACCAGCCGCCCGGCGCGGCAATCGTCGATGAGCCGGGCGATGACGTGCGGATCGCGGTGCGGGTAGATGCGCATCCCCACCGCCTGCCGGGCGGCGGCGAAGAACTCGTAGTCGGCGGGCGGCAACTGTTCCGCGACCGAACTGACGGGCATGCCGGTGAGGCAGGCCCAGGCGCCGGCGTGATCCCAGCTGCCGAGGTGCGGCAGGGCCACCACCGCTCCGGTGCCGTGGTGGGTGGCGAGCAGGCGCTCCCGGTCGCCGGGGGCGATCTCGACCCGCTCGACAATCTCCTCGGGCGACCACGACGCCAATTGTGCCGACTCGATGAGGTTCCTGGCCCAGGAGGCGACCGCCCGGCGGGTCGTCCGCCGGTCGGGCGCGACACCGGTCATGGTGGCCACCGTGCGCTGCCACTGCCGTACCCCGGCGCCGGGACGCCACGCCTGCTCCCAGGCCCCCACAGCGGAAACCGCGTCGAGCACGGGGCGTGGAACACGCTGCGCGAGCCCCAGCGCCATCGCGAGGCGTCCTCCCCCGGCTGAACGTCCAGTCATGACTCAGACGGCCACGTCGTCGTGCTCGTTCGGCGCCTGCGCGACCTGCTTCATCCGTTGGCCCACCGTCACGGTGCTGGCGAAGAACCCCCAGCACAGCGCGAGCGGCAACAACCACCACAGGTTCAGCAGGCTGGTGAAGAACGCGGCCGCGAGCAGCACCAGCAACCTGTCGGCGCGGGCCGCGAGCCCACCTCTCACCTGGACGCCGAGCGCCTCGCCCCGCGCCTTGACGTAGCTGGTCACCTGGCCCATGACCAGGGCACCGAGGGCGATACCCGCCCACAACTGGGAGTGCCCGGGGCCGGCGTAGTAGAGCACGATGCCGCCGAACATGGCGCCGTCACCGATCCGGTCGAGGCTCGAGTCGAGGAACGCACCCCAGGTGGACTTGCGGCCCAGCATCCGGGCCATCTGCCCGTCGATGCCGTCGGAGAAGATGAACAAGGTGATGACGAGCACTCCCTGCCACAACCACCCCTGGGGGAAGCAGACGAGCGCCGCCAGCACCGTGAACAACGTGCCGACCCAGGTGATCGTGTTGGGGCTGACGTGCAGGGCGATGAACAGCCTGGCCGGCGGGGTCATCGCCTTCGCCCACCCGGCCCGGAAGCGCTCAAGCATGGCCGTCCGTCCCGTCCTCCTCGGCGGTGGCCACCGACCAGGCCTCGGCAAGCGCCGCGCGGGCGTCGCCGATCAGCTGGGGCACCGCCCTGGTCTGCGCCACGATGGGCAGAAAATTCGTGTCGCCGAGCCATCGCGGCACCACGTGCTGGTGCAGATGCGCGCCGATGCCGGCGCCGGCGACCTCGCCCTGGTTCATTCCGATGTTGAAGCCCGCCGGGTGCGACACCCGCGCCAGCGCACGCAGAGCGATCCGGGTGAGTCGTGCCATCTCGGCGACTTCGGCGGGCGTGGTGTCGACGTAGGCCGCAACGTGCCGGTATGGGCACACCAGCAGGTGCCCGGGCGAGTAGGGGTACAGGTTCATCACCACGTAGCAGCACTCGCCACGGGCGACGATCAGGCCGGCGGAGTCCGGTCGGCCGCGGGGCACGGCAGAACGGGCACTCGGGTTCGTCGTGCGGTCGCCGGTTTCGACTCGCCCGCGATGTAGGCCATGCGGTGAGGTGTCCACAACCTGCGGAACGCGTCGGGCGCACCGGCCAGTGCACCGGCGTCCTCGACGGAATCCGGCGGCGCGTTCACTTCCGGGGACACGGACATCGACCCCTCAGGCCCCGCTCACCGCGTCGGCGCGCGGATCGTCGTTGCGGCGATCGGAGATGTGGGCGAGGATCTCGGCCGCCGCCGCCTCGAGGGGCACCTGATTGCGCTGGGACCCATCGCGGTAGCGGAAGCTGACCGCCCCGGCGTCACGGTCGTCGCCGCCCGCGATGAGGATGAACGGCACCTTCTGCTTGGTCGCGTTGCGGATCTTCTTCCCGAACCGGTCGTCGGAGGCGTCGAGTTCGACCCGCACGCCCGACGCCGCCAGCGTGTCGAGGAAGCCGCCCAGGTAGTCGGTGAACTCGTCGGCGACCGGCACCCCCAGCACCTGCACGGGTGACAGCCATGCCGGGAACGCCCCGGCGTAGTGCTCGGTCAGTACGCCGAGGAACCGCTCGATCGAGCCGAACTTCGCCGAGTGGATCATCACCGGGGTCTGGTGTGATCCGTCGGATGCGGTGTATTCGAGGCCGAACCGCTCCGGTTGCATGAAGTCGAGTTGGATCGTCGACATCTGCCAGGTGCGCCCGATGGCGTCCTTCGCCTGCACCGAGATCTTGGGCCCGTAGAAGGCGGCGCCGCCCGGATCGTCGACCAGTTCGAGGCCGCTGGCCCGCCCGACCTCCTCGAGCGTGCGGGTGGCGACCCGCCACTGCTCGTCGGTGCCGAGGAACTTGTCCTTCTTCTTGCCTTCGTCACGGGTGGACAGCTCGAGGTAGAAATCGTTCAGGCCGAAGTCTCGCAGCAGCTTGAGGACGAAGTCGAGCAGGTGGCGGATCTCGTCGGCCACCTGGTCGCTGGTGACATAGCTGTGCGAGTCGTCCTGGGTGATGGAGCGCACCCGGGTGAGCCCCTGGAGCACACCGGACTTCTCGTTGCGGTACACCGTCCCGAACTCGAACAGTCGCATCGGCAGTTCCCGGTACGACCGGCCGCGGCTGGCGAAGATGAGGTTGTGCATCGGGCAGTTCATCGCCTTGAGCCGGTAATTCTGCCCGTCGTCGTCGATCGCGGGGAACATCATGTCGCCGAAGTAGGGCAGGTGCCCGGAGGTGTAGTAGAGCTGCTCGCGGGCGATGTGCGGGGTGCCGACGTAGTCGAACCCGTAGTCGATGTGCTGCTGGCGGACGTAGTCCTCCATGGCACGCTTGATGACCCCGCCCTTCGGATGGAACACCGGCAGTCCGGCCCCGAGCACTTCGGGGAAACTGAACAGGTCGAGTTCGAGCCCCAGCTTGCGGTGATCGCGCCGGGCGGCCTCGGCGAGCCGGTGTTGGTAGGCGGCCAGGTCGTCCTTCGTGGGCCATGCGGTGCCGTAAACACGCTGCAACTGGGCCTTGCCCTGGTCGCCACGCCAGTAGGCCGCCGACGCCCGGGTGACCGAGAACGCCCGGATGTAGCCGGTGTCGGGCACATGCGGGCCCCGACAGAGGTCTTTCCAGGCCACGCTGCCGTCGCGGCGCACGTTGTCGTACATGGTCAGTTCGGCGCCGCCGACCTCGACCGCGCTGCCGTCGTCGGCCGACGCGCCCGACTTGTCGGCGATCAGCTCGAGCTTGAACGGCTCGGACGCCAACTCCTGGCGTGCCTGGTCGTCGGTGACGACGCGACGGACGAAGCGCTGCCGCTCCTTGACGATCTGGCCCATGGTCTTCTCGATGGCCTTGAGGTCGTCGGGGGTGAGTGGTTGCACCTGGAAGTCGTAGTAGTAGCCGTCGGTGATGGGCGGACCGATGCCGAGCTTCGCCTCGGCGTGCAGTCGCTGCAGAGCCTGGGCGGTCACGTGGCCGGTGGAGTGCCGCAGGATGTTCAGGCCGTCGGGCGAATCGACCGCCACGGCCTCGACCACGGCGCCCTCGGGGATCTGTCGCGTGCAGGTCGAGCAGGTGCCGTCGACGCGCATCGCGACGATGCGCTTGTCGTCTCCGAACAGCTCGAGACCCGTCGTCGTGGTCTCGATCACCTGCTCGTGCCGGGAGTCAGCGCGCACGATGGTGATGGAGAACGACACGGGAGGGTCCTTTCGGCCGGACGCCGGCGGCGGGTCCGCACGGCGCAGTCCTCATTCTGCCCGATGCCCGTCGGCGTCCGCGCACCGATATCCCCCGGCATGTCGGAGGCCGCCGGCGTGAGGCACTCGCCTCAACCGCTGGCGAGGCGGTCGACGACGGTGTCCGGCAGCGTCGCCGCCATCGGCAGCACCCCTGCCGGCGTGCGGGCGGACCAGGTGACGCTCGTGCCGTTGAGCCACAGCACGACGCGCTCGCCGCTGGCCGAGACGGCGACGACCGTGCCCCGGACATCATCTCCGCCGACGCCCGAACTCGCCGCGGCCCGCACCGCGATGGCGTCGCGAAGCGACGTCCAGGACGCGATCGGGCGTGCCGCCGACGTGTCGAGGGGGCACCAGACGCGCGCGCACCGTATCGGACACCGACGGCAGGCAGCCACGACGACACGGAATTCCCGCGACCACAGGTGGGGGTGACGTCGACGACGGGCGGGGGCAACTGCCGGCGCTGCTCGATCAGCGATCCCAGGTAGGCGGTGACGGCCGTGCCGGCGCCGCGGCGTCCGGTGATCACCCGGCAGCCGTCGAGCTCACCCGCGACGACCGCCCGCCCGCCGTCGGGGTAGTCGAACACCAGGGCGTAGTGGGGCCCGCACAGGGTCGTGCTGGGGTCAGCATCTCGCGCCGGTGGACCGGGGGCACCGTCGGGCGCAGCTCGGCCACAACCGGTGCTCCCGACGTCACTGCAGCGCCGGCACCCCCAGCAGCGAGTCGACCGTGACGAAGCCGAAACCTCGGTGCTTGAGCTCGGGGATGACCCGGTCGACCGCCTCGATCGTCGCATCACGCCGTGCCCCGGTCGCGTTGTAGCCGTCGTGACAGACGATGATCAGGCCGGGACGCGCCCTGCCCAAGATCCCGTCGACCAGCACCTGTGGATCGGGCTGGAACACCTCGAGAGGGTGACAGAACTCTCCGCCGACCGCGGTGAGCCCCTGCGACCGCAACTCGGCGAACAACGCGGGATGACGGAACAGCCACGGCGGACGGTAGAGGCGCGGAACCCCTCCGACGAGCGGGGTGAGCACCTCCTGCGTCCGGGCGATCTCGTCGGCCAGATCGGTGCGGCGCACCAGCAGGCGGATGTCGTGATGGAACGAGTGGTTGCCCACCGTGTGTCCTTCGGCGACCAACCTCCGGGTGGTGTCAGGGAACCGGGCGGCGCACGCCCCGGGCTCGAAGAACGTGGCACGGACGTCGTGGCGGGCGAGGACGTCGGCCAGGAGTGCTGTGTAGGGCTCGTTCGGGCCGTCGTCGAATGTCAGCGCGACCACCGGACGGTCGGTGGGGCCGCGGAAGGGGAAGGCTCCGAGTGCCTGCGACCACTGGGACGCGGTGAACCAGTAGCCCGCACCGACACCCGCCAGCAGTGCCGTGAGCGCCTTCACCTGCGTCTCCTCCAGATCTGTCGCAGAGCAACCACTCCGCCTAGCGCGCCGACCGTGCTCGCACCCGCCGCCGCATCGATCGCCGTACCGTGCGGCTTCTGCCCCGCGCGGCGACGGATCGCCGGGGCCATGCCCATGATCGGACGCCCAGTCAGGTGGTTGAGGTAATAGCCCAGCAGGTAGTAGTAGCCGAAGCTGACGACGATGTTGTAGAGGAGCCCGCGGTCGAGGCGCCTGCCCGACGTGAACGTGGCGTTGCCGCCGAGCCAGACCACCTGGCCCTTGCCACGCTGTGCGTGCAGCACCGCGAGTTCGTCGCCGCCCTGGGTGAGGGTCGTGTCGTAGCCCTCGAACCGGTCGCGGCGAAAGCACAGGTTGGTGGCGGTCACGTAGAACACCCGCCCGGTGCGACCGTGCCAGGACGTGACGGCACCGAACACCAACCGAGTGACCCACGGCCCCCAGACCGGTCCATCGACGAAGGTGCAGGGGCCGGCCACCAGCATGGCCTCGGGGTTGGCTGCGCAGGCCGAGTCGATCACCCTCAGCCAGTTCTCGGGGAACGTGGTGTCGGCGTCGGTGGTGATGACGTAGTCGCCGGCGGCCGCCGCGAGCCCCGCCTGACGGGCCCAGATCACCCCGGCCCGCTCCTCACGGACGACTCGCGCCCCCCTCGCGCTGGCGATCGCCGCCGTGCGGTCGGTGCAGTTGTTGTCGACGACGATCCACTCGACTTCGCCGCGATAGTCCTGCGCCGCGAGGGAATCGAGGCACAAGCCGATCGACGCCTCCTCGTTGAACGCGGGGATCACCACGCTGTAGCGCGGTGTGGCGGTTGAACGGCTGGGGTCGTGGCTCACCAGACTCTTTCCTTGGGCACCTTTCAGAGTGATCCTGCCATGAACTCCGACCGCGCTTCGACCACCAATCTCCCGTGTCTCGCCACGACACGGGAGAACGACGCCCTGTGTTGGTGTCCGTCGACCTCCGCGTGTGGGGGATCATTCCGGATCGCACCCGTCGAGCAGGCGCGCCAGGCCGTCGAGGATGAGGTCGAGGCCGACATCGAACTCCTGGCCGAAGTCGTACCCCTCGACGAGTGCATGGTCGAGGGTGAACTCGCGGAAGTGGCTCAGTTGACCGTCGGGCAGGTCTCGGATCATCTGGGCTCCCAATCGGGCCAGGTCATCGGCGTCGTCGAAGGCGAGGCTCTGCTCCTGGATCACGAAGCCGTACAGGTGCGCGTCGAGTACGGCGAACGCATGCCCGGTTAGGGACAGCGAGAATCCGGCGGCCCGAAGGCACCCGATGACGGCGTCGTGGTGGTGCAGCGTGGCCATACCCGGGTGCCGGCGCGAGTCCAGCAGCCCGACCGCCCACGGGTGGCGTCGCAGAACCGCACGACCGGAGCGCGACCGTTCCCGCATCTCCTGCAGCCACTCCCCTCCGACCTTCGGGGCATGGAATTCCGCGAACACCGAGTCGACCATCCCGTCGAGCATGTCGTCCTTGTTGCGCACGTGGTTGTACAGCGACATGGCCTCGACGCCCAGCCAGGTGGCGACCGCGCGCATCGACACGGCACCGAGCCCGTCCGCGTCCGCGATCGCCATGCCGGCCCGGACGATGCCGTCGCGGGTCAGCGCGTGCCCGCGGGCTGATCTGGGGCGTCCGGGCATGAGCAGTCCTCTCGAGGTCTTGACCAAACGTACAGCGTAAGCATAAGCTTCTTGATAACTTACATCGTAAGTCTCACGGCTCATCGACCGGGCCACACCACCCCGAACCCAGTCACCCACCAACGACAGGAGCAGTCATGACGAACACGATCGCCGCAGCGCCACCAGTCACCCTCACGCACCACCTGCCCCGCACCACCGGGCCGAGAAGCGCCGCACTCGTCGCGGGCCTCGGCTACGTCGTCATCTTCGCGCTTGCGATCGCCGCCAACTTCTTCGCCCTCGGCCCCGTCCTCGATCCGGGTGACGCGAAGCACACCGCCGCCTCCCTGGCGGCCCACCAAGGGGCGGTGCGCTTCGCCGCGATCGCCTTCCTGGCGATCATCATCTGCGATGTCGTGATCGCCTGGGCGCTGCACGTGCTGCTGCGTCCGATCCAGGCCGATTTGTCGCTTCTCGCCGCGTGGTTCCGTCTCGGCTACTCGGTGGTGCTGGGTGTGGGGATCGTCTTCCTCTTCGTCGCACTGCTGCTCGTGTCGGATCCCGCGCTCGGCGGAACGGGCAGCGACGCCCAGATCCTGCTGGCCCTGCGCGCCTTCGACTTCACCTTCGTCGCAGGGCTGGCCGCCTTCGGCGTACACCTCGTGCTGCTCGGACGACTCCTTCTGCAGTGCGGCCGCACCCCCCGCGCGTTGGGGTGGATCATCGTCGCCGCCGGGATCGCCTACGTGTTCGACACCGTCGCGCACCTTGCGCTCGCCGACTACGAGGCGCGATCGAGCCTGTTCCTGCCGATCGTCGCAATCCCGTCGATGCTGGGGGAACTCGCCCTGACCGTCTGGCTGCTCCGCATCGGCACCGGCCGACGTCCGGCCCCCGAAGCCGCCTTCCAGGGGAACTCGCACTGAACAGCCCGGCACACGCGACGAAGGCCGGAGCCCACGACGGGCCCCGGCCTTCGGCTGGTGGGCGATACTGGGTTTGAACCAGTGACCTCTTCCGTGTCAGGGAAGCGCGCTACCACTGCGCCAACCGCCCGAGGTGGAGACGGGATTTGAACCCGTGTACACGGATTTGCAGTCCGTTGCCTCGCCTCTCGGCCACTCCACCAAGATGGATTCTCACGGCCTCTGGCGAGAGCCTCCGAGCGGACGACGGGACTCGAACCCGCGACCCTCACCTTGGCAAGGTGATGCTCTACCAACTGAGCCACGTCCGCACTGTCGACGGCTTCGCCCTTGTGAGGCTCGACGTTCGACGCGTTGGAAACCTTAGCCGAGATCGACGGCCCGACACAAACCCGCCCCCGATTTGGCCGGCCCCGGAGTTCACGCTAATGTTTCGGGGCACGGGCGATTGGCGCAGTGGTAGCGCGCTTCGTTCACACCGAAGAGGTCACTGGTTCGAACCCAGTATCGCCCACCCCTGCAAACCCGCTTTGACTAGGGGAAAGACTCCCAGTCGGAGCGGGTTCGCCATTTTCGTGCAACATACGTGCAACTTCGAGGCCGTTGGGCCTGCATCGGACGACGATCACCCCACAAGCACTCACGAGCCGCGCCCACGATGGAGGGCGTCGAGGCACCTGTGTCCATTGGGGACGAGTCCCGATCACCCGAGTTCGTGATGCCTCTGGCGCTCAGCGGGCTCGTCGTCGGGCATCAGATGCCGGGGAGGACCGTGACGCGCGTCCGGGGAAACCCGAAAGGGCCGGCCTCGCCCTCGACGCCAACCCGCTCGTAGTGAGGGAAGATTGTCACGGATAGCTGCGGCCAGCACGATGTGCGCAGACATCCCCGAGAGCACCAGAGTGATCAGGAACCACGGCTGTGGCAGATACGCCGAGGACAATTCGCCGGCCACCGACAGGAACGCGAGAGCAGGCTTCAGGAACTCCCGCGTGTCACAGACAATCCTGACAGCGAGGAGAAGACCCATGAGATACAGCAACGTGTAGAACCACACCTGCTCCACGTTCTGCACCTCCTGGATCCGATCCTCTCACTCCCCTACGCGCCCTCACGCTCGGCCCGCGCCAGGGCCGCACGCCCATGCGGATAGCCTGGCCAGGTGCCGCCGCTCTCCGAACAGGATCAGTGGCCCGCCCAACTCGAGGCTCCGTTCGGCTTCCTCTTCGGCGTGGGTTCCATGTCATCGCCAGCAGCAATACCGCCTCGGGGAATGGACGGTACTGGCAAACGACTTCGCGGGCGTGTTTCTGGATAGTGATGCGGACAGCCAGACGTTCAGGGCAGCCCTGGTGCGCCTGGACCGGGGGCGGCTACCGGAACGGTGGCTCATTCCCCAGTTACCTCCAGTCATGCTGAGCCTGAAAGCCGTCGCCGAGCAGCTGGCACCTGACAGCCTGCGAGGTCTTGCCGGCCTGCCTCCAGCTTCGCAACCAATCCGACCGGCTACCCCACCTGAAGTTCTGGGCCGACGTGCTTCAGGCTGTGGCGACTCCGTGGCTGGACGGGGACACGCAGTGGTTCGAGCGCACAGCCCGGCAGCTCTCGTCCCCTGACGCTTGACGAACGACCTGGTGCTGCGGGCATGGCGGCAGGCACAACTCGGCAAGGCGTCATGTTCGATCGACCCAGTCAGGCGAGCGCGAGTCCGGAGAGATCGGACGCGGCGACAGCTGCCTCCGGAGTGGCAGACGGCATCCCCCGCGAATCGGTGCTCAACGGGCTGGTCGCGGAAGACATCGAGTACTGCCGGCCCCTTCTTCCCAAATGACTTAGGGGACATAGGGGACATTCCCCGGACATTCGATGACTAGGCGAAAGGCGATGGAGACGAGCTCACGGATCCCTGGATCCGCTCCTCCGTTGAACGTCAGGGACAACTTCGGGTACATCGATGTGCTCTCTCGTCCGGCGGCCTTCAGGGCGAGGCGCCCCAGTTCGGCAACGACGAAAGCCGGATGGCGGTTGGCAGGTGGGAGTCCCCCGCATCGTCGCCCGGCCGAGGACGCCGATGACACACTCGTTCCGTGAACGCCGTCGGGATGCTCGACCTCGATGCGATCGCGCGCGCCTGCAAGCGCCATGGCGTCGAACGTCTCCGCATCTTCGGTTCTGTCCTCACCGACCACTTCGACCCCGAAGCCAGCGACATCGACTTCCTAGTGGACTTCGCCCCAGGACACCACCGACCTGTTCCATGACTACTTCGAGCTGAAGTTCGAGCTCGAGCGCATCACTGGTCGCCCGGTCGACCTGCGTCGATGCCAGCACTATCCGCAACCCCTACTTCAAGGCGTCAGCGCTTGGGAGTGCCCAGGAGCTCTATTCGGCCTGAAGCCCGGGTGGCGGCCTTCCCCTGGGACGCCGTCACCTTCGCCCACAACGTCGGTGTCGCCGTCGGTACAACCTCCTTGGAGACGTACACCTCCAAGGAGGCCCCATCGGGTGGGCCACGGAGCGCGAGATCGAACTGGCCGGCGAGGCGCTCAGCAATCTCCGAAGGGTTGCCCCCGAGCATGCGGAGCGGATCCCCGACGTCCACAAGATCATCGCGACCCGCACGTGCTCGTCCATGGCTACGCCGAGGTGAACAAAGCGGTAGCGCAGAAGTCCGCGAGCCGGGCTATCCCCGTTGTTGCCGGCCTCTGCGGTTCTACCCGCAGAGCCCGCGCCGCGTGCCTGAAGCAGCCTCCCGTCGCCGCTCCACGCCCGGCCCTCGTCCTGGCGCGCCGCCTTCCCACCACCCTTCCGAAGCTAACGCCGGGGCCGCTTCAGCCTGGCCCCGCGCGGGCCCAGTCCAATTACCGACCCGAGTGAATCCCTGGGCCCGGTCTGGGTCTTCCGGCTCCAACCGCAGACGATCGAGTCCGAGACGTGCAACTCCGCCGGCCCTGCGGGCCCCGCGGATCAGTCTCCGAGAATCGCTTCGAAGTCTTGACCGCCTGCGAAGATGCCCAGCACGGTTACCCGTTGCGCATCGTCGTCAACGGCGATTGCGATCGCAACGCGCTTCTTGAAGTGGGTGACCCGCAGGCCGGGGCGAAGATCCTCCCGGGCCGTTCCCCGGTGGGGGAAGTCTCCCAGCCCCTCGCAATAGGCCTCGATCGACTCGACATAGTGCGCGGCGACCTGCGTGGACGACACCTCCGCGAGGTAGCCGTACAAGGCCTTGAGCTGGTCAACCGCTTCCGGGAGGAACCGGACGTCGTACGTCAACTCTTCGTGACCTCGCGGAGCATGGCCCGGGCCTCGTCGGGGGTGAGAGCCCTCGAGGGATCAGCAGCCAACCTGTCGTAAGCCGGCACCACCTCGTCACGCAGCCACGCCTCCACTGCACGATCCCTGGCCGCCAGGGCCCGCAGGCCCTCACGGATTACCTCGCTCTCGGAGGCGTACTCCCCCGACTCGACCCGGGCACGCACCATGTCCGCCATCTCAAGCGGCAGGGTCACGCTCATCTGCTTCGTCGTGCGCACCGCACACCTCCTCGATCGAGTAGGACTCAATCCTACTGATCACCCGAGCTCTTCCCCATGCTGGAGCCCGAAGACCCCCAGTTCCTATGGGCGACACTGCGTTGGCTGCGGCCGGGCCTAGCTCGAGAGATGCTGCCGTTCAGGGTGCAGTGGATCGGCTCAGCCGTTCACCTGCTAGACCCTTACCTTTGCCGCTGCCGCCTCAGGTATGCGCTCGCCAGCTCGTTCATGGGTTCATCGATCTTGGCGAGGTCTCGATCGTAGAGCTGGCCGGTGCGGAGCAGCGATGCGAGCTCGGAGAGCAAGTCGACCCACTCCCCCACAGGGCGCTTGTGCCGTCCAGCCTCCACCGCCGCGATGCCGGGCTTGAGTTGCTCAGCGGCCCGGACCAGCTGGCGGGCAACCATGTCCCACGATTCATCCGCGTGAGAGGCATCTGCACCTCGAAGCTCGACCGCAAGCTGCTCGAGAAGCGCAGGGCTTGCAGCGACCCGCGCGAGCGCAACGCGGTCCGGCATCTCCCGCTCCACGCGTGCCCGAACCTCCCGTTCGTGAGCGTCACGGGAGCCCTCGATCCTGACGACCTGGGGTTGGACACCGACCACGCGGTTGCCCTTCCGCTCGATCGAGGCTTCGACCCGGCAAGTCGACGAGCACCAAACCGGACGGCGTCCGCGACCCTTATAGGTCACTGGGCGACCGCAGCGAGGACAGGCGTGAGGCCCTCCGGGGGTTCGCACAACGTCGTCCATCGATGCTCCTCCCGTTGCTTCGGCATTTCATATTAACGAAACGTCCACCTGAGTGCAGGAGGTGTAAGGGCTTGCGTTCTGGCGAACGCAGCACTGTCGAATGAGAATCGGGGGTGGGTGCCGTCCCCGTTGACGTCGGAACACAGTGGTGCGGGTGAGCCCGCTCAGGTGTAGGACGCTGGGGTCTTCGGGAGCCTTCTGGATTGTTGCCGAGTTTTGAGCACGTGGGTCTGTTTCCTGGCAGAGGACCCCCCGGGCGACACCCCTGATCCGTCCACTGCGCGGGAAGGGAGTGGATCGGGATGGAGATCATGTATGACCGGGTCGCCGGTCTCGACGTCGGCAAGGCCACGGTGACCGTGTGCGTCCGGATCCCCGGCCGACGGGGCCGGCATTCAGGAGACCAGGACGTTCAAGACGACCACCGGCTCGCTGCAGGTGATGCGGGACTGGCTGCGTCGAGTGTGGGGTGCAGATCGCGGCGATGGAGTCGACCTCCACCTACTGGAAGCCGCCGTTCTACTGCCTGGAGGAGGTGATGGAGACCTGGCTGCTGAACGCCGCCCACATGAAGGCCGTCCCCGGCCGCAAGACCGACGTCCGCGACGCCGAGTGGATCGCGCAACTGTTGGAGCACGGCCTGCTCAACCCGTCGTTCGTGCCACCCCCGGACATTCGCCGGTTGCGGATGCTGACCCGCTACCGGGTCCAACTCCACGGCGACCGGACCCGGGAGACGGTCCGGCTGGAGTTGATGCTCGAGGACGCCTCGATCAAACTGTCCTCGGTCGCGTCGAAGCTGACCACCGTGTCGGCCAGGGCGATGCTCGCCGCGATGATCGACGGCGAACAAGACCCCCGAGATCCTGGCCGACCTGGCGAAGGGCACGGATGCGGCGCAAGATCCCCGACCTGGAACAAGCCCTCGAGGGGCACTTCGACGCCGGCCACGCCCTGCTCGCCCGATCCATCCTCAACCGGATCGACCAGATCCAGGCCGCCCTGGTCGAACTGGACGAGGTGATCGACGTCGCCTGCGAGCCCTGGACTCACGAGATCGAGTTGTTGCAGACGATTCCCGGGTTCGGGCCGAAGGTGGCGCAGGTGTTCATCGCCGAGACCGGCGGCGACATGACCCGGTTCCACTCCGCCGCCCATCTGGCCGCCTGGGCCGGGCTCGCCCCAGCCGTCTACGAGTCGGCCGGACGGTCCCGATCCGCGGGCAGCCGGCACGGCGACAAGTGGCTGTCGGCGATCCTGGTCGAAGCCGCCGGGTCGGTCGGGCAGGATGCACGGCAAGAACTACCTCGCCGAACAACACGCCCGCATCCTCCCGACGCCGCGGCATGGGCCGAGCCCAGGTCGCCGTCGCGCACTCGATGATCGTGATCGCCTACCACATGCTCACCCGCGACGAGCCCTACCGGGACCTCGGAGCCAACTGGTACCTCCGGCGCAACGAGGAACTCCACACCCGACGCCTGGTCGCCCAGCTCGAACGCCTCGGACACACCGTCACCCTCGACGCCGCCAGCTGACACCACACCCGGACAAAACCCCGGACATTCGACCGTCGAGCACCGCGCTCGGCTCCGACGGCAATGTCCCCTGCCCGCCGACAAGGTGATTCACGGGTCAGGTGTATAGCGCTTGCGTTCTGGCGAACGCAGCACTGTCGGATGAGAATCGGGGTGGGTGCCGTCCCGGTTGACGTCGACACACAGTGGTGCGGGCGAGCCCGCTCAGGTGTAGGACGCTGGGGTCTTCGGGAGCCTTCTGGATTGTTGCCGAGTCTTGAGCACGTGGGTCTGTGTCCCTGGCAGAGGACCCCCGGGGCGGCACCCCTGATCCGCCGCGCGCGGGAAGGGAGTGGTTCGGAATGGAGATCATGTACGACCGGGTCGCCGGTCTGGACGTCGGCAAAGCCACGGTGACCGTGTGCGTGCGGACCCCCGGCCGACGGGGCCGGCATTCGGAGACCAGGACGTTCAAAACGACCACCGGGTCGCTGCAGGTGATGCGGGACTGGCTGCTGGAGTGTGGGGTGCAGATCGCGGCGATGGAGTCGACCTCGACCTATTGGAAGCCGCCGTTCTACTGTCTCGAGGAGGTGATGGAGACCTGGCTGCTGAACGCGGCCCACATGAAAGCCGTGCCCGGCCGCAAGACCGACGTCCGCGACGCGGAGTGGATCGCCCAACTGCTGGAGCACGGGTTGTTGACACCCTCGTTCGTGCCCGCCGCCGGAGATCCGCCGGTTGCGGATGCTGACCCGCTACCGGGTCCAACTCCAGGGCGACCGGACCCGGGAGATGGTCCGGCTCGAGCTGATGCTCGAAGACGCCTCGATCAAACTCTCATCCGTCGCGTCCAAGCTGACCACCGTGTCGGCCCGGGCGATGCTCGCCGCCATGATCGACGGCGAACAAGACCCGAAGGTCCTGGCCGAGATGGCGAAGGGCAGGATGCGCAGCAAGATCCCCGACCTCGAACAAGCCCTCGAGGGGCACTTCGACGCCGGCCACGCCCTGCTCGCCCGATCCATCCTCAACCGCATCGACCAGATCCAAGCCGCGCTGGCCGAACTGGACCAGGTCATCGAAACGGCCTGCCAGCCCTGGGCCCACCAGATCGAGTTGTTGCAGACGATCCCCGGGTTCGGCCCGAAGGTCGCCCAGGTGTTCATCGCCGAAACCGGCGCCGACATGACCCGGTTCCACTCCGCCGCCCATCTGGCCGCCTGGGCCGGACTCGCCCCAGCGGTCTACGAGTCAGCCGGACGATCCCGATCAGCAGGCAGCCGGCACGGCGACAAATGGCTGTCGTCGATGCTGGTCGAAGCCGCCGGATCCGTGGGCCGGATGCACGGCAAGAACTACCTCGCCGAACAACACGCCCGCCTCCTCCGCCGCCGCGGCATGGGCCGAGCCCAGGTCGCGGTCGCGCACTCGATGATCGTGATCGCCTACCACATGCTCACCCGCGACGAGCCCTACCGGGACCTCGGCGCGAACTGGTACCTGCGGCGGAACGAGGAACTGCACACCCGCCGGCTGGTCGCCCAACTCGAACGACTCGGACACACCGTGATCCTCGACGCCGCCAGCTGACACCACCCCCGGACAAAACCCCGGACATTCCGACCGTCGACCCCGCACTCGGCCCGACGGCAATGTCCCCTGCCCGCCGACAAGGTGATTCACGGGTCTGTGTGGCACTTCGCTTCGACCGGGCAGTCTGTAGGGACAATGCCGACACTCTGGGACTCCCGGGATGGTTCGGCGTCGAACTCTGAGCGCCGATCGGGTGCGGGTAGGAGATCGGACGTCTACGGGCGGTCCCCTGGTCCGGTTCCGGGCGAGGGTGGCGCCGGCGCTCATCGACGAGACGGCGGGGAGGTGTCATGGTTCGCCGCCGCCGCCTGCCGCGCTGGACGCACGCCGCGGCCAACGGGTCGGCCGGACGAACTGGCTCGGCCGGGGTCCGGCCGAGCGAGCACTAAGCCCCACCCCTTCTCAAAACGACACCGACAGATTCAGCGGTGCGGCGGGCTGGTTGCCGGAGGGTGTGGCTATTGTCGACGCATCGGCACGTAGCTCAACAGTCAGAGCGCTGGGCTTGGACCCGGAGGGAGCAGGGGCAGCACCTGCCGTGTCGGCGACGAGTCAGGAGGGGAACGCGTCGTGTTCGGGTACGCACTGAATCAGCTTCTTCGTGCCTTGGCGACGTCGGCCTCCAGCAATGACGCTGACGTGAGCGGAGCGAGCGCAACACCGAGCCGACTCGTGGGTGCAGGTGCTGACCGGAATGGCCACCGGCCGGGTGCGCGTGGGCTCGCGAACCCCGGTGAAGGATTTCCCGATCTGGCTGACCCCGGTGATCATCAGAGGTGGCTTCGCGACCGGCGCCGCAGCCGCCGGCGGACCCCTTCAACAGGACGAGATCGCTCTCGCCCGACGCGTCGGGATAGCCGCCGACCGCGCACGGATCTTCTCCTGGTTCCTCACCGATGACGGGCGGCATCAGCTTGAACGACTGGCTCGACACCGGGCTGTATCGCATCCTCCTGCCCGAACATGGGGCGTTGCTGGTCGTGGCACACCTGCTCCGCTGTGGGCAACCAGACGCCGCGACCAGCCTGGTGCGCGAACTCGCACCGTGGGCCGACCGGATCAGATTCTGGCCGCTGGATGCCACGGAATCCGAGGCCCCCGGGGTTCACCTCGCCACCCTGCCGGAGATCGCCCACCGCCTGGCGCACAAGCGCCCGCAACGGCAGGTGGAAGCAGAACGTGAAGCGCTCACCGTGTGGGCCCCGTTCACCGATCGCGTAGTCGACCACTGGTGGCACACTCGCAGCGAGTCGGGCGGCATCGGCGCCGTGTTCCCCCCTGGGTGGGATGCCGGAGCACGGGGACTGCTGGACGAATACGCGCATCTCGCCGCCGCACACCACCTCACGAGTAAGCACGCCGACCCCAAGGGGAATCTGCAGATCCTCCTCGCCGGACTGCGGCAGCAACTCGCGAACCCTTCGAACAACCCATCGCTGGGCCGCGTCCACCACGCGATCAACTGCGTGGTCGCCGCCCGAGGAGAACCAGGCTCCCCCCGCCTCCTTGCCCTGCGCGACAGCCAAGCGCAGCGGGCAGCCCAACCATCCCATGCTGTCCTCGCCCGCGAGGTCGCAGCAGCCATCCAGTCGACGGGCCTGACCGGCGCCGTCGAACAGCCCCAATCCCTAGTTTCTGGCTACCCCGGCGCACGCCTTCCCTCGGTGGCACGAGTGCTGAGACAGGCCACCCAGGCCCCGCTCCCCGACCTCCTGCGGGGCGGGATCGTGCGATCCGCCGAGACGTTGGCAACCCTGGCACCACAGATCACCGCCGAGACGGTCGCAGCCCGCTACCCCGACACCGTCGCGGGAACCCTGGCCAAACGGCTCTACCTGGCATTCGCAAACCGCCGAAGCCTGCTCCTGCTGAACCACCAAACACAGGTCACAGTCGACTCGATCCCCTGGTTCGACGCCCTCGAGCAAACCTGCAGCGGGGACCATCGAACGAGTCGGGCACACGCTCAAGCATCAGACCTGGCCACCCTCGCACTGCGGCACTTCGCGGGAACCATGCTGCCCAACTCGCTCCTGCGCGAACTGCGTCGGCTCTACCACCTGGCTGACGAGGACGTGCCCCTCACCTACGAACTCGCGGCCGACATCTTCATGGGTTCGTTCAGCCCCGTCTTCCAGCGTGCCGCCCAGGAAGCCGCAACCCTCCTTGGCGGCACGCTCTACGAGCACTACTACAACATCGACTACGCGGCAGATCTCTACGATGCCGGTAGTAACCGAGCCAGACAGGCCAGGCAGGCTCGCACGATCCACAGTTCCCGAATTCGATGCACTCGTCTACGCCCGCGCCGGCCTGGACAAGCAACACGCGAGCCGATTCCCCGCGCTGAACGGCAGGGTCATCGAGCAAGCCCAAATCCTCACCAGCCAGAACCTTGCCGTCCTCGTCAACCGAGGAGTGAACCTCGACCCCCTGACACAGGCCCAAGCCGCCTGGCACGCAACCACGGCCCACCTGCGCAAAGAAGCGAACGGCCATCGACTGCGGCACCGAAAGAACGCAGCCCTCGCGTGGCGACAGACCGTTTTCTACCTCAGCCTCGCTACCCCAGAAACCACCGCCCGATTCATCGAGACCAACCAGGGCAACGGCAGGACTCTCTCCCGCGGCCAGCGCGCGGGCCTCCGCACTGCTCACCGGCCTGCACGAAGCCACCCAAGGAAATCCCCCCACCACAGGACCATTCCTCGGCTGGGTTCGACCCCACGAAGATCAACCCTGAGAAGGAACGGGCCCTTCGCCACAAACAACGCTCCGAGATCACCCGCCACCAGCCCACCGAACCACCCGACGGCCCCGGATGCAGGCTTCCCGCATCCGGCAGAAACGCTACGGAAGCATCCCGGAGTGTCCGGAGACTTCAAACCTTGGGAAGGTTGGAGTCATGTCAGGGAACACATCGAAGGGAACGGCCCCGTACCGAATCCGCGCCCACGGGGTCTCGGTGTAGTCGCGCCACACCGGACAACTTCCCGCTGAACACATCCGCCACGTGGACAGTCTGCCCTCCACTTGGCCCGGGGCCAGGACGCATCCGTAACTTCGATCATCCTCGTCCGCGAAGAGTCTGGGTCGTCGAGCACCCACCAGTGGGGCGCACACCACCCGTTCAAGCAGGGGCCTACGCGTAGACCGGCAGGAAAAAGGCATACGCGAGGTTCGACATTTCCCCGGCAGCAAACCTGACAACACGATCCGGCGCACGCCCGGCCGTGTCTGGCACGCGGACGTCCCAGACGATCGGGAGTCAGGACCGATAGTCCTCGAACCCCCCGTGGCCGGGTCTGGCGAGGTGTTGACCGATCTCCGACCAGGCGTCGGCCCGCAGACGCTCGCACCCGGCCGCAAGCCACGCGCGGAGCCCACGGACGTCGAACTCGTCGCGTTCACGACCAGCTGGTGGCGTGCGTCACAGAGGCCCCCTGCTTGGCGCCATGCGCCGGCCAACCACTCCGGCGAGCAGACCCTGACGTCACCGCACTCCTCGCCCGGCGAATCGGCGGGCCGACGATCATCCGGGCGAGCAGGGAGGACCCGGCGGGTCGCGGGGAAGCGGCGAGGGATCGGGGACAAGTCCGAGGCCGTGAACGCAGCTCGCATCGACCGATCCTGCCCCAGGGAATTCGACCCGACGTCAGTCGATGAGCGGTCCGCGCACCCACCGCCACTGACAGCGCAGACGTTGCAGTCTTTGCCGGTGGCAGCGACCGATGTCGTGCCCGGCGCGACCGAATACCGATCCCCGTCGAGGGCGTAGCTGCTGCGCCCACGTCCACCCTCCCCGGGAGATTCACGTCCGGGAGCAGTGTTGTGGTGTCCGTGTTCGGCGTGTGGTTTGATGTGCCCAGTCGACGCCCAGTGGTGAGCGTCCTTCGGGTCGGGGGATCACGATGCTGACTGGTCGCGGCCTTGTTTCCGTGTGTGCACGGGTCATGGTGTTGGTGTTGATTGTGGCCGGACTGGCGGCGTGGCAGCCGGCGACGGCGTCTGCGGCACCGACCGCTGCGGGCACGTTCGTGTCCCTGGACCCCTCGCGCGTGTTGGACACCCGCACCGGTAACGGCGCCCCCGGACCCGTCACTGCGTGGTCCACCATCCATGTGCAGATCGCCGGACGAGGCGGGGTTCCGTCGACCGGGGTGTCGGCGGTCGTGATCAACGTCACCGAAACCGGTGCCACCGCCGGCGGGTACGTCACCGTCTACCCCGACGGCACCACCGAGCCCACCGCCTCCAACCTCAACTACCCCGCCGGTGACACCCGGGCCAACCTGGTCACCGTCAAACTCGGGGCCGAACGGGAAGCTCGCCCTCACCGCCACCTCGACGGTGCAGTTGATCGGTGACGTGGCCGGCTACTACCTGTCCGGCACCCCCACCCAGGCCGGCACGTTCGTGTCCCTCGATCCCTCCCGCATCCTCGACACCCGCACCGGCAACGGCGCCACCGGACCGGTGACGGGTGGTCCACCATCCACGTCCAAATCGCCGGACACGCCGGCGTCCCCCTCGCCGGCGTGTCCGCCGTCGTGATCAACGTCACCGAAACCGGTGCCACCGCCGGCGGCTACGTCACCGTCTACCCCGACGGCACCACGAGGCCGACGGCGTCGAACCTCAACTACCCGGCCGGCGACACCCGGGCGAACCTGGTCACCGTCAAACTCGGGTCGAACGGGAGGCTGGCGTTCACCGCCACCTCCACGGTGCAGTTGATCGGTGACGTGGCCGGCTACTACCTCGGCGGCACCCCCACCACCGCCGGGGCGTTCGTGTCCCTCGACCCGTCACGGGTCCTCGACACCCGGTCCAGCAACGGTGCCACCGGACCGGTGGCGGGGTGGTCCACCATCCACGTGCAAGTCGCCGGACGCGGCGGGGTTCCCAGCAGCAACGTGTCCGCGGTGGTCATGAACGTCACCGAAACCGGTGCCACCGCCGGCGGCTACGTCACCGTCTACCCCGACGGCACCACCAAACCCACCGCCTCCAACCTCAACTACCCCGCCGGCGACACCAGAGCCAACCTCGCCACCGTCAAGTTGGGCAGCACCGGCAGACTCGCCCTCACCGCAACCTCCACCGTCCAGCTGATCGGCGATGTCGCCGGCTACTACCTCGCCGACACCATAACCACGCCGGGCCCGCTCGTCTGGGGCACGCCCACCCTGGTCGACCCGTCCCGCGGGGCAACCAACCTCCGTGTCCTGCCCCACTCCGACGTTCTGCGCCGCCGTTGACGGCGACGGGGGGGTGAGCACGTTCAACGGTGCCACGTGGACCAACCCCACCACCATCGATCCCAACGGCGACGGGCTGTGGTCGGTGTCCTGCCCCACCCAGTCGTTTTGCGCCGCCGTCGACGGGAACGGGGCCGTGACCACGTTCAACGGTGCCACGTGGACCACGCCCACCACCATCGAGCCCAACGAGCTGGTGTCGGTGTCGTGCCCGACCGCCACGTTCTGCGCCGCCGTCGACCAATCCGGATCCGTCACCACGTTCAACGGCACCACGTGGACCACGCCCACCACCATCGAGCCCAACAGGCTGGTGTCGGTGTCGTGCGCGACTCCCACGTTCTGCGCCGCCGTCGACCTCACCGGGGGGGTGAGCACGTTCGACGGGAGCACCTGGGCCACGCCCACCGCCATCGACCCCAACCGGCTGTTGTCGGTGTCGTGCGCGACCGCCACGTTCTGCGCCGCCGTCGGCGAGTACGGGGCCGTGACCACGTTCAACGGCACCGCCTGGGCCACGCCCACCGCCATCGACCCGCAACGAGCTGTTGTCAGTGTCGTGCGCGAGTGCCACGTTCTGCGCCGCCGTCGACAGCGACGCGGCCGTGACCACGTTCAACGGCACCACCTGGACCACGCCCACCACCATCGGGACCACCACCGTCGCCGGGCTGACTTCGGTATCGTGCCCCACTCAGTCGTTTTGCGCCGCCGTCGAGATGAACGGTGCCGTGACAACGTTCAACGGCAACGCCTGGACCACGCCCACCTCCATCGACCCCGACTCTGGCGGCCTCGTGTCGGTGTCGTGCGCGACCGCCACGTTCTGCGCCGCCGTCGACAAGCACGGGGCCGTGACCACGTTCAACGGCACCGCCTGGTCCACGCCCACCACCATCGACACCAACTGGGATGGGCTGAGCGCGGTGTCGTGCGCGACCGCCACGTTCTGCGCCGCCGTCGACAACTACGGGGCCGTCACCACGTTCAACGGGAGCACCTGGACCACCCCCACCTTCATCGACCCCAACCGCATAGGGTTCACGTCCGTATCCTGCCCGACGACCACGTTCTGCGCGGCCACCACCTATGACGAGCGTGTGACCACGTTCAACGGCAGCACCTGGACCGCCTTCACCACCATCAACCCCCACGGCACAGGGTTGTCTTCCGTGTCGTGTCCGACCAGCACGTTCTGCGCCGCCACCGAGTGGAACGGGGCCGTGAGCACCTTCGACGGCACCACCTGGAGCACCCCCACCTTCATCGACCCGAACGTCAACACCGGGTCCTTGATGTCGCTGTCGTGTCCGACGACCACGTTCTGCGCCGCCGTCGACTGGAACGGGGATGAGATCACGTTCAACGGCACCACCTGGACCACACCCACACCCATCGACCCAAACGTGGGAGGAATGGACGCGGTGTCGTGCGCGAGTCCCACGTTCTGCGTTGCCGGTGTCCGCTACGGGGACGTGACCACGCTCAACGGCGCCACGTGGACCATACCCACCACCATCAACACCTCCATCTACAACGGGGGTCTGACGTCGTTGTCCTGCCCGAGTGACACGTTCTGCGTCGCCGTCGACGGTTACGGCGACATTGTGGTCGGCAAGAGCAACTAGAACCGTGAGCACGCCAGCTGCCCAATAGTCCTCGCGTCCGTGGTGGAAACTTCACTGCATAATCGCCTCTCTCACCTCATCTCGTGAGGCGGGATTCCTGATCAACTCACCATGTAGGCGAAATGGAGATTCATCGAGGCCATGACACCCGTTGTCCGCGCGATCCTCCACTCTTTCCGACACGAACTTCTTGACCACTTCGCCAGGACCAGGCGTGTCGCCCCCAGGATCTCTCGCAGGCTCCCTATCCATGGACTTGTCAATCTGGGAAAGGTATCACAGTGAATGCACAAGATCGTGCGTCGTTCGCATCGCGTGCTGCGGCCGTTCTGGAACCGCTGCACGTTCAGGAACTCATCAAACAGGCCGCAGGCCGGTCCCATCACTTGGCCCGAGGAAGCACAACCAGCAGTACCGCGACCTGACGGCGGATCACTCCTGCGCGTCTTCGCTGACCAGCGCGCCGAAAAGGTCGTGAAGTTCCGTCGCCTCATCGGCAGGAATGAGATAGTCGGCTCCGTCCACCTCGGCGTGGAGACGCAGAAACAGCTCCGGCGAGTCGGCAATCGTCCGAACGTTGTCGAGCACGCAGAGGAAGCCGAACACCGCCAGATCAGCCGCCAACGTGAGGGCACGACGAACCATGTCCCGGTCGCCCTCACCGAGACCGCCCCACCAACGGCTCAACTCCAACCGTTCCGGCCGCGGAGCCCGGCCGGGCGGGCGCGACATGATCGACACAGCGTCGTCGACCGCCGCCCGAAACACGTTGTCATGAATGCCCTGAACAAAGTCATCTTCGGAAAACGAGCCACTAGCAGTCCCAGTCATTGAAATGCTCCTCACCTGGTCCACTGACGCCTCGAACGTGGCCGTCGGATCCCCCAGAACCCATTCCCTCGGCACAACCCAATCTTCATTCCCAACGCCATGAGCCACCAAGAGAGCCAGTGCGCGTCACACTATCCCTCGCCGAAGAGCAGGTCTCCGCTCTTCCAGTCACGGGCAACGACCTGGCCGCCCACCATGGCTGCGGTGAGAGGTTGCCTACCAGTGGCCCAGCGATCTTGGATCCCGGTGCCGTCCGGCCCCACCAGCACGACGTCACCCTGACCCGGCCGCGCCACCAGGACGCTGCCCTGCGAGGGAACCGGCCACGGATCGCCGACGAACATCCGTGCCCCTGTCACCTCAGACTGCAGGAGCGCGGAAGACCTGACCTCCAGGGACGCGGCATCCAGACGTACCACGGTGTCGTAGTCACTCGCCCAAAGGTCCCCGGTCACAGGGCTTCGGACCACCCGTGGGTTGCCACCCCGATCCGCCAACGGCACCTGACGCACCTCGACCAGATCGGGGCTACACAGAACCAGGTTCGACGAACGCTGCACGGAGAACAGGTACTCCGGCCCCGGACGCTCAAACACCGACATCACCGACTGGTATAGCTGGTCGAATCGCTGGTCGAACCAGTCGACCCGCTGAACTTCCACGCCCTGACCAGTGACCACAGTGAGGAAGTATCCCGGGGTTGCAGCCGCATCCGAACCAAGGTAGCCGACGAATGAGGAGGGCAAACCATCGAACGCTGCGAGGTCACCATCGACCTTCGCCACCCACCCCTGAACCTCAACCCTGACCAGCGGCACCTGCGGCCGCTCGTAACTCTGAACCGAGATGACGATTCTCCGTGAGTCACTGAAGTGCTGCTCAACCACGAACCGATCGCAGGAACCGCCGTGAAGTCGCAAATGCGAAGCGTCACCAAGGGACAGGGTCCGTGACTGCCGTCTCTGCGTTTCCAGGATCCACAGCGATGCGTGATCCACCCAGCCGAGATTCGAGATCAGCATCTGCCCAGACGGATCCGCAATCACTCGACAAGCATGCCAGCCCGTGTCCGCTGTGAGCGCATCCGCGAACTGATCCGTCTATCCGATCGGCTCCTAATAACCAGGAGGCCGCGCGTGGACAGGCTCGAGAACTCGCCCTCAATATGCGTGGTGGTCCCCGATCATTTCTGACAGTCGCCGCGCGATCTCTGCGTCTCGATCCTGGGCAGCGTGCTGGTAGCGCATCGCGGCGCCGGGCGTCGAGTGCCCCAACCGGGCCATCAGCTCGGCCAGCGTGGCGCCCGTCTGGGCCGCGAGGACGGCCCCCGTGTGTCTGAGGTCGTGCCAGCGGAGATCGGGACGTCCAGCGGCCTCTCGTGCCGGGTAGAACACCTTATAGAGGCTTGAGGGCGCGAGGTTCCCCCCGGACGCCGCCGGAAACAGCAGACCGTTGCGCCCGGGCGCGGCGTACTCGGCCAGATGCTCTCGGACCATCGGCATCAGATGGGGCGGGATCGCGACGTCCCGGACGCCGGCCGCAGACTTCGGGCTTCCCACGATCGTCTCCCCCGCGGCGCGCACCACTCCCCGCCGGATCTTGACCCGCCGATTCGTCACGTCGATGTCGCTGCGGCGCAACTCCGCCAGTTCGCCGAATCTCAGCCCGCACCACGACGCAAAAAGCACCATCAGCCGATACCGGGGCGCCATGTTGTCCACGATCAACGAGAGCTCCTCGACCGAGGCGGGCTTGATCTGGTGGACCCGCTTCGCGTTCCCGGCACCGCGGATATGGCACGGGTTGACCCGGATCAACTCGTCCTCCACCGCGCTGCCGAGAATCGTCCTCAGCAGCCCGTAGGCATGCGCCCGGAGCGTCGGCGTGGCCTTCCCCATCCCCGCGTGCCATGCGCGGACCGCTTCGGGTGTGAGGCCCTTGAGGGTCACCGACCCGAGGACGGGCAGGATCTGGTGATCCAGCAACGACCGGTAGTGCGCTCGCGTCCTAGGCTTCAGGGTGCGTTGCTCGAGCCACAGATCGGCGTAGGCGGCCAACGTCCGGCCCCGAGCTGTGACGGTCCGCCGCCGGCTCTCAGGCGAGGTCCACTCGTCGGCCTCGATCAGCCGGCGCTCCCGGCTCAACCAGCCACGGGCGGCGTCCTCGTAGTCGAAGGTCGTCGCCGCGGTGTACACCACGCCGTCGGGGCCGGTGTAGCCGGCCTGCCAACGTCCCGAGGGCAGCTTCCGCAGGCGTCCGAACCCCCGCCGCGTCGCGCCTTTGCGCGGGCCGCGCTGGATCGTGTCGTGCAACATACGTGCAACATAGCAGGCCCGAAAAGGGCATTTCTGGACACTTCTGGACACTGTCAACAGGCGATACTGTTTGGTATCTTCACTAGTCAATGTTGGCATTGATGAGGCGACACACAGTATCACCCCAAAACCCCGTGGGACTGGTTCGAACCCAGTATCGCCCACCCCTGCAAACCTCTACCGACAGGGTGTGACGTGCCTGTTGCGAGCGGGTTCGATACGTCCGCGCAACATGGGCACCCTTAAGCTTCGAGCCGGGTCGAGACGTTCACGTCGGCGAGCCGGCCACGCCGCGGCACAACATGTAGCGCCATCAGCATCCCCTGCGGAGCACGCTTCGCAGGGGCGCTCACCCTATGATTGACCAGGCTCCAGCCGCTTCAGCACCCGAGCAAAATCGCCCGACGAGGTGCCCCCGCTCTCGGAACAGGATCGGTGGCCCGCCCAACTCGGAGGTCCCTTCGGTTTCCTCTTCGCGCGCGGGTTCCGGGTCATCGCCGGCAGCGAGTACCGCCTCGGGGAGTGGACGCTTCTGCCGAACGACTTCGCGGGCCTGCATCTGAAGGGCGATGCCGCCGCCCAAAGGGTCGAGGCAGCCGTGGTGCGCCTGGACCAGGGACGGCTTCCGGAGCGATGGCTCATTCCGCGAATGCCTCAAGTCATGCTCGGTCTGAGAGAGGTCGCCGAGCTGCTGGCACCCGAACTCCTGCGAGGCCTTGCTGCCCTACCTCCACTTCGCAACCAAAGCGACCGGCTCCCCCACCTGATGTTCTGGGCCCACGTGCTGCAAGCGATAGCGACTCCCCTGCTGAACAGGGACGAGGAGTGGTTCGAGCGCACCGCCCATCAGCTTTCAGCCCGGAGACCCGAGGACCGAGTCTGGGCTCGCGGGCGATCCCACCCGCCCCGGTAAGCACCTCTGACCAACAGAATCCATCGCGCCACAGCAAGTCCCGCCTCATCGATGGCACGGGCAACTGCCGCCGACCCGACAGGCACCAGTCACTAACCCTCAGTCGACAGCCACCACCGCTCATCGTCCTGGCCCGTGCACGACCACTGCCAGCACACCAGTGATGACCTCTCAGAGCCGCCACAGGCCCACTGCTGCAAGGCCTGGGCGCCGGAGTGTGCCGGCTGCGGTCCGGCGCCCAGGGACGCACCGTCAACCCTTCACTGAGACGATGCCCGCCTCGATGGGAGCGGATTTCCCGTACTGCGGGCCGGTGATGACGAAGACGAGCCCACGATCCTGCGGGTTGCCCGGGCCCTCGAGTGGAATCGTGAACCTGCTGTAGCCGGCCGGCATCGGGGACGACAGTCGAGTCCACTTCCCCGGGTCGCCCAGATCCCGGTTGATGAAGAAGTCTTGATCGTCGTTGTCGGTGACGATGATCGTTCCGTTCGGACCTCCCCACTCCGACCACGAAACCACCGGGGCCCCATTCGGGGCGTACCCGTTCTGGTCGAGCAGAGGCGTGTCGGGTGAGAATCGGAACGACTCGGGATCCCGCGCGATGCGGTAATGCACGTGATAGGTGTAGTTGGCCTGATCGGGGTTCTCGGGGTCGACGGGAGCGCCGAATTCATAGGTCATGATCCACAGATCGCCCCGCAACCGCGCAACCGTGGTCATTCCGGGTCGCTCGGCGTAGCTCGTCCCGGTCGCGTCGTCGACGACCGGGCCCCACGTGTGCAGATCGGTGCTTGTCTGGTGCGCCAGCTTCTGGCCGAAGTTCGGGTCTCGCTGGTCGGAGTAATAGCAGATCAGCTTGTCCTCGTGAAGCAGCAGGAACGGCTCCCAGACCGGAGTCGCCCCGTTCGTCGTGTCCGCACGTCCACCCTGGGCGACAGTGCTCAGGAACTGCCAGTTGAGCCCGCCGTCGGTGCTGGCGTACAGCTGGATCTTGGTGCTGGTACTGCCGAACAAGTTGCAGGCGAAGAGCACAGTCCCCTTGGGGAAGCCCGCGAAGGCGCGAGGCAACTCGTAGAGGTGAGGCTGAAGCGCGAACCCTCCGACGGACAGGCTGCTCTGCTTCTGCCAGGTGTGACCGTCGTCATCGCTCCGGTAGAGCGGGAACCCTTGGAAGGATGGGAAGGTCGCGAGCAAGGTCCTCGACTTCCCGACTGCGGCGACGGTGCTCAACCGCGCGGCCCGGGCGTAGGAGAACCCCCCTGTCGCCACAACCACCGGGCCGAAGGGAGCCACCGCGGTCGGCTTCCCCGAACCGACAGTCTCAGCGAATGCCGGCTCCGCCATTCCCAGTGTCGCCCCGGCAGCAGCAATCGCGCCTGCGCTGAGGAAAAGGCGGCGAGAGATCTGCAACCTACCCGAGACCGATCGATCTTCTTGCGCTCCTGGCTGATAATGCACGATTACCTCCTCAATGAGGTGGTCCCAGGCACCACGCGCTCCCTGCGCCGGGCCCGATTCCGATGGGCCACGCTGGCACGCTACTCGGGGTTTGTTCGGGCGTCAAGCAAAATCCAGCACTATGTTCTCCAGTCAAACAAACCCGCCCCTCACAAGGTCCGGGGTGACCCGTGCTCGCTCCAGGTGGTGCACCTGAGCGAGGCCCAACGCCTCACCTGGGCTAACGTGTCGAGACCGATCTCGACCGGCGGTCGCCCGCGTTCGAACCGGCCGAGCGAAACGAGCACCTGCCCGACTTCAGTAGGACAGCCTGTCCTGCCGCTGTCAGGGCGTCCTTGTCCCGAGTACCTGACGATGAGAGCCGAGCGACAGCGAATCCGAGAGCGGCTCACCTGCTTCAATGTGACATGCGCCCTTCGCGACCTCTCCTGGGGCCGGCTGCACTCGCGGTTCTCTCGCTGCTCTTCTCGGCCTGCGGCGGCCCCCAGTCCAGTGCTGCCTCCTGCGTCGGCCCCTACCTCGACAACCAGCCGCCGAGTAGCAACTACGGCGGCCGAGCACCGACGGTCAGCCCAGGGGCGGCGCTGAGCATCCACGGGCACTGGTACACCAGCACCTGCAACGACACCGGGGGGCACGATCCTTTGGTGGCCCTCGCTCCGGTGCATCTGACCCTTGTGCTCCCCAACGGGGAGGCGGAGCCGCTGGGGGTGTTCACACCGGGCGGTCAAGACATGGGCTTCTCCACCACCCTGCACATCCCACCCGCGACGACCTCTGGGACAGCGGAGGTGCGAGACGGCATCGGCCACACCTATCAGTTCCAGATCCAGGGGTAGCCCCCCGGCGTCCGGTCATACCGCGCCCTGCGCGCGGACGCCGGCGCCGCCGCCCGCTGAACGGGCCAACCTGCGGTTCTCAAACACCGGCCCGTGCGCGACGCGTGCGACACATCCGCCAGAACGCGGGCCATTTACCTGAATGCCGGCCCTGACGCGGACGCGACCCGCTCGCGTCGGGAGGTCGCCCTCTGGAGAGAAGTCCGCCGCATCCGCAGTCCCAGGCGATGCGCCCTTGATGGCGCCGTGCGACGGCGGGTGAAGTTCTGCCTACTCGCCCGGTATCCACGTGCCCCCGCCCCGATCACGGGCTTCGTGTCACGATGGCCTAGTCATGAGACGTTCAGCTACCCGCTGATCCCCCGGGGCGCGCCGGGCGCGGCGACCACGTTCCCATTGCAGAATGCTGTGGGAAGCTAAGGCGCCAACAATTCGCCCTCAATCGGCCCGCAGGGCACTCCACGACGCACTCGGCAGGATTCCACCGCATGATCGACCACACCGACACCACCTCGCCCGCGCGGAGCACGAGTTTGCGGCGCGTGGTGCTCGCCATCGGGTTGACGCCGCTGGGCCTGCTGATGATGCAGCTGAGCCGCGGACAGAACTACGACTTCGAGATTTTCCGCAACTCGCTGACGGGAATGCTCCGCGGTGAGAGCGTCTACGACTTCGCTATTCACAACGCCTCTTCCCAGGCTGACGTTGGCTTCATCTATCCGCCATTCGCATCGCTGCTGATGCTTCCGCTGGCGCTGCTTCCCCACATCGTCGCCAAGGTTGGACTCGCACTTGCGACCACCTTGCTGGTGGTCAGCGTCATCTTCGCCCTGATCGACCGGATCTACTCCGAGAAGGCAGCCGCGGGAGGTCCCACGATCGGTTGGGTAAGGACCCCGCTGATCACCACTCTCATCGCCCTCGCCTACCCGACCGTGAACAACATGGGTCTCGGCCAGGTCTCATTCATGCTGTGGGCGCTGGTACTACTCGACGTGATCGTCCTTCCACCGAGATGGCAGGGCGTGCTTACCGGCCTCGCGGGGGCGATCAAGCTCGAGCCGATGATCCTGCTGCCCTACTACCTGGTGACCCGGCAGTGGCGTCCCGCCGTCAATGCGGCGGCCGTGTTCACCGTGGCGACGGCTGTCGGAGGCGTTCTCCGATGGTCCGACAGTCTGAGGTACTGGCTGCACCCCAGCGTCATCCACGGATCACTGGGCAACCTCTCCCGGGCGAACAACTGGTCCATGTATGCAGCACTGTCCAGGCTGGGTCTCACCGGAGCGTTGTTGACCTTCTGCTGGGCCATGCTGTCAGCCCTCGTTCTCGCCACGGCACTGTGGCGAGCGCGCCGGCACTTCAACGCCGACCAACCCGTCGAAGCGGTCGTGGTCATGGGGATCACCGCGACGCTGATCAACGTTGCCACGTGGCCGCACCACTTGTTGCTCCTCCTGGTCGCGCTCGCCCTGATCGCCCTCCACCGGCCTCTCATCGGACTGCCTGTGCTGTTGGTCGTCACAAACCTGTGGCTCCTGCCCGAGTGGGCCATTGACAACGGCGCGCCAATTCTCATGCTGATACTCGTGGTTACCGGGCTGCCCCGTTCACGCGTCGGCACGAGCGCGCCCCCACCGGAGGCAATTCCCCTCATCGCCCGAGGCGAGAACGGGTGACAACCTGACGAACAGGGACGCGGGCCACACGCCACTCCCGGCCAGTCGGTGGGGATCAGCGCTTGTCGAGGCGGATGGACAGGCTCATGTCTGTTCGGATGAACAACAACGCGATACCCGCCACGACTGCGAGAAGTTGACCCACGAAGCCGAGCACCTTCTCCCGGAACCAGCCCGGCTCATACATGTCGGGTATCGGCCCTATGGGTCCGGGATTCACATACGTGTACATGAGAACCGCCGCAGCTCCGGCAAGCCCTACGACCACCGTGAGAAGTGCGGTCAGTCGACTGGGACGGATCACCAGCGCGAAGCCCACCAAGATCGCCGCCACGCCCTCGATCCGGAAGAGATCGGGCTGATTGACCACACTCGAACGCACCAGGGAATAACTGCGGGCCAGATCGAGATGGGTGTACGCATCGATGAGCAGCCCCGCGCAGGCGATCGTGACAACCGCCCAGATGAGCCCGCGTCGTGCCTGCCGCATCGTCTCTCCCCCATTGACCTGCGCCCATTGTGGCGCCTCCGCATGTTGACCTGCGCCCATTGTGGCGCGTCTACCTGTCGGCCTGCACCCATTGTGGCCCGACGCGCCGTCCAACATGTCGATTCATGCACGCAATTCGCTGAACCGGCCAGTGCTGCGCCTCGTGTCATGGGTGTCGGGCCACGTGGGCCCGCGCCGAGTGAAAGGGGATGAATGATGAACGTCTCACCCACACGACGATCGGGCTCGTGGCGCAGAGCAGCCAGGACGGTTCCCTACCTTGTGGTGGCCCTCGGGTTGGCTGCGTGCAGTTCCGGTACCTCGGGGTCGGGAACCGCCGGCGGAGGATCGACACCCACGGGCACCGGGCAGGTCATTTCGGTGGCGAAGGGATCGATGGGCAAGTACCTGGCCAACGCGTCGGGCCGCGCCGTGTACATGTGGGAGGGCGACACATCCGACAAGTCGAACTGCACCGGAGCGTGCGCCAAGGTATGGACGCCCGTCACCACCCAAGGTGCCCCGCAGGCTGAGGGTGGAGTGATTCTCGGGTTCCTGGGCACGCTGACCCGTGCCGACGGGAGCAAGCAGGTCGTCTACGACGGTCACCCGCTCTACTACTTCGTCAAGGACAGCGGCGCCGGTCAGACCATGGGCGAAGGCAGCAACGGGTTCGGCGCAAAATGGTGGCTCATGACACCTTCGGGCAACGCCATCACCAGCGGCCAGTCGAGCGCGTCCTCGTCGTCGAGTTCGTCGGGATCCGGCGGGGGCTACTGATCCAGCATCGTCACTGGGGCAGCGGGGCACACTTGATGACGTGGCGATCAGTGCGGAGTGGCCGAGAGGCGACCGACAGGCGCAGGCGCTTCGGGATCTCCACTCGCAGCACGGCCAGGCGCTCTGGCGCTTTGCGCTTTCGCTCACGGGTGGGGACTCCGCACGCGCCGAGGATGTCGTGCAAGAGACCCTGGTGCGGGCGTGGCGAAATCCTCAGGCGTTCCGACCCGAGCGCGGGTCGCCCCGCGCATGGCTCTACTCGGTGGCGCGCAGGATCGTCATCGACGACCACCGCTCCGCCAGAAGCCGCCGCGAGCGGATCACCGGCCAGGTTCCCGAGCAACCCGTGCCCGACCGCACGCAGCAGGTGGTCGACCACGAACTCATCGTGGCGGCGCTGGCCCGGCTCTCGCCCGACCACCGTGCGGTGCTGCGCGAGTGTTACTACCGCGGCAAGTCCGTCGACGAGGCCGCCGAGTCGCTCGGCGTCCCACCCGGCACGGTCAAGTCACGCACCCACTACGCACTGCGGGCGCTGCGTCTCGCTCTTGATGAACTGGGAGGCGTCGAATGAATCAGTCCTCAGTCCCAGGAGGTGACCCGTACGTCCAGTCGGACGCCGCGTACGTGCTGGGAGCGCTGAGCGCTGCCGAACGCCGCGATTACGAAGCACACCTTCTGGTGTGCGAACGGTGCCGAGCCGCGCTCGAAGAGGTCACGGCGGTTCTGCCCGGCCTCGCCGCGTCCGACGAAAGCCTGCTCGATGAGGTGTCGGCTGAGACTCCAGCCGCACCACCGCCGATCCCAGACACGGTGCTCACCGGACTGCTCGCGACCGCTGAGCGCGATCGGCGTCGTGGCCGCCTGCTCGTCACCGGTCTCGGTGGGCTCGCCGCGGCGTCCCTCGTCACCGCGGCCGTGCTCGGCTCGATGGCACTCGGCGCACGAGGCCCCACCGCCTTGTCGAGCGCCGGCCCGCTCACGTCGCCGCCGGCAGGGGCGAACTCGTCGGTCGCGCGGCCGATGACCCCGCTGGGAAACGCGCCGGTCACCGCCGAGGTGGCGCTGCAGCCGACGGAATGGGGTACCGAGATCGACCTGACCTGCTGGTACCGCGCCTCCGCCACCGTGCCCACGGGGTACCGGTACGTACTCATGGTTCGCGACACCCGCGGATCCACCTATCAGCTCGGCAGTTGGGAACTCGGCGCCGGCAGCCGGGTGCGTTTCACCAGCGGTACCGCGCTGAGCCTCGACCAGATCAGCGCGATCGATGTCACCGACGGCTACGGCTCGCGACTGCTAACGCTCACGAAGTGACCCGTGCACGGTCGTCGCCCCGCGCCTGATCCGGGCGGTCGCGCCGCGTCCGGCTCCACTCGGGTGCGTGTTGGCTTACGAGGATCCCGGTCGTGGCCCTCCCGGGCCGGCCTAGCCCTTCTCGATCGCCCGGCGACCCCGCCGGCGCACACGATGAGCACACCCCGGCGCTGAGGCGTCCGCGAACATCACCCATGAACGAGGGCTCGACGCCGCCGTCCGCCACGACGCCGACGGGCGACTCACGGGAGTGGGCGTGGGGTGAGGCACATCTCCCGGGTCGTTGCCGCCGACGTCCGAAACGTGAGAACCTATGAGTGCCGCTACTCAGGGACCACACTCGACGCAAGATTCTCTCGTCCAGCAGCCCTGTCGACCGCGAAACGCGGGGATCGCGACAACAAGAAAGCGTTCCGCTGTGTGAGATGCCATCTCATGATTCGGAAGCCCTCTTGCCGTGGTGGTCGACGAGGTACAAGAGTGACGCTCAGGCAATGGCGCCGACCCCTCACGATCGATACGGAAGGGCATGATCATGACGGCACCGGCACTCATCCTGGTCTCTCCCGGCACCGGCGAAAGCCTTGCGGCGGAGGCGATGTTGAAGCTGCGCAAGCGGCTGCAGATGTCGCGGGGTGACATGGAGGTGTCGTTGGCGTTCCTCGATACCTGTCCCCCATCCGGCCCACAGGTGCTCTCGGTGTTGGCGGCCCGTGGGGTCAACGAAGTGGTCTTCGTGCCCGCCGACCTGTCGCGTGCGATCGAGGTGGCGGACGCCGTCGCCGATCTCATGCGCCGGGCACAGGCCTCCTACCCCCAGATCCGGTTCGCACTGGCCCGCCCGATCGGGCCCGCGGTCGAATTGCTGAATGTCCTCGACGACGCCTTGCGTGCCGCGCTGCACCAGGCCCAGTGCACGGAAATCGACGGCCTGGTGCTGTCGGCTCCCTCATGCGGGGACGTCCGGGGCACGGCGCTGCTCTCCCGGAGGGCACGGCAATGGTCGGCCCATCACAAGCTGCCCGTGCACGTCGCGGTCGCCGACGGTCACGGGCTCAACGTCGGCCAGGCGATCCGCGGGCTCCGCAGTGCGGGACGCCGCCACATCGCTGTCGGCAGTCTGTGGCTCGCACCCGACGAGGCGTGGATCGCCCATCAGCAGCTCGCGTTCGCCAACGAGGCCGTGGCCGTGTCGGCCCCTTTCTGCGCCCATGAGCAGGTGTGCGAACTGATCCTCGCGCGCTACGCCTTCGCGGCGATGGAACTGCTCACCGACGAGATGCTCGGCCTCGACGAGGTGCTCGCCGAGGCCGTCGGCGACTGAGGAGCGTCGGCGTCCCGACAGCGCACCGCGTGCGGGTCTTCGCCGGCGTCCCGACGGCCGCGCCGCCTACCTGTTCTTCCCCGGCGTACGAAATCGCTGAGGGCGTACGACTTGACGCGCTTTTGCGCGAAGTCGTACGCCGTTCGCGACAACTCGTACGCCGCGGGGCGGGAAGCAACTCCGCGGGGGTCAGGCCTCCGAGAGCACCTCGTCGTCGCGCGGCGTGGTGAGGGCGATGGCGATCGCCATCATCTTGTCTTGGAGCTCGACCAGGTGGTCCATCCCCTCGGGCACCTGCCCACCCTTGATCACGGGACGTACTTCGAACGCGACGTCCATGAGCTCCTGCCAGTCGTACTCCCGCTGGCGCATGTCACGCGCGGCCGTGACGACCGCGGAGAACTCGGCGGACTGGGCCTGCCACCGCGGGTTGAGCCACGCCGACGACTTCTCCATCTCGTCGAGCACGTCGAGGATCGCGCTCTCCAACTGCATGAGCTGGCTGGACCGCACAGCGCGGTTCGGCACGATCTGGCGCTCCGTCGTGGTGACCGCGGGCTTGCGGAGCCGGTCGAACAACCCCATGGGAGTCTCCTCCTTGTCGATGGCCGGCGCCGCGAGAGGCTCGCTCGCCCCCTCGGCGCCGGCGTCCGGATGGCCCTAGCCTCGCACCGATCCGCCGCTGGAGGGCCGCTGACCGCGGATCAGGACCGGGCCGGGCGGTCGTCGGCCGAGCCCCCGAAGCGGTCAATCGTCGGCGTCGGAGCGCCTGCGGCTGGGTTGCACCCGGGGCGGTTCGCCCGGCATCTTCGGGTACTCCGGCGGGTAGGGCATCTCGCCCTCACCATTGTTCGGCGTCCCGCTCGTACCAGTCCAGCGCGACGCGGATCGACTCGGGGGACGCGCCGTAGCGCCCGCCCAGCGGTCGCCCGCCTCGGCGTACCGGTCGGGCATCGTCAACACCGTGAAGTCGGCGGGGTCGGCGTCGGCCACCTCGTCCCAGGAGAGGGGCGCCGAAACCTGCGCCTTCGGCATCGGGCGGATGGAGTAGGCGCTGGCCATCAGCCGATCGCGGGCCATCTGGTTGAAGTCGACGAACACCCGCTGGCCCCGTTCCTCCTTCCACCAGTTCACGGTCACGCGGTCGGGCATGCGGCGGGCCAGTTCGCGACCGATCGCGATCGTCGCATGCCGGGCATCGACGAAATCGACCGGCTCGATCCGGCAGAACACGTGCAACCCGCGTCCGCCCGAGGTCTTCGGCCGGCCCGTGAGCCCGGCGTCGGCGAGGACACGGCGCAGCTCCCCGGCCGCACGCGCCGCGTCGGTGAAATTCGTGCCCGGCTGGGGATCGAGGTCGATACGCAACTCGTCGACCCGCTCGGTGTCAGGAGCGGTCACCGGCCACGGGTGCCAGCGCAGCGTACCGAGATTGAGCATCCAGACCAGCGTTGCCGTGTTGGTGGGGGTCACCTGGTGGGCGCGGCGTCCCGACGGATACGTGACCTCGGCGGTCTCGACGAACGAGGGCAGGTTGCCCGGAGCCTTCTTCTGGTAGAAGGCCTCACCGCGGGAGTCGTGCCGCGTGCTCATGGTGGCGCCGGGGCTCACCCCACCCGGCCAGCGCTCCATCGTGGTCGGACGCCCCCGCAGCGCGGCGAGCATGCCCGCGGAGACGGTGATGACGTAGTCGGCCAACTGGCGCTTGGTGACCCCCAGACTCGGGGAAGTAGACCTTGTCGGGACTCGAGAGGCGCACGCTGGCGCCCTCGACGTCGAGTTCCACCGCATCGCGACCCATGAATCGAGGCTACGTGCGAATCCCCGGGTACGGTGGATCAACACCGAGGCGGATCACAGAACCCCACCGACGAGTCGCATGAACAAGGAGTTGTCGTGACCCAGAACGAAGCACCCATCAGCCAGCCGCTGCGGATTATGAAGTCCGAAGACGAATGGCGGGCCCAGCTCACCCCCTTCGAGTTCCACGTGCTCCGCGAGGCGGGCACCGAACGCCCCTTCACCGGCGAATACACCGACACCGACACCGAGGGCGTCTACACCTGCCGGGCGTGCGGCACCGAGTTGTTCCGCAGCGACGAGAAGTTCCACAGCCACTGCGGCTGGCCGAGCTTCTTCGCCCCGCTCGCCGAAGACCGCGTCGAATACATCACCGACCGGTCGATCCCCGGCCGTGCACGCACCGAGGTCCGGTGCGCGGCCTGCGGTTCGCACCTCGGACATGTCTTCGAGGGCGAGGGCTACGACACCCCCACCGACCTGCGCTACTGCATCAACTCGGTGTCGCTGACGCTCTCACCCAAGTCCGAGGGCTGACAGCCCACACCCGGAAGCCCTTCCCCGGGGGACGCCGTCACTCCTGCGGCCCTCCCCCGGGGTCCGGGGACGCCGTCACTCCTGCGGCGTGCCCCAGGAGGCCACGATCTCGGCCAGCTCTCGCCGGCGTCCGGTGAAGAACGGCTGCTCCTCGCGCATGTGCCGACGCGCCGTCGCCGCGCGCAGGGCGCGCATGAGGTCGAGGATGCGGTGCACCTCGTCGGCCTCGAAGCCGAGCAGCCACTCGTAGTCGCCCAGGGCGAAGCTGGCCACGGTGTTGGCGCGCACGTCGGGGTAGGGCAGTGCGAGCATGCCGTGCTCGCGGAGCATGTCCTTGCGCTCCTCGTCGGGCAGCAGGTACCACTCGGTGGAACGGACGAACGGGTAGATGCACAGGTACTTGCGGGGAGTCTTCACCGGCCAGGAACGCCGGCACGTGGCCCCGGTTGAACTCGGCCGGACGATGCAGGCCCACCTGAGACCACACGGGGATGAGGCTGTCCCCCAGGTCGGTGCGTCGCAGCGCCTGATAGGCGTCCTGCAGCACGTCGCTCGACGGGGCGTTCCACCACACGAGCAGGTCGGCGTCGGCCCGGAATCCGCCGACGTCGTACCAGCCACGGGTGACGAGGTCGCCGCCCTCGCTCGCCTGGGCGATGGCCTCGAGCGCCTCCGAGGCGGCGTCGGGCCGCTGCGGTGCCGTGCGGGCGAACACCGAATACATCGTGTAGCGAAGCTGCTCGTTGATCTGCTCCGCGGTCATCCCGTTCGGGTGCACCTGGGTCACGCTCTCTCCTTCTGCCGCAGACGCCTCCGGCCGGTCGCCGGTCGTCTGGTGGATCGGTGGATCAGTTGTTCTCCGACCAGCCTGCCGCGGCGCGCAAGTCGGGCGCCTCGGCGTGGATGAGGTCGACGATGCGGGTGAGCACATCTGGATCGGCGGAGGCCGGCACACCGTGCCCGAGGTTGAATATGTGCCCGGGGGCGGCAGCCCCGTCGCGGATGACCCGCCGCACCCGGCGAGCCAGCTCCGGCCACGGCGCCTGCAGCAACGCGGGATCGAGATTGCCCTGAACGGGGGTGCGGTCGCCGAGTCGGCGGGCCGCGACGTCGAGGGGGGTGCGCCAGTCGACACCCACGACATCGGCTCCCGCGTCGCGCATCGCGACGAGCAGTTCCGAGGTGCCCACGCCGAAGTGGATGCGTGGAACGTCGGCGACCGAGTCCAGCACCGAGCGACTGTGCGGCAGCACCGACTCGCGGTAGTCGGCCTCGCTCAACGACCCGGCCCACGAGTCGAACAGCTGCACGGCGACGGCCCCCGCCTCAACCTGCGCCCGCAGGAAGGTGGCCGAATACTCCCCCAGCCTGCCGCACAGCTCGTGCCAGGCGTCGGGTCGCCCCACCATGAACGCCTTCGTCTTCGAATAGTCACGCGACGGGCCGCCCTCGATGAGGTAGCTGGCCAGGGTGAACGGGGCCCCCGCGAAACCGATCAGCGGACGCGGCCCGAGTTCGGCCAGCGTGAGGCGCACCGCGTCGCCGATCATGCCCAGCTGCGCGGGATCGAGCTCGGGCAGCGCCCGCACGTCGGCCAGGTCACGGATGGGGTGCTCGATGACCGGGCCGGTGCCCGCGACGATGTCGACGCCGACCCCGGCGGCCTTGAGCGGCACCATGATGTCGGAGAAGAAGACGGCCGCGTCGACCTGATGGCGCCGCACCGGCTGCAGGGTGATCTCGGCCACCATCTCGGGATCGAAGCACGAGTCGAGCATCGCGGTGCCCGCGCGGAGCCGGCGGTATTCGGGCAGCGATCGTCCCTGCCTGCCGCATGAACCATACCGGGAGCTCACGACCCTGGCGGTGTCGGGCGGCGGCAACCAGCAGCGACTCAACGCGGGCCTCGTTCACGAGCCGTGATTCAATCACACCCGCGGGCACCCGGCGAACCGATCTCGACCCACCGTCGGCGCGTCACCCCCCGACAAGGGCGCTGTCATCCCTACCCTCGGAGGGTGAGTTCCGCCCACCAGCCCGCCCCGCGCGACCCGCTGTTCGACAGTGCGCTCGCGGCCCTCGCCGACTTTCCGTGGAGGGCGGAGCTCGACGTCGAGCAAATCCCCTCACCACAACGCATTGCGCCTCACACGGCCGCGATCGGCGCCGACGTCATGGTCGGCGGCGCCGAAGTCGGCAGTGGCCGACTCGTCGTGCTGCACGACCCAGACGGCAACCCCGCCTGGGACGGCACGTTCCGGTGCGTCACCTTCGCCCGCGCCGACGTCGACCTCGAGATGGTGACCGATCCGCTGCTCTCCGAGGTCGCCTGGTCGTGGCTCACCGATGCACTGGCCACCCGGGGGGCCCAGCACACTGCGGCGTCCGGCACGATCACCGCGGTGTCGAGCCGCTGCTTCGGGGGCATGGTCGAGGAACCCGACCGCGCGGAGGTGGAGGTGCGGGCGTCGTGGACGATGCTGCTGCGCGACCCCGCCGACTTCCCCCGGCATCTCGCGGCCTGGCAGGACCTGCTGTGCACGACGGCGGGACTGCCACCGCTACCCGAGGGTGTCGTGCAACTCGACCTCACCCGAGCGGGCCGCTGACATGACCGAGCCCGACATCGAACCCGCGGATGACCACGACCTGCCGGTGCTGGCGCGCCCGGGCGACGGACTGCCGGCTCTGGTGGCCGACCCGGCGGCGCTCGCGGACGCCGTCCGCGACCTTGCCGCCGGCGAAGGGCCGATCGCGGTCGACACCGAACGGGCCCAGGGCTTCCGCTACTCCGGGCGTGCCTATCTGATCCAGTTGCGCCGCACCGGGTCGGGCAGCCATCTCGTCGACCCCATCGCGTTCAGCGACACTGATGGCACCGGGCACCTCGAGGCCCTGCAGGAGGTCATCGGGGCCGAGGAATGGATCCTGCACGCCGCATCCCAAGACCTGCCCTGTCTCGTCCAGGCCGGCCTGGTACCCGATCGGCTGTTCGACACCGAGCTGGCGGGGCGACTTCTCGGCCTGCCCAAGGTCGGCCTCGGCGCCCTCGTGGAACGATTCTTCGGCCAGCGGCTGCTCAAGGAGCATTCGGCCGCGGACTGGTCGCGGCGTCCGCTGCCCGAGGAATGGCTCGTCTACGCGGCCCTCGACGTCGAACTGCTGATCCCCCTGCGGGACATCCTCGAGGAACTTCTCGTCGAGGCCGGCAAGGACGACTGGGCCGCCCAGGAGTTCGCCCACACGCTGCGCACGTTCTCCGGGCCGCGCCCCGAGCGCGGCGAGCGCTGGCGCCGCACCACCGGCATCCACGACGTCCGCAGCCGCCGGGGCCTGGCGATCGTGCGGGAGTTGTGGACCGAACGCGACGAGATCGCCGCGCGTCTCGACCGGGCGCCCGGACGCACGCTGGGCGACATCGCCATCACCCAACTGGCCAGGCAGGCGTCGGATCGCGGCCCGACGCAGCCCGATCGCGTGGCGCTCAGGGCTATCCCCGGCTTCGCGCGGCGTCCCGCACGCCAGTTCGAGCTGAATTGGGTCGCTGCCCTGCAACGCGCGCTCGACACGCCCACGCACCAAGCTTCCGCCGATGCGAGCAGCCCTCGACGGGCCCCCGCCGCCGCGCAGCTGGGCCCAACGTCATCCCGAGGCCGCGGCCCGCTGGGACGCCGCCCGCCCCGCGGCCAACGACCTCGCCGAGTCGCTCGGGCTGCCCCCCGAGAATCTCGTCTCACCCGATGTGCTGCGACGGCTGTGCTGGGAGTTCGCGGTGCCGTCGGACGCCGATCGGGAGAACCTCACCGGCCTGCTGCACGCGGAACTGGCGGCTCGAGGGGCACGGCCCTGGCAGGCCGACCACCTGGCTCCCGTACTGGCGGATGCGCTGACCTCGTCGCCGGGCGCGGGCGACCCGGACGTCATCGACGGGCCGGCCGACACGGTGCACGACCCCGGTTCGTCGGCCGTCGAGCAGGACACCGGCGATTGATGACCCCTCGACGTTCCGGGCCCGACACGGGCCAGGAACGCACCGCTACTGGTTCGAGACGATCGGCAGGTCGGCGGGCACGTCATCGACGAGCCCGAGGTAACTCTCGGTGATGGTGCGGGCCACGCCCTGAGCCGTGAGCCCGAGGCGTTCGAGGATCTCGGCCCGCGAGGCGTGCTGGATGAACTCGTCGGGGATCCCGAGGGTAACCATCGCCCCCGGAGCCGACACGCCGGCCAGGGCCGCGCGCAGGTGGGATCCGAATCCCCCCGTGACGAGATTGTCTTCGAGGGTGACCACGAGCCGGTAGGGGCGGGCGACCTCGACCAGGTCTGCGCTCACGGGCAGCGCCCACAGCGGATCGACCACGCGGGCCGAGATGCCCTGCCGGGCCAGACGATCGGCCGCGAGCAGCGCGGTCTGCACGAATTGTCCGATGGCGACGATGAGCACGTCGGCTCGGGGCGCGTCACGGACGATGTCGAGGCCGCTGATGGTGCGGATCGCCTCGATCGGCTCGGGTAGCGCGTCCTTGGAGTAGCGCAGCACGGTCGGGCCGTCGTCGACGGCGACCGCTGTCGCCAGGGCGGCGGCCAGTCGTGAGGCGTCGCGGGGGGCCGCCAGGCGCAGGCCGGGCACGAGGCCCATGATCGAGATGTCCCACATGCCGTGATGGCTCGGCGCCGTCGGGGCCGGTGATGCCGGCACGGTCGAGCACGATGGTGACGCCCAGCCGGTGCATCGCGATGTCCATCAGTACCTGGTCGAACGCCCGGTTGAGGAAGGTGGCGTAGATGGCGACCACCGGATGCAGCCCAGCCGTCGCCATCCCGGCGGCGCTCGCCATCGCATGCTGCTCGGCGATCCCGACGTCGAACACCCGATTCGGGAACTCGCGGGCGAAGGGTGCCAGGCCCGTGGGGTGCAGCATGGCGGCGGTGATCGCGACGAGGTCGGCGCGTCGCCTGCCGAGTGCGACGAGTGCTTCGGAGAAGGCCGAAGTCCACGACGGCGCGGAGGTGGTGAGCGCCTTTCCGGTGATCTCGTCGATCCGGCCGACGGCGTGGAACCGGTCTTCCTCATGTTCCTCGGCCGCCCGGAAACCGCGCCCCTTCTGGGTGATGCAGTGCACCAGCACCGGCCCGCGGAATCCTCGCGCCTGTTCGAGGGCCTTGGTGACCGCGCCGAGATCGTGCCCGTCGATCGGGCCGAGGTACTTGATGCCGAGGTCGCTGAACATGCCCTGCGGCGCGAGGACGTCCTTCATGCCGGTCTTCAGCCCGTGCAACAGGTCGTAGGCCTGCTTGCCGACCAGCGGGGTACGGCTGACGCTGCGCTTGACGACGCCGAGTGTCTGCTCGTAGCGGGGGTCGGTGCGCATGCCGGACAGATGACGGGCGAGCCCCCCGACCGTCGGCTCGTAGGAGCGTCCGTTGTCGTTGACGACGACCACGACGGGAAGTTCAGGATGGGCGGACAGGTTGTTCAGGGCCTCCCACGCCATGCCTCCGGTGAGTGCTCCGTCACCGATGACCGCGACGACGCTGCGTGCGGTCTCGCCGCGGACGTGCAGACCCTCGGCCAGACCCGTGGCCCAGGACAGGGACGCCGACGCGTGCGAGTTCTCGACCCAGTCGTGCTCGGACTCTCGGCGCGAGGGGTAGCCGGACAGGCCCCCGCTCTGCCGGAGGGTGGGAAATCGGTCGGCCCGGCCGGTGAGCATCTTGTGCACGTAGCTCTGGTGGCCGGTGTCGAAGATGATGGGATCGCTCGGCGAGTGGAACACCCGGTGGATCGCGACCGTGAGTTCGACGACACCGAGGTTGGGCCCGAGATGACCGCCCGTGCGGCTGACGTTGCGGATCAGGGAATGGCGAATCTCGTCGACCAACGTCTCGAGCTCCACCTTGGTGAGAGCCCTCACGTCGTCGGGGCCGCTGATGCGGTCGAGAATAGCCATGGGTCGCATCTTAGGTCGACATGCTCCAAGCGGCACCTCCTGGCGCCGGGGACGCGCCCGTCGGGCCATGACGGGGCGTCCGTTGGGGTGGGCTCAGGAGGGCATCACAGCCTGCGGATGAACACCCGTCCACGCAGGGCCTGTTCGACGAGCAGCACTCCCCGACGGACCCGCACGAGTCGCGCCTCTTCGCGCTGCAGCACCTCGACCGTGCTGTCGAGCACGTCGAGGCCCACGACGTCGCCGAGACCGGCCCGGGCCGACGCCAACGCGTCATGGCTCGGCGCGGATCTGGCTCTCGACGAACTGGGCCGCGAGCCGGGCCAGCACCACCGGGTGGCGCCGGAGCACCTCGTGCGCCCGATAGTCGGCCGGACAGCAGTCGAACAGGAACGCGGTCGCGGACGAGCATCCAGTCGTCGCCGCTCGGCGGCTGCACCGTCTCGGGCCAACCCGGAGGCACGTAGATCTGGTCGGGAGCCGACCATCCCGGGCGTGGGACGGTCGAACGGACCGCCGACCCGGCGTGGGACCCGGATCGATCCGGTGGCGATTCGTGACGTGCGAAGACCCCCTGTGCCGCGGGACGCACCGGCGAGATGTCCGATGACACCGGAACCATGATCGACTCCTCTCGAACGTTTGTTCGATTGTATCCCGCCGCCCCGCACTCGGCAAGAGTCGGCGCCGACTCCTCCGTGCGAGGATGGGCGCCATGAGCGAGCCCCAGGGCACACCCGAGCACGTCGGTCGGTCGATCGTCTCCGAGACGCCGAAGCTCACAGACTCACCCGGCCCCGGCGACCCCGACATCGTCTGCGCCATCGCCGCCGGGCACCTGGACGCCGAGGTGATCCACCGCGACGATGCGTTCATCGCCTTCCTCGATCACCGGCCCGTGTTCCCGGGGCACGTGCTGGCCTGCCCCGTCGCCCACATCGCCGATCTCAACGGGCTCGACCCCTCTCTCTTGGGTCCGCTGCTCGGCCTCGGGCAGCGCGTCTCGCTGGCACAGCAGTCGGCACTCGGAGCCGACGGCAATTTCGTGGCCCTCAACAACATCGTCAGCCAGTCGGTGTCCCACGTGCACCTGCACATCATCCCCCGCCGTCGCCACGACGGGCTGCGTGGCTTCTTCTGGCCGCGGCAGCGCTACGCCGACGGCCAGGCGGCCGAGGTGGCCGCCGCACTGCGGGTCGAACTCATGCGTGAGTGAACGGCGCCGACAGCGTGGTCGGGGGCATCACCCACCCATCGCGGGGCGTCGCCGCCCCTGACACGACGTTGGGGGCCGCGCCCACCGGGCACGACCCCCAACCGTTCCGCCGCGGCGTCACACCGCGCCGGTCACTTCTTCAGCAGTGACCGCAGCACGTACTGCAGGATGCCGCCGTTCACGTAGTACGACTGCTCCCCCGGCGTGTCGATGCGCACCAGCGCCTCGAAGCTGACGCTCGATCCGTCGGACTTGGTGGCGGTGACCGTCAGGGTCTTCGGCGCCTCGCCGTCGTTGAGCCGGGTGATGCCCCGGATCTCGAAGGTCTCGGTGCCGTCGAGGCCGAGGCTCTCGGCTGTGTGGCCCTCGGGGAACTGCAGCGGCAGCACACCCATACCGATGAGGTTCGAGCGGTGGATCCGCTCGTAGCTCTCGGCGATGACCGCCCGGACGCCGAGCAGTGCGGTGCCCTTCGCCGCCCAGTCACGCGACGACCCCGAGCCGTACTCCTTGCCCGCCAGGATGACCAGCGGGACGCCGGCCGCGGCATAGTTGACCGACGCGTCGTAGACGGTGCTCACCGGCGCGTCGTCCTGGGTGAAGTCGCGGGTGAATCCGCCCTCGGTTCCGGGGGCCAGTTGATTGCGCAGCCGGATGTTGGCGAAGGTGCCGCGGATCATCACCTCGTGATTGCCACGCCGGGACCCGTAGCTGTTGAAGTCCTTGTGGTGGACGCCGTGCGAGGTCAGGTAGTGCCCGGCGGGACTGTCGTGCTTGATCGCCCCGGCCGGCGAGATGTGGTCGGTGGTGACCGAATCTCCGAGCTTGAGCAGCACCCGGGCGCCCTCGATGTCGGCGACCGGCTCCGGGTCGGCCGACATGTTGTCGAAGAACGGAGGCTTGCGCACGTAGGTCGACTCGTCGTCCCACTCGAAGATGTTGCCCTCGGGCGTGGGCAGGTCGCGCCACCGGTCGTCACCGGCGAACACGTCGGCGTAACCCTTCGTGTACATGTCGGGCGAGATCGACTCGCGCACGACGTCGTCGATCTCGTCCTGCGTGGGCCAGACGTCGCGCAGGTAGACCTGGCGTCCGTCTGTGCCTTCACCGATCGGATCGTTGACCAGGTCGATGTCCATGGTGCCGGCGAGCGCGTAGGCCACCACGAGCGGCGGGCTCGCGAGGTAGTTCATCTTGACGTCGGGGTTGATGCGACCCTCGAAGTTGCGGTTGCCCGAGAGCACCGAGACGACGGCGAGGTCGTTCTCGTTGACCGCGGCGGACACCTCGGGGATCAACGGCCCCGAGTTGCCGATGCACGTGGTGCAGCCGTACCCGACGAGGTCGAAGTCGAGGTCGTCGAGGTACTTCTGCAGCCCGCTCCTCGCGTAGTACTCGCTGACGACCTTCGATCCGGGCGCGAGGGTGGTCTTCACCCAGGGCTTGCGGCGCAGGCCGAGGTCGTAGGCCTTCTTGGCCACGAGTGCCGCACCGATCATCACGCTCGGGTTGCTGGTGTTCGTGCACGACGTGATCGCCGCGATGGTGACCGCACCGTTGGCCGAGTTCGAACTTCTCGCCGCTGGCGAGGGTCACCTCGGCGGGGGCGGTGCGCTCGGACACGTGCTGGCGCACCGATTCGGCGAAGGCCCGCTTGGCCTCCGACAGCACGATCCGGTCTTGCGGACGCTTCGGGCCGGCGATGCTCGGCACGACGGTGCCGAGGTCGAGCTCGAGGTATTCGCTGTAGCGCGGCTCGCGCCCGGCATCGTGCCACAGCCCCTGCTCCTTGGCATAGGCCTCGACCAGCGAGATCTGGTGCTCGTCGCGTCCGGTGAGCCGGAGGTATTCGAGGGTCTTCTCGTCGATCGGGAAGATCGCGATGGTCGACCCGTATTCGGGGCTCATGTTGCCGATGGTCGCGCGGTTCGCGACGGCCACCTCGGCCACGCCGTCGCCGTAGAACTCGACGAACTTTCCGACCACCTTGTGCTGGCGCAGCATCTCGGTGATCGTGAGGACGAGGTCGGTGGCGGTGGCCCCCTCGGGCAGCTTGCCCGACAACTTGAAGCCGACGACGCGCGGGATCAGCATCGACACCGACTGGCCGAGCATGGCCGCCTCGGCCTCGATGCCGCCGACGCCCCACCCGACGACCCCCAGTCCGTTGACCATGGTCGTGTGCGAGTCGGTGCCGACCAGGGTGTCGGGGTAGGCCTGCAGGACGCCGTCGACGTCGCGCGGGAAGACGACCCGGGCGAGGTGCTCGATGTTCACCTGGTGCACGATGCCGGTGCCCGGTGGCACGACGCGTGAAGTCGTCGAACGCGGTCTGGCCCCACCTCAGGAACTGGTACCGCTCACGGTTGCGCTGGTACTCGATCTCGACGTTGCGCTGGAACGAGTCGGGGGTGCCGAACACCTCGGCGATCACCGAATGGTCGATGACCATCTCGGCCGGTGACAGCGGGTTGATCCGGCTCGGATCGCCCCCCAGGTCGTGCATCGCCTCGCGCATCGTGGCGAGGTCGACGATGCAGGGAACCCCGGTGAAGTCCTGCATGATCACCCGCGACGGGGTGAACTGGATCTCGCGGTTGGGTTCGCTCGACGGATCCCACGACCCCAGCGCCGAGATGTCGTCGGCGGTGATGTTCGCGCCGTCCTCGGTGCGCAGCAGGTTCTCGAGCAGCACCTTGAGGCTGAACGGCAGGCTCTCGTGGCCCTCGACCGCGTCGATCCGGAAGATCTCGTAGGACTGGTCGTCGACGCTGAGGCTGGTCCGTGCATCGAAACTGTTGAGGCTCATGACGTGGTGTTCCACCCTTCTTCCTCTGATCACCCGGCACCGGCGCCAGGTCTCTTGATGTCAAGATATCATTCCGGGACGTGATCCCGGCCAGGTGCACATCCCCAGTCTGCCCGCTCGATCAGGTGGTGTCAGGGGCCCGGGCAGAAGTCGGCACCGGGGCCGATGTCAGGGCCCGGGTGGCGCCGCACCGGCCGTGGCCTCGGGCACCAGGAGCGCGACGCACTCCACGTGGTGGGTCATGGGGAACAGATCGAAAGCCCTCAGCACCGACACGCGGTAGCCCGCCTCGGCGAAGGTGCGCAGGTCGCGGGCGAGCGCCGCGGGGTCGCAGGCGACGTAGGCGATGGCGCGCGGATGCCGGTCGGTGATCCCGAGGCACACCCGCGCCCCGGCGCCCTTGCGCGGTGGATCGAGCACCACGAGGTCGGGATCGGGCAGTCGTGGTAGCGCCCGCTCGACCGGCGCCGGGCTGGAACCGGGCGTCGGGCGCGTTGCGCCGCGCGTGAGCGACCGCGTCCGCGATCGGACTCGACCCCCACGCAGGACACGCCCCCGCCGGCCCAGCTGGGCCGGCGAACAGGCCCACGCCGCAATACAGATCCCACGCCCGCTCGCCGGGCAGACGGGTCGAGCGCCGTCATGCACCGCGCCGACGAGCAGCCTCGGCGGCCCGTGGATGCACCTGCCAGAACCCGGCGCCGGACAGCTCGTAGGACAGCTGCCCCGACGCGTTGGCGTGATGACCGGTGCCGACGCCGATTCGTCGTCGAGCAGGTACAGCACGTCGTCGGACGACACCATGACCTCGACGGTGCGCCGCGCGCGCCCGGCGGCCTCCGCCACCCTGCGCCGGCTCGATGGCCGGGTGGGCGATCGCGCAGCCCTGCTCGGGCAGCACGACGAGGTCGTTGCTGTGGTGGCGCATCATCGCGGGCCGCCCGCCGTGCGCACCCGGTAACGCATCCGGGTGCGCCACCCGAGCAGCTCGTCGGGACGGTCGGGGTCGGCCGGTTCGACGAAGGTGGTCGAGGTCGAGCGGCGAGGTCGAGCCCGGCCAGCCGGCGCAGCTGCTCGTCGACGACCTGGCGCCTTGAGCCGGCGCTGGGCGGCCGCCGACGACGTGCTGGAAGTCGCAGCCACCGCACTCGCCGGCGACCGGGCACGGCGCCGGGACCCGGTCGGCGGAGGCCTCCAGCACCTGCGACCGCGTCGCCCACGCCAGAAGCGGCTCGTGCGTCGTGTCGGTGAGCCTCACCGTCGACGAGTTCGCCGGGCAGGGCTGCCGGACGAAGATCACCCGCTCGTCGAGCGCTGCGCCACGCCGTGGCCGCCGTGGGCGATCCCCGTGACGCGGACCGGCCCGACGACGTCGCCGGCAGCTGGGACGCTCATCGGCCGTGGCGCTCCCGAGTCCCCTGAGTGCCAGGCGAGCGGGTCGAAGCGGTCGTAGCGCTCTTCGGCGTTCTCGGACGAACGCAACTGGAACGGCACCGAGGTGACCATGACGTTCGACATGAAATGCAGCCGGGTACGGATCATCAACGCGGTCTGGTTGTGCAGCGGCTGCTCCCACCAGTGCCCGACGACGTACTCGGGGATGTAGACGCACACGATGTCGCGCGGGTTCGCCGGTGCGCAGTTTGCGGACGTAATCGATGAACGGGCCGGTGACCTCTCGGTAGGGCGACGCGATGACGCTGAGCGGCACCTCGAGGCGAAGCCCGTTCCACGTGTCGAGCAGCCCCTGGCTGGCGTCGTCGTCGACGGCCACCGTCACCGCCGCGAGGGTCGACGGGCGCGAGGCCCGGGCGAAGGCCAACGCCCGCATCGCGGGCTTGTTGACCTCGTTGACCAGCACCACCGCGTGCACGCGACTCGGCATCAGTCGATCCTCGTCGGGTGCGACGCGCGGTCTCGCGGGCCACCGCGTCGTAGTGTCGCCGGATCGCGCGCATCAGCACGAACATCACCACCATCGCCGTCACGGCCAGGTAGGCGCCGTGAACGAACTTGCTCACGAGCACGACGATGAGCACGAGGCCCGTCATGGTGAACCCGATGCCGTTGATCACCCGCGATCGCTTCATCGAGCGCCGTTTCAGCGGCGTCCTTCTCGGTGCGAAGGTGCCGGTTCCAGTGCCGCATCATGCCGAACTGGCTGACGGTGAACGAGACGAACACCCCGACCACGTACATCTGGATCAACTGGGTCACCGAGGCGTTGAAGGCGATCACGAGGCCGGCGGCGGCCAACGCCAGGGTGATGATGCCGTTGGAGTACGCGAGACGGTCGCCGCGGGTGTGCAACTGCCGGGGCAGGAAGTTGTCCCGGGCAAGGATCGAACCCAGCACCGGGAAGCCGTTGAACGCCGTGTTGGCCGCGAGGAACAAGATGATCATCGTCGCCGTGATAACGAAATAGAAGCCCGGGCGGAACGAGTGGTAGAAAACGGTCGTCGCGAGTTGGCCGACCACGGTGAGTCCGGCGGTGGTGATGCGTCTGGCCGCTGGGAGTGACGAAGTACGAGCCGCCGTGCTCGGCGTCGATGAGGTGCACGCCCGCGAGGTTGGCCAGCACGATCATGCCCAGCAGCATCGACACCGCCACCCCGCCCAGCAGCGCGAGGGTCGTGGCGGCGTTGCGGCTCTTCGGCTTGCGGAACGCCGGCACGCCGTTGCTGATGGCCTCGACGCCGGTGAGCGCCGCGCTGCCGGACGAGAACGCCCGGGCCAGCAGGGCCACCATCAAGAATGCCGGAGAAGTTCCGGTAGCTCGTCGTGGCCACGACGGTGTAGTCGGCCGTCTCCGCGCGCAGCTCGCTCACCGAGCACGAAGATCCGGAAGAAGCCGTACAACACCATGCCGATGATGCCCAGCATGAACGCGTAGGTGGGGACGGCGAACACCGTGCCGGACTCCCGGACACCCCGGAGATTCATCGTCATCAGCACCGCGATGATGACGGTGGCCGTCAGCACCTCGTGCCCCTGCAGGGCGGGAATCATCACCTCGGCGTTCTGCACGCCCGATGAGACCGACACCGCGACGGTGAGCACATAGTCGACAAGAAGCGCACTGGCGACGGTGAGTCCGGCCATCGGGCCGACGTTGACGGTGGCGACCTCGTAGTCGCCACCGCCGGAGGGGTAGGCGTGCACGGTCTGGCGGTAGCTCGTCACCACCACCAGCATGACGAGCGCGACCGCGACGGCGATCTTCCAGGAGTAGGCGAACCCGGCCATGCCTGCCAGTGACAGGGTGAGGAGGATCTCGTCGGGTGCATAGGCCACCGAGCTCAGCGCGTCGGACGCGAACACGGGCAAGGCGATGCGTTTGGGCAACAGCGTCTCGCCCAACTGCGTGGAGGCCAGCTTGCGCCCCACGAGCACACGCTTCGCGGCTTCGGTGACCTTCACGGGGTGAGACTCTAGCGCGACGGCACGCCGGCGGAGACCGCCGCGGCGGGGCGCGACGGGATACCGGCGTCGTCGGTGCGATAGCCTCGACCCGTCGGACGGGTGATCGATCCGACCGTCTCGCCGGAGCCGCCGCGGAGGAAATGTGCACATCGTCATCATGGGATGCGGCCGGGTCGGGGCCACCCTGGCCCGCAGCCTCGAGAAGCGCGGTCACAGCGTCGCGATCATCGACGTCGACGTAGAGGCCTTCCGTCGGCTCGGCCCCGACTTCCAGGGTGCCACGGTGAAGGGCGTGGGCTTCGACCGCGACGTGCTGGTTGAGGCCGGGATCGAGCACGCCGACGGGTTCGCGGCCGTGTCCAGCGGAGACAACTCCAACGTCATCGCGGCCCGCGTCGTCCGTGAACAGTTCGGCGTCCACAACGTGATGGCCCGCATCTACGACCAGGGCCGCGCCGAGGTGTACGAACGCCTGGGCATCCCCACCGTGGCCACCGTGAGGTGGGCCGCCAACCAGGTGCTGCGCGGCCTGCTTCCCGAAGGGTCCGAGCCGGTCTGGCGCGACCCGTCGGGCAAGGTGCGGCTCGTGCAGGTCGGCACCCACCCCTCGGTGGGTCGGACGCACCATCGGCACCGTCCAGCAGGCACTGCACTGCCCCGTCCCGTTCCTCGTGCGGTTCGGCGAAGGGCTCGTCCCCACGGAGTCCACGGTCTTCCAGGACGGCGACCTCCTCTACGTGGCTGTCGAGAACGACCGCCTCGACGAGGTCGATCGGTGCTGGCCGGCACGCCCCCCAGCACTGAACCATCCGGCGGCCGGGTTCGGTCACCCGGTCACGTCGCAGCAGAGGAGACACATCATGCGGGTCGTCATCGCGGGAGCGGGCAACGTCGGGCGCTCCATCGCCCGGGAACTCATCCACAACGGTCACTCGGTGCTGCTGATCGACCGTGATCCGACGGCGATGAAGACCGAGAGCGTGCCCGAGGCCGACTGGCTGCTCGCCGACGCCTGCGAACTCGACTCACTCAAGGAGGCCCGGCTCGAGACCGCCGACGTGTCGATCGCGGCCACCGGCGACGACAAGGTGAACCTCGTGCACTCGTTGCTCGCCAAGACCGAGTTCGGTATCCCCCGCACCGTCGGACGGGTCAACCATCCCCGCAACGAGTGGCTGTTCGACGAGAAGTGGGGGGTCGACGTCATGGTGTCGACGCCGCGGCTGATGTCGGCGCTCGTCGAGGAGGCGGTCAGCGTGGGCGACCTCGTGCGGTTGTTCACGTTCAAGAAGGGCAGCACCAACCTCGTCGAGATGACCCTGCCCCACGAGAGCCCCTGCGTGGGCCGGCGCGTCGACTCGCTCAACCTGCCCGGCGACGGGGTGCTCGTCGCGATCGTGCGCGACGGGCTGGCACGGGCACCCGAGCGCGACGGCGCACTCGAGGGGGGCGACGAGTTGCTGTTCATCATGTCGCCCGAATACGAGCAGGAACTGAGCGATCTGCTCGCCCCGCGGGATTGACCTGCCGGGCCCGCCCGCCTCAGTCGGGGAGCAGTTGGTAGCGGGGGTTGAAGATCGTGCGGCGCCCGTCGGACAGCGTCAGCCGGCCGGTGACGCGCAGTCGTCGCCCCGCCACGATGCCCGTCACCGACGGCCGCCCGAGCCAGACCAGTCGCACGACTCCCGTGCCGTCGTCGAGCTCTGCTTCGAGTCCGCGTCCGGAACCCGCGGGGGTGAACACGAGCACGCTGATCTGCCCCACCAGCGTGACCTCGGTGCGCATGCGGCAGTCGGCCAATTTGTCGGCGCCGGCCGCCTCGGCCTGACGTTCCAGTGACTCGGCGTGGATCTGTGATGTGGACCGGCCGAACCGGCTCCACGCGTCGCGGATCCGGTCTCGCACACCTCGTGCTGCCGGTGGCACGCTCATCGGTGGTCCGACCGGAATCGACGCGACGCGCATCCCTGCGCATCACCGACGCGGAGACGGGCCGGCCGACAGCCCGTTCGCTCACACATCGGCGGCGGGCGGGTCGGCGAGTGCGATGTTCTCGGGGACGCTGAGCCAGACCAGGTCGCCGGGTACCCGCGGCTGGGAATCGCGGGCGACCACCAGGTTCTTGAAGAACTCGATGAGCACTCCCGCCGACCCGGTGTTGTCGTCACTCAGGGCGGCCTCACCCATCAACGTGCCGCGCAGCAGCCATCGGGGGCCCTGCACCAGCCAGATCCGGGACGCGTGCAGCAGTTCTTCACCCTCAGGGCCCTGCACGGGGACGACCCGGCGCAGTTCGGTCCCGAACGGGCCCTCTGACAGGTCGGCGGTGCCCCCGCCCTGGGTGGCCCCCGCTCGCAACGCCTCCCGAACCTCGGGAAGCATCGACGAACGGGCCGGCGCGGCGAACAGCGCCACCTCGAGCCCCGACGACGCGTGCAGGGCCAGCAGAGCTTGCACGCGTTGGGACTGCTGCTCGATCTGTAGTTGGATCGCCACCTCGGGGTCGGGGGTGACGATGAGACTGCCGAAGTTCGAACCGTTCGATGCCGGCCTCGGCGTCGCCCGAGAGGTCGACCTCGGTGATGTCGAAGGGACCGTCGTCGCGCCAGTCGCGGGATTCGTCGAGTTCTTCCCACTCATCGGCCGGAGTGTGCGCCTCGCCCGACTCGATGTCTTCGTCGCCGTCGAATTCCTCGTCGTCGAGGTCGTCGTCGAGGTCTTCGTCGAACTCCTCGTCGTCGGCGACTGCCCCCATCGCCGGGTCGTCGACATCGTCGGCGTCGGACTTCTTACGGCCAAAGATCACCGGCTGCTCCATTCGCGTCGCTCTGAGTACCCGTCAACTCTACCGGGGAGGGGGTTGGCGCCACGACGTCACACCCCCGGTCGAGCCGTAGCCTCCGTCACCGCGGCTGGTCGGCGACAGGTCGGCGACCTCGAGCCATTGCACCCGCTCGACCCGCTGGACGACGAGTTGGGCGACGAGGTCGCCACGACGCAGGACGACGGGCGTGCGGGGATCGGTGTTGAGCAGGCACACCTTCACCTCACCCCGGTAACCGGCGTCGATGGTTCCCGGGGCGTTGACGATGGTGACCCCCGACCGCGCGGCGAGTCCAGACCGCGGATGCACGAAACCGGCCCACCCGGGTGGAAGGGCGAGGGCGATCCCGGTCGGCACCACGGCGCGTTCTCCGGGCGCCAGTTCGACGTCGACCGTGGTGGCGAGGTCGAGCCCGGCGTCGTGGGGGTGCGCCGCCCGGGGAAGCGGCAGACCGGGATCGAGCCGCACGATGGGGATCCGGATGGGCTCGAGGTGCTCGCTCATGCGTCTCCCTCAGGGGTGCGGGGGACGTCGCCCCGGATCGTGATCGCCACGGCGAGCGCCTCGGGACGCCGCGAGCTGACGATCCATCGGGGGTGCGGATCGGCGGGGTCGTCAAGTGTGACGACGACCGCCCGATCGACGTAGGGTCGCACCGCGAAGAAATCGTCGTGATGGGCGGCGGAACGCAGGTGAGCGGTGGTGGCGTCCGGGCCGAGCCCCGCCACCGAGGCCACCCAGGGCCACTCGAGCAGGTTGCGGCCGACCCGCAGGCCGCGCCCGTCGACCCTGATCGTGAGGTTCTGCTGGACGATCAGCGCTCCCGTTCCGAGAGCGACGCCGAGCGTGGCGGCGACCGCCCACGCCAGGCCCAGATAGGCACCCACGGCCACCGCCGTGGTCGCCCACATCGCCGCGGCCACGATCCACCACCACGCCGGTGGGCGCAACCGCTCGATGTAGGGCCGCTCGGGCACGACCACGGCTTCCGGCATGCGTCTTCCCCCTCCGGCTCGGAGGGCGCCCATCATGTCACGAGCGACCCCTAGGATGGGCACGGACGTGGCGTTGCGGCCGGCGGTCCCCCGGCCGGGGGCCGGAGCCGCCCGCACGCCCATTCGGCTCGACCGCGACCCCTCGGGAAGGACTGCCGTGAGCATCTCACGTTCGTTGTTGTGGAAGGTCTACACCATCGGTGTCGGCACGGCCTCGGCCATCGTTGCCCAGAAGGCCGTTCACGGCGCGTGGAAGCTGGCCACCGGCGGCGACACGCCGCCGGACCCCAACGATCCGGCCGTCCCGATGACCGAGGCTGCGATCTGGGCCCTGGCCAGCGGCATCGGACTCGGCATGGCGCAGTTGGTCACCAACCGCTTCGTCGCCCGCCGCTGGATCGCGTTCACCGGCGAGAAGCCGCCGCGCACGCTGACCACGGTCGTCAAGGTCGGCCCCTGACGCACGCCCCCGTCGGGCGACCTCGCCGGCGCCGACGATCCTCATGCAGCACCGCCGCCGGGCCCTGATCAGGGCCCGGCGGCGGTGTCTTTCGGTGGTCGGGTGCTGCGGATCGTCGGCGGCGCGGCCCTACCGGCGACGCCGCGGTGTCACACGCAGTCGACGCAGTAAAGAAGCTCTCCGCGCTTCTCCGCGAGTTGGCTGCGCCCCTTGACGAGGAAGCAGCCCGCACAGGTGAACTCGTCGGCCTGGCGGGGCAGAACCCGCACCGTGAGTTCTTCGTGCGAGAGGTCTGCGCCGGGAAGCTCGAACGATTCGGCCGCCTCGACCTCATCTTCGTCGACCTTGCCGGAATTCTTGTCGTTGCGTCGCGACTTCAATTCCTCGAGGGAATCCTCGTTCATCTCCTCGTCGGTCTTGCGTGGTGCGTCGTAATCAGTCGCCATGGTGCCCTTCCGCGGGTGATCGGTACGGTCGGACGTGCTGGAACGTCTCGACCCGGCCTCACAACGCGTGGGAAGACCTGTTTGTTCCCGCTCAGCGGTGATCATTCGCGGGCCGTCGCGGCCCACGTGAGTCGCCTGGGACGAAACGTGCGCGCAATGTGTATCACATTCCCGGGGTCCGCGTTGCACCAACCCCCCGCCTGGGCATCGGTTCGGGTCAGGCGCACGGCCGGGGTCTCGGCACGGCGCGGATTGGGACAGCAGGTCGCCGCCCCGCACGGCGACGCGCACACGCCCGCCGCAGCCGTCGTCGGGACGCCGCCTCGCGGCGGCCCCGCCCGCGGCGAGGATCCGGTCGACCAGTCCGCGCACGAATACCGGAGACACGCCTGCGGTGGCGGCACGCACCATGGCACGCCGACCTCCTCGCAGGTCTCACGCGCCTGCGTGTCGAGGTCGTAGATCACCTCCATGTGATCGGACACGAAGCCGATCGGCGCCAACACCACGCGGGTGATCCCGCGGCCGGCGAGGTCGCGCAGATGGTCGTTGATGTCGGGCTCCAACCAGGGCTGTCCCGGACGCCCCGACCGAGAGCAGAACACGAGGTCGTGATCAGCCGACGCCGGGGACCGCGGCCGCCGCGACCCGCCGGGCCACCTCCTGGTGCCAGCCCAGGTAGGCGCCCCCCTGCGGGCCCCGAGGTGTCGTTCATCGCCGTGGGGATCGAGTGGGTGACGAAGACGATCCGGGCGTCGGGCAGTTCGGCCAGTGCGGTGCTCAACGCCGCCGCATTGGCGGCCACGAACCAGTCGTCGAGACCGTAGTTGCCGACCCGTACGAGCGACAGGTCGTCGGGGACGTCGTCGAGGCCACCGAGGGCCCGGGCCATGTCTTCACGGTAACTGCGGCACCCCGAGTACGACGGGTAGGCGCTCGTCGTCAGGATGCGCACCCGGCGATGACCGTCGGCCACGAGAGTGCGCACGGTGTCCTCGACCAGGGGGTGCCAGTTGCGGTTGCCCCAATAGATCGGCACCCCGACCTGCCGGGAGTCGAGTTCGGAACGTAGCGCCGTGATGAGCGCACGGTTCTGGTCGTTGATCGGGCTACGACCCCCGAACAGGAAATAGTGCTCGCCGACGTCGACCAGCCGTTCCTTGGGGATGCCGGTGCCCCGGGTGACGTTCTCGAGGAAGGGCACCACCTCGTCGGGCTGCCTCGGGCCCCCCGAACGACAGCAGCAGCAGCGCGTCGAAGTCGGTGGACTGCGGATCGCGGGCTGCCGCCGCGGCGTCGGTGGTCGTGGTCACGGGCCCATCCTGACAGACCGCGCAACCCAGCGAACGGGTTGCCGTCGCCGGCCCGCGCGCCGTCTCGACCCGAACTTCAGACCCCGGGCCCGCCGAGGCGCCGGGTTCTTGGCTGTCGTCAGGGGCGGCGAGATAGCTTTGGACAAACCTGTCGGAGGTCGAGCCCGCACCGGGGAACCACCGTGCCCCGCGGCATCCGGCCTCAGTCGTCCGGCCAGCACAGAACCACCTGGAGAATCACATGGACAGCGCGCTCAACCCTCGTGAGATCCAGTCGCGCATCCGCGCCGGCGAGTCTGTCGATCAGGTCGCACGCGCCGCCGGCCTGCCGGTCGAACAGGTCGAGGCGTTCGCCACCCCCGTTCTGGCCGAACGCCGCCACCAGGCGGCCAGTGCCCTCGCCTCCCCCGTGCGTCGCCGGGGCGAAACCGGGTCGCACCGGGCGCTCGAGGTGGTCGTCGGCGATCGGCTGCTGTCGCGCGGCATCGACCCCGACGACGTCGTCTGGGACGCGTGGCGCGCGCGAGAACCGTATCTGGACGGTTCAGGGTCGCTACCGGGCTCGGCGAACAGGAGCACGAAGTGCTGTTCCACTTCGACCCGCGGGCCCGTTTCAGCACCGCCGCCAACGAGGAGGCGGCCGCCCTGATCGGCGAGGTCGCCCCCACGCAGACGCCCGGTCGCCGGGCCGTCGCCCCGGCGCCGACCCCGACGCCGAGCCCACCGTCGACCTCAAGGACGAGGCGGCCCTTCACCGCGCCGCCGCGGAAGCGGCCGAAATGACCGTCCCCCTGCCCAGCCAGCGGCCGAGCGCCCCGCCGACCGAGCCCTCGGCCCGAGGCGGCCGAGGCCGCAGAACCCGAGCAGGAGCCCGTGGTCGACGAGTACCTCGACACCGAACTCGAACAGGTCGACGGCGTCTACGACTTCGTGCCGAGCGGACACAGCCAGCTCGACACCCTTTACGACATGCTGTCCAGCTTCAACGAGGATTCGGTGAACATCTACGCCGGGCTCAACGAGCCACCCTCGCCGAACACCGCGGGTGACGAGCCCAGCCATCGGGCGGACGGCCGCGACACGACCACGCCGTCGGACGACGACGCCCCCGTCGAGGTTGCCAGCGCCCCCCGAGAACGCGAACCGCATCCCCGCGCCCCGGCAGACGCCGACCCACGGCCCTGACACCGCATTCGAGCCCGGCAGCCAGGACGCCCTGGTCGACGAGCCGGAGCGCCCGACGCGTCCGGCTCCGGCGGCCCCGGCGAAGCCCAAGCGCCGCAAGCGGGCCTCGGTGCCCACCTGGGACGAGATCATGTTCGGTGGGCCCGGCCCGCGGCGTCCCTGACCGGCGGCGGAGCAGACGCCGTGACGAGGGAGCCGAAGACCGCGGGGTCGGGCCGGCCCGCGCGACCCGAACGCCACGACGCCGGGGGCCGAGGGGCGATGCTGTCGACGACCCCGATGTCGCCTCGACGGGTCGTGCCGGCCTCGCTCGGTCGACGCGCGGGTGCGCCCGGCCAAACAGCCCGCTGTTGAGCGGCGAGCTCGTCGCCGTGCTCCGCGCCAACGCCTCGACCATGACCACCCGGGCCCTCGGGTCGATGGAGCACGAGCTGCCCTGGTTCGCAGACCTGTCGGCCGAACAACGCATCTGGATCACCCTCGTCGCTCGCTCGGGAATCGACGGGTTCCTCGAATGGGTGCACGCGACCGGCCCCATGCCGGCCACCGGTTCGACGCGTCGTCGGTGTTCAGCGCCGCCCCCAGCGCGCTCACCGGTGACATCTCCCTGCATCAGACGGTGGAACTCGTCCGCACCACGGTCGAGGCCGTCGAGCAGGCGCTCACCGAGTTCATCCCGACCCCCGAGCAGGCCCTCACGCACGTCGCGATCCTCACGTACTCCCGAGAGGTGGCCTTCGCCGCCGCCGAGGTCTATGCCCGCGCGGCGGAGGCGCGGGGGGCCTGGGACGCCCGGCTCGAAGCGCTCGTGGTCGACTCGATCGTGCGGGCGGAGGGCGCCGAGACCGTCATGTCCCGAGCCTCGGCGTTCGGCTGGCAGCACACCGGCCGGGTCTGCGTCGTCGTCGGCAGCAGCGACGGCACGCCGTCACGGCTGCCCGACCTGCGGCCGCCGCGCCCGCCGCAGCGGGCTCGACTGCCTCGTCGCCAGCCAGGGCGAGCGCCTCATCCTGGTGATCGGAGGACCGAGCCCTGGTCGACGAGCACGCCGCGCCTCGCGGCCGTCTCCGAGCTCGACCGAGTTCTTCGGCCAGGGGCACATCGTCGTGGGCCCGAGCGTCGACTCGCTCGCCCAGGCCGCCACCTCCGCCCGGGAGGCGATCTCCGGCCTGCGGGCCTCGGTCGCCTGGCCCGAGGGAGACCGCGTCGTCTCGTCCGCCGAGCTCCTTCCCGAACGCGCCCTCGCGGGCGACGGGCACGCGCGGCGGGCCCTGGTGCAGGACGTCTACGTTCCCCTCGTCGGGGCGGGGGGTGACCTGCTCATCACCTGCGCCTCGTTCCTCGACCACGGCTCCTCGGTCGAGGCCACCGGCCGGGCCCTGTTCGTGCACGCGAACACCGTGCGTTACCGGCTCAAGCGCATCCAGGAAGTCACCGGCCACAGCGCCGGCTGACGCCCGCGACGCCTACGTCCTGCGGCTCGCGATCACGCTCGGACGCCTCGCCCGCGCCTGAGCGTCCACCGCGTCAGCGGCGCCCGGCGTCAGGCCTCGCGATGCGCATCCCCTACAAACCAGAACCGCCCCGTACGCGGCTCGAACGGACATCCGTTGTGGGATCCGCACAAGTTCCCGGCGAAGATTTTCGTGTGTCGCGCCCCGCCACCGCATGCGCCCCGGCACGACATAGTGGATGCCGTGCTCGCAATCGTCGCCCCCGGACAGGGGGCCCAGACCCCCGGTTTTCTCGCCCCCTGGCTGACCCTCCCCCGCTTCGCCGACCGCCTCGGGTGGTTCGCGGCCGTCACCGGCCTCGACCTCGCCCACTTCGGCACCGAGGCCGACGCCGACACGATCCGCGATACGGCGGTCGCCCAGCCGCTGCTCGTCGCGGCCGCCCTGGCGACGGCCGCCGAGCTGCTCGACGGGGGCCGCGTGCCCGCGAACACCCTGGTGGCGGGCCACAGCGTGGGCGAGATCGCCGCCGCCGCCCTGGCCGGCACCATCTCCTCCGAGAGCGCGCTCGTGCTCGTCCGCGAGCGCGGCCGCGCCATGGCCGAGGCCTCGGCCGCACGCCCCACCTCGATGACCGCCGTCATCGGCGGTGATCGCGATGAGGTGCTCGCGGCGATCGCCTCCTGTGGTCTCACCCCCGCGAACAACAACGGGCCGGGCCAGATCGTGGCGGCCGGGCTGGTCGACCAGTTGGAGCGCCTCGCCGACAATCCGCCCGCCCGGGCACGCCTCATCCCGCTGAGCGTCGCGGGGGCGTTCCACACCGAGCACATGCGGCCCGCGGTCGACCACCTGCGTCGACTCGCCGGGTCGGTGCCCACCTCGTCGGCATCCGCGGTTCTGCTGAGCAACCGCGACGGCGCCGTGGTGACCGACGGCGCCGACTACCTCGCGCGGGTCGTCGACCAGGTCGCCAACCCGGTGCGCTGGGACCTGTGCATGACCACGCTGGTCGCTCGCGGCGTCTCCGGGCATGCTCGAATTGGCCCCTGCCGGTACGCTCACCGGCATCGCCCGCCGCCAGATGAAGGGTGTCGAGACCTTCAACCTCAACACCCCCGACCAGCTCGACGCCGCCCGCGAGTTCGTCGCGCGGCATTCCGCCCTCGATCACCGTCTCCGCTCAATGAGGATCCCGTGACCACGTTGAACACCCGCCCCGGACACCGTTATGCACGCCTGATGTCGGTGGGCGGCTATCGCGGCAGCCGGGTGGTCGACAACGCCGAGATGTGCACGATCATCGACTCGAGCGACGAGTGGATCCGTCAGCGCACCGGCATCGTCGAACGCCGCTGGGCCACCGACGACGAGACCCCCCTCAGCATGTCGGTGGCCGCCGCACGCAAGGCCATCGAGCGAGCCGGGCTCATCGCCCGACCAGATCGGCGCGATCGTCGTCTCGACCGTCAGCCACTTCAAGCAGACGCCGTCACTGGCCTGTGAGGTGGCCGCCGAGCTCGGCTGCCCCGTCGCCCGCCGCCTTCGACATCTCCGCGGCCTGCGCCGGGTTCTCCTACGGCGTCGGCATCGCCGAGGGCATGATCCGCTCCGGACTCGTCGGATCATGTGCTGGTGATCGGCGTCGAGATGCTGAGCCGCCTCACCGACTTCGACGACCGCAGCACCGCGTTCCTGTTCTCCGACGGCGCCGGCGCGGTGTCGTCGGCCCCAGCGACGTGCCCGCGATCGGCCCCACCGTGTGGGGATCCGACCCGAAGGCGACCAAGGTCATCGAGATCGGCGACTGGAAGCAGCTCGCCGACGCCGGGAGAGACCCCGTACATCCACATGGACGGCCGCCACGGTCTTCCTCTGGGCGACGACCTTCATCGCCGACAAGACCAAGGAGGCGCTCGCGCTCGCCGGGCTCACACCCGACCAGCTCGACGTGTTCATCCCGCACCAGGCCAACAACCGGATCACCGATTCGATGCTGCGCCACCTCAAGTTGCCCGAGTCCGTCGTGGTCTCGCGTGACATCGTCCACATGGGCAATTCGTCGGCGGCGTCGGTGCCGCTGGGGATGGAAGCCCTCCTCGAGTCGGGCGAGGCCACATCGGGCCAAACCGCCCTGATCATCGGCTTCGGTGCCGGCCTGGTCTTCTCCGGCCAGGTCGTCACCCTGCCCTGATCCGTCGACCCGGACCTCCCCGGGACCCGCGGCACCAGTCACCACCACAACCACCACTGGTCACCGCGGTGACCCCAGACACTGAAGGAGTCCAACATGGCCAGCACCGAAGAGATCCGTTCCGAGGTCGCGCAGATCGTCAACGAGATCGTCGGCGTCGCCCCCGAGGACGTCCAGCTCGACAAGAGCTTCGCCGACGACCTCGACGTCGACTCGCTGTCGATGGTCGAGATCGTCGTCGCCTGCGAGGAGAAGTTCGGCGTGACCATCCCCCAGGAGGAGCAGGGCAACCTGAAGACCGTCGGGGACGCCGTCGCCTACATCGAGCGGGCCCAGGCCTGATCCTCCTCACGGCGGTGCCGGCGGCAATCGCTGCCGGCACCGCACCCCGACGGACGCACCGCCGCGTTCCCCGACGCACCTCGACGTTCCCCCCCGTCTACGTCCGGAGGACGGCCATGACTGACATCGTGATCACCGGTTTCGGTGCCTTCACCCCGCTGGGCGCCGACGCCCCCACCACCTGGGAGGGACTCCTCGCGGGCCGTAACGGCGTCGCCCCCCTGACCGAGGACTGGGCGGCCGATCTGCCCGTGCGCTTCGCCGCCCACACCGCCGCGGACCCCCTCGAACACCTCGACCGGGTCGCCGCCCGCCGACTCGACCGCTCCGCCCAGCTCGCGCTGATCGCCGGCCTCGAGGCGTGGCAGGACGCCGGGCTCGGCCTCGGCGACGACAACTCCGTCGATCACGAGCGCCTGGGCGTCACCTGCGCCTCCGGCATCGGCGGCCTGCAGACGACCCTGTCCCAGTGGGACATCCAGAAGGAGAAGGGCCCGCGACGGGTCAGCCCCTTCACGGTGCCGATGCTCATGGCCAACGCCCCGGCCGCGAACCTCGGCCTGAGGATCGGCGCACGCGCCGGCGTCCACACCCCGGTCTCCGCCTGCGCGTCCTCCAATGAGGCGATCTCCGCTGGCCGTCGACATGATCCGGCTCGGCCGGGCCGACATCGTCTTGGCCGGCGGCACCGAGGCCGTCATCCATGCGCTGCCGCTCAACTCGTTCGCCCAGATGAACGCCCTGTCACGGCGCAACGACGATCCCCAGCACGCCTCCCGTCCCTGGGACGTCGACCGGGACGGGTTCGTGCTCGGTGAGGGCGCCTGCCTCATGGTGCTCGAGACGCTCGAGCACGCGACCGCCCGGGGGGCCCGCATCTACGGCACCCTCGCGGGGGCCGGCATCAGCGCCGATTCCTACGACATCGTGCAACCCGACCCGAGCGGTCACGGCCAGTCCAGCGCGATGCTGCGGGCCCTCGAGAACTCCGGCGTCAGCGCGTCGGACGTGCACCACGTCAACGCCCACGGCACCTCGACACCCGCCGGCGACGTCACCGAGGCCCACTCGATCCGCCGGGCCCTCGGCGACGCCGCCGACCACGTGATCGTGACCAGCACCAAGTCGATGACCGGGCACCTGCTGGGTGGTGCGGGATCGCTCGAGACGTTCGCCTCGTTGATGGCGATCAACTCGCACCGGGTGCCGGCGACGATCAACATCGAGAACCTCGAGCCGGATCTGCCCGTCGACATCGCGACCACGGTGCGCGAACTACCCGAGGGTGACCTCGCGGCGATCAACAACTCATTCGGATTCGGCGGCCACAACGTGGCCGTCGTCGTCACCAACGAGCACCAGTCCCGCGGCCTGGCCTCCTGACACCACGACCGGAAACCATCCCACCCGTGCCCCGTCGCCCTCACGGGGTGCGGGGCACGGGCACGGGTGGCTCGCCACCGGCGTCCCACAGCCGCGAATACCAGTCGAGCTTGACGGCGTCCATCGGAATGTCGCGGCCGACGCCGTAGCCCTCGAGCAGCAGGTGCTGAAGTCCGTCGCCGAAGTTCCACCCGACACTCATCGCCGCGGGTGCCAGATCGGCCCAGCGGTCGCCGACGCCGCAGCGGGCCAGATCGACGTATCCGGCGACGCTGAGGTCGTCGAACAGGTGGAAGTTGGGGTTGCACGCATCCCCGTGACAGACCACCGGGTCGAGTTCTGGCACCGGAGGGAACCTGTTCGCGATCGTCGGCGCAAGCCGGGCCAGTCGCTCGGACGCGCTCCACGTGAAGGGGCAAGCCTCGAGCGGCAGGGCGTCGTGGAAGTGCCGGAGTGCCGCACCGAGGGCCCTGATGGTCTCGGCGACACGATCGGCGAACCGCGGTGAGGGGCCGCCGACCCCGTCGACCGTCATCCACCCCGGCACGGGCGTCGACTCGAACCACCCCCATCCGTCCCGCTCTCCGACCTCGATCGGCACCGGCACGGCACACCCTGGATGCCAGCCACTCGTAGCGTTCCGCGTCCCGCACCGGGTCGAACTCCGGGTGCAGTGGGCCCACCTTGAGGTACGTGGTCTCGGGTCCCGAACCCAGACGCCAAGTGGTTCCGCCGATGCCGTTGCGCCAGACCGGATGCACGTACCGGTCACCGGCGATGGCCGGTACGAGGTCGGGGGCCGGCTCGGGGACGAGCGACGTCATCGGGCCCGCCGCCCATGGTGCGTCCTCGACACGAGGTCACCGCCCGCCGGGTCACCCGACGCGGTGCAACCAGCGCACGGGGACGTCGTCGCCCGCATGCCGGAAGATTTCGAGCTCATCGTCCCAGGGACGTCCGAGCAGTCGGTCGAGCGCCACCGTGACGGGCTCGCGTCCGAGCGTCTCGCCGAGCATCGCATTCTTGACCCGCTCCTCGCTGATCATGATGTCGCCGTGGATCCCGGTCGCCGCGTAGAACAGCCCGAGCGACGGCGTGTAGCTCCACCGGTGGCCCTCGCTGGCCGCGCTGAAATCTTCGGTGACCTCGAAGCGCAGCTGCTGCCAGGAATTGAGCGCGCTGGCCAGGCGCGCTCCGGTTCCGACCGGCGCGCTCCACGAATACTCGGTACGCCGGGCGGTGGGGGCCGCGGGTTGAGGTGGCCCAGTCGAGGCGCACGGGCACACCCAGGACGCCGGCCAGTGCCCATTCGACATGCGGGCACAGGGCCGGCGGCGCGCTGTGGATGTAAACCATGCCCCGGTTGGGCGTGTTCACAGTCGTCATGGTGTCCTCCCTCGTCGGCGAGTGCCTTCCCCTGCATCGCACGCGAGATCGGACGTTGTGGGCCTGATTCTGCCCTAGTCGGCGCCACAGGGCAATGCACCCCCCTGATCACCCGGGAGATGCCCGAGAGACTCGGAGACGGCCTGCTGCTCGGACGGGTGTGTCAGGCTGGAGAACATGAGCAAGGTACTCCCCTACGGCTCCTGGCCCTCCCCCGTCTCCATCGACGACGTGCTGCGCGGCGCGGTCGGCCTGCAGGAACTCACCGGTGACGGCGAGTCGGTGCTCTGGCTCGAGAGTCTCCCCGACGAAGACGGTCGGGTCAGTCTCGTGCGGCACCGGCGGGGCACCACCGTCGAGCTCACGCCTCGCCCGGTCTCGGTGCGCAGCCGGGTGATGGAATACGGCGGGGGCGCCTACCACGCCCGTGACGGCTGGGTGGTCTACTGCGACGATCACGACGGTGGTGTGCACGTGCTCGACCCCGCTGACGAGCGTCGACCGATCACGCCGGTGACCAGCCCGTTCCGCTTCGGTGGCCTGCGCGTGCACCCGTCACGTGGCATCGCGACCGCCATCCGTGAAGACGATTCCGGCCTTGGCGAGGCCGTGACCACGATCGTCGCCCTCGACCTGCACACGGAGAATCCCGACGGTGGCCGTGTGCTCGTGTCCGGGGCCGACTTCTACGCCTGCGCCGACCTGTCGCCCGAGGGGCAACTCGCCTGGATGGAGTGGGATCACCCGTCCATGCCCTGGGACGACACCCGGGTGCGGGTCGGGCTGCTGCGCGACGGGGCGGTGGCCGACGACCTCACGGTCGCCGACGGGCCCGATACCGCGGCGGTGCACCCGACCTGGCTGCCCGACGGACGGTTGCTGTTCTTCAGCGACGAGTCGGGTTTCTGGACGCCGCACGTGTGGGACGGGTTCGGCGTGCGGAGGCTCACCGACGACGAGCACGACTACGCCGGCCCGTTGTGGACGCTCAACCACGAGTCGGTCGCTGGGCTGCCCGACGGATCGGTCGTGGTGGCCCCGTTCTTCGGCGGGCGGCGCGACCTGGTTCTGCTCGCCCCCGGCGGACGCCGCCGGCGCCTCGGCGGGTCGCGGGCGGGGGTGGGTTCGCTGACGGTGGCCGACGGCAGCGTCTGGGCGATCACCGGCTGCGACTGCGCCCCCGGCGCCGTGGTGCGCATCGACCTCCGCACCGGTGACGAAACCGTGGTGCGTGCGTCGGGCGAACCACCCGCCCACCCGGTGTCGCACCCGCAGTCTGTCGCTGTCGCCGGGCGGCACGGCACCGTGCACGCCTGGTTCTACCCGCCCGTGCCCATCGACGACGTCGTGGCGCCCGCCGACGAGCGTCCACCACTGATCGTGCTCACCCACGGCGGCCCGACGTCGATGGCCACCGGGGAGTTCGCCTTGTCCACCCAGTTCTGGACCTCGCGCGGCTTCGGGGTCGTCGACGTCAACTACTCCGGCTCCAGCGGATTCGGCCGGGCCTACCGCAACCGGCTGCGCGGCCAGTGGGGTGTCGCCGACGTCGACGACTGTGTCGACGCGGTCGAGCACCTCGTCCTGGGCGACATGGTCGACCCTCGACGGGTGGTCATCACCGGGGGCAGCGCGGGCGGGTACACGACCCTGCAGGCGCTGGCCACCACGCGGATCTTCGCCGCGGGCGTCAGCCGTTACGGCGTGGGCGACCTGGAACTGCTGGCCACCGACACGCACAAGTTCGAGTCCCGCTACCTCGACTCCCTGGTGGGCCCCTACCCGGCCGATCGGGAGGTCTACGTCGCGCGCTCGCCGATCCACCACGTGGGGGCCCTGCAGACCCCGATGCTGCTTCTGCAGGGACTCGACGACCGGGTCGTGCCGCCCAACCAGGCGGAGCAGATGGCCTCCGCGGTGCGCGCGCGGGGCCTCCCGGTGGCGCTCGTCACGTTCCCCGGGGAGGGCCACGGCTTCCGCACCCTCGCCGCCCGCCGGCGCCGTCTCGAATGCGAGGTGAGCTTCTTCGCGCAGTTGTTCGGCTACACCCCGGCCGATGACGTGCCCCGGTTGGCGATCGACAACCTCACCGCGTGAGACCGGGCGTCGGCCGTCACGCGCGACGCCGCTGGCCGAAGACGGCTCGCCCGACGCGCACACAGGTGGCGCCGCGCGAGATCGCCAGTTCGAGATCGTTGGTCATGCCCATGCTCAAGTCGTCCCAGCACAATCCTTCGACGGCGGCGTCCCGCAGTCGGCGTTGCACCTCCAGCACCCGGTCGAAGCAGGCGAGCACGGGAGCCGGCTCGGCCGCGTCGACCGCGATCGTCATGAGTCCGCGTACCCGCAGCCACTCGCAGTGGCGCAGCTCGGCGGCCAGCGCGGGCGCCTCCTCGGGTGCGACGCCCGACTTGGACGACTCGCCACTGGAATTCACCTGCACGAGCACGTCGAGTGGGCGCCCGGCGGCGTGGCAGCGCCGGTCGAGTTCACGGGCGAGGTGCACCGAGTCGAGTGCCTGGAACTCGCGCGCCCGTTCCGCGACGACCTTCGCCTTGTTCGTCTGCAGGTGGCCGATGACGCTGAACCCGATCTCCGGGTGGCCGAGGGCGGCCACCGCGTCGCTCTTTGCCTGGAGTTCCTGCACCCGGTTCTCGCCGAACAACCGGTAGCCCTGTTCGGCGACCCGCAGTACCGCCTCGACCGGCTGGGTCTTCGACACGGGCAGCAGCCGGACGCTGCCCGGGTCGCGCCCGGACTCGGCGCAGGCGCGGGCGATGCGCCGCTCGACCACGCGAAGATTCTCGACGACATCCACGACCCCGACTCAACCACACGCCGGTGAGGGCCGCCCGGTGACGCCCCCGCACGGACGGCCTCAGGGCCAGCGCGCGCCGAGGGAGATCACACCGAGGGCGGCGATGATCGCCAGCACGAGGGCGATCCCCGCGTAGCGTTGGGTGACCTCGACGTACACCTTCTGCAGGCCGACCGAGGAGGCGATGGTGCGGTAGACCGCGGTGAGTTCCGATGACGAGGCCGCCGCGTACGCCTGGCCACCCGACGCCGCGGCGATGGCGTGCAGTTCGGCGTGGTCGACCGGCACCGGCAGCCGCTGCCCGTTCTCGGTCACATACCCCCAGGGTGTGCCGTAGGCGATGGTGTAGACCGGCACGCCCTCCTTCTTGGCCTGCTCGGCGGCGGAGAGGGACGAGCGTCCGGTGTTGGTCGACCCGTCGGAGAGCAGCACGATCGCCGCGGGCGCCCGCGAATTGGGTTTGCGGGGGTCGGCGGGCGCCTCCGCCACGGCCTTGAGCGACGTGTAGATGCCCTCACCGATGGCCGTGGAGGGTTCGACCTGCAGCGCGTCGATCGCCCGTGACACGGCTCCACGGTCGGTGGTGGGCGGCACCCTGATCTGTCCGGTGGCGGCGAAGCTCACCAACGCCACGTTGAAGCGTGCGGGCAGCTCGGTGAGGAACTGTTTCGCGGCCACCTTCTCGGCGTCGATGCGGCTCGGTGGCACGTCGGTGGCGATCATCGACTTCGAGATGTCGATGGCGATGACGATCGTCGCCCGATCACGCGGCACCTCGGTGTAGTCCATCGGAATCGCGTAGGCCAGCACCAGCGAGGCCAGCGACGCCAACGCGGCGAGCACCGCCAGGTGCCGTTTCCAGGCCGCGTCACGGGGAATCACCCGGTCGAGCCTCGACCTGGTGCGCCTCCGAGGGCTGATGCGGCGGGCCAGCGCCAGGTAGATGAGGCCGATCACCGGCACGAGCAGCAGCCACCACAGCCGCCACGGCGCCTTGAACTGCAGCGTCACCGCCAGCACCGGCGTCAGAACGTCGCCCATCACGGCCACCTCCCGGCCATCGACACCGCGCCCAGAGCGGCCACGACCGCGAACCCGAGGGCGTACATCGCGTATTGCGCGGTGACCTCCCGGCGCACGACCTCGTAACCCACGCTGCTCTTGAGGTCCTTGTAGGCGCTGTCGAGTTGGCCGGCCGACTCGGCAGCGACCTCCCGGCCACCGGTCAGGGCGCTGATCTTCTTGAGCAGGGCCGGATCGGGCGGCACACGGTATCGCTGGGAGTCGAGGTCGACGTAGCCGTTGTCGGTGCCGAAGGCGATGGTGTAGATCGGCACCTTCGCCTTCGCGGCCTCACCGGCAGCCGCCATCGGGTCGCTGCCGTCGGTGTTGGTGCCGTCGGTGAGCATGACGATCATGGCGGGCGCCGGCGTCTTCTTCGGCCCGACGGGCGCCTGCTTGATGGCCTGCAGCGACGTGCCGATCGCGTCGCCGATGGCCGTGCCGTCGGTGAGTTGCAGATGCTCGATCGCCCGGTGGATCGCGTTCCGGTCGATGCTCGGGGGCATGACGATCTGCGGATTGCCCGACAGCGCCACCACCGACACGTTGTACTGACTCGGGCAGCGAGTCGATGAAGCTCATGGCCGCCTGCTTGGCGACGGCCAGCCGGTTGGGCTTGACGTCGACCGCAGCCATCGACCGGGACACGTCGATGACCACCACGACGGTGGCCCGCTCCCGCGGCACCTTCTCCTGCCCGAGCGGACGCGCCCAGGCGAACGTGAGGGCCGCCAGGCTGGCCAGCGACATCGCCACCGCCACGTGCCGGCGCCACTGCGACTGGCGCGGCATCACGGCCCCGAGCACGGCGGTGTTGGTGAACCGGATGCTGCTGCGACCCCTGAGCCGGATCCCGATCAGGTACAGCAGTACGAACAGCGGGATGACCAGCAGAACCCACAGGCGTCCCGGGCTCGCGAACTGCGGCAGGCTCAGCAGGGTGACCAGGCCGGTCGACGACGTCGCGGTCACTTGGTGACCCCCTGCGGCGGCTGATGCAACCTACCCGCGGTGCGCCGGTAGGTGAGGACGAACCGGGCGATGTCCTGGACCCAGTCGCGGTCGGTGCGCAGTTGGAGGTGCCCGACACCCGCCCGCCGCATCGCCTGGTGAATACGGTCGCGCTGGGCGAGGCTGGCCGCGTTCATCCGAGCCCGCGCCGAGCGGTCCGAGGTGTTGACGTAGCGCGCGAAGTCGGACTCGGGGTCGCGGATCAGCAACTCGCCCATGTCGGGGAAGTCGAGCTCGCGGGCGTCGACGACCTCGACGCACAGCACCTGGTTGCGCACCGACAGGCGACGGAGCGGCCGTTCCCAGTCGGGAGGCGCGTTGGGGTTGAGCTCGGCGTCGACTGGGCTCAGGAAGTCGGACACGACGACCCTCATGCCCCGGCGAGGCTCCGTGCGCACCAACTGCTCGATGCCCTTGGCCAGGCCCATCGCGCCGGGCGCGTGGTCGGGCGTGATCGGGTCGTCGAGCATCTGCCGCAGCAGTCCGTACAGCGCCGTGCGTCCCGACCGGGCCGGTAGCCTGCGCAGGCCGCCGGGGTGCATCATCATGCCGCCGAAACGATCACCCATCCGCTGGCTGAGGAATCCGATGGTGGCGATCGCCGCGATGCCGAGGTCACGCTTGGTGACACCTTCGGTGCCCCAGTTCATCGACGGCGTCGCGTCGAGCAGCGCCCACACCTCGAGCTCACGATCGGCGATGGTGTCGCGCACGTGCGGCACCGTCGTGCGAGCGGTGACCGCCCAGTCCATCCGCCGCACGTCGTCCTGACCGGGCTGGTAGGGACGCGCGTCGTTCATGTCCGAACCGGCGCCGGGCAGCAGACCGAGGTGGTCGCCGTGGAGGAAGCCTTCGAGCCGTCGCACCACCGTGAGCTCGAGTCGCTTCAACGCCGCCTCTGGTGCCAGCTTGTGCAGCGGCAGGGTCGCGCCCTCGGGTGAGCGCAGCAGGCTGACCGCCGCGCCGAGATCGGGGTCGACGCCACGAGGGGCTGCGAAGTCGGGAGTCCGGGGCATCGGCACCAGGCTCAGTTACGGAACTCGGGATTGTGACTGTGCTGTTCGTGCCTGATCTGGCGCTGCTGCGAGTTCCACACCGGGGTGGGCGGCGGAACCATCGCGAGCACCCGCTCGATCACCTGGGGCGCCTCGATGTTGTCGGCCACGGCGTCGAAGCTCAGCACCAGGCGGTGGGCCATGACGTCGCGGGCCACCGCCTGCACGTCGGTGGGGAGCACGTAGTCGCGTCCGTGGATGAGGGCCAGCGCGCGGGCGGCCGCCACCAACCCCAGCGTCGCCCGGGGCGAGCAGCCGACCTGGATGATCGGTTCGAGATCGGGCATACCGAAGTCGCCGGGATTGCGGGTGGCCAGCACCAGACGGACGATGTATTCGGCGACGAGGTTGTGCACGAACACCGCCGACGCCTGATCCTGCAGTTCGCAGGATCCGCCGCGGGTCGAGGACGGGCCGGGGCTCGGGCGGACTCACGCTCATCCGGCGGAGGATCTCGAACTCCTCGTTACCCCTCGGGTAGGGCACGTCGACCTTGAGCAGGAAGCGGTCGCGCTGGGCCTCGGGCAGTGGGTAGACGCCTTCGCTCTCGATGGGGTTCTCGGTCGCGATGACGATGAACGGCTTCTTCGCCGGGTAGGTGGTGCCGGCGATCGACACCTGCCGCTCGGCCATCAGCTCGAGCATCGCCGACTGCACCTTCGCGGGCGCCCGGTTGATCTCGTCGGCCAGCACGAAGTTCACGAACACCGGGCCCAACTCGACGTCGAAACGTTCGCGTGAAGCCGAGTAGATGCGCGTCCCGACGATGTCGGACGGCACCAGATCGGGGGTGAACTGAACCCGGGCGAATTCGCCACCGATCACCGTGGCGAAGCTGCGCACGGCGAGCGTCTTGGCGACCCCCGGCACGCCTTCGAGCAGGATGTGTCCCTTCGCCAGCAGCCCGACCATGAGCTGCTCGACCATGTGCTCCTGACCGACGATCACCCGCTGCACCTGGGCGATGGCCTCGCCGAGCAGCCGAGCCGCCTCCTGGGTCGGCGTGCCGGCGTTACCGCCGGGGGTGGCCGGGCCGGGCACGGGCTGCTGGGGGCCGGAGGGGACCGGCTGGCCGGGTGTCGTCACGAGATCTCCTGTACGCCCACGGACGAATGGTGACGCCCGCCGTCAGGCAGGCGCGTGCGGCGCCCGGCAAGGCTGACCGGGCCACGGGCATCGACAAGCGACGCTGCAGACACGATACCTGGCCCGGGTCGGGCATCCGGCCCGGCGGGCCGGGCCCCCAGCGATCGTGCGGCGGGCGCAGTGGGTCACCCGCCCGAAGGTGTGGTGTGATGGGAAGCGATGTCCGATTCTCCTGTCTCGCCCGGTGGTTCCCGGCCTCCCGGCCCGGGATCCCCTTCCGGGGCGTCCGCGACCGGTGTGCCGACCCCCGGCGACGCCGGCGGAAATGTCCTGTTCGGGCCGCTGCTCGACCTCGACCCGGCCAAGGTGGGCGACTTCTGGCTCGACGCCCGGGCCGTGGTCCGTCCGAGCGGTGTCGGTTACCTCGGGCACGACGACGACGGTTCCGCCGTGCTCATCGTCGTCCTGAGCGACGGCGCCGCCCGCGATCCCGGGGCCCGCGACCGACTGGCCGGCGAAGTCAACCTCATGCACGTCGACACCGTGGTCGCCCGGGGTGGTCAGGGCCAGGACGAGGGTCGGCTGGCCGGGAAGTTCCGCGGCGAGGACGACGACCCGGTCGGGCCACGCCAGGGACCCCTGGCACCCTGGGTCGCACTCGCCTACGACGGGTCGTCGGCCGCGGTCGCCGAGGCCGATCGGCTGCTGGCCACGGTGGCGCTCGTCGGCACCCGGCAGCTCGGGTCGATGAGCGGCCCCGATTACCGGCTCGCGTGGATCGACAACTCCGCCCCCGGCCGCGGGCGGCTCTGGCCGTTGCCCTGGCCCGGCCGCCACGACCGGGCCGGGTGGATCACGATCGTCGTCAGCTGGCTGCTCATGGTGCTGCTGGCGGCGCTCGCGGTGCTCATCGCCGTGCTGCTGTTCCAGAACGCCCCGCCGGAACCCCCGCAGCCGCCGGTGCCGACCTCCGCCTCCGCGAGCGGTGGCGGTTCCGGCTCGCCGAGTTCGGCCTCGGCCAGCGCGTCGCCCTCGCAGTCCTCCCTCGGATCGGGGGGCGAAGGGAGCGACCACCCGAGCATGGCGTCGGCCAACCCGAGCGGCTCGGCGTCCGGGGTGGGCGGCAGCACCCCGCCGAACAGGCGCCTGTGACATGGTCCCCACGCTGATCGCCACCGACCTCGACGGAACCCTGCTCGACGCCGAATCGCGGATCCCCCTGCGCAATACCCGGGCGCTGTGGCGGGCGCACCGTCTCGGCGTGCCCGTCGCGATCACCACCGGCCGGCCCACCCGGTGGTTGTCCGGGCTCGAACCGATCGCCGGGATCCGCCCGCATGTGATCTGCAGCAACGGGTCCGTGCGCTTCGACCTCGCGACCGGCACCATGGCCCACCGGGTCGACGTGCCGGCCGCCACCGCGAGAACGGTGGTCGCCGAACTTCGCGAGCATGACCCCGGCATCAGCTTCGCCGTCGAGATCGGCCCGCACTGGGGTGCCGAGCCGGGATTTCCCGTACGCGAGGGCCGGGTCGTGCCCGATGTCGTCGCACCGGTCGACGAGCTGATCGGTCTGGGGGTCGTCAAACTCATGGCCGTCAGCGACGGCGCGTCGAGTGAGGCCCTGGCCGAACGGCTCGTGCCCGTCATCGCCGGACGGTTGTCGGTCACCTGGTCGATGGGCGGTTCCCGTGGGCTGCTCGAACTCGGGCCGCCCGGGGTGACCAAGGCCACCGCCCTGCGCGATCTGTGCCTCGAACTGGGCATCGGACTCGACGAGGTCGTGGCGTTCGGCGACATGCCCAACGACCTCGACATGCTGCGCGCGGTCGGACGCCCCTACGCGATGGCGAACGCGCACCCGCTGCTGCTCGCCGAGGGCTTCGCCCTGGCACCCGCGCACACCGACGACGGTGTGGGACGGGTGGTCGAGGCGCTCCTCGACACCGCCGACACCCGTCACCCCGACCAGGGCAGCCGGGCCGCGTTCTCCTGACCGCTCCCCCGGCGGGGTCGTGCCGCGCTTCCCATCCACGACCAGGGTCCATCGCTCGACGTCGGGGGCGGTGACGCCGAGCATGACCGGTTCTCGAGGGTTTGGCAGGTGGGGTCGTCGGGGAACTCGAGGATCACGGCACCCAGCGCCGGGATCCCCGGCTCGTGGGCGATGTCGCCCATCGCCTGCAGGTAGGGCATCAACGGGGCCTTGGGCCGGGCGAACTTCCGGGTGATCGCGACCGCCTCGTCGTCGAGCAGGGCCGTGAGCTCGCCGCTGACGATCGTGGCCGTGTCACCGGCGACCAGAACGTGGGCGTTCCCGGGTTCGCGGCCGAGCGCGAACCCGGGGCCCGCGCCGTTACGGCCGTGCGGCGACCTGGGTTCCGCGACTTCGGCGATCGGTTCGCCGTCGTCGTGAACGTACCGCTTGCCGCGCAGGTACGAGGCCGCTGCCGCGATGAGGCACGCCGTGATCGCGAAGCCGAAGGCCACGATGAGTCCCTCGTGGAAGGCGGAGAGATGAGTGCCGGGAAGAACGTGTGCCCGGTGAGGTAGTTGCGTCCGCGCTCGGCAACGCCTGCAGCACCTGGTGGCCGAGCAGCGACGAGATCGGGTTGTAGCCGAGCAGTGAGGCGAACAGCACCGCGACCGGAGGCAACAACGACAGCCCGTGCGCGATCGCCCCGGGAACGCCGTGGCTGGTGAGTCCCGAGACCATCGCCGCGGGCAGGCTGCTGGGACAGCCCGGTGATCATGAGCGAGAAGAAGATGCCGATCGACAGCACCATCGCGGCGTTCTGGAACGTCGTGCTCATGCCCGACCCGACGCCCCGCCGGTGGGCCGGCAACGAGTTCATGATCGCCGCCCGGTTCGGGGAGGCGAACAGCCCCATGCCGATGCCGTTGAGCAGCAGGGCCGCGGCGAACGCGGGGTAGGAGAAGTTCACCGACATCGCGGCGAGCCACCAGAAGCTGATGGCGGCGATGATCATGCCCGCGGTCGAGAACGGCCGGGCGCCGTACCGGTCGGACAGGACACCCGAGATCGGGCCCGCGATGAGGAACCCGATGGTCATCGGCAACATGAAGATGCCGGCCCACAGGGGCGTCGACTCGAAGGAGTAGCCGTGCCGGGGCAGCCAGATGCCCTGGAGCCAGATGATGAGGATGAACATCAACCCGCCGCGTCCGAGCGCCGCCAGCAGGGAGGCGATGTTGCCGGCGGTGAAGGCCCGGATGCGGAACAACTCGATGTGGAACATCGGGTGGTCGACCCGCGTCTCGATCCAGGTGAACAGGACCAACAGGACGACTCCGCCGATGAGACCCCCGAGCACCCACGGGTTGGTCCAGCCCATCATGTGCCCGCCGTAGGGCTGGATGCCGTAGGTGATGCCCACGAGGATCGCGATCAGGCCGACGCCGAACGTCAGGTTGCCCCACCAGTCGATGCCGCCCGGGCGGCGGACGCCGGTGTCGATGAGCTTGAGGTAAGCCCAGACCGTGCCGAAGAGGCTGACCGGCACCGAGACGAGGAACACGAAGTGCCATTCGAGGGGCGCCAGCAGCCCGCCCACCACCAGCCCGATGAACGAGCCGGCGATCCCTGCGACCTGGTTGAGCCCGAGGGCCAGGCCGCGCTGGTCGGCGGGGAACGCGTCGGTGATGATGGCGCTGGAATTGGCCATCAGCAGCGCCCCTCCGACCCCCTGGACGACCCGCATGAGGATGAGCCACAACGCACCGGCGGCACCGGTCATCCAGGTGATGCTCAGCAGCACCGAACTGATCGTGAAGATCAAGAACCCGAGGTTGTACATGCGCACCCGGCCGAACATGTCACCGAGGCGGCCGAAACTCACCACCAGCACCGCGGTGACCACGAGATAGCCCATCAGCAGCCACAGCAGGTAGCTGGAGTTCCCGGGGGCCAACGGGTTCATCTGGAGCCCCCGGAAGATGTCGGGCAGGGCGATCATCAGGATCGAGCTGTTGATCGTGACGATCAACACCCCCAACGTCGTGTTCGACAGGGCGATCCATTTGTAGCCCGAGTCTGTAGTTTTCGGCATGCTCACGGGACAGGTCTACGTGTCGCAGGCGGAATTGTTCAAATCACGCGCCTCGTCACCGGCGACTCGCCGACGCCTGGCCCGGCGGGGCGCTCCCGCGGTGGAGCCCGACCAGCACCACGTGCCGGGCCACCCGGCGCAGCTCCAGCCGGTCGTCGTCGCTGAGCGGGGCCCCGTTCTCGCAGTTCGAGGCGCTCCCGGATCCGACGCATGGTGACGGCGACGACCTCGCGGAACGCGTCGAACCCCTGCGGGTGAGCGCGATCCCTCGGGATGTCGCTCGACGAGCCCGGCGCGTTCGGCGTCCAGCAGGGCCGGTTCGAGGACGCCGAGCGGGATGCGGTAGCCCGGGCGAGCTCGGCGACCGGCAGGAACCCACCGCGCGGTGCTGTCCGATCGCGACCCCGCGCACGACCCACTCCCGCACGGCCCGCGGTGGGCGTCCCGGCGATCCGGTCGAGGCATTCGGCGGTGAGTCGTGCAGGTGCCGGAGCAGCCGCGACTCGAGTTGTTCCGCCGACGACCTCTGGTCGGGCACGCCGAACCCCGACCGACATCCTGCGCCCCGGACGCCGCCAGGCCCCGCAGCGAACCGTGCGCAGGAACAGGGCGAGGACCAGCGATACCACGACGACCGGAACACATAGCGGAACACGTGCTGCAGGGTCCCGGTGTAGGCGGCCCCGATCACGGCCCGCACGGCCTCGGGAAGCGCGCGCAACGCGCTCGGCACCTCCGAGGCCCCCGGCGACACCCCGGTTGTGGCGATGGCGTTCGCGAACCGCGATGACGATCGGGGTCAGCAGGTAGGCGGTGACCCCGCAGGTCATGTGAGTGGCCCCACCCAGGTCGCCGACGATCGTCGGCAGCGCCGTCGACACGATCGTCGAGTCGAGGGCCGCCAGCAGCATCCCGCCGGAGATCACGCCGAACGCGAGGTTGCGACGTCGGACCGGCAGTTCCGGCGGTTCGTCGTCGGCCCGAGATCCGGTCGCGTCCGCCCCGGGGACGCCGGACCCCGTGGCGCGGCTCCCCGGCACCCCACCGCGGCATGCCTTCGACATCGGCCATGGGCGTACTCCTTCCGAAGTACCGACCGCATCGCACCGCGCATCGACCGACGCGCCCCGGTGACGACGCAGTCACCGGCTGCTGGACCCGACCGCAATACGGCCCGGGCGCGGTCGGTACCGGTGGAAACACACCGGGTGGGGCGTGTGGGGCTCGAACCCACGACCCAGGGATTATGAGTCCCTTGCTCTGACCGGCTGAGCTAACGCCCCGCGACGCCATCGCGTCGACCGGCACCCGGCGCGTGCGGGGCCGGGCGGCGGACGCGCCGCGCCCCATGATTCAAGCACATGCGCCGGGCGACGCCGGAACCGCGCCCGACCGCTCCCGGTGCGTACAGAAGGTCCACGAGACGAGACGCGGCCCGGGGAATGTCATGCAGTGTTCATGTCGATGACGCCCTGATGACACCCGGACGTCATCCAGGTGACAGATCGGCGAACAAAGCTGATGGCTCGTGCGTGATTCCCTCACCAGTGCCCGCTCCGGCCAGTTCGACGCCCTCGACGAGGCCCGACCGAGCCGCTTCCAGTTCAAAATCATGTTCGTGTCGGGGATGGGCTTCTTCACCGACGCGTACGACCTGTTCATCATCGGGGTGGTCGTCACCCTGCTGAGGTCGCAGTGGCACCTCACGACCACGCAGGTGTCGTTGCTGAACTCGGCCACGCTCATCGCCTCGGCGCTGGGGGCGATCGTCTTCGGCCGCATCGCCGACATGCTCGGCCGCAAACGGATCTACGGGTACGAGGTGCTCATCCTGGCGGCCGGTGCCATCGCCTCGGCACTGTCCCCGAACTTCGCGTTCCTGCTCGTCGCACGGGTGATCCTCGGCATCGGCATCGGCGGTGACTACCCCGTGTCGGCCACGATCATGAGCGAGTACTCCGGCCGGTCCAGCCGCGGACGCATGGTCGGACTGGTGTTCGCGATGCAGGGCGCCGGGCTGGTGTTCGGCCCGCTCCTGGCGTCGGGCCTGCTGGCATCGGGCATGTCGCACGGCATGATCTGGCGGCTGCTGTTGGGCTTCGGCGCGATTCCCGGGCTCGCGGTGTTCTACCTGCGTCGACAGATCAAGGAGACCCCGCGGTTCGCCCTGGCCGGTGGCGTGGCCGAGGAGGCCGAGGCGGCCATCGCGATGGCGACCGGCACCGGCGTGGTCACGGCGGGAGGCGAGTCACGGGCGAGAATCCGCGGCGGGGCGTTCTCGGGGGCACGGACGCTGTTCAGCAGCCCGCGGATGGTGAAGTGGCTCATCGGCACCGCCATCAGTTGGATGCTGCTCGACTTCGCCTACTACGGCAACTCGATCTCCAGCCCGACGGTGCTCAACCTGCTCGACCCGCACGCGGGGCTGCTGCGCAACACGCTGCTGCAGCTCGGGGTGTTCGCGGTGTTCGCCCTGCCCGGCTACTTCCTCGCCATCTGGCTCATGGACCGCATCGGACGTCGACCGATCCAGTTGCTCGGCTTCGCGATGATGGCCGTCTCGTTCCTGCTCATCGCCGCGGTGCCCTCGGTCGTGCGGGTGGCCGGCACCTTCGTGTTCCTCTACGGCATGAGCTACCTGTTCAGCGAGTTCGGCCCCAACACCACGACCTTCGTCTACCCGGCCGAGATCTTCCCGGTCGAGGTGCGCACCACCGGTCACGGCATCTCGGCCGCGGCGGGCAAGATCGGCGCGTTCATCGGCGCCTATCTCTTCCCGCAGATGCTGGCGTCCTCGATGGGAATCCGGGGCGCCGAACTGGTCGCGGGGCTGGTATCCCTCGTCGGGCTTGCCGTCACCGCGATCTGCCTGCCCGAACCCAGGGGCCGTTCCCTCGAGGAGCTCACCGAGATGGGGCTCAATCGCCGTCCTGAACCCGAGCCCGAGCTGGTGTCGGCCACCCTATGAGCGCAGGGCGGGTCGTCGTCGGCGTCGACAGCTCACCACATTCCGTCGCGGCGCTGCGTTGGGCCCTGCATCACGCCGAGCTGCTCGGCTGGCGGGTGCAAGCGGTCTTCGCGTGGCAACTGCCGATGATCGCCGTTCCCGGCGCCTTCCCCCGCGACGAGATGGAACGACTCGCGGGCGAGGAGCTGGTGCACACCGTCAGCAGGGTGGCGCCCTCCCCGCGCGTTCCGCTCGAGACGACCACGGTGCACGGCGACCCCACGGAATGCCTGGTCAGCGCGTGTGAGGGGGCGTCGATGCTCGTGCTGGGCACCCGCGGACGTTCCCCTGTGCGCGGTCTGCTTCTGGGTTCGGTGAGCCAGGGCTGCGCGGCGTCCGCCCCGTGCCCGGTGGTCATCGTCACGGCCCATGCCCTGGGCGGGGTCGAATCCGGCTGAGGCTCGGTGACCGGCGCGCCGAACCGTTGGTCGGCGTGGCGTGAGGTGCTCGATCTGCTGCGCGACAGCGACGAGGTCGCCGAGCGCGGAGTGGTCGTTCCCGACCATCGGGGCCCAGCCACGTCATCCAGTCCGGCCGGGCCCTGCGACCTGGTCGACGACCGCCGCCGCTCAATCCGCCGCGATCACCGTCGCATCCGCCCACAGTTCCTGTCAGGCGAGCAGGCGGCGCTCCCGCAGGTCGTCGCGCAGTGTGGTGGCGTCGCGGAAGCGCACCGCGTCCATACCGGCGTCCCGGGCGGCCCGCACGTTGACCGGGGAGTCGTCCACGAAGAACACGCCGTCGAGGGGGTGACCGAGCCGGGCCTCGAGGATGGCGAAGATCCGCGGATTCGGCTTGGCCACACCCTCGGCACCCGAGACGACCATGTCGTCGAACAGCTCGAACACCGCGGGGAATGCGGCGGGCGCATGGTGGAACGTCTCGGCCGACCAGTTCGTCAGCGCGACCAGCCGGACGCCGCGGGCATGCAGGTCGGCCAGGATCTCCGGGGTTCCCGGCACCAACCCTCGCAGCGACAGGGCGAAGTTGGGTCGGTAGGCGGCGATCTCGTCGGCCAGATGCGGATGACCGGCGGTGGCGATCGCCTCGGCGTCCGTCCAGGAACGGCCGGCATCCTGCGCAAGATTCCAGCCGGCGAAGTCGAACTCGTCGCCGTGCACGAAGCGCTCGGCCCGGGCGCGGCCGACGGCGGCCGAGATCGCCGCCACGGGATCCCACTGCACGACCACTCCCCCGAGGTCGAAAACCGCCGTCGCCATGCCAGCAGACTAGGCCGTCACCGACGCCGGCGGTTCGGCTCATCGGCCACGGCCGGCTCGACGCGCCGACGTCGACTCCCTGAGGCGTGACTGTCTTCCGCAGCATCCGGGCACGGCCGCGCCCCTACACTCGGCCCGTGCCGTCCTACCGCATCGAACTCGAGGTCGGTGGCCTCCGTCACGGCAGCACCCCCGGCGAGGTGATGGACGCCGCCGTGGCCGCGTGCGACCCCCACCATGTCGACGCCACCGACCTCGACATCCTCGCCGGCATTCCACGCATCCTCGTGCGCTTCAGCGTCCCGGCGTCGGGAGCGGCCGAGGAGGATGCCCGCGCTCGGGAGACGGCGCAGCGCATCCGGACAGCCGTTGCCGGCACCGCGACCGCTGGGCGCCACCGGTTGCTGCGGCGGCGCCGCGGCTCGTGGGTGCCCCTGGACGTGTTCGGAGGTCGTCAGTAGCGGGGGCGGGCGACCATGGGCTCGGTCAACGCCCGCATCGGCACGACGCTGCCTCCGAACGCGACGGTGTCCCTGATCGCGTGGTCGGCGGCCACGCGATCGGCGTGGTCGGCGGCCGCACCCAGAGCCAGTTCGGCGACCCGCCCCTCGGCGGCCGCGCGCAGGATGTCATCCGACCCGTGAAGTCCGACGGCGCCGAGCCGTTCAAGGAAGTCCTGCTCGCGTCGCTGCCGAGCGGCCTCCACCAGGGGCAGCGCCGCATCGTGCAACTGCTCTGACGACAGGTGGTCGGGGTTCCCTTCGACGGACGCGGCGAGAATCCCCGGCGCGCCCCAGATCGAGCGCAGTGAGGCGACCAGTGCCTCGACGCCTGCCAGCACGACGGTGCCCGTGCCGGGGCGGCTCGAGTGCGTGCCGAGCCCATCGACCACCCGGCGCAGGAACTTCTCGACCCACACCTTGTCGTTCTCGCCGCCGCCCCCATGGCCATGGAACTGCGCTCCCCCACCCGGCTGGGCCGTCCATGACAAGTACTCCTGACGTTCGATGCCGCCCACGGCGTCGTCGAAGCTGGCGGGGATGTCTTCGAGCGGCAGTTCGTCGACGCTGTCGCCCGTGGCCCTCAGCAGCCGAACCCGGTTCTGGCTCACCGCCACGATGAACCAGACGTCTTCTCCGTCGACGTGCAGCGCCAGGTCATAAAGACCAGGACTCTCCGTGACCCGGACATTCTCGGGCAGCGTCGCGGCGACTCTGAATGTGCGTAGCCCACGGGCGGAGGCCAGCACCACGAGCCCGTCGGCCTGGTGCTCCCAGAAGTCGTGATCGGATCGAAGAGCGTCGAACTGCTCGGACAGTTCATCGAGTTCGGCATCGTCGGAAAGCTCACGCAGGCCCGCCATCGCCCTGTCGGCGAGGTTGCGGAGCCGGATCGGCCCCTCACGAACCTCGGCCCCGGTGCGGGCGGTCGGGAGGGTGATGGTGGCCCACGGTCCGGGCAACCCCCCGAAGGCGGCCAGTGTGTGGAGGGTGATGCGGTCAACGACGGCCAAGTCACTCATGTCGGTTCCTCCTAGGCAACTCGTCGTGCTCAAGCCCGTACATCCAACGTACTCGGGTGATGTTCCGTGATTACGCGGCGACGAGCATCGGCCCGCGCCGCCCAGCGGCCACGGGGTTCGGCCCGCCGACAGGCGCCGAAGATCGGGCGCACAGCTTCCCGATCACGCGCGGAGCGTGCGTCACCGGTGAACTTCGACGACTCGACATGCCGTGAGTGAACCGGAAGCCGCAACAGCGTGCGGTGGCTCTAGGGTGTGTGCGTGCCGAAGTCTGCTGCTCGCCGGGAGACGGGCCCGGAGCGCTGGGCGTCCCTGCTCATCGCGGCAGTTCTGGGCGCTGTCGGCATTGCCCTGCTCGCGGTCGGACATGTCGGCTGGGGCTCCGTCAGCCTGGTGGGCATGCTGGTGGCCGTCGTCGTCCACCTCGCACTCGTGGTGCCCGGCGCGATGCGTCGCCGCCGGGAACGCCTCGCCGCGCGCGGCGAACCGATCGAGGCGACGCCCCCGCCCCCGGACGCCGATCGTGCTCCCGCTCGCACGGTCGGCGATGTCCCCCTCACCGAGTTCGGGGTTCACCCCTCCCGGATCGACCTGGGTTTCCAGCAGCGAGACGCCGCGCCGGAACTGAGGAGGGCTTTGGCCGCGGGAGAGCCCGTGCTGCTGTACGGAGCTTCGATGTCGGGCAAGAGCCGGTTGGGCGTCGAGGTTGTCCGGGACATGTATGCGGACCGACCGGTGGTGATCGCCGACCCCGATGAGCTTCCCGGACATGTGGAGCGGGGCGTTGCCGGCGGTGCTGTGGTGTGGCTCGACGACCTGGAGCGATTTCTCGCGGTCACCGGTCTGCCCAGCGACTGGGTCCAGCAACTCACCGCGACCGGGGCGCATGTCGTGGCGACGATGCGCGCCCACGAGCGCGCCGCCTACGTCGATGCGAGCGGCATCACGAGCCATCAGGCGGCATCGCTCGACCTGCTCACGCACATCCAGGTGCGCGACGACGATCCCGACGAGAACTCCAGATTGGCAGCCTCGTTCGGCGACGGGTGGGCCCGGGTCGGCGTGACGAGCGGCGGACTCGGCGCCTACGTCGGCGGAGGACTCCTGACGATCGACCGGTTCATCGATGGCTGCGCCTCGCACCCGCTGGGCGCGGCGATGGTCCGAGCCGCAGCCGACTGGCGACGCATCTGTGAGCCCACCGTCGAGCGCACCGCGTTGGCGGAACTCGCGGTTCACTACCTGCCCGCGGGTTACGAGGACTCACCCGACGAGAGTCCGGAGGAGGCGCTGAGCTGGGCGAGCGAACGCGTCGACGACGGTGTCCAACTGCTCGAGAGTGCCGATGAGCGCACCGTGTGCTGCTCGACCTACGTGCTTGATCACCTCGAGGAGCAGTACCCGCTGACGAAGATCCCCGACGCGGTGTGGGATCGGGCCTCGGTGGCAGACCTCGGAGGCGACGCCCTCATCCGCTTCGGCCTGCGCGCGGATGCCGCGGGCCGCAAGGAGCTGGCCATCTCGGCCCTCCGCCGCGCAGCAACCGGCACCCCGGGCGGCACTCCCGCTCTCGCCGAGGTCATCCTCGGCCGGCTCGAGGAGGCCGCCGGCAACCCCGACGAGGCCCGTGACGCGTACCGGGCCGCCATCGACTCCCACCACCACGAGGCCGCGCCACTTGCCGCGCTGAACCTCGGCAGGCTCGAAGAGGCCCAGGGAGACATCGACCGGGCGTGTGAGGCGTACCGAACCGCCGTCGACTCCCACCACCACGAGGCGGTACCCCGCGCCGCGCTCTTCCTCGGCCAGGTGGAGGAGTCCGCCGGGAATCCCGAGCGGGCCCGTGACGCGTACCAGGCCGCCATCGACTCCCACCACCACGAATGGGCACCCCAAGCAGCGGTCACCTTGGCCCTGCTCGAGGAGAGCCTGGGCAACCACGATCGGGCCAGATCCGCACACCAGGCCGCCATCGACTCCCACCACCACGAATGGGCACCCCAAGCAGCCCTCGGCCTCGGCCTGTTGGAGGCCGACCAAGACCACCCGGACCGCGCCCGCACCGCCTACACGTCCGCCATCGACTCCCACCACCGTGCCTGGGCACCCCACGCCGCACTCAACCTCGGCCAGTTGGAGGATGACGCCGGCGATCCTGATCGGGCCCGGACCGCGTACCAGACCGCCATCGACTCCCACCACTACGAAGCCGCGCCCCACGCCGCACTCAACCTCGGCCGGCTCGAGCAAGCCCGCGGAAGCAGCGATCGGGCCCGCGCCGCCTATCGCGTCGCCATCGACGCCCAGCACCCCGAATGGGCACCCCACGCCGCGCTCGACCTCGGCCTGCTCGAGCAGGCGGCCGGGAACCTCGACCTCGCGCGGGCCGCCTTCCAGACCGCCGTCGATTCCCGACATCCAGACGCCGCGCCCCATGCGGCACTCAACCTCGCCCGGTTGGCGGAGGCCGCCGGGGATCACGACCTGGCCCGCGACGCCTACCGGGTCACCATCGACTTCCACGACCAGGAGTGGGCACCCCAGGCGGCCTTCTGCCTGGGTCAGCTGGAGCAGCGCGGTGGGTGGCCCGACCACGCCCGAAGCGCCTACCAGGCCGCCATCGACTCCCACCACGAGCAATGGGCACCCCAGGCAGCGCTCACACTTGGCCGGCTCGAGCAGCAGCGGGAGCGCCACGACCGGGCTCGGACCGCGTATCGCGCCGCCGTCGACTCCGCCCACCGCGACGCCGCACCCCAGGCGGCACTGGGCCTGGGCGAGGTGGAGGAGGCCGACGGGAACTTCGACCAGGCTCGTGACGCCTACCAGGCCGCCATCGACTCCCACCACCCCGAGGCGGCTCCGCAGGCCGCGCTCGGCTTCGCCCTGCTCGAGGAGAGCCAGGGCAACCCCGACCGGGCCCGTGACGCCTACCAAGCCGCCATCGACTCCCACCACGACGAATGGGCACCCCAGGCAGCCCTCGGCCTCGGCCTGCTGGAAGAGGCCCAAGCAAACCCCGATCGGGCCCGCGAGGCCTACCAAGCCGCCATCGACTCCCACCACGACGAATGGGCACCCCAGGCAGCCCTCGGCCTCGGCCTGCTGGAAGAGGCCCAAGCAAACCCCGACCGGGCCCGCGAGGCCTACCAGATCGCCATCGACTACCACCACGGTGACGCCGCACCCCGGGCCGCGCTCAACCTCGGCCTGTTGGAGGAAGCCGCCGGGAAGCCCGCCCGCGCCCGCGAGGCGTACAGCGCCGCCGTCGGCTCCGGCCACGACGACGCCGCACCCCGGGCCGCGCTCAACCTCGGCCTCCTGGAGGAGGCCCAAGCCGATTCCGACCGGGCACGTGAGGCCTACCGGACCGCTGTCGACTCCCGCCACGGCGACGCCGCGCCCCACGCGGCGTTCAGCCTGGGCCGGTTGGAGGAGGGCGAGCACCAACTCGACAGGGCCCGCGCCTCATACCAGACCGCCATCGCGTCCGGCCATGACGAGTGGGCGCCGCACGCGGCCCTCAACCTCGGCCGGCTCGAAGACGGCGTCGGGAATCTCGACCGGGCTCGCGCCGCGTACCAGACCGCCATCGACTCCCACCACGTCGAATGGGCGCCCCAGGCGGCCCTCGGCCTCGGTCTGCTGGAAGAGAGCCAAGCCAACCCCGACCAAGCTCGCGAGGCCTACCAGGTCGCGATCGACTCCCGGCACGATGACGCCGCACCCCGCGCCGCGCTCGCCCTCGGCCGGCTGGAGGAAGCCGAAGGTAACCTCGACCGGGCCGGGGCCGCCTACCGGAGCGCCATCGACTCCCACCACCATGACGCCGCACCCCGCGCCGCGCTCGCCCTCGGCCGGCTGGAGGAAGCCGAAGGTAACCTCGACCGGGCCCGGGACGCCTACCGGAACGCCATCGACTCCCACCACTATGACGCCGCACCCCACGCCGCGCTCAACCTCGGCCGGCTCGAAGCAGCGCAAGGACACGTCAACCAGGCCCGGGTCGCGTACCAGACGGCGATCGACTCCCACGATCCCGACGCCGCACCCCACGCCGCCCTTGACCTCGGCCGACTGGAGGAAGCCGACGGCAACCCCGACCGGGCGGGTTCCGCCTACCGGAGCGCCATCGACTCCCACGATCCCGACGCCGCGCCCCACGCCGCTCTCAACCTCGGCCGGCTCGAGAAGGCGCAGGGGAACCTCGACCGCGCTCGCGCCGCGTACCAGCTCGCCGTCGAGTCCCACCACGACGAATGCGGTCCCCGGGCGGGCCTCGACCTCGGGCTGTTGGAGGAGGAGCAGAACCAGCCCGACCGGGCCTATGACGCGTATCGGTCCGCGGTCGACTCCCGTCATCCCGACGCGGCACCGCACGCAGCGTTCAACCTCGGCCGGCTGGACGAGGCCCGCGGGAACCTCGAGCAGGCGCGCACGGCGTACCAGACCGCCATCGACACCCACCACGACGAGTGGGCACCCCACGCGGCCCTCAACCTCGGCCGACTCGACGAGTCCGCCGGCAAGCCCGACGACGCGCGCGCCGCCTACCAGGCCGCCATCGACACCCACCACGACGAGTGGGCACCCCACGCGGCCCTCAACCTCGGCCGACTCGACGAGTCCGCCGGCAAGCCCGACGACGCGCGCGCCGCCTACCAGACCGCCATCGACACCCACCACCATGAGTGGGCGCCCCACGCCGCACTGGATCTCGGCGTCCTGGAACAGGCCCAGGGCAACATCGACGGGGCACGCGCGGCCTACCAGAGCGCCATCGACACCCACCACCACGACGCCGCACCCCACGCGGCGCTCAACCTCGGCCGACTGGAGGAGTCCGCCGGCAACCCCGACCGGGCACGCGCGGCCTACCAGAGGGCCATCGACTCCCACCACCGGGAATGTGCCCCCGAGGCGGCCCTCGGCCTCGGCCTCCTGGAGGAAGCCCACGGCAACCCCGACCGGGCACGCGCGGCCTACCAGGTCGCCACCGACTCCCACCACCACGACGCCGCACCCCGCGCCGCCCTCAGCCTCGGCCGGCTCGAAGAAGCCCGCGGCAACGTCGAGAACGCCCGCACCGCGTACGAGGTCGCGTTGCACTCCCGGCATGACGAGTGGGCACCACACGCGGGGCTGTCCCTCGGCCGGGTCGAGGAACAGCTGGGACACCCCGACCGCGCCCGCACCGCCTACCAGATCGCCATCGACTCCCACCACCACGACGCCGCACCGGACGCCGCATTCAGCCTCGGCAAACTCGAACAGGCCCACGGGAACCACGACCGGGCATCTGCCGCCTACCGGGCCGCCATCGACACCCACCACGACGAGTGGGCACCCCGGGCCGCACTGAGCCTCGGCGTCCTGGAACAGGCCCAAGGGAACAACGACCAGGCCCGCACCGCCTACCAGGCCGCCATCGACACCCACCACGACGAGTGGGCACCCCGGGCCGCACTGAGCCTCGGCGTCCTGGAACAGGCCCAAGGGAACAACGACCAGGCCCGCACCGCCTACCAGACCGCCATCGACACCCACCACGACGACACCGCACCCCAGGCGGCCCTCAGCCTCGGGCGACTGGAGGAGAGCGAACACCACCTGGAGCAGGCCTGCACCGCCTACCAGACCGCCATCGCATCCCGGCACGACGAATGGGCACCCCACGCCGCGCTCTACCTCGGCCGGGTCGAACAACAGCTGGGACACCCCGACCGCGCCCGCACCGCCTACCAGATCGCCATCGACTCCCACCACCACGACGCCGCACCGGAGGCAGCTTTCCACCTCGGCGGACTCGAAGAAGCCGACGGCCACCACGAGCGGGCCCGCGGCGCCTACCGCATCGCGTGCCGCACGGCCGACGGCCCTCAGCACCAGGAATGGGTACCACAGGCCGCCTTCCACCTCGGCCGCCTCGACGAGCAGCTTGGACAACCCGACCAGGCCCGCACCGCCTACCAGGCCGCCATCGACACCCACCACGACGAGTGGGCACCCCGGGCCGCACTGAGCCTCGGCGTCCTGGAACAGGCCCAAGGGAACAACGACCAGGCCCGCACCGCCTACCAGACCGCCATCGACACCCACCACGACGACACCGCACCCCAGGCGGCCGCTCAGCCTCGGGCGACTGGAGGAGAGCGAACACCACCTGGAGCAGGCCTGCACCGCCTACCAGACCGCCATCGCATCCCGGCACGACGAATGGGCACCCCACGCCGCGCTCTACCTCGGCCGGGTCGAACAACAGCTGGGACACCCCGACCGCGCCCGCACCGCCTACCAGATCGCCATCGACTCCCACCACCACGACGCCGCACCGGAGGCAGCCCTCGGCCTCGGTCGGCTGGAGTTCGCGCAGTCGCGACCTGACCAGGCCCGGGACGCCTACCGGATCGCCATCGACTCCCACCACGACGAGGCGGGGCCGGCGGCGGCATTCGACCTCGGCGGGCTCGAACTCGCCCACGGCAACACCGACCAGGCCCGCACCGCGTACCGGGCCGCCATCGAATCCGAGCACCAGGAGTGGGCGCCCCGGGCCGCGCTCGGCCTTGCGGAGTTGGAGGACGCCGACGGGAAGCTCAGAAGCGCCCGCCATGCCTACCGCATCGCGGTCGACTCCCAGCACGACGACGTCGCTCCACTGGCAGCCCTCGGCCTCGGCCGGCTGGAGGAAGGTCAAGGGGACGCCCTGCATGCCCGGGACGCCTACCGGGCCGCGATCGATTCCCACCATCGCGACGCCGCACCCCGGGCCGCTCTCAGCCTCGGCCGGCTGGAGCAGCAACAGTTGCGGCCCGACCAGGCCCGGGACGCCTTCCGCAGCGCCATCATTTCCCGCCACGACGAGGTGGCACCCACCGCGGCATTCCACCTCGGCCGACTGGAGGAGGCTCACGGCAACATCGACCGGGCCCGGGAGGCCTATCGGACCGCCTGTCGGACCGCCATCGACTCCGACCACCACGAATGGGCACCCCAGGCAGCGTTCAACCTCGGCCGTCTCGAACAACAACTCAGGCAACCCGACGATGCGCGCGACGCCTACCGGATCGCCATCGACTCCCACCACCACGAATGGGCACCCCAGGCAGCGTTCAACCTCGGCCGCCTCGAACAACAACTCAGGCAACCCGACCAGGCCCGCGACGCCTACCGGATCGCCATCGACTCCCACCACCACGAATGGGCACCCCAGGCAGCGTTCAACCTCGGCCGCCTCGAACAACAACTCAGGCAACCCGACCAGGCCCGCGACGCCTACCGGATCGCCATCGACTCCCACCACCACGAATGGGCACCCCAGGCAGCGTTCAACCTCGGCCGGTTGGAGGAAACGGTGGGGAACCCCGACGATGCCCGTGACGCCTACCGGATCGGCATCGACTCCCACCACCACGAATGGGCAGCCCAGGCAGCCTTCAACCTCGGCCGCCTCGAACAACAGTGCGGCCAACCCGACCAGGCCCGGGACGCCTACCAGACCGCCATCGACTCCCACCACCACGAATGGGCCGCGTTGGCGGCGCTGAGCCTGGGCATCCTGGAACAGCAACTGGGCCGACTCGATGAGGCCCGCGACGCCTACCAGTCGGCGATCGACTCCCACCATCAGGAATGGGCACCCCAAGCGGCGCTGACGCTGGCCGAACTCGAGGAGCACCAGGGCAATCCCGTGCAGGCACGCGAGGCCTACCAGTCCGCGATCGACTCCCAGCACCGAGACTGGGCCTCGGAGGCGGCCTCGCGCCTCTCCCGGCTGCGCTGGGAGGCATAGTTCCGACCCGGTCCGCGCGGGTCACTGCAGGGGCCCGTGTGGTGCGAGCCGCGCGGCTCGGGCAGCACGTCGGTCTCCGACTGGTGACGCGGTCAACGGCTCGTGGCCGGGACTGCTGTGGGGAACGACCCCGAAGGTACGGGCAGCCGGCGACTAGGTGCCCCGCTGGGCGAAACGGTTGCGCCACAGGCTCCCCGGGATCCCCGAGGCGAGCAGCGTCCGGGCACGGTGATGCTCCTCGGTGAGGTCGTGCAGCCTCGCCTGAAGCAGGTCCGGAAGTCTGACCACGCCGATCACGCCGTCTTCGGCGTCGACGACCCGGGCCGTGTCGGCACCCTCCTCCGCGAACAGGTACGCCATGGTCCGCAGCGTGGTGTTGGGACGGACGTCCAGCACCACGCTCGACGCGGTCGCGGGCACACCGTCGGAGGAAACAGCGTGCATGACATCCCGGGCGAAGAAGGCCTCCAGCGGATCTGTCGAATACTCGCGGGTGAGGTGCAGGCCCCGACGGGCGATCTTCTCGGTGAGCACCGATCGCTTGAGGACCAGTACGGACAGCGCGTACGCCGAGGTCGAGGCCAGCAGCAGAGGAAGCAGCGCGTCCCATCGATGGGTGAGTTCCAGGGTGAAGACCACCCCGGTGAGCGGCGCGCGCATCACCCCGCCGAGCACGGCGGCGAGCCCGCACATCGCCCAGAAGCCGGGCGCGACGTTCGGAAGCACCGTTCCCACCAGGGCGCCCAGCGCTCCCCCGATCATGAACATCGGCGCCAGCACACCACCGGATGTTCCCGACCCGAGCGACAGCGACCAGATGAGCGTCTTGACGACGAGGATCCCGAGGATCAGGTCGAGGGACGCCCGTCCGGTCAGGAGGCTGCCGATCACGTCGTATCCGACGCCCAGGGCCTGGGGTTCGACGAGCCCGCCCAACCCGATGATCAGCCCTCCGATCGCCGGCCACCACATCCAGTGCAGCGGCAGCCGGTGGAACGCGTCCTCGGAGCGGTACACGAGCCAGGTGGCGACTACCGCGAGCAGACCGCCCGTGAGGCCGCACACGACGGCCAGGGAGTTGACGGCCAGATCGACATGGATCGCGCCGCCCGGCACGCCGAACAACGGGCCGGTGCCGAGCAGAGGGCCCCGGAGAACCGTGGCCACGGCCACGGCGGCGACCACCGGGATGAAGCTGCGCGGACGCCACTCGAACAGCAGCAGTTCCACGGCGAGCAGCACCGCGGCGAGCGGCGAGTTGAACGTGGCCGCCATGCCTGCCGCGGCGCCGGCGACGAGCAGTGCCTTGCGCTCGTCGGCGCTCAGCCGCAGCAGCTGGGCGATCAGCGAGCCCAACGCGCCGCCCGTCATGATGATCGGCCCCTCGGCGCCGAACGGGCCGCCGGTGCCGATGCTCACCGCCGCCGACAACGGTTTGAGCACGGTGACCTTCGGCGACACCCGACTGCCGCCGGTGAGGATCGCCTCGATCGCCTCGGGCATGCCATGCCCGCGGATCTTTTCCGAGCCGAAGCGGGCCATCAACCCGACGATCAGCCCGCCGACGATCGGGGCCAGCAGGATCAGCCACCACGGATCGTGTGCCGCGTCCGGAGCCACCAGGTCGGTCGCCGTGCGGTGGAAGAAGACCAGGTTCGTCACCAGCCCGATCAGCTTGAGCAGCACGAACGCCGCCACACCGGCCAGGGCCCCGATCGGCAGTGCCACCAGGGCCACGATCAGCATCCGGTGGTCGACGGAGAAGTCTCCCAACGCCGGCTGGTGTCGCACGTGCGAGGCCCGAACCGGGTGAGTCGGAGGCCCGACCGGAGCCTTCACAGTGGCAACCCCCCGCTCTGCCCGGACGCCGACGTGCCCGCCACTCCGTCGTGAAGGGCGCCGAGCGCTCGCGCGGCAGCCCTGAGATCATCGGGGCTGATCGGCGAGAGCAGTCTCTCCCACTCGGCGTGCCGCCACGCCACCACCTGACGCACGGTCTCCCGGCCCGGGTCGGTGAGTGTCAGCGTCACCATGGCGCGATTGGCGGGATTGCCGCTGCGGTCGACCAGCCCGGCCCGCACGAGCCGGTCGATCATCCGGCTCACGGACGACGGTGCGACCCCCAGCGTCCGGGCCAGATGGGTCAACGGCATCGGGCCGGCGTCGAACAGCGCCATCATGAGCCGCATCTGCCGCAGCGACACTCCCGGCGCCACGGCGTCGACGCTCCTGATCGCCAGATCGATCAGGTCTCGGGTGGCGGCCTGGAAGGCCGCGATGTCGGCATCACGTGTCGCACCGGACGACACCTCTGTCGTGTTTTGCATAGAACAAGTGTTGCACACTGCAATCAGAGGCCCGTGAGCCACGGCGGGGCGTGGCCCCTCCCCGGCGACCGGCGATGCCGAGTGAGACGCCTCGAAGAGCCCCCTGACCGACACACTGGCTTCAGCGGCCATCAACAAGAGGGGGCCCTGCATGGCCAGGAACAATTCGCCATGGGACGTCTTCGTCGCCCTGCACGGGTACAGCCACGGCACCGCCAGCTGGGATGAGGTCATGGCCATCGCCCAGGACGTGCAGTACGAGCGTCCCCAGCCGAGCCCGTGGGGTGACATCGACCTCGGCGTCGACACGTTCAACGACGCGGTCTGGATGGCCAAGTCCGACGGCGCGATCACCGACGAGCAGGAGGCCCAGTTGATGCGCATCGGGCACCTGCCGGGGGAACGGTCGCAGTGACTGACACGCTCCGTGTTTGACGGGGACTCCAGCCATCCGACTCCGACCGGTCGCACTCCCCCCGGCCCACGTGTCCGGGCGACCCGCAGCACCGGAGGCGGCACCACCACGGATCTCGGCTCGGCCGATGGGTCGGCCTCGCCCCAGGTTCGGCGGGCCCCGGACGCCCAGCGCATGTTCGGTGTCCGCGTCACCTCACGGACGCACGGCGGCACCGCCGCGGTTTATCGACGACGACAGGGCAAGACGCCACAAGATCGTCGGACCGCTGCCACGAGCACGATGCCTGGGCGATGCCACGCGCGGAAAGTCCGCATTCCCTCGCGAACCCCGTCGAGGGCACACTGTGCCGGATGAACACGTTACGCAGGTGGCGCGCGGCCGGCGGGTACGGCTGGTGGGAGCGACGTACGGACCTGGCGCTGTCACTCCTGGCCGTCGTCTTCGTCATAGCCCTCATCCTGCCCTTGGCCCACCCGCTGACCCCGGCCGAGACCCAGGTCCTCGACGCGGCGAACATGATCATCTGGGTCGCCTTCGCGGCCGACTACGTCGTACGCCTCTACTTGGCTCCCGGACGCTGGCAATTCGTCCGCCAACACCCTCTCGACCTCGTTGTGGTCCTGGTCCCGTTCCTGCGACCGCTCCGCTTGGCTCGGCTCGCACGACTGGCGCGCCTCGTCCGAGTAGGCGCCCTCGTGGTGACCGCCACCCGTCGCTCCGGCGCGCGCGTGGTCCGTCGAGTCACCGTCTTCGTCGGCCTCGTCGCAGCCATCGTCCTGTCCACCGGCGCGGTCATTGTCTACGACGCCGAACGCCGGGCCGACGGCAACATTCACAGCCTTTCCGATGCCTTCTGGTGGGCACTGACCACGGTCACCACCGTCGGCTACGGCGACCGCTACCCCGTCACCACCTCCGGGCGAGTCACCGCCGCCGTCCTGATGCTCACCGGGATCGCCCTGGCCGGAGTCCTCACCGCCAGCATCGCCGCATGGTTCGTCAACCTCACCTCAGGTGGCGGTGACACCACAGGGCCCACCGTCGATCAGCAGGGCGGGGAGCAGGGCCCGGCACTGATGCAGCAGATGAGCCAACTGCTCACAACCGTCGACTCGCTGAGGAGTGAGGTCGGGGCTCTACGCGCGGATCTGGGCGCCGTCGCCGACCGGATCCCCCAGGCGCCACGGAACCACCACATGGGCTCGGCATGAGGTCAACGGGCGGCCACCTCGCTCAGACCAGCCCGTCGGCAAGCGGGCCGCCGCCGGCTGATCACGATCAGGCTCGTCAACGAGTGCGCGTCCGACTTCTGCGAGGGTGCGAAACCGCCGGGCGGCCCGATCCGTACCTCCACGGTTCCGACACAGCAGTGCGGAATGACGGCTTCACCAGGGCCTGCCCGGCCAACTGTGTGCGACGGCCCACTCAAGGGACATCGGGACACCCCCCGGACATTCGCCGATGAAGCGACACGCGTTGTCGGACGAGTTTGCGGGGTTCACGTGAGACATTTGTTCGCCAGCGCCGAGAAACCCTGCGGACAAGTTCGAGTCCGTCGGTGTGCCTCCCCCACCCCACGCCCGTGCTCCGCGGCGGCCATCGATCGGGGACGTCGACCCTGACGCGGACGGCAGTTCGAAGCTGGGCCGGCGACGGCAACGACCAGATGTCGGGGACACCTCATTGAACAGCTCGGGCTCGAGCCAGGGACCCCTTCGGGATGCGGGTACTTCTCCAGAGCAACGTCCATGGCTCCAGGTTCGATGCGGCAGGCGTTACTGGCTCCGCCGGCGCGGTTGAGCCCGCGACGACCCTTGCCGCGGGTGGTGTTTTGGAAGCCGCCGAAACCGTCCGGTTCGGGGCAGTAAGGCGACCGTCTGCGGCGAGAATTCCTCGCTGAGGTGGCCGAGGTCGGGCAAGGCCCGAGTTGAGTCCCGCATAGTGCAGCACGGTGGTCAGTGCGATGTCTCGGCACATCGTGAACGGTTGTGTCGGATGACATCACAAATGATCCACCCCTACACTCCCGGGGACGTGACACCCGACGGAGCGGTCGGCGCGGCGTTCCCAACAGGCGACGGCCCGTCGAGAGTGCGTTCTTCCGCTCCCCAGGTTCTCGGTCAGCGGTACTCGGTCGAGACCGGCTTGAGTAGGAAGAGGCACGATCCTGGATCGAACCCATCGACGGCAACGACAACCCGGAGGTTGTCGCCCACCTTCATGGTGTCAGGGACGTTCGCGCCAGTGAGGTGCAGGTAGCAGCCGAGAGTTGCGTCTTTGAGCTGGAAGTTGGGGCCCCTGGTGCCCTGCCCGTTGTCGCCGAAGTTCACCAGTCGTAAGGCGTCTTGGCGCTGCCGTGGTTGGCCATGGCACCAACGCTGCCGTCAAACCGGAGCACTCGGTCGGCGTACTTGCTGACGAAGTCGGTCTGGCTCGCGCTGCACTGGTCGGTCAGCGCCGCCAGCCGGGCGAAGTCGGCAATGTTCACTACGGTGAGCGTGGGCTGCGCGCTCGGCGAGCACCTCGACATCGTTGCTGAACCCGGTGCGCATCACGTCGCTCAGCGCTACGTCGAGCGTCTTGCCCAGGATGTCGGGCATGACCGACGGGTTGCTGCTGCCGCAGCCGACGAGGGCCGGCATGACGATGACGGCGATGGCTGCACGCACGGCGCGCATGATCGAACTCCCCCGTGGATCGACAGTGACCCGCGACCGCCGTAGTCGTCAAGGGGTCCGCTCGGCCTGGGCATCCGTCCAACAGGGGCTACCTGCGGGCAAGCGACTTGATGCGGGTGGAGTCGGCCGACCGAACGGCCCGGTGGACGCGCGACATTCTGAACCTGGTTGAGCAGCTGTGCGCCAAGCGAGTCGAGTTGGAGTTCGTCGACAACCCCGCGCTCAACACGGACACGCCCCAGGCCACGTTCATGCTGATGATCCTGGTGTGGGTCGCGGAGCTGGAAGGGCCACGATCCGGGAGCGGCAGGCCGAAGTGCATCGCACTGGCCAAAGTCCCCCGCTGTACGAGCGCGTGCCCAAACCGTCGGCTGAGCAGATCGCCGAAGCCCTCGACAGCCTTGAGGGGGCCGAAGGCCCGGGGCCCGCGATGTGGGGTTGAGTCGCGGGAGCCTGCACACGACGCACTTCAATGGTCGGCCTGACGGGACGTGGACGCGTCAGCCTTCCTTCCCCATCTCACCTGCCCCGGGCCGGCCGAAGCTGGTGCTCCTGGTTCAGCCTTGGATCCTGGCGAGGGTGGCACCCACCGCGATCCAGTTGCGATCCACCCCCAAGGCGTCGCTGAGGCCGAGGGCGGCGTTCCAGATGAAGTCGAGGTAGCCGAGCAGCATCAACCCGAGGATCAGCAACAAGCCATAGCGCTGGAGCGACCCCAGGCCCTTCTGCACGCCGAGGGGCAGATGCGGCTCCACAGCCGAATAGCCGTCGAGTCCGGGAATCGGCAGCAGGTTCAAGACCGTGACCCCGAACATGATCAGGGCCAGATATGCCAACGCCCCCGTCAACACAGCGTGCTCAGTGCCCAGAACGCCACTGCTCACCACAACAGCCGCAACGAGCCCAACCCCGAGGTTCATCATCGACCCCGCCAGTGACACTGCCGTCCGCCACCACCGGGAGCGCAGCGCGTTCCGGTTGATCCACACCGCCCCACCCGGCAACGGCAGGAAACCCATGAGCACAAACAGCACCGGCATACCGATGGACAGCAGCGGATCGGAATACCGCCGGAAGTCCAGCGTGAGATATCCCTTATCGGCCACCGATTGGTCGCCACCTCGGTAGGCCACTACCGCGTGCGCCCACTCGTGCAACGAGACCGCCACCAGCGTCCCCAGGACCACGATGCCGAGCGAGACCGCCCGCACCAAAACCGGCGGCTTCGCCAGATCCGCGACACTCAACGGCAACACGAAGCCGGCAGCACACGACCCAACGAAACAGAACAGCAACACATAGAACACCCACCCGGGACGCCGACCAGCACGACTCTTCTGGCCACCTGCGGGATCACTCACATCCGCAACCTGCGGCCGGCGCAGATATGCACGCCGCGCGACCGTCTCCTGACCACCCCCGGGATCACTCACCCCCGCAACCTACAGCCACCCGCCACCACCGGTGTCGACGTCCAGCACGGCGCAGGACGCTCCGACAGGAGCGCACCTTCCTGGCCCCCCAGCACCGGCGGACCCCGAGCCACGCGCGCCAACCAGCAGCCAACGCTGAAGGCCGCACCACGTCGTCACTCCTGACCCGAACCAGATGGCTCACCGCGCTGCAGAACAGCCCCGGCGCGAATGTGCACGCCAGGAGCAGGCCATCGGGCCATGGCGACGGCGCCGGAGTTCGCAGCGTCGTGGGGTGGGTCGGGGTTCGCCAACCCGTGTCCTCGTGGCACCGATCCGCCTCCCGTCGAGCGAGGAGATCCGCCATGGAGAAGGGCCGGCTGCACGTGTAAGGCGTCCACGGCTGTACGGACGAGCTTGATCGTCCGGGCCGCAGCTGCCCAGGGCCTGACCCCCATGGTCGCCGGCCGGGACGCCGCCCGAGCCCAGCGGCAGAGCCCTGTTGCCGAGGTGCTGATAGCGCGAGCGTGAACCGCGCGACCGAGGCAAAGACCTGCAACCATTGAGGGCATGGGAGCAAAGAAGCACCCCAAACTCGACAACGAGTCGTACGAGGCCGAACTGACCAAGCTCCAGGCCGACCTGGTCGAGATGCAGGAGTGGATCCGCACCGAGGGCAAGCGTCTGGTGGTGATCTTCGAGGGCCGCGACGCCGCAGGCAAGGGCGGCGCGATCAAGCGCATCATGGAGTACCTCAATCCCCGCGTCGCGCGCATCGTGGCACTGCCGGCTCCCACGGAACGGGAACGAACGGAGTGGTATTTCCAGCGCTACATCGAACACTTGCCGGCCGGCGGGGAGATCCGCCTCTTCGACCGTTCGTGGTACAACCGCGCCGGTGTCGAACGGGTCATGGGCTACTGCACCCCCGCGGAGTACCAACGGTTCCTGCGCCAGTGCCCGATCTTCGAGCAGATGCTCATCGAGGACGGCATCATGCTCCGCAAGTACTGGTTCTCGGTGTCGGGCAAGGAACAGGAGCGGCGGTTCCGATCGCGCCTCACCGACCCCATGCGCCGATGGAAGCTTTCGCCCACCGACTTGGAGTCGCTGACGCGCTGGGAGGAATACAGCCGCGCCAAGGACGAGATGTTCGTGCACACCGATCTCCCGGGCAACCGCTGGCGTGTGGTCGAGGCCGAGGACAAGAAGCGCGCACGGCTCAATATGATCGCCGACCTGCTGGCGTCCGTGCCGTACAAGAAGGTGCAACGGCCCGACCTCAAGTTGCCGAAGCGGCCCGCGTCCACGGGTTATCGCCGCACCGAGCGTGATCTGCAACTCTACGTGGACGACTTCGCGGCCAAGACCGCACGCTCGGGGCAGCGTCCCGCGAAGTACGTCGACCCCGAGGACACGGACCGGCCCGCTTCCCACGACGTCGCACCCACCCCGAAGTCCAAGAAGAGCCGCAGGCACGCCCAGGACGACCAGCGGCCCGCGGCACAACCGTCCGACGACGAGGTCGTGTCCGACTCCTGAGGCCCGTCGACCTCGCCGGCTCTCAGGTGTGGCACGCGGGTGAACGGGCCCGGGACGCTTCGCCGCCCGGCGGCGCGTTCGGCGGAGGCTCCACGCCTGCCCCGCAGCGACCACCCGAGCCAGGACTCACCAGGGTGAACGCGGGAAGGTGCCATGACGGGGAGCTCGACGAGTGACAACGCCAGCGTCGGTCCCATCACCCCTGGCACCCTGACCGAACTCGCGAACCTGCCGGCCCCTGGGCCACGATCACCCTGTCGACCACCCGCACCGGGCCGGAGGCCGCCAAGGGCCGCTAAGGCTCCGTGGTCTGACGCGCCACGCGGTTGAACTCGTGGTCAGGCACGTGCCCGAATCTCGATATCCATGAGGTCTGCGACAACCACGGCACCCACAAGCTCCCGACTGTGAAGACCTGGCCAGACAAGCATCCCCGGTTCCACCCGCACTTCCGCCTGACGTACTCGGGGAAGACACAGGCGTGCCCGCATATCCCCTGCGGGTGAAAGGAGCGTCCGACGATGGGCTAATCGCTTAGCCATGTGGCTAGCGGTGGTGGCTCCCCCGCCTGGACTCGAACCAGATTTAGAGCAATTGTTCCCCATCTGTAACGCCTCCTAGTCATTCGCATGTTCACAAGGCATTTCGTCGTCCAGATGGGGGAGTTTCGCAGGGACACAAAGGTACAAAAATGGCCAGATTTGGGCTACGTTGTTACCTGTATGTTGCTTGGAAGGGGGGTGGTGAGCATGCCTGAGAGCGGTCGACGGCAGGGCAGTGGAGGCCATCGGCGAGGCTTCGGGCGCATCCGGCGGCTGACGCCCTCGGGGCGCTACCAGGCGGCGTACGTCGGCCCCGATCTGGAGCTGCACAAGTGCCCGATCACCTACGAGGCCAAGATGGACGCCGAGGCCTGGCTCGCCGCCGAGTACAGGCTCCTCGAGCGGGACGAGTGGACCGCGCCCGAGAGTCGCACCCAGGCCAAGTACGCGAAGGGCGCCACCCTGAACGACTTCGCCCCCGAGTGGTTGGAGTCGCACAAGCGGCGCGACGGCTCCCCGCTGAAGGATCGCACCCGGGAGCACTACCAGAGTCTGCTCAACCTGCGGATCCTCCCCCATCTCGGCCGCCTGCGGATGCGCGACATCACCGAAGAGCGGGTAAGTAGATGGCTCGACGCCGACCTACCCCGCGACACACCCGTCGCCAACGCGCACGCCTACGCGCTCCTGACCGAGATCCTCAAGTCGGCGGCCCGGAAGGATGCGGCGGTCAAGCCACCAACGCTCCCGGGGGCCGCGAAGGCCAAGACCAGACACAAGGCCGACCCCGCAACCCTCGAGGAGTTGGCCGTCATCGTGGCGAACATGCCTGAACGACACCAGCTGGCGATCCTCCTCATGGCGTGGTGCGCCCTGCGGTTCGGCGAGGTCACCGAGCTTCGACGCAAGGACATCGTCCTGAGCGGCCAGAACCCACGGATCAAAGTCCGCCGAGGCGTGGTGCTCGTCGCCGGCGAGCGGCGTGTCACCACCCCCAAGTCGGAGGCCGGCGAGCGCGATGTGACCATTCCGCCGCACCTGCTGCCGGCCATCGCGGACCACCTGGCCAGATTCGCCGAACCCGGCTCCGAGGGCCTGCTGTTCCCGTCCGCGCAGGGCGGCCATCTCGCTCAGACCACCCTCAACGGCAAGCCGAGCCGCCGACGGCGGATCAAGGGCCGGCTCGTCAACGAGTCGGCGTCCGGCTTCTGCAAGGCTCGTGAAGCCGCCGGCCGACCCGATCTGCACCTCCACGACCTCCGTCACACCGGCGCGGTGTTGGCCGCCCAGGTCGGCGCCACCCTCCCGGAGCTGATGGAACGGCTCGGTCACTCCACTCCGTCCGCGGCGATGAGGTACCAGCACGTGGCCCGAGGCCGGGCCAGGGCCGTCGCCGACGCGCTGTCGGTCATGGCGGCCGGCGGGCAGTGACGGCAGCGCCCGCCCTAACCGGCGCGCACTATGGCCGTACATCCGAAGGCAGTTGGTCCCGCAGATGAGGCCCTGCGGGCCGACCCGTGTGGGGCTCCAGGCGTGCAGCCCACCTGTCCCCAGGCTTACTTCGTGGCTAATGACGGAGGCGTCGGTGGATTGGTGACTCCCAGCGCGTCGAGCAGCTCGACGGCTTCCGGAAACGGCAGGTTCTGCGGGCCGTGTTTGCGCTCACCTCGCAGTCCTTCGCTCTGGTATCGCTGGGCAAAGAGGGCTGCAGGTCCCATTGGGCCGTCCAGTCGCTGGTGACGCCAGCGAAACCCCCTTGCGAGAGGGGTAACACGGACCAGGTCTGGTCGGCGCCAGGCGAGCAGTGCCCACTCGCCGCGGGGATTGACGGCCCATACTCCGACAGGATCTAGGTCTTCGACCTGTGCAAGTGCGCGTAGAGCAGCGGCTTCGCAGTTGGTGAAGTCGCCGGTGATCTCAATGGTGCGTGGCGTGGGTCGGTTGACGGCGAAGCCCTCGCTTTGCATGAGGGAGACCGGCTCGGAGAGCGGATCGTCGTCGATCAGTCGGTGGACGGTCTCTTCAATGTGCTCGACGCTCATCGGGAAGCCGGCCGGATTGGTGACGAAGCGGCTGTACCACTGGATGAGTTCCTCGGTGGCCGCCGTGGCGAGGTAGGCGATGTCGGTGCCGAGTCTGGTGTAGATCAGGTGCCCCTCGTTGTTGCTGGCGTAGTCGATACGGTCATGCAACATCGTCAGTGCGACCGCTGTGGCTCCGGCGACCCGCTGCTCCATCTCCTCAGAGCCCGCCGGCGCTTCCATGGAACGGAGTGCGCGGTCGATCAACCGCAGCGGGGCGAGGTCTGCGTCAGGCCAGTTGTGGGCCGACCAGAAGACCAGAGTCAGGTGTAGAACGACGAGTCGGCTCCGAAGGGGCAGCGAGGGAAGGAGGTTGACAGCGCGATTACACCACCGCTGACGTGCCTTCTTGTGGGCGTCGTCGTCGCGCTCATGGTCAGGGGCTTCGGCTTGGCTCTCTGCATCGGGTTGTTCGTCGCCCCCGGTGGCCGCATCTTCGTCTGTGCCCTCCGCAGTGTCGCTGTCCAGGCCCGTATCGCGGTCGTCGGTCAGCCGATCGATCCAGGGCAGAGCAACCTCAGATTCGACGCCAATAGCGGGCAGGCCGAGGGCGAAAGCGGCGAGCCCAGCACCATGGCACGCTGTCGTGACCTCCTGCTCCCACAGCCACGGGTCGATGTCGGTGTCGGACCAACGAGCGCGTTCGGCATCTCCATGTTCGGGGTCGTCGCCGCGAGATGGTCTGGGTGTGCGGGTGGCAGCTGCGTCCGAGGCCAACTGAGAAAGGTCAACTTCGAGCGCCTGAAGCACGGAGAGGTCGCTGCCGAAGACATCGCGCACGCTCGCATTGCTGGTTCGTGAGGTCGACCGCAGCCCTCGGCGCCGGCGGACAGCGTCAGGATCAGTGACCAGGACGATGGAGCCAACAGATGGCGGGGGAAGGTCCGTGGGCTCGTCGGAAATGAGGCGGATGCGGCTGCCTGCCGGTGGTGTGGAGTGGAGAGCAAATGTGGTCTCTTGAGCCGGCACCGGGCCGAGGTCCTGCCAGAGGTCCGGGGAGTCCTGCAACAGCGAGCATTGGATGTGCAGGCGGCTGTTCGGAGGTGACGCGAGGGTGAGCGTCAGTCCTTCGGGGGTGCGGATGGCGGCCAGCAGCAGCGGTAGCGCTCCACTGTCGGAGACTTCGTCGGTGCTGTCGCCGGACGGGATGACGTGGGTGGGGACATCGGCGATAGTCAGGACTTCGCCGGCCGGAAAGAGGCTGTGGGTGATTGGGGCGATGACCCCGACCTCGACGTTCCCATGCAGGGTCGGGGTGAGCATTAGCGCCGCGCGCGAGAGGTTGGGGCTCCCGGTCAACGCGAAACGTTGGCCGTCACTCACCCATTCAATGATCTTGCCGTGCCGGTATCGACCCTCAGAGTCGCGGTTCTCGGCGTCACGGACAAGTTCGATGGGGACGGGGCAGGTCGAGATGAAGCGATCCAGGGCTGGTTGGTTGATCACTGTCCATCCCGGCTGCACGGACAGACGAACCCGTCGTGGGCGCAACCGCGTCACGAGCGCCTCCGCGGCGGCGCAGTCAGGGTCATGGAACGGCGCCGACAACAACAGCTCCTCCACCGGGCCTGTCGGCAGTTGGTCGAGGATCGGTTCGCTAAGGGACGAGACGAGTCGGTGCCCCGTATCGATCACCACGCTGTGCCCGCGCAGCTCGTCGAGGGCCGCTGCAGCCCGGACTAGGGCGGACACGGTCAGCGGATCAGCGGCGAAGTCCCGTAGCCCTGTCAGGAACGCCGCGGCCTGGGCAAAGACGCCGGGCACAGTGTCAGCGTCTCCGGTGAATACGCTCCACAGTTCAGCGTTGTACTGCCATCCACCCAGCGTGAGGTTGCCAGAACCGATGGCGAGCACCGCCCGACGGTGGCCGACCAGCAATACGACCTTTGGATGAAAAGCGCCGGCTAGAGCGATCAGCCCCGCGTGGTAAGCGCGTCCCGCGTAGCGGACCGCCCGGTGGTCTGGGTTCCAGACGCTCGCATCAGCGACCACGCTGACTCGTGCCCCCGCGGCCTGGCAGACCCCAAGAGCACGGGCTTCGAGGAAGCCGAGGTCGACGTTGAAGGTCAGGAACAGTGCCTCGGTCGCCTGACCATCGCCATGCCGTTCCTCCATCTGAAGGAACGGCAGCGGGTTAGACACCAGCACGGGGTTGGCCACCATCAGATCGCCGCCCCCCGGTCGGTTACCCTCCACGCGGCGCCCTCCCGGCGTAGCAGCCCCAGTTCGGCCAACACCGAAGACATTTGATCCCAGCGCAGCCCGACCGGCCCACCGCCTTCCGTGGAGGTGCGGAACACGAAGCCCCCGTCCCGGACCGACACCCGAGTCGGGATCCGGAAAACGCCGTCCGACCGCATCCGGGCCTTGCCGAGGGCTACCCGCTGAGACCGCTCAATCAGCGCGACTGCGAGGGACCGGCCGAAGTCAGGGAGCGAGCGATCCTGCCACACAGTCAGCCGGTCGCGCAGCCATGACGGCGTCAACTGCTGACCGTCCTCATCAGGACTCTCGAAGTATGGGGCAACGTGCTCATCCAGCTCACCGGGACGAGAACGGATCGCGCCGATTGCCAGCCGAGCCAGCAACCGCTCGGGCAGGTCCCTGTCGTCAAGCAGGGTCTCGGCGCGGCGCAGCCGCCCGGCCGTATCGACGGTGTCTGGCAGATTGGACAGGAACCGGCGCACCGAGACATCCGGTAGGCGAGCCGCAAGCCGGTCGGCCAATGTGGCGATCGGAGTCAAGCCATCAATCTGGTCGACCATCCACGCCCACAAATCCCGCCAGGCCGCCACCGTTTGGTTACGCAACGCCACGCCGGTCCAGGCTGGCGTGACCTCCAAGCTGGCCAGCACTGGGTCCTCAGCTGCGACCGGGTCGAAGGCCAGGATCCGCCAAGCCTGCTCGGCGCGGGCGGCATCGCCAAGGGCATAGAGGCGGAGCAGCATGCGGATGGTCTGCGCCCTATGACTGGCGCGACTACCCGGTTCGGGAGTGGCCGGCAGCATGACATTGATCAACATTCTCCCATCGGCGCCCGAAACAGCCCCGCACAGGCACAGATCGTGGTGGTCGCGAAGGTCCTCCGTAGTGAGCGTGTCGCGGCTTGCCAGCTCCAGCACACCACCCAGCCCCTCCCGCACTGCGTCGATGTCGGCCTTCGGCCCAGGAGCCATCCCACCGCGGACAGAGTCCACCAGCCCGAGCACCGCCTCGGAGCCCGTGTAGGGAGCCCAGAACCCCCATCGCGCCTTTGCATAGCGACCTGGCTCTGCCAAGCCAGCCACATCTACCTCGCCATCCCTAACACCTAGGGCCACCTTGTCCGCGGCGTGCGGCCACCCGAAGTCTGGATGGGTGCTCTTTGCGTGCAGGAACGACACCGCGGCCACCGCCACCTCCGCGCGCCGCAGCAGCGGACGCCCTCGGCCGCCACCAGCCCCCGGCGCTGCATCTCGTCAGCGAGGAGGGTGTGGAGGGAGAAATACCGCGCGTGCGGGAGTAACGGTTGTCACCCCCGGCAACAGGTGCGCCACCGACGACATGACGTGCCGCTCGACCGCGAGAGGAAAGCGCCCCGCGAACAGGCCCGTCTCCCCGGTAGTCCAGGCCGGGCCGACGACCCGCACGTTCACCGCCCACCTCCCGGCCGTGAGCCACCGTGGGTAGGATCGGAGCGCCGGGCCAGCAAGCGGCCATGTCACTGGGACGGCCCTCAGCACTGCACCCGCCGAAAGTGCTCGGGGTCGTCCGAGGCTCTGAGAACTGGCCCTGGCCCCCGACGGTCACCACCCGAGGATGCCACATCCCCCGTCCGGCGCCGACAGTCGGGCTGGCCCGCGCTCGAAGCCAACTCCCAGCGGGAAGCCCGGCGACCGTTCGGCACGCGTCAGCGTGTGCCTCCCGGATGAGTGCGGAAGCCGTTCAGGGCCAATGGCCCAGTCGATGCCGAGGCGGTGACCTCAGTCGCCCATCCAGGGAATCGGGCGACAGTTCTAGCTCCTGTAGTGACCTTCGGATGCGCGCCCCGCGCCGCCGGGGACGGCCTGGCACACCTCGAGCCACTTCGCGCCGTCCGAGGTTCCATCACCCCGGGTTGGTGGTCGGTGGACCCAAGAGCCTGGAACCTCCCGCGAGTGCAGCCAGCCGAGGCGGGGCACCAGGCGAAGTGATGGACATTCGGGCACATCGCAGGGACATTCGCTGACCAGGCGAGGAGTCCGATGTCGTCTCGGTCTCTTGGCAGCGAGTGGTCGATGGGACCCTCGTGCCGGGGACTCACGCGGACAAGTTCGGGTACATCGGTATGGCCCTTGACAGTGTGTGCATCCGCAGTGACAAGTCCCAACCATGGGCTTCGGAGCGGAGGTGGGAAGAGACCTTCGAAGCGGGGGTCGGCCATTGTCGACAACCCGTCTTCTGGGGCAACACACACCAGCGCTGCACGGGTCACCGATCCAGGCGGACGCGGGCACTGCCGGGCATTCCGACGGCGTCATCCGTCTGCGCTACGACAGCAGCTCCGAAGGAGTCCACTTGGGCCAGCTGGACTTCCCCACTTCGCTGCCGTGGTCGTACACCGCGGCCAGCCGGAACGGATGCGCGGCCACGGTGTTGTCGTAGAACCTGACTCGGTCGGCAACCAGTCGTGCGGCGGCGATGTGCGACCAGAGCCTCGCGTATCGTCCGCGGATCTTCGCTTCGGGCACATCGTGACCACCGTGGGCGGCCCGGTACGCGACACGACGGACCGTGACCTCCTCCGGCACGAGGATCACATGCAGCGTCACGAGGTAGCCAGCGGCAACGGCCCGCTCGACCAGGTCGACCTTGCTCGGGTGACTGAACACGGTCTCACTGATGAACGAGGCCCCGGGCCGCCAACAAGCGGCTGCGCTGCTCTTCCGCCATCGCCGCCGCCTCGTAGACATGGTCCGTCTCGGCGCCTGGCCACCTCCGGGCGGCAATCGCATCCGCATTGATGAACGGCAACCCCGTCACCGGAAATGAGGACACGGTCGACGAACGTGGTCTTGCCCGCCCCATTCGGACCGGCGAGCAGATGCAGGACCGGCGAGTTCACTCCCCACCCCTGATAACGAGGTTGCCCTCCTCATCAGCCTCCGCCCACCGCTCTCCCCGGCAGCAAGCAACTCCTGCTCAAAGTCCAGCGAGTCAATGGCGGCCTCGATCCGCTCCTCCCAGGCCGCCCGCACCATCGCCTGCTCCCGCTCAGCCAACGCATCATAGGAACCATTGCCCGCCAATACCCTGGCCACCGTCGAGCCGCTACTCGTCGCCTCCAGCTCCCGGCCGATCCGGGCCCACCTATTGATCCTCTCGGCAGCACTCCCGCCAGCAGCCTTGGCCGCCTCGTACACGTCATGGTCGATCCGCGTCGGGTGCGACGGCGTTGCAGTCATAGTGGAATTGTAGCGATTTGCTACTGAGCATCTAGGAACCGGGGGCCGCCCCAGGAATCCGCGGTCAGGGTCACACCATCCTCCCCGTCCACCCAACAGCGGACTCATGAGTTCGGTCGACGTCGTTGGGGTCGACGCGGAGGATCTTGGAGCCGCAGCGGTAGGCGGGGAGTTCGCCGGCGGCGATGCGGCGGCGGAGGGTCTTGACGCTGACCTCGGTGCGTTCGGCTGCCTGGGCGAGGGATTCGTAGGTCCTGCGTGGCATGAGGGTTCTCCTTTCCTGCCCACCTGAAGTGAGCAGAAGGACCTCTCGGCGGACACCCCCGACCCAGACTCCCCCCGAGAGCCGGAGCCCCTGAGCGCGACGTGCCCTCGTCTGCCCACGATCCGAAGTTGTTCGGCCGACCGTGTCCGCCAAGCCCGCTCTGCCGCCCTTCTGGGTAGTGGAAGCTACTGGAAGGGCGGGACATGGTGGACGGGTCATCTGCACTGGGACTGGCGTTGGGTCATGTTCGCAACGCGGCCGCGGCGTTCGTCGCAGCGGAGGACGATTCGGGTGAGTCGCTGTTCCTGGCGGCGGAGTGCCTGGAACTGGAGGGGTTGTTCGCCGACTTCGACGTGACACCCGTGCCTGGTCGACGCCGGCCTGGGCGGGGTGGAGTCGTTGCAGGCGGCTGCCGTGGCGCTGGACAACGAGCCTGGATCGTCGGTGCCGCTGGCGGTGTGGGCCGGGGTTGAGGCGCTGCGGGCGAGGGTTCGCGGTGAGCGCCACGGTCGGCACGCTGATGGACAGCGTGCACTCCCGGGCGTGGAGGTTGTGCTCGACCGCCGGCGAGGACCGCGGCGACGAGGCCCGGCACGAGCGGGCGGCCGCGTTGGTGGTGGCGTGGCCGAAGTTGGCGACCGCCGCCTGCGCGTCCTGGACGCGGTCCGGGTGGAGCCGGCGTGGATGGACGACACGGCCACGGTCCGGGAGGTGCTGCGGGCCGTGGCGACCAGTCCGGCTTTCACCACCACCGCGGTCACACACCACCGGACGGCTCCCGGGTTCGACCGAACCGGCCGGTGGTGGCGATGGCGACGCGGCTGGCGGCGGTGGCGGACCTGTTGGCCGGGCAGCCCGCGGCACGCACGGAGGTGGACCGCGCGGCGATGGTCGGGCTGCAGGCGGACGTCATCAGCGTCGTGCACGCCGTCGCGGTCACCACCCTCGCCGCCCTGGACGAGCAGACCGACCCGCAGGCGAGGTGGCTGATCCGCGGCGTGGCCGCCCGGTCGGAGCGGTTCGCCGAGGGTGCCGGCGACCGAGCGGGCGGGCCGCTACGACGACGTGGCGGCGCTCTCCCGTCCGATGACCGGTCGTTGGACGCCACCATCACGGCGTGGGTGAAGGCCACCGTTGACGTGCTGTCCTCCCGCCATCGGGTGACCCAGACCGTCGCTGCAACTCGCCGCCGGGGACGCGCTCATCCTGACCGCCGCAGCCGGAGACGATCTGCGCCGCCGCGACCCAGTCCGGGATCGTGGACACGGATCGCGGGGAGCGGGCCCAGTCGGTGTTGCGCGCGATGCACGCGGCGTGGCGGCCGTGCGTGTCCTGGCCGGCCGTCGTCCGGCTGGGCGGGGTCCGCGACGTCGACCAGTTCCAGGCGTCGCGGGCGTTGCGGCAGCAGATCACCGACGACCTGCGCGAGGGTCGATCCTGGCTGCCGGCCGACACGCTGGCGCAGCGCTTCGACCTCGGAGTCGCTGATGGGGTCGATGCGCCGGGGCATGCACGGCCTGGGCAACGTGGCGCTGGCACACTTCCAGGCGATCGACCGGCAGGTCCGTGGCCCGGGCCGGCTGTGGATGGCCGCCACCGCGGTGACCCAGGAGGCGTACTGGGGGTATCCGACGATCGAGGCCGCGGTCCGCAAGGGATGGATCGTGATGCCACCCGGGGAACCCGCCGGAACCGAGCTGCTGGCCGCCGCCAAGCACGCCCTCACCACCACAACCCTCGGGGTGGCGGCCCTCGATTCGACCGCCGCCACCCGCCACGACCTGCCAGCACCCTGCAGTTCGACCGGGGCAGGATCGTCACCCGCGACACGCTCGACCAGCCCGGCCAGTTCGAGACCGTCCGGACGAGCCGAGCCGGACGGGGCGCGGGCGCAACGCCGGGCGCCGATCCGATGGGTCACCACCCTCAGGTCGGCCCGCGCCGATGAGCCCCCGAACTGGGCATGGCGTCCGCGCCCGCCCGATGACCCTCGGCGATCAGCATTACCCGCTTCGAGTTACCAGAGGTTACATTTGATGTCACCATAGTCACGTGAGCGAGCCCCGGGTCGGAACCGCCGAAGCACGCCCGGCGATGAGAGGATCTGGGGGTGGATGAGTGGTCGAACACGTTGCGGGAGAGATTGTCGTTTCTCGTCGAGACCGTGCCACCACCGCCCCCGGCGCAGTCGTGGACGAACGAACTGATCGCCGCGGAGGTACGGCGGCGGGGTGTCGAGGTGACGACCAACCACATCTCCCACCTGCGGGCCGGCCGACGGGGCAATCCCTCGGCGAGGTTGCTGGGGGCGATCGCCGAGACCTTCGGCGTCCCGGTCGACTACTTCTTCAACCAGGCGACGGGCCGACCGCATCCAGGAGCAGCTGTCCAGCCTGAGCGTGCTCCGCGACGCGAAGGTGCAGGGCGTCGCCGGACGGGGCGGGCTCGAGGACGCCGCTCTCGTGGCTGACGTGATCAGGGCACTACAGCGGTTGCAGCAGGAGGATGGAGGATCGAGCGATGGAGCTGCGCGGCACGAAGACAAGCCCTGATCGCGTCCTGCGTCGACTGCTGGCCGACTCCCGCGACGTCGACACCCTCGTCGAACGGGTCGCAGACCACCGCCACCGTCGCATCCAGCTGCTGGCCTACGACTTCCCCGCGACTGTGGACGTGTCGGGCATGTGGTTGGCACTGCCCGACCAGGATGTCATCGCCTACCCGTCCGGCGCCTCGCCGATGCGCCGCTGCGCGGTGATCGGGCACGAGATCGGGCACATGCTGCTCGACCACGACGTCGCCAGCATCGGGAAGACTCTCGACCTCGCCGACGTCCCCGTCACCCGGTTCCTGGCCCGCGAACACTACGACAACACGGAGGAAGCCGCCGCCGAGCGGGTCGCGACCCTGGTTGTACGGGACCTGATGGGCCGGAAAGGAACCCACTGGCTGTCCGCGCGACTGCGATGACCGCGCTCGCAGTGGTGCTCCTGTGGGCTGCGGCCGTCTGGCGGCTCGTCATGACCACCGCTCGAGGATGGCGGCGCGGCCGAGCCGAGTTGACCATCGCCTCCCTCTGCCTGGCTGTGCTCGTCACCAACTTCCTGTGGCGGCCACAGGTCGACCACCTGGTGGCCCAGCCGAACATGGCCGGTCTCATTGGCAGGATCTCCGCCGTCGTGGGCTTGACCGCCTTCCACTGGGTACTGGTCACCCCCGGACGGCGCGGGCGACTGCTCAGCGGCACCCTCGCGGTCGTGTCCAGCGTGGCCATGACCTGGTCCTGGCGATCCGCGCCCCTGCACACAAGGGAAGTGACCGAGTACGCAGCCCTCGTCCACACCTTCCCCTCGGTGGCCATCTACAGCATCGCCTTCTACTGCTTCATCACCGCCAGCCTGATTCAGGTGGGGGCCGGGGTCCTTCGCCTTCATCGCAAGGCGATCGCGGGCGGCGACACCGGGGCCGGCTGGGCGCTGCTGACCGCCGTCGCCGGGTGCGGCACGGTGGTCGTCTCTATGATCGTGTTTGCCGCCGATGTGCTCAGCCCCTCGGGCATCCCGGCCGCGCTTCACCACACCGGGAACAGGCTGCTCGTCGTCGGTGCCGCGCTACTCGCCGCCGGAGTCCTTGCCCTGCCCATCGGCGAGTGGAGTCGCGACCAATGGCGGCTCATGCGCGTGACCCCGGCGTGGCGACGGACTGTCGAGGCCCGCCCAGACATCCGACTGTCGTTGGGCCTGTGGGATCGCGTGTTTCATCCCGACGTCGTGCTCTACCGTCGACTGATCGAGCTTCAGGACGCGCAGGAGGTGAAGGTGAATGGCTGACCAGCAACCGGCTGACGTGCTCGACGTCGACGAGGCCCGGCTGGCCGCAGCCTCACCACCCAGAGCAGCGATTGTCCTGGGGCGAGTGCTCAACCCGCCCTATGTGGTGGCCTTCCTGCTCATCGCGGTGACGCTCACCTCCACACAGGACCTCCGGACCGCGTCGTGGGTGTTGGCGGTGAGCCTGGTGGCGTCGTCGCAATACCGCGAGCGCTGCTGTGGCTGGCGATGCGCCAAGGCCGCGCCAGCGACCGGCACGTCGTCCGCCGCCGCGAGCGGCCGGCGCTCTATGTCGGCACCCTCGTCTCGGTGACAGCCGCCCTCATCGTCCTCATTGCGGGACGAGCACCGCGGGCGGTCCTGGCAATGCTGCTTGGCATGTGTGTCGGGCTGATCCTTGTCGCGGCCGCGAACACCTTCACCAAGGTGTCCTTCCACGTCGCCGTGGCCACCGGCGCCGCCATCATCCTGCTGACAACGGCCCTGGTCCTGGGACTCGTCATGGCGACGTTGCTTCCGGCGGTAATGTGGGCCCGCGTGAGCGAGGGACGCCACAGCCGACTTCAGGTGGCCCTGGGGGCGATCCTGGGGGCTCTAGGGGCTGGGGCGTTCCTGCTCGTCCGGTGAGGCTCACCAGCTCTCGTCGCCATAGAGGTGCGTCGTAGCCCACTCACGCTGGCGCCAAGGACATGGGCAGGCCCTCCGACTCGGGTACGTACAGGCCGGCTCCGAGGACCACTGCTCCGTGACGACTCCGTTGGCCCGCGCGCTGAGCTGCTCTTTGGGTAGCCTTTTGGTCAGACATTCAGTCCGGTCCAGGGGTTGCATTGCCGCTTATCCAAGTCTTCTACGACGTGCCCGAAGACATCGCCGCCGGCCTCGCGACTGGTGAGATGGCTCGCTTCGGAAGCGTAGTCAGAGGCTCCACCAAGATCCTCACCCACCTCAAGGAAGTTAAGCCACCCGAGAAGCGACCCGACGGTTCCGTTGAGAGAGTCGTTGCAGCTGCCCGGAACCCCGTAGTGCAGGCCGCTACCGCAGCTGCGGTCGTGGTCCTGGGTGGAGGCGCCTATCTCTTGGTTCAGCAACAACACCGACTCGATGAACTAGTCAGCTCCATGGCGGTGTACCTCGAAGCAGTGCACGAAGGCCACCTTGACTCGGTGGACATCGAACGCGTTCTGATCGCCGCCCACGGTGTTCGGTGGTTCAGCGTACGGCGCGAAGCCATTGACCCCCTGGTCGATCAGGTCATGTTGATCACCCATCAACTAGCCAGAGCAAACGCGTACCGACTCCCTGAGCTGGAGTCTCGGTCCCGCGAGGGCAGTTCTATGGCCAAGCTGAGGCGCGTCTTGGAGGCGCAGCTCCAGATACTCAAGGACGCGGAGTAGGCCACGATTAACTGAAGCGGAAAGCGACCAGCTCAACGCAGATGGCGGCAAGCCGGTCACCCGGCACCCTGGCAGGTGGGCGCTACACGGCAGAGTCACAGCGCTTCGCGCCAAGTCGACTTCGATGGAGGCTTGCCATCCGGCCGAGGAAAGCCGCGAGAGCCAAACTCACGCATCCTATAGTCATAGTGAACATTACTGTAGTAGTCTCCGGTCATGGCTTGCTCGCCCTTGTTGGCTCGAGATGCGGGGCACATACGCATCGCGCAGCCGACCCGGTCGGCTCACGTCCGCTTGCCATCCGCAATCTCCCTCGGAATTCCTGAGGTGACCGGCAACAGCGTTCACGGCTGATGGACTGTCCGCGAGTGTCCGGAACCGGCCATCACGACCTCTGCCGGCTCACATGTGGAGCCTCCGGCCTTCAGCTGAACGACGAAGTCCAGAAATCTCGCGCCCGGGTGTCCGCCAAGACCCCTCGTCCTACTTCTGATGGGTGAAGGAGAAGCAGCCCATGGTGAGGATCAATATCGCGCCGGCCCTGCTGGCGCTCGCGGTGATGCCGCTCGTCGCCAGCTGCACGCCACGGCCGCGCCCACCTCCACTCCTTCACCAGTCCAGCGTCATGGCGTCCTCCACACCGACCACGACGTCGTCGCCAGACGGCCGGGCCCCACTGTCACGCCGTCGAATCGCAGCATCGCGAACGCGGAGCAAGCCGTCGTCACCCTGTGGGCCACGGTCGACCGACCTCGTCAATGACCCTCGGTTGTCCCTGCAGGCCCTCGACAACGTCGCTACCGACGGCGCGCTGACGATGTTCCAGCAGAACTTGGGCAAGTACCGCGCAGCGCAGTGGGTGGGCTCGGGCTCGTCCGCGGTCACGGACCTTCAGATTGTGTCGAGCGGTGTGGACGCCCAGGGCCACCGCTCGTGGACGGTCACGGCATGCGTCGACGGAAGCAGGACGACCCTGGTCGACCAGAACGGCAAGTCCGTCCAAGGGCCGCCGTATCGGATCCGCACAAGGCCACGGTGATCTCCCGCGCCGTCGCACCTGTACGTCAGCGACTGACACGGCGGTCGGGACATGTTGAGGCTGCGCCCTGGCTTGCCTCCTTGCGGTGGCCGCGCTGGTCGCCGGGACGCCGGCCGCCCACGCCGGCCCGCCTGTCACCTGCGCCCGGATCAGCACTGGGACGGGCAGAAGTGCCAGCTCCTGGTGACCGTGCCAGCCCACAGCTCGTCACCAACGTCGACCAGCCGCAACGTGAGCAACCCGATCGCAGCCCCGGACGTGTTCCATCGGGTCGGTGACCATCCGCCGTGCCAGGACCCGCAGCTGGGGTGGTGGTCCGCCGCCTGGTCCTGCTACGTGAAGCCCAGCCAGCCGCAACCCCCGAAGACCGCACTCGATCTGGGGGGGCCACACCGACGGAGCCATCTACGACTGCGCCCCGCCGCGTCGGTGTTCGGGGTCACGTACACGTTCTGGGGAAGGCGCAGCCGACGCAGGCCGGCGGCGCACCCGCCGCCGAATCCTGCCGTTCCAGCGCAGAACCGCGATCGCGACGCATGAGCCTGCGGCCGATCACGATCGGGATCGTGCCGAAGGCCGCGCCCGGTTCGGTGGGCCTGGTCGGCATGCCGGTGTGGATGTGGGTTGCGAGCCCCGGGCCCGCAGTCCTGGGGACCGATCACGAGCACCGTGTCGGCGGGCGGCTCGACGGTCACCGCGACCGCGACGGGTGCAGCGGGTCCGCTGGCTGATGGGTGACGGGTCGGTGGTGGTGTGCACGGGCCCCGGCACGGTCTATCAGGACCGGTTCGGCAAGACCGACTCCCCCACCTGCGGCTACACGCTACAGTACGCAGGGCACCTACACCGTGCGGGCGGAGGCGCAGTGGCCGGTCACCTGGTCGGGCATGGGCCGGTCGGGCACGATCCCGCTGACCCTGACCTCGACTCGACGACCGATCACCATCGGCGAACTGCAGGTGATCACCACCGGCTGAGCCCATCCCCTACCACCGATGTACCCCCGCGCCTGAGAGCGAGCCACCCATGTCAGTGACCATGCGATCCCCCTCGACCCATGCCGACCGCCGTCGACCGCCCCGGAGCCGCGGACGGTCGATGGCTGCGCCGCCGAAGCTGCGCCGCCGCCCGGTGGCGCTGGTGGTCTCGGTGGCCACGGTCGTCGCCGGGCTCGCTGCTGGGTTTGTGGTTGTGGACGACGGCCGGCACGACCAGCCAGGTGCTGGCGGTCCGGACCCTGGTTCATCGGGGCGAGGTGATCACCCCGGGTGACTCGATGGTGGTGCGGGTCGGTCTCGACCCGGCCCTGCGCAGCGTCCCGGCGTCCCAGGAGAACACGGTGGCCGGCCAGCGGGCCGCGCTCGACCTGGCACCCGGCGGCCTGCTGACACCCGACGACTTCACCCCCACGCATGGTGCCGGCACGGGGATTCTCGGTGGTGGGGATCGGGTTGGCGTCGGGAATGCTGCCCGCCGAGCCGATCGTGCCCGGCGACGCGGTGCGGGTGGTGCAAACCCCCGGGCAGCAGGGGGATGTGACCGGGCACACCGGTGGCGATCCCGGCGACCGTGGTCGGGGTGCACCCGTCGGCCACCGGCGACCTGACGATCGTGGACGTGCAGGTGCGCTCCGACGCTGGCGGCCGATCTGGCGGCGCGGGCGGCCACCGGCAAGGTCGCCCTGGTGCTCGACTCCCAGGAGAAGTGAGCCGGCCGTGGCGATCATCGTGCTCACCTCCGCCTCCGGTTCCCCCGGCGTGACCACCACCGTCGATGGGGCTGGCGTTGTGCTGGCCGCGACCGGTGCTGGTGGTCGAGGCCGACCCGACCGGCGGCTCGGGCATCCTGGCCGGCTACTTCCAGGGACAGGTCGCCCACGACGGGGGCCTGATCGAGCTGGCGATGGCCCAACGCCAGGACGATGTGGCCGCCGAACTGCCGCACCAGTTGCTCGACATCCCCGGATCCCAGGCCCGGCTGCTGGCCGGCAGCCGCTCCCACGCCCAGGCCGGCAGCCTGCCGCGCTGTGGCCGGCCCTGCTCGACGCGTTGCGGGATCTGGACGCGACCGGGCAGGACGTGCTCGTCGACGCCGGCCGCCTCGGCTTGGACGGCTGCCCGACACCGCTGCTGTTCGGGGCGGACGCCACGCTGCTGCTGACCCGCAGCACCCTGCCCGCGGTGATCGCGGCCACCTCGTGGGCGCAGACCCTTCGCGAGCAGACCGACGCCACCGCCACCAGAACCGGGGTGGTGGTGGTCGGCCACGGGCAGCCGTACCCGGGCCGCGAGGTCGCCGACGCGCTGGGCCTGCCGCTGGTGGGTGTCCTGCCGTGGGACCGCCGCTTCCGCGGCCGTGCTGTCCCGCGGCCCACGGCGCGCTCCCGAAACGCTCCCCATCTGCGGGCGGGCCTGTCGGCGTTGGGTGAGGCGATCCGCTCACCTGGCCCCCGACGGAATCGGCCGGAGACAGCCCATCCGCGGCTCGGCCGGTCGGTGCCTCGGCTCCGACCCGGACCCGTCCTCCCACGTCGAGAACGTCGGCCCCGCTCACGTCGCGCTGGTTGCCCAGGACCTGGGAGGTTCGCGATGACCGCTCCCGTCGATGACAAGCGCAGGGATCCCGCGATCATTGCCGCTGTTCGAGTCCCGCACCCGCCGCACGCAACCACTCCGACCCCTGACGACGGCGCGCGACGCGACCGCGGCGGCTTCCGGTGCCGGGACGCGGCCGCCGATCTCGGTCCACCGGGTCGGACGCGGTCGCCGACCTGGCGGAGCGCACGGTGCTTCCCGGCACCGGCGGCCCCGGTCGAGGTGGACTGGGGGTTGGTGGCCGCGTTCCGGTCGCAGGCCTCGGAGTTGTTGACGAAGCGGCTGGGTGATGACCGGCTGCGCCTGGACCGGGCGGGGCAGGAGGCGTTGGGGCGTTCCATCATCGTCGAGTTGTTGGAGGCGGCCGCCGCCGACGCGGTCACCGCCGGGCAGCCGTCCTGGACGCCTGGCGGAGCAGCACCGTTGGCGACGGCGGTGTTCAACGCGTTGTTCCGGATGGGTCGGCTGCAGCCGCTGATCGAGGACGACCGGATCGAGAACATCATCATCACCGGCCATGACCGGGTGTGGCTGGAACTGGACGACGGCACCATGCAGCCCGGCCCGCCGGTGGCGGATTCGGATCAGGAGCTGATCGACTTCCTGGCCTTCCTGGCGTCCCGCTCGGAGGTGAACGCCCGCCCGTTCAGCGAGGCCCAACCCCGGCTGCACCTGCGGTTGGACGACGGGTCACGGCTCGCGGCGACCGCCTGGGTGACCCCACGGCCGTCGGTGGTGATCCGCCGGCACCGGCTCACCCGGGTGGGCTTGGACGACCTGGTCGCCCGCGGCTCCCTGACCCCGATCGCGGCGTCGTTCCTGCGCGCCGCGGTCCGGGCCCGGCTGTCGGTGGTCGTGTCCGGGCCGCAGGGCTACGGCAAGACGACGATGGCCCGGGCCCTGTGCGGGGAGTTCGACCCGATGGAACCGATCGCCACCCTGGAAACCGAGTACGAACTCGGGTCTGCACGAAATGCCCGACCGGCACGCGATCGTGCACGCCTGGGAAGCCCGCCCCGGATCGGGCGAGCGGGGCCCCGACGGGAGGGTGGCCGGGGAGTTCACCCTGTCCGACGCCCTGTACGACTCGTTCCGCTTCACCGTCTCCCGCCAGATCGTCGGCGAGATCCGCGGCCCGGAGGTGTGGCCGATGATCAAGGCGATGGAGTCCGGCTCCGGGTCGATCTCCACCACCCACAGCGCCGACGCCCTCGGGGCGATGCGCAAACTGATCACCTGCGCGATGGAGTCCGGCCCGCAGGTCACCCACGAGCTGGCCACCCTCAAACTCGCCGAGACCATCGACCTGATCGTCCAACTCGACATGGACATCGACACCCGCCCCGACGGCACGGTGCGCCGCCGCCGGTGGGTGTCCGAAATCGTCGCGATCTCCCCCGGCGAACAGCAGAAGGGCTACGCCGCCGACCACCGTGTTCGCCGCCGACCCCGACACCCGGGTCGCCGTGGCGCAGACCCTGCCGGACGAGCTGCGCCGGCTGGAGCGGTACGGGTTCGACCTGGCCGGGTTCCTCACCCAGGCCCGCACCGCCGGGGCGATCGGATGAACGGCCTCCTGCCCGCCGTGGCCGGCGGCCTGATCGCCGCCGGCATCCTCGGCATCATCGCCTCCCTCCGACCAGCACCCGTCCAGCGAGTCGACCGGGCCCGCGCCGGACGCCGGCCGTGCTGCGCCGGCTGCGCGCGGTCCGGCCGCGCACCCGGGTGCTGGCCCTGACCGGTGTCGGTGTCGGCGTCGCTGGTGGCCGTGGCTGACCGGGTGGCTGGTCGCGGTGGTGGCGATCCCGCTGGCGGTGGTGGGGTTGCCGAGCCTGCTGCAAGCTCCCCGACCGGACACGCGCGCAGATCGCCCGGCTGGAGGCGATGGCGGAGTGGACCCGCAACCTGGCCGGTGTCCTCACCGTCGGTGTCGGCCTGGAACAGGCGCTGGTCGCCACCCTCCGGTCGGCCCCGCAGCCGATCCGGCCGGAGGTGTCCCGGCTGGTGGCCCGGTTGCGGGCCCGCTGGACCACCGAAGACGCCCTGCAGGAGTTCGCCGACGAGTTGGACGATGCCACCGGTGACCTGGTCGCCGCCTACCTGATCCTCGGCGCCCGCCGCCGCGGCACCGGCCTGGCCAGCGTCCTCCAGGGCCTGGCCGAATCGGTCGCCGACGACGTCGCCGCCCGCCGCCAGATCGAAGCCGACCGGGCCAAACCCCGCGCCACCGCCCGCAACGTCACCCTCATCACCCTGGCCGTGCTCGGCCCTGCTCGCGTTCGACGGCCAGTTCATGGCCCCCTACGCCACCCCCCTCGGCCAGGCCCTCCTGGCGGTGCTGCTGGCCGCCTACACCGCAACCCTGGTGTGGATGCGCCGCATGTCGCGTGGGCGAACCGCTGCCCCGCTTCCTCACCACCGCGCCGACAACGGTGCCCGGCAGCCGGGGCGGAGGTGGCGTCGTGACCGGCGCCCAGCTCGCGATGACCGCCGGCGCCCTGATCACCCTCGGCCTGGTCCTCGCCGCCTGGCGGCTGATGCCCGCCGCCCCCGACCTGGCCGACGTGGTCGACCGCCTGTCACCCACCTACCCGCGCCGGCGGCGGGCGGTCGCCACGGCGCCGGTGACCGGTGGCAAGGAGCGGCTCGGGCTGTGGGGGATGCGGCACCTGCCCGCCCGGCGTGTGGGGCACCATCCCGACCCAGGAGTTGGCGTTGCTGCGCCGCAGCCTGCCCTCCTACTACGGCGAGAAGATCGTCTTCGCCCTCCTCGGCCTGATCTTCCCCAGCCTGCTCACCCTCACCGTGGGCCTGTTCGGGTTCCACCCCGCCCGTGGTGATCCCGGTCGGCCGCCAGCATCGCCCTCGCCACCGGCGTTGTGGTTCCTGCCCAACCTGAACGTCCGCTCCGACGCCAAACGCGGCCGGGTGGAGTTCCACCGCGCCCTGGGCGCCTACGTCGACCTGGTCGCGCTCGAACGCAACGCCGGCTCCGGCCCCCGCCAAGCGATGGAAGTCGCCGCCGGCATCGGCCACAGCTGGGTGTTCCGCCGGATCGGGGAAGAACTCGCCCGCTCCCGCTGGTCCGGCCAACCACCCTGGGACGCCCTCACCACCCTCGCCGACGACCTCGGCGTCCCCGAACTGGCCGACCTCGCCGACATCATGCGCCTGTCCGGCGACGAAGGCGCCCAGGTCTACGCCACCCTCCGCGCCCGCTCCGCCGCGACTGCGCACCGCCATCCTCACCGACGCCCAGGGCAAGGCCAACGACGTGTCCGAACGGATGGTCGATCCCCGGCAGCCTGCTCGGCGTCGTGTTCATCGCCCTGCTCGTCACCCCCGCCCTGCTCCGCCTCCTCACCACCTGACCGCACCCGCCACCACCAACCCCGGAAAGGAAACCCCGATGATCAACACCCGCCTCATGATCACCCTGCTGACCCTCCACGGCCTGGCTCACCCAACCCGTCCGCAAGCGTAACGACCGCGGCTCGGTGAGCACCGAACAAGCGATCGTCACCGGCGCGATCGTGCTGCTGGCCACCATCGTGGTCGCCGCGATCACCGCCTACGCCGAAGGCAAGCTCTCCGTCCTCAAATAGGAGCCACCCGTGACACCGTCCGTCCCTCGCGCCATCGCGCCCCCGCGCGACCCGGCGACCGTGGGCCCCGCGACCGCGGGTCGGTGTCGGTCGAACTGGTCGTGCTGATGCCGCTGCTGCTGCTGATCGTGTTCGCCGGCGTCCAGGGCGCCGTCTACTACTACGCCCGCAGCCTCGCGCATCGCCGCCGCGCAGGAAGGAGCCCGGGCCGCCGCCACTCCCCGGCGCCACCCCCACCGACCGGCACGACCGCAGCCGCCGCGTTCCTCACCGACACCGGCGGGACTCGCTCACCGACCGTCACCATCACCGGCACCCGCACCGCCACCACGGCCACCATCACCGTCCACGGGTCCAGCCTCAGCCTGATCCCCGGCTGGGCCCCCACCGTGGACCAGTCCGCCACCCTGCCCGTCGAACGGATCACCCGATGACCCGCCCACCACCCACCCGAGTCGGACGCCAACGAGGGCCCCGCAACGGGGCTGCGCCGATGCGGGGACCGTGGTTCGGCCAGCGTCGAAGCCGTGATCGGGGTGCCCGCGTTCCTGCTGCTGGTCGGCCTGCTCGTCCTCGGCGGCCGGATCGCCATCGCCCGACCAGGGCGTCCAAGTCCGCCGCCGCCGACGCCGCCCGGGCCGCGTCCATCGCCAGAACCCAATCGGCGGCCCGCACCGACGCCACCACCGCCGCCCGAGCCAGCCTCACCAACCAGCACCTCGACTGCGCCACCACCACCGTCACCGTGGACACCCAGCGCCTTCTCGACACCCGGTCGGCACCCCCGGGCAGGTCACCGCCACCGTCACCTGCGCCCTCCGCCTGGGCGACCTCGGCCTGCCCGGGGTCACCGGCACCAAGACCATCACCGCCACCATGTCCAGCCCCCTGGACACCTACCGAGGACGGTGACCACATGCCCACTCCCACGCCACCCGCCACCCGGCGACACCCCACGCCACGGTCCCGCACGTGATCGCGGGTCGGTGAGTGTCTGGTTCGCCCTGGCCAGCGGTCGCGATGGTGCTGTGCGTCGGGATCGCCGTCGACCTCAGCGGCGACGTCCACGCCCAGCAACGCGCCCACGACATCGCCGCCCAAGCCGCCCGCGCCGCCGGCGAACAGATCGCCCCGCCACCGGCGATCCGCGGCCACACCCCCACCGTCGACCCGTCCGCCGCGACCAACGGGCCGCCACCACCTACCTGGCCCGCGCCGGCGTGACCGGCACCGTCACCATCAGCTCCGGCACCGTCATCGACGTCACCGTCCACGACACCTACACCCCGATGTTCCTCACCATGATCGGCGTCAGCCACCTCACGGTCACCGGGCACTCCACCGCCCGCCTCGAACGGGTCGTCCAGGGAGTCGGCCGATGATCCGCCAACGCCTGGCCGGCCTGGCCGCCACCCTCGCCATCGCCGCCCTCCTGATCGGCCTGCCCGCACTGCTGCTGCAGGTCGGGTTCGGCACCCTGCCCACCCGTCCACAGCTGGACCGACCTGGTGAACCTGCTGCTGCCGCCCCGACGACGGCACCCTCGCCCTGGCCGTGATCAAGGCGATCGGCTGGGCCACCTGGGCGCTCCTGGCCGGCCTGATCGGCCTCGAGATCCTCGCCCGCCTCCGCGGCATCCCAGCCCCTCGCCCTCCCCGGACTCCGACGTCCCGCAGGCCGCCGCCGCCCAGCTCGTCGCCGCCGCCGCGGTCCTGTTCGTCGCGCTCCCCCACACCGCCGCCTCGCCCACGCCGCCCCACCCGCCCCCCACGCGTCACCGCCACCCGACGAGCGCTCACCCCCGACCCCGGCGCACCCGGCACCCGGCCCGTCACGACTGTCGCAGCCGGCGCGAACGTCGCGGCGAACGCCACTCCGGCGGCACCGGCGCAGACGGTGCGGTACACGGTGAAGCGGGGGGACTCGCTGTGGTCCATCGCCGCCACCCACCTCGGCGACGGCCGCCGCTACACCGAGATCGCCGCCCTCAACACCCACCTCCTCCACGGCAAAGGCGACGACTTCCTCACGCCCGGCTGGATCCTCACCCTCCCCGCCGAACCGACCCCCACCACCAGCGACACACGCCGCCGGACTCCACCCAGCTACACCGTGCGGCCCGGCGACACGCTCAGCGAGATCGCCCTCGACTACCTCGGCGACGCCAACGACTACCCCCAGATCGTCGCCGCATCCCGCGACCATCACCCAACCCGACGGCCAGCACCTCACCGACCCCAACCTCATCGACATCGGCTGGACCCTCGACATCCCCCAGACCGGGGCGGCCACGCCCGTCCAGCCCCACGCCCGCCCCCGCACGACTCGACAGCCCCGAAGACCCGACGCCACATCCGGTAACGGTGCCCGTCCCCAGCCCCGACGGCCGATCCCAGGCCCCGCCCAAGCGGAGCGACCGCCGCCCCGACCCGCAGGCCCCCGTCCCAGCGGACCAGGCGCCCACCCCCGAGGCGACACCCACGCGCGACGGCCCCCGACCCGCAGTCCCGGCTGCCACGGCCACGGTGGAGGACGTGTCCGATGACCACGCCCGGCGTGGATGATCCCCGGCCTGGTCGGCGCCGGCGCGCTCCTCGCCGGCTCGCTGTGGCTGGCACTGCGCCGCCGACGGGCCGCCCAATCCCGGGCCCGGCGCCCCGGCCGGCTGATCGCTCCCCCACCGCCAGAGCTCTGCTCCCGATCGAGAAGACCCTCCGCACCGAAGGCGACGCCGCGGCCCTCGACGTCGCCTTCATCGACCAGGCACTGCGCCGGCTCGCCACCCGCACAGGGCCAGGCCGCCCGGCCGATGCCAGCCGTGGCAGCCGTCGAACATCCCCGACCATCTGCGGCTGCACCTCGCCGAACAGGCCGACCTGCCCGCAGCCCTGGCAGCAGGCGCCCGACCGGCTGCGCTGGCAGATCCCCACCACCATCGACCTCGACCAGATCGGACCGCTCGACCCCGGCGTTGCCCGCCCCCTACCCGCAACTGGTCACCCTCGGCATCGACGACCACGACCACCGGTGGCTGTACAACCTCGAAGAAGCCGGCGTCATCCGCCTCACCGGCGACCCCGACCGGGCCCGCGACTACGCCCGCCACCTCGTCGCCGAACTCGCCGTCCACCCCTGGGCCAGTCGACGTACAGGTCGAATGCGTCGGCATCGCCGCGCGAAGCCGTCGCACTCAACCCCCGCCGGGTCCGCCACCACGACACCCCAGCGACATCGACCACGTCACCGCCGTCATCGCCGACACCGTCGCCATGATCGACCGCACCCGCGAAGCCGGACTCGACATCACCACCGGACGCGCCACCCTGCACGACGACCCCATCTGGGACAGCCGCCTCCTCATCCTCGACACCACCCCCACCGACCTCACCGACCAGTCTGGCCGGCCTGCTGCACGGACCACCCCCGACACACCGGAACCGCCCTGGTCCTGATCGACACCGCGGAGCGCCAGCAAGACTGGGACGCCCAACGAGATCCACCTCACCAGCGACGGGACGCCTCCAACTCCCCGGGGCCGGCCTCGACGCTCCACGCCGCCGGACTCACCGCAGACGAACTGGCCGGCTGCGCCGCCATCTTCGCCCAAGCCGACCAACCCGACGTCGACTACCCGACCACCCCGAACCCGCCGACGGCTGGCGGGCCCACGCCAACCAGGCCGGCCAGCTCCGCCACGACCACACCCTCCCCCGCGACCAGACCCCCGACCGAACCCACCACCAGCGTGCTGCCCGACGACGACCAGACCTACCTCGACGTCGGCCGCCACCACCCCCGACGACCTCGCCGCACTCGCCCCCCACGTGCCCACCCGCATCCGCGAGCAGCTCGAACGGGACGACCCCACCCTCGACGCCGACGTTGACGACCTGGTTCAACCCCCACTGCGACCTGCCCAAGCTGATGATGCTCGGCCCGCTCACCGTCCGCGTCGCCCCCACCGGCAAACCCGCCGCAGCCGCCGGCCGCCGGCCCTACTTCACCGAACTGCTCGCCTACCTCGCCACCCGCCCCTACGGCGCCACCACCGAAGAAGTCGCCGACGCCATGCGCATCCCCACCGACCGCGTCCGCAAAGACATCCTCGCCCTGCGCACCTGGCTCGGCACGCAACCCCCGCACCGGCCGACCCCACATCCCCGACAGCCGCCACACCCAGGCCGCACAACTCCGCGGCAAGCGCCGCCTACCAACTCGAAGACGTGCTCGTCGACGCCGACCTGTTCCGCCGCCTCCGCGCCCGCGGCGAAGCCCGCGGACCCGCCGGACTCGACGACCTCCGCCGCGCACTGACCTCGTCCACGGCACACCCTTCAGCCAACTCCGCCGAGGCGGCGGCGCCTGGCTCAGCGACGGCGACCGGCTCGACCAGATCCTCCAATGCGCCATCGTCGACGTCGCCCACCTGGTCACCACCGCGCTCCTCGCCCAAGGAGACCTGACCGAGGCCCAAGCAGCCGCCGAACTCGCCGCCCGCGTCGCACCCGACGAGGACACCCCCCAGCTCGACCTCGCCGCCGTCCTCACAGCCCAAGGCCACCACCGCGCAGCCGAGCAGATCCTCCACGAACGAGTCTGCAACCGCAGCGACGACGAAGACGACATCCCTGCCGATCTGCCCGCGCGTACGGCCGAAATCATGAGCGGTCGACAATGGCACACCCAACTGGAAGCGCGGATGTCAGGTTGATCGAAGTCACGAAGGAAGGGGCCCGGACTCCCATGCCTCAGTGTGACAAGACCATCTCTTGCCTCTCAGAGAGTAGTACAGATCTTGACTTCTTCGAGAGAGAGAGTAATTTGATCGTGCGCCTTCTATTCAAGTTCGATCGCCGCGCCGAATAGACGGGACGGCTTCATTCGGGGGTTTTCATGCTGTGTAGTTCAAGTTTCGCCAGAAGGACGATAGCGCGGGCAACCATACTCGCGATCTTCATCGTGACTGCAATTGCGGGAAGCGCGACTCCAAGCAGTGCAGCGAATGCATGGCATCAAGCGTTGTGCAGCGGGTACTCGGGTTGCGCGAGCCAGGGGTTGGGTGACGGAGGGTACTCGGCGATTTCGTGGGAGCAATTTTGGGAAGAGTTCCCCTACGACAACTGCACGAATTATGTCGCCTATCGCCTCATCAAGAATGGGGCAGCGTCCTCATACAGCCCGGGCAACGCAACTTACTTCGGGTCCTATTTCAGCGCACGCGGATTTGCGACAAACCCGAATCCCGCCGTTGGTGCCATTGCCTGGTGGACGGCAAACGCCAACCCATACATCGGAGCGACTGGGCATGTTGCCTATGTCGAGGAGGTCAACCCTCCCGGCTACGCGGCCGGAAGCATCCTGGTGTCCGAAGACAACTGGGGTGGGACCTTCGATTGGCGAGTCTACGAACCTGGAACGTACTTCCCCACTGGCTTCATCCACCTGAAGGACGTGGCTGATACTGCATCGGGGGCACTCGTCTGGTCGTTGACTGCCACCGGAGCCGTGCGACGGTACGCAGGGATGGGCAAATGGGAGGGAATCGCCAACAGCCCCATCGGCAAGTCCATCAGCGTCGGCGAGAACGGACTGGTCCTCGTGACAGGCACCAACGGCAACGTCTACCGATACGACGGCAACGGCCAGTGGACCATCCTCGGAATGGGGTTCAGTGACGCCGACGCGGGCACGCTCAACTCGAACGGACTCATCTGGGGGTTGACCGCCACCGGAGCCGTGCGACGGTACGCGGGGATGGGCAAATGGGAGGGAATCGCCAACAGCCCCATCGGCAAGTCCATCAGCGTCGGCGAGAACGGACTGGTCCTCGTGACAGGCACCAACGGCAACGTCTACCGATACGACGGCAACGGCCAGTGGACCATCCTCGGAATGGGGTTCAGTGACGCCGACGCGGGCACGCTCAACTCGAACGGACTCATCTGGGGGTTGACCGCCACCGGAGCCGTGCGACGGTACGCGGGGATGGGCAAATGGGAGGGAATCGCCAACAGCCCCATCGGCAAGTCCATCAGCGTCGGCGAGAACGGACTGGTCCTCGTGACAGGCACCAACGGCAACGTCTACCGATACGACGGCAACGGCCAGTGGACCATCCTCGGAATGGGGTTCAGTGACGCCGACGCCGGTGCCAGTTGATCCCTGAGACTTCCGGTGCACCAGCCGCCGCGCTATGCGGGCATTGGTGGCTAGTCAGGCCTAAGTATGTTGCCGAAGGGCGGAGTTGGGCCTGCCCGTTTGAGGCTGATGCAGTCGACCAATCTGGCTACAAGACAGCGTCCCCACGTGGTTCACCGCTGATCTCGTGACTGCAAGGCTGGCATTCGGTGCACTCGAAAACCCGGCAATATCAGTGGGTAGCAGCCGGGCCGTCCTCAGAACCGGCGTTCGACCCGGGATCTACTCGCGATTTCGCTGGCGGCGACTCGGTCGCCAAGTCGACTCGCCAGAGTTGCCAGGGCCATGTCGTCTGGCAGAAGGTCAGCGAACTTGAGGTCGTCGAGCGCGTGTGGGGTGACCTCGGGCGAGACCTCCTCGAATCCCGGACCGAATCGTGATCGAGCGGCATCGATTGCGGCGGTCACGTCGGATCCCCTGGCGTCGTCGCGCAGGACGATGTGGTCGTTCCGCACGTCACCGCAAGCCTCACACAGGTTGGGGGCTACGGCGACCAGCGCGGATCGAAGTGTCGCATTGGCGCGGCCACCGGCCCAGGTCCACCACCGAACCCGACCGTTCTCGTGCAGCACGACGGTGCGTTCGTCGTCGACTCGGTCGGCGAGTTCCTCCCGCAGCCCGGCGAGCCGGTCGGTCGCTCGACTTGTCAGGTGGACGCCCGCGGGGTGGGCCCCCGAGCACTACTCGCCGCATGGCGTCGGTGAGTTCAGCACTCAGCGGCGTCGACCCGCCGAACCACCGGGTGACACCCGAACCCTCCCCCGGCTCGACGAACGCCCGTCGCCGTGTCCAATCGATGTGGGTAACGGTCCATGATCTGCCGCCAGGGCGAGCCGCCGCGGACCGTCGACTCTGGCGACCAGAGACAGTGGGTCGACAGTGCCAATCTCGGTGCGTCCGTGCAGCACCTTCACCTGGGGATCCGACGTGAAGACGCTCATGATCTCCATGAAGTGGCGGTGCCCGAAGCGTCGCTCCGCCTCCGGGCCCGACCAGCAGCATTCCGTGTCCTGGTCGAGGATTCCGCGCTCGAGAAGTGTGTCCACGATGCGCCGCCCCTGCTCGGGCGGTCGGCGAGCGGCAGCCCGCCGAGCCAGTCTGCCCAGGTATGTCGCCCGATCGCCCCCTCCTGCAGGGCGAGCGCGAGCAGCTGCTGGGCGGCGATGTGTGCCGCGGCAAGGTCGGCGGCACGATCGGCTCGACGTACCCCTCCGACCACAGCAGCAGCAAAGCCGCCGCTCGCAGGAGTTCGTCATCGGAGTGGCGAGGAACAGCATGTTCCGCGCGCTCCCGGGCGCCGGCCCGTGCGGCCGAGCCGCTGCAGGAAGGACGCGACCGTTCGGGGGGCGCCGATCTGCAGCACCCGGTCGAGGTCCCCGACGTCGATGCCGAGCTCCAGTGTCGAGGTCGCGACGATGACGCAGTCGCGGGCCTCGGCGAATGCCGCCTCGGACCGCCGCCGCTCGTCGAGCCGACAGAGACGAATGGGACACGAACGTCTGAGTCCCGCGGTCACGCAGAGCTCAACGCGAGGTGCTCCACGGTCCGCCGGGAGTCGGCGAAGACGAGCCGCTTCTCGCCCCGGTGCAGGCGGAGATCACCGTCGCCGCGTTGTCCACGCTAGCCGACGTAGTCCAGCGCCACCTCCGGCGGACGCGACCGCGGCCGCGCTCCGGAGCCACGACCGCGTCCGGCGGATCCGCCGCGGCGGCCCTGAAGCCAGGTGAGCAGGTCTCGGGGGTTCCCGACGGTGGCCGAGAGCCCGATCCGCTGCAGCCGGCGTCCGGCGAGGTGCTGAGAGCCGCTCCAGCACGGCGAGCAGGTGCCAGCCGCGGTCGTCGCCGGCGAACGCATGCACCTCGTCGATGACGACGGCGCGCACGTCGGCGAACAGCGCGCGCGGGTCGACGCGTCGCGGAGACCAGCATCGATTCGAGCGACTCGGGCGTGGTCAGCAGGATGTCGGGGCGATCGGCACCAGTCCGACGCCGCGCCGGTCGGACCGGTGTCCCCGTGCCGCACGGACGCCGGCGGCCGAGCCAGGCGGCGTAGCCGGCGAGCCGCGGCTCGAGGTTGTTCAGCAGCGCCCGCAGCGGGCAGATGTACAGCACGCGAGTGCCCGGCCACGCTCCGTCGCCATCCGGGTGAGCAGCGGGAAGACGGCGGCCTCGGTCTTGCCGCCGGCGGTGGGGGCCAGCAGCAGTGCGTCGTCGCCGCGAGCAACGGAGCGACCGCCGCCTCCTGCAGCGGACGCAGCGTCGGCCAGCCCAGGGTGTTGACGATGTGGTGCTGCACGACCGGGTGCAGCAGATCGAATCCGCGCATCAGCCGTCAGAGGTCGAGGTCGATGTCGTCCAGCGTCGGACGCCGCGCGCGCAGCGTTGCGCTCGACGGCGGTGAGTTCGGCGCGCTGACGGTCAGGGCGTAGTGCGCGCCGCGGGTCGAAGTCGTCGAACTGGTCGACCCGGTCCAGCACGTCTCCGACGAGCTTCTTGAGGAACAGCGCGGGGCGCGACCCCGACCCGGCCACCGAGCGAGCCGGCGACCGCGGCGGCGAGCGTGGCGAGGTACGCGTCGTCGACCACCGTGGCGATCCTGTCAGGGCGCCGGCGCCGGCGGCGTAGAGGTCACGCACCTTGCTGCCCGAGCTCGACGAGCGCGTCGTGGGTGAACCCGGGCAGGCGCAGCTGCACCGCCCGGGGGTTGTCGAAGCGGGCGTCGGTGGTGAAGTCGGTGGCCAGCCGCTGGGCCAGCGGCGGCAGCCGCTGCACGCCCGAGGGCCCGTCGAAGAACGCGGGGGTGCCGGTGATCAGCAGGTAGAGGCCGGGGAAGCGGCCGGAGTCGATCTCGTCGATGAGTTGGCGCAGCGCATTGAGCGCCTTGTCCCGGACGTCGCCGCGCACCCGCTGCAGGGTCTCCACCTCGTCGAGCACCACCAGCAGGCCCGGGTGGCCGGCGTCCCGCAGGACGGTGAGCAGCCCTTGCAGGAACGCCATCGCGCCGAAGTGGTCGAGGTCGCCCCGCAGGCCCGGCCGCCCGCTTCACCGACGCCGCGACGTGCGGCTGGCCGCCGAGCCACGCCGCGCAGCCCGTCGGCGGTGGCCGTGTCACCGGCCAGCGTGGCGGCACGGTATGCCGCGCAGCGCCTGCGCGAAGGCGGGTGTCTTGGCGACGACGGCGGCCAGCCGCTGCTCCAGCAGCCGTCGACCGCCGAGCCGACGCATCGCGTCGGTGCCGTCGGCCAGGGCGGGCTCGGCGGCGACGGCGTCGGATTCGAGGGTGAACAGCCACCCGTCGAGCACCGGCCGGAAGGCGCTGCGGCGGCACGGTCGCGGTGCGCAGCGACTCGGTGATGCGCCGGTACACGGTCTCGAGCCGGTGCAGCGGCGTCTCGGTCTCGCTGATCTGCACCTCGGCTGGTGGCGAACCCGCGCTCGAGGGCGCGCTCGGCGAGCAAGCGGGTGAAGAACGTCTTGCCGGAGCCGTACTCGCCGCGCACGGCCTTGAACACCGCCCCCCCGCCCGCCACGGCATCAAGTCCGTCGTCGAGCGCCGACTCGAAGCGCTCCAGCCCGACCGCCAGCAGGTCGAGCCCGTTCGACGGGCACGGTCCCTCGGCGCAGGGCGTCGATCACCTCGCGTCGCCGCCGGGGCGACACGGCTGCTCATCCGCGGCACCCCGAACTGCTCGGCGAGCAGGGCGAGGTCCAGGCTGACCGCATTGGTCGCCGGATCGGTGGCCACCACCGGGTAGCCCTCGATGTTGATGAGCTTGCTGAGTTGGCTCATCGCCATCGGCACCCGGTTCGTCGAGACGCCGAGCAGCGGGGCCACCTTGGACGCCGCGAGCCGCCGGTCGGGCGCGGCGGCGAGGGCGTCGACCAGCCGTGCCACCTGCGATCGTCGGTCACCGCGACCCGCTGCACGAGCGTCTTCTGCTCGCCGATAGGCGTGGCTACCCACCAGGGCGTCGCCCCAGCCCGCGCCGGACGCCCACGGCTTCCGGCGCCGGCGTGAACAGGTCGGGCTGTGGCGTGACATCGACCAACCGGCCGGTTCCTGGGCAGGCGCCGGCTCGGCGCGCCGGACCGGTGATCGTCCCACCAGCCGGGCTCGGCGAGGGGCGCCGGCACCAGGTCGGTGGTCAGGTCCGACGGCGCCGCAGCACGACCACGGGCACCACCACCTCCGCCGGTGCGACGCGCCGCCGTGGTAGCCGGCCTTGAGCGGGCCGTACCGCAGCCGTTCGTTGACGGCGAGCATCGCCCGGTGGTCGTCGGTGAGCACGCGGGCCCGCGAGACCAGCACCTCGCCGTCGTTCGACCGGGCCTGACGCCGCGCGGTGCCGAGTGCTGAGTGCCGGAGCCCCGCTGCGTGCCCCGGCGGCGTTCGACGACGTGACCGTGGTCGGCGGTGATGATGACGAGCTCGGCCGGCCTTCTGGGCGAGGCGCAGGAGTGGCGGCAGGTGCTTGATCGCCTCGACGGTCCAGTCGGTGCCGCCGGGGTCGGTGCGGTCGAGCGTGTCGTCGATCGTGTTGAGCACGGCAGCGACCAGCGGCTATCGTGCGGTGTCCTCGATCGCCTGCCGCACGTCGTCGGCGACGCGCGAACCCGCCCCGTGCAGCTGTCGAGGTCCGCTTGTGGAACAGCCTGCCGGCACCCAGACCGGCGCTCGGTGGCTCCGGCGAAGCCGCGCTTCTCGGCGTCCTGCTGGCCGGTGGCCAGACGCCGCAGAACAGCGATGCGCGGCTCACCTCGGTGAGGCTCGGCAGCACCGCGAGCGGCAGGCATGCGCCCGTGGCCGGCCGGGAACGAGCCGTTCCACGAGGTCGAAGCTCAGCGAGGCGGTGCACTCGCCGATCACCTCGGTGGCGACCCCGGCGCTCATGCCGTCGAGCACGAGCAGCAGCACCGGGTATCGGTCGACGATCGGGGCGACGACCTCGGGCAGCAAGCCGTTCCAGCGGCAGCATCACCGGCGACATCGGGGCCGCAGCCTTCCGCCGCCAGGGCCGCGGCGAAGGCGCAGGTCGTGCGCGTCGCGCCGAGCATGCGCGGCCTGAGCACCCTTCCAGGGCTTCGGCGAGCTCGTGGTCGTCGACGCCGGTCCGGCATCGTTGATCGCCGAGTCGACCCAGGCGTCGACGGCCAGGTGGCGTTCCGCCAGCGCGGCCAGCCCGTCAGACGCGGGCGGTGTCCGGCTCGGCGCAGCCACCGCGCGAGCCGGACGCCGGCGCGAGCCGGCTGTCACCCGCGCGTCGCTGGTCGGCGAGCTCGTGGCCGCCGACCGCCGACCAGGCGGCATCGACTTCGCGCGCCGGGTCGGGTCGCGGTGGCGCCGCAGCGTCCGGCGGCGAGCGCCCAGCAGGCGTTGGGTCGAGGCCGCTGCCGAGGCAGAGGTGGAGCCACCGGCGCAGCTGGCGCGCCTGGGCTTCGCCGACCATCTCGTCGGCCCGCGACGAGCAGCCGGAGCGCGTCCGCCTGGCTCGACGCGGCCGCCCAGCAGCGTCCCGACACGACGACCGCCGACAGCCTGCCCGACGTCGCTGAGTGCGGCGCCGGGCACGCTGCCCCAGCGGTGCTGCAGCCTGGCCAGCGCCAACTCCGCCTGGTGCCGGTCGGCGCGCGGTGAGCAGACAGTCCAGCACCAGACCCGAGCGGCACGAGGTCGGGCACGGTTCCGCGGGCGACCAGGGCCGGCACCAACGGCTGTGCCCGCGCCGGCGTTCTCGGCCACCCAGCCGAGCACGGCATCGACGATGCTGGTCGCCGCCTCGCCCGCGCAGCCGGGCGATGGTGGCCTGCAGGCCGGGCGTGGTCGACCACTCCAGCACGGCGAGGGGTCGACGGCGCCGAGCGGCAGGCCGAGGTCTGCCCGCGGCCAGCCGACCCGAGGCGTGGTCGCGGGTGAGCACGCCGCCGGGCGCGGGCGGCCATCCGCCGCTCGGGGGCCAGGTCGAGCAGCTGCCGGCGATCTCGCGGGCCCTCGGCACCGAGCAGGCGCGGGATCGATGCGCTGCGCCCGGAACCGCTGCCGGACGGCCTGCCAGGGGTCGGGGTGACGCAGCCGCTGGCCGACGAGCTGGGCGAGCAGTCCCGGCGCCGAGGTCGGCGTCGTCCGGTCGGTGACGACGACGAGCCAGCCGGTCCGGTCGGCGGTCGCGGAGCGCCTCACGCGCCAGCGCAGTGCCGACGCCGCCGGCGCGATCCGCACCGTGCTGCCCGTCGTGATGAACGACTCCTCGCTCGAGGCCGACTGGGCTCGGCGCGGATGCCCGAGCACCCCGACGGTGCGCTTGCAGCCTGCGCCTCGCTCGACGCAGGGCGCGCGGCCATCGCGGGCGTGACGCCGGCGGCCGGTGCGGCAGCTCGCTCCATCGACCCGCCATTCCACGACGACGCTCGGCGTCGGCGTGCTCCTCGCACGAAGCGCCGCAGCTCGGCGGCCAGGCTCGGGGCCGTTGCCCGCACGTGATCCGGGCCCGCCCGGAACGCCCGGGGGGTGGCGGCCGGCACGGGCGGGACCAGTGGCCGGGGCCACGGGCTGCCCGGCGAGGTCAGCCACGTGTACACTCCTGATCGGCCGCGTCGAGGGCCCCGATGCAGGGGACGTGCACGTTCTCGTCTGCGGCAACGCCTCCGCAGTCGGGCGAGGATCTGCGCCGCGGCCCGGCCGCGGACTCGTCGTCGCCCCGCGGGCGCGCGGCGATCAACCGTCGAAGCGACGCCCAGTCGCACACCCGCAGTCCGCGGACGACCGTGCTCGGCGCTGGCCGAGCGACCCGGCGCCCTGGGCGCTCGCCGAGGTCGGCCCGCGGCCAGCGCGTGACGACCAGCGGCACGTCCGGGCAGGCCCCGCGACGGTCGCAGCAGCGTCGGCCGCCGCGCGAGCCGTCCTCAGGCGCGGGCCGGCCCCGCCCGACGCCGAGGAGCCCGCGCGTAGGCGTCTCTCGAGCGGCCTCCACGAGGCGCTGGGCGGGTTCGACGTGGGCGGCGGCCTGCTCGTGGACGGCTGCGGCGAACCGGGCCACCGCCGGCCGGCGGTGAGATAGGCTCGCGCCGGCACGCCGAACAACCCACCGCGCGATCCGGACTCGGCGAGCGTCCCACGTCCTCGGGGTCCGGCAGCTCCTGCGTCGCGCAGCTCCATCTCGGTCGCGGACTGCCCCCGGCTTCGGCGGCTCGATCGGGGCACCCGTGGCGTACCAGGCCCGCTGGCGCAGCGCCGCCCAGGCGAGGATGACCAGGTCCGCGACCTCGTCGCGCGAGCCCGAGGCCGGGTCGCATGCCGTCGATCCACCCGCGCACCTGCCTGCACGGTGACCGGATCGTGCCGTCCGAGGCCCGGCGCCGCCGAGCCGCGCGTTCGAACTCCGGCGCCCCACGGGCCGAAGCGGTCGTCGCCGAAGAGGAAGTGCGTCTCCGCGGCCTTACCGACGCCGAGCGGGTTGGCGATCCGTCGCACGGCCGGCGCGTCCGGGCTCCAGCGGCACGCGGTTCTCCGGGTCGGCCAGTGCCCGCTCGACGTGGCTGTAGACCGCCAGCAGCTCGCGGACGCGGATCTCCTCGTCCGCCGGCTCGAACCCCGGGTGCGCCGGGTACGTCGCGGCGAAGGCCTCGGCACGAGTCCTCGAATGCCGCCGCAGTCGTGCCTCCGGCGGGTGGACGCGGCGTGAAGCTGCGCGTCAAGCGACAACAGCACCCGGTCGTGCGATGCGTCGCCGACGACGTCGTCCGGCGCGCGCGGCGACTCGACGCCGTAGGCCCCTGGATGGCCCGCCGCAGGGTCTCCAGCAGCGTCCGGCGCTGGCGCCTCCAGGATCGCCCGGCCTGCACCCGGTCGGTCTCGGAGAGGTGGTCGGCGTAGCTGGTGTCCACCGGTCCCGGTGCCGCTCGAGCAGCCAGTCGAGGATGACGAGCCGGCGCAGGTCGCGCATCCGCTCCTCGGAGAGGAACCGGGGCAGCCACACCATGGTGCTGCCTGCGAAGCCGCGGGCCAGCAGCCGTCGAGCCGCGCGACGTCCTCGCCGCAGGAGTGGCCCGGCTCGTCGAAGGGGTGGTCGATGACGAACCGCCACGTGCCGCGGCGGCGCGCGGAAGTGATCGTCGGACAGCCACCGGCGTCGCGGACGTTGCCGAACACGATGTCGACCTCGCGGCGCGAGCCGCGCCAGACGACCGTGTGCGGGTAGGCGCCCAGCATGTCGGGGCTGCCCGGGTCGCACGCCGAGCGCCTCGGCACGAGGTCGCTTGACCAGCTCTCGGCGGCGGCCCGTCGTTGTCCTCGCCCCTGGCGCGTCTCGACCACCGACTCGTAGTCGACGTCGGAGAGCTGCACCCGGATCACCGGGTTGCGGCCCTGGTCGTCGACGTGGATCTCCGGGACCCGGGCGGCCCAGTCGCGCACCTTCGACAGCACGACGCGCGCCTCGCCGCCGGGCAGCGGCGATACGATCGAGCCGTGGTTGAGCGAGGCCAGCCGCGACGCCGTCAGCGCCTTGAGCGCCGGCACGTTGGGCGCCACGGCGACGAGCAGCAGCGTCTTGGCCAGCCGGTCGTCGGCGCGGAAGCCGCGGGCAGGTCATCGGCGTCCGTCGGCGAGGTCTGGCCTCGGTGAGGCCGTGGTTGGCCAGCAGCAGCGGCCGCAGCTTCTCGCGGTACAGGCGTGCTGGCGGCGCGGAACAGGGCGGCGGCCTGCGCGTCGAGCGGCTGTCCCTGCCCGCGACCATGTGGTCGAAGGCGTCGCCGACCGGGATGACATCGTCGATGGTCAGGCGTGTCGCGGCGGTCGACGAGCATCTGCTGCATCACCTTGAGCGCGGTGCGCTCGCGCTGCATGACGCTCGGCCAGCGACCGCAGCGTGGAGACCAGCGCCGGGCGAGAAGGGGTAGGTGAGGCGGAACGCCTGCCTCGTCCGCGCCGCGGTGCCGGTCGTCGGTGTTGATGCCGTCGAGCAGCACGTCCCACACCTCGCCGCGCCGGTCGAGCCGCGTCGAACGCCTCGTCGAGCGTCCGCCCGGCGCCTCCGTCCTTCGGGCTGCAGCAGCCGCTGGTTGGCGACGAAGGGCAGGTTGTCGTCGCCGAGGGCGATCGTGCGCGAAGCGGCCCTCCTGGTGCCGGAACGCCTGGTCGAGCGCCTCCTGCTCGGCCCCGCTGGCACCGGGTCGGCGAACCAGCGGCGCAGGTCCATCTGCCGGGCGACGAACGAGACCAGCGGGATGCGCGCGGCCGCCGTGGCCGCCTCGACGAGCTTGGTGATCTTCTGCGACTCCCGGCGGAAGAACTCGCGGTCTGGACCGCGAAGGCCAGCCACAGCACCAGCTCGTCGAGGAACAGCACGACGGCGTCGTAGCCGAGCGCCCTGGCGTGCGCGGAGATCGCGGCCAGTCCGGTGTCGAGGTCGACGTAGGCGGCCTGGTGCGTGAAGGCCGCGAAGTAGTGCTCGGTCAGCGCGCGTGACGAGCTCGCCGCGGCGCGGTCGCCGGCGGACGCGGCCCGAGCGCGTCGTAGCGTCGCGGCGTCCCAGCGTGCCGCGTCGCCGAGCATGGCGGCCCACGGGTCGTCCGTCTGCCCGCGGCGCCGCTCGTTCAGGCCGGCGAAGAAGCGCTCGTCGCCGATGCTGGCCGCGCATCCGCTCGGCGTCGTCGAGCAGCGCGTCGGTCTGGTGGACGGCGGGCAGCGGCGCGTCGGGGTGCAGGTCGCGGATCTGGCGCGAGGTAGCCGTCGAACAGCGCCTCCTCCAGCGACTTGGCGCCGAGCAGGTGGTAGGTCAGCGGCAGGATCTTGCGGTCCTGCAGCTGCGGCGTCGTGCTTGGCGACGATCGGCTGCGAGCTCGGCGATGGCCCGCGCGTCGGGGTCGTGCCGCAGCAGCGCGTGCAGCACGGCCATGAAGTGGCTCTTGCCGGAGCCGAACGAGCCGGTGAGGAACGCCCCGCGGCTCGTGTTCCGGCGGATCGCCTCGGCGACCAGGCCGAGGGCCGGGTCGAAGCCTCGGCCAGCGCTGCGGTGTACGACGTAGTCGGCGAGCGTGCGCTGCGAGGCGGTCGTCCTCGACGCCCTCGGTCAGCCGCAGACGTAGTCCTCGGTCGCCGGCGCGTTCGGGGATGTCGATGACGTCGCGGAGCAGGGCGCTCATCGTCGGCGTCCTCGCTTCGCGTCGACGGCATGCCTGCGGCCGTCGGCCGCGCAGGCGGCGCAGGTCGCCGAGGGTGCAGCGCGCGAGGGTCGTGGCCGACCTGGGCGGCGCGTGGCGAGCTGCTCGGCGCAGAACGCGGCGAGGCTGACGCCGAAGCGCCGGGTCGACCTCGGCGTGCCACTGCTCGACCCACGGCTGCAGCTCGGCCAGCCCGGCGACCAGCGGGACGAGCCGCTCGTCGGTCACAGCCCTCGGTCTCGCGCTGCTGGATGATGCGTCGCCAGGGCGAGCGACTGCTCGGCGTGGTCCCAGCCGGCCCAGCCGAGCAGCGGCGTCGGGTCGGTCTCGCGCCCGGCGCCGGGGTAGAGCGATGAACCGCTCCTTGGGCACGTCGAGCTTGCCGCGGTGCCGACCAGTACGACGGTCTTGCGGAAGTCGGCGCTCGTGTACTTCGGCGGCACCGGGATCGTCGCCGACCTCCTCGCCGGCGTCCTCGCGGCGCTGCAGCTCCCAGGTGTGCTCCCAGTCGGCGCGCTTGCGCAGCCCGGAGTCCTTGAGCCGGTACGCCGCCAGGAACGGCACGGCCTCTCGGTCGAGCAGCGCGGTCAGCGACGTCGACGACCGGTCGGCGTCCCTGCGGCCCGCCCACAGGTCGAGGACGCCGACGAAGTCGGCGTCGCGAGCCGAGCCGGTCGGCGAGCTGCGCCACCGACTGCGGCGTCGGACGCCCTGGCGTGTCGAACCAGAGCGAGCGGTCCTCGAGCCGGTCGAGCAGCCAGCCGCGCAGCGCCCGCTCTACCTGCTTTCCACGGCTCGGTCGCCCAGCGCCGCTTGTACTCGGGCGTCTCCAGCAGCCGGATGCGTCGATCGACTCGATCGCGTCGAGCCGCCGCTGCACCAGGTCGCGGTAGCCAGCCGGCCAGTGCTGCGGGAATCTCGGTGATCGGCGTCGACCCGTGCCGGGTGAACCAGGCGGTCTCCTCCTCGCCCGCGGCGACCTTCCGAGCGAGCACGATCTCGAACGCCCGCTCGCCCAACCGGACCTCGGGCGGCTCACCCGGTACGTGAGGTCGTCGTCGATCAGGCCGTAAGCCGGTACACCTCCCAGTCGAGTTCCTCCTGCTCGGCGATCATCCGGCCCCGCAGCGACGTCTGGGCCGCTTCGCGCGTTCGCTCAGCAGCGCTCGGCCGTGGGAGACGCGGACTCGATCAGCGTCGATACCTGCTGGGCGGACAGACGCCTGCGCCAAGCGCGTCGAGCGCGACGCCCGCGCTCCAACGGGCAGGCCCGTCGGGCAGCGGGAAGTCCTGCAGCGTCGTCCCGGTGAACTCGTAGAACGTCTCCCAGGCTCTCCGTCTGGCCGCGTAGCCGGCCTCGACTCGACTCACCGCCGCTCGCCCTTGTTGTGGCTGTTCTGCTTGAGCCAGAAGCACGCCGTCGACGAGTTGAGCACCCCGAGCAGCGCGAGGTGGTCGTCCTCGGTCGCCTCTGTCGGCAGCTTGATACCGGCGCAGACCGGTTGAACACCTTGCCGCCACGGTCGAGCACGAAGTGGTTGTGCGTCGCCACGAACGCGAAGGCAGATTGATAGAGGCGTCGACACGCAAGCGCTACCTGGAAGAACATCGCACCAGTCGAACCACCGCTTCGCCACGTTCAGTCTGGTCCTTCCGAAGGTCGCGTCGCGCCCAGACTGCGTCGCATGTGCGCCACAGTGACGCTAAGCGCCGATAGGCTCGAGGTCCTCATAGGAGGCCATCATGGCCGTATAGGGAAACACGCGCTCGAGTCTCGTTGGTTAGGCGCGAAGTCTCTGACGTTCATCGCCCATGACGAATGGAGCGGATCACGTCGGACCTCGACGCCCTGACGCATTGACGGAGGCCGATGGCACGAAGAAGGCATCGTCGTCCGGATGTGTGGCCCGTACAGCCGATCTGTGACGCTCGCCCGACGGCTCACTGCGGTCCCGCGGCAGCGGTCCATCGAGCCAGTGACGTCGCTGCGCCGCCACCGCCGAGACTCCAGGGGTGCGTGCCGCAGAGGACGTCGCGGTCGAGGTCGACGACGGTGACCCAGTCGTTCTCGTAACCCGGGTCGTCCGACATGCTCGACGATGGACGTGCCACACCAAGCCCTGCGGCGGGGTCGTCGGGTCGCCCCGGCTCGCCCCGGATGCCCGAGCACAGCTCTCAGCGTGTTCGCCTGTCGGGGCTGCCGGTTGCGACCGACCAGGATGACCGTCGGCGTGCCGTGGCCGGGGATGTAGGCGCCGGAGGTGTCGACGACGAGCGTGAGATCTTGGCCGGGCAAGAACTCCTCGATGAGTCTGGACGCCGAACTCGCGCTTCATGAACGAGTTCGACGTGATCTGGCCCACCCATCCGGCCGGACGTGGTCCGTCGGTTGCGCTTCGCCAAGTTGGAAGAAGCGCTCCATGAATGGCACGGAGAGCGGCGTACGTGCCCTTGCAGGTCGTTGTACAGCTCCCGGTAGGCGGCGTTGAGGGTCTTGTCCTTGACCGTGATGTAGGGCGGGTTGCCGACGACGACGTCGTAGCGGCCGGGCGTCAGGATGTCGCGGAGCGCGTCGAGGTCCTCGGTGGCGTAGGCGAAGCCGCTGACGTCGGAGGCGGCGTCGAAGCCTTCGAAGCGCATCTCGAGCTGGTGGCCGACCGTGGAGCAGGGAGTCGCCGGCGGCGAGGTGGAGGCGTGAACCCGGGGGCGTCCTCGAGCGAGTGCTCGCCGCAGCGCCTTGGAGGGCGGCGACCATGAGCCGGAAGCGGGCGATGGCGACGGCGAACGGGTTGAGGTCGACGCCGTGGACGGCATCCAGCGCCTTCTGCACCCGCTGCGCGCGGCTCCGAGTGCCGGGCGCGTCGGTCGTCCCAGCGGTCGTAGAGCCGGGCGAAGGCGCCGAGCAGGAAGTGGCCGGACCCGCAGGTGGGGTCGATCAGCCGGAAGCCTTCGAGCGGGCGCTCGTGCGAGGGCCGGTTCCAGGGTGTGGTCGAGGATGAACTCCTCGACGAACTCCGGGGTCTGCAGCAGGGCGAAGGTCTTCTTCGCGTACTCGGACAGGTCCTGGTAGAGGTCGCCGAGGAAGCGGGTCGACAGGTCGGGGTCGGTGAAGTCGCAGACCAGCGGGCCGTCGTCGTCGGTGCGGCGCCAGAACGCCAGCAGCGGCGTGACCGCCTGGCCTGACGGGGAGACGGTCCACAGCGGGGAGTGCGACGTCGACGAGTCGCGGGTGGCGCGGAGCGCGGCGAGGTGGTCGACCGCCTGCAGCAGCCACTCGCGGTCGGTGTGCTCCGGGTGGCTGCGGAAGTAGGCGAGCTCGGCGTCGAGCGCCTCCTGGCGTCGCTCGGCTGGGCCCGGCGATCCACACCGGGCGCAGCAGCCGGTTGTCCTCGCAGAACCGCACGAACACGGTGGTGAGCACCCACGCCACGGCGGCCTGGGTGACCCGGTCGTCGCGCCACGCCTGCCACGATATCGGCGGTCCGCTCGCGCTCGCCTGCGCGGCGCGTGCTCGCCGGTGCCACGCGCCGCTGAACTCCGGGCGAGCCGACCCGCTCCCGCAGGTCGTCCTCCAGGGCCAGGACGACCTGCTGCTTCGCAGGTCGGACGGGCAAGGGCGGTCCTTCGATGCGCTGCACGCGTGGCGTTCAGGTCATCGGAGCAGTCGAGGGTTGCGGTCGCCACGCGGTGGCATCGATCCAGTCGTTGTCGATCGCCACGTACTGGCTCGGCGCGGCGAGGGGCACGGGCCGGCCGTCGACGACGGCGCCGTGGTTGCCGCGACAACTGGGGCAGGACCAGCCACATCGCCGTGGGGCGCCGGGTCGACAGGTCGGATCCACCGCGACAGCAGTCCGATGTCGTCGTAGCGCGCCAGCGGCGACGCCTCGGTCGAGCAGGACCAGCGGGCCGTCACCTGCCTCGGCGAGAGCTCGTTCGACCGCCGCCTCGACGGCGGCCAGCGAGCGCGGACCAGCGCCGCAGGCCCGCGTCGGGCCGCGAGCCGGGCGCCTCGGCATCCGCGGCGAGCACCACCGCCCACGGCAGCCCAGCCTCGGCGGCGGTGTCGTGCAGGGCGCTCGAGCAGGATCCCGGTGAGGTCGACGTTCGACGGCGTCGAAACGGGTGCGCGGCAGGTCGGACGAGCCGTGCGAGCCGGTCGGCGTGCACCCCGAGGGCGAGGAACGAGCGGCGGTGACGGCTGTCCAGAGCGCGCGCCGACGGCCCCGGGGCCGGTGAGCGCGGTGCGGGTCGCGAGGACGTGGTGGGCCCGCGAGTCTCCAACCCTGTGGTGTCGGCCGACCGGCCTCGGGGGCGCGTAGGCGCGGCGGGTGCTCGTCGAAGACCAGCCCGAGCCCGGCCTGCCGCACGACGGTGTCGAGGTCGGGATGACGTGGCAGCGGGGCAGGTCGGGGAAGCGCGACCGGACGCGGTCGCGCAGCTCGTCCGGCGCTGAGCTGCTGCGCCGGGGCCGAAGCCGCGCGAACGCGATCTGCAGTGCCCGCGCCGGCTGAGGTCGCGGTGGTGCAGCTCGCCGGCGCCGAGGCGCCGGCGTGCTGCGGGAGCCGGGCCGCGAGCGTGGCCAGTCGGTGCGCCGTCGCGGAGCCGCCGTACGGGTCGTCGGCGCGGGCGGGGGCCGACTGGGCGGCGGAGATGACGAGCGTCGAGCAGTCGCTCGGCCGCGCGGGGCCGGCACGACTCGTCGGTGCCGGTGGTGCCCACCTCGTCCACGAGCGCGTCGGCCTCGCCGCCGAGCTGTCTCGGCCACATCGAGCAGGTCGTGCTCGGCCGCGACGAGCACGGGACCGCCCGTCGCGCCGGCGCAGCCAGCCACGCCTCGGTGCCTCGTCGGCGCATCCGCGCGCGCCACTTCGGCGCGACGGTCGAGGTGCAGCGCAGCAGCCCCTCGGCGCGACGGACCAGGCCAGCGTCGGAGCCGTCGGGATGGCCGGCCATGAGGCTCAGCAGGTGGCGGGCGAGCTCGTCGAAGGTGGCCACGCCGCCGAGTTCGGCGAGCCGCTCGTCGACGGCGTGCACCGTCCGGTTCGAGCAGGGTCCTGGCCTGCGTCTGCAGCCGCCCAGCGCCGCTGCAGTTCGGACAGCAGTTGGCTGAGCCGAGCCGCGGGTCACCGGCGGGGTGAACGCGGCCGCCAGCTCGGCCTGGGCGGCATTGGCGTCGAGGTTCCCGGTGGCGCCGAGCAGCATCGAGCGAGCACCACGGCCTTGCCCCGCGCGCCGTGCGCCGGTGCCCTCGTGCGGACGGTGCCGAGCAGCACGTCGGCGAGCTCATGCGGGTCGCCCTTCGGGGCGGCGTCGGTCTCGGCCGCCCAGCCGGGGGTCGCGCGTCCGAGCCTCGGCGCGCCATTGACTGCGCCCGGTGCTTGATCTCGTAGGCGGGTCGCGTTCGCGACGCCCGGCAGCCGGTAGAGCCGCACGGAGTCGACGGTGGCGAGCTCGCCCACGGTGGTGACCTGCGTAGCGGCTCGAGGGCCGACAGCGCCCGCGGCGGTGAGCCCCGACTCGACGAGCGGGGTGTCGAGGGTGGCGCGGCCTGGCCAGCTCGTCGTGCTCTCGTCGGGCGCGGTCGTGGCGTCGGGCGAAGATGGCCCGCCACTGGCTGCGCATCGACTCGGCCGTGTCGTGGCGCGCTGTGGCCTCGCGGGCCAGGGCGCGGGTGAAGAAGTCGACGAGCCGGGCGAGGCGCGACGGGTCGAACATCTGCGGGATCGACGCGCGCCTCATCAGTGATGGACGCCGGGTCGGCCTGGCCGTCGCCGTAGGCCGGGGGTCGCCCGGTGGCCATCTCGAAGAGGACGACGGCCGCGGCGTACCGCTCGGCGGCGGAGTCGTAGCGGTCGCGCCCCCGTCGCCGAGGAAAGGGTCGAGGTAGGGCGGGGTGCCGCGCCGAGGTGGCGGAGGCGGCGGCCCGGGTGAGGGAGAAGTCGAAGAGCACGAGGTGCTTCGCGCGGTCGCCGCGGGACTCGCGGACGCCGAGGTTCGACGGCTTGATGTCGCGGTGGTCGACGCCGCGCCTTGTCGAGGACGACCAGGGCATCGAGCAGGTCGGTGCCGAACCGCTCGAGGAGGTCGAGGGAGAGCCGGGTGCGGCTGCGCAGCGCCTCGGTGAGGGTCTGGGTGCCGGCGCTCTCGAGCAGGAGCGCCTGGCGGCCGCCGACGACGAGGGGGCCCTCGACGAGCTTGACGATGCGCGTCGACTTCAGCGACCGCAGGACCTCTGCCTCGTCGGCGAGCCGCGGCCGCGGACTCGTCGTCGAGGGCCACCTTGAGCACCCGCTCGGCTCCGTGCCGTCGACCGCGAGGTCGGTGACGAGCAGCCCGACGGCCGTGGAGCCCTGGCCCAGCCGGCGCTCGAGCCGGAAGCGGCCGTCGAGGACGGTGCCGGGGCGGGCCTCGAGCGGGTCGACGTCGGACGCCTCGTCGGTGTCGATGTCGCGCTCGGCGGCGTCGAAGCCGGAGAGGAAGGCCGCCATGTCGGCACGGGTCGCTGGCGTCGGCATCGGGTGGGTGGCGCGCCTGACGAGGGCCGCAGGGCGCTGAGACCTGCGGCAGCTCGATGGCCAGCGTCGAGCCCCTCCTGCTCGCGCAGCCGGGCACGAGTGCCTGCGGGACCCGGCCGGCCGGCCGGCTCGTGAGCAGGTAGAAGGCCAGGGCGCCGAGGCCGAAGACGTCGAGCCGCACGCGGTCGACCTCGGGGTTGAGAAGGCCCTCGGGGGCCGTGAAGCCCTCGGTGAGCCACCGGTCGGAGCGCCGGGGCGAGGGCCGTCGGCGAGGCGAGCTGCGTGATGCCGCGGGTCGCCGGGACGCCCCCGGCGCGCTTCGTCGCGGTGGTCCGACCACCTGCCAGTCGCCGACGCGACCCTTGAGTTGTCGTTGCTCTGGCTGCGCACCAACACGGCGTGCGGCCCCAGCGTCGGTGGACGACATTCTTGGCGTGTGCGTACTGCAGGCCTCGCCGATCTGACGGATGATCGACAGCTGGGTCGCGCCAGGGGAACCCGGTCTGGGCGGCGAGCCACAGGTCGAGACGCTGCCAGGCTGGTCGTACGGATAGGCGAGCCCGAGCCGAGCTCGCAGTCGACGACGTCCCCGGCCGCACGAGGCCGTCGTGGTGCAGGCGGCCGAGCGTCGCAGCTCGTGGGCCGCCAGCTGGACGGGCCCGACGCTGGACCTCCGCGGGCGAGCCCTCCGGGACGAGCTGGAAGCGGATCCTGCGGCGCTGATTGCGCATCAGTTTGTGGGTGCCCAGCCAGTCCTGCCAGCCGGGGCCGTCCTCGAAAGGCTCCCGATCGAGGACGTATGACCCGGCCTCCCGGTGCCCAGCGCGGACGCCGATCATGCTCATGATCCGGGCGATCGCCTGACCGTGGATGGGGTCAGGGCCCGGCGTCACGTCGAACAAGTCCTCGACTGACGGCAGATGGGACCGCTGTTCGTTGCCGGGAAGCCCGTAGAGGCCCCAGGACGCCGACTCGGGCAGATCGCAGACGAGCTCCGGATGGTGCAGGAAGACGTCCGCCGTGATGTACGGGACGACCTGCCGGGCCGGTGGGGCATCACGCTGCTTGTTCGCTCGAACCCAATCGGTGTAGGCCCGCATGAGCTTCGAGCGGAGCCGTTTCGCCTTGCGATTGGCCAGCAACAGCGGAGAGTCTTCGGGCACGTGACCGTCGCGGATCCAGGTTTGATCGGTTCCCCGTAGGCGTCCCGAGTAGTACTTCAGTTCGACCAGGTGCAAACCGCCTGGCGTGAGAAGCAGGAGGTCGATCTCGGACCACGTGCCATTCTCGTCGCGGAACTCGAAGTTCGTCCACGCCCGATAGGGAACGGCCTCGGGCATCAGGCTTCGAACGATCCGCAGCCCATCCCTCTCATGGGCGAACTGCGAGGGGGTCACCTCGACCCACCGCTCGTCAACCACGAGAGCCCCCTCCTACGCTGGCGATCGCGTCCACCCTAGCGGGGACCGACGGGATTGGCACCGGAGGTGAACCCCGCGGGTTCCGCCGCCGTCACCGCGCGGACAATTGAGCCCATCAGAACTCCCTCGGGCTCCCCATCAGCGTCCCGAGGTATCACTCGTCGGGTGGCGACCCCGCACGCCATAGATGGCAGCCAGCGGCGCGGAACTCACTGCCGCTGTCAGCACATCGAAGTCATCATTGGGCCGTCGCGACCGTGAGCCATCAGGCCGATACTCTGCGCAAATGGCCACCGACAAGCAGATCGTCCAAGCGATCAACAGTGACTCCATTCCCTCCGACGATCTCGTCAGCCGGGATGCCTGGACGCGGATCTGCACGGCTCGTGGCCGTAACTTCACGGCGGTCGACGAAGTGGCGTGGCAGGCACTCTGCGCTCGCCGGGGATACCTGCTGCACCGCAGGAACCCGCGCGGCTTCTGAAATCTGCCCGCCCCCACGCTCGGGGATGGGGCAAGCCGGACCAGCACCCGCAACCCGCGACCCCGTTCAGGGCGATCATTGACCCAGCGGAGAGCGCGGGACGGAGCCAGCATGATCAACCACGCCGACGCAACTGCCAGCACCGGAACGGGCATGGACGCCTACGAGCAACGGGCATGGGACAGGCTCAACGAACACTGGCAGCGCCACGCCAAGCGTTATGAACTTCCGCAATGGCTGAGCGACACTCGCGACCGCACCTGGGAGGTCACCCGACGGACGGCGGATCGGGCTTCCGACGCATTGCCGCAGGCGATCAGCGACCCCGTCCGTCGCGTCGGTGAACGGGTCTCCATCACGGCGGTCGAACCGGCTCTCAAGGCGGCAGCATCGCTGCTCGAGTTGTTCAATGACTGGGCGCTTGAACTGAACGACCCGGCGAGTGTGGAGAAGCTCGCTCGCAAGCGAGGCATCGAACTCGACAACTTCATGGATCTGCGACAGCAGCACCTGAGGGTCTGTGACCGGCTGCTGACGCATCACACACTCACCTGGCGGACCGCCGGTGCATTCGAGGGTGGCGGCATGGGTCTTCTTGCCATGGTTCCCGTTGCTGGGATCCCAGTCGCGATCGGCGCCGACGTCCTCGTCGTCCAGGTCATGAGCCTGGCCATCGCATCCCGCACGGCCTACTCCTACGGCTTCGACGCCAAGGACCCCGATGAGCTGGAATTCATTCAACGTCTCGTGCGCAGAGCCTTCTTCAAGCAGGCCTCCAAAGTCGAACCCCTGCGTGAAGCGGCACAGGCCGCGAACGCCCTCAAGAACAGGGTGAACTGGTCGGCGAAGCTCCGCGAAGAACAACGCCTCGTAGCCGTCCTGGAGAAGCTCATGAAGCAACTCAGCCCAGCTGGGGCCAGGATCTCAGTTCAAGATGTCGCGAAGGTCGTGCCAATCGTAGGTGTCGTGGTCGGCGCGGGCATGAATTCGACAGTTCTTGCGAAGGTGGCCAGTGACGCCCAGCGATACTGCCAAACCAGATCCCTTTGCGACAAGTACGACCTGCCGCTTCCGACAGCGCTCCGAGGCAACCAGGACGAGGACTTGGACGGCAGCGCCCCGTAGCCAAGGCCATCGACTCTCGCTGCAACAACCGGGCGTCGCTGCTCCTTGATCGGCAACTGCGCAGATGGGGCGGGGCCCGCTGATGAGCCGCAATTCATGGAGCTCCGGAACCGACTGGTCAACGACTGCTCGGTCAGCTTCGTCGCTCGCCGGCCAAGGGAGCACGCTCGGTTGTCTCCAGCACCGGATCGGCCCTCGATCGACCACGCCAGGCCGGACTGACCTTCTCCCTGGCCGACGTTGAGGTCATCAAGGTTGATCAGCTGCGTGGCCTGGCGCGCAGCCGCCGCCGACTTAACTGTCACCCGAGCCTGTCAGCATAGGGACGTGCCGAAGACACTCCAGGTATTCACTGCTCTCTTCATGCTCCTGGGCACGTCTGTGCAGGCCTACCAGAGCGCCAAGCGAATCAAGTCGGAGGACCCAAGTGGCCACCGGAGCTTCGTCGCCATTGACGATCTGAGTACCGAATACCACGCCTTCCGCCAACCCAGACTCTGGTTCAGAAGGCAGAGGGAGATCCGTCAACTCAAGTCGGAGTCAGTGGTCGAAGCCCAGGAATACTCGCGCATCAGGTGGCAGTTGCTTTCCTGGGTCTCGCTGGTACTTGCCAGCCTCACCGGTCTCCTCGCCACCGTCCTCAGCTAGACCGCTGGCCAGCGATGCTGTCGGACTACGTCCTCCGGGAAGTACTTCGAATACGCGGCGAGCTTCACGACCTCGGGCACGGATGTGTGATCTCCGACGCTGACGCCGACCCGCACCGTCGATCGGACCGGCGGTCTGGACGCGTCAGAACGTCGTGCGCTCAAGGGCGGGAGGCCGGGCGGCGAGACAACGCTCCACCGCGCGAGGCGGAGTCTGCCTCTGATCAGGTGACCACCATCCGCAACCCATCAATCGAACACTTGTTCTGGCTGGATTTGCCGTGCGACCCTTGGATCCATGAGTTCCCGGACGAGCAGCGAGTTCGGCACGTTGGGCGACCGGGTGCGCAGATCGGCGGCGGCGCAGCCGAGGACGCCGTGGTGCCTGGTCGACGGCGTGCTTCCCGGCGTCATCGCCGTGTGGACGAACATGGGCGGGGAGTGGGAGGCGCTGGTCGCCTATGTGAAGGATGGCGAGTTGCGGTCGGCGACGCTGCCGGCACGGCGCCTGACACCGCGCTGAGCAGTTCGCAGCCTCCACTCCTCCTGGCGGCGTCGACGACCCGTTACCCAACCTGAGCCCGGCAACCCACCCGTCAACGCCGGGCGTGTCCCTGGCACGCCGGAGGCGCATGAGCATGCGCCCGCCCAGAGATTGTCCGGGGTTTTGTCCCTCGGTCCTCGAGGTGAATCCTGCGCATTGTCCGCGACGTCATTTCGAGCCTCCAGGGGCATCGATCACTTGTCCCTCGTGCCAGGAATATCGCTTTCGCAACCCCGGTCAGCGTGGCGCGCAGTCGACTTAGGGGACATTGGGGGACATTGCAGGGACATTCGCTGACTAGGTGAAACACGATGTCGTCAAGATGTCCTCGCCGGTTCTGGGGATCGAGGTGCGCGATCCCACGGGTTCTGGGGACAACTTCTAGTACATCGGTTTGATCGCCTCTCGTTGTGTTCATCCACAGCGAGGAGACCCGATCATGAGCGTGGAAGCGGAGTTGGGACTGGGCGTCGGCCTGGAGTCGGTGATCGCCACCAACTGGCCGTTCTGGGAGGCGAGTCGACCCGAACTCTCTCAGGTTGACGACCCGTATGGGCTGCAGAGTTGGATTCGGCACTCCGGCGCCGTCGAAGCGGACGAGGTCCTGTACGGGTTGGCGTGGCTGGCGTCGGTCGACGGCGGAGACGACCCATTCGCCGCCCGAGCATTGGCGTGGCTGCTGGTGCCCGGCGCGGCGCTCCTCGCACGCCGGCTGCAGACTCTGTGCCCTGAGATCGACCATGTGGTGGCCGCTGAGTTGTGGGTGCTGGTGCGCACCTTCCCGCTGCATCGTCGCAACGTGGCGGCGAACCTCATGTGGGACCTGCGGGCCCGCGTCCTGGCGTCGAGCGAGGCGCCGGCGACGCTGCAGCGGCGAGACCCGATCTGGTACGACACGCTGACCGGTTTCGACGCGGACACGATGGCGGGGCAAACCGCCGACCGTGAGGCGACCTCGATGGAGGAACTTGTCGACGTCCTCGACTGGGCGTGCGCCGACCGGGTCATCGCTCCGGCGGACAGGGACCTGTTGCTGATGCTGGTCGAGGCGTCCGATATCTGACTCCTCGGCGTGGCGCGCACCAAGGTGTGTTGGCGAACGAGGCGACGGCGAGCGCCGCCGGACGCCTGGGGGTGTGCGACCGAACCGTGCGCCGCCGGGCCGGCCGAACCATCCGGGCCTTGACGCGCCGCCGCCTCCAGCTACTGCCCGGCCGCCTGATCCTCTCATGGCTTTTCACACCGTGGTGTCCGCCAAGACGGTCACCACTCACTTCTGGAGGGCGAGGTGATTGCGCAGATGATGACAGACCTGAACTCGCCGACACGTCCTGTCGGTGTGGATGAGTTGCGCCGGGCATGGCTGGCCGTCCAGGCGGGCGCCTTCCGCCACGGCGGCCCACAGCCGCAGACCGGCGCTTCGCGCCCGAACACATCTTCGGTGGTGTGGGCGCCGGCATCAGGCGAATTGGTGGTGCCGGTGATCGGTGCCTCGGGTTCCTGCGGAGCGACAACGGTGTCACTTGCCCTCGCGACTGCGTCGGGTCGGGGAGCTCGGGTGGTGGAGTGTGCGTCCGCCTCGCACAGCGGGCTCGTCGCCGCCAGCATCCGTGAGCTGGGCTCCGACGACCACGGCTGGATCCACGGTGCCCGCGACCAGGTGCTGCTCGACCGGGCCGCGGGGAGCATCCGAGCCCGGACGACGTCCCGGCTCCCCCGCCGACCGACACCCCGCTCGTGACGATCGTCGACGTCGGCAGCCAGATCGAGCAGGTGGTGGCCGGCCAGGGCTGGCTGACCGGCCTGCTCACCGATGCCCCGACGGTCGTGGTGGTGGCTCGGGCGAGCGTGCCGGGGTTGCGGCGTCTCGAGTGCTGCCTTCACCAGCTTGGCGCCGACCGAAGCCTCGTGGCGGTCCTCGGTCCACCCGTTCGCCGTTGGCCCCGCCTGCTCGCCCATTCGCTGGGTCCGCTGACCGCGGCTCGCATCGACGCGGAGCAGTCTCGTCGCGATCCCCGAGGACCACCGGCTCGCCCTCCGCGGGCTCACCCCTGACCCGCTGCCCGCCCCACTACTGGCCCAGGCGGCCGCCCTGCTGTCACTGATCGAAGGGAATGACCCACCATGGCCTTGAACTCTGGCGCTTGCTGCCGTTCCAGGTGTGCCCGGTAGCCCCGGGCAACGCCGCCCACTACGTCGACCAGATCACCGGCAACGTGTTGTGGGGCGTAGGGGTGCTCTTCTTGCTGGCGATCGTGGTCGGCATCGGCGCGATCGTCGCCGGCCGCCTGTTCTCGATGCCGCACTCGTCCAAGCTCGGCATCATCTCGGTCGTCACCGTGTTCGTCGCCGCGATCGCCTACCTCACCCTCCCCGGCCTGCTCACGGGCCTGCTCGGCGCCGGATGCATCTGACCATGGCACCCACCACAACCCCGGACGGCGGCTGGCCCCGCTGGCGGCTCATCGCCACCCTCGCCACCGTCGCCCTCGCCGCACTCGCCCTGATCGTCGGCCTCGCCCTTGCGGTCTGGCCGATGCTCACCGTCGCACCCACGCCAGTCACTCCCCGTCACCGACGTGCCGACCGGAGCAGGTCCGGGTGACGCCGTCCGGGATCAGATCGCCGCCGAACCGATGCTGCAGGTGCCCGCCTCGGCGGCGTCCACCCCGGAGGTCTCCAGCGACCTGGCGCCGACCCTGCTGGTCCCCGCACCGACGCCGCTGGGCCCGGCCGGGGTGTCTACCGGGTTCCCGCACACTGCCCGCGGGCGCGGTGGCCCAGCTGGGGGCGATCGAGGTGCGGGTGGTGCAGGCGATGAGCATCCCCGTCGCCCACCAGGTCCACGACGCCTGGGCGCTGCCCGGCGGTGTCACCGCCGCGGATTGGGCGATGACCCAGGAACGTGCAGGTGTTCCTGACCGCCCTCGGCGACCAGTCCAGCCGCCGTCGGCGACCGGTGCTGGTGGCCGCGACCCCAGCGGCCGGGCTGGTGAAGGGCACCGACGGGCCGGACTGGGTGCTGGCCTGCGTCCTGCTCGACGTCCGCGCCGACGCGGTCACCCACGCCGAGATCGGCTACGGCCACTGCGAGCGGATGGCCTGGCACGACGGGCGGTGGATGATCGCCCCCGGCACACCCCCCGCGACCGCGCCGTCGGTGTGGCCCGGCTCCGACCTCGCCTTGAAGGCCGGGTGGCGCACCTGGACCAGCGACTAAGGCGGACGGGCATCGTGGGGTGACTTGTTGAACCCGTTCCGGGTGCTTGGGATCGGCCGCCGGGAAGGTGGTCGCGGACGCGTGGACCGCCGCCATGCTCGGCTTGTGGAACGCCGGACTGTGGCTGCTGCGCCTGGCCCTCAACTTCGCCGACTCCCTGCTCACCCCCGACGTGTCCGAACACGGCCCCGGCGCCTGGCTGTACCAGGTGACGTTCTGGATCGCCGGCGCCCTGCTGCTGATCATGGCGATGGTCCAGCTGGGGGTCGCGGTCGCCAAGCGTGACGGCCACGGCCTGGCCCGGGTCGGCATCGGCCTGGGCCAGTTCCTGGTCGTGTGGGGCGGCTGGATCGGCTACGGCCTGGTCATCGTCACCGCGGCCGGGGGCCTGACCCGGGCGCTGATGCAGGGCCTGCTCAACGTGTCCAGCTGGGCCGACTGGCACCCCTGGACACCGTTCACCCCCGACCGACATCACCGACGGCACCGTCGCCACCGTCCTCGGGCTGATGGGGCTGTTGTTGTGGGTCGCCGCGATCGGCCACTTCCTGGTGATGCTGGTCCGCTCCGCCGCCCTGATGGTGCTGATGGCCACCACCCCGATCTCGGCGGCCGGGCTGGTGTCCGACACCGGCCGGGCCTGGTTCTGGAAGAGCCTGCGCTGGTTCCACGCCGCCGCCCTCACCCCGGTGCTGATGGTCCTGGTCCTCGGCGTCGGCATCCAATTCACCTCCGGGGTCGCCAACCACCTCACCGGCGTCCAAGGGGCCGTCGGCACCGCCGTCCCCGGCGTGCTGCTGATCTGCGTGGCCACCGTCTCCCCCCTGGCCCTGTTCAAACTGCTCGCCTTCGTCGACCCCGCCACCACCTCCGGCGCATCCCTGCGGACCGGCATGGCCGCCGTCGGCGGACTCCAAGGCCTCCTCACCCGCTCCAGTGGTGGCGGTGGGGGTGGGGCGGCCGCCACCGACGACCAGGGCCGCACCCAAGGGCGAGAACGGCGCGGCCGACACCACCACCGCCCGCTTCGACACCGCGGTCGCCGGCCGTCTCGGCCAGCTCGGACCCGCCGGGCAACCCGCCTCCCAAGGCCTCGGCCTGATCACCACCGCCGGCACCACCGGTGCGGCGGCCGGAGCCGACGTCACCAACCAGATGGGCGTCGGCCACACCACCAACCCACCCGACTTCACCCAGGCCGGACGCCGCACCACCAACGACACCAACCCCAACGGCGACACGCGGATCCGCACCGGCGCCGACGCCGACGACCCCGCCGACCCGACGCGGCGCACGGACAGCGGGCCGGGCGGCGTTCCCGTCCGGCGATATGAGTGGTCCAGGCGGGGATCCGTTCCCGGGTCCGTCGATCGGTGGACCCCCGGGTGCCCGCCCTTCGCGCCGCCCGCACACCCGCACCGGCCTCACCGAGCGCGCCGGCTGGGGCGTCCGGGACGCCGGCCGGTGGAGCGGTGGTGCGGCTGGCCGGTGGGGCCGGCGCCGCTGACGCCGCCGTGATCATCGCCTAACCCGCCACCACTTGCAGAGGAGGTTCTGATGGCGGTCGTCTACTCCGACTACGCCAAGGATCGGATCGGCTGGTTCTTCGGCTTGACCGGCTGGCAGCTCGGCACCCTCGCCGTCACCAGCCTGCCCGCGTTCTGGGCGATCAACACCCACCGCTGGCCGTTGGTCGGAACCCTCGCCGTGGTGTGGGTGCTGCTGGTGCTGCTCGTGGTGGTGCCGGTCCGCGGCCGCTCGGCGACCGGCTGGCTGGCCGCGACCATCGGGTACGCGATCGGCACGCTGGCCGGGTGGACCCGGTTCCGCTCCCACGCCGCCCAGGGCCGGGCCCAGGACCTGGGCCGGGCGGACCTTCCCGGGATCCTGGCCGGGATCGTCATCCACGACGGCCCACCCCA
>CAWCUX010000002.1:0-501643 GCA_963798885.1 uncultured Actinomycetota bacterium | reverse complement strand
CGTCCCGCACCTCCAGGGTGCGCTGCAGCACCGGTGATGTCGAGCAGGTCGGGCTCGCCGGTGATCCGCAGCACCTCGTCGACCGTACGCTCGTACTCGGCGCGGATCTGGTCGAAGATCGGGTGCAGCTCCTTCGGCACCAGCGTCTCGACGTAGCGCGGGCGATGTCAGGTCGGTCTTGGCCAGCATCATCTCGACGTTGGACAGGAACGTCCGGAAGAAGTGCCAGCTCTGCGTACATCTCGGCCAGCACGTCGGCCAGCCCGCCTCGCGGGCGGCGGCCAGGCCGGAGCCCACGCCGAACCAGCCGGGCACGATCTGCCGGGTCTGGGTCCAGCCGAACACCCACGGGATGGCCCGCAGCCCGGCCAGCCCGGCCGCCGGTGTTCGGCCGCTTCGCCGGCCGGGAGCCGATGTTCAGCGCGCCGAGCAGCTCGGTCGGCGTGGAGGCCCAGAAGTACGCCGGCAGGTCCGGGTCCTCGACCAGCGCCGGTACGCGGCGAACGCCGCGTCGGAGACCGCGTCCATCGCCGCGTCCCAGCGGGCCAGCTGCTCGGCCGGCTGCCGCGGCTCGGTGTGCAGCAGCGGTCGCCTGCAGCACGGCGGCGACGGTCAGCTCCAGGTTCTCCCGGGCCAGCGCCGGCAGCGGTGTACTTGTCGGAGATGACCTCGCCCTGCTCGGTCACCTTGATCGCGCCGTCGAGCGTGCCGTACGGCTGGGCCAGGATCGCCTCGTGCGTGGGCCCGCCGCCGCGGCCGACCGTGCCGCCCCGGCCGTGGAACAGCCGCAGCCGTACGCCGTGCCGGGCGGCCACGTCGCGCAGCGCGCCGCTGCGCCCGGTGGATCGACCACTGGGAGGTGGTGATGCCGGCCTCCTTGTTGGAGTCGGAGTAGCCGAGCATCACCTCCTGCACGTCGCCGCGGGCCGCACCAGCGCCCGGTAGGCCGGGCAGCGACAGCAGCTCGTCGAGCAGCGCGCCGGCCGGCGCAGCTCGGCCGGCGGTCTCCAGCAGCGGCACGAACCCGATCCGGGCCCGACCGCCGCGCTGTGCACGTCGACCAGCCCGGCCTCGCGGGCCAGCACGCACGGCGGCGAGCACGTCGTCGACGCCCGGCGTCATCGAGATGATGTACGACTCGATCACCTCGGCGCCGAACCGTGTCCTGCGCCTCGCGGATCGTGGCGAAGACGTCGAACGTCTGCGGCGCCGCGGCCTCGTCCAGCGCGGGGGTCCACGGCCGAGAGCGGCCGGCGGCCGGTCAGCTCCCGGCGAGCAGCTCGGTGCGCTCGGCCGCGGCCAGCGTCGGCGTAGTCGGCCTCGCTCGACCGAGCCGGTAGAAAGCTGGGCGAGCACCTCGTGGTGCGCCTCGGCGTGCTCCCGGACGTCCATCGTCGCCAGGTGCAGGCCGAACGCGGAGACCGTCCGGATCGACCCGGGCGAGCCGGCCGTCGGCGATGAGCTGGCCGGAGTTGCGGGCCAGCGAGGCGCGCAGCAGCTCCAGGTCGGCGATCAGCTCGGCGGTGCCGAGGTAGTCCCGGCCCGGCACGTGCGGGGTGCCGTCGGCCAGCCGCTCGCGGGTGTTGGCCAGCTTCGCCTGGACGCAGCGCGCCTTGAGCCGGTACGGCTCCTCGGCGTTGACCCGGCGGAACCGCTGCGCCAGCTCGGGCAGCGCGTCCAGGTCGGCGGCGAGGCTGGCGGACAGGTCGAGCGAGACCCCGCGCAGCCGGCGAGGACGGACAGCTCGTCGATCAGCTCGTCCACCGCCCTCGGTCGCCGGCGATGCCGTGCTCGTGCTGGAGCAGCAGCACCTCGCGGGTGACCGCGGGGTGACGTACGGGTTGCCGTCCCGGTCGCCGCCGATCCAGGTGCCGAAGGTCAGCGGCCGGGCCGTCGGCGAGCCGCCACGCCGAGCCCGCGCAGCGTGTCGGCCAGGTCGTCGAGCACCTGCGGGGCGGCCTCGGCGTACAGGTCGCGCAGGTAGTAGATGGCGTTGCGGGCCTCGTCGGTCGGGTCGGGCCGGTCCAGCCGCAGCTCGTCGGTCTGCCAGATCAGGTCGAGCAGCTCGGCCAGGCGCCGGTCGGCGGCGGCGCGGCGGTCGGCTGCCGGCGGCTCGGCCGGCCGGCTCGCGCCAGCAGCATCGTCGGCGATCGCGCGCAGCTTGGCGAGGATCGAGCGGCGGGCGGCCTCGGTGGGGTGCGCGGTGAACACCGGCCGGACCGCCAGCCGGCGCGCCGCGGCGATCTCGTCCGGCGCCGACCCCGGCTCGGCGATCAGCGGCGCCGCCCGGCCAGCCAGCCGCCGCTGGCGGCCCGCGCCGGCGCAGGCCGCGGGCCCGGTGCACCTGCTCGGTGATGTTGGCCAGGTGGAAGTAGGTGGAGAAGGCCCGGGCCAGCTTGTCGCGGTGCCACGGCGGCCTCGCCGAGCAGCGGTGCGGCTCGAGCGCGCCGCGCGTCGGCGTCGCCGGCCTGCGACTCTGGTCAGCGCGCGGACCTCCTCGACCAGGTCGAGCAGCGGCTGGCCCTCCTGGCGGGCCAGGGTCTCGCCGAGCAGGGTGCCGAGCCGGCGGATGTCGGCGCGCAGCGCCGCGTCGTCCCGGTACCGGGCCGGGGTCCATGAAGTCGTCCCGCGCGGCCGGCATCCGTGCGGGGCCGGCGCGCGCTCGCCGTGATCCGCACGCCGACCAGTGTCCACGACGCCGCCGCAGCTCGGCGATTCGGACCGCCGCAGGCGGTACAGCACCCATGTAGTCCGTTGTGGTTACGGATTGTCATTTCGTTCACCGGAGCCCGTGCGTGACGCTCCCGAACACATGGGTGATGTACCGGTCTCAGTCACGGAGAGTGTCTGAGTTGCCCTGATGGCCACTCTTCACGGGGGGCATGGGACTTCTTCTGTCAACTCTTCACCCTGCGTGATCCAAGCCGCTATGTTGGGCTCGCTCTTGGGGGGAACCCGTCGTGTCGCTGCCGCGTCCGGCGGGCCGGGGGCGTCGTGAGAGAGGTGGTCCGGTGGTGCTGGAGCACCACTGGACGGGGGGTGGGGTGCTAATGAGCGTCCTCGACCGGTCGACCCGGATCGTCGACGTCTCCGGGATCGGGGTAGCCCGTCGCCGGAACTGGGAGCGCCGCTGCGCGCGGCTCCTGGTGGGTTACGACGCCCTCGTCGGCGTCATCGCGGCGCTGTCCGCCTACCTGCTGCGCTTCCCGGACGGCTCGCTGTCCTGGGCGTACGGCTACGCGCTGGCGACCTTCGCCGCGCCGCTGCTCTGGGTCGGCGCGATCGCTCTGTCCGGCGGTTACGAGGCCCGCGTGATCGGGCTCGGGTCCGAGGAGTTCCAGCGGATCTTCCGGGCTTTCGTCGGCCTGACCGCGACGATCGGCTTCCTGTCGTACGCGTTGAAGGCCGACATCGCCCGCGGCTACATCGTCTGGGCGCTGCCGCTGGCGATGGTGCTGTCGTTCCTCGGGCACTACGGGTTCCGCAAGCGGATCCACCGCGGCCGGTCCCGCGGCCGCTACACCTTCCGGGTGATCGCGGTAGGGGGCGAGGAGTCGGTCGCGGACCTGACCGCGCAGTTGCGCCAGGAGCGCTACTGCGGCATGCAGGTCGTCGGTGCGTGCCTGTCCACCGGCGACGGGGCCCGGCTGGTCGGCCTCGGCGTGCCGCTGCTGGGCGGCCTGGAGGACGTCGTCGACGCGGTGCGGGTGTCCGGCGCCGACACGGTCGCGGTGGCCGCCGGCGCGAGCGTCGGACCGGCCCGGCTGCGCCGGCTGTCCTGGGAGCTGGAGGGCACCGACACCGACCTGGTCGTGGCGCCGGCCTCATGGAGGTCGCGGGACCGCGGCTGCACATCCGCCCGATGACCGGCCTGCCGCTGCTGCACGTCGAGGAGCCGGAGTTCGCCGGCACCCGCCGGGTGGTCAAGGCGGTCGTCGACCGGTCCCTGGCGACGCTCGCGGTCGTGCTGTTCCTGCCGCTGCTCGTGGCCCTCTGGGCCGCGGTGCGGCTGTCCAGCCCGGGTCCGGCGATCTTCAAGCAGGTGCGCACCGGCCGTGACGGCAAGGAGTTCACGCTGCTGAAGTTCCGCTCGATGTACGTCGATGCCGAGAAGCGCCGGGCCGAGCTGGAGGACCGCAACGAGCGGGCCGAGGGCCTGCTGTTCAAGATCAGGAAGGATCCGCGGGTCACCCCGGTCGGCCGCTTCCTCCGCCGCCTGTCGCTGGACGAGCTGCCGCAGCTGATCAACGTCATGCAGGGCAAGATGTCCCTGGTCGGGCCCCGGCCGCCGCTGCCAGAAGAGGTCGCGCTCTACCAGGACGACGTCCGCCGCCGGCTGCTGGTCAAGCCGGGGCTGACCGGGCTGTGGCAGATCAGCGGCCGCAGCGACCTGGACTGGGACGAGTCGGTGCGGCTCGACCTGCGCTACGTGGAGAACTGGTCCTTCACGCTGGACCTGATGATCCTCTGGAAGACGATGTCGGCCGTCGTCCGGGGGCGCGGCGCGTACTGACCCCCCGTGCCGCCCCGGCGCGGGGCGGTGTTGCTCGATGATGCCGGGCGGCTTCGGCCGCCCGGCATCACGTACGTGAACGGGGACCCGGTTGCGAACAACCCGGCGTCGGAGAGGTAGGACGTACACGTGGATGACGCGCTGCTGGCCGAGGAGCTGGCCGAGCGGGCCGGTGCGCTGCTGCTGCGGCTGCGCGCCGCCGGCGCGGACGGCAGGACCGGTGACGCGGAGTCGGACGCCTTCCTGCTGGCCGAGCTGGCCGCCCGCCGTCCCGGCGACGCTGTGCTGTCCGAGGAGAGCCCCGACCCGGCCGCCCGGCGCACCGCCGAGCGGGTCTGGATCGTCGACCCGCTGGACGGCACCCGTGAGTACGGCGAGGCCGGCCGGACCGACTGGGCCGTGCACGTCGCGCTCTGGGAACGCGGCGAGCTGGCCTGCGGCGCGGTCGCCCTGCCGGCGCGCGGCGCGCTGCGCTCGTCCCGGACGCCGGTCCCGCCGCCGGCCCGGGACCCTTCCGGCGGCGCCGTCCGGCGGATCGCGGTGAGCCGCACCCGCCCGCCCGCCTGGGCCCACCCGGTGGCCGAGGAGCTCGGTGCCGAGCTGGTCGGGATGGGCTCGGCCGGCGCGAAGGTCGACGCCGTGCTGCGCGGCAGCGTCGACGGTGGAGTCGACGCCTACCTCCACGACGGTGGCCAGTACGAGTGGGACTCGGCCGCGCCGGTGGCCGTGGCGCGGGCCGCCGGGCTGCACGCCAGCCGCGTCGACGGGTCGCCGTTGCGTTACAACCAGCCCGACCCGTGGGCGCCCGACCTGCTCGTCTGCGAGGCTGGGGTGGCGCACCGGGTGGTGGGGCTGATCGGCCGGCACCGTAGGACGAGCGAGGGAGCACGAACGCGATGACCGACCCCCAGCGGTACCAGCTGTCCCAGCTGCAGACCCTGGAAGCCGAGGCCATCTTCATCATCCGCGAGGTCGTGGCCGAGTTCGAGCGGCCGGTGCTGCTGTTCTCCGGCGGCAAGGACTCCATCGCCATGCTGCGGCTGGCCGAGAAGGCGTTCCATCCGGCGCGCGTCCCGTTCCCGGTCATGCACGTCGACACCGGCCACAACTTCCAGGAGGTGCTCGACTTCCGCGACCGCCGGGTCGCGGAGCTCGGCGTGCAGCTGGTGGTCGCGAGCGTGCAGGAGGCCATCGACAACGGCTCGGTCGTCGAGCCGCCGGACGGCACCCGCAACCGGATCCAGACCCCGGTCCTGCTCGACGCGCTGGAGAAGCACCGGTTCACCGCGATCTTCGGCGGCGCCCGCCGGGACGAGGACAAGGCCCGGGCCAAGGAGCGGGTCTTCTCCTTCCGCGACGAGTTCGGCCAGTGGGACCCGAAGAACCAGCGGCCCGAGCTGTGGAGCCTCTACAACGGCCGGATCCACGACGGCGAGAGCATCCGGGTCTTCCCGCTGTCCAACTGGACCGAGCTGGACATCTGGCAGTACATCGCGCAGGAGCGCATCGAGCTGCCGTCGATCTACTTCGCGCACGAGCGCGAGGTGTTCGCCCGGGACGGCATGCTGTTCGGCGTCCATCCGTACTGCCGGCCGCGCGACGGCGAGCAGGTCGCCGTGCGCCGGGTCCGCTACCGGACGGTCGGCGACGCCAGCCTGACCGCCGCGGTGGAGTCCGACGCGGACACGGTGGACAAGGTGATCGCCGAGGTCGCCGCGACCCGGATCACCGAGCGCGGCGCCACCCGGGGCGACGACAAGTTCAGCGAGGCGGCGATGGAAGACCGGAAGCGCGAGGGCTACTTCTAAACTGGACATCCTGCGGTTCGCGACGGCGGGATCCGTCGACGACGGCAAGAGCACGCTGATCGGCCGGCTGCTGTACGACACGAAGACGATCTTCGACGACCAGATCGAGGCGGTCGAGCGGGTCAGCAAGGAGCGCGGCGAGGACCACGTCAACCTCGCGCTGCTCACCGACGGCCTGCGGGCCGAGCGGGAGCAGGGCATCACGATCGACGTGGCCTACCGCTACTTCGCGACGCCGAAGCGGAAGTTCATCATCGCCGACACCCCGGGTCACATCCAGTACACCCGCAACATGGTCACCGGCGCGTCCACCGCCGACCTGGCCCTCGTGCTGATCGACGCCCGCAACGGCATCGTCGAGCAGAGCCGGCGGCACGCGTTCCTGGCCACCCTGCTCGAGGTGCCGCACCTGGTGCTGTGCGTGAACAAGATGGACCTGGTCGACTACTCCGAAGAGGTCTTCGACCGGATCCACGAGGAGTTCACCGCGTTCGCCACCAAGCTGCACGTGCCGGACCTGACCGTGATCCCGATCTCGGCGCTCAAGGGCGACAACGTCGTCACCCGGTCGGAGAACATGCCCTGGTACGACGGGCCGAGCCTGCTGCACCATCTCGAGAACGTGCACGTCGCCAGCGACCGCAACCTCATCGACGTCCGCTTCCCGGTGCAGTACGTGATCCGGCCGCAGTCGGACGCCTGGCACGACTACCGCGGCTACGCCGGCCAGGTCGCCGGCGGCGTGCTCAAGCCCGGCGACGAGGTGATGGTGCTGCCCAGCGGGCTGACCACGCGGATCGCCGCGATCGACACCGCCGACGGCCCGGTCGAGGAGGCGTACGCGCCGATGTCGGTGACCGTGCGGCTGGCCGACGACCTCGACGTCTCCCGCGGCGACATGATCTGCCGGCCGCACAACGCGCCGATGGTGACCCAGGACGTCGAGGCGATGGTCTGCTGGATGACCGACAAGCCGCTGCGGCCGGGCGCCAAGCTGGCGCTGAAGCACACCACCCGGTCGGCCCGGGCGGTGGTGCGCGAGCTGCGCTACCGGCTGGACGTCAACACGCTGCACCGGGACGAGGACGCCGGCGAGCTGCGGCTCAACGACATCGGCCGGGTGCGGATGCGCACGACCCAGCCGCTGTTCGCGGACGAGTACCGGCGCAACCGGACGACCGGCGGGTTCATCCTCGTCGACGAGGCGACCAACGCCACCGCCGGCGCCGGCATGATCCTCGAGGGCTAGCGACCGTCAGCGCCGATCTCGCGCAGCGGGTCAGGCTGCCGCCGTGGCCGCGGTACGACCGACCGGCTTGATGTGGGCGAAGGCGCTGCGGGCATTCCAGGTGGGGAAGGCTCGCACCAGCCACGACGGGCCGTGCAGCTGGATGCGGCCGCTGCGGGTGGCCTCGGCCCAGCTGAGCTGGCCGGCGTGCCACGTGACGAAAGCCTCGGCTTCCGCCGTGACGTAGAGATCCTCGTCGAGGCCACGGTACGTCTTGCAGATCTCGGTGTCGCCGTGCTCGATCAGCAGCCAGTACCGCTCGGGGCGTTGGCGGCCGGTGAAGTCGAACTGGATGACGACGCGTCGGTCCGGCAGCCGGTCCCGTCGGAGCATGTTGCACATCGACCACAGGGCCACGAAGGGATCGAGGTGCTCGGGGGCGATCTCGAGCCAGGCGGCACCCCACTCGCCGAGCGACACGCAGACCTTGAAGAGATCGTGGCCCGCGGCTGTGAGCTCGTAGTGGCGCCCGCGCCCGTCCGGCTTGGCTGCCGACTCGACGATGTCGAACCGTTCGAGCTGCTTGAGCCGCTGCGAGAGCAGGGTGCGGGAGAGCCCGGGCGCGCCTTCCAGGATCTCACTGAAGCTTCCGCAACCCAGGTACAGGTTGCGGATGATCAGCGGCGTCCAGCGCTCCGCGAAGATCTCGGCGCCGCGGGCGACGGGGCAGTACTGGCCGTAGGTCCGCACGAGGCCAGTGTCGCGCTCCTTCGTGCGGGCGTGAAGTCCAGATAGTGGACTTCACGGCCGGCGTCGTCGGTGCTGCGATCGGGCCGTCGACAGCAGACGGGCCGACGACATGGACCACCGAGCAGGTCGGCCACCCCGGGCGAGGAGGCAGTCGCCATGGAGATCGACGGGTTCGGGGGCCAGCTGATCACCGCTGACCACGCCGACTACGACACCGCCCGAGCCGTGTGGAACGGCGCCATCGACCGGCGCCCCCGGCTGATCGCCCGATGCATCGGGACCGCCGACGTGGCCGCGGCCGTGCGCTTCGCCCGCGACCACGACCTGGAGATCGCCGTACGGGGCGGGGGCCACAACGTGGCCGGCACCGCGGTGTGCGACGGCGGGATCGTCATCGACCTCACGGCGATGCGGGCCGTGTGGGTCGACCCCGCCGGCCGCACGGGCCGGGTGCAGGGTGGTGCGCTCTGGGGCGTCGTCGACCGCGAGACCCAGACCCACGGGCTGGCCACGACCGGCGGCATCGTGGGCCACACCGGCGTCGCCGGGCTCACCCTCGGCGGTGGCCTCGGCTTCCTCATGCGAAGGCACGGGCTCACCGTCGACAACCTGGTGGCTGCCGAGGTGGTCACCGCCGAGGGCTGCGTCGTCCGGGCGTCCGCCGACGAACACCCCGATCTGTTCTGGGCGCTGCGAGGCGGCGGCGGCAACTTCGGCGTCGTCACGTCGTTCCGGTTCGCTCTGCACTCCCTCGGCCCGACCGTGCTGGCCGGATCCGTCTTCTGGGCGGCCGACGACACCGCCGACGTGCTGCGCTTCTACCGGGACTTCGCCGCCGAAGCCGCCGACGAGCTCGGCACCGTGGTCAGGCTGGGCACTGTGCCCCCGCTGCCGGACATCCCCGAGGATCTGCACTGGCAGCCCGCCATCGCCGTCGCCTGCTGCTACGCCGGCGCCGTGGACGACGGCGAGCGGGCGGTGCGGGCGCTGCGCCGGCTCGGGACGCCGCTGGTGGACCTGCTCGCACCCAAGCCGTACGTCGCCCACCAGAGCGGCCTCGATGACACCGTCCGTCACGGATGGCACTACTACTGGAAGTCCGCGAACCTCGCCGGCCTCTCCGACGACGCCGTCGCCGTCATCGCCGATCACGCCTACGCCGCCGGCTCCCCCCGGTCGTACGCGGCGATCTTCCACCTGGGTGGCGCCGTCGCCCGGGTCCCCGACGTCGCCACCGCCTACCCCGGTCGCGACGTGGCCCACACCATCGTCATCGACGCGGTGTGGCTGCCAGCCGACGCCGGCGGGCACGCCGCCGCCGAGACCGCGTGGGCGCGGCGGTTCGTCCGTGCTCTCCAGCCGCACCGCGCCGCCGGCGTCTACGTCAACTTCCTCGACGCCGACGACGACACCAGCCGCGTCCGGGAGGCGTACGGGGAACACACCTACCGGCGACTCGCCGAGGTGAAGGCCGAGTACGACCCCGACAACGCCTTCCACCACAACAAGAACATCCGCCCTCGGTGAGCAGGGCCCGGCGCCGTCAGCGGTGCTCGGGGATCGGCAACGGCTCGGGCGCTGGTGGCCCTTTGGCACAGAGCGTGTGCGTCCGGTAATCCCATTAGGCCGGTCGTGTGTACCTAACCGGACACGTCCCCCCACGGGGCGGCTGCTCCTTGTGACCAGTCTTGTAAGGGGCTATGTTCCCGCAAGCCCTTCGGGAGAACTCCTGCCGGAGGCTGCTGACCGCGGGCTTTTGTCCAGGTTCGGTGCCCAGGCAGGGGCGTGCGGTCAGTGACTGAGTCGTCGCAATGTTGCGGCTGGCTCGGCTAGCGCCAGGCTAACCAGAGGCGAAGACGCACGCCGGGAGAGGAATCAATGGGTCACGGCTCGCGCCACAGACGGCCCGCACCGGGTCGCTGGCACGGACGTACGCAGGACGGTCGGCAGGTCGCGCCGACCACTTCCCCTAGGAAGAGCAGTTCTCGCGCCGCCAAGTTCATCGGGGCCACCGTCGCGCTCTCCCTCGCCGCCGGGGTCACCGCGGTCATGGCCGGCGCCGCGGACAAGGGCTCCGCCCCGACGTCGCTGAGGGTGTCCGCCGATGCGGACACCTACGTCTACCAGGAATATCCCGGCGAGAACCGGGGAGCGGCGACCAAGCTCACCGCGAGCAACCAGCCGAGGCTGCACACCCGCAGCTACCTGAAGTTCACGGTCCAGGGTGTGCCGGCGGGCGTCACCCCCGCGGCCCACCTGCTGCTGTCCTCGGACCGCAACCAGCCGAGCGCCGTGGAACTGCACGCCGTCGCCGACACCGGTTGGAACGCGATGTCGATGACCATGCGCAACGCCCCCGCCGTCGGTGCCCTGGTCGCCGCCACGAAACCGGCGGTCCAGCAGAAGTGGCTCGACTTCGATCTCACCGGGGTCGTCAAGAGCAACGGCACCTACTCGTTCGCGATGGTCGCGCCGCTGGCCGGCACGGTCTCCGCGGTGTTCAGCAGCGAGCACGGCACCGACGGTCCGGCGCTCGCGCTGGACTGGTCCGGCACCGCGGGGACGCCCACTCCGGCCCCCTCCGGGCAGCCGGGCAGCACCCAGCCCGCCCTGCCGTCGATGTCTGCGCTGCCGCCATCGCCGAAGCCGGCACCGTCCTCGAGTCACAGCTCGTCAGCACCCGCGCCGGCCCCGGCGCCCCCGTCCACCGGCGGCACCCTGTTCGGCACCACCCTGTGGAACGGCGACGGCGCCAACGCCACGCAGGCGCTGGCTCGGGAGACCGATGCGTTCGGCCGGCCGGACATCGTCCGGATCTTCAACAGCGGAATGCCCGCGGCCTGGCCCGGCTGGGCCGGCGTCAGCGGCGGACCGGTGGTGGTCTCGTTCAAGGCCGCGCCGAAGGACGTCATCTCCGGCCGGCTGGACAGCCAGTTCGCCAACTGGTTCGCCAGCGCGCCGAAGGACCGGCCGATCTTCTGGTCGTACTTCCACGAGCCCGAGAACGACGTCGAGTCCGGTTCGTTCACGACCGCGGACTACCGGGCGGCCTGGGTGCACCTGGCCGGGCTGGCCGATCGGGCGAACAACCCGCAGTTGCGGGCGAACCTGATCCTGATGTGCTGGACGCTCCAGCCGGCCTCACACCGCAACTGGAAGGACTACTTCGCCGGTACGAGCGTGATCGACACCATCGGGTGGGACTGCTACAACAAGGCCTACTCCAGTGGCGCGTACGCCGATCCGACGACGATGCTCGGCAACGCCGCCGCCACGTCCAAGGCCGTCGGCGTGGACTGGGCCGTCGCGGAGCTCGGCAGCAAGATGGCCGTCGGTGACAACGGCACCGGCCGGGCCACGTGGTTGACCGCGATCGGCGGCTACGCCCGCGCCAACGGCGCCGCCTACGTCACGTACTTCAACTCGATCGTCGGTGGGGATTTCCGTCTCCTCGACGCGGCGAGCCAGAACGCGTGGCGTCAGGTGATCGCCGGCTAGGAGCGGAAACACGGCGAGGCCCCGGGGCGATCCCCGGGGCCTCGCCCGCGCTCAGATGCCGCGGCCGCGGGCGTTGAGCTCGCGCACCACCCGCTCGCCGGAGACGACCTTCGCCGCCACCGCGAGCGCCAGCACGGCCCGCGGCTCGGTCGGCCGCAGCCTGGCCGTCCGGGCGGCCCACCGCACCGCCGCGCCGCGGTGCCCCTGGGCCGCCTCGGCAAAGGCGATCTGGCCGCTCAGCCGGGCCGCGCCGGCCTTCTCCCGGTAGAAGTCCGGGTACGCAGCCAGCAGCCGCTGCAGCGCCGCGGAGACCGTCGCCCACCGGCCGGTGAAGTAGGACTTCGGGTGCCAGAGCACCTCCACCAGCACGGTCGGCAGCGACCGCACCGGCGCCACCCGGGCCGCCCGCAGCAGCAGCTCGTAGTCCTCCGCGTAGCTGCCCGGCAGCGCCTCGTCGACCGTCCCGATCTCCTGCAGCAGCGAGCGCTGGATGAGAAACGTCGACGGGTGCAGCTCGGTCAGCCGGTCCCGCAGCAGGTCGGCGAACGTGACCCGGTCCATCGGCAGGGTGCGCTCGACGACGCGCTCGGCGTATCGGACCCGGATGCCGCAGCTGACGAACCGGGCCTGCGGGTCGGACCGGAAGACCTCGACCTGGCGGGACAACTTGCCCGGCAGCCAGCGGTCGTCGTCGTCGCAGAACGCGACGAGCTCGGTCCCGGCGAGCGCGATGCCTGAGTTTCGGGCACCGGCCAGTCCGGGGGAGCGGACGTTGCTGGTGACCGTCACCGTGTCCCGCTCCAGCGCGCGGTCCGGCTCGGTGCCGTCGTGCACGACGACGCAGCGCACCTCGCCCGGGTAGTCCTGGGCCAGGACCGCGTCGAGCGCGGTGCGCAGCAGCGCGGGCCGGTCCCGGGTCGGGATGACCACGGTGACCCCCGGCAGCGCGCGGGAGCCGGTGGCACCGGCCGCGGCGGCCGGCAACCCGGTCACTCGCCGTTCCGCAGGTGGTAGCCGTAGTTGGCCAGCGGCCACGCGGTCAGCGCGGAGACCTGCAGTCGGGCGGACGGCGGCATCTCCCGCCGCCAGGCCTCGTCGGTGCGCAGCGTCAGCCGGCCGGTGGAGAACCGCATCGGGTTGCCGCCGATGGTGTGGCTGGCCCCGAGCTCGGCGCTGTCCGAGTGCAGGAAACGCAGCGCCTCGGCGTCCGCCGGCAACCCCAGGTAGGTCAGCACCTCGCTGAACACCGGCCCGGGCGCGGCCAGCAGGTCCTCGTACCGCAACCGGTGCACCGGGGTGCCGAGCCGGCCGAGCAGGTCGAACAGCGTGTTGTTGGCGGCCCAGAGCACCGCGGCCCGGGCCGGCGAGTATCGCGGCATGTAGACCTCGCCGTCCGCGATCTCGGTCCGGCGCACCTGCTTGGACCAGGAGTACGCCACCCCGCGGCTGTCCCGGACCATGTGCAGCACCCGCAGGTCGAGGTCGGCGGCCCGGCGCAGCGAGTACGCCAGCGAGGCGTGCTTGCTCGCGTCGACCAGCACGCTGTCCCCGGTGACCGCCGCGACGCCCGCGGTAGAGCCGGCGGTAGAGGTCGCAGTATTCGTCCAGCGCGCGGGCGTGCTTGGCCGAGGCGGTCGGGCCGGCCAGCCGCGGCACGTACCGGGTCCGGTCGACGGCGGCCTTGACCGCGAGCACGCGGTCGACGTCGAGCCGGTCCCAGCCGCCGAACGCGGCCTCGCCGACCGCCTGCCAGTGCGGGCATCGGGAGAACGGCTCGCCGCAGCCGCACAGCTCGTCCTCGCGCAGCCCGCGCTGCCACAGGTGCACCGACTCGCCGACCGCGCTGACCCCGGGCATCTCGTTGAGCATCCGCTCCAGCAGCGTCGAGCCGGACCGGCCGAAGCCGCCGAGGAACGCGATCCGCGGCCGCTCCGGAGTCGGCGCCGGCACGTCTGTCGCCAGCAAGCCGTCGACGAGCCTACCGAGCCTGCGGGTGGTCTTCAGGATCTCGTCCGCGACGTCGACCGGCTGTCCGCGCTCACCGCCGGCCGCCGCGTCCAGGGCCGACCGCAGCTCGGACTCATCCTCGACGACCGTGATCAGTCCGCTTGCGGCAAGCCGGCGGGAGAACAGTTGCTGGTGGTCGTCGATGTGCTCGTCGCGCACCGGATCTCGGGGCACGACGATCGGCATGTGCCCGGCCTCACGTGCTTCTGAGATGGTGGCCGGGCCGCCGTGGCTGACCACCACGTCGGCCGCCGCGATCTCGGACTGCACCTTGTCCCAGTCCAGGTATGGCTGGCCGGCCGCGACCAGCGGCGCGCGGGAGGTCCCGTGCTGGACCAGCACGTCGGCGCCGCTGTCCGAGGCCCACCGGTCGACCCAGTCGACCAGCCGGTCGAACCGGTGGTGGTCGGTCCCGACGAGGACCAACACCCGAGTACTCACAACAGCGGTCCCACGACGACCGAGCCCGGATAGAACTTGCGTTGCTCCTCCCACTGCACGCAGAACAGCCGGGCGAACGGCCGGCACAGCCGGCCGGTGAGCGTCGGCGAGTCGATGCGGTCATACACCTCGAGGTAGACGGTCGGAATGCCGCGCATCCAACCCAGCACGAAGAAGGGGACGGCGACCCCAGCTCCGGTGGACAGGATCACCGACGGCTTCTCCCGACGCAGCAACCGGAATGCCAGCCCCGTGTTTCGGATCAGGTTCGGGATGTTGCGCGTGGTCGGGTAATGGGCCCAGACCACCCGCTCGCCGGGAAGCTGGGACTTGGCGTCCGGCGTGGGGAAGGTCACCCAGGCCCGGTCCCGGTCGCCCCACCACGACCGCAGCGCCAGCAGCTGGGCAAGATGTCCGCCGCTTGATCCCACCAACAGCACTGGTCCCGTTGTCGCCAGGGGGTGCGCCGCCTTCGCCGTCGCGCCGGCAGCCGTCATCGTGTCTCCCCTTGCCAGGCGCCCAGGCCCGTACCGCCCGCATCCCGCGGACCCCGGTGCGCGACCCCGGTCGGACAATGTACCTGAGGCGTCGTACCGCGGGCGTACCGGCCGAATCGGTGGCGATCGTCCGTCAGCGACCGGTCGGCAGCCGCCTGGTGTTGAAATACGGTTCGGCGAGCAGGTCGCCGAACCGGCCGACCGCGGCGCCCTTCAGCGCCAGCTGCGCGCGCGGTCCCTCGGACTTGTCGCTCGAGTCGAAGTAGACCAGGGCCTTGATCGGCGGGTTGTCCTGCGCGGTCTTCTGCGCCTGCTCGAGCCACGCGGTCTGGCCGCCGGGGAACAGGTCCGAGGTCGCCCACTCGCCGATCATGATCGGCTTGCCCGGGTGACCCCTGGCCCAGGCCAGGAAACCGGCCGCGGCCTCCTCGAAGGTGTCGAGCTTCTGGCCGGTGTAGACGTCTGCACACAACCAATCGACATCCGAGTCGCCCGGATAATACGGCGCGGCGCGGTCCGAGTCGGAGAAGCCGGCCGCGGTCGGGCACCAGACCCAGGAGACGTTGGTGGCCTTCTCCTGCGCGAAGATGGTCCGGATGTGCCGCCAGGCGGCGATGAAGTCCTGCGCGGTCCAGATGCTCGCCTGCAGGTTGGGCCGGTCCATCTCCCACCGCCAGCGCAGGAAGATCGGCTTGCCGAGAGCCTTGATCGCGCGGGCCCGCTGCCGGATCAGGTCGTCGTACCGGCCGGACTGGATCACCCGGGTGTCGGTACCGGCCCAGGACAGCAGCAGCATCCGGCCGCTGTCGACGGCCCACTTGTCGGTGGCGTCCGGGAAGTCGTCCTCCCACGGGTGGTAGGTCTGCACGATGTCGAGCTGCCGGCCGGCCGCCTTCTCGAACGCGGTGACCGCGTCGATCCGGCTCTGCGGCGAGTAGTCGGTGTCGGGCTGGACGTACGCGCCGAGGTAGGCGCCCTGGGCCGGCGGCCGGGGACCGCCGCTCGCCAGCGGCCCGGTCACCGGCGGGATCGTCCCCGGGGTGGGTCCGCCGAGACCGGTGGGCTGGTTGTTCTGCCGGTGCACCACGGTGAGGACCGCGCCGACCACGACGACGATGGCGACGAGCACACCGGCGACGGCGACCAGCCGCCAGTGCCGGTGACGGCCCCGCCGCGCGCCGTCCCTGAGCCGATGCTCCGAACCCACTGCCTGCCCGATCCCCTCAGCTGAGCGTGTGCCGCCTGCGGCCGGCCGGCGCACCGGTCCGCGCGGGCGTCAAGCCTTCCACATGTGCAAGCGCAGTATCGGCGGGCGGTCGTACCGGCCCCGATCAGGGGATGGCGACGGCGCAACCACTAAAGTCCACCCGGGGTATGCGGAGCGTGAGGGGAAGCCGGATGACAACCGCCGTGCCGGTGGCGTTCGTGGGTGGCCACGGGCGCAGCGGTAGCACCCTGCTGTCCCGGGTGCTGGGCGCCGTGCCGGGGTTCGTGACGGTCGGCGAGCTCTGCTACCTCTGGGACCAGGGCGTGGTCATGGACCGGATGTGCGGCTGCGGCAAGTCGTTCTCCGAGTGCGAGTTCTGGACCGCGGTCGGCAAGGACGCCTTCGGCGGCTGGGACCAGGTCGACGCCCGCGCGCTGCTCAGGCTGCGCAAGTCGGTCGAGCGGGTCCGCTACACGCCGCTGTTGTCGGCGCCGGCGCTCGCCCCGGACTACGCCCGCAAGCTGCGGGACTACGCGGCGGCCATGTCGCGGGTCTACCACTCGGTCCGTACGGTCAGCGGCGCGGACGTGGTCGTGGACACCTCGAAGTACCCGTCCTCGGCGTACCTGCTGCGGCACGTGCCGGACGTCGAGCTGAATCTCGTCCACCTGGTCCGCTCGGTGTACGGGGTGTGCTACTCGTGGTCGAAGACGGTGGCGCGGCCGGACCGGGACGGCAAGCCGATGCCGCAGTACCCGCCGACCCGGACCGCGCTCGAGTGGTCGGCGTTCAACGTCCTGCTCGATGCGCTGCGGCTGCGCGGAGTGCCGACGCGGCTCGTCCACTACGAGGACTTCGTCGCCGCGCCGCGGGCGGAGCTCGCCGGCATCATCCGCTTCCTCGGCCGCGAGGTGTCCGACGCGGACCTGGCGTTCGTGGGGGAGTCGAGCGTCGAGCTGCCCCGGGACCACAGCGTCGCCGGCAACCCCATGCGGTTCCGGTCCGGGACCGAGCAGCTGCGCCTGGACGAGGCCTGGCGGACGAAGCTCGACCCGCGGACGCGCCGGCTGATCGGTCTGGTCAGCGGGCCGGCGATCCTCCGCTACGGGTACGCGAGCGACCTGCGCGGCCCAGGTGAGCGCCGGGTGAGGTAGGGCGCCGGCTAAGCGCGATGCCGGCCGCGGCCGGCCCGGCCCGGTCGCGCCGGTCGCCGGCTGCCGCCGCCTGACCTCGGGCCGCCGTTCGGTCCTGGGCCGCCGTTCGGTCCTGGGCCGCCGTCTGACCTCGGGCCGCCGTTCGGTCCTGGGCCGCCGTTCGGTCCTGGGCCGCCGTTCGGTCCGGCACCGGGGGCTTGCTTCCGACGCCGGCGGGCGAGGAACGCGTCGAGCATGAGCGGGCCGCGGAAGCGCCACAGCCCGACCGCCCACAGCAGCCCGGCCACGGTCGTCGCGATCAGCGCCGGCACGAGATGGTCGCCGCCGACCCCCCGGACCACCGCGGCCACCGGCACGACCGCGACCGTGCAGATCACCACCGCGAGCACGCTGGGGCGGCCGACCGGGTGCAGTCCGGTCGAGATCGCCAGCTGGCTCAGCGGCACCAGGTTGGCGACCAGGATCGACACCCCCCATCCGATCGCCGCGCCGAGGATGCCGAGGTGCGGCAGCAGCAGCAGGTCGAGGCCGAGCTGGACGACCAGGGCCAGCACCGCATTGCCCAGGTTCCAGGTGCTCTTGCCGGCCATCATCAACACGGTGTCGACCTGGCCGCTGGCCGTGGCGACCAGCATCGCCGCGCACAGCACGACGACGACGTCGGTCGCGCTGGCGTACTCGTGCCCGAAGATGCCGAGCAGCGCGGCCGGGAACGCGCCGACGAGCAGGTAGAGCGGCCAGGTGGTGAGCACCAGCCAGCCGGTCGTCGTCCGGTAGAGCATGCCGGCCTCGCCCAGGTCCCGGCGGGCCAGCGCGGCCGACAGCCTTGGCTGCAGCGCGACCGAGATGGCCTGGTTGCCCAGCTGCCCCACGACCAGGAACCGGGTGGCCGCCGCGTACAACGCCGCCTGCACCGGGCCGAGGATCGCCACCACCAGCAGCACGTCCGCGCGCTGCAGGCCGACCTGGGTCAGCGCGGTCAACGCCCGCGGACCGGTGAACCGCCAGTATTCGGCCCGGTTGAAGCCAGACGGCTCGGCGTCCGCGCGGCGCCGCCGGTTCTGCCGGGCCAGCCGGCGGACCGGCAGCCCGGACAGCATCGTCGCCGGCAGGTAGGGCACGGTCCAGGCGAGCACGATCAGCAGCACGTCGTGCGTCGGCGCGGCCAGCACGACGAGCATCAACTGGGCGAGCGGCCGGCCGATGCGCTCCACCATCACCGTGGTGCGCATCCGGCCGAAGCCGCGGGTGATCGACTGGAGCACGTCGCCGAGCGCCGCGAACGGCAGCACCAGCCCGGACAGCCGCAGCACCAGGACCGCGTCGGGGCTCGGATCGCGGCCGACCGCGAGGTCGGCGATCTGCGGCGCGAACACCAGCAGGCCGAGCCCGAGCAGCGTGGAGACCAGCAGCGTCGGCCGGATCGACAGCCGCAGGCACGCGGCCACCTCGGCCGGCGAGCCGAGCAGCCGCAGCCGGGGCAGGAAGTAGATCGCGCCGCCGCCGGTGCCGACCCGGCCGACCGTGGCCAGCAGCAGCACCAGCGAGGTGATCGAGAAGAAGATGCCGGCGTCGGCCTGGCTCATCGACCGGGCCACCACGACCGTCAGCAGCAGGTTGGCGGCCGTGGTCACGCCTGCGCCGACGAGGTTGGCGCCACCGCCGCGGGCGACCGCCCGCACGCTCGACCGCGGGTCGCGCGGCGGCTCGCCGGGCGCGGGGTCGGGCACGGTGGCGGGCAGCGCCGGGTCGGGCAGCGGCGCGTCCGGCACCGGGGGCGCCATCGACGGCAGGGCCAGCCGGACGGTGGCCTCCGGGTCCAGCTGCACCGTCGCCTCCGGGTCGAAGCCAGGCGGGTGCGTGCTGGTCACACCCCAGACTGTCACACGGGATGGAACGGCTGCCGCCGTTCGGCGCATCGCCGGGTCCGGCTCGCAGCAATCGCGGAGAGCAACTCGAATACCACCGAACGTGCCGGAGAATGTCGTCAAGCCTCGCCTGTGCCGCTGCGGCGATCGACTATGTTGTTCGGGCGAGTCCGGTGGGGCCGGACCCATTCTTGGGGGATTCATCAGTGCTCACTAAGCGCGTCATTGCTGCCTTGGCGGCCGCGGCCACGGCCGTCAGCGTGGCCACCGTGGCCACGCTCGCGGTCGGGACCGACACCGCCGGCGCCGTCAGCACCAGGCAGACCAGCCTGGTCGGCACCGTGCCGATGGCCGGAACGCCGAACATCGGCGACGGCTCGGTCCAGGCCTTCACCCAGGTCGGAAACAAGGTCTTCGTCGGCGGCAACTTCACCTCGGTGACCCCGTCCGGGTCGAGCACCGCGGTCACCAGGACCGACCTGCTCGCCGTCGACGCGACCACCGGCGCGCTGGACACCGCGTTCGCGCCCACGCTCGACGGTCAGGTCAACGCGCTGCTGCCCGGCCCGACCCCGACCTCCGTGTACGTCGGTGGCGCGTTCAACAACGTCAACGGCACGAAGTTCAAAGGCATCGCGCTGTTGGACACCTCGACCGGTGCGCTGGTCCCCGGCTTCAAGTTCCCGCCGATGAACGGCGTGGTCAACGACATGGTGCTGGCGCAGGGCCGGCTGCTGCTCGCCGGGACGTTCACCACGCTGAACGCCAACCCGCGCCCCGGCCTCGGCTCGATCAACCCGACCACCGGCGCCGTCGACAGTTACCTGACGATCGGCGTGGCCGGGCACCACAACTACCCGCACTTCAGCTCGTCCGGCACTCCGATCGGGGCTCAGGGTCCGGTGGGCGTCAGCAAGATCGACGTCACTCCGGACGGCAGCCGGATGGCGATCATCGGCAACTTCCTCACCGCCGGCGGCCTCGATCGGGACCAGATTGCGTTGATCAACCTCAGCGCGACCGGGGCGACCGTCGATCCGAACTGGCGGACCGCGCGGTACACGGATGACTGCCGCTGGCAGTCCTACGACAGCTACGTGCGGGACATCGACTTCTCCCCGGACGGCACGTACTTCGTGGTCGTCGCGACCGGCGCTCCGTTCGCCGGCACCCTGTGCGACACCGCGGCCCGCTGGGAGACCAACGGCAGCGGCACCGCCGTCCAGCCGACCTGGATCGACTACACCGGCGGCGACACGCTGCTGTCGGTCGCGATCACCGGCTCCGTCGTCTACGTCGGCGGGCACCAGCGCTGGCTGAACAACACCCTCGGCTCCGACCAGGCCCAGCCGGGCGCCGTGCCGCGGCCGGGCGTCGCGGCCCTGGACCCGATCAACGGCATGCCGTTCTCCTGGAACCCGGGGCGCAACCCCCGGGGCGCCGGCGCCTACGCGGTCTACCCGACGCCGACCGGGCTCTGGGTCGGCAGCGACACCGAGTGGATCGGCAATTTCCAGTACAAGCGCGGGCGGATGGCGTTCTTCCCGCTCGCCGGCGGCAGCGCGATCCCGGCCAACTTCACCGGCCGGCTGCCCAACAACGTGGTCATCGGCTCGCCGACGAGCGCGGGCGCGGCGGCGGTCTCCCGCCCCTACGACGGGACCACGGCCGGCGCGGACAGCACGCTGCCGAGCAGCGGGCTGGACTGGAGCACCGTGCGCGGCGCGGTCATGGTGGACGACAAGGTCTTCTACGGCCTGGCCAACGACAGCAACTTCTACTGGCGCACCTTCGACGGCACCTCGTTCGGGCCGGCGAACCTCGTCAACCCGTACCAGGACCCGGCGTGGTCCACTGTGGACACCGGCTCGGGCCAGACGTACCAGGGCGTGAAGTCGAACTTCTACGCCGAGATCCCGAGCGTCACGTCGATGTTCTTCTCCGGCGGCCGGCTCTACTACACGTTGTCCACCTCGACGTCGCTGTTCTACCGGTACTTCACCCCGGAGAGCGGCATCGTCGGCGCGGACAGGTTCACCGTCGCCGGCACCACGAACTGGAGCGACACCGGCGGCGCGTTCCTCGACGGCACCAACCTCTACCTGACCTCGCGGAGCACCGGGAACCTGCGCCGGATCAGCTGGGTCGACGGGGTGCCCGGGGCGACCTCCACCACGGTCAGTGGCCCTGGTGTCGACGGCAAGGACTGGCGCGGCAAGGCGGTGTTCCTGTCCACCGTGGCCGCGAACGTGCCGCCGACGGCGGCGTTCACCGCCAACTGCGGCGGGCTGAGCTGCACCGTGGACGCCGGCGCGTCGACCGACTCCGACGGCAGCATCGCCTCGTACGCCTGGAACTTCGGCGACGGGACGACCGGCAGCGGGGCGACCGCGACGCACGCGTACGGCGCGGCCGGGACCTACCCGATCACGCTGACGGTGACCGACAACCGCGGGGGGACGTCGACGACGACCCGGTCGGTGACCGTGTCGGTGCCGACCACGGCGATCGCGTTCCGCGATGCGGCCAACTCCAACGCCAACGGCACGACGTCGACGGTGACGGTGCCGGCGACGGTACGGTCCGGTGACGCGCTGCTGCTGACCGCCACGGTCAACGCCGACGCCGTGACCGTCAGCGACCCGGCCGGGTGGACCAGGATCGACCGGTCGGCCACCACCGGCATCCAGACCGTACTCTGGTCCAAGGTCGCGACCGCGGCCGATGCCGGCGGCTCGGTCTCGGTGACCCTGGGCGGGACCGTGAAGACCAGCCTCACCGTCGCGGCCTGGTCCGGGACGAGCGCGAGCATGCCGGTCGCCTCGGTCGCCGACGCCGTCGACACCGCGGCCACGACGGCGCACACCACGCCGGCGGCGACGGTGGCGACGCCGGGCAGCTGGGTCGTCTCCTACTGGGCGGACAAGTCGTCGTCGACGACCGCCTGGACCGCGCCGGCCGGGCAGAGCGTCCGCAACGTGTCGATCGGCGCGGCGAGCGGCCGGATCACCTCGCTGCTGACCGACGGCGGCGGGGTGGTGTCGCCCGGTCCTGCCGGCGGGCTGACCGCGACCACCGACCTCGCCGGCAGCAAGGCGACCATGCTCACGCTGGTGCTCAACCCGGCCTCGTAGCGGACAGCTGGGAAGGGCCCCCGGTCGACCGGGGGCCCTTGTCCGTACGGAACCGTACGGACAAGGACGGCTCAGCGGCGCCAGCTCGGCGGTGCCCCGAGCCAGGTCTCCAGCTCGGCATCCGAGTCGGCCAGCTGGTGCTCGAGCTTGGCCCGTACCGAGTCCGGCATCGGCGCCCGCGGGCGGGCGTTGTGCTTCTCGAACCCGATGCCGCTCGCCGGGCCGATGCCGAGGAAGTCGGCGACCTCGGCGAAGACCGGCTCCGGGTCGGTGAAGAACCGCTGGCTGTCCACCACGTGGATGCGGTCGCGCCCGAACAGGGCCTCCAGCCGGCGCAACTGGTCCGCGTACCGGCCGCGGGTCACGTACGCGTGGTGCTGGTGCGAGTGCGACTGGTACGCCGGGTCGGCGATCAGCTTCGCCTCCTCGCCGGCCAGCCGGATCGGCTCCAGCTCCATCGCCCGCTCGAAGGGCTCGGTCTCGAAGCCGCGGGCGGTCTCGTGGGTGTACGCCGAGTATGCCCGCTCGACCGGGTCACGCAGCAGCACCAGCAGCTTCACGCCCGGCAGGTCGCCGGCGATCCGCTGACCGGCCAGCGGATGGAACATGTAGTACGGGCTGGACTCGCCGGTGATCGGCAGCCGGCCCCGGGCCGGTGCGGCCCGCCGCGCGCTGGCCTGCAGCGGGAAGTGCCCGCGATACCAGGCCGGGCCGTGCGCGTAGCCGGTGTCGAAGTAGTGCGCGCCCTTGTGCAGCACCGCCGGCAGCACCATCGGGTGCTGGGACAGCGTCTTGTACATCGAGGTCGTCCCGCAGCGCTGCGCGCCGACGATGAGGAACGACGGCGTCATCCGGGCCGGGGCGGTCAGCCGCCCGGCCGTCCGGGCCGTGGCCCGCGCCAGCTCCTGCAGCCGCGGCTGCCCCTTCACCGTGTCCACCTTGGCCTTGACGGTCGCCTTGACCGTGCCAACCCCCAGCACCTGCGGAAACCCCCTTGTCTCAGCGCGCGGTCACCGGGGCGGCCGCGCGGGCGGCGGCCAGCACCCCCTCGGTCATGCTGCGCCAGGTGCCCCACCGGGTCTGCCCGTCTCCGACGTACCGGGTCAGGATCTCGACCAGGTAGAGGACCGCCACGACCGCCGCCGACCCCGCCGGCACGCCCATCGGCGCCAGCAGCGCGGGCGCCCGCCGGACCGACTCCGCCGCGGCGGTGCCGGCCGCGCCGACCTGGCCGAGCGCCCGCGGCTGCAGGTCGTAGTGCAGCGCGTCGAAGCCAGCCGGCACCCCGCCGGCGAACCGCTCCCAGTCCCAGGCCAGCACCGTGTCCGCGACCACCGCGGTGTTCCACGGCGTCCAGTCGCCGTGCCAGGACCCGATCCGCAGCTCGGTGTCGGCCGGCCGGAGCGCGTCCAGCGCGCCGGCGAGCCCGTCGCGGGTCGACCCGGCGGGCAGCGCCGCCACCCGCTCCCGCAGCCCGGCCAGGTATGGCCCGTCCAGCGGCTGGGTGGTGATCCCGCCGACGGCGGCGACCTCGGCGGTCGCGGCGGCGAGCCGGGCCGCGGACGGCCGGCGCGGCTGGCGGACCGGCAGCGCCGACTGGACCAGGATCTCCAGCCCGCGCCAGGTCCCGCCGGACAGCACCCGGGGCGGGGTCACGTGCCTCAGGCCGGCGCGGGCGAGCGTGCGCAGCGTGTCGGTCTCGGCGGCGACCAGCCGGCCGGCCAGCGCCGTGGTCGCGACCTTGGCGAAGCCCACCGTGCCGCCGTCCGCGTCGAGCAGCTGCAGCACCGGCTTGCGGTTCGCCCGCGCCGGGCCGAGGTGCAGGCTGACCAGAACCGGTCGGCGCAGCTCGCGGGCCAGGTGGTCCTCGATCGTGCCCGCACCGGCCCGCGGGCCCGCCTGGAGGCCGGCCGCCGGGTCGGCTTGTAGTCCGGTCTGTAGTCCGGTCTGTAGTCCGGTCTGTAGTCCGGTCTGTAGTCCGGTCTGATCGGTCGGTCGGTCTGCGGTCCGGTCTGCGGTCCGGTCTGCGGTCCGGCGACCTCCAGCCGGTCGCGCAGCAGCGGGTCGCCGGCGCCGGCGGTCAGCGCCGCCGCGGCCAGCCGGACCGCCGCCCGGCGCGCCATCGAGGACTGCTCGCCGTAGCCGCGGACCGCGCCGCCGGCCGCCCGCCGGGTCCGTCGCGGGAGCAGCAGCCGCGGGTGCGCCAGGCTGGGCAGGATCAGGTACGACCGCCGCGCGCCGGCCTGCCGGTCCCGGCCGAGCGTCACGGTGGCCGGCGCCGGCCACAGCACCGGCACCAGCTCCCGGAGCCAGTCCGCCCGCTCGTCCGCGCTCACCCCGACTCCAGCGCCGGCTGCTTCTGCCGCCAGAGCACGCCGACAGCGATCATCTGCAGCGCCAGCGGCCAGCCGGACGCCGAATACACGAACATGAACCAGAACGACATGATGATCGTGATCTGCGCGCCGATGCCTATGGCCGTGCGTTGATCTCGGTAGAACCAGAGCACGCTGAGGAAGAAGCCGAGATAGAGCGCCATCCCGACGAAGCCCTGGGCGAAGATCGTCAGCCAGAAGTGCCCGGTCGAGCCGATGTCGGCGTTGCCGCAGCGGGCGCAGCCCGAGCTCGTCCCCACCGCGATGGACTGGGAACTGCCGCGCACCTCGCGGGTCGTGCCCCAGCCGATCACCGGCGACTCGATGGCGCCCTTGACCGCGGCCGCCGCCAGGCTGGACCGGATGTCGTTGCTGTGCCCGTGGCTGAGCCGCTCCTGCACCACGGTCGCGAGCGGGGACGCCATGAAGACCACGGCCAGCGTGCTGACCGCAGCGGCCAGCCCGATCACCGTGGCCAGCTTGCCGCTCATCGCCAACCGCACCGCGAGCAGCGCCAGGCCGAACCCGAGGCCGACCCACAGCCCTCGGTTGAGCGAGTCGACGATCGGGACCAGCGCGACGCAGAGCACGATCACCGCGAACACCCGGCCCCGGGCCCGCGCCCGCACGGCCCAGACCGCGAACCACACGATCAGCAGGCCGAGGACGTTGCCCCAGGCGTTCGTGTACTCGAACGGCGCCTTCGGTCGCGCCCCGGCGAAGCCGAGCACGTCCTGGTTCTGCGCGGCGGCCGGGTGCACCAGCACCCGGACGTACCCGTTCTCGGCCAGCCGGTGCGGAAGCAGCCACTCGAACGGCGAGGTGAAGTTGAAGCCGGGCGCGGCCCGGCCGAGCAGGCCGCCGGCCACGGCGACGACGAAGAACGTGGCCAGGCAGCCGACGATGCGCCGGTCGGTCAGCCCGCGACCGCGCATGTTCAGCACATAGAGCAGCAGCACGGTGGCGGCGACGTAGTTGAGCAACCGCAGCGAGTACGCGATGAGCTGGGTCGCCGCCCCGTGCGGCAGCGTGTCCGGCGCGGTCCTGCCCAGCATGAGCCCGCTGATCAGCACGGCCGCCAGGAAGCAGAGCCAGAACGCGAAGCCGCGCGGCACCCGCAGCGGCCTGGCCCGGCGCAGTTGCAGCGCCATCGGCAGGCTGAAGCCGATGATCGCGAAGCTGCCGACCCCGAGCGCCCACCAGACCGGGAAGAACGCGACCAGCGCGGTGAACGGCCAGTGCGGCGGTAGCCGGAACCCGCGCGAGCGCAGCGCCCGGCTCAGCCACGGACCGCTGCGGTGGACCGAGGAGGCGCTGGTGTGCCCGGGACCGCTGTCCGGCGGCCGTAGCGGCCGGTCGACGGTGCTGGTCATCGCCTCACCCCACGGCCAGCTTCGAGCCCGGCGGCAGCAGCACGACCCAGGTCGGGCCGGGCGCGAACCGCAGCGGCACGCTGGCCGCGTCGACATACCCGGTCACGGCCGTGGGTGACCGCTTGTACCAGGAGCAGGGTGTGGCCGTGCCGCCGGAGACGGCGGTGCAGGTGCCTCGACCGAGCACCCGGGCACTCTGCGCGGACCGGTCCGGGTCGCGCAACAGCACGTCCTTGTATTCCACGTTCTGCAGGATGAGGTTGGCCACCGCCACGCCCGGGGTTCCCGACCGCTGCCAACTCCGCCCGGCCGCCGAGTAGGTCCACGTCTCGGCCGGGGCGCCGGGCGGGCTGAGCGTGATCGTGCTGGCCTTGCCGGCGTGGCTGGTCGTGAACGCCTCGCCGGTGCCGGCCATCGGCAGCACCGCCGGCGGCGCCTTGGCCCCGCGCGGCGCGGCGGCCAGCACGCCGGCGGTCGAGGTCATCAGCCCGGCCGTCCCGGACCGGTACGCCGAGGCCGCCGCCGACGAGGTCACCTGGGTGATCGCGGCCTTCTCCAGCAGTCCCTCGGTCCCGCTGGCCCCGCCGGTGTTCGCGTACAGCGGGCGGAGGCTGGGCAGCAGGGCCGGGTCGGCCGGGCGGACCCCGCCGACCGGGCCGATCTCGCCCGCGTCCTTGGACTGGAAGATCGCCAGCACCTTGACCAGCGTCGCCCGCTCGTACTCCTGGTAGACCAGGTCGGCGTCGGCCAGGCCGATCCCGCCGTCCAGCGGCAGCCGGACCGCGATCGCCGGCCGGGCGGCGACGGTCGCGCTGGTCGGCAGCCCGGTGAGCGGCGCGACCGGGCCGGAGGCCGTCCGAGTGGTCGTGGCCGGAGCCGCAGTGGTCGCCGCCGGAGCGGCGGAGTCACCGGGTTGCAGGCTGGCCGCCGCCCCGCTTCCGCAGCCGGCGGCGAGCAGCGCGGCGCCGAGGGGCAGCGCGAACAGCCGCAGCGACTTCGCTCGGGACACCGGCTCAGTCCACCGCCGGCCGGCTGATCCGGCGGGTCGGCTCGTCCGTCGCCGCGTCGACGGCAGGGTCGCTCTCCGGCGCGGTGCTGCCGGCGCTCCCGTTGGCCTGCTGGGTGCCGTTGGCCCGGCCGTTGATCGCAGCCCGGCCGGCCGCGGCGGCGAGGTCGTCGGCGCTCGGGCCGTACCGGTCCTCGACCGGGGTGGCGGACCGGTCGGCCTGGTAGTGCCGCTCGTCCGCGCCGTAGCCGTCGTACCGGTTCGAGCCGTAGCGGTCCGACTCGTACCGGCCCTCGGTGTAGCGCTCGGCCTCGTGGCGCTCGGCGTCGTGGCGGCCTTCGGTGTAGCGCTCGGCTTCATGGCGGTCGGCGTCGTACCGGTCCGTGGAGGAGGTGCCGTACCGGTCGGGGGCGAAGCCGCGGCTCTCCGCGGCGGCGCTGGTGGTCGCGGCGGTCGACGCGGTCGCGCGCTCGGTCGGGGCGGCTCGCTTCTCCCGGCGCACCGGCACCCGCGGCATCGCGACCATCCCGATCGAGCGGGTGCCGACCAGGTCGATCAGCCGGGCCGCGCGCAGCACCTGGTCGTGCGTGGTCGTGCCGAGCTCGACGACCAGCACGGTGACGTGGGCCAGCCGGGCCAGCGTCTGGGCCTGGGAGCCGGAGGACATCGGCGGCGCGTCGATGACGACGAACCGGGCCGAGTGCCGGAACTGCCGGATCGCCTGCTCGGTGAGGAAGACCTGGGTGGCCTCGCTGGTCAGCTCGGCCTCGACGCCGGGCGGGATGACTCGCAGCCCGTGCCCGGTCGCCGGCCGCTGCTCCAGGCTGGCCACGTTGAGCCCGCCGTGCAGCAGCTCGGACAGGCCCGGCGCCTCCGGGTCGAGGTCGAGGATCTGCCGGCCGCTGGACGCCGGGTCGGCGCAGATCAGCACGGTGTCGAGGTTCATCCGGGCCAGCGAGACGGCCAGGTTGGCGGCGACGATGCTGCCGGCCGGCCCGTCCGAGGCGCCGGCGACCAGGATGATCTGCTCCCGGTCGGACACCAGCGAGACCAGCACGTTGCGCAGCTCGCTGAAGGCGTTGCCCTGCCGGCTGTGCGTGCTCTGCACGACGCTGAAGTCGGTGCGCGCGCCGGTCGGCACCTCGACCAGCACCGGCACGTCGAACTCGCGCTCGAGGTCGACCGAGCGGCGGACCCGCTTGTCCGCCCGCTCGATCGCGAACGCCAGCAGGAGGCCGAACAGCAACCCGAGCAGCAGGCCGCTGGCGATCGCGAGGATGCCGAGCGGGCCGGAGGTGGAGTCCGGCAGCTGGGCGTCGTTGATGATGCTGCCCGGCACGATCGGCGTGCTCTGCAGCGGGACCAGCTGGGTGTTGATCGAGTCGATCTGGGCGTTGACGTTGTTGAGCTTCGCCTGCGCCGCCGACCGGTCGGGGGAGTCCCCCGGCAGAGCGGCGACCTGCCCGGCGAGCTGCTTCTGCTGCGCCGCGAGGGTGGTGAGGGTCGCCTGCAGCGCCTTGACCCGGGCCGTGACGCTGGTCTTGGCCGTGTCGCCGCGGGCGGCGAGGTAGGCCTCGGCGAACGCGTGCGCGCCCTGCTGCGCACCCTCCGGGTTGTCCGCGGTGAACGCGATGTTGAGCACCGAGGTGTTCGCCGGCACCGTGACCTTGACCGCCTCACCCAGGTCCTGCGGCGACAGCGAGGTCCGCAGCAGCGCCTGGGCCTTGGTCTCGACAGTCGTGGAGCGGACCAGCTGCGCCTCGGTGTCGAGGTTGACCGGCCCGGTGGTGCGCCCGTTGGCCACCTCGCTGTCGGTGCTGACCGGCGAGACGAGCACGCTCGCGGTTGCCGTGTATTGCTGGCCGCGGGTCGCGGTGAACGCGTAGCCCGCGCTGAGACCGACGAGCAACCCCAGCGCGATGGCCCACCAGCGGCGCTTGGCGAGGCGCAGGTAGTCGCCCAGCTGGAGCGTGCTGGCGCCGGACTGGCTCGACACCACTGTTCTCCCCCTCTATGGCCCGGCAACGGACCAGGTCTGCGAGCTCAGGCGTGCTGTCCACCGGCCCCCCGCGCCAGCGGCCGGGTCGGCCCCAACGTTAGCCCGTACGGCGGTCGACCCACGGGTGAACGCCGAGAAACGTGACCTGACCCCTCGGCCGGGAGACAGCGTAGGCTGCCTGTCCTTACGGGCCTAACCGCCCTGGCAGCGGATCTGGGGGAGCGAGTGCGCGTCTGCTACCACGTCCAGTCCCACACGCTGCCCGCCCAGCTGGTCCGGTTGATCCGGACGATCCGCACCTCCAGCCCGGCCAGCCTGGTCGTGGTCAGCCACGCCGAGACCGGCCCGGAGATCCACCTCGGCGAGTTGGCGTCCGACCCCGCGGTGATCGTCCGCCGCGTGCCGGGCGGCTACGGCGACTTCTCGCACGTCGATCGCTGGCTCGAGGTCGTCGACCTGCTCGCCGCCCGCGGCGAGGACTACGACTGGCTCTGCAACCTGTCCGGCCAGGACTATCCGCTGGTCCCGCTGGCACAGGCCGAGCGCGAGCTGGCCGAGGGCGGCGCGGACGGCTATCTGCAATGCTTCCCGGCCTTCGACGGGCCGAAGTGGCCGCGCGGCAAGGCCGTCACCCGGTACGGCTTCGGCTACGTCCGGCTGCCGATGTCGGCCCGGGCGCAGCGGCTGCTGCGGCCGCTCGCCGCGATCAACCGGGTACAGCCGCTGGTCCGGTTCTCCCCGGCGTACCGGGCGGTGGGGGTACGCCGGCGCCGGCTGCCGTTCCCCGAGCAGGACTGGTACGGCGGGTCGTTCTTCTGCTCGCTGTCCCACCAGTGCGCGACCTACCTGCGCGAGTGGGTCAAGGACCACCCGGCCGAGGTGCGTTACCTGCGCCGGGTGCTGGCGCCCGAGGAGGTCCTCTTCCAGACCGTGCTGCTGTCCGCGGGCCGGTTCACGCTGTCCGACGACAGCAAGCGTTACTTCGACTTCCGCGGCAGCACCGGCAACCACCCGAAGACGCTGCAGGTCGCCGACCTGCCCCGGATGACCTCCCGGGGTGCGCACTTCGCCCGCAAGCTGGACGAGCGGGTCGACGCCGGCCTGCTCGACGTGCTCGACGAGCGCGTCCTCGGAGTCAAGCACTCTCAGTAGCGGTCCGGGCGCGGACGTATGTCGGTCGAATACGGTTACGGACCCAACACGCGGATGGTGTGAGAATCGCCCGCCATAACTTCGTCACGGCACGTATGGTCGGGTCGTCTTCTCGGAGGGAGGCGGTTCGGCCTCCGCCGACCTGTTTCCGTGGGGGGAACGTGAGAAGTGCTCGGATCGCGGCTGCCCTGGTGGCCGCGGTGGGTGTCGTGCTGGCCGGATCGCCGGCGTTGGCCGTGAACGCCCAGCAGGACAAGGTCGTGTCGGCGGTGCCGTCGGCGGCCACGCCGAACGCGGTCGGCGGCGCCGTGTTCTCGATGGCGCAGGTCGGCACGACCATCGTCATGGGCGGCGCGTTCACCTCGATGCAGTCACCGGACCGGTCGACCACGTACGACCTCCCGTACGCAGCGGCGTTCGACCAGGCGACGGGCCAGGTGAACACGGCCTTCGCGCCGGGCCTGGACGGCACGGTCAACGCGGTGCTGCCCGGCCCGACGCCGGGCACCGTCTACGTCGGCGGCGCGTTCGACAACATCGGCGGCGTCAAGGCCAAGGGCCTGGTGCTGCTCGACGTGAGCGACGGCAGCCGGGTCGCCGGCTTCGCCACCCTGCCGATGAACGGTGTCGTCAACACGGTCGCCCGGGCCGGCGGCCGGCTGCTGGTCGGTGGCACGTTCACCACTATCGGCGGCCAGACCCGGGGCGGGCTCGCCTCGATGGGCGCGACCACCGGGGTCGTCGACTCGTTCATGACCAGCACGGTGACGGTCAACCACAACTGGACGCCGACCAACGGCGGGGCCAAGGCGGGTGTCGGCGTCTCCAAGATCGACATCACCCCGGACGGCAGCCGGCTGGTCGCGATCGGCAACTTCAAGCTCGTCGACGGGCTGCCGCGCGACCAGGTCGCCATGTGGAACCTCGGCGCCTCGGCCGTCCTGCGCCCCGACTGGCAGACCCACCGGTACGAGCCGGCCTGCTTCTCCTGGGCGTACGACTCCTACATGCGCGACGTCGACTTCTCGCCGGACGGCTCGTACTTCGTGATCGCCGCGACCGGCGGCGGCAACGGCACCCTCTGCGACACGGCGGCCCGGTTCGAGACGGACGGGACCGGCACCGACATCCAGCCGACCTGGGTGGACTACGCCGGCGGCGACACCGTGCTGTCGATCGCGATCACCGGCACCGCGGTCTACGCCGGCGGGCACATGCGCTGGATGAACAACCCGAACGCGAGCGACTTCGCCGGCGGCGGCGCGGTGCCGCGGCCCGGCCTGGTCGCCCTCGACCCGACCAACGGCATGCCGCTGAGCTGGAACCCCGGGCGCAACCCGCGCGGCGCCGGGGCGTACTCGCTGCTGGCCACCGCGCGGGGGCTCTATGTCGGCAGCGACACCGACTGGATCGGAAACCGGAAGTACTTCCGCGGCAAGATCGCGTTCTTCCCACTCGCCGACGGCGCCGCCCCGGCCTCGACCGCGGTGCAGGCGCTGCCCGGCGGGGCGTACCTGGGCGGCGGTACGCAGGCCGGCGCGACCAACGTGCTCTACCGGGTCAACGCCGGCGGCGGCGCGGTCCAGGCCGCGGACGCCGGCCCGGACTGGGCCGACGGCTCCGGCTCGGCCAACGTCAGCGGCGGCAACAACGCCGGCTGGAGCCCCGTGCCGAACGTCGACGCCACGGTGCCGGCGACCACCCCGCGCTCGATCTTCGACAGCGAGCGGTGGGGCGCGCAGAGCTGGACCTTCCCGATCCCGTCGGGGGCGACGGTGAAGGTCAGGCTCTACTTCGCGAACCGGTACACGGGCACGTCGGCGGTGGGCCAGCGGGTCTTCAACGTCGCGATCAACGGCACCACGGTGCTGCCCTCGTACGACATCGTCGCCGACGCCGGCGACCAGACCGGCACGATGAAGGAGTTCCCGAACGTCACCCCGGCCGCCGACGGCACTGTGCACGTCGAGTTCACCAACCAGGTCGAGAACCCGCTCATCGACGGGATCGAGATCATCCGCACCGACATCGCGGAGCCGCCGCCCAGCGCCGCCGGTGGCCTGGTCGAGCGCGACTTCGACGGCAGCGCCGCCGGCGCGCCGAACACGCTGAGCTCGCCGCTCGAGTTCGGCACGGTGCGCGGTGCGACGCTGGTCGGCAACCAGCTCTACTACGGCAGGACCGACGGGCTGCTCTACCGGCGCACGTTCGACGGCAGCACGTTCGGCGCCGAGGAGTTGGTCGACCCGTACAACGACCCGGCCTGGATAGGAGTGGACACCGGTTCCGGGCAGACGTTCCGAGGTGCCCGGCCGTCGTTCTACGCCGAGATCCCGAACGTCACCGCGATGTTCACCGACGGCAGCGGCCCGCTCTACTACAAGCTGCTCGGCGACGGGAACCTCTACAAGCGCGCGTTCAGCGCGGACAGCGGCATCGTCCACGACGACCGGGTCGCCACCGGCGCCCAGCTGCCCGACATCACCGGCGCGTTCTACTCCGGCGGCAACCTCTACTACGCGACCCGCGCGGACGGGAACCTGTCGAAGGTCGCCTTCTCCGGCGGCACCGTCTCCGGCTCGCCGAGCGTGGTCAGCGGGCCGGCGGTGGACGGGGTCGACTGGCGGGCCCGGGCGCTGTTCCTCGGCCCGCGGATCGCGGCCAACCAGCCGCCGACCGCGGCCGCCGCGGTGACCTGCTCGGCACTGTCCTGCACGGCCAGCGCGACCGGCTCCGGCGACTCCGACGGCACCATCTCCTCGTACTCCTGGGCTTGGGGTGACGGGGAGACCTCGACCGGGGCCACGGCGTCGCACACCTACGCGACCGCCGGGTCGTACGCGGTGACGCTGACCGTGACCGACAACGACGGCGCGACCGCGACGGCGACGGAGTCGGTCACCGTGACCGCGCCGCCGCCGGTGACCGACCCGATCGCGTTCCGGGCGGCCGCGGGCAACCAGGCCAACGCGACCTCGGCTGCCGTGACCGTGCCCGCCTCGGTCCAGGCCGGAGACCAGATGGTCCTGGTGATGACCAGCAACAGCAGCACGGTCACGTACGGGGACCCGGCCGGCTGGACCATGCTCGACTCGGCCACGACCACCGGGGTCAGCACCAGGGTCTACTCGAAGGCCGCGAGCGCGGACGACGCCGGCTCGGCGGTGACCCTCACCGCGAGCGCGGTCAACAAGATGGACCTGCAGCTGACCGCGTACGCGAACGCGGGCGGGATCGCGGCGCACGCCCAGGCCTTCGACACGGCCGCCGCGACATCGCACACCACGCCGACCGTGCCGGTGACCGGCTCGGGCTCGTGGGTCGTCTCGTACTGGGCGGACAAGTCGTCGTCGACGACCGCGTGGACCGCGCCGGCCGGCCAGACCGTGCGCGGCACCACGATCGGTACCGGGACGGGGCGGATCACGTCGCTGCTGACCGACGGCAACGGACCGGCCGCGGCCGGCACCGCCGGCGGTCTTGCGGCGAGCACGGACGTGGCCGGCACCAAGGCCACGATGCTGACGATCGTGCTGGCACCATCCGGCTGAGCGGGGGAGTCATGGGGGAAAGTCACGTGTGCAGGGGTCCCGCGATCGGTGCGGCACTGCTGGTCGTCACCGGGGCCGGCGCGGCGGGCGCGTCGCCCGCGCTCGGTCAGGTGGTCGGCACGAACCCGGTGAACTACACGCCGAACATCAACCAGGGCGCGGTCTACAAGAGCGCCGAGGTAACGGGCTGCTCTACGCCGGCGGCTCGTCCACCACGGTGACGGCCGCGGCCGGGACGACCGCCGACACTTTCAGCCGGTCGCCATCGTTGGGTCCAACGCGGCGACCGGCTCGATCTCGACCTCCTTCGCGCCGAACGTGAACGGCAACGTTTGGGCGATCGTCGCGTCCGGTGGCTCGCTCCACGTCGGCGACACGTTCTCCGCCGTCAACGGCGTGGCCCGGCGCGGGATGCTGAACCCGACCACCGGCGCGGTCGGCCCGGCCTTCGACGCCAAGCTGACCGGCAACGTCTCCGAGGCGGCGGTCGTCAACGGCCGGCTCATCGTCAGCGGCACGTTCGGCAAGAAGATCGCCGCGCTCGACCTCGCCACCGGCGCCGACACCGGCTACATCACCATCCCGATCACCGGCTCCGTGGCCGCGAACGCCGGCGCGGTCGAGGTCTACCGGTTCGCGGTCGACCCGGCCGGCACCCGGCTGGTCGGCATCGGCAACGTCAAGACCGTCGGCGGCCAGCCGCGGGTGCCGGCGCTGATGCTCACCCTCGGCGCCACGTCCGCCACCGTGAACGCCTGGCGCTACCGGCCGCTCGAGGTGGCCTGCTCGGCCCCGAAGATCCCGGACCCGGCCCCGGCGCGGTGAGCCGGTCCGGCATCGGCGCGATCGACCCCGCCAGCGGCAAGGCGCTGCCCTGGAACCGACCAAGGACCGCGGCGTCGGCGGCAAGGACCTACTGGTCACCGCCCGCGGACTGTGGGTCGCCAGCGACACCCTCCACATCGGCCACGAGACCCGCGCCCGAATCGCTCTCCTCCCCGTCGCATAGGCCGTGTCTCCCGATTGGCGGTGGATGCCGGCGGCGTCCAGGCCGGCGTCCGGCGACGCGGCGGAGTCGGCCGATACCGGGCTTGTATCGGTTGACCCCGCCACCATCACAAGGCCGGTCGACCGCTTGGCGTCGTCCGGCGCCGCCACGTAGTTGAGACACGGCCTAGCCCCAACCCCCGCGCCGGCGCCCCTCCTACAGCCAGCCGCCGGCGTGGAGGGCGGCGAGGAGGCGGTCAAGGGAGTGGTCGAGCGGCTCGGTGGAGGTGTCGACGACGAACTCGGCGTCGTCAGGCTCCTCGTACGGGTCGCTGATGCCGGTGAACTGCGGGATCAGGCCCGCCCGCGCCTTGGCGTAGAGGCCTTTGCGGTCGCGCTGCTCGCAGACCTCCAACGGCGTGGCGACGTGCACGAGGAAGAAGTCACAAACCTATCTTGCTTCATTGCTAAAGAAAAAAGTTGGCAATATTCCCTTTTTAAACGACATTACGTTTTTATACAAAGGAAATCCCCCAGAGAATGCCTCAAATTTGATTCATTCTCTGGGATACGCAAGTAATAGCAGACTATTAGTGGGCATTTCTCCCAACTATAGGGTATATGAAAGATCCAGTGGTAAGGGAATAAATAATTCCTATATTAAACTTCTTTTAAAATTATGTAAACAATGCTTGAATAAACCCGGGACTGACGTATTATTAATTCCAAACGAATTATTTCCTGATGCCCGGAAGGCTATAGATGATCGCTTTTTGTGTCGTTTGTTGGAAGGCAGTATTGACCGACCTAAGAGGTGCTTTTTTCTGGATAGGTATTGTTCAGCAAACGAAATAAATTCACTTATTGGGCAGGTCGACATTTTAATCAGCTCCAGATTCCATGCCATTATCTTTGGACTTTTGCATGCTATCCCAGTAATGGCCATAAGCTGGTCCCATAAATACGTAGAGCTTTTGAGGACTTTCAATATGGACCACCTGGTAATAGAAATGGATGCGGACAAGGAGGATGCAGCGAGTAAATTAGACCATCTATTTAATAACAAAGAAGAAATCCGCACCAAAATTTTGTCTCATTTGGACAATGTAAAGGTCACAGGAGGTATTGTTTTTAATGAAATATGTAACACTACATATAATGACGTATCCAAATAGGTAATTTGCTTAAATGTTATCATTAAAAGAATGCGTTCAACCAATTCCCAAATCAACATTTTAGTTAATTTCTTTGAGGCTAATAAAATTGCCTTCGGAAATCACCTCCTGAGAAATACCACGGATTTTCTATATCCAAAGAATTTCAAACTACTTGAGGGCGATGAAATGAAAATCAATTTCAATAGCTGCGCCTGGTCATTTCTCCACTATCTATCCCTAATTTTTATAGAAAGATTAACAGACAGGCACAATGTTCATATTGGTCATTTAACATTTCTAAAAGAACAATTAAGAACTGTGTACCTCCCTGATTACCTTCTAAATAATATAGATCTTTTTTTTTCTCACGGACTATTTCCCGTTGGTTTGAGAAAAAAAGGTGTGCCTGTGCTGAGCAACTCTGGGTTTATGACCAATAAATTTGAAGGTGCTAGATCTGATGAAGAAAGACTAAATGAGATTAGGCAAATTTGTAAAATGAGTAAAGAATCAACCTTAATTACCTTTAGTTCCAAAAACGCAATTGAAAGATTCTGCACTTTTGCTCCAGGCATGCGATCCAAGATTAAAATGGCTCCATTTTTAATCCCTAAAATACCTAAACTTGGAGGAGAAGAGATGTATAAAAAGCATTTTGGAAAAAAAATAAAATATGCTTTGTCGGCACTGATGGCAAACGAAAGGGGCTGTTCAATCTTGTGACAGCTATCAACAACATTTACCGGAACAACCACCGTTTTTTCGAAAATTGTGAATGGTGCTTCGTTACGCGCGATCCCGTTGTACTTCCTGCCGGGGTAAATTTCACCCACTATAAATCACTTTCAAATTCGAGCGTTTTAAAAATAATGCGTGAATCAGCAGTGTTTTGTATGCCAACTTTAAAAGATGCCTATGGAATCGTTTATCTTGAGGCAATGGGCAATGGTTGTGCTGTACTATGCGATAATGAAATGCCAAGGATGGAAATCTTTAATCAAAAGTGGGCTGAATTTACCAACCCTGATTCCATTACCCAAATTGAGAGAGGCCTAATAAAACTAATAAGTGACAATATATATAGGTTTGAAATGGCGTCTCAATCATACGCTCATTACAATAAACATTACGCTTTTGAAGTAGTTAGCAATTACTACAGTGAGCTCTTTAAGGAAACAATGTCTATTGAAGCTGCTTCTTTCAACGCCAAAAGATGATTTTAGCTTTAAATTATACAGAGCTCAAATATGCCCTCAATTAAACTAAGAGTCTGTTACATTATATATAGTGAAGAAATCTGGAAACCACTAATAAAAAGGCAAGTTTTAGAACTATTACAGGCCATAGTGAAATCTGAGGCACATTTAAAAGTACGCCTACTTTACATCTATCCCTGGTACTGGAAATTTTTAAAGAAGAAAAAGCTTTCAAAGCTGCGAAATGAATTTTCCCACCCTAGCCTTGAGTTAAGACTCCTTCCGATACCCTTTCCCTTCCCTCTTCCCTATTTTTTTCCAAAGTATGTCCAGGGGAGTGGTTTGAGACCTTTTGAACCGGACTCCCCAATGTTTTTTTGGGTGTTAAAACTTTTACTCCTACCCGTTTTGTTTAAATATGCTATGGTAGACGGCTATAGAATTTTTCATTGCCGGAGCTATCCTGCCGCTGCTATCCTTCTTCCCTTTAAAAAACTTACCAAAAAAATTAAACTTATTTTCAATCCGCGTTCTGATTTTCCAGAAGAAAATATTTTGCAAAATTCCTGGACTATTCACAGTCGTTCCTTTTGCTATATTGGAAGAATCAAGAAAAAATTTTGCTAAAGAATTCAAATGTAACAGTATGTATCTCCGAAGTCTACCAACAGTATTATAAAGATGTATGCCTCAATTTTAATCCCCGGATCATACCGAATAATGTTGACTGTGAAAAATTTAATTTTGATCCTGATTTCAGAAAATACTTCAGAAATAAATATCATTTAGGCGACACTATCGTCTTTTGTTATCTGGGAAGTATGAGAGTAGGCGGCTGGCACTGCCCCTATGAATATGTGAGATTGATAAAAAACTTCAGAGCTATTAGGAACAGTCACATCTGCCTTTTTCTAGTCCCGAGAGCATCGCAGGAACAAATTGAGAAAGTATTTAGTGAAAATGGAATTCGTAACAAAGAATTTCTCATAATAAACCCCGAATATCAGGAATGTGCCCAAACTTTTATCGGTAGCAGACTATGGCCTATTCTATCTAAAAAGTAAGAAAATTGCGCTTGGAACAAAAATTGTCGAGTATAATGCTGTCGGTTTGCCGGTACTGGTAAACAGTAATGTCTTAAGTGCCGCCAGCTACATTCAAAAAAATCGAACAGGATTAATAATTGATATATCTCTTGGGGATTTAGATAAAGAAAAAACACCTCTTAAGGGAAAAGATTTTTCACTTTCGGAAAATGCTTTTACAAGAGACAAAATAAGAGAAACTGCCATTTCTCATTTCTCGAATGAGAAAGTTGCCGCTGAGTATTTAAAGATCTATAAATCTTTACAAAACTAAATCAAATATTGTGGGGGTAAATGGATTATTCGATTACAAAATTCCCCGCCTTGGCTTCCCGGGGTTTAACGGGCTTAGTGCCACGGTACGGTTTAGCCTGGTTTATAAATTTTAACTCCGCAGAAATTTTACAAACCGCGCTACTGCCCTGCCGCGATGGCTTATCTCATTTTTTTGAATGGGAGTCATTTCCGCAAAGCTTTGCTCGTATCCGACTGGCTTAAAAATGGATCATAGCCAAATCCCCCATCTCCCTGCTTTTGATTCAGGATCTCACCTTCCACCGTGCCTTCAAACATGCTTCTTTCCATGTTCATCCACATAGGCAATCACCGTTTTAAAGGCTGCTGAACGATCCGTTTTTGGCTGCATCTCGTCCAGGAGTTTGCTCATGTTAGCTTCAGCATTATTGCCTTCACCGGCATATCGGGCGGAAAACACCCCCGGTGCCCCATCCAATGCATCCACCTCCAGGCCGGTATCATCTGCAAAACAAGGTTTTCCCGTTTTTTCAAAAACTGTTCTGGTCTTCAGCAAGGCATTTTCCATAAGGGTATTCCCCGTTTCCGGAATTTCCTGATGAAAGCCGATATCCTCCAGCGACATTATGTTAAACATGGGGAGAAGCGCACGTATCTCTGTCACTTTATTCTGATTGTGGGTGGCAAAAATGAGTTCTTTCATTGATTGCGTTTTTTCAGTTCCTGCCGTACATCTGACAGTAATTTTTGCATCTGCTGCTCACGTACCTGGCTTATCGACAATAAATTTTGATTATAAAGCAGATTGGTAGCCAAAAGGTTGCTATACCGCGTACCCTCTAATATATCTGCCCCGGGTACCTTCTCCACGGCAAATACAGCATGTCCCTTATTCTCCACATCCAGGGCAGGAAATTCTGCAATTATAAAGGGTATCATATGCTCCAGCACGAACTCGCTGTTGATCTTATTCCACTCCTCTACTACAGGCCGTAAAGCCGTATAATAGGTAAGAAGGCTTCGGTAAAGACTGTCGTTCTGCATTTCCAAGCCACTGTTATTCAATTCGGTGAATCCGATATCCACCGTTTGCAGCTTGGCGTATGAAGTTATATGATCCAGGTAAACATTGAAGGAGTCAAGTGAAGTATTTTGATCAGCTTGCAACAATGAATGTGTGCTTTTGCTAAACATGTGAATGGCCTTCTGCAGACGCAGGTTGTTAACGGAATCCATTTCCAGGTTACCGGCAATTACTGTGAGGAGCTGTTTTTCCTGCTTTAGGTTTTTGCGATTGGTCATATAATCATTGAGGAGCAGCGAAATGCTTACCCCTAAGACCACAATCAGCAGTTCAGCAAAAAAATAACCTATTCCTTTTTTCATTCGTGGTGATAGGGTTCATTATTCAAAATGGTAAAAGCACGATACAGCTGCTCGGCAAATATGGCCCGTATAATTTGATGGGAAAAGGTCATCGCTGAAAGCGAAAGTTTTTCGGAAGCCTGTGCATAAACAGCCGCATCAAAACCGTAGGGGCCTCCTACTACAAACACCAAACGTTTTATACCCCGGTTCATCAAGGCCTGCAAATGATTAGCAAATTTCAAAGAGGTAAATTGTTTTCCCTTATCATCCAGCAATACAATATGATCACCTGGCAAAAATTCTCTCTAAGATCAGGTCCCCTTCCTTCTTTTTTATTTCCTCTTCACTGAGGTTCTTAGTTCTTTTAAGATCAGGGATCACGATACATTCAAAGGAGATATAGCGATTCAGTCGTTTATAATACTCCTTTTCAAGACTTTCTATTTCGGATGAACGGGTTTTCCCGGATTGGATGAATACTATTTTCAAAGCTTTGATTGTTGGGGCAAAAGTTAAGTAATTTGCCACATGATATCGAAAGAATACCTGGATCAAATTATTGAAGAGGCCATAGCGGAAGACATTGGCCCCGGAGACCACAGCAGCAATTGTAGCATTCCCGCCACAGCAACAGGCGAAATGAAACTAATGGTAAAAGAAGAAGGTACGCTGGCCGGTGTAGAGGTGGCCAAGCGTGTTTTTGAAAAAGTAGATCCGTCTATCCCGATGATTTTAAAGCAGGAAGATGGCACAGGTAAAGCCCGGAGACATAGCCTTTACCGTATACGGCCTGAGAAGCTCGCTTGCGCTGAGAGGCTGGCGCTTAACTTCATGCAGCGCATGAGTGGTATTGCCACCAAAACGCATGAATTGGTTAAACTTATTGAAGGCACAAATGCCAGGCTGCTGGATACCCGCAAAACCACGCCTAATATGCGTCCCCTGGAAAAATATGCTGTATGCAACGCGAGACAGTTCATCACGGTTCCCAGCATGCCCATGTAGTCGGCTCGCTGGCGCTCCATTCCCCGCTTCTGCAGTTCGGCCCCGCGGAAGAAGTTGCCACCGCCCACCACGATCGCGACCTGGATTCCCTGGCGCACCACGCCGGCGATCTGGTCGGCCAGTGCCGCGACCACGTCGGGGTCGACACCCACCGAGCCCCCACCGAAGACCTCGCCGGAGAGCTTCAGCACGACGCGTTGGTAGGGATACTTCATCGGCACTCCTCGCGCTCAGCGGAACCGGGTCTGGAACGGTGCTGCACCGGGCCCGTACGTGCGACATGCGCCGCACCCGGTGGTGCGGCGCATGTCACTCTACTTGGTTGCGGCGTTTCGGTCGGGGAGCCTTGTCAGGAGCCCGCCGCGAAGCGGACGAACCGCGTGACGGTGATGCCGTGGTCCTTCATCAACGCTCCGACGGTCTTCTTGTCGTCGGACACGGCCATCTGGTCGACGAGGCAGTTGTCCTTGAAGAACCCGTTGAGTCGGCCGTCGATGATCCGCGACAGGGCGGCCTCGGGCTTGCCCTCCTCGCGGGCGGTGGCCTCGGCGATCCTCCGCTCGTTCTCGACGATGTCGGTGGGAACGTCCTCGCGGGTGACGTAGACGGGGCTCATCGCGGCGATCTGCAGGCACAGGGCGTGCACGAAATCGTCGTCGTCACCCTCGTACTCGACCATGACGCCCACCTGCGGCGGGAGGTCCTGCGAGCGGCGGTGCAGGTAGGTGCTCACCTTGCCGTCGAAGTAGGCGGCCTCCTTGAGCTCGAGCTTCTCGCCGATCCGCACCGACAGGTCACCCACCGCGTCGTCGACGCTCGACTCGTTGTCCTGCCACAGAGTCACCGCACCGGCGGCCAGGCGACCCTCGGCCTTGGCCTTGTCGACGGCCTCGGCGATGTCCTGGGCGAGGGCCATGAAGTCCTCGTTCTTGGCGACGAAGTCGGTCTCGGCGGCCAGTTGAATAAGGGCATTGCCGGAGGCGGCGACCAGTCCGTTCGCGGCGTCCCGGTCGCTGCGCTTGGCGGCCTTGGCCTGACCGGAGATCCGCAGGATCTCGATGGCCTTGTCGAAGTCGCCGTCGGCCTCGGTGAGGGCCTTCTTGGCGTCCATCATGCCCGCGCCGGTGGTATCGCGGAGCTTCTTCACATCAGCAGCAGTGATTGCCATGACTCATGCTCTTTCGTTCGTTGGGCACGTCGCGTGGGCGACGTTGGAGGTCACTCGGCGGTCGTCTCACCCGAGTCGGCCACGGCCTCGGCGGCCGGCTCAGCCACTGCCACGGTCTCGGCGGCCGGCTCGGGCGCGGCGACCGTCTCAGCGGCCGGCTCGGGCGCGGCCTCGGTGGCCTCGGCAACCGGCTCGGCGGCTTCGGCCTGCGCGTCGGCGGACTTCGTGGCGGCGGACTCGTCCTGACCGCCCGCGAGCAGCTCGCGCTCCCAGTCGGGCATCGGCTCGGACTCGGCGCCCGTCTCGGCCGTCTGCCCGGAGCGGCTCATGAGCCCGTCGGCGGCGGCGTCGGCGATGATGCGGGTGAGCAGGGCGACCGAACGGATCGCGTCGTCGTTGCCGGGGATCGCGAAGTCGACGAGGTCGGGATCGCAGTTCGTGTCGAGGATCGCGATCACCGGGATGTGCAGCTTGCGAGCCTCGTCGACGGCGAGGTGCTCCTTGTTGGTGTCGACGATCCACACGGCCTGCGGCACGCGGGCCATGTCACGGATGCCACCCAGGGTCTTGGCGAGCTTGTCCTTCTCGCGCTTGAGACCGAGCAGCTCCTTCTTGGTGAGGCCACTCGCGGCAGTGTCGTCGAGGTCCATGGCCTCGAGTTCCTTGAGCCGCTGCACCCGCTTGATCACGGTCTGGTAGTTGGTGAGCATGCCACCCAACCAGCGCTGGTTCACGAACGGCATTCCGACGCGGGACGCCTGCTCGGCGATCGCTTCCTGCGCCTGCTTCTTGGTGCCCACGAACAGCACCTGGCCGCCACGGGCCACGGTCTGCTTGACGAAGCCGTAGGCCTTGTCGATGTAGGTGAGCGACTGCTGCAGGTCGATGATGTAGATGCCATTGCGCTCGGTGAAGATGTAGCGCTTCATCTTCGGGTTCCAGCGGCGGGTCTGGTGCCCGAAGTGGACACCGCTCTCGAGCAGCTGGCGCGTGGTGACGACGGCCATGATGGTCCCTTCCGCGGGCGCACGGGCGCCCGGATGTTCGGTTCTCGACCGCGAGCCTTTCGCGATCACCTGGTGCATCCCCATCGAGCCACCCGCCGAGGAGCGGGACCTTGGAGCGACGGGTCGTCATCCCTGGATCCGGGACGGGTTCCAGGAATTTCGACGCGCGATGCACGCGTAGTCGGCCGGATCCAGTCCGGACCGCCTCGTCATCTTACGGCGCCACGGCTCGCGTCGGCAAAACGGGAGCAGTGGGCGGGGACGCCGGGCGAGCTGGGACGGGCGACGGGCGACGACGGGCGAGCTGGGACGACGACAGGCGACGGGCGACGACAGCTGCCCGGCGTACGAATTGTCTGGCGGCGTACGAGTTGACGCCCCAAGACCACCAGGTCGTACGCCGCACATGCCAGGTCGTACGCCGCACATGTCAGGTCGTACGCCGCCGCCAGTCACGTCGCTGGCGGGAGGCGCTCGGGCATGGAAGTGCTTGCGCCGAGATCTGGGGCCAGTGGCTTGGCGGTGCCGAACCGACGACGGCTCCGTCCGCGGGCGATGTGGTTATTCAGACGGGTCGTGTGCACACGTGGTCGACTCCCCACGAGTTGCGTCCACAGGTGGCCGACTTCTGGCCGATTGTGCACACGCCCACTGGCTGGGAGCCGGACACCGCTCAGATATCCAGACAATCCGGGCGTGACGACCAACCCTGCTCGCGCTTCCCTGCCCGCCGCACTTCGAGATGGTGTTCATCCCGCAGCTGCCATCCGGAACCTGCGCCTGGGGATCCAGCGCCTCTCAGGCAGGGCCCTCGAACCCCGACATGCATCCCCGAACCCCGCAGTCGTAGCCGCCGTGGCGGGGGCATCTAGCCAGCACCCGGCCCGCAGCGTTCAGCCGGCGACTGGGCGAGGCAGCAGCCGGGCTTTGAGGACTCAGAGCGAGATCCTGAGGCGTGGAAGCAGAGTCTCAAGATGGGCTCTCGAGGTCGTGGAATGTGACAGCAAGGTCGACAGGGCCCGCGGCACTGCCCCCGAACTCAACGCCAACGTCACGACCGCCCACAACACCACCCCGGAACCCGGTGCCAACCTCACGACCGCCCACAACACCACCCCGGAACCCGGTGCCAACGTCACGACCGCCCGTGGCAAGGCCCCGGGCTACGGCGTCCGGCTGTTGATGCTGCCCTTGGCGATGTTGCTCGCCCTCGCGCCGTCACCCGCGAGGGCCGAGGGCGCCTCGTTCACCGTGCGACCCCTCTCGTCGGGGGTCGTTTCACCCTTCGACGGACCTGTCGCACCGTGGCGGGCCGGGCACCGGGGGGTCGACCTGTTGGCGTCCCCGGGAACACCGGTTCGCGCACCCGCCGACGGGGTGGTGAGTTTCGCGGGCACCGTGGTCGACCGTCCGGTGATCAGCCTTCGACACACGGCCGACGGGCCACGCGAGGTGCTGAGCAGTTTCGAGCCCATCGTCGCGGCGGTCCGGCCGGGCCAGGTGGTTCGGGCCGGCCAGGTGATCGGGTGGGCGGGGCGGGGAGGCCATTGCGATGCACTCTGCATCCACTGGGGTGTTCGCCTCGGCGGCTCCTACGTCGACCCGCTCGGATGGCTCGCGGCGTCCGTGCGACTGTTGCCGAGCGATCCGCGCCCTCTCGATCTGCCGCCCGCCCCGCCCGGGCCTCCGGGTGGATCACTCGGAGACGAGCCACCTGAATCGCCCGACGGGAAGGGGCCGGGGTCGCTCGACCAGGTGCTGCAAGCTGTGCTCGACACCGTGGTCGGCGGGCAGGCATCGCCCGCGGCGTCGCCGCCGAATCGTTCGAGTCGCGCAGGGTCGCCGATCGCCAGGCGCCCGGGTGCGACGGCCAGAGCCGCTCAGGCCCTTGGATGTGCCTGGCGGAAGGCCGACCGCAGCCGCTCAGTGGTCACATGCGTGTAGATCTGCGTGGTCGCCAGCGACGCATGGCCGAGCATCTCCTGCACGCTGCGCAGATCGGCGCCGCCCTCGAGCAGATGCGTGGCCATGGCGTGGCGAAGGCCGTGCGGACCCTGGTCGGGCGCCTCAGGAACCGCCTGCAACGCCTCGTGCACCACGCGCCGTACGACCCGGGGGTCGATCCGGCCACCCCGGCGTCCGAGGAACAGCGCCGCATCCGAAGCCGGCCCAGCCACTCCGGCGCCGCGACGCCCAGCGGTCGACGGCGACCACCGCGGCAGGGCTCACCGGCACGGTGCGCTGCTTGTCCCCCTTACCGAGCACGCTCACCACCCGGGCGTGGCGATCGATGTCGCCGAGATCGAGCCCGCACAGTTCGCTCACCCGCAGCCCCGACCCGTAGAGCATTTCGAGGATCGCCACGTCGCGCTCGGCAGCCGCGCCGTCCGTCTCCCCCGCACGGACGATCGCCGCCGCGAGCATCTCGGCCGCCTCGCCGCTCGACAGCGACCTCGGGAGCCGTCGGCTCACCCGGGGCGACTTCAGCTCGGCCGCCGGATCACGACCGATCATCCCCTGCTCAGCCAGCCAGGCGAAGAACACCCGCGCCGACGCGGAACGGCGCTGCAGAGTCGCGCTCGCGGACCCCCTCGCCTGCATGGCCGCCAACCAACTACGCAGGTCACGAAGGGTGACGTCCTGCAGGTCGCGGCCCAGGTGCTCCGTATGGGCGAACAGGTCGCTCAGGTCGGAGGCATAGGCGCGAACGGTGTGCGCGGAGTGACCACGCTCGAGCCGCAGGTACTCCACGAACTGGCCGATCACCGCGCGACTCTGCGCGCTCAACCGCTGGTCCGGAGGCCCGTCGTCCACAGGCACGACACCCTCGTGGGCACCAACCCCTTCGCCCCCCGCCACGGCCATCAGACCCGCGCCACGGGCATCCCCGGGCTCGGCACCGTCACCCTCGCCACACAGGGGCGCCGGTTTCCGGCCGCCGGTCACGGCAGCACCCGTGCCGCACCCTCGACCGGGCACCGGAGCGCCTCGACGGGGCCGGCGGCCGAAAGTGTGAAGGCGACGACCTCGCCACTGCCTTGGAGGGCCACCCACAGCAGTCCGTGCCCGAGGGCGATGTCGCGAGGCATCGCGCCCCCGCACGGATGTTCCGCGACGAAACTCAACGATCCGTCGGGCGACCAGCGCAGGAACGCCAGTGTGTCGGTGAGCCTGTTGGCCACCACGAGACCTTCTCCCTGCGCGATGAGCCCCGACGGTTGCACGGGGCGTCCGGTCGACGTGGTGCCCATCCGGCCCGTGAGAGTCCAGCTACCACCGGTGCGACGCAGGGCGATCACCTCACCGCTCAGTTCTCCGACGACCGCGAGGTCGTCACCGCGCAGCACGAGATGTCGGGGACCGAACCCGGCCGGAAGCGCGATCGGCGTGTCCTCGACCGGCGAGCCGTCAGCGGCCAGCCTCACCGTCCGGATCAGATCACTGCCGAGGTCGCTCACGAGCAGCGTCGCGCCGTCGACCCAGGTGATCTGGTGGGCGTGGGGCGACTGCTGACGCTCGGGGTCGGGGCCGTGGCCGTCGAAGACGAGGAGATGCCGTCCTCCGACCAAGCCCACGTCGGCGCGATGGCCGACCACGAGCACCGACCCCGACGTGTAGTGCGCCACCGCGAGATGCCCACCGTCGGGGGAGGCGGCGACGTGGCAGGCGTCCGAGCCTCCCGTCTCGATCGACGAGGTGACCTCGAGCCCCTCGGGCCCGGCCTCGACCAGCGACAGCCGGCTGTCGGCCAGTTCACTGACGGCGGCGACGCGCCCGCCCACCCGCGTGACCCAACTGGGCGATGGCAGGTCGAGTGTCGCGTCGACGACCAGCGAGCCTCGCTCGAGGAGGAACCGCTGGATGCCCGACCCGCCGTCGGCGTCGGTGTAGCGCCCGACGAACACCCGCGGGACGCCGGCCAAGGCGGGCCCCGACCCGTTGAGACTCTGGTCGCCGCTCATGACCAGACCCTACGAGCCGGTTGGCACGATGCGGGCCCGACGCGCCTGCCGGAACCAGGGCGTTCCCGGGGTGGGGTGGGGCTGCGAGCGCCCCGGTGCCTCGTACTAGGTTGGTTCGCATGACGCCCTCCACCCCCCCGAGCGATGTCCTGTTCACGAATGCCCACGTCGTGCCCGTGACGGGGACGGCCTTCGACGGCGACGTACTGGTCAGGTCGGGGCGGGTCGCCGCCCTCGGCACCGGGCTGGCCGGGCAATACGGCGACGACCCCGGCGGAGTCACGGTGGTCGATGTGGCCGGCCGCTGGCTGCTACCGGGTTTCGTCGAGGCCCACGGCCATGTCGGCATCCACGAGGAATCGCACGGGTGGGCCGGCGACGACACGAACGAGGGCGGTGAGTCGAACGGAGCCAAGTTCCGTGCGCTCGACGCCATTCACCCCACCGACGAGGGATTCCGCGATGCCCTCTCGGGGGGCGTCACGTCGATCGTCGTGAAGCCCGGATCGGCGAACCCCATCGGCGGCCAGACCGTCGCGATCAAGACGTGGGGACGCATCGTCGACGAGATGGTCATCCGTCAGCCGTGCAGCATGAAGTCGGCTCTCGGCGAGAACCCGAAGAACTACAACTGGAACAACCAGAAGCGTCCGCCCAAGACCCGCCAGGCGGTCGCTTCACAGATCCGCGAGGCGTTCGTCGAGGCGGTCAATTACCGGGAGCGGGTGCGCCAGGCCGATCAGGAGCACAAGTACGCCGACCGGAACCTCACCCATGAGGCGCTCGGCCTCGTCCTCGACGGCACCATCCCCTGGTGCCAGCACTGCCACCGGGTCGACGACATCGCCACCGCCGTCCGCCTGTCGGAGGAGTTCGGCTACCGCCTGGTCGTCAACCACGGAACAGAGGCGCATCTCATCGCCGACGTGCTCGCCGACAAGCAGATTCCGGTGATCATCGGACCGCTGTTCACCTCACGGTCGAAGCAGGAGCTCGAGAACCGCTCGATCAGCAACCCGGGCCGGCTGGCCCGCGCCGGCGTCGTCATCGCGATCACCACCGACGCGCCCGTCGTGCCGATCAACTTCCTCGTGCACCAGGCGAGCCTGGCGGTCAAGGAGGGCCTCGACCCCGTCACGGCGTTGGAGTCGATCACCATCAACCCGGCCCGGATCCTGGGCCTCGACGACCGGGTCGGCTCGATCGAGGTGGGCAAGGACGCCGACCTCGTGCTGTGGAGCGGTGACCCGCTCGATGTCATGAGCCGCGCCGAGCAGGTGTTCATCGAGGGCCGCGCGGTCTACGATTTCGACCCGACCAGTGGTACCGGCCGCACGCTCGACCCCTACGAGACGCTCGGGCGCACCGTCGGCCTGCCGATCCGCTGAGCGCCCCGTGCGGCGCGGCACCCGCCGCACGCACGCACCCGAGGGAACCCGACACAGGACAGGTAGCAGATGAGCCAGTACGTCAAGCCCGCCAACGACCACTCCTTCGGTCTGGCCGAAGGGGGACGGGTTCGTCCCGTCGTCCGCTGGGACGACGACGTCATGCACGTCGTCACCCGCCCTGTCGAGAGCTTCGACGACGCGTTGCGCGACCTGGTGCGCGACATGTTCGCCACCATGGAGGCGGCCAACGGGGTGGGGTTGGCGGCACCACAGATCGGCGTCGACCTCGCCGTGTTCGTCTACGACTGCCCCGACGACGACCAGGTGATCCACCGCGGGATCGTCTGTAACCCCGACGTGGAGTTGCCCACCGGGCGCAACCGGGTGTTGGAGACCACCGACGAGGGATGCCTCAGCTGGCCGGGGGCCTACCAGCCGCTCGCCCGCCCCGACACCGTCACCTGCCGCGGCCTCGACGTGACCGGCGAGCCGATCGAACTGCACGGCACGGGTTACCTGGCGCGCTGCTTCCAGCACGAGACCGACCACCTCAACGGGGTGGTGTTCGGCGACCGCCTGTCCGGCCGGTCACGGCGGCTGCTCGACCAGCAGAAGGAATCGGTCGCGCACTTCTACCCCGCCGACTGGCCGGTGACCCCGAAGGGTCGTCAGGAGGAGGAACACGCCGCCAGCGTGTGACACAGGATCGCCGTGGCCGCGGCGACGTTGAGCGAGTCGACGCCGCGAGCCATCGGGATCGTGAGATGCACATCCGCCGCGGCGAGCCAGTCGTCACTGAGCCCAGGACCCTCGCTGCCCACCAGGAGGGCGATCCGACGCGGACGCCGACGCACCCGCGCCGCATAGTCGGCGAGATCGACGGCGTGTGGGCCGAGCATCGCGGCGACCACCTCGAAGCCGGCGGCCCGCAGCAACTCCGGCCCCTGCCCGAGGTCCAGCCGGGCCCATGGCATGGCGAACACGGTGCCCATGGACGCCTTGATCGCCCGCCGGTAGAACGGGTCGGCCGATCGCGCCGAGATCAGCACCCCGCCGAAACCCAGCCCCGCCGCGTTGCGGACGATCGCCCCGAGGTTCGCATGGTCGACGATGTCCTCGCACACCACCAGCCGGTCGAGCCCGAGCAGATCGTCGACGCGGTGCTGCGCGCGGCGCTGCATCGAGGCCAGCGCGCCCCGGTGCACGTGGAATCCCGTCACCTGTTCGGCCAACGCCTCGGGCACGACGTAGACGGGCACGTCGACCGCGACGAGCAGGTCGTTCAGCCCCGGCAGCCACCGCGGAGCCAGCATCAACGACCGGGGCCGGTAGCCGGCCTCGATCGCCCGCCGGATGATCTTCTCGCCCTCGGCGATGAACAATCCCTCGGACGCCTCCAGTGACGTACGCAGCCGACTGTCACGCAGCGACACGTAGTCGGCGAGCCTCGGGTCGCTCGGTTCGGACACCTCGATGAAGCGGCTCACCGCCCGACCGTACCGCGACCCTCCCGGGAGGGCGTCCTGCCCGGAGCGCCGGATAGAGTGCGGCGGGTGAGTGCTCCCCGTTGGCTGCAGCGGATCCGCGTCGACCGGTTCCTGCTCGCGATCATCACCTCCGCCGTCATCGCCTCGATCATCCCGGCCAGGGGTGGTGGGGTCGAGGTGTTCTCCTGGCTCACGAAGATCGTCATCGGCTTGCTGTTCTTCCTTTACGGCGCCCGCCTCGAACCCAAGGAAGCGGTCGAAGGCGTGCGCCACTGGCGACTGCACGGGTTGATCCTCTCGTTCACGTTCCTGGTGTTCCCGATCATCGGCGTGGCTCTGCACCCGGTGCTCAGCCACCTGATCAGCCCCGACCTGTACGCCGGGCTGCTCTACGTCACGCTCGTCCCGTCGACGGTGCAGAGCTCGGTGAACTTCACCTCGATCGCCCGGGGCAACGTCGCGGGCGCGATCGTCTCGGCGTCGTTCTCGAACCTCATCGGCGTGTTCATCACACCGCTGCTGGTGCTCCTGCTGCTGCCGACCGCCGGGGGCCTGCACATCCAGGCGAGCGCCATCGCCGACATCGTGCTGCAACTGCTGGTGCCGTTCATCCTCGGCCAGTTGTCGCGCCCGCTCACCTCCCGGTTCGTCGTCGAGCACCGCAAACCGCTGAAGTTCGTCGACCAGGGCTCGATCGTGCTGGTGGTCTACTCGGCGTTCTCGGCGGGCATGCGCGAAAACATCTGGTCGAGCATCGACATCGGCTCGCTGGCCATCGTGCTGCTGGTGGTGCTGGTGATGCTCGCGTTCATGCTCTGGTTCACCTGGACGGTGGCGGGGCGGCTCGGCTTCAACCGCGCCGATCGGATCGCGATCCAGTTCTGCGGCACGAAGAAGAGCCTGGCCACCGGCCTGCCGATGGCGACCGTGTTGTTCGCCGGATCACCGGTCGGACTCATCGTGCTGCCCCTCATGGTGTTCCACCAGTCGCAGCTGATGGCCTGCGGCAGCATCGCGGGCCACTACGCGCGGCAGTCCGAGGACGCCGAACGCCGCCGGAGGCAGGGCCTACCGGCGGCGCAGACGAACCTCGGCTGAGGCCTCAACCGATCACTCGTCGCCCTGCTGATCGGCCGGCTGCTGAGCCTCGGCCGGCTGCTGTGCCTCGACGGACTGCGCCGGCTGCGACGGCTGCTGGGTGTCGGCGTCGAAGGCTCGCAGCTGATTCGGCGCCGCGGAACCCGCTACCTCCCGTTCCCCGGTGGCGCGCTGCACCTGCGCGTGCTGGCCGCTGCGACGCAACGGGGAGGGCGCCGCCAGCTGCTCGGCCTGGTCGATCACCTGCTGCACGGTGGCGTCGGAGCGCTGCCGCTCCTCGGCCGTCTGCCTGTCGATCTCGGCCATCACGTCGATCTTCTTCGGAGCCGAGAACTGACCCGTGGCGCTCGGGAACCGGCCCTCGACGACCTCGTCGCTGTTGAACGCCTTGCCGAGGCCCTTCAGCGCGTCGGTGAGCTCGGACGGGATGATCCACATCTTGTTGGCCTCGCCCTTGGCGAGGGTCGGCAGCATCTGCAGGTACTGGTAACTGAGCAGTGCCTGGTCGGGTTGCCCGGCGTGGATCGCGCTGAACACCGTGGTGATGGCCTGCGCCTCACCTTCGGCCCGCAGCATCCGTGCCTGGCGATCGGCCTGCGCCCGCAGCACCTGGGCCTCGCGCTCGCCCTGGGCCCGGAGGATGGCCGATTCACGCTCACCACCGGCGGACAGGATCTGCGACTGCCGCTGGCCCTCGGCGATCAGGATGGCCGCCCTCTTGTCCCGCTCGGCCCGCGCGCCCTTCTCCATGGCGTCGCGGATCGTTGCCGGCGGCTCGATGGCCCTCAACTCGACCCGGTTGACCTTGATGCCCCACTTGCCGGTGGCGTCGTCGAGGACGGCCCGGAGCTTCGCGTTGATCTCCTCACGGCTGGTCAGCGCGGCCTCGAGGTCCATACCGCCGATGATGTTCCGCAGCGTGGTCATGGTGAGTTGTTCGATCGCCCCGCGGTAGTTCTGCGCCTCGTAGGCCGCCCGCACCGGATCGACGATCTGGAAGTAGATGACCGAGTCGATGTTCACCATGAGGTTGTCCTCGGTGATCACGCCCTGCGGCGGGAAGGGCACAACCTCCTCGCGCATGTCGAGAAGCAGCCGGACGCTGTCGATCATCGGGATCAGCAGGTGCGGCCCGGGTTGCAGGGTGCGGCGGAACTTGCCGAGTCGCTCGACGACCGCGACGCGCTGTTGCTTGACGATCTTGACCGCCATCGACAAGGCGATGACGACGAGCGCGACGAGCAGGATCGGAAGAATGATTCCCCAGGTCATGCAGACCTCCTGTGGTTGTGGGTGGGGTGAAGGTCAGACCTTCGGTGGTGGCAGTTGGCGATCGGCGGGGTCGGCCGCCTGGACGATGAGGTGGGTGCCGTCGACCTCGTAGACGTCGACGACCGCGCCATCGGGGATCCACGTGTGGGAATCGACCGTGCGCGCCGACCACGTGTCGCCGTTGACCAACACCTCACCCGAGACGTGGCTGATCGGCCCCTTGGCGATGGCGTGGCTGCCGACGAGTTGCTCGATCGAGTTGCGGTAGCCGGGGGCCGAGCGGACACGCTCGAGCAGCATGGGACGAAGGACGAACAGGCTCACCAGCGCCACGGCGGAGGCGACGATGGCCTGCACGGCGAACGCCCCCGGAAAGATCAGGGCGGTGATGGCCCCGGCGAAGGCGCCGCTCGACATCATGAGCAGGGTGAGGTCGAGCGTGAGCATCTCGGCCCCGGCCAGGGCCAGGCCCGCGAAGGTCCAGATCGCCCACAGGTGGTTCCCGAACCACTCGGGCAGGGTTTCCAGCGGGACGGCGGACATGTCAGCCGCCTTCGGCTGCGCGGGGTGGGCGCTTCGCGCGGGCGGACCAGCGTCCGTCGACCCGGGTGATGCTCAGGGGCAGATCGAAGGTGTGGCTCAGTGCTTCGTCGGTGAGCACCTCGTCGATCGGCCCGGCGCTCACGACCCGGCCCTGCCGCAGTAACAGGGCGTGCGTGATCCCTTCGGGGATCTCTTCGATGTGGTGGGTGACCAGCACCGTCGCGGGGGCGTACGCGTCGGTGCACAGGTCGCTCAAGGTGCCGACGAGCGCCTCGCGGCCCGTGAGGTCGAGCCCGGCGGCGGGTTCGTCGAGCAGCAGCAACTCCGGGTCGGTCATCAGCGCGCGGGCGATCTGCACCCGCTTGCGCTCCCCCTCGCTCAGCGTGCCGAACGTGCGCTCGGCGAGGTGGTCGACCCGCAGTTGGGCCATCAACTCCCCGGCGCGGGCGTAGTCGACCGGGTCGTAATCTTCACGCCAGCGTCCGAGCACCGAGTACGAGGCGCTGACGACGACGTCACGCACCGATTCGCTGCGGGGGATCCGGTCGGCGATCGCCGCCGAGGTGACACCGATGCGCGGGCGCAACTCGAACACGTCGACCAGACCCAATTGCTCCCCGAGCAGCGCGGCGCGACCTGTGGTGGGGTGCATCTGGGCCGCGAGGATCGAGAGCAGGGTGGTCTTGCCGGCACCGTTGGGGCCGATCACGACCCAGCGGTCGGACTCGGAGACCAGCCAGGTGATGTCCTGCAGCAGGAGGGACTGGCCACGCTGAACCGCCACGCCGTCGAGTTCGATCACTGCCACCATGGGTCAAACCTACCGTGCCCCCCGATCCCGAGGCCCGCCAGGCGCGTTGTCGCGTGCCAATCTGGAGGGGTGAACCCCGCCGACGACAGCACACCCGACCCGCTCACCCGGCTCCAGCTCCCGCTGCGGCTCGCGACGACCCTCAACCGGATGGCGGCCGGCCTGATCAGCGCCCCCGAGGCCGAGCACCGGCTGCGGTCCGACGGGCGTCCCCATCACGTGTCCGACGAGACGGACCTGTTGGCCCTCGACGCCGACGGAGCGGTCGGGCTGCGGGTCGCGTTGGCCCGGGTGGCCCGGCTGGGCGGGCCCTGGGCCCTGGTGGTGCCCGCCGAGGGTGACCTGGGTGGGCTGCGGGGGCCGTTGGACACCAACCGGCGGGCGCTCGAGCACGGCGCGATCGTCGTGCATCACGAGGGCGGTGTCGGCTGGGTCTGCGACGAAGTCGGTCACGGCGTTCAGTGGACGCTGCTCGCCTGCGAACGCCCCCTGCTCCCCGACGACCCCGGTCAGGCCGCGCGGGCGCTGGCGACCGCGATCACCGAGGCCACCGGCGCGCTCACCGGCTCGACGGTCACCGGGCCGGCGCCCCGGCACGGCGCACCCGACCTGGGCGGGGGCTACCCTCCGGTGTCCCAGACACTGCTCGAACGGGCCTGGCTGGTGGCCAGGGCCAGCGCCGCGGGACTCGACGACTCGGCGGCCGCGACGATGTCGCACCAGGTGCTCACCCGCGAGCGGGTGCTGCGTCCTCTCGGGCGGGTGGCCCGTCGGGCGATCAGTTCGGCGGTGTCGTGGCCGTCGCACGCCCTGGTCGAGTGAGCGACCGGACTCCGGTCAGGCGCCGGTGGAGTGCAGGCCGCCGTCGACGTGGATGATCTCCCCGCTGGTCATCGGGAAGAAGTCGCTGAGCAGCGCGACGACGGCCTTCGCGGTGGGCTCCATGTCGGTGGGCGACCATCCGAGGGGCGCCCGCTCGGCCCACACGTCGTTGAAGGTGTTGGCCCCGGGGATGGCCTTCTTCGCGATGGTCTCGAGGGGGCCGGCGGCCACGAGGTTGCTGCGCACACCCGAGGCCCCGAGATAGCGCGCGAGGTAACGGCTGGCCGACTCGAGGGCCGCCTTGGACACGCCCATCCAGTCGTAGGCGGGCCAGGAGACGCTGGCGTCGAACGTCAGCCCCACGACGGAGGCGGTGTCGCCGAACATCGGTTGGCAGGCGGTGGTGAGGCTGACGAGCGAGTAGGCGGACACCTGCAGCGAGGTCGCGACGTCGTCCCACCCGGTGGTCAGGAAGTTGCCGCCGAGCGCGGTCTCGGGGTTGGCGTAGGCGATCGAGTGGACGATGCCGTCGAGCTGGTCGACGTGCTGGCTCAACTGCTCCGTCAGCCCGGCCAGGTGATCGGCGTCGGTGACGTCGAGTTCGATCACCGGTGGCACCGGGTCGAGCCGCTGCACGATCCGCTTGGTGAGGTTCAGCGCGCGACCGAAGTTCGACACCACGACGGTGGCGCCCTCGGCCTGGGCGACCCGGGCCACCTCGTAGGCGATGGAGGTGTTCATGGTCACACCGGTGACCAGGATCGACTTGCCCTCAAGAATTCCCATGTGTGGCTCCTGTCGTGCGTGGGGTCGCGCTGGTCAGTGTCCCATGCCGAGGCCGCCGTCGACCGGGATCACGGCCCCGGTGACGTAGCCGGCCTCGTCACCGGCGAGAAAGCCGACGGCGGCCGCGACGTCGTCGACGCTGCCGAGGCGTCCGGCGGGGACGCGCTGCCGATAGCCCGCGATGGTGTCGTCGGGCAGCACCGCGGTCATGTCGGTCTCGATGAACCCGGGCGCGACGACGTTGCAGGTGATGCCGCGTCCGCCGAGTTCGCGGGCGACGCTGCGGGCGATACCGACCAGGCCCGCCTTGGACGCCGCATAGTTCACCTGACCGGGCGATCCGAGCAGGCCAACGACCGACCCGACGAGCACGATCCGCCCGAACCGCTTGCGCATCATGGTGCGGGTGGCGCGCTTGATCAGCCGGAAGGTCGCGGTGAGGTTGGTGTCGATGACCGCCGACCACTCGTCGTCGCTCATCCGCATCAGCAGGTTGTCGCGGGTGATGCCGGCGTTGGCCACGAGGATCTCGACGGGTCCGAGCTGCTGCTCGACGGTCGCGAAGGCGGCCTCGACCTGCTCGGGATCGGTGATGTCGCAGGTCACCCCGAGCACCCCGTCGGGCACATCGCCGCTGCGGTGGACGCCGGCGACCCGGTAGCCCGCGGACTGCAGGAAGGCCGCGATCCCGCGTCCGATTCCGCGGCTCGCCCCCGTGACCAGGGCGACGCGGCCGGGAACCTCGGTGCCGGGGACCGGCCCCGCGGAATTGTCTGCTGAAGTGCTCACCCGCCCGAAACTACCGGATTCCGGCCCCGCGGAGCAGAGCCCGCCACAGGCGGACGAGGCCGACCAGCGCCTCGCCGGGCCGTGGCGGCGGCGGTTCGACGGCCACCGTGCCCGCCGGTCGCGAACTAAGGTGGACCCGTGACAGCGCTGGACCGTCGAGTGGCATCACCATCGGGAGAGCCGGTGGTGATCACCCATGCCGCGCTGAGCCATTCCGAAGACATGGCCCGGCGGCAGAAGCGCTACCTCATCACGATGTCGATCCGCACCGCCTGCTTCGTCGGGCTGTGGCTCACCCCGGGCGTGTGGCGGTGGGCGTTCCTCGTGGGCGCCGCGATCCTGCCCACCATCGCGGTGGTGCTCGGCAACGCCGCCGACCGCCGTGGCGTGGTGGTCGACGACACCACCCCGCCCGACGACGGCGACGAGGCTCCCCGCAAGGCGATCACCGACCGGAGCGTGATCCGGGGCGAAGTGGTCGACGATACGGACGATTGAGCGGTGCCCTGGCAGCGTCCCCACCGGGTAGGGTCGGCGGCGTGAGACGACTGTGGCTTCGCTGGATCGGCCTGGTGGTCTTCGTGGCGCTGATGGGCACCCTGTTCGTGCGCCTCGGCGAGTGGCAGTGGCACAAGTCCAAGGCCCGCAACGCCTACAACGCGATGGTGCGCACGAACCAGGTGCTGCCGGTGCGACAGTTCCCCGGCGTCTTCGGGCCCGACCACACGGTGGCCGACTCGGAACAGTGGCAGCGGATCTCCGTGACCGGCCGCTACGACGCCGCCCACCAGTTCCAGGCGATGGAGCGCAGCCTCAACTCCCAGCCGGGCACCGAGATCGTCACCCCCCTGCGCGCGACGAACGGGATGACCGTGCTCGTCGACCGCGGGTTGTTGCCGCGCCCGCACGGGCAGAACGATCCCACCGTGCTGCCCGACCCGCCTGCGGGCACGGTCACGGTCGTGGGATACGTGCGGCGCGACGAGAAGGGCACGTCGACCCAGATCACCCCGGTCAACCACCGCATGCGCCTCATCAACGCCCCGGCGATCGCGGCGCAACTGCCCTATCCGGTCGTCGACGGCTATCTCCAACTCATCAGTTCGACCCCGGCCCAGTCCGGCGGACTCATCCCCCTCGGGCTGCCCCACCTGGGCAGCGGCCCCTACTTCTCGTACGCGATCCAGTGGTTCATGTTCACACTGATGGCGGTGGTGGGCGTCGTCGTGATGATCCGCGGCGACATCCGCGATCGGCGCAAGGCCCGGCTCAAGGCCGCCCGCGCGGCCCAGAACGGGCCCCCGGCCCGGGCCCCCGGGGCCCCTGCCCCCGACCAGGAGGACTCCCATGCAGCTCGCACCGACTGACACGGCGCGCACCGCCAGGGTCGACGGCGGCCCGACTGTGCCCCGATCTGACCGGCCCCGACGCCCGCTCACCCCATGGCCACACCACCGCCGGGCCTGCTCGGTGTCGTCGGCATGCTCGCCTGCCCCGTCTGCGCGGCGCCCCTGACCCCCGACGCCGGTTCGCTGCGGTGCCCGGCGGGGCACGGCTTCGACGTGGCCCGCCAGGGCTACGTCAACCTGCTCGGCCGTGCCGCACCACGCAACGCCGACACCGCCGACATGGTCGCGGCCCGCGACCGGTTCCTGGCCGCCGGACACTACGACCCGATCTCGGAGGCCGTCACCGCGAGCGTGGCGGGGGCCCGGCGGATCGTCGACGCGGGCGGCGGCACCGGCCACCACCTCGCCCGGGCGCTGGACGCCACCCCCGACGCGGTGGGGCTGGTCGTCGACGTCTCCGCCCCCGCCGCCCGGCGCGCCGCCCGCGCCCACCCGCGAATGGGGGCCGTGGTCGCCGACACGTGGCTAGCGCTGCCGGTGCGGTCGTCCGCCGCCGACGCGGTGCTGTGCGTCTTCGCACCCCGCAACCCCACGGAGTTCGCGCGGGTGCTCGCCCCCGGCGGCCTGCTGGTCGTGGTAACCCCCAACCCCGGTCACCTGGCCGAGGCGCGTGAAACCCTCGGGCTCATCGGCATCCACGACGACAAGCTGGAGGCGGTACGGCGCGCACTGGCCGCGGCGTTCGAGCCCGTGGCCACCCGCCGCATCGGCCTGGGGCTCGACCTCGCGGCGTCCGAGGTCGACGACCTGGTCACGATGGGTCCCAACGCATTCCACGACCACGCCGCCGCCCAGGGGCGGCTGCGGGTGACGCTCGACGTGCAGGTCTCGACGTTCCGGCGTCCGCCCGCTCCCTGACGCGCGGCGCCGCTCAGGCCAGGGAGATGAGCTCCGCGTAGTCGGGCGACCAGAGATCTTCGACGCCGTCGGGCAGCAGCAGCACCCGGTCGGGGTTGAGGGCGTGCACCGCCCCCTCGTCGTGGGTGACGAGGATCACGGCACCCTTGAACGTGTTGAGCGCCGCGAGCACCTCCTCACGGGACGCCGGGTCGAGGTTGTTCGTCGGTTCGTCGAGCAGTAGCACGTTCGCCGAGGACACGACCAGCGTGGCCAGCGCGAGCCGCGTCTTCTCCCCGCCGGACAGCACCCGGGCGGGCTTGTCGACGTCGTCGCCGGTGAACAGGAAGCCGCCGAGCACCTTGCGGCAGTCGGTCGCCGACAGCGCCGGCGCCGCCGACGTCATGTTCTCGAGCACGCTCTGGGTGAGGTCGAGCATGTCGTGTTCCTGGGCGAAGTACCCGAGCTTCAACCCGTGCCCGGCGACCACCTCGCCGGTGTCGGCCTCCTCGACCCCCGCGAGCAGCCGCAACATCGTCGTCTTGCCGGCACCGTTGAGACCGAGCACGACCACCCGTGAGCCGCGGTCGATGGCCAGATCGACGCCGGTGAACACCTCGAGCGACCCATAGGTCTTCGACAGGTCGTGCGCCATGAGCGGCGTCTTGCCGCACGGGGCCGGATCGGGGAAACGGATCCGCGCCACCCTGTCGGAGGCCCGCTCGCCCTTCGACGCCGGCGAGCAGCCGCTCGGCCCGCCTGGCCATGTTCTGCGCCGCGGTGGCCTTGGTCGCCTTGGCGCGCATCTTGTCGGCCTGGGCCATCAGCGTGTCGGCCTTCCGCTCGGCGTTGAGCCGCTCCCGCTTGCGCCGCTTCTCGTCCTGCTCCCGCTGGGCGAGATACAGCTTCCAGCTCATCGAGTAGACGTCGAGTTCGGCCCGGTTCGCGTCGAGATGGAACACCTTGTTGACGGTCGCGTCGAGCAGTTCGGTGTCGTGGCTGATCATCAGCACCCCGCCGCCGTAACCCTGGAGGAAGCCGCGCAGCCAGGTGATCGAGTCGGCGTCCAGGTGGTTGGTGGGTTCGTCGAGCAGCAGGGTGTCGGCCCCCGAGAACAGGATCCGCGCCAGTTCGACCCGGCGCCGCTGGCCACCGGAGAGGTGCCGCAGCGGCTCGGTCATCACCCGGTCGGGCAGCCCCAGGTTCGCCGCGATCCGCGCCGCGTCGCCCTCGGCCGCGTAACCACCGGCCGCGACGAACTGCGCCTCGGCGCGCGCGTAGTCGACATCGCGTCGTCACGCTCGTGGCCGGTGGTGGTGCTCATCGTGCACTTCGAGGGCCCGCATGCGGGCGGTCACGCGGTCGAGGCTGCGGGCCGACAGGATCCGGTCGCGGGCGGTGACGTTGAGGTCACCGTCGCGCGGGTCCTGCGGCAGGTAGCCGAGTTGACCGGTGCGGGTGACCGCCGCCGGACGCCGGCAACCCCTCCCCCGCCGAGGATGCGGGTCAGCGTGGTCTTGCCGGCACCGTTGCGCCCGACCAGCCCGATCTTGTCGCCCGGGATCACCTGGAACGCCACGGGCGCCAGCAGCAGCCGGGCGCCCGCCCTCACCTCGATCTCTCTCACCTGAAGCACGCGGGCCAGTTTCCCATCTTCGCGTTCGGATTTCCCCTCGGTTGTTGGCGGCCGGGGCGGGCGGGGTTAGTCTCGCGGCGTCCGGGACCACGCCGAAGGAGACCGAAATGACCACACCCGCGCGTCGGACCCCGTCGGCACCGCCGACGCCCGAGGCCGACGCCAAGGACTGGACCTTCGTGATCGCCGACGGCTGTCCGGCCTGCGGTTTCGCGCCGTTCGACGCGCACGACACCGCCGCCGGTTCAGCGTCGAGCATCGTCCGCTGGCAGCAGGTGCTGGCGCGTCCCGGCGTCCGGACCCGGCCGGACCGAGGGTCTGGTCGCCGCTCGAGTACGGCTGCCACGTGCGCGATGTGTGCGAGTTGTTCAGCGTACGGCTGAACGCGATGCTCACCGCCGACCCGGCGTCGGCAGCCAACTTCGCCGACTGGGACCAGGACGCGACCGCGCAGGAGAAGCGCTACTGGGACGCCCACCCGAGCGACGTGTCACGGGACGTATGCCGAACTCGCCGAACGCCTGGCCGAGGAGTGGGACTGCCGTCCGCGACGACCAGTGGGACCTGCGCGGCACCCGATCGAACGGGTCGAAGTTCACCGTGGCGACCCTCGGCATCTACCTCGTCCACGACATCGAGCACCACCTGCACGACGTCGGGGCGTGAGCCCGGGACATCACCGACCACCTCGTCGATCCGCGGCCGGTCCGCGCGTTCCGCGGGGCCCGGTTCGCTCCGCGTCTCCGCGAAGATGCGCCGCTCTGACCGTCCCGGCCTCCGGCGGGTCGAGTGTCAGGACGTGCTCAACTTCGCGGGACGACGCGCGGTGCGGCGACTCAGACGTTGTAGCCGATCGCGCGCAGCTGTTCGCGGCCGTCCTCGGTGATCATGTCGAGGCTCCACGGCGGCAGCCACACCCAGTTGATCGCCACCGACTTCACCAGTCCCTCGAGCACCGCCTGGGTGTCGTATTCGAGCCGGTCGGTGAGCGGGCAGGTCGGGCTGGTGAGGGTCATGTCGAGGGTGACGTTCGCCTCCTCGTCGATGTGGACGCCGTAGACGAGGCCGAGGTCGACGACGTTGACCATGAGTTCGGGGTCGACCACGTCGCGCATGGCCTCCTCGATCTCCTCGACGCTGGGCAGCGCCGACGACGTCGCGGTGGACCTCGGGCAGATCGTCGCGGACGAGGTCGCTCGGGCGGGCCTGCTGCTCGGGTGACGCGCCGGTCAGGGTGTCGGTGTGCTGGTCGGGACGCTGGTACATGTCAGATCTCACTTTCGGTGTCGGGCACCTCGGCGCCGGCCCGCACGAGCGCGTCGCGCAAGGCCGACCATCCGAGCAGGGCGCACTTGACGCGCGCCGGGAACTGGGCGACACCGGCGAAGGCGATGCCGTCCTCGAGCCGGTCCTCATCGGGCTCCACCGTGCCCTGACCGTGCATCATGTGACGGAACTCCTCGAACAGCGCCATCGAATCGGCGATGTCTCGGCCGATGATGAGATCGCTCATCACCGACGTCGACGCCTGCGAGATCGAGCAGCCGACAGCGTCGTAACTGACGTCGTCGATGGTGGTGCCGTCGAGGTGCACCCGCAGGGTCAGCTCGTCGCCGCAACTGGGGTTCACGTGATGCACCTCGGCCTCGAAGGGCGTCCGGAGACCGGCGTGGTGCTTCTCGCGGTAGTGGTCGAGGATGATCTCCTGATAGAGCTGGTTGACATCGGGTCCGGCGGTCATGCAATCACCTCCGCTTGAGTGTGGTTCTGGGACCGCTGCCGACGGGCGGCCTCACGGAGTTCCCGTCGTCGCGCGGTGCCGCTCTGCGACGACATCCGCCCCGCGAAGAAGTCACGGGTGTAGACGACGGCCTCGGCGAGGCGATCGATCTCGGCCTCGGTCGTGTACAGATAGCTCGACGCCCGGGTCGACGACTGGACGCCGAGCCGCTCGTGCAGCGGTCGGGCACAGTGGTGACCGCCGCGGATGGCGACGCCGCGGGCGTCCAGCAACTGCATGATGTCGTGCGGGTGCACCCCGTCGAGGACGAACGAGATCGCCCCGCCCCGGTCGACCGCGTCCGTCGGCCCGAGAATGCGCAGGCCCTCGATGCGGCCCAGCGCGTCGAGCGCGTACCGGGTGATCCGCTGCTCGTGGTCGGCGACGGCGTCCATACCGAGGTCGGTGAGGTAGTCGATCGCCGCGCCCAGTCCGACGGCCTGAGCGATCGGCGGGGTACCGGCCTCGAACCGGTGCGGCGGCGGCGCGTAGGTCGACCCGGTCATCTTCACGACCTCGATCATCTCGCCCCCGCCGAGGAACGGCGGAAGCTCCGCGAGCAGGTCGTAGCGGCCCCAGAGCACGCCGATGCCGGTCGGCCCCAACAGCTTGTGACCGGTGAACGCCAGCAGGTCGGCGCCGAGGTCGGCGACCGAGGTGGGCAGCTGCGGCACGCCCTGGGACGCGTCGACCACCATGGTGGCGCCGACCGCGTGCGCCTGGTCGGCGATCCGCGCGATCGGGTTGACGCTGCCGACGACGTTCGAGACCCAGGTGAGAGACACCACCCGGGTGCGCTCGTTGATGAGCCCCTCCCGCTCGGCCCGCTCGAGATCGAGCCGACCCTCGTCAGTGACGTCGAACCACCGCAGGGTGGCGCCCGTGCGCTGGCAGGCCATCTGCCACGGCACAATGTTGCTGTGGTGCTCCATCACCGAGATCACCACTTCGTCACCCGGGCCGAGCCGGGAGCCAAGGGTGTACGCGGCCACATTCAGTGCCTCGCTGGCGTTCTTGGTGAAGACGATCTCTTCGGGTCGGGCGGCACCGATGAACCGTGCCACCGCGACCCGGGACGATTCGTAGGCCTCCGTCGCCTCGCTGCCGAGCAGGTGCATGGCGCGGGCCACGTTGGCGTTGTGCAGCAGCAGGTGGTCGGCCACCGCCTCGACGACCCTGCGCGGCTTCTGCGACGTGTTCGCCGAGTCGAGGTACGTCAGCGGGAACTCACCCACCATGCGCTCGAACACGGGGAAGTCCCTGCGGACGGCTTCCACGTCATACATCCCACACCACCATTCCTGTCACTGTCGTGCTCAACCGCGTCACCACCTGCCCATCACAGTCCCAACAAGCGGGCCGCGTGGAACCTTCCCTCCCGGGCCTCCCACCGACACCGCGATGCCCGGTGAGACGAACCGCAGCGTCATCGCCGACGAGCATATGAATTCCGCGTCAGGTGCCGGTTGACGACGCGAATCGTCTCGGTCGCCGCGCGTGCCCCGTTGCGGCCGCCATAAGGGACAGGGTTGCGCGGAGGTCGAGCCCCCGCGCAACGGACTCCATCAGGCGGCCTTGCGGGTGAACCGCTCGTAACCGTTGGCCTCGAGTTCCTCGGCGAGTTCCTGGCCGCCGGTCTCGGCGACCCGGCCGTCGACGAAGACGTGCACGACGTCGGGGTGCACGTAGCGCAGGATGCGCGTGTAGTGCGTGATGAGCAGCACCCCGCGGTCACGGGACGCGATGTAGCGGTTGATCCCCTCGGAGACGATCTTGAGCGCGTCGATGTCGAGGCCGGAGTCGGTCTCGTCGAGGATGGCGAACTTCGGGTTGAGCAGTTCGAGCTGGGCGATCTCGTGGCGCTTCTTCTCCCCGCCCGAGAACCCCTCGTTGACCGAGCGCGACGAGAAGGCGCTGTCGAGCTCGAGCTGCTCGAGGGCCGCGTTGACCTCCTTCACCCAGGTGCGCACCTTCGGCGCTTGGCCCTCGAGCGCGGTCTTGGCGCTGCGCAGGAAGTTCGTGACCGAGACGCCCGGCACCTCGACGGGGTACTGCATCGCGAGGAACAGCCCCGCGCGGGCCCGCTCGTCGACGGTGAGGTGGCTCAGTTCCACGCCGTCGAGGGTGACCGTGCCGGAGGTGATCCGGTACTTCGGGTGCCCGGCGATCGAGTATGCGAGCGTCGACTTGCCCGACCCGTTGGGGCCCATGATCGCGTGCACCTGGCCGGAGTCGACGGTGAGATCGACCCCCTTGAGGATCTCGATGGGTCCGTTCTCGGTGAGGACGTCGACGTGCAGTCCGGAAATGGCGAGGGTGGACATGGTCAGTTCTCCTGATGTGTGGTCGAAAGTGCGTGGGGGTCGAAGGCGATGGGGCTGTCGACGTCGACCTGGATGTCGTCGCCGACGATGCGGACGGGGTAGATGGGCACCGGCTGGGTGGCGGGCAACCCCAGCGCGGCCCCGGTGCGCAGGTCGAAGCGGGAGCCGTGCAGGTAGCACTCGATCGTGGCGTCCTCGACGTCGCCCTCACTCAGGGGCACGTTCGCGTGGCTGCACTCGTCGTGGATGGCGTACCACTGCCCCTCGTGGCGCACGATGGCCACGTCGAACTCGCCGGCATCGGCGGCGAGGGGCAGGTCATCGGTGATCTCCGACACCTGGGCGATCGTGCGGAAGCTCATGCCGACTCCCCTGCGGTGACCGCCGACAACTCCCGTTCGACCTCCTCGAGCATCCGCTGCTCGATCGCGGGCACCCGGATGCGGCGGATGATGTCGACGAAGAAGCCGTGCACGACGAGGCGGCGGGCCTCGGCCTCACGGATGCCGCGGCTCTTGAGGTAGAACAACTGCTCGTCGTCGAAGCGTCCGGTGGTCGAGGAGTGACCGGCACCGATGATCTCACCGGTCTCGATCTCGAGGTTGGGCACCGAGTCGGCCTGGCAGCCGTCGGTGAGCACCAGGTTCTTGTTGGCCTCGTAGGTCTCGATGCCCTCGGCGATCTTGCGGATCAACACGTCGCCGATCCACACCGAGTGCGCCCCCTGGCCCTGCAGGGCGCCGCGGTAGTCGACGTTGCTGCGCGTGTGCGGCTGGTTGTGATCGACGAACAGGCGGTGCTCGGTGTGCTGGCCGCCGTCGACGAAGTAGAGGCCGAACTGCTCCAACTGGCCCCCCGGGCCCGAGTACTGGGCGCGCTCGACGATGCGCACCGCCTTGCCACCCAGAGACGCCTGTACCGTGCGCACCTGCGCATCGCGCCCGATGAGCAACGACACCTGGCTTCCATGGATGGAGTCGTCGGCCCAGTCCTGCAGTGACACAAGGTTGACCTGCGCGCCCTCACCGACGATGACGTCGGTCTTGTTCGCGTACTGGGCGCTGCCCTCGTAGCGGATCGCGATCGTGGCGACCGCGTGGTGACCCACCCGGATCACGACATGGTCGAACACCGTGCCACCGGTACCCCGCAGAGTGATCAGCACCGGCTCGGCGAGTTCGGCCTCGGCCGGCACGTCGACGAGGCGGGCGCCGCGGGTGGCGTTGGCCGCCGCCTTCGCCGCGATCCGGTCGACAGGCGGTTCCACGCTCAGCCGCCGGGCCTCGTCGGCGTCGATCTCGCGCACCGTGACACCCTCGGGGAGCACCGTCACCCAATCGAGGCTGTCATCGGTGGAGTCGGACGTCAGCAGGTTGCGGAAGGTGCGCACGGGCGTGAACCGCCACACCTCTTCGCGCCCCGTGGGCATCGGGTGGTCGTCGAGGTTCCACGAGGGGGTGGGGTGCAGGTGCGACGACACCGTCTCGACGGCGCTCGCGACGTTGGGCACCTCGGGGGCCCGGGGTGCCAGGGTCTCAGTTGTCACTGTTGATTCCTTATCGATGAAGACCTGTGGAAGCGGATCGGGTGGGTCGGCCGGCGCTCAGCCGACGGCTCCCTCCATCTGCAACTCGATGAGCCGGTTCAACTCGAGCGCGTACTCCATCGGGAGCTCGCGGGCGATCGGTTCGACGAAGCCACGGACGATCATCGCCATCGCCTCGTCCTCCTGCAGTCCGCGCTGCATGAGGTAGAACAACTGGTCGTCGCTCACCTTCGACACGGTGGCCTCGTGGGCCATCGACACGTCGTCCTCACGCACGTCGACGTAGGGGTAGGTGTCGCTGCGGCTGATCTGGTCGACCAGCAGCGCGTCGCACTTGACCGACGACGACGAGTGGGACGCACCCTCGCGCACCTCGACCAGGCCGCGGTACGACGAGCGTCCGCCGCCGCGGGCCACCGACTTGGAGATGATCGAGCTGTGCGTGTGCGGGGCGCAGTGCACCATCTTGCTGCCGGCGTCCTGGTGCTGTCCCTCGCCGGCGAAAGCGATCGACAGGGTCTCCCCGCGGGCGTGCTCGCCCATCAGGTAGACCGCGGGGTACTTCATCGTCACCTTGGAGCCGATGTTGCCGTCGATCCACTCCATCGTCGCGCCCTCTTCGCAGGTGGCGCGCTTGGTGACGAGGTTGTACACGTTGTTCGACCAGTTCTGGATGGTCGTGTAACGACACCGGGCGTTCTTCTTGACGATGATCTCCACCACCGCGCTGTGCAGCGAGTCGGACGAGTAGATCGGGGCCGTGCAGCCCTCGACGTAGTGCACCTGGGCACCCTCGTCGACGATGATCAGCGTCCGCTCGAACTGGCCCATGTTCTCGGTGTTGATCCGGAAGTAGGCCTGCAGCGGGATGGTGACGTGCACGCCCTTCGGCACGTAGATGAACGAGCCGCCCGACCACACCGAGCTGTTCAACGCGGCGAACTTGTTGTCGCCGACCGGGATGACCGTGGCGAAGTACTCGCGGAACAGGTCGGGGTATTCGCGAAGCGCGGTGTCGGTGTCGAGGAAGACGACGCCTTGACGCTCGAGCTCCTCGTTGATCTTGTGGTAGACCACCTCGGACTCGTACTGGGCGGCGACCCCGGCCACCAGGCGGGCCTTTTCGGCCTCCGGGATACCCAGCCGGTCGTAGGTGTTCTTGATGTCCTCGGGCAGGTCGTCCCACGACTGCGCCTGCTTCTCGGTGGAGCGCACGAAGTACTTGATGTTGTCGAAGTCGATGCCGGACAGGTCGGCGCCCCAGGTGGGCATGGGCTTCTTCTCGAACAGCTTGAGGCCCTTGAGCCGCAGGTCGAGCATCCAGTCTGGTTCGTTCTTCATCGCCGAGATGCGTCGCACCACGTGCTCGTTGAGTCCGCGCTCGGCGATGGCGCCGGCTGCGTCGGTGTCGTGCCAGCCCCACTGGTAGCTTCCGAGTGCGGCGAGGTGCTCGTCCTGGGTGGAGCCCAGGCCCGGGGCCATCGGGGCGGCTTGCGGGTTGTCGAGCTGGGTCATGTCTCAGCCTTCCTTCGGTGGATTGGGGACGTGGGTCGTGCAGACGCCGTCGCCGTGGGCGATGGTCGCCAGTCGTTGAACGTGGGAATGCAGCAGGGACGAGAACAGTTCGGTCTCGACCGCGCACAGTTCGGGATACCGGGCCGCGACGTGGGCCACCGGGCAGTGGTGCTGGCACAACTGCTCGCCCGAGGCCACCGGTTCGATCGAGGTGACGTACCCGGCACGGTTGAGGGCCTCGGCGAGCAGCTCGACGGAGTCGTCGTCGGGACGCTCGGCGCGAAGCTCGTCGTAGGCGGCCTCGATGTCACGAGTGCGCTGCCGGGCGAGGCTGGTGAGCGCCTGCGGGCCCGACGTCTCGACCAGCAGGTCGATCGCCTGGGCGGCGAGCCGGTCGTAGGCCTGCGGGAACGAGGCCCGGCCGGCGTCGGTGAGCAGGAACACCTTGGCAGGGCGGCCGCGGCCGCGCTGCCCGTAGATCCGCTGCTCGCGGGACGTGATGAGCCCGGTGTCGCACAGGACGCCGAGGTGCCGGCGGATGGCCGCCGTCGTCAGCGCGAGCCGTTCGCTGAGTTCCGCGACCGTGCTCGGCCCGTGCGAGAGGATCGAGCGCACGACGCGTTCTCGGGTGCCGCGATCCTCGGCTGCGGCCACCTCGTCGGATCCCGGCGCCTGCTGGACGCAGGCATCGGTGATCGGCAAGGTTTTCACAACATCATTCTTGCCTAATTCGCGAGCAAGTCAAACGCGGATCCCACGCAGCGACCCTCGCCGGCCCCGTTCCCCCGAGCCGGACCCCGGAAGCATGCCCCTCCGGCTCGCGCTCTCGGCCCCCAAACCCGGCTCGCGTACGCCGCTGGCGACCCCACTTGGGTACCCCACTTGCGTACCCGGTTTGCGCTAGTGGGCGGCCGCCGCACCCGGTCGGCGGCTGCGTCCGGGGTCGAGGCCGCGCCGGGACCGTCCCCGAAACCTGCCCCACCTGCCACACGACGCTTCCCAGGTGGGGCAGGTGAGGTCAATTTCGCAGACTCGGCCGGCGATCCGGTCCCGACCCCGATGTCGACTGGTCCGGACCCCGATGCCCATGCCGACACCGATGCCCATGCCGACCCCGATGCCGGCGCGGCGTGAACGGCGGGGGCCGGGCGGGTTGCTAGGTGGCGGGAGCGCACTGCCAGATGGTGGCCCCGAAGTCGCGCCAGGCGGGGTCGGCGCAGCGCCACAGGCCGTCCGCCTCGAGCAGGTCCACGACCCGCCGGTCGTCGACATCGCCTCTGCGGTCGGCGGCCACCAGGGCCGCCTCGGTGCCGGTCTCGCGCAGGAACACGACGAGGTCGTCGTCGGCGTGCAGCCAGCGGATCCCTCCGACGCGCAGGGGTTCGAGCCGTGCCCGCACCTCCGCGAGCCGACGGTAGTGGTCGAGGGTCGCGGCGTCCCGCGCGCCCGGGGCGCAGGGTATGGACGTCGGGAGTCCTCCATGCCGATGCCCTCGACGCCGACCTCGTCGCCGGCGTACACCATCGGCGTGCCGGGCAGGGTGAACTGCAGCACGGCGCCCAGGTGCTGGGCGCGGCGTCCGGCGACGCTGCGCAGCCGCGGCGTGTCGTGGCTGTCGATGAGGTTCATCGAGGCCTGCCGCGCCGGCCACGGAATCGCCCCGCTGAAGGATTCGATCGCCCGCACCATCTGGGCGCCCCCGTAGCGGCCGAGGTCGATCGGCGCACCCCAGTGGTGATCGGCCCGACCGTCAGTGAGCCATGACCACACCGGCCGGGTGAAGCCGGCGTAGTTCATCGTGGCCGGCCATCCACCTCCGGCCAGCTTCGCGCGGGCGTCGTGCTGCAGTTCGGCGACCAGGTAGTACCCCGGCACCCCGGCGGCGACCGCCAGTCGTCGAGCGTGCGCCGGGTGAGCCGGGCGACGAGGTCGGTGTCGTCGACGGCGCCGTGGATGCCCGCCGACTGGGCAACGTCGATCCGCCAGCCGGCCAGCCCCAGATCACGGACGAAGTGCGCGACCACCGAGTCGGGTCCGTCGTAGAGACGCCGCCGCAGTTCGGGATCGCTGTGGTCGAGCTTGGGCATGCCCGGCAGGTCGAAGAAGCCCGCGTAGCTCGTGCCGTCCGGGCCGAAGAAGTAGAAGCCCGCCTCGGCCGATGTCGGATCGGCCAGGGCCGCGCGGAACCATTCGTGGGCCGACCCGGTGTGATGCAGGGTCAGGTCGCCGATGACGTGCATGCCGTGTCGCGCCGCCTCGGCCGTGAGATGGGCGAGAGCCTCGTCGCCGCCGAGCAGCGGGTCGACGTGGTCGAACTCGTCGCGTCGTAGCGGTGATTCGACTGGGCCGGGAAGAACGGGGTGAGGTAGATCGTGCGGACGCCGAGCCCGGCGAGATCGTCGAGGCGCTCGGCGATCCCCCACAACGTGCCCCCGTACCACTGGCGCATCCCGCGCGCCGTCCCATGAGCCACCGGGTCGTCCCATTCGGCCGGCTCGGCCCAGCCGGGCAGTTCGCCGTCATATGGGCTCGCGCCCCGGGCGAACCGGTCGGGGAAGATTTCGTAGGTGAGTGCCCGCATCACCCACGGTGGCGGCTCGGGGGCGCTGGTGAGACGGAAGTCGTCGGCGTCGGGCACCTCGACGTCGTGGGCCCCGGTGACGTTGACGCTCCACCCGCGCCCGCTCGCGCGCACCAGGAACCGGTATGAGACACGTTCGTTCAGCACCGGCATCGGGGCCTCCCACCACTGCCAGCCGGCGGCGTCCGGCGGACCGGCGACGGCATCGAGGAAGCGTGGGTCGCCATCACGGCCGTAGCGCACCGCGACTGCCTCGACGTCACCCCGCGTGCGCATCCGAACCGTCACCACGTCGCCGAGATTCACCGTCGCCGAGATGACCAGGCACGTCGGGGACGCGTCGTGGATCACCTCGAAACCCGGTGCGACAACAGCAATCATCGAGACAGGAACCATCACGCCTCCACTCGTGACCGCGCCCGGGAAACTTCCCGGACGGTCAGATTCTTGCAGATTGATACTTTCCTTGCAGGGCTCCGGACTGACTCGACGCCACTGCTGACCGAACGCCAGTTAATCCGTTTTGACTAGGTATTTTGATGGACTCCCAGCATCGGATCGGGAATGATAACGATCCGGTGACGATACCGGGGCAGGCTTCATCTCGCCTTGTTCCCTATGTCAGGATGCCACCAGTTGCAAGATCTTGCAGACTGGCTCGCGTGGCAACGGCTGCCACGGGGCATACAGGAAAGGGACACCATGACGCACACGTTCGACCGGCGGGGCTTCCTCGGCCTCGCGGGCCTCGCTGTGGGAACCGCCGCCCTCAGTGCGTGCGGAGGCAACAACAGCGGTTCCGGCACCTCGTCGGGATCGGCCTCCTCGTCGGCCTCCAACACGGCCACCTCGGCGTCGGCCTCCGCCGCCGCGACCACTCCCGCCGCGGTCAGCTCCAAGAACCCCGCCCGCGCCGACGCCGATCTGGTGATCTGGTGCGACAACGACCGCTACCCGGTCATCAAGAAGTACGCCGACCAGTTCGCGTCCGACAACGGCATCAGCGCCGCCGTGCAGGTGTCCACCGATGTCCGCGCCCAGTTCACCACCGCCGCGAAGGTCGGCAAGGGTCCCGACGTCATCATCGGCGCACACGACTGGCTCGGCCAGTTCGTGCAGGACGGCACCGTTCAGCCGATCCAGCTCGATCCCAACGTCGCCGCCCAGTTCGCCCCCACCGCGATGGCCGCGACCAAGTTCAACGGCCAGACGTGGGGCGTCCCCTACGCCATCGAGAATCTGGGCCTGGTGCGCAACACCGCGCTGGTGCCCGACGCCCCGGCCACCGTCGACGCCCTGCTCGCGGCCGGCGACAAGGTCGTCAAGTCTGGCAAAGCCAAGCAGGCGTTCGTCTTCCAGGTGAGCACGACGGGCGACGCCTACTACTTCTACCCCTGGCTGCACGCATACGGTGGCGGCATCTTCGGCACCAAGTCGAACGGCGACTACGACCCCAGCAAGGTGATCGTCAACAACTCCGGGTCGATCAAGGGCGCCGCCGAGGTGCAGAAGCTCGCGAAGTTGAAGCTGCTGTCGACGGCCATCGACTACAACGCGGCCAACGCGATGTTCCAGAAGGGTCAGGTGCCGTTCATCATCACGGGTCCGTGGTCGATCGCGGCGTTCAAGAGCGCCGGCATCAAGTACGGCATCAGCAACCTGCCCACGCCCCCCGGCGGCGGCACGATGACACCGTTCCTCGGTATCCAGATGTTCTACATCGCCAAGAACGCCAAGAACGTCGCGTTCGCGCAGGAGTTCGTCACCAAGACGATGACGACCAAGGACGTGCAGATCGCCCTCTACGAGGTCGGTCAGCGTCCGCCGGCCCTCACCGCGGCCTACGACGAGGTCTCGGCGAGCAATCCCGACATCAAGGCGTGGTATGAGGCGGGCAAGGGTGCTCTCCCGATGCCCAACATCCCCGCCATGAACGCGGTGTGGGCCCCGCTCGGCCAGGCCGAGGCCGACATCGTCTCCGGCAAGTCGCAGCCCACCGCCCGGATGAACGCCGCGGCGGCTGAGATCACCAAGGCGATCAAGGCGTCCAGCTAGTTCGATCCGTTGTGACCCGGGTGGGAGCGCTCGCTGGGCGGACCCACCCGGGCTCTGCGCAAGGAGAGCACCATGAGTGTGTCGAGCCGCAAGGGTGCAGCCGCCACCAGCACCACCCCACCCAAGACCACGATCAAGACCTCACTGTGGGCGCTGGCCGTCAAGTGGCTGGCGCTTGCCGCCATGCTCGCTGTGGCCACCACGGTGATCATCCGCCTCGCCGGGCAGCAGTCGTGGATCGGTGTCATCATCGTCTCGGCGATGGCCATGGGTGGCCTCATCGTGTACGCCAGCCACCGGGCGGTGCCCGCGAAGTACCTCTACCCGGGCCTGCTGCTGTTGCTGGCCCTGCAGGTGTGGCCGACCGTGTACACGATCGGCCTGGCCTTCACGAATTACGGTGACGGCCACATCGTCAGCAAGCAGGAGTCGATCAACCAGATCACCTCGAACTCCGTGGTCGAGGTGCCCGGCTCCCCGCGCTACCGGCTCACCGTCGCCGTGGTGAGCGGCCAGGACCCCGCCACCGGCGCGATCCATTTCCTGCTGGTCAACCCGACCGACAACTCGCTGTCGGTCGGTACCAGCAAAGGACTGAAGCCGCTCAGCGGCAGCGGTGTCCAGTTCTACCCCGACGGCCGGATCAAGTCCGCGCCCGGATACACCACCCTCACCCCGAAGCAGGTCAACGCGCGTAGCAAGGAGTTGCAGTCGTTCGCGGTGCCCGACCCCACCCGACGGGGGAATCAAGTCGGTGGGCCTGTCGGAGGCGTACAAGGGGACGCCGACGATCACCTATGACGCGACCAACGACACTCTCGTCGACACCCAGACCCACAAGGTCTTCCACGCGGTGAACGCGCGCTGGGTGGCCTCCGACGGCACGACGCTGCCCACCGGGTGGAAGGCGAACGTCGGCTGGGCCAACTTCAGGGAGGTGCTCACCAGCCCGACGCTGCGCGACGGCTTCGTCGGGGTCTTCATCTGGAACGTCGTGTTCGCCGTGGTGTCGGTCGGCTCGACGTTCATCCTCGGCATGTTGCTCGCACTGATGTTCAACTCGCCTCGACTGCGCTTGAAAGGAGTGTCGCGGGCGGTGCTGATCATGCCGTATGCGGTGCCGGGCTTCGTCACGGCGCTCACCTGGTATTCGATGTTCAACCCGCAGTTCGGCCTGATCAACAACCTGCTGCACATCAACCTCGACTGGTACGACAGCCCGAACCTCATGCGGGCCGCGATCCTCATCACCAACCTCTGGCTCGGGTTCCCGTACATGTTCATCGTGTGCACCGGGGCGCTCCAGTCGATCCCCAACGATGTGCGCGAGGCTGCCCGCATCGACGGCGCCAACTGGGGCCAGACGGTGCAGCGGGTGATCATGCCACTGCTGCTGGTGGCCGTCGGACCGCTGCTCGTCGGCTCCTTCGCCTTCAACTTCAACAACTTCTCGCTGATCTGGTTGTTCAGCCAGGGCGGCCCGTTCCACCCGAACGACACGACCATCGGCTACACCGACCTGCTCATCACCTACGCCTACCGGCTCGCCTTCGGCGGTGCGGGCAGCAACTACGGGCTGGCCTCGGCCATCTCCATCTTCATCTTCCTGATCGTCGCGTCCATGTCCGCGATCGGCTTCGCCCGGTCGAAGGCGTGGGAAGAGGTGAACTGACATGAGCGCCAGCACGCTGTCCCGCAAGCCCGCCCGCGCCACCACGGTCGTTCCGCGTCGACCGCGGCCCCGTCGAGTGATCATCGGCGACATCGCCCTGCACGCCGGCGTCCTGGTCGCCATCTTGTGGGCCATCTTCCCGCTGATCTACATCCTGTCGGCCGCGCTGAACCCGTCGGGCACGCTCGACACCTCGCAGTTGTTGCCGACGAGCTTCTCCACGAAGAACTTCAGTTTCTTGTTCAACACGCCCAACTGGGACTTCCCGCAGTGGTTGCTCAACTCGCTGCTCGTCTGCTTCGTCAACGCCTTCGTCGCGGTGTTCATCGGGGCGTGCGCGGCCTTCGCCTTCTCCCGGCTGCGCTTCCATGGACGCCGGGCCGGCCTCGCCGTGTTGTTGTTGCTGCAGATGTTCCCGGCGACGCTCGCCTTCGTCGCGCTGTACGTCACGTTCTCGAGGATCGGCGACGTCGTGCCGAGCTTCGGACTGAACTCGCTCTGGGGCCTCATCCTGGTCTATTCGGGCGGCGCGATGGGCGCCAATGTGTGGCTGCTCAAAGGCTATTTCGACACCGTGCCGAAGGAACTCGACGAGGCAGCCATCGTCGATGGTGCGACCCACGCGCGCACCTTCTTCACGATCGTCCTGCCGCTGGTCACACCGATCCTCGTCACGGTGTTCATGCTGAGCTTCATCGGCACCTTCAGCGAGTTCCTGCTCGCCGGGCTGTTCCTGCAGGACAACGACAAGTGGACCGTCGCCGTCGGCCTGTACGGCCTGCTGCGGGCCGACAGGAACAAGTACTTCGGGCCGTTCGCCGCAGGAGCCCTGCTGTCGACCATTCCCGTGATGCTGCTGTATTTCGCCTTCCAGAGGCAACTCACCGGTGGTCTCACATCCGGCTCGGTGAAGTGATCCCCCGGAGAACGGCATAATGGGTCATTGATCACAGCCATGAGCAACCAAATCCGTCTCACCGACATCGCCACCCAGGCGAAGGTGAGTGAATCCACCGTCTCCCGGGTTCTGAACAACAAACCGGTCGTCTCCGACCGCACCCGGCAGGCGGTGCTCACCGCCATCGACATCCTGGGATACGAGCGACCCGTGGCGTTGCGTCGCCACGCCACCGGCCTGGTGGGGCTCATCGTGCCCGAATTGACCAACCCCATCTTCCCGGCGTTCGCGCAGGTCATCGAGGCGGCCCTGAGCCGGTCGAGTTACACGGCGGTGCTCTGCGCGCAGGCGGCCGGCGGTGTCACCGAGGACGAATACATCGAACTGCTGCGCGACCGTGGGGCCTCCGGGATCCTGTTCGTCGGCGGCCTGCACGCCGACACCCGCAGCGACCTGCAGCGATACCGGACGCTGCGGGAGGCCGGCCTGCCGATCGTGTTCGTCAACGGCACGCGCCACGAGATCAACGTTCCCGCGGTCGGCTCCGACGACAGCCAGGCCATCGACCAGGCCGTGCACCACTTGTCCCAGCTCCGTCACCGCCGGATCGGCCTGGCCGTCGGTCCGGATCGGTACGTGGTGGTCCGCCGCAAGCTCGAGGCCTTCGGCCCTGCCCTGGCCCGGCACCTCGGCCCCGACGCCGTGCCGCTCATCGAGCACAGCCTGTTCAGCGTCGAGGGGGGCGCCGTCGCCGCGGCCCGGCTGATGGCGCAGGGGGCCACCGCGATCATCACCGGGTCCGACCTCATGGCCCTGGGGGCGATCGGGGCCGTCCGCAGCGCCGGCCTGCGGGTGCCCGACGACATCTCGGTGATCGGCTACGACGATTCGACGATCATGCCCTACACCGATCCGCCCCTGACCACGATCCGGCAGAACGTCACGGCCATCGGCGAGGCCGCCGTCGCTGCCCTGCTCGAACAGATCGACGGGCATGAACCCACCGCGGCCGAACTCCTGTTCCGTCCCCAGCTCGTGGTCCGCGGCTCCACCGGCCCCGCCCCCGAGCAGTGATCCAACCGGCATCTGATCAGGATTGATGCTCGTTCAACTTCTGTCGCGGTAGCCGACCCCGCCGCAGGTGTGACCCTGTCGGCTTTGTAGTTTTGAACCAGATCACTTCAAGGCAGATCCGGCCCGCACGGCGCCGGGTCGAACCGGTCAACGCAGACGAAGAAGGTTCACCGTGACCACCACAGGATGGGACACACCCAGCCACACCATCGGACGAGCTGCCCGCCGCGCCACCGCGGTCGCCATCACCGGCCTGGCCCTGGCCGGCTGCTCGTCCACCGCCTCCAGCGACACCACCTCGCCCGCCGCCGGCGGCGAGGCCAACCTTCAGTTGCCCGATCTCGGGCAGGTGAACTTCCTCTGGGGCATCTCCGGACGCTCGCTGCTCATGATCGGGCTGCTCGTCTGCCTCGCCGGGCTGGCGTTCGGCGTCGTCGCCTATTCACGGCTCCGCAACCTGCCGGTGCACAGCTCGATGCGTGAGATCTCCGAACTCATCTACGAGACCTGCAAGACCTACCTCATCCAGCAGGGCAAGTTCCTGCTGCTGCTGTGGGTGTTCATCGGCGCGGTGATCTTCGTCTACTTCAACCTCCTCATGGAGATGCCCCTCGGACGCGTGCTGATCGTGCTCGGCTTCAGCCTCCTCGGCATGGCGGGCTCGTACGGCGTCGCGTGGTTCGGCATCCGGGTGAACACGTTCGCGAACAGTCGTACGGCCTACGCGTCGCTGCGCGGCAAGCCCTACCCCACCCACGTGATCCCGATGGAGTCGGGCATGAGCGTCGGCATGGTGCTGATCAGCATCGAGTTGTTCATGATGCTCGTGATCATGCTGTTCCTGCCGGGCACCATCGCCGGTTCCTGCTTCATCGGCTTCGCCATCGGCGAGTCGCTGGGGGCGTCGGCCCTGCGGATCGCCGGCGGCATCTTCACCAAGATCGCCGACATCGGCTCCGACCTCATGAAGATCGTGTTCAAGATCAAGGAGGACGACGCACGCAACCCGGGCGTGATCGCCGACTGCACCGGCGACAACGCCGGCGATTCGGTCGGCCCGTCCGCCGATGGGTTCGAGACCTACGGGGTCACCGGGGTCGCATTGATCACGTTCATCGTGCTGGCCGTGCACGACGTGCCCACCCAGGTGAAGCTGCTGGTGTGGATCTTCGCGGTGCGCATCGTCATGCTCGTGGCCTCATTCGTGTCGTACGCCGTGAATTTCGCGCTCACCAAGGCGCGGTACGAGGACGCCGACACCATGGACTTCGAGCGTCCGCTGACGAACCTGGTGTGGTACACCTCGTTCGCCTCGATCTCGCTCACCTACCTCACCACCTGGGCACTCATCCCCGAGATCGGCGACGGTCACCTGTGGTGGAAGCTGGCCACGATCATCTCCTGCGGCACCCTCGCCGGGGCGCTGATCCCCGAACTGGTCAAGGCGTTCACCTCGACCAAGAGCCGGCACACCCGCGAGGTGGTCATCTCGGCCAAGGAGGGCGGGCCGTCGCTCGACATCCTCTCGGGCCTGGTCGCCGGCAACTTCTCCGCCTACTGGCTCGGCGTCACGATCATCGGACTGATGGGGGCGGCGTTCCTCATCAGCGGCTACGGCCTCGGGGTGATCATGGTCGCCCCCGCGGTGTTCGCGTTCGGCCTGGTCGCGTTCGGCTTCCTCGGCATGGGCCCGGTCACCATCGCCGTCGACTCCTACGGGCCGGTCACCGACAACGCCCAGAGCGTCTATGAGTTGTCGACCATCGAGGACATCCCCGGCGTCGCCGCCGAGATCAAGGCCAGCGAGGGTTACGACGTCCAGTGGCTCAAGGCGAAGCGGTTCCTCGAAGAGAACGACGGCGCCGGCAACACCTTCAAGGCCACCGCCAAACCGGTTCTCATCGGCACGGCCGTGGTCGGCGCCACGACGATGATCTTCTCGATCATCATGGCCCTCACCAACGGCACCGAGGACGCCGCCGCCGTGCAGAAACTGTCGCTGCTGCACGCACCGTTCCTGCTCGGCCTGATCCTCGGCGGCTCTGTCATCTACTGGTTCACCGGCGCGTCGATGCAGGCGGTCACGACCGGCTCGTACCGCGCGGTCGAGTTCATCAAGGACAACATCCACCTCGATATGGGCGCCACCCGGGCCTCGGTCGAGGATTCGCGCAAGGTGGTGCAGATCTGCACCCAGTACGCCCAGAAGGGCATGTTCAACATCTTCCTCGGCATCTTCTTCGCGACCCTGGCGTTCGCGTTCGTCGAGCCGTTCTTCTTCATCGGCTACCTCATCTCGATCGCCCTGTTCGGCCTCTACCAGGCGATCTTCATGGCCAACGCGGGCGGCGCATGGGACAACGCGAAGAAGCTGGTCGAGGTCGATCTCGACGCCAAGGGCACCGACCTGCACGAGGCGACGATCGTCGGCGACACCGTCGGCGACCCGTTCAAGGACACCTCGTCGGTGGCGATGAACCCCGTGATCAAGTTCACGACGCTGTTCGGCCTGCTGGCCGTCGAACTCGCCGTGTCGATCAGCGACCGGGGCTATTCGATGCTCACCCACGTGCTCGCCGTCGTGTTCTTCCTGATCAGCGCCTACTTCGTCTATCGGAGCTTCTACGACATGCGGATCGGCACGACGCTCGAGACGATCCAGGGCGAGATCCACCCCGAACTGCAACCCGACGACGACCGGCAGGCCAGCCCGGCCCCCGAACTGCATGGGGCGGGCATCTGATCGGTCGCCCGCTGCCCCGGGCCCGGACCCGACCGACGACCCGGGGCCGCACGGCGTCCGGTGGCCCTTGGCGTGGCCCCCGGCGCGGTGTCGCTCGATAGAGTCGCACCGTGCGCTACATCTCGACGCGGTCGCTGCCGGGCGATACCGGCCGCCGGTTCAGCGACATCCTGCTCGAGGGCCTCGCGCCCGACGGGGGGCTCTACCTGCCCGAGCGCTACCCCGACTGGTCGGGTCGTCTCGCCGAGTTGCGGGCCGCCCTCGACGACGGCTACGCGAGCCTCGCGGCCACGGTGCTGCGCGGATTCATCGACGACATCCCCGCCGACGACCTCGGCGAGTTGTGCGCCCGCGCCTACTCCCCCGACGCGTTCGCCTCGCCCGACATCGTGCCGGTACGCGAACTCGGTGACGGGCTGTGGCTCGCGCACACCTCCGAGGGTCCGACCGCCGCGTTCAAGGACATGGCCATGCAACTGCTCGGGCAACTGTTCGAGTACGAGCTCACCCGGCGTGACGCCACCCTGAACATCCTCGGTGCCACCAGCGGCGACACCGGGAGCGCCGCCGAATACGCCATGCTCGGACGCCGGCGGGTCACGGTGTTCATGCTCACCCCCGCGGGCCGGATGACCCCGTTCCAGCAGGCGCAGATGTTCAGCCTCGACGATCCGAGGATCGTCAACATCGCGATCGACGGCGTGTTCGACGACTGTCAGGACCTCGTCAAGGAGGTCTCCTCAGACCTCGACTTCAAGCGCCGCTGGCGCATCGGCGCGGTGAACTCGATCAACTGGGCCCGGCTGATGGCCCAGACGGTCTACTACGTCGCCTCGTGGATCCGCGCGACCACCCGCGACGACCAGCAGATCGACGTCACCGTGCCCAGCGGCAACTTCGGCAACATCTGCGCCGCGCACATCACCCGGCAGATGGGGGTCCCGCTGGGCCGCCTGGTCGTCGCGACGAACGAGAACGACGTGCTCGACGAGTTCTTCCGCACCGGTGTCTACCGCGTGCGGGCGGCGTCCGAGACGCCGGCGACGTCGAGCCCTTCGATGGACATCTCCAAGGCGAGCAACTTCGAGCGGTTCGTGTTCGACCTGCTGGGCCGCGACGGCGCCCGCACCGCCGCGCTGTTCGGCGACGAGTTGCCGCGCCGCGGATTCTTCGACCTGTCCGGCACGCCGGAGTTCGCCGGGATCACCGAGCGCTTCGGCTTCGTCAGCGGGTCGTCGACGCACGCCGGCCGGATCGCCACCATCCGTCGGGTGCACGAGCGTTTCGGCGCTCTCATCGACCCGCACACCGCCGACGGGGTGCACGTCGCCGGGCCCCGCGTTCGCCCCGGTGTGCCCATGGTGGTCGTCGAGACGGCCCTGCCGGTGAAGTTCGCCGCCACCGTCGAGGAGGCGATCGGGTCGATGCCCCCGCTGCCCCCCCAGTTCGCCGGGCTCCTCGACGCGCCGCGGCACGTCATCGACCTGCCGCCCGATGCCGGAGCGCTCAAGGATCTGATCGCCCACCGGCTGAGCGGTCTCGGCGAGGTGCCCACCACGTGAGCCCGGCCCACTCGCGGCGGGGAGCCCTTCGGAGGGTCATTACACTGGCCGGGTGACGACGCCCGAACCAGCCCTGCAGATCGACGCCGTCTCCAAGGACTTCGGCACGGTGCGGGCGCTGTCCGATCTGTCGTTGCACGCCAGGTCGGGCGAGATCACCGCAGTGCTGGGGCCGAACGGAGCCGGCAAGACCACACTCATCCGCTGCTGCACCGGACTGCTCGCGCCCGACAGCGGCACGATCCGGATCTTCGGGTCGCCACCCGGTTCGCCCGACGCCGCAGCACGCCTCGGGGTCATGCCCCAGAGCGCCGGTGCGTGGAGCGGCATCCGGGCCGACGAGTTGCTGGGCTACCTCTCGCACCTCTACAGCAACCCGCAGCCGGTCGACGGGCTCATCGACCTGCTCGGCATCTCCGACTTCCGCCGCACCCCCTACCGGCGGCTGTCGGGCGGCCAGCAGCAGAGCGTCAACCTCGCCGCCGCCCTCATCGGGCGACCCGACATCGTCTTCCTCGACGAGCCAACAGCCGGCCTCGACCCGCACGTGCGCCGACACACCTGGGAGATCGTCCGGCGGCTGCGCGACGCGGGCCTGGCGATCGTGCTCACCACCCACGCCATGGACGAGGCCGAGCAACTCGCCGACTACGTGTGGCTGGTCGACCGCGGCACGGTCGTCGCCCACGGAACGGTTCCCGAACTCACCCGCGAGGCGAGCCTCGAAGAGGTGTTCCTCGCCACGACAACCTCAAGGGTCCGGCCATGACCATCGTGCACACCCCGACCATCGACTTCACCCCCCACCCCGGGTCGTCCCCGAGGTCACGGCGGGTCGTCGCCCACGCCCTCACCGAGGCCCGGCTGCTCGTGCGCAACGGGGAGCAACTGCTGCTCGCCCTCGTGATCCCCGTCGGGATCCTGCTGGCCGGCCGCCTGCTCGACGGACGCTTCGGCCTGCACGAGGAGACCATCGCTCCCTCGGTGATGGCCCTGGCCATCTTCAGCACCTGCTTCACCTCGCTGGCCATCGCCACCGGGTTCGAACGCCGCTACGGCGTCCTCGAGCGCCTCGCGGGCACACCCCTTGGCCGGTCGGGACTGCTGGCGGGTAAGGCGCTGGCGATCATCACCATCGCCGTCGGGCAGCTCGCCGTTCTCGTCGTCGTCGCCGCGATTCTCGGTTGGCGTCCCCACCCCGACGCGGCCCAGTGGCTGGTCGCCGTGGTGGGCGTGCCGCTCGCCATGCTGACGTTCGCGAATCTCGCCCTGGCCATGGCCGGACGCCTGCGGGCCGAGGCCACCCTGGGGCTGGCCAACCTCATCTACCTGCTCGGCGTCGCGGCCGGGGGCATCATGTGGCCCGTGTCGGCCTACCCGCCAGCGCTGCGCTGGCTGGTGCGGGCGCTCCCCACCGGGGCACTCGGCGAACTCGGCCGAGCCTGGTCGGCCGGTGGTACGACGTGGTGGGCGCTGCTCGTGCTCATCGCCTGGGCGGCCGCGTCCGGCCTGCTCGCGCGAAAGGTGTTCCGGTGGATGTCCTGATCCCACCCGCCGCCCCCCCGCGGCCCCGCGCCGCGGCGCGCTGGTTCGACACCAGGCGGGCGTTCGCCGCCTGGGCACTGGCCAGCCTCATCGGCAACATCCTCATCGTGGTCAGCGGCGCGATCGTACGGCTGACGGGGTCGGGACTTGGCTGCCCCACCTGGCCGCAGTGCACCGACGGGTCGTATGTGCCCCGCAGCGCGGTGAACCATCACAGCCTCATCGAGTTCGGCAACCGCACCCTGACCTTCGTACTGATCATCCTGGCCGTCGGCACCCTGGTCGCGGCGGTGCGCAGCCGGGCGCCCCGCCGGGAACGCGCGATCTCGTGGGTCGCGGTCGCCGCGATCCCCTTCCAGGGCGTCGTCGGGGGCATCACCGTGCTCACCAAGCTCAACCCGTGGGTGGTGGCGCTGCACCTGCTGCTGTCGGTGGCGCTCATCGTGATCCTCACCCGACTGGTGATGCTCACCCGCTCGGTCGCCCCGAGCCGCATGCCCCTCTCGCTGCGCCGTCTCGTCACCCTGCTGTTCTGGGTGCTGATGGCCGCCGTGTGGCTCGGCACGGTCGTCACCGGGGCCGGGCCCAACTCGGGCTCCACGGGCGCGCAGCGCAATCACCTCGACATCGAGACAGTCGCGCGCATCCACGCCCTGTCGGTGTGGGTGGCGATCGGACTCACCGGCATCGTGCTCATGCAGGCGCTGCGGCGTGGGCTCCACCGCGTCGGACGATGGGCCGGCTGGCTGCTGGCCACCGAGCTGCTCCAGGGTGCGATCGGTTACGCGCAGTACTTCCTCGGACTGCCCACCTGGCTCGTCATCTGCCACATGGCCGGCATCGGACTGGTCGTCGTCGCCGTGGCCTGGCTGTGGTTCGGCACCGACCGGCGTCTCGGGGCGGACGTCACGGCCTGAACTGGGCTGCGGCCCAGTCGAGCAGCGAGGCGTCCATCGCGTAGTAGAAGCCGTAGAACCGGCGATAGCAGTCGACGAGCCACGCGTCGGCGCCGAGCCGATCGGCGAGTTCGTTGCGCAAAGCCCGGGAATCCTCCTCCGCCTGCTCGTAGCCGCCGAGCAGGCACACCGCCCCCACCTCGTCGAGCACCGGGTCGGCGGCCAGCGCATGAGCGCCGAGATCGCAGACGCCGGTGATCGTGTCGCCGTCGACGAGCACGTTGGCCGGGTAGAAGTCGAGGTGGACGAAGCGGGCCGGCACGTCGCGGCCTTCGAGTTCCTTGCGGAGCCGCCGGCGCTCCCCCCGCAGGTCGGGCACCCGGGCGGCGAGCAACTGTCCCGTGTCGCGGATGCCGACGCCCACCCTGTGGTCGAGCAGTTCGGCCAGGCTCGTCGCCGGCGGGTCGTCGGTGCACAGGGTCCGGTGCGGTCCCGCCGGGATCGGCAGCCGGCGCAGCCGGGAGGCGACGTCGACGGCGGAGCGCAGCAGGGCCCGGCGCTGGGCGGCGTCAGCGGTTTCCTGCAGCACCGCGAGCAACGACCGGCCGGGGATCCGGCGGTCGAGTGTCCAGTGCTGGCTCCCCACGACCCCGCGGTCGAGCACCGTAGACAGGGCGACGCCGATGTCGACGCCGGCCCAGGAGTCGAGCAGCCGGGCCGGGCGCGGATCAGGGTCGGCGTCGCCCGGATGCAGAATCCGCAACACGCGGGTTTCGTCGAGCGCGAACACGCGCGCCTCGCCACCCGCCCCCAGCAGCCGCGAGCGATCGAGACCGAAGCGTCGCAGGATCTCGTCCTCGTCGGGGCCGGGCACGCCGGCCCGGGACAGGCTCACCGGACCTGGAAGAACAGGGGGTCGACGGCGGCCGCGATGAACACCAGCGCGAGGTAGGAGTTCGACCAGTGGAACAACCGCATCGGCTTGAGCTGGGCGTCGCGCAGTCCGGCACGCGCGCGCCGTAGCAGTTGCAGCGATTCCCAGAGGAACACCACACCGGTCACCGCCGCCACCACCGGGTAGAGCCAGCCAGTGCCCGCGGCGGGCCAGACGAGCAGGGACGTGGCCACGGTGAGGAGGGCATACACGACGATCCGCCACGAGACGCCGACAGCGTCCATCACGACCGGGAGCATGGGCACGTCTGCGGCCGCGTAGTCGTCGCGGTAGCGGAACGCGAGCGCCCACGTGTGCGGGGGCGTCCAGAAGAACACGATGAGGAACAGCACCAGCGGCGCCCAGCCGACCCGCCCCGTGACGGCGGTCCAGCCGATCAGTGGGGGGAAGCAGCCGGCGATCCCACCCCAGACGATGTTCTGCGAAGTGCGTCGCTTGAGCCACATCGTGTACACGAACACGTAGAACGCGTTCGCGACCAGTGCCAGCACCGCCGACAGCCAGTTGGCGCCGAACCCGAGCACAAGGGTCGCGATGATCCCCAGCACGATGCCGAACACGTACGCCGAGGTCGCCGGCACCTGGTGGCGGGGCATCGGACGCCGGCGGGTGCGGCGCATCACCTCGTCGATGTCGCGATCGATGACGCAGTTGAAGGTATTGGCGCTTCCCGCCGCGAACATGCCACCGAGCATCGTCACCACGACCAGCCGCCACGAGGGAATGCCGTGGGCGGCGAGGAACATCGCCGGCACGGTCGTCACGAGCAGCAGTTCGATGATCCGAGGCTTGGTGAGCGCCACGTAGGCCCGCGCCACATCAACCCACCGGGCGGGCCGGCGGGGCGTGGTGTTCTCGAGATGATCGGCGGTAGGCAGACTCATGCGGCGAACGGATTCCTCACGGCGCGTCGGGAGCGGAACGAGACCGCTGGGCGGGACGCGGCTCAAGTGGCGGTCAACCGGGCCAGTGTAGCCGCGGGGCCCGAGCGGCGACGAGTCGCGCGACAGAGGTCGGACGCGTCCTCGTGTGAACCGACTAAGGTCGATGGAGAGGGCGTCGTGGCCGGGTGCCCCTGGCCGACAGGGCCACGACCGTCAACCCGTCACCGGTGCGGGGCACGTCCCCGAACACCAGACCAGGGAGGATCCCATGACAGACACGCACTCCACCAGCCTTCGAGATCTCAGTGACGCCGGGGTGTCGATCTGGCTCGACGACCTGTCGCGCGACCGGCTCACCAGCGGCAACCTGAAGCAGCTCATCGACGAGCGGTCCGTGGTGGGGGTCACCACCAACCCGTCGATCTTCGCCGCGGCACTGGCCGACGGCGACGCCTACCGCGAGCAGCTGGCCGAGTTGAGCAACGTCGACGTGAGCGAGGCCATCCGCCGACTGACCACCACCGACGTGCGCAACGCCTGCGACCTGTTCGCCGACCTCCACGCCGCCACCGACGGCGTCGACGGCCGGGTTTCGATCGAGGTCGAGCCCGAACTCGCCCGCGACACCGACGCCACGGTCGCCCAGGCCGCGCTGCTGCACGACATGGTCGGCCGCGACAACCTGCTGGTGAAGATCCCCGGAACCCGTGAAGGCCTGCCGGCGATCCGTCGCACCCTGGCCGCGGGGATCAGCGTCAACATCACCCTGATCTTCTCGGTCGACCGCTACCGCGAGGTCATGGACGCCTGGCTGTCGGGGCTCGAGGACGCCGCCGAAGCGGGCCGCGACATCTCGAAGATCCACTCGGTCGCCTCGTTCTTCGTCAGCCGCGTCGACAGCAACGTCGACAAGCGGCTCGAGGAGATCGGCAGCGACGACGCGCTCGCCCTGCGGGGCCGGGCCGGCATCGCCAACAGCCGGGTGGCCTACGCGGCCTGGCTCGAGATGATCGCCACCGACCGCTGGAGGGCCCTCGCGGCGCGGGGCGCCCGTGTGCAGCGTCCCCTGTGGGCATCGACCAGCGTGAAGAACCCCGACTACGACGACACCATGTACGTCACCCATTTGGTGGCCCGTGACTGCGTCAACACGATGCCCGAGGGCACGCTCGACGCGGTGGCCGACCACGGGATCATCAGCGGCGACACCATCACCAGCAACATTCCCGACGCCGTCCAGGTGATGACCAGCCTGGCCGACGTGGGTGTCGACATGGGCGACGTTGTGGTGAAGTTGGAGGACGAGGGCGTCGACAAGTTCGTCGTGTCCTGGCACGAGTTGGAATCCACGGTGCGCGACGCCTTGGCCCAGCACTGACCGGAAGGGACCACCCGTGAGCGAGGTGCTGCACAGCAACCCCCTGCGCGACCCGCAAGACCGGCGCCTGCCGCGGATCGCCGGGCCGTGTGCGCTGGTGATCTTCGGCGTCACCGGCGACCTGAGCCGCAAGAAGCTGATGCCGGCGGTCTACGACCTGGCCAACCGGGGGCTGTTGCCACCCGGGTTCGGGCTGGTGGGGTTCGCCCGCCGCGACTGGGCCGACCAGGACTTCGCCCAGCAGGTGCACGATGCGGTGAAGGAGAACGCCCGCACCCCGTTCCGCGAGGAGGTCTGGCGCCAGCTGCTCCAGGGCATCCGGTTCGTGCCGGGCGACCTCGGCGACGACGAGGCGTTCCGGCGGCTCAAGCGCACGATCGTCGAACTCGACGAGGAACGGGGCACGGGCGGCAACCACGCCTACTACCTGTCGATCCCGCCGGGATTGTTCGACGACGTCCTCGCTCAGTTGCGCCGACACGGCCTGGTCGACGAGACCGGCGGCACCTGGAAGCGGGTGATCATCGAGAAGCCCTTCGGCCACAACCTGGATAGCGCCAAGGAACTCAACCGCATCCTCAGCACCACGTTCCCGTCGCATTCGGTGTTCCGCATCGACCACTATCTCGGCAAGGAGACGGTGCAGAACATGTTGGCGCTGCGCTTCGCCAACCAGATGTTCGAGCCGATCTGGAACAACAACTACGTGAGCAACGTGCAGATCACGATGGCCGAAGACATCGGCATCGGTGGCCGGGCCGGCTACTACGACGGCATCGGGGCCGCCCGCGACGTCATCCAGAACCACCTGCTGCAACTCATGGCGCTGACGGCCATGGAGGAGCCGACGAGCTTCGACGCACGTCAGTTGCGTCTCGAGAAGCAGAAGGTGCTGGGCGCGGCCAGACCGCCGAAGGATCTTGCCGCCCACACCGCCCGCGGGCAGTACAAGACCGGATGGCAGGGCGGGCGCAAGGTCGCAGGCTACCTCGAGGAGCAGGGCATCCCGCAGACGTCGACCACCGAGACCTACGCGGCGATCCGGGTCGACATCGACAACCGCCGCTGGGCGGGCGTGCCGTTCTACCTGCGCACCGCCAAGCGGATGCCCCGCCGGGTGACCGAGGTGGCCCTCGAGTTCAAGCGCGCCCCGCACCTGCCGTTCACCGACACCGACACCGAAGAGCTCGGCAAGAACGCGCTGGTCATGCGGATCCAGCCCGACGAGGGGATCACCATGCGGTTCGGGGCGAAGGTGCCCGGCACGTCGATGGAGATCCGTGAGGTGAGCATGGATTTCGCCTACGGTGGCTCGTTCACCGAGTCCAGCCCCGAGGCCTACGAGCGGTTGATCCTCGACGTGCTGCTCGGCGACCCGCCGCTGTTCCCGCAGCACGAGGAGGTCGAACTCGCCTGGCAGATCCTCGATCCGGTGCTCGACTACTGGGCCGGGCTCGACGCGCAACCCGAGCCGTACGCCGCCGGAACCTGGGGCCCCCAGTCGGGCTACGACATGATGGCACGCGACGGCTTCCTCTGGCGTCGGCCCTGATCACCGAGATTCCACCGCTAGGAGCAACCGTGAGCGAAGCGCTCAAGAACACCTCGGCGAGCGACATCGCCGCCGCGATCCTCAAGGCCCGACGCAATCTGGGCGCCGCGTCGGGCCTGGTCTTCACGCTGGTCGTGGTCACCGACTCCCGGCACTTCAACAAGGTGTTCGGCGCGGCGATGGAGGCCGGGCGCGAGCATCCGTCACGGATCCTCGTGGTGGTGATGGGCCGAGGCACCGTGACGAAGCTCGACGCCGAGATCCACACCGGCGAGGACGTGCCGGGCGACGTCGTGACGCTGCATCTGTCCGGCGAGTTGAACGAGCACGCCGAGTCGGCGGTGCTGCCGCTGCTGCTGCCCGACTCGCCGGTGGTGATCTGGTGGCCCAACGAATCCCCCGACGACCCCGCCGACGACCCGATCGGGGGCCTCGGCACCCGCCGGATCACCGACGCGTCGGGCTCGTCCGACGAGTTACGGGCGCTGCTCACCCGGGCCGAGCACCACGCCCCGGGCGACACCGACCTCACCTGGACGAGACTGACGCCGTGGCGGGCGCTGCTCGCGGCGGCACTCGACCAGTACCACGGCCGGATCACCGGGGCCGTCGTCGAGGCGGCGCCGAAGAACGCGCCCGCGGAACTGATGGCGGCCTGGCTCGAAGACCGGTTGGGTGTCGACGTCGAGCGGATCCCCGGGCCCGGCGGCGGGATCACGTCGGTGCGGCTGCAGTCGCTCGCCGGCGAGGTCATCCTCTCCCGCCAGCAGGGCAGCAACATGGCCTGCTACATGATCCCGGGCCAGCCGCCGCGCGAGGTGGCCCTCCCCCGACGCGACATCCAACAGCTCATCACCGAGGAACTGCGGCGGATGGACCCCGACGACGTCTTCGAGCAGGTGGCGGCCGGGCTGCTGGTGCGGGCGTCCCGGGGAGAGGTGTCCGCGAACGGACGTTCCCACCCACGCCGACACCCGGCCGGGGCCGAGTCGAAGTGACCGCCCGCATCCTGCGATTCCCCTCCGACACCGACCTGGTCGACGAGGCGGCGCACATGCTGCTCAACCACCTGGCGCAACGGCAGGAACACCAGGCGCAGGTGCACCTGTGCCTCACCGGCGGACGGATCGCCAACCGGATCTACGCCGCGTTCGCCGAACTCGCGGGCGAAAGCCACTTCGACGCCAGCACGCTGCACCTGTGGTGGGGCGACGAGCAGTTCGTGGGCACGACCGACCCAGAGCGCAACGCCCTGCAGTCACTGGCCCTGCTGGCCCGCAGCCTTCAGCTCAAGTCGGCGCAGATCCATCCGATGCCCGCCAGCGACGGGAACGCCGACCCCGACGAGTCGGCGTTCGCCTACGCGCAGGAACTGGGCGACACGGTCTTCGACCTCTGCCTGCTGGGGATGGGGCCCGATGGGCACGTCGCGTCGATCTTCCCCGGCCATCCGAGTTCCGATCCGACCAGCCTCGCGGTGATCGGTGTCACCGACGCCCCCAAACCCCCGCCCGAACGGATCTCGCTGACCCTCTCGACGATCAACAGGTCGCGGAGCGTGTGGCTGTGGGTCAACGGCGCCGAGAAGGCCGAATCGGTGGCCGGCGCGCTCTCGGGTGACGCCGACGTGCCCGCGGGGCACGTTTCGGGCGTCGAGTCGACCATCTGGTTCCTCGACGAGGCCGCCGCCCGCCGACTGCCCCGGCACCGGTGCGAGCTGTAGAACCTCGGTCGCAACGCCAAGGGGTTGCAGAACGCGGGCTCGGGACGCGCTCGTGCTGGCCGGCCCGAACCGACGTTGCGATCACCAGCGTGCGGCGCGTCGTCGCACCACACCGGGATCTGATCAGAAGATGACGTCTCCGCGTGCGCGACGCTCGCGCAGCCCCTGGAGCGCCTCCTGCAGGATCGCCTCGGCCTCCTTGTCGGAGCGGCGCTCCTTGACGTAGGCGAGGTGCGTCTTGTAGGGCTGGATCTTCGGGGGCGGCGGCGGGTTGTCCTCGTCGCGGTTCGCCGGGAGTCCGCAGCGGGGACAGTCCCACGTGTCGGGGATCTGGGCATCCGCCGCGAACGCCGGGCGGGTCACATGCCCGTTGGAGCAATAGAACGAGACGTACAGACGCGGAGCCGATTCGCCCCGCTCGGCCTCCCCCATGGGTCCGGCGCCAACTCGGCTCCCCCGGATCGCACTGCCACCAGCCACAATGTTCCCTTCTGCGATAACCGCTCGCGCACTCGGTCTGACCCTGACGCGTCAGGAGGTGAATCTGTAGAGCACCAGCAACGCCACGATGCAGGCGAGCCAGACAAGTCCCACCACGACGGTGAGACGGTCAAGATTACGCTCCGCCGCCGACGTGCCACCCATCGAGGTGGACATGCCGCCGCCGAACAGGTCGGACAGGCCGCCACCGCGCCCCTTGTGGAGCAGGATGAACATCGCCAGAATCACACTGGTGATGACGAGCGCGATCGACAATGTCAGGATCGGCCAGGTCATCAGCGGCACGGTCATCACGGACGTCGAAATCACAGGCCAAAGCCTAACCCACGCTCGAAACATTCCCTATTCGGCCCCCCGCGCACCGGCACGGCACTGCCCCGCCACCGGCACGGATGCGGGCGACGGGGCAGCGTGTGGCCGAGGTCAGAGCGCGTAGAACATCACGATCTTCGCGAACTCCTCCGGGTCGAGACTGGCGCCACCGACGAGCGCGCCGTCGACGTCGGGTTTGGCCATGATCTCGCCGATGTTGCCCGACTTCACCGAGCCGCCGTACTGAATGCGCAGCGAGTCGGCGACCTCCTGGTCGTAGAGGTCGGCGACGTGGCCGCGGATGGCCCCGCAGACCTCCTGGGCGTCCTCGGGCGTGGCGACCTCACCGGTGCCGATCGCCCAGACCGGCTCGTAGGCGATGACGAGCGAGGCCACCTGGGCCCCGGGGATGCCCTCGAGGGCGCCCTTCACCTGGTTGAGGGTGAACTCGACCTGCCGACCCTCCTTGCGCACGTCGAGGGCCTCGCCCACGCAGATGATCGGTGTGAGGCCGTGCTCGAGCGCCTTGCGCGCCTTGGCGTTGACCAGCGCGTCGGATTCGGCGTGGTACTGACGCCGCTCCGAGTGACCCACGACGACGTAGGTGCAGTTGAGCTTCGACAGCATCTCGGCGCTCACCTCACCGGTGTAGGCGCCCTTCTCCTGCGCCGAGACGTCCTGGGCGCCGAACACGACCGGGAGACGGTCGCCCTCGATGAGGGTCTGCACCGTGCGGATGTCGGTGAACGGCACGATGACGGCGCATTCGGACTTGTCGCGGTCGTAGTGGGCGTCGCTGAGGCTCCAGGCGAGCTTCTGCACCACCCCGACGGCCTCGACGTGGTTGAGGTTCATCTTCCAGTTGCCGGCCATCAGGGGCTTGCGGGTCATGGTCATGCCTCCAGTACAGCGATTCCGGGGAGTTCCTTGCCTTCGAGGAACTCCAGCGAGGCTCCACCACCGGTGGAGATGTGACCGAACTGGTCATCGGAGAAGCCGAGGTCGCGCACGGCGGCGGCGGAGTCGCCACCACCGACGACCGACAGTCCGTCGACCTCGGTGAGCGCCTGGGCGATCGCCCGGGTGCCGTGGCTGAGCTCGGCGATCTCGAACACGCCCATCGGGCCGTTCCAGACCACGGTCTTGCCGGCGGTGATCGTCGCGGCGAACAGGCTCTCGCTCTCGGGACCGATGTCGAGACCCATCTTGTCGCTCGGAATGGCATCGACACCCACGACCTCGATCGGGCCGTCGACGGTGCGCGCGGCGAAGTCCATGCCCGCCGCGACACGCACGTCGACCGGCAACAGGATCTTCTTGCCGGTCTCCTGCGCGGTCTTGAGGTAGCCCTTGCACGCCTCGAGGCTGGCCTCGTCGAACAGCGACTTGCCGATCTCGTGGCCCTCGGCCTTGAGGAAGGTGTAGGCCATGCCGCCGCCGATGACCAGCGTGTCGGCCACCGTGAGCAGGTTGTCGATCACGGCGAGCTTGTCGGCCACCTTCGCGCCACCCAGCACGACGACCAGCGGGCGGTCGGGGTTGTTGGTCACCTTCGACAGGGCCTCGACCTCCTTCTGCACCAGCTTGCCTGCGGCACTCGGCAGCAGCTTCGCGAGGTCGTAGACGGAGGCCTGCTTGCGGTGCACGACCCCGAACCCGTCGGAGACGAACACGTCGCCGAGGGTGGCCCACTTCTGGGCGAGCGCGATCCGCTCGTCGTCGACCTTGCTGGTCTCGCCGGGCTCGAAGCGCACGTTCTCGAGCAACGCGACGTCGCCGTCGTGAAGCTGCGCGGCGAGGGACTGCGCGCCCTCACCCGCGGTGTCGGCGGCCAACCGCACCTCGGTGCCGAGCAGTTCACCCAGCCGCGCGGCCGCGGGGGCCAGCGAGTACTTCGCCTCGGGGGCGCCCTTCGGGCGTCCGAGGTGCGCCAGGATGAGCACCGCGGCGCCCGCGTCGCGCAGCGCGGTGATCGTGGGGAGGGCGGCCCGGATCCGGCCGTCGTCGGTGATGGTCTGCCCGTCGAGGGGCACGTTGAAGTCGCAACGCATGACGACGCGCTTGCCGCGCAGGTCGCCAAGGTCAGTGAGAGTTCTCACAGGGAGAATCCTTCCGGTTCAGGGGTGATTGCTGCGGCCGACGGTGCGGGACACCCTGCCCACTGACACGTTCGCCGAGCCGCATGAAGAACGCGGGGGCGGGGTGCGATGCGACCCCACCCCCGCGCGTGCTGCACTCGGTGTATCTCAGAGCTTGCCGGCGACCAGTTCCGTGAGGTCGACGAGGCGGTTGGAGTAACCCCACTCGTTGTCGTACCAGCCGACGACCTTGACCAGGTTGCCGCTCACCTTGGTGAGCCCGGCGTCGAAGATGCACGAGGCCGGGTCGGTCTCGATGTCCTTGCTGACGATCGGGTCTTCGGTGTAGGTGAGGTAGCCCTTGAGCGTGCCCTCTTCGGCCGCCTTCTTGACGATCGCGTTGACCTCGTCGACGGTGGTCTCACGCGGCGCCTCGAAGGTGAGGTCGGTGGCCGAGCCGGTGGGGGTCGGGACGCGCATGGCGTAGCCGTCGAGCTTGCCCTTGAGTTCGGGCAGCACGAGGGCGACGGCCTTGGCCGCTCCGGTGGTGGTGGGAACCATGTTGAGGGCGGCGGCGCGCGAGCGACGCAGGTCCTTGTGCGGGCCGTCCTGCAGGTTCTGGTCCTGGGTGTACGCGTGGATCGTGGTCATCAGGCCCTTGACGATGCCAAGGCCGTCGTTGAGTGCCTTGGCCATCGGGGCCAGGCAGTTCGTGGTGCACGACGCGTTGGAGATGATCGTGTGCGCGGCCGGATCGTAGAGGTTGTCGTTGACGCCCATGACGATCGTGATGTCCTCGTTCTTCGCCGGAGCGGAGATGAGCACCTTCTTGGCGCCGCCATCGATGTGCGCCTTGGCCTTGGTGGCGTCGACGAACAGGCCGGTGGACTCGACGACGATCTCGACACCCAGCTCGGCCCACGGCAGCTTGGCCGGATCGCGCTCGGCCAGAACCTTGATGGTCTTGCCGTTGACGGTGATGCCCGCGTCGTCGTAGCTGACCTCGCCCGGGAAACGGCCGAGGATCGAGTCGTACTTCAGCAGGTGGGCCAGGGTCTTCGTGTCGGTGAGATCGTTGACCGCAACGACCTCGAGATCGGCGTTCTGCGAGAGCAGAGCGCGGAAGTAGTTGCGGCCGATGCGGCCGAAACCGTTGATGCCAACCTTGACGGTCATGTGTACGTTGACTCCTTCGACTTGCGTTCGCCTCGCCAAACTCGGTGTATGAGACCGGGCTGAGGGGCCCGTGCCAGGCTGTTCGGACAAGCTCAATCCTAACGAACCTGTCACAGCACCGTCGCAGTAGGCCCAATTACGGCACGCTCGCCGCGGGGACCGGTCACACCGGAGGAGAAGTCCCGCCGTCGGTCAATCGCGATCGAGAAACTCCGGGGTCAGGGCCGCCTCGGTGCCCGGCACACCCAGCTGTTCGGCGCGCTTGTCGGCGGTGGCCAACAGCCGACGGATCCGGCCCGCGACGGCGTCCTTGGTGAGGGGCGGCTCGTGCAGCTGCCCCAATTCCTCGAGACTCGCGTTGCGGTGCTCGAGTCGAAGGGTGCCGGCTGCCCGCAGGTGTTCGGGAACCTCCTCGCCGAGGATCTCCAGGGCCCGCTCCACCCGCGCAGCGGCCGCGACCGCCGCCTGCGCCGAGCGTCGCAGGTTGGCGTCGTCGAAGTTGGCGAGCCGGTTCGCCGAGGCGCGCACCTCGCGCCGCATCCGGCGCTCCTCCCACGCCATCCGCGTCTCGTGGGCGCCGACCCGGGTGAGGATGTCGCCGATGCTGTCGCCGTCGCGGATCACGACCCGCTCGACGCCGCGCACCTCACGCGACTTGGCCGGGATGTCGAGACGCCGGGCGGCCCCGACGAGAGCGAGGGACGTCTCGCTGTTGGGACAGGTGACCTCGAGCGACATCGACCGTCCCGGCTCGGTGAGCGAACCGCGGGCGAGGACCGCCCCCCGCCAGGCCGCGACCTGGCAGCAGCGCCCCGCCCCGACGACCGACGCCGGCATACCTCGGACGGGTCGGCCGTGCGAATCGATGAGCCCTGTCTGGCGGGCCAGCGCCTCACCGTCGCTGCCGATCCGCACCAGGTAGCGCGAGCCCCGCCGGATCCCCGACGCGTTGACGACGGTGAGGGTGGTCTCGTAGCCGTACAGTTCGCTCACCCCGCTGCGCACCCGACGCGCGACCGCCCCATTGTCGAAGTCCGCCTCGATCTCGAGGCGTCCGCCGACAAGGTGCAGGGAACCAGCGATCCGCAGCATCGCCGACAACTCGGTGCGTCGACAGCACAGTCGGGTCACCGGAATCGTGGCCAGTTCGGCCTTGAGCTGCGCGGTCATCGCCATTGGGGAATAGTGCCACACGAGCGCCACGCCGAGTACAGGGGACGGCCCGCGCGAACCCGCCGACACCCCCGGGGGTTCTCTTACCAGACGCCCATGACCTGACCGTACGCGGAGGCGAGCCGCAGCGGGTCGTGTCGCGGTGTCCCGTCGCGCATGGCCACGTCGGACAGCACCAGTTCGGCCCCCAGTGCCGACACCCGGGCCGCAAGGTGACGGTCGTTCGCGGCGAATGCCGAGTCGGCGATCACCCAGTCGAGCACGAGATCGGGTGCGTGCTCGGCCAACAGTTCGATGTGCCGCGACGGGCTGAACCCGTCGGTCTCGTCGGCCGGGGCGATGTTGAGGGTGAGGATCCTGCGTGCGGGGGTGCTGCAGATCGCGTCGGCGAGTTCGGGCACCAGCAGGTGCGGGATCACCGAGGTGAACCAGGAGCCGGGGCCCAGCACCACGAAGTCGGAGGCCATGATCGCCTCGACCGCGTCGGGGCACGCGGGCGGCCCAGAGGGCACCAGCCGCACCGAGCGCACCTCGCCCCGGGTCTTCGCGACCACTGCCTGTCCCCGGATGGTGCCGATCTCGTCGGGCAGGCGCGGGTCGATGCCCAACACGTCGGCCTCGATCGCCAGGGGCACCTCGCACATCGGCAGCACCGTGCCGCGCACGTGCAGCAGTTCGCCCACCATCCGCAGGCCGGCCACGGGGTCTCCGAGCCGCTCCCACATCCCGGCGATGAGCAGGTTGCCGATGGCATGCCCGTTGAGGCATCCGCTGCCCTGGAACCGCGACTGCAGGATGTCGGCCCACAACCGGCCCTCCCGGTCGTCACCGCACAGCGCGGCGAACGCCATCCGCAGGTCGCCGGGCGGGAGGCAGTCGAGTTCGTCCCGAAGCCGGCCCGACGACCCGCCGTCGTCGGCGACGGTCACCACCGCGCTGACCCGGTGGGACACCCGGCGCAGCGCCTGCAGCGACGCGTACAACCCGTGACCACCGCCCAGCGCCGTGACGCGCGGCAGGTCGGCGAGGTTCGGACGCGGGTCGTCGCCGGTGTTCGCGAGGGACACGACTCACTCCAGCCCGAGGTCTCGGTGCATCACCTGCACCGATGCCCCCAGCTCGCGCAGGCGGCGTCCCAGGGCCTCGCTGAGCGCCGTACTGCGGTGTTTGCCGCCGGTGCAGCCGATCGCGAGGGTGACCTGGCGCTTGGACTCGCGCATGTATCCGGGTCGCATGATCGAGTACAGCCGCACCAACTCGTCGAGGAACTCGGCGGCGCCGGGCTGGCTCAACACATAGTCGCGCACGTCGTCGGACAGCCCGGTCTTCGGCCGTAGGTCGGGCACCCAGTGCGGGTTGGGCAGGAAGCGCGCGTCGAAGACGAGGTCGGCGTCGACCGGCAGCCCGTTCTTGAACCCGAACGACATGATCGTCACCCGCAGGGCGTCGGTGTCCTCCCCCCCGTAGGCGTGGGTGACCCGGGCGGTCAGTTGGTGCACGTTGAGGCTGGTGGTGTCGATGACCAGGTCGGCCGAGGCCCGCAGCGGTGCCATCATGTGCCGCTCCCGGGCGATTCCGTCGAGCAGCCGGCCGTCACCCTGCAGCGGCAAGGGGCGCCGCGACGATTCCTGCCGGCGCACGATGCTGCCGTCGTCGGCCTCGATGAACAGCACCTGGTACCGGACGCCGCGGGCGGTGAGTTCGGCGAAGACGGAGGGCAGCTGATCGAACAGCGCGCGGGAACGCACGTCGAGCACGACGGCGATCCGCTCCATGCCGTGGCTGTGACTCAGGTCGACCAGCCCGGTGAGCATGGCCGGGGGGAGGTTGTCGACGACGTACCAGCCGAGGTCTTCCATGGCGTGCGCCGCCGTGCGTCGTCCGGCGCCCGACATGCCGGTGATGACCACCACCGTCGGCTGGTCGGTGCTGCCTTCGGGTTCGTTGATCTCCTCGACGCTCACCTGGTCATTATCCCGTGAGTTGGCCGGACGTGGGTCAGGCGCCGATCACCTCGCCGGTGGCGGTGTTGATGGCCTCGGCGCGCGGCTGCTGCGAGAGCGCCTCGACGACCGCGTCGGCGAGCACCGGGCCGAATCCGGGCACAGCCGCGATGTCGTCGACGCCCGCCGCGCGCAACTTCTTGAGCGAGCCGAAGTGCTGCAGCAGTGCCTTGCGACGCACCTCGCCCAGCCCGGGCACGGCATCGAGAACGCTTTCGACCATCGCCTGGCTCCGGCGTCCGCGGTGGTGGGTGATCGCGAACCGGTGCGCCTCGTCGCGGGCCCGCTGCAGCAGGTAGAGACCCTCACTCGCGCGAGGAAGGATCACCGGATCGTCCTGATCGGGCAGCCACACCTCTTCAAGCCGCTTGGCCAACCCGCACAGGGCGATCTCACGGTCGAGCCCGAGTTCGCCCAGCACCGCGGCCGCGGCGGCCACCTGGGGCGCCCCGCCGTCGACCACGACCAGCGCCGGCGCGTAGGCGAACCGTCGTGGGGCGCCCGTGACCGGGTCGATCCGGGTGCCGTGCACCTCGTCGTCGCTCATCGCCTCGCGGTCGTCGAGCAGGCGGCGGAAGCGTCGGGATCAGAACTTCGCGCATCGCGCCGACGTCGTTGCTGCCCTCGACCGTGCGGATCACGAAGCGCCGGTATTCGGACTTGCGCGCCAGCCCGTCTTCGAACACCACCATCGACCCGACCACCTCGGAGCCCTGGGTGTGGGAGATGTCGTAGCACTCGATCCGCAGGGGTGCCGTGTCGAGTCCGAGCGCGTCGCGGATCTCTTCGAGGGCGAGGTTGCGCGTGGTGAGATCGGCGGCACGGCGGGTGCGGTGCTGGGCCAACGCCTCCGCGGCGTTGCGGGCCACGGTCTCGAGCAGGCTCACCTTGTCGCCCCGGCGGGGTACACGCACGTCGACCCGGCTGCCGCGGGACTCGCTCAGCAGGTCTTCGAGCACCGTGCCTGACGCCGGCAGCACCGGGACGAGGATCTCGCGGGGGACGCCGAAACCGCTCGCCTCATCGGGCCCGCCGTACAACTGCAGCAGGAATGATTCGACGAGTTCTTCGGTGGTGGCGTCGTCGGCCCGGTCGGCGATCCACGCCCGCTGTCCGCGGATGCGGCCGCCGCGCACGTGGAAGATCTGCACCGCGACCTCCAACGGGTCTTCGGCGAGCGCGACGACGTCGGCGTCGGTGGCATCGGTGAGCACGACCGCGTTCTTCTCCGAGACCCGGGCCAGGGCGGCCAGCGAGTCGCGCAGCACCGCCGCCTTCTCGAATTCGAGGTTGGCTGAGGCCGCGCGCATCTGGCGTTCGAGCTTGCGGGTGAGTTGCCCGGTGTGCCCGGAGAAGAAGGTGCACAGGTCGGCGACCAGTTCGCGGTGGGATTCGGCGTCGATGCGGCCAACACACGGGGCGGCGCACTTGCCGATGTGCCCGAGCAGGCAGGGACGTCCGCTGGCGGCGGCGTTGTTGAACACCCCTGTGCTGCACGATCGCATCGGGAACACGTGCAGCACCGTGTCGAGCGTCTCGCGGATGGCCCATGCCTGACCGAACGGGCCGAAGTAGCGCCAGCCCCGCCGCTTGGCGCCCCGGCCGACGAACACCCGGGGGAACTCGTCGCTCCAGGTGACGCACAGCCAGGGGTAGGACTTGTCGTCGCGGTATTTGACGTTGAACCGCGGATCGAACTGCTGGATCCAGGTGTATTCGAGTTGGAGGCTCTCGAGTTCGTTGGCGACCACAGTCCATTCGACGCGCGCCGCGGTGCGCACCATGGTCTGGGTGCGGAAGTGCAGCGAGGCGGGGTCGGCGAAATACGAGTTCAGCCGTTGGCGCAGGTTCTTCGCCTTGCCCACGTAGATGACCTGGCCGTGCGCGTCGATGAACCGGTAGACGCCCGGTGCGGTCGGAATCGTGCCCGGGGCGGGACGGTACGTCGAAGGGTCGGCCACAGCGGCCAGTCTAGGCAACCGCGCCGACACGACATCCGCATCACCGGCCCCCTCCGCCCGACGCCACAGTCACAGGCGTCCCAGCGCGCAGCAGGGCCCGAGCAGCCGGCTCGTGGCTGCTCGGGCCCTACGTGGTGCTTCGGTGTATCAGTTGCCGGTCTCAGGCAGGCTGTTCGACGGCGAACTCGTGGTCATCGTCGCGGGAGGCGGCGAGGCCGAGGTCATCGGTGCGCTCGGCGTGGTCATCGACGACGTCGGCGTGGTGGCGGGCGAGGTCGGCGCGCTGCTGGTCGACGTGGCCGGCGGCGGCGTCTCGGATGTCACCGGGTTGCTCGGCGTGGTCTCCGGGTTGCTCGGCGTGGTCTCCGGGTTGCTCGGCGTGGTCTCCGGGTTGCTCGGCGTGGTCTCCGGGTTGCTCGGAGTCGTCTCCGGGTTGCTCGGAGTCGTCTCGGGGCTGCTCGGCGTGCTCGACGGGCCCTGCTCTGAGGTGCCCGGGTTGCTCGGAGTCGTCTCGGGGCTGCTCGGGGTGCTCGACGGGGGCTGCTCGGAGGTCACCGGGTTGCTCGGCGTGGTCGACGAGCTGGGGGTGGGACCGAGGGTCGCCGGGCAGGTGAGTTCGTCGTCACCGTACTTTTCCTTCACGGTGACATTGGCCTTGATGACGAGCAGCTTGACGCTCGTCTTGCCCTTGCCCTGGTGGAAGATCTGCCCGACCCAGGTCTCCTTGTTGGTGTCCTTCGGGTCGTTGTACAGAACGGCGTTCTTCTCTTCCGCCGGGTTGTTGCCCGACGCGGAGCTTCCAGAGGTCGTTGGCGTAGACGTAGGCGCAGACGTACGACTTGAGATCGGTGTTCTTGCTGTGGTCACCGCCGTTGTCGCTGGGACTTGCGAAGGCCTGGGTCTGCACCAGCGCCGCGGCCGCCACGACGGGCAGTGCGATGGCGGCAGCGGTCAGCGCGCGGGCGCGAGGTGAACGGTGTGAACGGTTGGGCATGTCCAACCCTCCTGCGGTAAAGGGTGCCGAACGAGCGGCACCGAACGGGGACTTGTGAAGCACGGTGCGCCTTGGTCGACCTGACCCTCGGAGCCGGTGCCCGCCTGGATGGCGGATACCCGGGGTGAAGGGATCAAGTCGAAACGGATGATCGTGTATCCGGCCGAATAAATTACGGCCATTTCGACGATATTCCCCGAAGCGCGACACGAAACTTCTTGTGGATCACACTAGCGCCCTGGAGCGTGCTCTGACAATGTGGTTCAGCCTTCAACTATTAAAACCCAATAAACCGTGCCAAACCAGTCAAAATGCCTCCGGGGGGTATCGTGGCTATGAAGTTGACGTGCCTGTGCCATTTGCAGGAGCGATGCACGAATTTGCAGGGTTATCCAGGAAGGCGCTGAGGATCCGCGGTCGCGCCCGCCCACCGGCCGCATCGACGCCGCGAGTGCGCACCGACAGGAGTTCCCATGTCACACACGACGCGTCGCGCCCTGCTGACGTCGGCCGGTGCGGCGCTTGGCGCCGCGACACTGGGTGCCTGCGGGGCCGCGGGGGGCATTCCGACGAGCGGGCCAGTGTCGATCGATAGCTCGAGCGTGCCTGTCGGCGGTGGCGTGATCATCCCCGACAGCGCCTACGTGGTCACCCAACCCACGGCCGGCCGGTTCCGGGGATTCTCCCGGGTCTGCACGCATGCGGGATGCCTGGTGAGCGCCGTCACCGGTAGCACGATCGACTGCCTCTGCCACGGGTCGCAGTTCTCGATCACCGACGGGTCGGTGGTGCGGGGCCCGGCGAAGGCACCGCTGCCGACGGCCAAGGTCAGCCTCGACGGCACGACGATCACCGTCTCGGGGTAGGCCCCTGCGGGTGGGGCCCTACCCCGCCGGGCCACGGCCCGATCCGCAGCGCGTGGCCTCAGAACCCCTTGGGGCGGCGCACCCTGGGGGCGGCCCCCGAGCCTGACGAGGAGCCGGCACCGACCGATGAGCGCCCGCGGCTCTTGGACGCCCTGGCCGGTGGCGTGGCAGCCGCCGCCGGTTCGCCGGCCTCGGCCGGCAGCCCCGCGTCGGCGACCGGCACCTCACGGCCGGCCAGCAGAGGTGCGAGGAACCGCCCGGTGAACGACTCGGGGCAGGCCACGATGTCTTCGGGCGTGCCGGTGATGATCACCTCGCCGCCGCGGGAGCCTCCCTCGGGACCGAGGTCGATGACCCAGTCGGCGGTCTTGATGACGTCAAGGTTGTGCTCGATCACCACCACCGTGTTGCCGGCGTCGACCAGGCGGCCGAGCACTCCGAGCAGTTTGCGGATGTCTTCGAAGTGCAAACCTGTGGTCGGCTCGTCGAGCACGTACATGGTGCGCCCGGTCGAGCGCTTCTGCAGTTCGGACGCCAGCTTCACCCGCTGCGCCTCGCCGCCCGACAGTGTGGTCGCCGGCTGCCCCAGCCGCACGTAGCCGAGGCCGACCTCGTTGAGGGTGACGAGATGCCGGGCGATCGACGGGATGGCCGCGAAGAACTCGGCGGCCTCCTCGATCGGCATGTCGAGCACTTCGGCGATGGTCTTGCCCTTGTAATGCACCTCGAGCGTCTCGCGGTTGTAGCGGGCGCCGTGGCACACCTCGCAGGGCACGTAGACGTCGGGCAGAAAGTTCATCTCGATCTTGATCGTGCCGTCGCCGAGGCAGTTCTCGCAGCGCCCGCCCTTGATGTTGAACGAGAAGCGCCCGGGCTGGTAGCCGCGGATCTTCGACTCGGGCGTCTGGGCGAACAGCGAGCGGATCTTGTCGAACACGCCGGTGTAGGTGGCGGGATTCGACCGGGGCGTGCGACCGATCGGCGACTGGTCGACGTGGATGATCTTGTCGATCTCGGCCAGCCCGCTGATCGAGTCGTGCCGGCCGGGCACGGCCTTGGCTCCGTAGATGCGCTTGGCGAGGGCGGTGTAGAGAATGCCGTTGACCAGTGACGACTTGCCCGACCCGCTGACCCCCGTGACCGCGATCAGCTGACCCAGGGGGAACTCGACCGTGACGTCGCGCAGGTTGTGCTCGCGGGCCCCATGGACGGTGACGTGACGCCCGGTGCGGGGACGCCTGAGCTCGGGCAGCGGGATCTGCCGGCGTCCGCTGAGGTAGGCACCGGTGAGCGATTCGTCGTTGGTGAGCAGTTCGGCGACCGGGCCGGAGACGACGACCCTGCCGCCGTGTTCGCCGGCACCCGGGCCGATGTCGACGACCCAGTCGGCCACCCGGATGGTGTCTTCGTCGTGTTCGACGACGATCAGGGTGTTGCCGAGGTCGCGCAGCCGGATGAGGGTCTCGATCAGCCGGTGGTTGTCACGCTGGTGCAGGCCGATGCTCGGCTCGTCGAGCACGTAGAGGACGCCGACGAGACCGGATCCGATCTGGGTGGCGAGCCGGATGCGCTGCGCCTCTCCCCCGGACAGCGTGCCGGCCCCACGCGACAGGGTGAGGTAGTCGAGACCGACGTCGAGCAGGAACCGCAGGCGTTCGTTGATCTCCTTGACCACCCGCTCGGCGATCTGGCGCTGGCGCGCGGTGAGGTCGAGCCCGCCGAGGAAGGCGGCCGCCTCGCCGATCGACATGTCGGACACCTCGGCGATGTTGCGGCCACTGATGGTGACCGCGAGCGAACTCGGACGCAGCCGGGCGCCGCCGCAGGCCGAGCAGGGGATCTCGCGCATGTAGGCGGCCCACCGCTCGCGGGCCGTGTCGGTCTCGGCCTCGGCGTGACGACGGCGAACGTAGGGCAGGATCCCCTCGTACTTCTGGGTGAAGGTGCGCACCCGACCGAACCGGTTGCGGTATTGCACGTGCACGGGGTCGCGGACACCCAGCAGGAGGTGGCGCCGGACGGCCGCGCTGAGGTCGCGCCACGGGGTGTCGACCGAGAACCCGTGCTCGTCGGCGAGCGACTCGTAGACGTGGGAGAAGTGGGCGGCGACGTGCGGGCTGGCCCACGGCTGGATGGCGCCGTCGGCGAGGCTCAGCGAATGATCGGGCACGACCAGATCGGGGTCGACCTCCATGGTGGTGCCGAGTCCGGAGCAGGCCGGGCAGGCGCCCCACGGTCCGTTGAACGAGAACTGCCGCGGCTCGAGCTCGTCGATGGCGATGTCGTGCCCGTTGGGGCAGGCCATCTGCTCGGAGAAGCGGCGTTCGCGGGCCGGGTCGTCGGGGTCGAGGTCGACGAAGTCGATGGTGACCACGCCCTGCGCCAGGTGCAGCGCGGTCTCGACCGAGTCGGTGATCCGCTGCTTGGCGCTCAGCCTGACCACCACGCGGTCGACGACCACGTCGATGTCGTGCTTGCGCTGCTTGTCGAGGGTGGGGGGCGAGGTGAGCTGGTGCACCTCGCCGTCGACCCGCACCCGCGCCAGGCCCTCGGTGGCCAGTTCGCGGAACAGCTCCTGGTATTCGCCCTTGCGACCACGCACCACCGGGGCCAGCACCTGGAACCTGGTGCCCTCGTCGAGGGCGAGCAGCCGGTCGACGATCTGCTGGGGGGTCTGCCTGCTCACCTCGGCGCCGCACTCGGAGCAGTGAGGGGTGCCGATGCGGGCGAACATCAGCCGTAGGTAGTCGTAGACCTCGGTGATGGTGCCGACCGTGGATCGGGGATTGCGGCTGGTCGACTTCTGGTCGATCGACACCGCCGGGGACAGGCCTTCGATGAAGTCGACGTCGGGCTTGTCCATCTGTCCGAGGAACTGCCGCGCGTAGGCCGACAGCGACTCGACGTAGCGACGTTGCCCCTCGGCGAAGATCGTGTCGAAGGCCAGCGAACTCTTGCCCGACCCGGACAGGCCGGTGAAGACGATCAGCGCGTCACGCGGCAGTTCGAGACTGACGTTGCGCAGATTGTGCTCGCGGGCGCCACGCACCACCAGCTTGTCGCTCAGATCGTCGATCACGCCCCACATGCTATGTGGCGGCGCCGACAAACACCGCGCCCGCCGACGCCGGTGGCCCGCCGGCCCGCGTCCCGGCGTCCCGATGCGGGCACGCTCCTCGACCACCCCGAACCCGCGGCGGGCGGCGCGCCGACGCGGGCACGGCCCGGTGTTCGGGTGGCCCCCGACGCGGGTGGGGTGCGGGGCGGTCCGTGACGCCGGGCGGAGCACGCGTTAGCGTTGCCCCATGACCGAACCGCTGCGAGAGCTGTTGCCCGACCAGCAGTCGATCATCGGGTTGCGGCTGCGCAAGCGCGAAGCCACCCAGGCGTTGCTCGGCGACACGATCCGCCTGGGCGACGATCAGTGGCAGGAGCCCAGTGACCTGCCGGGCTGGACCCGCGCGCATGTGGCCACCCACATCGCCCGCAACGCCGAGGCGTTCGTCGCCGCCGTCGAGGCCCTGCTGGCCGGGCGGCCCGCGGATGCTCTACCCGTCGCGGGCCCGCGCCGATGAAGAGATCGAGGTGGGGTCGCGGCGCACGGGCCTCGACCTGCAGATCGATCTCGACACCACCGCCGGCCGGCTGAACGCGGCGTTCGACCAACTCGAGTCGTCGGGGATCTCGATGCCGGTGGCGCTCACCGACAGGCTCCGGGTGCCTGCCCAGTGGTGGGTGCTGGCGCGGCTGTCGGAGGTTGTGCTGCACCACGTCGACCTGCGCTGCGGCCTCGGGATCGACGACATCCACGACGACATGGCCCGCTGGCTGCTGGCCTGGGAACTGCTGCGCGGCGCCGGCGATTCGGCGCTGCCACCGGTCGACGTCGTCGCCGAATCGGGGGTGAGCGGTCGGGTCGGGCCCCGCGATCGCCGGTCGCTCGGCACCGTCGAGGGCGGTCATGCCGCGCTCGTCGGCTGGTTGTCCGGACGCGCGGAGGCCACGGGGTTGTCGGGCGACGCCGCCGACATCGTTCCCGCGCGGCTGGCCCCGCACTGACGCGCGCCCGCACCCGGCGCCCGGCGGTCAGGCGTTGACCGAGCGCGACTTCAGCAGGCTCGCGACCACGGTGACCGCGAGCGTCACCACGATCACCAGCAGCGACACCTCGACCGAGATCTGAGTTGGAACCACCCACCCGGCGTCGAGGTCGTAGTGGTGCACGGCGTGCAGCACCAGTTTCACTCCGATGAATCCGAGGATCACGGCCAGTCCCAGCGGCAGGTAGACGAGCCGCCTCAGCAGGTCGCCGAGCAGGAAGTAGAGCTGCCGGAGCCCCATCAGCGCGAACACGTTGGCGGTGAACACGAGGTACGGCTGCTGGGTCAACCCGTAGATCGCCGGGATGGAGTCGAGCGCGAACATCACGTCGGTGGTGCCGAGCGCGACGACGACGATGAACATCGGGGTCAACAGCCGCGATCCGCGCACGACCGTGACCAGCCGGGTGCCGTCGAAGTCGGGCGAGGTGGCGAAGCGGCGCCGGACGAAGCGCATCACCAGGTTGTCGGTGGCGCTGTCGTCGTCGGAGCCCTGGTCGCGGTAGTCACGCACGAGGTCGACCGCCGTGTAGATGAGGAACGCGCCGAAGATGAAGAACACCCAGGCCATGGTCTGGATCATCGCGGCGCCGACACCGATGAACAGGCCGCGGAACACCAGGGCGAGGATGATGCCGACGAGCAGGGCGAACTGCTGCAGGTGGGCCGGGACGCGGAACTTCTGCATGATCAGCAGGAAGATGAACAGGTTGTCGACCGACAGGCTGTATTCGGTCAGCCAACCGGCGAAGAACTCCTTGCCGTAGGTGGCGCCGCTGACGGTCCACACCCCGGCGCCGAACATGATGGCCAGGGCCACGAACACGCCCACCAGTACCGCGCTCTCGGTGAGCGAGGGCACGTGCGGGCGCCGTCCGATGACGAACACGTCGAGGGCGAGCAGCACCGACATGACGGCGATGGTGATGATCCAGGCAGCAGCATGGACGTGCAACGGAGTTCCTCCCACGGCAGGACGCCGGGAGGTCTCGTCCGTCGGTGACCCGACCGCAGCGCCGGGCGGGCTCGGCCCGCCGTGATGACGACGACTACGTGATGGAGTACTCCCCTCCGTGCGCCCATTCTCGCACAGCCCCGACGAGGGCCTTCGCCAGCGGCCCGGGTGCCCCGGGCGGGACGATCAGCGGGTGGCTTCGATGAGACCGCGCAGGTCTTTCTTGAGGTCGGAGATCTCGTCGCGCAGCCGGGCCGCCAGCTCGAACTGCAGTTCGGCCGCCGCCTGGTGCATCTGCTGGGTGAGTTCGGTGACGAGGTCGGCGAGCTCGACCGCGGACAGTTTCGCCGGATCGAGGTCGCTGCGCTGCTCGATGAGCGTGGCCGGCAGCGGAGACTTGGGCTGGCGTCCACGTGTCGGCACCGCCTTGGCGACCAGTTCGTCGGTGTCGGCGTCTTCGCGGGCGAGCATGTCGGTGATGTCGGCGATCCGCTTGCGCAGCGGCTGCGGGTCGATGCCGTGCTCGGTGTTGTAGGCGATCTGGATGTCGCGCCGCCGGTTGGTCTCGTCGATCGCCTTGGCCATCGAGGCGGTGATCTTGTCGGCGTACATGTGCACCTGGCCGCCGACGTTGCGGGCGGCCCGGCCGATGGTCTGGATGAGCGACCGGTCGGATCGCAGGAACCCCTCCTTGTCGGCGTCGAGGATCGCGACCAGCGACACCTCGGGCAGGTCGAGTCCCTCGCGCAGCAGGTTGATGCCGACGAGCACGTCGAACTTGCCGAGCCGCAGTTCACGCAGCAGCTCGACCCGTCGCAGCGTGTCGACCTCGCTGTGCAGGTAGCGGGTGCGGATGCCGTTCTCCATGAGGTAGTCGGTGAGGTCTTCGGCCATCTTCTTGGTGAGCGTGGTGACCAGCACCCGCTCGTTGCGATCGACCCGGAGCCGGATCTCGTCCGATGAGGTCGTCGATCTGTCCCTTGGTGGGTTTGACGATCACCTCGGGGTCGACCAGCCCGGTCGGACGGATCAGCAGCTGGACGGGCCGCCGGTGGCCCGCGCCAGCTCGTAGGGCCCTGGGGTGGCCGACAGGTAGACGGTCTGGCCGATGCGCTCGACGAACTCCTCGAAGCGCAGCGGACGGTTGTCCATCGCGCTCGGCAGCCGGAAGCCGTGCTCGACCAGCGTGCGTTTGCGGGACATGTCGCCTTCGTACATGCCGCCGATCTGCGGCACGGTGACGTGCGACTCGTCGATGACCAGCAGGAAGTCGTCGGGGAAGTAGTCGAGCAGACACGACGGGGCGCTGCCGGCGCCGCGTCCGTCGATGTGCCGGGAGTAGTTCTCGATGCCCGAGCAGGAGCCGATCTGGCGCATCATCTCGATGTCGTAGCCGGTGCGCATCCGCAGCCGCTGCGCCTCGAGCAGCTTGTTCTGCGCCTCGAGGTCTGCCAGCCGGGCCGCGAGTTCGGCCTCGATGGCGGCGATCGCGCGCTCCATCCGCTCGGGGCCGGCCACGTAGTGCGACGCGGGGAAGATGTAGATCTCGTCGTCGTCGCTGAGCACCTCGCCGGTGAGCGGGTGCATCGTGGTGAGCCGCTCGACCTCATCACCGAAGAACTCGATGCGCACCGCGTTCTCTTCGTACATCGGGAACACCTCGAGCGTGTCGCCCCGCACCCGGAAGGTGCCGCGCTGGCCCGACAGGTCGTTGCGGGCGTACTGCATGTCGACGAGTTGACGCAGCAGGGAGTCGCGTTCGCGGTCTTCGCCGACCCGCAACGTGATCGCCCGCTCGAGATACTCCTCTGGCGTGCCGAGCCCGTAGATGGCCGACACGGTGGCCACGACGACGACGTCGCGGCGGGTGAACAGCGAACTGGTGGCGGAGTGCCGCAGCCGTTCGACCTCTTCGTTGAGCGAGGAGTCTTTCTCGATGTAGGTGTCGGTCTGCGGCACGTAGGCCTCGGGCTGGTAGTAGTCGTAGTAGCTGACGAAGTATTCGATCGCGTTGTCGGGGAAGAACTCGCGCAGTTCGGTGGCGAACTGGGCGGCGAGGGTCTTGTTGGGCTGCATCACCAGCACCGGACGCTGCAGGCGTTCGGCCAGCCAGGCGACGGTCGCGGTCTTGCCGGTGCCGGTGGCGCCGAGCAGCACGACGTCGTTCACCCCGGCGCGGATTCGGCGCTCGAGTTCGTCGATGGCCGCCGGCTGGTCGCCGGCGGGCTGGAACGACGCCTGCACGTGCAGGGGCGCCACCTGGCGCTGAACGATGTTCGCGGGACGCATGAAACGAAGGCTAGTTGCCGCCACCGACAATCGGGGGTTCGGCGGAGTCGTTGCAGGCACCGACCGGGCCCCCGGAGGCGTCCGGGATGGCGGCGCCCGGGGCGGTCTCCCCCGCCACCAGCCGATGCCACAGCGCGTCGACCCTGAACCGCAGGGCCTCGGGGTCGTCGGAGTTGTCGACGACGTGGGTGGCCGCGGCGAGCCGCTCGTCGCGGGCCGCCTGGGCGTCGAGGCGGGCCTGCGCCGCGGCCGCGTCGATCCCGTCGCGGCCCATCACCCGGGCGAGCTGCACGTGTTCGGGGGCGTCGACCACGACCACCGCGTCGAAGTCGTTCGACTGACCGGTCTCGACCAGCAGCGGGATGACCTGCACGATCACCGCGTCGGCGGGCGCGGCTGACTCCCGGGCCGCGGCCAGCCGGCGCACCTCGGGGTGCACGATGGCGTTGAGGTCGGCCCGGGCCGTCTGGTCGGCGAACACGACCCGCCCGAGGGCGGCCCGGTCGAGGCTCCCGTCGGGAGACAGCACCGAACGCCCGAACCGGGACACGACGGCCTCCAGGCCGGGGGTGCCGGGCGCCACCGCCTCGCGGGCCAGCCGGTCGGCGTCGATGACCACCGCCCCGTGCTCGGCGAGCAGCGAGGCGACGCTCGACTTGCCGGCGCCGATGCCGCCGGTGAGCCCGATCCGCAGCCGCGGCATCAGGAGGCCCCGTCGTCCTCGAACTCGATCTCGTCGAACGACTGGTCCATGTCGAGGGCGGGGAACGCGCTGGCGGGCATCGCGACCGGACGGGCGGGGACGCCGGCGACGGTGGTGTGCGCCGGCACGTCCTGCAGCACGACACTGCCGGCTCCGACCTTGGCGCCGTCGCCGACCCGGATGTTGCCGAGCACCTTCGCGCCGGCGCCGATCATCACCCCGCGGCCGATCTTCGGGTGCCGGTCGCCGCCGGTCTTGCCGGTGCCGCCGAGGGTCACCTCGTGCAGCATCGAGAAGTCGTCGCCGACCACCGCGGTCTCTCCGATGACGACGCTGGTGGCGTGGTCGAACATGACGCCCTTGCCGATCCGGGCGCCGGGGTGGATGTCGACGGCGAACACCTCCGAGATGCGGTTCTGCAGGTAGAACGCGAGGGCGTGGCGCCCCTGGTTCCAGAAGTAGTGAGCCACCCGGTAGCCCTGCACCGCGTGGAACCCCTTGAGGTAGAGCAGCGGCTGGGAGAATCCGCGGGTGGCGGGGTCACGGGTGACCACCGCACGCAGGTCGGCGTAGACGGCCACGAGGATCTCGGGTTCCTCGTCGATGGCCTCGCTGATGAAGTCCCGCAGCACATGGGTGTCCATGCCGAGGCTGTCGAGTTTGGACGCCAGGATGTGGCTCAGCGACTGGGCGACGCAGTCGTGGCGCAGGATCGCGTTGTGCAGGAACCCGGCCAGCGCCGGTTCGCGGTTGGCGTCGGCCTGCGCCTCGGCCCAGATCTGCTCCCAGATCTCGGCCTCGTCGTCGTAGTTCATCGTGTGCTCCCTTCGTCCCTGCCACAACAGCGACACGGCGGGCGGGATTCCCCGCGTCGGCCATGGCACGGGGGCCCGATCCGGATTGGATCGGGCCCCCGTGACCTGATGTGCGAGCGCCGGCTCAGTTGCCGCCGGTGAGCTTGTCGCGCAGGGCCTGCAACGCCTCGTCGGATGCGAGCGCGCCCGGACCGGTCGGTGCGGGCTCAGCGGAGTAGCTGCTCTGGGCACCGGCGTCGGCGGCCGAACGCTCGGCCTCCTCGACCTGGCGCTTGTGGGCCTCCCAGCGGGCGTGTGCCTCGGCGTACTGCTGCTCCCAGGCGCGCTGCTGCTCTTCGTAGCCCGGCTTCCACTCGTTGGTCTCCGGATCGAAGCCCTCGGGGTAGATGTAGTTGCCGCTCTCGTCGTAGCTGGCGGTCATGCCGTACAGCGACGGGTCGAAGTCTTCGGCCGCGATGTCGACACCCTCGTTGGCCTGCTTGAGCGACAGCGAGATACGACGACGCTCGAGATCGATGTCGATGATCTTGACCATCACCTCGTCGTTGATCGAGACGACCTGCTCGGGGATCTCGACGTGACGCTCGGCCAGCTCGGACACGTGCACCAGACCCTCGATGCCCTCTTCGACGCGCACGAACGCACCGAACGGGACGAGCTTGGTGACCTTGCCCGGCACGATCTGACCGATCGCGTGCGTGCGGGCGAAGGTCTGCCACGGGTCTTCCTGGGTGGCCTTCAGCGACAGCGAGACGCGCTCGCGGTCCATGTCGACGTCGAGCACCTCGACGGTGACCGGCATGCCGACCTCGACGACCTCGCTCGGGTGGTCGATGTGCTTCCACGAGAGTTCGGACACGTGCACCAGACCGTCGACGCCGCCGAGATCGACGAACGCGCCGAAGTTGACGATGCTCGACACGACACCCTTGCGGATCTGACCCTTCTGCAGCTGGGTGAGGAAGTTCTGGCGAACCTCACTCTGGGTCTGCTCGAGCCAGGCACGACGCGACAGCACCACGTTGTTGCGGTTCTTGTCGAGTTCGATGATCTTGGCCTCGAGCTCCATGCCGACGTAGGGCTGGAGGTCGCGGACGCGGCGCATCTCGACCAGCGACGCGGGCAGGAAGCCCCGCAGGCCGATGTCGACGATCAGGCCGCCCTTGACGACCTCGATCACGGTGCCGGCGACGACTCCGTCCTCTTCCTTGATCTTCTCGATCGTGCCCCAGGCGCGCTCGTACTGGGCGCGCTTCTTGGACAGGATGAGGCGACCTTCTTTGTCTTCCTTCTGCTGCACCAGGGCCTCGACCTCGTCACCGACGTGGACGACCTCGAAGGGGTCGACGTCGTGCTTGATCGAGAGTTCCTTGGACGGGATGACGCCTTCGGTCTTGTAGCCGATGTCGAGCAGGACTTCGTCCCGGTCGACCTTGACAACGATGCCGGTGACGATGTCACCGTCGTTGAAGTACTTGATGGTTGCGTCGACGGCAGCGAGGAAGGCTTCCGGCGACCCGAGGTCGTCAACAGCGACCTGCGAGGCCTCAGTAGTGGAGGTCATGTAGTAGGGCTCCGATGGATTGGGTTTAGGGGGGCGCACTGCGGCCCGCCGTAGGAGCCATGATGACGATCAGACACTTACGAGCGCAGCCTGCTCGGTCTGAGACTGCGCAGGCCACAGCGCCCCATCAGCTTATCTTTCACGCTCCGAGAGGGTCAATCCGCCCCTGACCGCCTCGACCGGGCCCGGACGCGTCCCCCATCCCCGATTCTGCCCGCACGGCCGAGCGCACCCGCATGCGGGGAGTGCGGCGGGGTTGCGGCGACGCGGGTAACCTGTGACAAACCGTTGTATCGGCCGCCGCGAGGAGCACCGTGACCAAGTCCCGCCGCCTGCTGATGCTGCTGGCCGCGTTCCTGATCGTGGCCACAGCCGTCACGTGGCGCCTCACCCACCAGAACCAGGCGTCGGCCGATGCCGTCGCCTCGACCGCGCCGATCCCCCTGCTGTCCCAGTCGGCCGGATCGGAACCGCCCGCCCCGTCCGTGCAACCCTCGGCGGCAACTCGCGCCCCGTCGGCGTCCACGGCTGCGGCCGCCGGCCAGTGCTCGAGCACAGTGTCGTTCGCGCCCACGCACTTCGCCATCAAGCGGCTCAACATCTCGGTGAGGGTCGTGCCGGTCAACGAGAAGTCCAGCAACGGCACCATGGCCCCGCCGCTCGACCAGCCGTGGGAGGTCGCGTGGATCGACACCACCAACAAGCCCGGGTCGACATCTCCCGGGGTGATCGACCTCACGGCGCACACCTACCACGCGGGTGGCGCGATCGGGAACACCTCTACCAGACGAATCCGTTGAAGTCGGGCGACCTCATCGTGCTCAGTGACGACTCCGGGCACAGCGCCTGCTACCGCTACACCCACCTCGTGAAGTTCGCGCGTCCAGCTACAACCCCAGTTCTAAGGTCTTCTACGACCCGCAGGGCAAGCCCGAGGTGCGGTTGATGATCTGCTGGGACTACAACTGGTCGACCACCGTGTGGAAGTCCCGGGTCGTGTTCTACGCCGACCCCGTGACCTCGTAGCCCAACCCGGGCGGACCCCCGCGACCGGCGTCCAACTCGGGCCACGGCGGGCGTCTCCGCCCGGCGGGCGCTCTCATCGCGCGGACCCCCCAAAACGTGCACCACCTGCCAGACGCTGCCTCTCACGAGGGGTGAGTGGCAGGTGAGGAGAATTCGCGCGGGCAGGACGGCGAACGCGACACCGGGCGGGCCGGTCCGTACCGCGGGTGGCGTCCAGTCGGTGCCGATGGTCGGGTGGTAGCTGACCGACGCTTGGCAGCCGACGGCTCGTTCCGTGCCCACGGGTTCGGGCGGCGTACGAGTTGGCTGACGGCGTACGAGTTGGCGACGGTTTTCGATCAGCTCGTACGCCGGGGGCGCATGGTCGTACGCCGGGAGCTTCAGCGCAGTGGCGGCGCCCGGCCGACAGACCCCGTGCCCTCACCCTCGGCGCGCCGCTCGCGGGGACGCCGTGCGCTCGCGTTCGGCGCGCGGCCAGCAGGAACGCCGCGGCACTCCTTGACAGTGAACCTGCCTGTTCCTAGCCTGAACGTGCGACGAAAATGGTCGCGCAATCAGCGAAACTTACGTGACAGTGAGGTCCATCCGCATGACTGACGATCGGCCGCAGGGCTTCGTCCACACCCAGGGCAACGAGTTCATCGACGGGTTCGGCAAGCCGATCCGGTTCACCGGCGTCTGCGTCGGCGGGTGGCTCAACATGGAGAACTTCGTCACCGGCTACGCCGCCAACGAGACCCTCATGCGCCGGCGGGTGGCCGACGAGATCGGCCCGGATCGGGCCCAGCGGTTCTTCGAACGACTGCTCACCGCGTTCTACGACGAGGACGACGCGCGGTTCCTGGGCGAGAACGGCCTGAACCTCATCAGGATCCCCGTCAACTACCACCACTTCGAGTCGGACGCGCGGCCCTTCGAGATCCTGCCGACCGCGTTCGACCACCTCGACCGCGCCATCGAGGTGTCGGCGCGGCACGGGGTCTACTCGATCATCGACCTGCACGCGCTGCCCGGCGCCCAGAACCACCACTGGCACTCCGACAACAGCGTCCACGAGCCGATGCTGTGGCGCCACCCGCACTTCCAGGACCGCACCGTCAACATCTGGCGGGCGATCGCCGAGCACTACAAGGACAACGTCTGGGTCGCCGGCTACAACCTCATGAACGAGCCCGCCGACGAGTCGCGTGAGGTGGTCGGCCCCCTCTACCGGCGACTGTTCGAGGCGGTGCGCGAAATCGACCCGCAGCACACCATCTACCTCGACGGCAACACCTACTCCACCGAGTTCGACATGTTCGACGAGCAGCCCTGGCCGAACACGGTCTACACCCTGCACGACTACGTGCCGGCCGGCCTCGGACGCGGTGGCGACTACCCGGGCTACACCGACGGCACCTGGGTCGACCGCGACTACGCCTACGCGAAGTTCCTCCAGCGCTCCGAGTACGCGCGGCGCACGGGCACCCCGATCATGGTGGGCGAGTTCGCCCCGATCTACACCGGCGACGAGCGCATCGACGCGATGCGGCGCCGGATCCTCGCCGATCAACTCGAGATCTACCGCGAGCACAACGTCAGCTGGACCAGTTGGATGTACAAGGATCTCGGTCGCCAGGGCCTGGTCGGCGTCTCCCCCGACTCCCCCTACCGTCGCCTCGTCGACGACTTCGTCGCGACGAAGAACCGCCTGGCGGCCGACCAGTGGGGCAGCGACCGGCTCGGCGGCGACGGCGTCCGCGAGGTGAGCCAAGCGGTGCAAGACCTGATGGCCCGGGAATTCCCGAACTGGAACCCCTATCCGTGGGGCCGCTTCGACACCGTGGCGACCGTGCTCAACAACCTGCTGTTCGCCCAGCCGCTGGCCGACGACTACGCCCGCCTGTTCCGGGGCCTCGACGACGACGGGTTGAACGCCCTGGCCGACTCGTTCCGCTTCGAGCACTGCATCGTGCGCGAGAGCCTGCGCGCCCAGCTGGCCGGCGACCGGGGCGACTCCCCCGCCCGGACATCCGGCGAGCAGCACGCACCCTCTGACATCCTCGAGCCATGAGTGCACCCACGGGCCGACGCGGGCCCCGCACGCCGCACGATGACGGCACCGCCGGCGCGAGCGACCTGGCGGGGCCCCCGCCGCAGCCGGGGTCGGACGACCAGAAGCCGACCCGGGCCACGCTCTCGGAGGTGGCCGCCCGCGCCCACGTGTCGGTCGCCACCGTGTCGAAGGTGCTCAACGGTCGCGCGGGCGTCGGCGACGAGACCCGCAGCCAGATCGAGAAGCTCCTGCAGCAGAGCAACTACAACCGCCGATCCGCGACGCCGGCGGCGGCACCGCTGGTCGAACTGCTCTGCTACGAGATCGACAGCCCGTTCGGGTCCGCGGCGATCGCGAGCATCGAGCGGGTGGCCCGCGAGCGGGGCATCGGCATCGTCGTCAGCGGCTCGGAAGACGACCACCTGCCCAGCCAGGGGTGGGTCGACAACGTGTTGCGCCGCCAGCCCATCGGGATCATCCTGGTGGCCGCACAGCTGCCGCCCAACGACCGGCAGCGGCTTCGCGCCCGCAACATCCCGATCGTCATGGTCGACGCGTACGGCGCCTCCCTGCCGGACACCCCCACCATCGGGTCGGCCGACTGGAAGGGCGGCTTCCTCGCCACCCGGCACCTCATCGACCTGGGCCACAGCGACATCGCGATCATCACCGGGCCCGACGACATGATGGCCTCGACGGCCCGCCTGTCGGGCTACCGGGCCGCGTTGGACGCCGCCGGCCTCGAGGTGCGCAGGGACTACGTCCGCCCGGGGCAGTTCCATCACCGCGACGGAATCGATCAGGGCAGGGCCCTGCTGTCGGGCGACCGGCCGCCCACGGCCATCTTCGCCTCCTCCGACCTGCAGGCCCTCGGCGTCTACGACGCGGCGCGCTCACTGGGCCTGGCCATCCCCCACGACCTGTCGGTGGTCGGCTACGACGACCTCGCCATCGCCCAATGGGCCGGACCTCCGCTCACCACGATCCGGGTGCCGCTCGCCGAGATGGCCGAGCAGGCGACACGGCTGGTCACGCGGTTGCGTGACGACCCCGAGCTCGCCTTCAGCCGCGTCGACGTGGCCACGTCCCTCGTCGTGCGCGAAAGCACCGCCGCCCCACGACAAGACTGACGACCACGTCGTGCGCGGGAAACGCCCCCGCCCCACGACAGGACCGACGGACCACGTCATCCTCGAGAGCCACCGCGCGCCATGAGAGCACCGCTCGGGTTACGAAAGTTTCCAATTTCGCGAGAAACCTTGATCTAGAGTTTCGTCAGAGTTAAGTTCTTCGCCGTAGGGCGCGTCCGGCCACGTGGCCGGTCCGCATGGGACGACGTGGTACCCGCGACAGGCCCCCGGTCGGCCGAGGCGGAAGCGTCGGACCGCGTCCCCACCGGCAGCTTCGGCGCCGGCACCCCCTCGGATACGTCGCCGTATCCTCGACCGAAGAGGACTGACATGCACATCCCATACCGATCGACGAAAGCATTCCGGTCGCTCGCAGGAGCCGCTGCCGCGGGACTCATGGCTCTCAGCTTGATCGCCTGCTCGGGCGGCAGCAGCCAGGGCTCGGCCGGCTCGCCGACCAAGGCCAACATCACCTGGTGGGGCTGGACGCCCACCAACGCCGACGAGGCCAAGCAGTTCATCTCCGCCTTCAACAAGCAGTATCCGGACATCCACGTGAACTTCAAGCTGATCGGCATCAGCAACTACCAGGCCGCGATGCGGCCCGCGCTCGCGTCCAATGCCGGCCCCGACGTCTACGACCTGCAGCCGGGCGCCTACGTTCAGCAGTTCGGCTCGTACGCCGAAGATCTCACGCCGGTGGTGTCGAAGGCCCTCGGCAGCGACTGGAAGTCGAAGATCGCCAAGATCGCGGTCGACGGGTTCACCTCCAACGGCAAGCTGACCGCCCTGCCGATCGGCTCCACCTACGCGGGCTCGCTCTGGTACAACTACGACCTGTTCAAGAAGTACAACCTGCAGCCGCCGAAGACACTCGCCCAGTGGAAGCAGGTCTGCGACACGTTCGCGAAGAATGGGGTCGGCTGCTTCGCCCAGGGCGCCGCCCAGGAGGGCTTCGATCAGGACACCCTGCAGGCCATCTCCAACTCGGTGCAGCCCGGCTTCTGGACCAAGGCGTCCAAGGGCAAGGCGAAGTGGAACTCGCCGGTGATCGTGAAGACGCTGTCGATCTGGAAGCAGCTGTTCACTGACGGCATCATGCAGAAGGGCGCGCTCGGGGCCCAGCAGTATCCCGACATCAACAACGCGTTCCTCACGGGCAAGTACGCGATGGTGATGATGGGCAGCTGGTACACCCAGTACGCCACCAAGACCGCGATGACCCAGGCGATCTCCGCGGCGGGTGTCGCCGGTGCGAAGCCGTTCCCGATCCTGCCGATGCAGTTCCCTGACGTCGCCGGCAACGGCAACACCAGTGAGATGTTCGGCGACGCCGACTACGGCCTGGCCGTCGCCAGCAAGTCGAAGAACCGCGCGGCCGCCGAGACATTTGCAGCCTGGATGGCCACCAGCAAGACCGGTCAGCAGGTGGTCGCCAACCGACTCGACACGACCCCGGTGTTGAAGGGCATCGCCCCCGACTTCTCGACGATCAAGTTCGTCGACCCGGCGGTGCAGAGCGGTCCGGTGAACGCCTACCTCAAGCGGGCCTCCACGGTCGACGAGCCGCGGTTCGCGCTGCTGAACGCCGACATCGAGAACGCGTTCCTCGCCGCCGCACAGTCGGTCGGCAGCGGCAGCACCTCACCCCAGCAGGCCGCTGACAATCTCGAGAAGGCGGCCGAGGCAGCAGCGGCGGCCAACGGATGACCACCGCAACCCATCGGTTGTCGAGCGGGGCCGGCACCACCGGCCGGCCCCGCTCGGGGCGGCGGTTGAAGGCGTCCGGACTGCCGTGGATCCTGCCGGCCCTGGTGCTGGGCGTCGGACTGATCTACTACTGCATCGGCTACACCGCCTACATGTCGACGCTGAACTGGAACGGCGCGAGCCCGAACCCCGAGTCGGTCGGGGCGCACAACTACGCCCGGATCCTCGGTGACCCCGTGTTCTGGAAGGCGATCCGGCACACCCTGGTGTTCTTCGTCGTCACCTTCTCGGTGCAGACGGCGCTGGGCGTCGTGTTCGCCGTGCTGATGCACTCCCGGATCAAGCTCGCGGTCGTCTACAAGGTGATCGTGTTCGTGCCGGTCGTGCTGGCCCCGGCGATCATGGCCCCGGTCTTCCGCGAGATCTACGCGGCGAACGGCCAGTTCAACTGCGGTGCTCGACCACCTGGGCCTCGGAGTCGCTCGCCCAGCCCTGGATCGGCCAGGACTCCACCGCCCTGCCGGTGATCATGGCCATCACCATCTGGGAATGGACCGGGCTCACCTTCGTGCTCTACTACGCCGCGATGAGCCAGATCGACCAGTCCATGCTCGAGGCGGCCCGGATCGACGGGGCCAACAACCTGCGCATCCTCGTCAGCGTCATCTGGCCGAACCTGCGCGGCACGACCGTGGCCCTCGGCATCCTCAGCGCCATCGGCGCCCTCAAGACGTTCGACATCCCCTGGCTGGTGACGATCGCCGGCCCGAACAACTCGACCCAGTTCCTGGGCACCTACATCTACCAGATGACGATCACGCTGGCGCACGTCGGCTACGGCGCGGCGCTGTCGATCATCCTGCTCGTCGTCGCGCTGGCGCTGGCGATCATCCTGCAGATCGTCGGACGCGAACGGGAGGGGGACGCTGATGTTCGAGGTACGCACCACGATGGGGCAAGGTCCTGCTGCAACTCGTCGCCACGCTGTTCGTGCTCCCCTACCTGTTCCCCCTCGATCGCGATGGTGCAGGGATCGCTGGCCGGCGACGGGTGGGGCAACTACCGCGACGTGCTCGCGGTGCCGGGCTTCTTCCGCTTCTTCGTCAACAGTGCGATCATCTCGGCGGCGGTCATCGCGATCGTCTACGTCGTCACCATGCTCGCCGCCTTCGGGTTCGCGAAACTGCACATCCGCGGACGCGAGATCTACTTCTGGCTGCTGCTGGCCTGTCTCACGCTGCCCGAGGTGGTGCTGCTGACGCCGCTGTTCACGACGACCCAGGCGCTCGGACTGTTCAACACCTACTGGGCGGTGGTGCTGCCGCTGGCGGCGCTGCAGGTGCCGTTCGCCGTGCTGCTCACCCGCAACTTCATCAGCCGGTCTGCCCGATGAGATGTTCGAGGCGGCCCGGGTCGACGGGGCCAACTCGATGCGCGGCTTCCTCTACCTCGTGATCCCGCTGACCCGGCCGATCGCGGCGGCGGTGCTGATCTTCACCCTGATCGGCGCCTGGAACGACTACCTGATGCCGCTGGTGTTCCTGCAGTCGCAGGACATGCAGACGATCACGCTCGTGCCGCAGTTCTTCGTCGGCGAGTTCAGCAACGACCAGACCAAGATCCTCGCCTCCGCCGTGCTGACGGCGATCCCGGAGATCATCGCCTACATCTTCCTGCAGGGGCTGTTCGAACGTGGCCTGTCCGCCGGCGCCATCAAGTAGCGCACCGCGTCGGCATCGCCGCCGGGCCGGCGCAATCCGTCGCGGCCCGGACCACCCACCACCGAAGGAGGCCTCGTGCCACTCATCCAGGTTGAGCTCGACCAGGAACTGTTCGACCGCGCCCACGACGACATCGGGGAGGCGATCCACCAGGCGCAGATCGAGGCCCTCGGAATCCCCGCAGACGACCGCTTCCAGGTGTTCCGCCCGCACGCACCCGCCGAGTTGAAGTTCGACCCGGGGTTCAACGGCGTCGCCCGGCGCAGCCTCCTGCTCATCCAGGTGCTCGCAGTCCACATGTATCCGGTGGCGGTCAAGCGACGGTTCTTCGAGACGGTCGTCGCCAAGCTCGCACCCCTGGGCATCCGCGGCGAAGACGTCCTCATCGCCCTGGCCGAGAACGGCTACGAAGATTGGTACGCCGGCAAGTGACCGGCACCCGACACGGAATGGAGAACTAAACGTGCTGGAATTCGACAGCGCTCCGCTGCGGGTGCTCTTCCTCGGCGGCTCGGGCACCATCAGTGCGTCGTGCGTGCGGCTGGCCGCCGCCTGTGGGATGCGGGTGAGCGTGCTGAACCGCCGCCGGAACACGGCCGGGCGCGAACTTCCCGCCGGGGTCGAGCACCTCACCGGTGACGTGACCGACGACGCGTCCCTCGCCGCCGCCCTCGGGGGCCGCGACTTCGACGCCGTGGTCAACTTCGTGTCCTACGACGACGACGACGTCGAGCGGAAGGTGCGCACCTTCGGCCGGATCACCCGCCAGTACGTGCACATCAGCTCGGCGTCGGTCTACGCCAAGCCCGTGTGGCAGGTGCCGATCAGCGAGTCGGCACCGGTCGGCCCGCAGCCGGCGCTGCCCTACGCGAGCGCGAAGTGGCGGGCCGAACTGGCGCTGGCCCGGGCCCACCGCGACACCGGCTTCCCGGTGACGATCATCCGCCCGTCGCACACCTACGACGACGCCAACCCGCCGCTTCCGGGCGGCTGGACGGTGCTCGACCGGATCGCCCGCGGAGCCGAGATCCCCGTGCACGGCGACGGCACCTCGCTGTGGACGCTGACCCACGCCGAGGACTTCGCGCAAGGGCTGGTCGGGCTGCTCGGCAACTCGCGCGCGATCGGCGAGACGTTCCACATCACCGGCGACGACGTGTTCACCTGGGATCAGATCTACACGCTCATCGGCACCGCCCTCGAGGTCGCCCCGCGCCTGGTGCACGTGCCCAGCGAGTTCTTCCCACTGGTGGCCCCGGAGTGGTATCTGGTCGGGCGAATTCGTCGCCGACCTGGGGCACTCGGCCGTGTTCGACAACGCCAAGATCCGCCGGTTCGTGCCCGGATTCGCCCCGCGGCTCACCTTTGAGCGGGCCGTGCGCCGAATGCTCGACTGGCGGGCCGCGCATCCGCAGACGGCCGCCGGGGACGCCGGCACCGAGGCGGTGCTCGATCGCGTCGTCGGGGCCTACCACGCTGCCCGCCAGGCGTTCGAGGACCGCGCACCGCAACCGGCAGGGGGCTCCTCGTGAGCCCGGCGGCCGCCGAGCGGCGTCCCCTCGGCGCGACGGGGCTCGACGTGACCGCCCTGTGCATCGGCACCAGCCCCCTGGCCAGCATGGCCCGGCTCTACGGGTACGAGGTCGAGGAGCGGCGCGCGATCGACACCGTGCTGGCCGTGTTCGACAGCCCGATCGGCTTCCTCGACACTTCGAACGGCTACGGAGACGACGGCACCGCCGAGCGGCGGATCGGCGCGGCCATCGGCGAACGCGGCGGCCTGCCCGACGGGTTCGTGCTGGCCACCAAGGTCGACCCCGACCCGTCGACGGGCGACTTCTCCGGCGCCCGCGTCGCCGCGTCGTACGCCGAGAGTCTCGACCGCCTCGGTCTCGAGCGGGTGCCGCTGCTGTATCTGCACGACCCCGAACGGATCGGGTTCGAGGCCTCGATGGCACCCGATGGCCCCGTCGCGGCGCTGATCCGGCTCCGCGACGAGGGTCGGGTGGGCGCGATCGGCGTCGCCGGTGGGCCCGTCGGGCTGCTGCGACTACTGCTCGACGCCGCACCCTTCGACGTGCTGCTCAGCCACAACCGGTTCACCCTGCTCGACCGGTCGGTGGAATCCCTGTACGGCTACGCGCGCGAGCGGGGCGTCGGCGTCGTCAACGCCGCACCCTACGGCGGGGGGATGCTCGCCAAGGGACCCCAGACACAGTCGCACTACGGGTATCAGGCGCGCGATCGGCGGGTTCCCGACGCCGCCCGGGCGATGCAGGACGCCTGTCGGCGCCACGGCGTACCGCTCGGCGGCCGCCGCGTTGCAGTTCTCGCTGCGCTCACCGCTGGTCGACTCGACGGTGGTGGGGGTGTCGAGCCCCGACCGGGTGGCTCAGACCCTGGAGTACGCCGAACACCCCGTGCCCGACGAGTTGTGGGACGAGCTCGAGCGGCTGGTGCCCCCGCGCGAGCTCTGGCTCGGCTGACCGCGCCCCCCGGGACGGCCGACGGGGCCGCGGTCCCCCGTCAGGTCGCGAGCGGCCAGTGGGGGTGCGCCGGATTGCGGGCCTGGAACGACAGGATGGCCGGGTTCTGGATGACCCCCTCGCGGATCTCGATGGCACGGCGGACGGTGGGGGTGGCGTCCCACGCGTCGGGCCCGCCGAGAACCGTGGGCAGGAAGGGCAGCAGCGCCTCGCTGATCTCCCAGGTCGCCGAGTTCCACAGGTGGGACGGGCTGTGGTCGACCGCGTAGTAGATCACGTTGTCGCCGACCACGAGGGTGGGATTGAGGAACGATGTGGGGCGTGCCCAGCTGAATCCCATGCCCTGGTCGCAGGAGACGTCGATGATCAGCGTCCCGGACGCCAGGCCCCCGAGGTCATCATCGGTGAGGAAGACCAGCGGCGCGTCGGTGTCCTGCAGCACGCAGTTCACGATGATGTCGTGCTCGGCGAGCAGCCCGACCAGGGGCACCGGGCCTTCCTCGGTGACGGCGTGGATGCCTTGCCCGGGAGGCGGATCGGTGTCGAAGTGCATGATCCGGGCCGAGTGGATCGGGGCAGCCACGGCGGCGGTGTCACGGTGGGTGAGCACGTCGACGTCGTGCACCCCCAACGCGTTGAGCGCGGTCACCGCACCCCGGGCGGTCGCCCCGAAGCCGATCACGACCGCGCGCAACCGGCGTCCGTAGTCGCCGCTGCAGCCGGCGATCTGCAGGGCGTGCAGCACCGAGGAGTAGCCGGCGAGTTCGTTGTTCTTGTGGAACACGTGCAGGCTGAACGAGCCGTCCTGGTTCCAGTGGTTCATGGCCTCGAACGCGATCAGCGTCAGCCGCTTGTCGATCGCGATCTGGGTGAGCTCCTCGTCCTGCACGCAGTGCGGCCACCCCCACAGCACCTGGGCGTCACGCATCTCGGCGAGGTCGCTGAGCAGCGGCTTGGGGTTGAGGATGATGTCGCACTCGTCGACGAGTTCTTCGCGGGTTCTGAAGCCGGCGACCTCGCCGCCGAGTTGGTCGTCGGACAAGCCGAACCGCTGCCCGTAGCCGTGTTCGAGGTAGATGCTGCCCCGCAGTTCATCGGGGATCCGGCCGAGGTGGGCCGGGTGCAGCGGGAGCCGGCGTTCATTCTCCTTGCGGGATCGCGCGATGACGCCGAGACTCAAGGGGTTCACGTGTGTACCTACTTCGTCGTAGGGGTGTCAGCCCTCAGGTTAGCCGCAGTGCGGCCTCCCCGTCCGGCAGGGGTCGAACGCCCGTCCGCCGACGGGGGTGGTTTGTCCGGTCAGCCAGCCGGCCGCCGCCGACTGCCGGTCAGTGGGCGGCGTCGTGCCAGGAGCGGCCCAGGCCGATCGACACGTCGAGGGGCACCGAGAGTTCGACGGCGTGGCCCATCCGTTCGCGGACGAGGTCGGTCACCCGGTCGGTCTCCCCCTCGGCCACCTCGAGCACGAGTTCGTCGTGCACCTGCAGCAGCATCCGCGACCGCATCCCGGCCGACAGCAGGCCGGCTTCGACGTCGAGCATGGCGACCTTGATGATGTCGGCGGCCGACCCCTGGATCGGGGCGTTGAGCGCCATCCGCTCGGCCATCTCGCGGCGCTGCCGGTTGGGCGAGGTGAGGTCGGGCAGGTAGCGGCGGCGTCCGAGGATGGTCTCGGTGAAACCGGTCTTGCGGGCCTCGGCCACCACACCCTGCAGGTAGTCGCGGATGCCGCCGAAGCGCTCGAAGTAGTCGTCCATCAGCCCGCGGGCCTCGCTGACCGGAATGCCGAGCTGGTTCGACAGCCCGAACGCCGACAACCCGTAGGCCAGGCCGAAATTCATCTGCTTCACCTTGGCCCGCTGCTCGTGGCTGATCTCGCCGGGCGCCACCCCGAACACCTTCGCGGCGGTCATGGTGTGGAAGTCGGCGCCCGAACGGATCGCCTCGATGACGTCGGCGTCGCCCGACAGGTGCGCCATCACCCGCATCTCGATCTGCGAGTAGTCGGCGGTGAGCAGGGTCTCGAACCCGGGGCCGACGACGAACGCCTCCCGGATGCGGCGTCCGGCCTCGGTGCGGATCGGGATGTTCTGCAGGTTGGGGTCGGTGCTCGACAGGCGCCCGGTGGCGGCGACCGTCTGCACGTAGGTGGTGTGGATGCGCCCGTCGTCGGCGATGCTCTTGATCAGCCCGTCGACGGTCTGGCGCAGCCGGATCGCGTCGCGGTGGGCGAGCAGGTGCCGCAGGAACGGGTGCTCGGTCTTCGCGTAGAGGTCTTCGAGCGCCTCGGCGTCGGTGGTGTAGCCCGACTTGGTGCGGCGGGTCTTGGGCATCTGGAACTCGTCGAACAGCACCTGCTGCAGCTGCTTCGGGGAGCCGAGGTTGATCTGGCGTCCGAGCACCCCGTAGGCGTCTTGCTCGGCCCGCACCACCGCGGCGTCGAAGTCGGCGCGCAGGGCGTCGAGCCGGTCGGCGTCGACGGCGATGCCCGCGCGTTCCATTCGGGCGAGGGTGGCCAGCAGCGGCAGTTCGACCTCGGCCATGAGGTGCCGCCCGCCCTGGGCCTCCAGCTCGGCGGTGAGGGCGTCGGCGAGGTCGATGACCGCCCGGGCCCGCACCATCGACGCCTGCGCGGCCTCGGCGTCGGACGCCGTGTCGCCGAAGTCGAGCGCGAGCTGGTCGCCGGCGTCACCGGCGGCGTCGACCCGCAACTCGCGCTTGAGGTGGCGCACCGACAGGTCGGCGAGGTCGAAGGTGCGCTGGTCGGGGCGCAGCAGGTAGGCGGCGAGCACAGTGTCGCAGGCCAGCCCCTCGAGCCGCCAGCCCCGCGACCAGGCGGCCAGGGTCGGGCCCTTCGCGTCGTGCAGCGCCTTGGGCACGTCGGGGTCGGCGAGCCAGTCGGCCAGCGCGGCGTCGTCGTCGGGGCTCACCCGGTGGGTGGCGATGTGGGCGGCGGCGCCGTCGGCGGCGGCCAGGCTGAGCGCGGTGACGTCGCCGACCCCCGCACCCCAGTGGCCGATCACGTCGACGCCGGTGAGGCGTGAGTGGCCGTGCTCGGCGAGCCAGTCGCGCACCTGGTCGGGGGCGAGGATGTCACCGGCGACGTCGAAGCCGCCCTCGACCGACGGCTCGTCCTGCGGCAGGGTGTCGAGCAGCCGGTCGCGCAGCACCCGGAATTCGAGGGCGTCGAACAGTTCGTGCACCGCCTCGCGGTTCCACGGACGCCGTTCGAGGTCGGCCAGGGTGAGCGGCAGCGTGAGGTCGCGGATCAGCGCGTTGAGCTCGCGGTTGCGCACCACGTCGTCGAGGTGTTCGCGCAGCGACTCACCGGCCTTGCCCGGCACCTCGGTGTTGCGCCGCACGAGGTTCTCGAGACCGTCGTAGGCGGCCAGCCACTTGGCGGCGGTCTTCGGCCCCACCCCGGGCACGCCCGGCAGGTTGTCGCTGGTCTCCCCCACCAGCGCCGCCAGCTCGGGGTAGCGGCCGGGGGTGACGAAGTACTTCTCCTCGATCGCCGCCGGGGTCATCCGGGCGAGGTCGGACACGCCCTTGCGCGGGTAGAGCACGGTGACGTGGTCGCCGACCAGTTGCAGCGCGTCGCGGTCGCCGGTGCAGATGAGCACCTCGAAGCCCGCGGCGGCGGCCCGGCTGCTGAGCGTGGCGATGATGTCGTCGGCCTCGAAACCGTCGAGCTCGCAGTGGGCGATGTTCAAGGCGTCGAGCACGTCTTTGACCAGCGCGACCTGCCCCTTGAACTCGTCGGGGGACGCCGCCCGGTTGGCCTTGTACTCGCCGTAAGCCTCGGTGCGGAACGTCTGCCGACTCACGTCGAAGGCGACCCCGAGGTGGGTGGGCTTCTCGTCGCGCAACACATTGATCAGCATCGAGGTGAACCCGTAGACCGCGTTGGTGTGCTGGCCGGTGGAGGTGGAGAAGTTCTCGGTGGGCAGCGCGAAGAACGCGCGATAGGCGATCGAGTGGCCGTCGATGAGCAACAGCCGGGGCCGCTCGGACGCGGCCGCCGACGGGTCGGGGGAGGCTGGGGTGGGGCTCACAACCGCGACTCTAGCCAACACCGGCGACACATCCACCGGTCCGCCCGCACACGTGCGGGCGGACCGCGCTCGGCGGCGGCGACGCACTCACGGTCTGCGGCATACGGGTGCCCGCGGTGGGTGGTTCGGGGACGCGCGCGGTGGGCGCCGTCGGGTCAGGCTTCGGCGGCGTCGACGGGCAGCAGCCGGCAGGTGAGCCGGCCGGTGGCCACCCGGCGTCCGTCGTCGTCGGAGAGCACCACCTCGTAGCAGGTGGAGGTGCGACCCAGGTGCAGCGGGGTCGCGACGCCGGTGACCCAGCCGCTGCGCACCGCCCGGTGGTGGGTGACGTTGAGGTCGACCCCGACCGGTAGCCGGTCGGGGCGCGGAGAACGCCCACGAGCCCATCGACGCCAACGATTCGACGAGCACCCCGGAAGCGCCGCCGTGCCACAGTCCGGCGGGCTGGGTGTTGCCGGCGACCGGCATCCGTCCGACGACCCGCTCGGGGGTGAGTTCGAGCAGTTCGAGGCCCATCCGCTCGTCGAGCGGGGAGGGCAGGTCGGCGAGCCAGTCGGGCAGCGCCGGGCTCACGTGGTCTTCTTCTTGGCCGCCGGCTTCTGGTCGTTGACCTGGTCGATGACGCCCTGGGCCACCTCGCGCATCGACTTGCGCAGGTCCATCGCGGTCTTCTGGATGAACCGGAACGCCTCGGGCTCGCTCAGTCCGAGACCCTCCATCAGCAGCCCCTTGGCCTGCTCGACGATGCGGCGGGAGTCGAGCCGCTCCTGCAGGTCGGCGACCTCGTCCTCGACGGCGCGGATCTCGTCGAAGCGGGCCAGCGCGATCTCGATCGCCGGCACCACGTCGGAGGCGTCGAACGGCTTGACGACGTAGGCCATCGCCCCGGCCTGGCGGGCCCGGTCGACGAGGTCGCGCTGGCTGAACGCGGTGAGCATCACCACGGGTGCGATCCGCTCCTCGGCGATGTGCTCGGCGGCGGTGATGCCGTCCATCTTCGGCATTTTGACGTCCATCACCACCAGGTCGGGTTCGAGCTCGCGGGCCATCGCCAGCGCCTGCTCGCCGTCGGCCGCCTGCCCGACCACGTCGTAGCCCTCGCCGGTGAGGAGTTCGACAAGATCCATCCGGATCAACGCCTCGTCCTCGGCCACGAGAACCCGCGGCTTGGGATCGGACGAGGTGCGCTTGCTGCTGGTGGATTCGGCGGTGCTCATATGCGTACGTTTCCCCTTGTCGGTGCACGACAGTGTGTGCACTCAGCCTAGACCGGAGGGCGACTCGACACGGAATCGTCCGAGCACAGGCTACCGCTCGCGGGCGAATGCGCCATGCGCGGGCGTGCCCCGCGTGCGGTATGGCATGATGGTTCGGCGCCCGCGCCCGGGTGGCGGAATGGTATACGCGGACGGCTCAAACCCGTCTGGCCGCAAGGCTGTAGGGGTTCGACTCCCCTCCCGGGCACCCGTCGGCCGCGGTCGGACACGTCGGCGTCCGAGCGCCGTGGACATCAAGTTGTGGTCGAAATTCCTACGATTACTCCGAGAAAAGTCTCGAACCGGTTCTTCCGGCACGGCGTCGCGCTGCCTCCGTGTCGCAACGGTCCGGGTGGCACCGCGCGATGACCGCCCGGATCCTGGTCATCTGCTCGGGCAACGTGTGCCGTTCGCCCGTGGCCGCCGCGATGCTCGACGCCGGTCTCGATGACGTCGAGGTGACCGGGCGGGGAACACTCGCCCAACCCGGGCAACCGATGTCGGGAATCATGGCCGACCTGCTCCGCGACCGGGCGCACCTCGAGCCGCCGGCGGCGGGCGCGCAACGACTCACGCCCTCCGACGTGCAGCGCGCCAACCGGGCCAAGCGCCCGGTGCCCGCCGAACTCGACGACATCGACGACCCGATGGGCTTGGACCGGCAGTACTACGAGGCCGCCTTCGAACGTATCCAGGCAGACGTCGAGCGGATCGTGGAAGCGTTGGGCAGGCGCGGCTGACCCTGCTCCTCAACGGGGGAATGCCCACTGCGGCCGGGAGCGGTCAGCACGCGAATCAGGGGGTGGCCCGACACGGCGCGCGTGTCGGGCCACCCCCTGATGGTCACTGCTGTTGGCGTGCGCTCAGAGGGCACTTCCGGCCGGGGTGATCGTGTGCACCCGCAGCGCGTTGGTGTTGCCGGCGACGCCCATCGGCGAGCCGGACACGACGACGATGCGGTCGTTCTCCTCGAGCATCCCGTTCTCGAGCAGGTAGTCGTTGACCCACGCGACCATGTTGTCCTTGTCGGTGAACTGGCCGGTGAGCACCGACTGCACGCCCCAGCTGACGGCCAGTTCCTGGCAGGTGCCCTCTTCGGGGGTGAACGCCAGCAGCGGGATCGGGCTGCGCAGCCGGGACAGCCGCCGGGCGGTGTCTCCGGAGGTGGTGAACGCGCAGAGGAACTTGGCCCCCAACCGCGCGCCGACCTCGGCGGCGGCCTTGGAGATCACGCCACCGGTGGTGTGCGGGTCCCAGTCGATCTCGCTGATCGACGACGCGCCGTGCTCCTCGGTGGCCTTGACGATGCGCGCCATCGTCTCGACGGTGAGGATGGGGTAGGCGCCCACCGACGTCTCACCCGACAGCATCACCGCGTCGGCGCCGTCGAGCACCGCGTTGGCGACGTCGGACGCCTCGGCGCGCGTGGGACGCGGCGATGAGATCATCGACTCGAGCATCTGGGTGGCGACGATGACCGGCTTGGCCCAGGTGCGGGCCGCGGTGACGATGCGCTTCTGCACCAGCGGGACGTCTTCGAGAGGCAGTTCGACGCCCAGGTCGCCACGGGCGACCATGATGCTGTCGAACGCGTCGACGATGGCGTCGAGGTTCTGGATCGCCTGCGGCTTCTCGAGCTTGGCGATCACCGGCAGGTGCACGCCCTCCTCGTCCATGATCTCGTGCACGCGCTTGACGTCGTCGGCGCTGCGCACGAACGACAGGGCGATGAAGTCGACGCCCTGGCCGAGGGCCCAGCGCAGGTCGTCCTCGTCCTTCTGACTGAGCGCGGGCACGCTGACCGCGACGCCCGGCAGGTTGATGCCCTTGTTGTTGCTGATCGGACCGGCGACGGTGACCTTGCACACCACGTTGGTGTCGGTGACCTCGACGGCCTCCAGGCCGATCCGGCCGTCGTCGATGAGGATGGGGTCTCCGGGGTGCACGTCGCCCGGCAGCCCCTTGTAGGTGGTTGAACAGCGCTGGGCGTCGCCCGGCACGTCGTCGATGGTGATGGTGAAGGTCTGCCCGAGGGTCAGCTCCTCCTTGCCGTTGGCGAAGCGGCCCAGGCGGATCTTGGGGCCCTGCAGATCGGCGAGGACGCCGACCGTGCGGCCCACGGCCTTGGCCGCGGAGCGGACCAGGTCGAGACGCGCCTGATGCTCGCTGTAGTCACCGTGGCTCATATTGAGGCGGGCCACATCCATGCCCGCGACGACCAACTCTTCCATGCGCTCCGGGGTGCTCACCGCGGGGCCGAGGGTACATACGATTTTCGCTCTTCTCACGCCGTACACCCTACTCGGCCCGGCGGGGGCCTCTCGACCGCGACTCAGTCGCCGCGCACCAGGTCGACGGCCCGTTGCAGGTCCGGCGGGTAGGGCGAAGAGAACTCGACATAGTCTCCCGAGCCGGGGTGCACGAAGCCCAGCCGCACGGCGTGCAGCCACTGCCGCTGAGCTGGAGCCGGGCCGCCAGCACCGGGTCGGCCCCGTACAACGGGTCGCCGACGCACGGATGCCGCACGGCCGCCATGTGCACCCGGATCTGGTGGGTGCGTCCGGTCTCGAGGTGGATTTCGAGCAGGCTCGCCGCCCGGTGCGCCTCCAGCGTCTCGTAATGGGTGACGCTGACCCTGCCGCCCTCGACGATCGCCATCTTCCAGTCGTGGCCCGGGTCGCGGGCGATCGGCGCCTCGATGGTGCCCGACAGCGGGTCGGGATGGCCCTGCACGAGGGCGTGGTAAGTCTTGTCGACGCTGCGGTCGCGGAACGCCTGCTTGAGGATCGAGTAGGCCGTCTCGCTCTTCGCGACCACCATCAGCCCGCTGGTGCCCACGTCGAGACGCTGCACGATCCCCTGCCGCTCGGCGGCACCGCTCGTGGAGATCCGGAACCCCGCGCCGGCCAGGTGTTCGACGACGCTGGGGCCGTCCCAGCCGAGCGACGGGTGGGCGGCGACCCCGGCCGGCTTGTCGACGACGACGATGTCGGCGTCGTCGTGCACGATCCGCACGCCCTCGACCTGCTGCGGCACGACACTCACCGGTGCCCGGTCGAGGTCGGCGGTGATGTCGAGCATCTGACCAGACCGCACCGACGTGCTGGCCTTGGTGACCCGCTCGCCGTCGAGCCACACCGCCCCCGACGCGATGAGCTCGGCCACCCTCGAACGGGCGATACCGGTCATCCGGGCGGCGGCCACATCGACGCGATCGCCGGCCAACCCGTCGGGCACGAACAGCACCGTCACGACGCGACCGGCCCAGGACGGCGCAGGGACGCGATGATCAGCAGCCCCGCGGTGACCGTGATGCACATGTCGGCGACGTTGAAGATCGCGAAGTGCGGCAACGCGATGAAGTCGACCACCTGGCCGCGCAGCACACCCGGCGGGCGGATGAGGCGGTCGGTGAGGTTGCCGGCGATACCGGCCAGTGCGAGGCCGGTGGCCACCGCCGCCAGCCAGGTGCGCACGCGCGGCACGACGAAGAACAGCACGGCCACGAAGGCGACGATCGCGAGGATCGAGATCGCCACCGTCGCCGACGAGCCGAGGCTGAACGCAGCACCGGCGTTGGTGATCAGTCGCAGTTTGACCAGTCCGTCGAGGTAGCTCGGCGGGTCGGCGGGGTCGAGCCGGCTGAGGGCGAGGTACTTCGTCCACCGGTCGAGCCCGTAGCAGACCACGGCGATGGCGGCGATCGCGCCGCGGCGCCGACGCAATCCGCGGGCCTCGTCAGAGGAACCCGCCGCCACGTCGGCGCCGTGCTTCATCCGGGTCTGCTCGCCGGCTATCGTCGTTCCTCGCGTTGCTTGCAGGTGACGCACATCGTCGCCCGGGGGAACGCCTGCAGGCGTCCCTTGCCGATCGGCTGGCCGCAACTCTCGCAGTAGCCGTACTCGCCCCGGTCGAACAGCGCGAGCGCCAGTTTCACCTGGTCGAGCATCTCGCGCGAGTTGTGCGCCAGCGACATCTCCTGGTCGCGCTCGAAATTCGAGGAGCCGACGTCGGCGGGATCACGGCCCGCGCCGTCGGAACCCTCACGTAACAGACCGGACAGTTCGGCCTCGGCGTCGGCGATGGTCTGCTCCATCCGTTCGACCTCGTCGAGCAACTCTGCCCGCACTTCGGCCACCTCTTCAGGGGTCCACGGATCTTCGCCATCGCGCACCGGCAGCAGCGTCGCGGTATCGCCCGCGGCCTTCTTGTGGCTTGCCATGATGCCCTCCTTGGGAAGTGACTTCGGATCAAGATACACCGGGTGTCAACTCCTGACCCCCGGGACAGACGCCGACGGCTCCCGGGTGTGTCCCGGGAGCCGTCGAACGGTGTGCTGACCGTGCGGTGGCGGCTCAGTTGCCCTCGGCCAGCAGCGCGTCGAGCCGCGGGGTGCTGGAGCCGCGCTGGGTGAGCAGTTCGGGCACGTCGCCGGGCGCGAACTGGTTGTTGGTGAGCGCGTCGATCGACTGCTGGAAGTACGCGGTGAGGTTCTGCCGGTAGCCGGCCTCGAACGAGCGCAGGTGGTCGACGTTGGCGGCCAGCCGGTCGCGTTCTGCCTCGAGGTGGGCGAACAGTTCGCGACGACGGTTGTCGGCGTCGTAGTTGACCCGGTCGGCGTTCGCCTGGGCCTCGGTGCGCACCTTGTCGGCGTGCGCCTGGGCCTCGTCACGCAGCCTCTCGGCCTCGTTGTGCGCCTCGGTGGTCATCTGCTCGGCGTTCACCCGCGCCTCCGACTGGGTGCGCTCGGCGCGGGTCTGCGCGTCGAGGGTGATCTGGCGTGCCTGCTCGTTGGCGTCGGCGACCGTGCGCTGGGCCTGCTCGTCGGCGTGGGCGATGGTGCGCTGGGCCTGCTCGTCGGCGTCGGCGATGGTGCGCTGGGCCTGCTCGTTGGCCTCGCTGACCACGGCCTCGGCCTGGTCGGTGGCCAACTGGACGAGGCGGGTGACGGCCGAACTGGCCTCGGCGGACGTGGTGACCACCAGGCGGGTGATCGGGCCCGACTCGTTCTGGGCGTCGGCCAGGCTGCGGGCCGACTCGGCCTCGGCGCGGGCGGACTCGATGTCGGTGCGGGCCAACTCGGCGTCGGCGCGGGCCTGCTCGGCGGCCTGCTGTGCCTGCTCGGCGGTCTGTTGTGCCTGCTCGGTGGCCTGCTGGGCGGTGGCGAGTTCGCCGCGCAGCCCGGCGTTCTCGTTGCGCAGCCGCTCGAGTTCGGCGCCGGCGTCGCCGGTGGCGGCGATGTGGCTCTCGTTGGCCCGCTGCAGGTCGGTGACCTGACCCTTGAGTCCCTCGTTCTCGGCACGCAACTGCGCCATCTGGGCCTGCAACTCGCCCACCTGGTCGCGCAGGCCGTCGGCCTCGGCACGCACCCGATCGAGTTCGGCGGTATCGACCCCACCACCGCCCGAACCGTCGCCGAGCGAGTCGAGCTGAGCCTTCAGCCGCGTGTTCTCATCGAGCAGGGAACTGAAGGTCGCGTCGACCTGGTCGAGGAACGCGTCGACCTCAATCGCCCGGTAGCCTTCGCCGTTCTTCTTGGCGATCGGGAACCGGACGTTCTTGAGATCATCGAGGGTCAGACTCATGGTCACTCCATCAAGGTGCGCTGGGGTTAGCAAACTACCGAGCTTGCCCAAAATTACCCCAACTGCGCGACCCACACCAAGAATGGCGGGGCCACGCTCGAGCGGGGCTCGAGACAACCGGCTCAGCGCAACAGGACGGCCGCGTTGAGCTGCATCGCGATGACGATCGACAGCATCGCGGCGAGGAAGCCCAGGGAGAACGAGATGCCCGCGGTGCGCACATTGGGCAGGAAGCGGGAGAAGAACCGGATCGGCGGATCGGTGAGCGTGTAAAGGGTCTCGAACACCACCAGCAGCACCCCGCGCGGGGTGAAGTCGGGGGCCAGGACTGTGACCCAGGACAGCACCATGCGCAGGATCATCAGCAGGAAGTAGATCTGCAGCAGGGCACCGATGATCATCCCGGCGGCGTACATGTCAGCGTTCCGTCCTTGTCACGTCGGCGCTCAGCTCTGGTTGAAGAACGAGCCGGTGACCATGCGTTCCTTGTCTTCGGTGCTGACGCTCACGTTGTGCGGTGACAGCAGGAACACCTTGCTGGTGACCCGCTCGATGCGTCCGTTGAGCCCGAAGATCAGCCCGGACGCGAAGTCGACCAGACGCTTCGCGTCGGCCTCCTCCATGTCGCTGAGGTTCATGATCACCGGCACGTTCTCGCGGAAATGCTCGCCGATGGTGCGGGCCTCGTTGTAGGTGCGGGGGTGCACCGTGACGACCCGCTGCTCGGCCGGCGCTGCCGGGGCGGGGCCGGACTGCACGGGACGCACCGGGCGGGGGCGCTCGGCGGGACGCCGGTCGGCCAGCGCGGTGATGGTGGAGGGCTCGTACTCGACCACCTCGTCGGCGTAAACCTCGGAGGTGAGCTCTTCGTCACCCTGGTCGTCGTAGTCCCACTTGGGGTCTTCGATGAACCCGAGCCAGCGGGCCGCTCGCTTGATGTTGCTGTCAGCCATGTCGGGCTCTCCGTTCGTGACGTGACTCACCCACCGAAGGCCTCGGCGCCCGCAAGGGGGCCGGGCCGGCCGAGCTCATCGGAGTACTCCTGTCGCCGAACAGGTTACCCCGTGGCACCCAGGACTCCGGACAGATCGGCGCCCGACACGCGCTCAGCCTCGGGGCGTGTCGGCCCCTCCCCCACCGGGGGGCGCGAGCCAGGCGATCAGCGCCTGGCGCCCGGCGGCGGCACCGTCACGACGGTGACTGAACAGGTGGGGGTCCTCGCGGGTGCAGCCGGGGATCACCTCGGCCCCGACCCCCTCCCCGGCCAACTGGTCGATCGCGACCGCGAGCAGGTCGAGCGACGGGGTTCCCCACGCGGTGGTGGCGCGGGCGGGCGGATGCCGGGCGGAGAACTCCTCGGCCAGATCGGCGCCCACCTCGTAGCAGCGCGAGCAGATGCCGGGGCCGATCCAGGCCCGCAGGCTGCCGGCTCCGAGCGCACGGGCGGCCTCGACCGTGCGGGTGAGCACCCCGACGTCGAGGCCACGGCGTCCGGCGTGGGCCACGCCGACGACCCGGGCGGCGGAATCGGCCAGGGCGACCGGCAGGCAGTCGGCGGTGCGGATCACCAGCCCGACGCCGGGCAGCGTGGTGACCAGGGCGTCGGCCCTCTCGATGTCGTGGCCGGCGCGGGCCACCATCGGGGCGTCGACGACCACGACGGTGTCGCCGTGCACCTGGTCGACGCCGACGATGTGGTCGAGCCCGAGACCCCGCCAGCGGGGCGTGCCGAGCCGCTGCCGGGTGGCCGCGCTCCCGCCGGGGCGTCTCGCGGGCCAGGTCGGCCGGCGAGGCGCTCGGCAGGGCACCCTGCCGGTCGGTGAAGGCCACGCCGACGCCGCCGGTGGATGCCGGGTCGATCAGTGCGGTGAACACCACGGGCGGGTCGTCGCGACGCTCACTTGAGGAAGTCGGGAACGTCGAGCTCGTCGTCGCCCGGGCGCGGGGCCGGTGGGGGTGACTGGCGCGGGGTGACGTCGACGACCGGGGACGCCGGCGCGTACTGACTCGGCGGCGGGCCGCGACTGCGGTCGCCTGAGCCTGGGGCTGCTGGCGCGACAGTGACGGCTGGCGTTGGATGCCCGCCTGGCGCTTGGGCGGCTGTCCTCCGTCGAACCCGGCGGCGATGACCGTGACCCGCACCTCGTCGCCGAGGGCGTCGTCGATGACCGTGCCGAAGATGATGTTCGCGTCCTCGTGCGCGGCCTCCTCGATGAGGTTGGCCGCGGCCGACACCTCGAACAGGCCGAGGTCGGACCCGCCGGCGATCGACAGCAGCACCCCGTGCGCGCCGTCGATGCTGGCCTCGAGCAGCGGCGAGCTGATCGCCATCTCGGCGGCGGCCCGGGCACGGTCTTCACCGCGGGCCGAGCCGATGCCCATGAGCGCCGACCCGGCGTTGCTCATGATCGACTTGACGTCGGCGAAGTCGAGGTTGATGAGGCCCGGGGTGGTGATGAGGTCGGTGATGCCCGACACGCCCTGCAGCAGCACCTGGTCGGCCTGGCGGAACGCGTCGAGGATCGCCACCTGGTGGTCGGTCATCGCGAGCAGCTTGTCGTTCGGGATGACGATGAGGGTGTCGACCTCTTCGCGCAGCGCCTCGATGCCGGCCTCGGCCTGCGCCGCGCGTCGCTTGCCCTCGAAGCTGAACGGGCGGGTGACCACGCCGATGGTCAGGGCGCCGAGCGAGCGGGCGATCTTCGCCACGACCGGGGCACCACCCGTGCCGGTGCCACCGCCCTCGCCGGCGGTGACGAACACCATGTCGGAGCCCTTGAGGGTGGCCTCGATCTCGTCGGCGTGGTCTTCGGCCGCCTGGCGGCCCTTGTCGGGGTCGGCGCCGGCGCCGAGCCCACGGGTGAGTTCCTTGCCGACATCGAGCTTCACATCGGCGTCGCTCATCAGCAGCGCCTGCGCGTCGGTGTTGATGGCGACGAACTCGACGCCCTTCAGGTCGGCCTCGATCATCCGGTTGACGGCGTTGACACCTCCGCCGCCGACTCCTACGACCTTGATCTGGGCCAGATAATTCTGGGACGCGCTTGCCACGACTGTCGCCTCGTTTCTGTCGTGAAGACTTGCAGTGGTTCCCGGGCCATCTGGCTCACGCGGGATGCCACGGTTCGAGCACTCAGGCTATGAGAGCCGACAAAACAGTGTCCAACGTCGAGACGAGTCGTTCAGCGAGTCTCAACCCGCCCTTGAGGCTGCGGCCGAGCACGCCGGCACCACGCTCATCTGGTGGTCGGGTTCGCCGGTGACGACACGTCGTAGACGCTGGCCCTCACGTGCAGTAGCGCGAGCGCGACCTGGGCCTTGAGAACCGACGAATCGGCGCTCCCCCACACGATCCGGCGGCCCTTCGTGAGCCTCAGAACGATGTCGTCGCGGCCCGCCGCGTCGATGCGTGTCACCTGGTGCAGCAGCGTCGGCCGGCAGCGCCGACACGACGGTCGCGACGTCGGCCAGGACGAGGTTATCGACCCCCGTCGTGGTGACCTCCGGCAGCGACGCCGTGCGGGTCGACGTCTCGTGGAAGATCACACCCTGCGCGTCGACCCACTGGTAGCGGTGGCCGACGATCCGCTGGTACACCGGCGTGCGCTCGGTGAGGGTGATGACGACGGTGTGCGGCCACCGGCGCGACACCTCGGCCGACGAGACCTGCGTCAGGCTCGCGACCCGCCGGGCGACCGCCCCGGTGTCGACCGTCGCCAGCGGGACACCGGTGGCGACCCCCGCCCGGGTGCGCACCTGCGCGGCGGAGACCAGCGTGGCGCCGCGCACGTCGACGGCGGTGACGTCGAAGACACTGCTGAAACGGACCAGCCAGGCGAGGAACGAGACGGCGACCAGCAGGGTGAGCGTCACGAGCAGCGAGCGCACGCGGCGTCCGCGTGACCGGCGGCGCCTGAGGCTCATCCTCTCGCTGAAGTCGGACAGGCGCTGATCAGCCATGGGCACCGCTGCCGGTATCGAGGCGGGTCGCGCGCGGCGAGTTCGTCGAGCACCATCGGGCCGACCAGAGTGATGTCTCCGGCGCCGATCGTCATCACGAGATCGCCGGGGTCGGCCAGTTCGGCGATCGCCGCGGGAAGGTCGCCCTTGTCGGGCACGTAGACGACCTCGGCGCCGTGGGCCCGCGCGGCGTCGAGCAGCAGTTCGCCGGTGACGCCGGGTATCGGGTCTTCGCGGGCCGGGTAGATGTCGGTGAGCACGACCAGGTCGGCCAGGGCGAGGGCTGCGCCGAACTCGTCGGCGAAGTCGCGGGTGCGGGTGTACAGATGCGGCTGGAAGCAGGCCACCAGCCGGCCGCGCCTCGCTCACCTTGCGGGCCGCGGTGAGCGTGGCCCGGATCTCGGTGGGGTGATGGGCATAGTCGTCGAAGACCCGGACGCCGCCGTGCTCGCCCTTGCTCTGGAATCTGCGCAGAGCGTGCCGGTGAAATCGTGGGCGCCGGCGATCAGCGCGGCGGGGTCGAGACCCAGCAGGCGTCCGACCGCGAAGGCGGCCGCGGCGTTGGCGAGGTTGTACCGTCCGGGCACCTGCAGCCGCAGCCTGGCCGTCGACCCGTCGTAGGTGATGGTCGCCTCGGCGGTGACCCCCTCGAGGGTCAGGTCGGTGAGCCGCACGTCGCTGCCCTCACGCTCGCCGTAGCGCAGCACCGGCGACGCCGTCGCGGGTCAGCCGGTCGGCGAGTTCGGCGGCGCCGGGGTCGTCGGCGTTGACCACGGCCGCCCGCACGCCGGCGGCGGAGGCGAAGCGTTCGAAGCCGGCGAAGTAGTCGCCGGCGGTGCCCCAGTTGTCGAGATGGTCGGCCTCGACGTTGGTGACGACGACGACCTCGGCGGGGTATTGGAGGAAGGTTCCGTCGGACTCGTCGGCCTCGACGACGAACACGTCGCCGCCGCCGAGGTGGGCCGAGTGCCGGTGCTCGCCAGTGGTGCGCCGATGACGTAGGACGGGTCGGCGCCGGCCCGGGTGAGCATCACCGCGCACAGGGCGGTGGTGGTGGTCTTGCCGTGGCTGCCGGCGATCGCCACCCCGCGCGACCCGAGCATCAGCGCGGCCAGGGCGGTGCTGCGGTGCCAGATCCGCAGGTGCCCCTGTGCGCCGCGACCAGTTCGGGGTTGTCGGCTCGGATCGCCGACGACACGACCACGGTGTCGGCGCCGCGCACGTGGCCGGCGTCGTGCCCCACCCAGGTGGTGATGCCGGCGCGGGCGAGGTCGGCCAGCACCGGGGAGTCGTTCTGGTCGGACCCGGTGACCCGGGCGCCGAGGCGGTGGTAGAGCTTCGCGACGCCGCTCATCCCCGCCCCGCCGATCGCGATGAAGTGCACCGCCCCCGCCTCCGCGGCGGGCACGAGCGCCACCGGTTCACGCAGCGCCATCGTCGCCCCTTTCCGGAACCTCGTCCGCTGCCCGACGCCCCGCCGCCCCGGGGGTGGGGTGTCAGCCGCCTCGGCCGGCGGGTCGTGGCGGGTGTGCGACACCGCCACCCCCGACTCGGCCACGGTGTCGAGCACGATCCCGGCGAGGGTGCGGGCCGCGGTCGCGGGCATGAGGTGCTGCCCGGCCCGGGCCCGGGCCGCGAGTTCGTCGGGGTCGTCGATGCAGGTCCGACACCTCGCGGACCAGCCGCCGGGGGGTGAGGTCGGCGTCGGCGACCACCACGGCCGCGCCGGCCCGGGCGAGCGGGTCGGCGTTGCGGCCCTGCTCGCCGTTGCCGTGCGGCAGCGGCACGAGGATGCTCGGCAGGCCGACGACGGCCGTCTCGACGACCGTGCCCGCGCCACTGCGACCGAGCATGAGGTCGGCGGCCGCGTAGGCGTCCTCCATGTGCTCGACGAACGCCACCGGCACGTACCGGGCCCCGGTGGCCTCGTCGGTGACAACGACGTCGGTCTCGCCGAAGTTGCGCGGGCCGATGACGTGCAGGATCTGCACCCCCCGCGACAACAGGTCGGCGCGGGCCCCGGCCAGCGCGGTGTTGATGCTGCGGGCGCCCTGGCTGCCGCCCGACACCAGCAGCGTGGGGCGATGCGGGTCGAGCCCGAACACCGACGCCGCACGCTCCCGGCCCGCGGCCCGGCCCTGCTCGGCGAGCCGGATCAGTTCCGGGCGCAGCGGCATGCCGATGAACTCGGCTCCCGGCAGGGGCGTGTCGGGAAAGCTCACCAGCGTCCGGCGGGCGAACCGGGCGGCCACCTTGTTGGCCAGTCCGGGCACGGCGTTCTGTTCGTGGATGATCACCGGGACGCCGAGTCGGCGGGCCGCCAGGTAGGCGGGCATCGACACGTAGCCGCCGAAGCCGACGAGCACGTCGGCGTCGCGCTCGAGCAGCACGCGGCGGGCCTGGGCGATCGCGGCCCGCAGCCGCAGCGGCACCCGCAGCAGGTCGGCGGACAGTCGCCGGGGCAGCGGCACCGGGTCGATGAGCCGCAGGTCGATGCCGGCGGCGGGGATCACCGTGGTCTCCAGCCCGCGGGGCGTGCCGATGGCGGTGACGTGGATGCCCGGCTCGGCGGCGCGCAGGGCCGCGACCGTGGCGATCAGCGGCGACGTGTGCCCGGCCGTGCCGCCACCGGCCACCACCACGCTCACCATGTCGTCACCTTCCACTGTCTTCGGTCGGGGACCCATCATCCATCGTGGCCCCCTCGTCGGTGTGCGCGCAGTCGTCCGGGAGTGCCCTGTGGCCGCCGGGTGGAGTGTCGTCGCTCGGGCCGGCGTCGCGGCCCGTGCCGGGCGGGCGCGGGCTCACCGGCCGTCGACCACGGTCGTCACCCGGGGTGGGCGGATGCCCTTGCGCTGGGCGAGCGCGCGGGCGGCCGCCGGCTCCGCCCTGGCCGCGGCCATGAGCAGTCCCGGCAGCCATCATCGTCGACACCAACGCCGAACCGCCGGCCGAGATGAACGGCAGCGGCACGCCCGAGCACCGGCAGCAACCGCATGGTCACCGCGATGTTCACCAGCCCCTGGAACATCAGCCACGACGTGCAGGCCGCCGCCAGCACCCGGAAGTACATGGTGTCGACACGCAGCGCGATCCGCAGGCCGGCCCAGGCGAGCGCGGCGAACAGGAACAGCACCGCGACGACGCCGACGAGACCGAGTTCCTCACCCAGCACGGCGAACACGAAGTCGTTCTGGGCGCCGTCGGCGAGCGCCCCCCACTTCTGGCGCGACGCGCCCAGACCAAGACCCCACCACCCGCCGGAGGCGATCGCGTAGATCGAACTCAGCGGCTGCTGGGACGCCGCCGCGATCGTTGCCCTGGCCGAGGAAGCTGAAGATGCGGGCCATCCGGTTGGGGCTGCCGATGACCATCGCACCCAGGCCCAGCACGCCGGCGACGATCAGCAGCAGGAGCAGCCGTAACTGGATGCCGACGACCCACAGCACGGCGAAAAAGATCGCCGCGATCACCAACGCGGTGCCGAGGTCCTTCTCGGCGAGCACCAGCCCGATGACGAGGAGGAACCCGAACAGTGCGGGAGCCAGTTCGCGGGGCCGGTCGAGCACCCGGCGCTTGGCGCTCATCACCTGGGCGAGGATACATCGTCAGGGCCAGCTTGGAGAACTCCGACGGCTGCAGTTGCATCGGGCCCAGCCGCAGCCACGCCCGGTTGCCCTTGACGCTGAGTCCGAGTGGGGTCAGCACGAGCAGCAGCAGGAACACGCTGAGCCCGATCGCCACCCACGACAGCGCCTTGAGCGACTTCTCGTCGCGCCGTGACAGCCACCAGGCCAGCGGGATGCCGGCGACGAGGAACACCGCCTGCTTGATCGCGATGGCGTAGGGACCCTGCCCCAGCGACTCCGAGTACAGCGACGACGACGAGAGCACCATGAGCACGCCGATGCCGAGCAGCAGCACCATCGGCACCAGCACGAGGTAGTAGTCGGCCAGCGGGCGGGAGAGTGCCTCCGCGAGCACACCCGAGCGCGTGCGGGGTGTCTGACCACGTGACGTCGTCAGGGTCGTCATCGCTCGGCCTCCTTGTGCGGTGGTGAACCAGTGGTGGTGGGAAGAGTTCGTTCCGATGGGCAGTCGGGTTGCGATGTGGAGTTGTCGGCCCGGGGGCCGGTGCTCAGCCGAGCTGGGCGACGGCGGCCGCGAAGTCGTCGCCCCGCCGGCCGTAGCCGCGCCAGATGTCGAGACTCGCGCAGCCGGGGGCCAGCAGCACGGTGTCACCCGGCCGCGCCATGGCGGCGGCGGCACGGACGGCGTCGTTCATGGCCCCAGTGTCGGTGCGGTCGATGACGACCACCGGGACATCCGGGGCGTGTCGCGCCAACGCCTCGGCGATCACGGCCCGGTCGACGCCGAGCAGCACCGCTCCGCGCAGCCGCGGGCCGTGGCTGCGCACGAGGTCGTCGAAGCTGGTGCCCTTGGCCTGGCCACCGGCGATCCACACGATCGATTCGTAGGCCCGCATCGACGAGTTGGCCGCATGCGGGTTGGTGGCCTTCGAGTCGTCGACGTAGGTGACCCCGCGGTGCACGCCGACGGTCTGGATGCGGTGCCCGCCGAGGGTCAGGGTGCGCAACCCCTGGGCCACCGCCCGGGGCGGCACCCCGAACGAGCGGGCCAGCGCCGCCGCGGCGAGGGCGTTCTCGATGTTGTGGGGCGCGTTCGGAACGACGTCGCCGACCTTGGCCAACTCCAGCGCCGAGTCGCGCCTCCGCTCGACGAAGGCGCGGTCGACGATGAGGTCGTCGACGACGCCGAGCATGCTCATCGCAGGCACCCCGAGGGTGAAGCCGATCGCCCGCGCGCCCTCGACGACCTCGGCGTCCTCGACCATGCGCTCGGTCTCGGGGTCGGCGACGTTGTAGACGCACGAATGCGACACGTTGTGATAGATGCGCGCCTTGTCGGCGGCGTAGCCGGCCATGCCGGTGTGTTCGAACCCCGGCCCCTGATACCACTCGAGGTGGTCGGGCTGCAGGTTGAGCACGACCGCCGAGTGCATGGCCAGCGACTGCGACCAGTGCAACTGGAAGCTCGACAGTTCCACCGCGAGCACGTCGTAGTGGACGCCGTCGAGCACGGTCTCCATGATCGGACGGCCGATGTTGCCGACCGCGCTGGTGGTGAGGTTCGCGGCCGTGAGGATCGCCTCGAGCATCTGGGTGGTCGTGGTCTTGCCGTTGGTGCCGGTGACCGCGAGCCAGGGCACCACCCGGTCGGGATGCTGCAACCGCCAGGCCAGTTCGACCTCGCCCCAGATCGGGATGCCCCGGGCCGCCGCCTGGGCCAGCAGCGGCGCGCTCGGACGCCAGCCCGGGTGAGGTGATGACCAGGTCGGTGTCGTCGGGCAGGCTCGCCGTCGACCCCGGACCCAGCCGCACCGTGGCATCGAGCATCTCGAGCAGCGTGCCCTTGTCGCTCACGTCACCGGCCAGCGACTCATCGAGCACGGTGACCGCACTGCCGAGTTCCAACAGCCCGTCGGCGGCCGCGAAGCCCGACGATCCGAGCCCGGCCACCACGACCTTCGCCCGCGACCAGTCCGACAGCCGGTCGGCGGTGTGGATCCAGTTCCGGCTCATAACCGCACCACCCATTGCGCGTAGAACAGGCCCAGGCCGATGGCGACCGCGACGCCGCAGATGATCCAGAAGCGGATGACGACCGTGATCTCCTCCCAGCCGATCTGCTCGAAGTGGTGGTGCAGCGGCGCCATCCGGAACACCCGGCGTCCGCCGGTGAGCTTGAAGAAGCCCACCTGCATGCATCACCGACAGCGTCTCGAGCACGAACAGCGCGCCGAGGATCACGAGCAGCAGTTCGGTGCGGGTGAACACGGCGAACCCGGCCATCGCCCCGCCCATCGACAGCGATCCGGTGTCGCCGAGGAAGATCTTCGCCGGACGCGCGTTCCACCACAGGAACCCGAAGCAGGCGCCGGCGATCGCCATCGCGACGACGCTGAGGTCACGCGGGTCGCGCACCTCGTAGCACGTGGCGGGCAGCGACGACGCGAGCCGGCACCACTGGTTGTACTGCCAGATGTTCAGCACCGCGTAGGCCCCGAACACCATGACGCTGGCGCCGGTGGCCAGTCCGTCGAGCCCGTCGGTGAGGTTCACCGCGTTCGAGGCGCCGGCGATCAGCAGCATGATCCAGAGCACCGCCAGCAGCAGCGGCAGCTGCAGCCAGTTGAGGTCGCGCAGGAACGACACGAACTGGAGGCGGGGTTGTTGCCGCGCACGTCGGGCCACGCGGTGAGCGAGAGGTAGGCGAAGCTGGCGCCGATCACCACCTGCAGCACGAGTTTCGCGCGGGCGTTCAGCCCGAGCGAGCGCTGCTTGCGGATCTTGGTGAAGTCGTCGAAGAACCCGACGATGCCCAGCGCCGTGAACAGGTAGAGGATCAGCAGCGCCCGACGGTTTCGGCGAGGTCAAGGTGATGAGGTGGGCGCCGACGTAGCCGAGCAGGGTGGCGGCGATGATGACCAGCCCGCCCATCGTCGGGGTGCCGCGCTTGGTGTGGTGGGTGGTCGGACCGTCGTCGCGGATGAACTGGCCGTATCCGCGCTTGACGAGCAGCACGATGAACCAGCGGGTTCCGACGAGGGTGAGCATCATCGCGAACCCGCCGGCGAGCAGGATGTTCAGCACGAGGCCCCCCTCCGGCAAGGATCTGCTCCGCCACCCTCTCGAGGGCCATCCCCCGCGATGCCTTGACCAAGACGACGTCCATGGGGCCCAACGCTATCCGTCCGGCCACCTCGGCCACGGCCATCGTCTCGGGCGACGCCCCACTGCGGCGGCGACGCCGGCGACGACCCGCCCGGCGTACTCACCGACCGCGATCACCTCGTCGATCCCCGAGTTCGGCCGCCAGCAGGCCGATCCGTTCGTGCTGGCCGCGGCCGCATCGTCGCCGAGTTCGAGCATGTCGCCCAGCACCGCGACCGTCCGGGCCGCGGGTCGGCCGCGCGCCGGCTGCGTCCCAGATCGGCCAGCGTGCCCAGCGCGGCGGTCACCGACTCGGGGTTGGCGTTGTAGGCGTCGTTGATCACGGCGGCACCGTCGGCCCGCTCGTCGAGCTGCATGCGCCACTTCGACCGGGTGACCGGCACCCGACAGCGCCTCGCGACGGCGTGCGGTGCCATGCCCGCCGCCACGGCCGCAGCGGCCGCGGCGATCGCGTTGCTCACCTGGTGGGAGCCGATCAGCCGGAGCGTCACCGGATGCTCCTCGACCGGCCGGCCGGGCCGCTCGACGACCAGCCGGAACCCGTGCCGCTGCAGGTCGTCGGGGCGCACGTCGAGGGCCCGCACCACCAGGTCTGCCGGACGCGGCGTCGTCGGAACGGGTGAACCAGGCCACCCGGCCGCGGGTGCGTTCGGCCATCGCCGCGACCCGCTGGTCGTCGGCGTTGAGCACCGCCCACCCGCCGGGTGTCGAGGGCCTCGACCAGTTCGCCCTTGGCGAGGGCGATGTTCTCGACACTGCCGAACTCGCCGAGATGGGCCGAGCCCACGTTGAGCACCAGCGAGATGGTCGGCGGGATGAGCTCGGTGAGCCAGCGCAGGTGGCCGATCCCCCGCGCGCCCATCTCGCTCACGAGGTAGCGCGTCCGCTCGTCGATCCTGGCAGGCCGTGAGCGGCACGCCGATCTCGTTGTTGAACGACCCCGACCGGCGACACCGTCGGCCCGTGCTGCTCGAGCAGCTGGGCGAGGAGGTCCTTCGTGCTGGTCTTGCCCGAGCTGCCGGTGATCGCCAGCACGGTCAGCCCGTCGGCGACGGCCGCGGCGGACCAGCGCCGGACGCGAGCCTGCCGAGCCCGGCGACCGAATCCTCGACGATCACGTGGGCGAGGTCGGCCCCGGTCGAGCCGGGTGCCGATGACCGCGGCGGCACCGTGCAGCCGCGGCCTGGCCCGTCGAAGTCGTGCCCGTCGACCCGCTCACCGGGAATCGCGACGAACACGCTGCCGGGCGTGGCCAGCCGGGCGTCGATGACGACGTCGGGGCCCACCGGCCGGTCGGGATCTCCCGTGCAGCGTGCCGCCCGCCAGTGCGGCCAGGTCTGCCGGCGGTCGTGATCCTCATCGTTCCTCCCGGGAGAGTCGGGCCCAGCATTCGCGCAGCACGGCCACGTCGTCGAACGGCAGCATCCTGCCGTCCGACGTCCTGCCCGTGCTCGTGCCCCTTGCCGAGCACGGCCACGACGCCGCCGGAACCGGCCCGGCGCAGTCCCTCGAGGATCGCCGACCGCCGGTCGCCCACCTCCAGCACCTGCCGCGGCCCGCCCGGGCATGCGGGCACCGTCGAGCACCGCGGCGCGGATCGCGCGCGGGGTCCTCGGTGCGGGGTTGTCGTCGGTGACCACGACCACATCGGCCGCCGCGGCCGCCGCCTCGCCCATCGGCGGACGCTTGGCCGTGTCGCGGTCGCCGCCGGCCCCCAGCGACGACCACCACCGGCGCGCCGGGCGGCAGCGCCGACAACGCCGAGGCGATGGCCTGCGGGGTGTGCGCGAAGTCGACCACGGCACGCGGGGCCCCGCGGCCGAGGTCGACGACCTGCATCCGTCCGGGCACCTGGGCCGCGACCAGGCCGGGCGCCGCGGCGTCCGGGCCGACGCCCACGGCGTCGAGCATGGCCAGAGCGGTGACCGCGTTGCGCACGTTGTAGTCGCCGGGCAGGGCGAGCTCGATCCGGTGCGCACCGGTCGGGGTGGCGATGTCGGCGATCGATCCGGTGGCGGTCGGCCGCCAGTCGACGATGCGGTAGTCGGCGACGTCACCGGTGCCGGTGGTGACCAGCCGGGCGGCACCCGACGCGGTGATCCGCTCGGCGAGACGGCGTCCGTAGGGGTCGTCGACGTTGATCACCGCGACCTCGCAGCGTCCGGGTTCGAACAGCCGGGCCTTGGCCTCGAAGTACTCCTCCATCGTGTGGTGGAAGTCGAGATGGTCGCGACCCAGGTTGACGAACGCCCCCACCGCGAACCGGACCCCGTCGACCCGGTGCAGCGCGAGGGCGTGCGAGCTCACCTCCATCACGACGCTGTCGGCGCCGCGTTCGGCGAACACCGCCAGCAACGCCATGAGGTCGGGCGACTCGGGGGTGGTGACGGTCGTGCGGGTGCCGGGCAGGGTCGTGCCGTCGACGCGGAATCCGATGGTGCCGATGGTGCCCACCCGCCGGCCCGCCGCCCGCAGCGCCGCCTCGACGAGGAACGCGGTGGTCGTCTTGCCGTTGGTGCCGGTGATCCCCAGCACGGTGAGCCGGTCGCTGCGGGAACACCCGGGCAGACACGATGGCCATCGCCACCGCGCGGGTCGTCGACGACCACCGTCGGCAGCCCGGCAGCCACGCAGGCATCGCGGCCGGCGGGATCGGTGAGCGCGGCCAGGGCACCGCGCCGGGCGGCCGCCGCGGCGAACGCCGCGCCGTGCGCGCGACTGCCCGGCAACGCCACGTAGAGCTCACCGGGCGCGATCGTGCGCGAGTCGAGGCCGACGCCGGTGATCCGCCACGTCGGCCGGCCGGGAGGCTCGCCCCGAGACCGGCGCACGCGTCGGCGAGGCTGATGGGCGTGGTGGTGGCCGGTCGCAGCGGCGCGGCGCCGGCGGCGTGGGGTCAGTCGGTCATGGCCGCTGGTTCGCTCACACTCACTTGAAGTAGAGCGGCTCTTTGCGCGCGCGGCGTGGTCGACGGGGCGACCCCGTAGCGCGGCAGCGCCAGCTGCATGAGGTGCTTGACCACGGGGACGGCGATGACGCCGCCTTCGGTGCCCTTGGTCGGGTGGTGCAGCACCACGTAGACGAGGATCTGCGGGTCCTCGACGGGCGCGACCCCGACGAAGCTGGCCGTGTAGCCGTTCTTGGCGCCGTCGCTGGCGATCTCCGCGGTGCCCGACTTGCCGGCCATCCGGTAGTTCGGGATCTCGCGGGTGCCGCCGCCGATTTGGGTGATCACGGCCTCCATCATGTCAAGAACCTGCGAGGCGGCCTCCTTCGAGATCACCCGGTGCGGGGCGCGGGTGGGCAACGCCACCGGGTTCCCGGCACCGTCGACGGCCGACTTGATGATCGTCGGCGGGTTGTAGACGCCGCCGTTGGCGACCGCGGCGATCGCCGAGGCCATCTGGATCGCGGTCACCGACAGGCCCTGTCCGAACGAGATCTGGTCGCGGGTGTAATCGGGCATCTGCGCGCTCGGCAGCGACCCACCCGACTCCCCCGGCAGGCCGATACCGGTCGGCTGGCCGAGCCCGAACGAGCGCAGGTGATCGATGAACGACTGCTTGCTCATCGTGCGCGACAGTTCGGTCATGCCGATGTTCGACGAGTTCGCGATGACGCCCCGGGCGGTCATGTCCATCGTGCCGTGGGAGAACACGTCGTGGATGTAGCCGCCGCCGCTGGCGATCCGGGCGGGCACGACCACGTGCGTGTCGGCGGTCACCAGCCCCTGGTCGGCCAGCGACGACATGGTCAGCACCTTCTCGACCGACCCGGGCTCGTACGGGCTGGTCACGGCCTCGTCGCCCAGGTGGCTCGAGGTCGGAGGCCGTGATGTTGTTGGGGTCGTACCCGGGGGTGGTGGCCATCGCCAGCACCTCGCCGGTCTTGACGTTCATGACGATCGCCGTGCCGCTGCGGGCGCCGGTGGCCTTGACCTGCGACGAGATCGCGTTCTGCGCCAGCAACTGCATCTCGCTGTCGATCGTCAGCGTGTAGCTGGTGCCGTTCACCGGCGGGCGTGAGCGTGGAGTTCCCGAGCGGGATCCGTCCGTAGGCGGCGACCTCGTAGCTCTCCCGGCCCGGGACCCCCGCGAGCGAACTGTTGAGCGTGTACTCGAGACCACCGCCCGGCTTCCCGTTGGCGCGCATGAACCCGACGATGTTCGAGGCGACCGGCCCGGAGGGATACATCCGGATCGGGTCGTCCTCCTTGTAGATGCCGTACCACGACGCGACCGTGATGGCCGTCCGACCTCGCCGCCGGCGGCCAGCGCCTTGGACAGCTGCACGTAGGTCCAGGCCGGCACCTGCGTCTTCACGACCTGGTACATGCTCCACGCGGTCGAGTTCTGCCTGCTTGGCGGTGAGGAACTTGAGGTAGTCGCCGGGCTGCACCGCCGAGGTACTTCGCGAGGATCGTCGCGATCGCCTGCGGGGCGGCGTCGGCGGCCGCCTGCTCGGACGGGGTCAGCGTGAGCCGCGGGTCGATGCCGTTGGTCGCGATGATCGACGGGTCGGCGATCACCTTGACCGCCGGCTCGCTCATCGCCAGCACCTTGCCGTTGCGGTCGAGGATCTCGCCGCGCACCGGCTGCAACTCCTGGGTGCGGGTCATCTGCCGGGCCGCCGCCGCGGCGTACGACTGCGAGTCGAGCGCCTGCAGCTGGAACGCGCGGCCGAGCAGCAGCACGAGAGCCGCGGTGACCAGGCCGATGAGGATCCGCACGCCGGCGTCCGGAGTTGCCGACCGGGAACCGCCGCCGCGAGCGGGCTCTCCGGCGCCCCGGACGCACGACCGGCCGGGTGCCGGGGCGCCGGGACCCGGAGGCCGGGTGCGGGCGGGCAGGATGTCGATGACGTGGGGCGGGGGCGTCCCGACGAGGTCGCCGCCCGAGGACGACCCGCTCGAGCCCGCCCGGGGCCGGTGGCGCGCGGATCCCGACCCGTGGGAGTCGGATCGCCCGGCCATCAGTGTCCCCCGGCCGAGGTGGTGTTCGACGGTGCGGACGCCGTGGCGGTGGTCGACGGCTTCGCCGCGCTCGAAGGCTTCGCCGCTGCCGAGGAGGAGGGCTTCGCGGCGGTGGACGCCGGCGCCGAGGGCCGGCTGCTCGCCGCGGCGGTCGACGCCACCCGATGCGGCCGTCGTGGTGGTGCCCTGAAGGCCGGTCACGGCCTCACGGGTGATCGCTCCGGGATCCTGGGCCGGCAGCTCCCGGCCGCTCACCGCGGTGGGCTTGCCGACGATCCGCGCCGGTGGTGAGGTTGATGAACGCCGGCGCGGGGTCGGGACGCATGCCCAGCCGGTACGCCCGCTGGCTCAGCAGCGTCACCGACGACGCCTCGTCGACCCTCGCCCGCAGGCTTGCCTCCTGGAAGCCGAGATCGGCGTCCCGCGCCCGCAGCGTGCTGAGCATGTCGGCGCGCTGCTGCAGGTTGACCGACAGCACGAGCACCCCGGCCATGCCCGACGGCCACGATCACCGCCAGCACGATGAGGAACGGCAGCCGCGCCAGTTTCGGCGGGCCGGCCGGCAACGACCGCAGCCGATCGCCCGGTGCCTGTGTCGGTGACTCAACCGGCGCCAACAGTGCGCTCATGCTGCCTCCCTCACTCGTTCGATGACACGGAGCCGCGCGGACGCGGATCGTGGATTGACCGACACCTCGTCGGCCTCGGGTCGTTCCGCACCCCGGGTGACCAGGCGGAACCGGGCCTGCATCGACTCCGGGACGACCGGCAGGCCGGGCGGCGCCGTGTCACTGAGATGCGGCGGCGAACGCCTGCTTGACCATCCGGTCCTCCAGCGAGTGGTAGGCCAGCACCGCGAGCCGGCCACCGAGCGACAACGCGGCGAGAGCGGCCGGCAACGCGCGCCGCGAGGGCGTCCAGCTCGCCGTTCACCTCGATCCGCAGCGCCTGGAACACCCGCTTGGCCGGGATGCCCGCGACCCTTGCGGGCGGCCATCGGGATCGCCGCCGAGATCACCTCGACCAGCCGCGCGGCGGTCACGAAGGGCTCCTGCTCGCGGGCGTCCACGATCCGTCCGGCGATCCGCTGGGCGAACGGCTCCTCGCCGTAGGTGCGGAACAGGCGGGTCAACTCCGACGCCGGACGCTCGTTGAGGATCTGCGCCGCGGTGAGCGGCTGGGCTCGGGTCCATCCGCATGTCCAGCGGGGCATCGCTCATATAGGAGAAGCCGCGTCCGGTCTCGTCGATCTGCAGCGACGACAGGCCGAGGTCGAGCAGGATCGCGTCGCACCCGGGAGATGCCGAGCCCGTCGAGCACCCGGGGCAGCTCGTCGAACACGGCCCGCACGAGATTCACCCGGTCACCGAACTCCGCCAGACGTGCGCCGCGAGCCGAGGGCCGCCGGATCCCGGTCGATGCCGACCAGCCGGCAGCCGGGGTAGGCGGCGAGCAGCGCCTGCGCGTGCCCGCCCATGCCCAGCGTCCCGTCGACATAGGTGGTGGGTGCCGGGTCGCGACAGAGGCTGCGGCCACCAGCGCCACGATCGCGGTCCCGCATCACCGGACGGTGGCGCCGGGCGGCGTCCTCGGCGGTCACGGGCAAGCGGATCGATGGGAGCGGCACCGGTGTCCGGCACCGGCGGCTGCGCCATCTCCATGTCGACCCCACGTCATTCGCATCGGCAAGCTGTCGTTCCCCTGGTGGAGCCGGCGCTCCTCCGGCAGGGGCCGGTGGATTGTGCTTCGGGGTTTCGACCCGGAACCCTCGGTGTCGACCTGGCACCGGGGAAGGTGCACCAGGGTGACGGGTTCCGGACCGAAGCCTCGCGGCACAATCCGGGTGGTCCGGTCAGGTGACCGGCATGATCTCGCCGTCCATGTCGGCGAATGCCTCGTCCGTGCTCGGCGTCGTACGCCGCCCACGCGGCGGCGTCCCACACCTCGATCCGGCTGACGGCACCGACGACGACGATGTCGCGGTCGAGGCCGGCGTAATCGCGCAGTTGCTGCGGGACCGTCACCCGCCCCTGCTTGTCGGCCATGCCCTCGGTGGCCGACCCACCGAACTGCCGCTGGAACTGGCGCACCTGCTTGATGCTGTCCGGCGCCGAACTCACCGAGGTGATCATGCCGCACGAAAGTCCTCCCGGGTGTAGATCGCCAGACAGTGATCGATAGTTCTTGGTGATGACGAACCCGCCATCGAGGGCCTCGCGGAACTTGGCCGGAAGGAAGAAACGTCCCTTGTCATCGAGCTTCGGATAGTGGGTACCGAGAAACATCCGGGCACCCCTTCCCCTCCATGAGTGTGCCGCTTCCCTCCATTTCGCTCCACCATACTCCACTACGCTCCACTGGGGCACCATTTTCCCCACTGGTTGTCGACGCGCCTCCGGGTATCGTGTGGAACCAGGCGGGACGCGCGACGGCGCGCGTCCCCCAGGGCCTCGGCGGACCCGCCGCGCCAGCAACCGGAGGAGTCACGTGAGCAGTCAGCAGGCCGAGCGCGACCATCTGAGCGCGGTCGTCGACCGGGTGCACGAGGCGATCGCCAGCGTCATCGCCGGCAAGGACGACCAGATCGACGTCGCCCTCGCCACCCTGCTGGCCGAGGGCCACCTGCTGCTCGAGGACGTGCCCGGCGTCGGCAAGACGATGCTGGCGAAGTCACTCGCCAAGGCCATCGACTGCTCGGTGCGCCGGATCCAGTTCACGCCCGACCTGCTGCCCGGCGACATCACCGGCACGAGCGTCTTCAACCAGGAGACGCGCGAGTTCGAGTTCAAGCCCGGCGGCGTCTTCGCCAACATCGTCGTCGGCGACGAGATCAACCGCGCCTCACCGAAGACCCAGTCGGCGCTGCTCGAGGCGATGGCCGAACGCACCGTCTCCGTCGACGGCGTCACCCACCTTCTCGACGCCCCCTTCATGGTCGTGGCCACCCAGAACCCGATCGAGATGGAGGGCACCTACCCGCTGCCCGAGGCCCAGCGCGACCGGTTCATGGCGCGGATCACCATGGGCTACCCCGCGCGGATCTCCGAACTCACCATGCTCGACGCCCACGGCGCGGCCAACCCACTCGACTCGCTCGAGCCCGTCACCGACGCGGCCGGCATCAACCGACTGATCGCCACCACCCGCGGCATCCACGTCGCCCAGGCGGTGAAGGACTACATCATCGACATCGTCACGGCCACCCGCGCGAGCGGCTCGCTGCGCCTCGGCGCCAGCCCCCGGGCGAGCCTGCACCTGTTGCGGATCGGACGCGCCCACGCCGCGATGAGCGGGCGCGACTACGTCATCCCCGACGACATCTCCTCGTTGGCCACCGCAGTACTCGGCCATCGCGTGCTGCCGTCGACCCAGGCACAGCTGGCCGGACGCAGCGTCGACCAGATCGTCGCCGACCTCGTGGCCTCGGTGCCCATCCCCGACCGGGACTGACCCGATGCCCGACGCCGCGTCCAGATCCCTGACCCCGAGGGGCCGCTTCTTCCTCATCGGCGGCGCGTCGGTCACCGTGCTCGCCGCCCTGTGGGGGGAACGCGAACTGGCCTGGATCGGGGTGCTGCTCATGGCGCTGCCGGTCGCGGCGATGATCGTGCTGCACCGCACCCAGGTGAGCCTGTCGAGCGACCGGACCATCACCCCGTCGCGTGCCGCCATCGGAGACCGGCTCACCGCGGCCCTGCGGCTGGCCAAGACCGGTTCCCTGCCCGTCGGCCTGCTGCAGTTCGAGGACGCCGTGCCCACCCAGCTCGGCCGGCCCCCCCGGTTCGCCGTGCACCGGTTCGCCGGCCGGTGGGAGCGGCGGATCACCTATCCACTCATGGGACTCAGCCGCGGGCGGTTCCGGGTGGGCCCGCTCATCGTGCACGCCGCCGACCCGTTCGGCATGGCCCGCCTCGAGAGCACGTTCACCGGCAGCGACGAGGTGATGATCACCCCGCGCGTGTTCCCGCTGCAGCAACTCAGCACCAGCGGCGGCACCGGCACGGCCGGCGACACGACCCCCCGGCACATCGGGCACCACGGCCAGGACGACGTGCTCGTGCGCGAGTACCGCCTGGGCGATGACGTGCGCCGGGTGCACTGGCGCTCGACCGCGCGCTGGGGTGAACTCATGGTGCGCCGCGAGGAACAGGCCTGGGAACCCTCGGCGACCGTGCTGCTCGACAACCGCGTCACCCGCCACGCCGGCATCGGGCCGATCCGGCTCGTTCGAGTGGGCCGTGTCGGCCGCGGCGTCCGTGTGCAGCCACTTCGCCGGCTCCGGATACCGGATCGGGCTGATCGACGCGACCGGACGGGTGGTCACCGGCGGGTATCGAGGATCCGCCGGCCGCCCGCGAGGCGATGCTCATCGCCCTCACCGACGCGGCCCTCTGCCGCACGGAATCGCTCACCGCCGCCGCCAACGCGTCGATCGTCACCCGCGAGGGCGAAATCGTCGTCGCCATCCTCGGACGCCTCAGCCCCGACGACGTCGTGCGCCTCGAACGCATCCGCCGGATGCGATCCCAGGGCCTGGCGCTGGTGCTGCACCCCGACACGTTCGCGGCGTCCGGGCGCGGGCCGGACGCCGCCCAGCTCGACGCCGTCCGCCGGCTGCGCGAGCAGCGATGGCGGGTGGTCGAGGTCAGCGCGAGCACCGGCGTGCCCGACGCCTGGGACCTGCTCGGACGCGAGGCCCTGGTATGAACCCCGTGGCGATCCTGCGCACCTCCTTCGTCCTGTGGCTGGCCGTCGCGGCGTCGATGCTGCCGTTCTCGACCATCACCACAGGACCGGATGATGCTCGGGGAGGCCGTCGCCCTCGCCGCGGCCCTGCTGTTCCTCGCCGGCGGGCTCCGGCTCGGCCCGGATGCGTCCCCTCATCGTGCACGGCGTGCAACTGCTGTTCCTCGGAGCCGTGCTGGTCTTCGCCGAACTGCAGATCCGCACGCCGCAAGGCCGGTCGGTCGGGCTGCGGGCGATCTTCGACAGCGCGATCACCCAGCTGCGCGACGAGAGCGCACCGCTCAGCGTCTACCCGCCCACCCGGTGGTTGCTCGTCGCGTTCATCGCCCTGCTGGTCATCCTCGCCGACGTGATGGTCTCGACGCTCGGCGCACCGGCGTGGGCGCTGCTGCCGCTCGCGACCCCCTACATCATCGCCACCCTCACCGTCGTCGCCGACCTGCCCTGGTGGCAGTTCGCGCTCGTCACCCTCGGCTACCTGGCCATGCTCGCCGTCGAGGCCGTCAACCGGAACGAGGAATTGGACCCGCAACGTCAACACCGACACGGCGCGACGGCGCAGTACCCAACTGGGCGTCTGGCGGATGGCGCTGCTCGTCGGCCTGCCCGCGCTGGCGGGCTCGCTGATCCTCGGGTCGGCGGTGCCGCTCATCGGCACCGCGCCGGCCATCGGCAAGGGGTCGGGCAACGGTCCGATCCAGATGCAGGATCCGACGATCAACCTCGCCAAGGACCTCAACCAACCGGTCAACCGGCGGGTGCTCACCTACACCACGTCGAACGGCCAACCGGTCTATCTCCGGCTGGCCACGCTCAGCGTCATCGACGCCAGCGGGTGGAAGCTCGCCGGCGTCTCCCTGCGGAACGGCCGGCTGCCGTCGGCCCCGGGCGCGGTGCTCGGCCAGACGAAGGTCACCACCCACGTGACGATCGACAATCTCGACAGCGAATACCTGCCGCCCCCTACTCGCCGATCTCCTTCACCGCGTCGGGCGCGTGGGCCTACGATCCGACGTCGCTGATGGTGCTGTCGACGAAGTCGTCCGGACGCCTGCAGGCCACCCGCAACCTCTCCTACACCGTCACCTCCGCGATCGAGGAACCCGACCCGGCGCAGTTCGCCCAAGCCACCGCCGGCATCCCCCCGCGCGATGCGCAGATCCTCTCGAACGTGCCCGCCGGCGTCCCGCAGGTGATCATCGACCTCGCGCACCAGATCACCAAGGGCGCGGCGACCGACGCGATCAAGGCCGCCGACATCCAGGCCTACCTGTCCGATCCCAGCCGGTTCACCTACGACACCAACGCCCCGAGCGGCACCGGCTACGGCGTCCTGGTGAACTTCCTCACCAAGTCCCACAGCGGATACTGCGTGCACTTCGCCTCGGCGATGGCCCTGATGGCCCGCATCGTCGGGATCCCGTCGCGGGTCTCGGTGGGATTCGCCCCCGGCACCAAGGTCGGCAACCACTACGAGGTCGACATCAGGGACTCGCACGCCTGGCCCGAGCTGTATTTCCAGGGATACGGATGGGTGCGCTTCGAGCCCACCGCCGCCGTCGCGGGCGCCCCCTCCTGGACGTCGCTGACCAGGCTCCTGCCGCCCCAGCCGACGACGAACAACTCGACGCAGGCGTCCGCCGCCCCGTCGATCGCCCCGAACCAACTGCCGTCGGCGGCGGGCGGCCCGGTGCTCCCCACGCACGAGAGCCCCACCGCCCCGCCGACGACGCCTTCGTCCGACGGCCGCTCGGATCCCTGGCCCTGGCCCTGGGCTGCTGGTGCTGCTGGTGGTCACGCGATGTCGGCACGCGCGATCATCCGGTTCCGCACGCCTCGGATCGCGGGCCGACGACAAGACCCGGATCGCCGCGAGCTGGCGGGAGATCCATGACAGTCTCATCGACCTCGGCGGGCACTGGATCGACGGGTCGCCACGAGCGATCGGCGAGCGGCTGGCGTCCCGCGGCGACGCCGAGACGGCGGCGGCACTGCGACGGGTCGCCCATTGGGTCGAATTGGCCCGGTACGCGCCGTCGCTGCCGGCGGGGGCGGAGCTGGCGGGCGATGTCCGCACGATCCGCAGGCACTGGAACGACCAGGCCGGGCGGCGAGAGCGGACCCGCGCCGTACTGCTGCCACGCTCGTTGTGGACACGCTGGGCGACGGATCGGCTCCTGCCCGCCCGGTCGGCCGCTCCGGCGCCCACCCGGCCACGGGTCCGTCCCCCGGGGGCCTGAACCGGATGCAGGCAGGCCTCAACCCGATCGGGGGAAGGCTCACCCCGACACGGCGAAGGGCTGCCAGGGATCGCGATGGCAGGGTTGACCCCTGGCACCGTCCCGGTCGCAGTGGTGCCGAGCCCCAGCGGTGCTGGGTTCGGTGCTGCCGGGTGTCTACGGCCGGCTGATCGTGGTGCGGGGTCTCAACAGCGTGCTGCCCGTGCCGCCGGGTCAGAACCCCTGCCCGCGTCAGAACCCCTGCTCGCGCCGCCGCCGCCAGCGTTCTTCCATCCGGTTCATGAAGTCACCCTTGCCGGCTCGGGGCGATCGTGGACCACGGTGACCCGCGGCGGCGACGCCCCCCGGGCGCCCGTCGCCACCGTGCCAGCCGCCGATCGCTGCGACCGACGACACGAGCATCACCAAGAAACCGAGCACGCTGACCAGCGGATCGATCTGCATGCCAAGGATCAGGAGGGTAACTCCGAGGGCCAAGCCGATCGATGGCCATGGCGACCGCCCACGGGCATCCGATGACGACGGGCCCCGCGCAGAGTGTTGGCCAAGTGGGGATCGTCGGCGGCCAGAGAAGCTTCCAGCAGAGCGAGCTGTCGCTTCTCCTCATCCGTGAGGGCCATCGTCGTCTCCTTCGGTTCCAGCGGGTGCTACCCAGTTTAGGTCGCATATCGCGCAGGCGGCAGGGAGCAGATCACGGGCGAATCTCCGCACATCCGGAGTGTCATGTCCACCCGCCGATCTCGTCGACCATCCGCGACACCGGACGCCGGTCACCGCGGGTAAGGCTCGCCCGGCGGACCGCCCGGGGACCGAACCGCTGAACGGCCATATCGGCAGCCCGTTCGACCTCCCGCATGCCGCGGTCGGGGGCGTCGAGGGCATGCTGCTGATAGGCGCGGTCGAGGTCGACGAGTCCCTCGACCCGCACTCCGATCCGCCGGATGCGGGCCCGCTGCAGGTTGAGCTTCGCGTAGGCCGTCATGGCGGCCGCATGGATGTCGTCGGTGACATCGCTCAACGCCGACATGGTGACCGACCGGGTGATCGTAGTGAAGTCGGCGAAACGGACGCTGATGCTGACCGTGCGACCGAGTACTCCCGCCCACCGCATGCGTTCGGCCGTGCGGGCGCTCATCCGCAACAGCTCGGTGGCGATGAGTTCCGGATCGTCGGTGTCGCGGGCGAAGGTCTCCTGCGAACCGATGCTGCGCTCGGCCGGGGCGGCGCTCACCCGACGGGTGTCGCGTCCCCAGGCCAGATCGTGCAGCAGGGTGCCCTGGGAGGCGCCGAACGCGCGCCGCAGGGTGCTCCGGGGGGTGTGCGCGAGGTCGGACACGCTCATCAGTCCGAGCCGGTGCAGTGCCGCGGCCGTCGACTCGCCCACCCCCCACATCGCCTCGACCGGCAGCGGGTGCAGGAACGCGACGACGTCTTCGGGTCGCACCTGCACCAGGCCGTCGGGTTTGGCCTGTTTCGACGCCAGCTTGGCGAGGAACTTGTTGGGCGCGATCCCCACCGAGCAGGTGACCCGCTGCTCATCGACCACCTGGGCACGCAGCCGCTGACCGATCGCCACCGGGTCGCCGCCGAGCCGGCGCAGGGACGCGGTGATGTCGAGGAACGCCTCGTCGATCGACGCCGCCTCGACCTGTTCGGTGACCGTGCGGAAGATCGCGAAGACGCCCCGGGACGCGGCCTCGTAGGCGTCGAAGTCGGGGGGGATCGCGACCGCGGCCGGGCACAGCCTGCGGGCGCGGGTGGAACTCATCCCCGACCGCACCCCGCAGGCCCGGGCCTCGTAACTCGCCGACAGCACCACCCCCCGACCCGAACCGCCCACCCACATCGGGCGGCCCGACGAGGTCGGGACGCCGGGCGAGTTCGACCGAGGCGTAGAAGGCGTCCATGTCGGCGTGCAGGATCACCGGCATCGGGTCACCTGCCGGAACTTCCGGGGCTCGAATGCCACAGCTTGCGCGGCGCCTCGGCGCCCGGCGGAGCGGCCATCGCCCCCGGAACCACGCTCGGCGGTGGCGGCTGCGCCGGTGACGTGCCGGCGGGTTGCACGTCGGCGTACGGCGACTGCTTGAACCCCGACGCATGCACCAGGACGCGCCGGCGTCCCATGCCGCCGGCCCGGGTGCGGTGCTCCGTGTCGGCGGCGACCGCCGGACGCTCACCGTCTGGGCCCGGACGCTCTAGCGAGCGGCTCGCCGACGATCCCAACGCCCATCGGCACCACCTCGAGTTCGCGACGCACCGCGGCGATCGCGGCGTCGGGATCGCCCGAGGCGACGAGCTCGGCCTGCCAGACGGCGTGCAACGCCGGGAGGTCCCAGGCACCCGTGGCGAGCACGGACACGCCGCGCGGACCCGTGCGACGCACCTCGCCGCGCACCACCAGAAGCCAGGAGGCGAACACCGTGGCCGCGTAGGGCCCCTGAACGTCTTCGAAGAAGGTGGCGTCGACCGGACCGGTGGCGTCGTCGAGGGTGAGGAACACCACCCGTCGCCCGGATCGCACAGGTGGCGTCTGGGTGGCCACCTTCACCCCCGCGATGAGTACCTCGGAGTGGTTTCGGCGACGCAGCAGCGAGGTGGCGTCGGCGGCGCCGAGCTCACGCAGGAAGTCGCGGTAGAACTCGACGATGTGCCGGCTGGCGTCGAGCCCGAGGATCTCGAGTTCGGCCGACAACTGCTCCGATTCGGTGAACTCGGGAAGGCCGCTCGGACGCACGTCACGGGGGCGTCCTCCCGAGCTTCCACGGATCGCATCCCCCCACCCGGCGCCGGCGCGCACGTCATCGGCCCACCCGTGATCGGCCCACCCATGGTCTGCCCGACCGGAATCGGCCCACCCGTGATCGGCGCGTTCGTGATCGGCGCGGCGGTGATCGGCGCGTTCGGCTGTCGGCCCCATTCGTCGTCGACCCCGTCATCGCAGCCGGTGTCGTCGAACAGGCTCTGGGTCGTGGCCGCAGGCCTCCCGCCACCCGCGGGGGCGGCCTGGCGCCGGGAAAGGTCTCGTGGATCGTCGCCGACGACCAGGCCGGGTGTCTGACGGCGCAGCCCACGGGCCCTTCTGGCGGTGCGGGCGTCGATCATCGCCACTCGGGTGAAGTCGGCCAGGGCGAGCAGCAGGTCGCGCCGGGTGAGGTGATCGTGGCGCCGCGCGGCGGCCGAGCGTCCGGTGCCGTAGAGACGGTCGAACCCCCCGGCCAGGATCAGCCGCTCGATCACCGGCGTCGCGACGTGGGCGCGCTGCCAGAAGTCGCTGAGCGACGAATAGGGCCGGCCCTCGACGACGCGGGCGATCTCGGCCTCGGAGATGCCCTTGATGTCGGCGAGCGACAGCCGGATGCCCCATCCGGACGCGTCGGGCAATCCCCTCTCGTCGAGAGGACGCCCCGGGCCGACGGCAGGCACCCCCTCCGCGGCGGGATCTCCACCGGAACCCACCCCAGGCCCCGGAACACGACCTCCACCCGAACCCGGTTCACGATTCCCGCCGGGACCCGGAACCAAACCCAGGTCACGACCCCCACCCGAACCCGGAACGCGACCCCCACCCGAACCCAGGTCACGATCCCCACCCGAACCCGGAACGCGACCCTCGCTGGAACCCAGGCCACGACCCCAGTGTGGAACGCCGACGGATTCGACCCGGTAATCGCCCCCTGATGCATTGACATCGATCCCGAGGATCGCCACCCCCATCCGTCGGGCCTCCTCGAGCAGCAGCCGTTTGGGATACATGCCCGGATCGTGGGTGAGGATCCCAGCCAGGAAGTGGGCCGGATAGTGGCGCTTCAACCACGCCGACTGGTAGGTGGGCAGGGCGAACGCCGCGGCGTGCGCCTTGCAGAACCCGAACGAGGCGAACGACTGCAACACCTGCCAGATGCGCTCGATCACCGGCTCGGGATAGCCACGGTCTCGGGCGAGAGGAACCATCCATTGCCGCACGTCGAGTTGGCCGGCCGGATCGCCGAGGGCCCGGCGGGCCTCGTCGGCCTCGGCGTAACTGCACCCGGTGACGATCGAGATGATCCGGATGATCTGCTCGTGGAACACCACCACCCCACCGGTCTCGGCCAGCGCAGGTTCGAGACTGGGATGCAGATAGTGCGGTGCCGTCCATCCCTGACGGGCGTTGAGGAACGGGATCACCATGTCGGACTTCACCGGGCCGGGGCGGAACAACGAGATGTCGATGATGATGTCGTTGAAGTTCTCGGGCCCGAACTTGCCGATGAGTTCGCGCTGGCCCGGCGATTCGATCTGGAAGCACCCGAGCGTGGCCGCATGGGCGATGAGGTCGTAGGTGTCGGGATCGTCGAACGGGGCGAGCGCATCGATGTCGGGCGCCGCGCCCGTGGTGCGCCGGATCTCGGAGAGAGCATGGGCCATCGACGACTGCATGCGGATGCCGAGAATGTCGAGCTTGAGCAACCCCATGTCTTCGACGTCGTCCTTGTCGAACTGGCTCATCGGGATACCGCCGAAGCTCGCCTCGATCGGGGTGCGGTCGCCCAACGTGGTGTCGGACAGGATCACCCCGCACGGGTGCAGCGCCAGGTGGCGCGGCAGGCCGTCGAGCGACTCGACCAGTGAGAACAGCACGTCGAGTCGTCGCTCGGTGAGACCCGCCGGCCCGCAACTCGGGCAAGTCGCGCAGCGCGGCCCGGGCGTCACGGGCCCGGATGTGCGGAAACGCCTTGGCGATGGCGTCGATCTCGGGCGGCGGCAGACTCAGCGCAGCACCGACGTCGCGCACCGCGTGGCGCACCCGGTAGGTGTCGATCATCGCCACCGCCGCCACCCGTTCGCCGCCGAACACTTCGAGCACCTTGGTGTAGATCTCGGGTCGACGGGCGGATTCGACGTCGAGATCGATGTCGGGCAGCGCCCGGCGCAACGGCGAGAGGAACCGCTCCATCACCAGCCCGTAGGCGAGTGGGTCGACACCGGATACACCGAGCAGGTAGTTGACGAGACTGCCCGCCCCCGACCCCCGGGCGGCACAGCGGATACCCATGTCGCGTACGATCTCGACCACGTCGGCGACCGTGAGGAAATAGGACGCGAACCCGAGCGTGGCGATGGTGTCGAGTTCGGCGTCGAGTCGCCGGGCGACGTCGTCGGTGAGGCGGCCGTAGCGTTCGGTGACCCCGGCGTCGCACCGCTGCCGCAGCACCGCCATCGCCTGCTCGCCGGTGGTGCCGAGCACGTCGAACTCGGGCAGATGAATCTCTCCGAGACCGATGTCGGCGTGCGGATCGAGCCGGCAACGGATCGCGGTGGTGCGGGTGTCGGCGATCAGCCGCTCGGCACCGTGGACGCCGCGGCCGGCGTGACGGGCGACCTCACGGGCCACCTCGAGCATGTCTTTGCCGGGTTTGAGGTATCCCTCGGCGTTGCGGCGATCGACGTTGCGCACGTCGAGGGGGACGAGCCGGCGCGCCGCGTCGAGGACGTCGACGGTGGGGGCCAGATGCCGGTGCGCCATGCGCACATGGTTGGTGAGGATGCCGGTGAGATGGTGTCGGTCGGCCAGGGCGAGCATCGCCCCCGCCTGGTGGGCGGTGCCCATTCCCGTGCCCGGCAGGTGATGGTCGGTGACCGCGATCACCACCTGCGCGGGATCGACCACGTCGAGCCAGCGGCGCAGTTCGGCCTCGGCGTGGTCGAGACGTCCGCGGGCCACCGCCATCCCGAACTCGGAATCGGCTCCGAGCATGACCACCAGGTCGCCGCCCATCGGCGTGCCGCGCGACAAGATCGCGGGTGGTGACCGGCGCCCCCCGCTCACCCGCCAGATGGGTGGCCGTGGTGAGACGGCTCAGCCGGGCCCATCCGCGCGCGGGACGTGGCCATCGCAACGACGCGGGGCAGCCGGGGATCGCGCAGCCGGCCGCCGCGGGCCGCGGTGGCACGGCGGGGCGGGTGCGCGTGGCTCGGGTGATCGGGATGGTCGGGCCCGAACGGCACGGCGAAGTCGACGCCGACGACCGGAGCGATGCCCGCGGCCAGGCACGCCTTGGCGAAGCGCACCGCGCCGTACATGCCGTCTCGGTCGGTGAGCGCGAGCGTGTCCATCTCGTGATCGGCCGCTGCTGCCACGAGCGCGGAGGGATGGGACGCGCCGTACTGCAGGGAGTATCCGGACGCCACACGCAGGTGCACGAAGGGATCACCCATCAGGATCCCCTGGCGCGCAGGCGGCCCGCCGACCCGGGCCCGACGGTGACATGCGCCCGCAGGTGCCGGACCGCCACATCGTGGAAGGTGGCGGCGTCCCGCACGAGATCGTCGGCCTCACGCCCGGTGACGATGCCGTGAGCCCCGGCCGCCACCGCCAGGCACTTGGGCCGCGTCGCCGCGAAATAGTCGGCCCACTCACCACACTCGGGGGCAACCCGGGCGAGCAGTCTCCAGGGATCGGCAGCGCCGGTCGGCACCCGTCGGCCCGCGGAAGCATGCACGGTCGGGGGCGCGGGCATGTTCGCCGGAGCCGGCGCGTCTGACAGCGCGGACGCGTGCGCCGGTGCGTCCACGGTCGTTGGTGCGGGTGCGCTCGACGACTCCGGCGCGGGCGCGTGCGCCGCCAGCACCACCATGGCCACCCGCTGCGCCGCGAGGTGTGCGGCGAGATACCGTTCGGCGACCGATTCGATCAGCTCGGCCTCGAGGATCTCGCGCCGAGACTCGGCCAGATCGGACATCAGTCGCTCACCCCCCGCAGGCTCCACGAGCCGTCGGACCATGCGTGGGCCAGCTCATACACACCCCGGCTGCCATCGCGTCCACTGGCCGCCTCGACCCGCCACACCTCGTGCTCGCACAGGACGTCGCCATCGGTATCGGCGACATCGGCGGTGCGACCAGCGAGATCATCGACAAGCTCATCGGCGGGATCATCACCGCGGGCGGCTCGGGCCGCGGGGCCGTTCCACCAGGCATCGGATTCGATCCAGCGGGCCTGCACCCCCAGCACCCGCCACAACCGGTTGCGCCAGACGAACTGGGCCGGCCCTTCGGGGTGGGCGGCCAGCACCTCACCATCGAGCCCGCGGATACCTTCACCGATGCGCCCGGACCGCACATCGATCGTCTCGTCGTAACGCCTCACGGCTGCCTCCAGATCGGTCGGGGACGGCCGGTATCGCCGGCCGCCACACATCTCGACCCGAGGGACCCCGGCGCGGGCGGGGGTCGAAGCCACCCGCACCGGAGTCGGCGTCCGAACCGCCCGACCGTCGTGAGAGGCCTTCCCCTGCCGGCGGGACAACCGGCAAACCCCGGACAACTAATCGAACGTGTATTCGAACAACACCAACTGTAGCCCCCACCCCGGACACTTCGTCAACAGGCCTTCTCCCCCAGAAATCGGCCGTGTTCCCGCGGCGTACGAGCTGGCGTCGACGGCGTACGACCTGGCGTCCACGGCGTACGACCCGACCCGAAACCACCGACAACTCTTACGCCGCCAGCACACTCGTACGCCGCAGAACCCCCAACCCCCGAACCCCTGGCCAACCGCATCCCAGCACCCCGGCAGCACATCCATCGGCCGCCCCAGCGCGTACGGGCGCGCCCGGGGAGTCCCGCTCATCTACCCTTGGGCAGCGTGAGCCCACTCCCCATGGCCGTCGCCCCCGGACGGGCCCGGGCATCGACGCCGGTGCGACCGTGATCGCCCCGGCGTTCCACGAGGCGCCGGCCCTCCGGGGGATGCATCGCCTGCCCACCCGCGCGGGGCAGGCATGAGCGCGCCCACCCGCACGCACACCATCGTCGTGGTGCACGGCGCCACCCTCGCCGGCATCGCCGCGGCGATCCGGCTCGCCAAGGTCGGGCACCGGGTGGTGCTGCACACCGCCGGCGAACCCCTGGGCGGCCACTGGGCCGGGGGCGACGGCGTCCCCGATTCGCTGCCACAGACGATCGCGCTGCGGGCGGCCTGGATGGATCTCCTGCGCAAGTCCGGGCGCGCGTTCGACGCCGAACTCGCCCGCCACGGGCTGCACCTGGCCCCTGCCCCGGCCACCGAACACCTCTTCCCCGACGGACGCCGACTGCTGCTGCCGGCCGAGCGCGGCGCGCAGTTCCACGCGGTGGCCGGCGCGTTCGGCGAACCGGCGGCGGAGCGGTGGTCGAGCCTCCTCGACGACGCCGACGGCGCCTGGCTCGCCCTGCGGCGACTCGGGGTGGAGCGCCCCCGCCCGCGATCACTCACCCGCGACGAGCGGCGCGCGATCTGGGCCCACTCCAGCCTCGACCGGATCGCCGAGCGGCTGCGCGAACCGCACCTCGCCCAGGTGGTCACCAGCCTGGGGCCGCTCTCGGGCGCGTCCGACGGGTCGGCGCCGGCGCTGCTGCTCACCCGGGCCGCCATCGACCGCCAATTCGGGCGTTGGCAGGTGGTCGACACCACCACCGGCGACCCGCAGCCTGCGGGCCGGCTCCTCGACGTGCTCCGGGAGCGTCTCACCCAGCGCCGGGTACAGGTCCACGACTCGGACGCCGACCTGCCCGGCTCCCCCGACGCCGAACTCGACACCCGAGCGGTCCGGCCCACCGGACGGCTCGGACGCCCCACCGCCGCTCCCGCCCTCGCCCCGGCCGTGCGCCGCGCCACCCTCCCCCGAGCCGACGACGACGCCCCCGGTATCGACTGCACCGTCGAGCACCACAGCGCCGCACCGGTCGTGCGCTGGCGGCGTTCGGCGGGCGACGACGTCGAGGTGATCGAACACGACCACCGCTCCCCGACCCCGCGGCTCGATTGGGGCCTGGCCCCCGCGTCGTGGCGGTCGTGGCGGGCCCGCCCCGGCCTGCGCTCCGCCGACGGACGCCTGCACGCCTCCGCCGCTAGCCCCGCGGGCAACGAGCCGTGGGCGGAGCTGCTCTCGGCGGCGCTCGCCGTCTACGAGATCCACGAATCGCTCACCGGCGAGGACATCCGTCCCACCAACCGCGCGGCCCGCCCCGGCCGGTCCGCGTGATGCAGGCCTCCGCAGGCGAGGAGTAGTGTGGATAGCCACCATCAGTGAGGAAGGGTACGTGCCTGTGCCATCACCATGGGATCTGAACGTCGCACCATCAACCGAGGGAGACCTGGCATTGGGGGATTCGTCCGTGAGTGAATCTGAGGCCGACAAGGCGATCAGCACGCCGGAGGCACCCGAACCGGTCACATCACCCGACCGTCTCGCCGAAGAACTCGCCGCCGAACAGGCCCACGTCGACCGGGTGTACGCCCAGCTCGAGGTCGACACCGCTTCGGCCCGGCAGATCGAACGCGAGGGCCGGTCACGGTATCTCAGCGACCGGGCCGACTTCCTGCGCGAAGAGCACGGCACCGCCCTGTTCGAGCGCGACGCCTTCGCCTTCCAGGCCGCCAGACGCCTGGCCAGTCTCGACGCCGAGCACGAGGGTCTGGTGTTCGGACGGATCGATCTCACCGACGGCGAGGCGCGTCACGTCGGACGCCTCGGCGTGCGCGACGACGACTACGAACCGCTGGTCATCGACTGGCGGGCCCCCGCCGCCGAGCCGTTCTACCGGGCGACAGCCTCCAATCCGCTCGACGTGATCCGCCGACGGGTGCTGCGCACCAGGGGCGAACGGGTCGTCGGCATCGAGGACGACCTGCTCGACTCGTCCCACGCCTCGAGCCTGCCGATCATCGGTGAGGGCGCGCTGATGGCGGCCCTCACCCGCGCCCGCGGGCCGCAGATGCGCGACATCGTCGCCACCATCCAGGCCGAGCAGGACGAAGCGATCCGCGCCCCTTACCAGGGTGTGACGATCATCACCGGCGGCCCCGGCACCGGCAAGACCGTGGTGGCCCTGCACCGGGCGGCCTACCTGCTCTACAGCAACCGCAAGCGCCTCGAGAAGGGCGGCGTCCTCGTCATCGGCCCGTCGGCGCTGTTCATGAACTACATCGAGCGTGTGCTGCCGAGCCTCGGTGAGGATTCGGTCACGCTGCGCTCGATCGGCTCGCTCGCCATCGACACCCTGGGGTTCGCCGCCGAGCGCAACGACTCCGCCGCCGCGGCCGCGATCAAGGGCAGCCCGCGCATGCTCACCCTGCTGCGACGCGTCGTCGGCGAGCCGCTCGTCGACGACCTCACCCAGCCGTTGCGGGTCACGGTGAAGGGCGACGTGCTGATCCTCGACCACACCCGGCTGCAGCGCATCCGTCGCGACGTGCTGGCCACCCATCAGCTCAACCATGGACGCCCTGCGGCCGAACACGCGATCCTCAACGCCCTGTGGCACCGGTTCGACACCGGCGGCTCGCGGCCCGAAGACCTCGGCCGCGACCAGTTCGACGATCTCGTGCAGAGCCAGGCCAGCTACCGGATGTTCCTCAACGCCTGGTGGCCGAGCGGTGGCGCCGCGCCAGGCGCTCGGCCGGCTGGCAGACCGCGACCTTCTCGACTCGCTGGCATCGGATCTGCTCAACGACCGGGAACGCGACGTCCTCGCGGCGAGCTACTCCCACCTCGACCCTTCCGCGCCCGACCGCACCGCCGGATCACAGTTCACCGTCGTCCGACGTCGCCCTGCTCGACGAGCTGGCCACACTGCTGGGCCGCGCACCCGACGAACCCGACGACGAGCCCGACGTGTTCATCGAGGGCGGCGAGGTGCAGGAGCTCGTGACCATGGCCGACTGGTTGCGCGACGAGCGCAGCAGCGAGACAGTCCGACGAGGACTCCGCCGACACCTTCGCCCACGTGCTCGTCGACGAGGCCCAGGACATCACGCCGATGCAGTGGCGGATGGTCCGCCGGCGCGGCCCGCAGGCGTCGTGGACGCTGGTCGGTGACCTCGCCCAATCGTCATGGCCCGACGTGCACGAGGCCGCGGCCGCGATCCGCGACCTCGTCGGCACGGCGCCCTCCCGCAGCTTCGAGCTGCGCATCAACTACCGCAGCCCCGCCGAGGTGTTCGACCTGGCCGGTCGCGTCATCGCCCAGGCGTTCCCCGAGGCGTCCCTGCCACAGGCGGTGCGCCGCACCGGCATCGATCCCGAACTGCTCCAGGTTCCGCGCGACCGGTGGATCGACGAGGTGGGCACGCTCATCGACCGCCTCGCCGGCCAGGTCGAGGGCACGATCGGTGTCATCATCCCGCCCGAGCCTCATCGATCGACTCGACCACCTGCGGGTACGCCGGCGCGCGCGCGGGCCCGACTGTCGGTACTGACCCCGCTGCAGAGCAAGGGGCTCGAATACGACGCGGTCGTCGTCGTGTCACCCGACGACATCGTCGCCGAGAGCAGCGGTGCCGAGCGCGTTCTCTACGTCGCGCTCACCCGCCCGACGCAGCGACTGGTCACGATCGACCTCGACGACGGCCGTTCACCACTGGCGGCTCTCCAGCAGCCTGGCGAGAATCTCTCGGGTAGCCACCGAACGGTTCTGGGTGAAGAACTGCAGTCCCGGAGCCCCGCCGGCGAGCAGATCGGCCGCGAGTTCGGTCGCGATCTCGGCGCCGACCCGCGCACGGCGTCGCGGTCGTCGGCGACCGCGTGCAACCGGTCCGACACCTCCGGTCGGCATCGCGGCACCCGACAGTTCGCGCGAACTTCGTCACCTGCTTGACGCTGGTCACCGGCATGATCCCCGCGATGATCGGCACGTCGCAGCCGAGGCCCCGCACCCGGTCGACGAGCGCGAAGTAGTCGTCGGCCCGGAAGAACAGCTGGGTGATCGCGAACTCCGCCCCCGCCTCGACCTTCTCGACCAGGATCCGCGCGTCGAGTTCGCGGTCGGCCGTCGACGGGTGCGGATCGGGGAACGCCGCCACCCCCACGCAGAAGTCCCCCCGCGACTTCACCAGCCGGACGAGTTCGGTCGCGTTGGCGAGCCCCTCGGGATGGCGGCGCCAGGGACGCTGGGCCCGCCGGGCATGTCACCCCTGATCGCGAGGATGTGGGTGATGCCGGCCTCCGCGTAGGCGTCGATCGTCGCGCTGATCTCGGCCTGCGACTGGGCCGCGCAGGTGAGATGGCCCACCGTGCGGAAGGGCGTCGGCGGCCATGAACTTCGTCGCGGCCAGCGTGCGGTCGCGATTCGACCCGTTGGCGCCATAGGTCACCGACACGAAGTCCGGATGCAGCGGTTCGAGGGCCGCCACCGATCGCTCGAGCAGTCGAGACCCCTCCTCGTCGCGGGGCGGGAAGAACTCGAACCCGAACACCGGGCCGCCCCCGCGGGCCGGCGGTCGGCGAGAATCCCGGCCAAGGAGACGCCCGATGTGGCCGGGTCGACGGGCAGAACGGCGTCGAGCATGCCGGTCCACCATAGGGAGAAATCGGACACCCACTGCGCATAGGCTCAGATGGTGACCCCCACACCTGACCCGCCGCCCGGCATCCCGGCTTCGACGCCGCAGACCCCCTGAGCCAGCCTTCCGCGACGCGATCGCGGACGGCGATCCGCGAGTTCCTCGACGAGCGGGCCGTCGACCTCGCGGCATCGGTCCCGAACTCGACCCGGTGCTCCAGATGGCCCGGCAGTTCACCGCGCGGCGGCAAACGCCTGCGTCCGGCGTTCGGCTACTGGGGATATGTGGCGGTCGCCGGCCAGCCCGACGACCGGCCGCCCTGCTGCGCGCCTGCGCCAGTCTCGACCTGCTGCACGTCAGCGCGTCTCATCCACGACGATGTCATGGACGCCTCCGACACCCGTCGCGGCGTCCCGGCCGCCCACCGGCAGTTCGAACGGCTGCACGGCGACATGGACGGGCTCGGACACCAGATGACGTTCGGCCGGGCGGGAGCGATCCTGCTGGGCGACCTGCTGATCATGTGGAGCGCCCAACAGTTGTCCGCGAGCGGGCTCGACCCCGAGGCGCTCGGCGGCGCGACTGCCGCTCATCGAGGCGATGCGCACCGAGGTCAATGCGGGCCAGTTCCTCGACGTGCTCGCCCAGCACGCGCCCCTATCCGACGATGTGGCCGAGGCTCTGGCCCGGTCGGAGCGGGTCGTCGAGTACAAGTCGGCCCGCTACACCGTTCAGCGTCCCGTGCAGTTCGGCGCGGCCCTCGCCGGGGGCCGACCCCGAACTGATGGCCGCCCTCGCCGGATTCGGGTCGCCGCTCGGGCAGGCGTTCCAGTTCCGCGACGACCTGCTCGGGGTGTTCGGCGACGAGTCCCGTCACCGGCAAGCCGGCCGGCGACGACCTGCGGGAGGGCAAGCGCACGGTGCTGGTGGCGCATGCGATGTCGGAGGCCGACGCGCGCGAGGCCGCGGAACTGCAGTCGCTGCTGGGCAACGCCGATCTCGACGCGGCCCAGATCGGCCGGGCGCGCACGATCATCACCAACTCCGGGGCCCGGGAGCGGGTCGAGACGATGATCGACACCGGGCTCCAGCGTGCACTCGAGACGTCTCGACCGGCCTCCCGCTGCGCGACGAGGGACGCCTCGCCCTCCGCTCGCTGGCCGTCGCCTCGGTGCGCCGCGACCACTGAGCCGACGCTCCCGCCCCCACGGGCGCCGGCCCGACCCGGCGGGGATCGCCGTGTGCCCTTGTCGGGCAACCTTGACGAGGAGTCCTAGAATCAAGCCCCATAGGGCTGGCACGGCCTTCTTCCCCGACCGTGTTTGGAGCAGTTGTGACCATGACGAGTATCGGCGACCCTCTGGTCGGTCGGGTGCTCGACGGACGGTACGAGATCCTGTCCAGGCTTGCCCGCGGCGGCATGGCCACGGTCTACCGCGCACAAGACCGCCGCCTCACCCGTCCTGTCGCCGTGAAGGTGATGCACGACGGCCTCGGCGACGACGCCGAGTTCGCGCGACGCTTCGACCGTGAGGCGCGCGCCGCGGCGATGCTCACCAACCCGCACATCGTCAGCGTCTTCGATCAGGGCCGCGACAACGGGCGTCCCTACATCGTGATGGAGTACGTCGAGGGCTCGACCCTGCGGCACGTCATCAGCCGCGAGCGGACGCTCGACCCGATCCGGGCGCTCGACCTGCTCGAACCGGTCGTGCACGCCCTGGCCAGCGCGCACGAGGCCGGCATCGTGCACCGCGACATCAAGCCCGAGAACGTGCTGATCTCCGATCGCGGCCAGATCAAGGTCGCCGACTTCGGGCTCGCCCGGGCGATCACGCTCGCAGACCGCCACCGCCACCGCGGGGCTGCTCATGGGCACGGTCAGCTACCTGCCGCCGGAACTGGTCACCACCGGTTACACCGACTCCCGCGGCGACGTCTACTCCACCGGGCGTCGTGCTGTTCGAGTTGCTCACCGGCAAGAAGCCGCACACCGGCGACGTGCCGATCCAGGTCGCCTACTCGCACGTGCACAACGACATCCCGGCCCCCTCGACCCAGTTGACCGACGAACGGGCCCGCGCCGCGATCCCCCCGTACCTGGACGCGCTGGTGCTCGCCTGCACGCGGCGCCGGCCCTCCGAACGCCCGGCCGACGCGCGACACCTGCTGCGGCTCATGCGGCGGGTGCGCCGCGCCGCTCGACCAGGGCGTCGTCGACGACCCGGCGCTCACCCGCGAGATGTGGTCGTCGGTCGGCCCCGCGATGTCGCCGCGCTCCCCCGAGTCGCCGACCGAGCCGATCGCGCCCAGCCGTCGCACGCCCCCGAGACCCGGCCGCCGGTTCCCCGGGCCGTCCTACCCGATGCGCGACCTGCCCCGGACCTCGACCCCGCGCACACCGCGCTCGGCGATCTCGCCGGTCACCGGGCCGATCCTGTCGCCGGTCGACCACGGTGAACCGGTATTCGCGGATCATCGCCCGGCGGCGTCGCCGCCGCAGCGTCGTGATCCTGGTCGTGCTGCTTCTGCTGGCCGCCGCGATCTACGGCAGCTGGCGCGTGTGGCAGGCGACGCAATTCGTGGCCGCACCCGTGATCATCGGCATGAGCCAGCAGGACGCCAGCTCGACGCTGGCCGCCAATCACCTCACCGGCGATTTCCACGACGAATACTCCGAGACCGTCGCCAAGGGCCTCGTCATCAGAACCCTGCCGAGCGCGGGCACCACTCTCGACAAGGGCACCTCGGTCGCCGCATGGGTGTCCCTCGGCCCCGAGCGTCACCCGATGCCCAAGGTGGTCGGCCTCACCCGGGCCGCCGCCGAGCAGGCGATCACCGACGCCAGCCTCGCGGTCGGGAAGGTGACCACCGCCTACAGCGAGACGGTGGCGCCGGCGAACGTCATCTCGGCGTCCCAGAAGGAGGGTGCCGAGCTCAAGCGCGGCACCGCCGTCGACCTGGTGGTGAGCAAGGGACGCCAGCCGATCACCATCCCGTCGGTCGTCGGCCAGGCCATCGACGACGCCACCAAGACGCTGAGAAGCTCGGCTTCAAGGTGTCGGTGTCGACCGACCACTCCTCCACGGTTCCCCAGGACCAGGTGATCTCGCAGGACCCGGCCAAGGCACCGGTTACCGCGGCGACACGATCAAGCTCGTCAACAGCCTCGGGCCGGTGATGGTGACCGTTCCCAACGTGCGGCTCAAGTCCACCTCGCAGGCCAAGGCGATCCTCGAGAAGGCCGGCTTCAGCGTCGTGGTGCAGTACAGCACCTCGTCGTGGCTACGGGTGAACCTCGTCGCGCAGGAGGTGCCGAGCGGGGGTCAGCGCCCCCAGGGCTCGACCATCACGATCTACGTGGCTGTAGACACCCTTGCGGGCTATTATCCCGCGATGCGCCACATCGACGAAGGATTCTCCCGCCGCGTCGACTTGAGTCGCGCCCGGCCGTTCGATACTCTTTCTCGGTGCTGAAGAATCGGTCGTCATTTCTTGCTTTCGCCGCAGTAATCACGTTAGCAATCCTGTGGGGATCGACAAATGTGGTGACAAAAGGGCTATTGGCGACAGAATCTCCTGCCGACATTCTCCTGGTCCGCTTCTCGGTCGCGACGCTGTCACTGCTTGTCCTGTTGCCGCGCGCCGGACGCATCGACCTTCGCACCCTGCGCGACGGGACGTCATCGGACTGCTGTTCGCCGGCGGCCAACTGACCCAGACCTGGGGACTCATGACCACCACGCCCGCCGTGAACGCGTTCCTCAGCGGCCTGTACGTGGTCGTCACGCCGATCCTGGCGGCGCTGCTGTTCGCCCGCAAGCTCTGCAGGTCCGTCTGGATCTCGGTCGGACTGAGCATCCTCGCGCTGGCCGGCTTCACCGTCGTGCCCGGCGCCGACAGCGGGACACTTCGGCGTGGGTGAGTGCCCGACCCTCGCGTCGGCCGTGCTGTACGCCGGGCAGATCCTCTGGACCGGTCGGGTGAGCCGGCGCGAGCGGGTGGTGCAGCTCGCCGTGGTGCAATCTGCGGTCGTCTCGGTGATCATGGGGCTGTTCGCGCTCCCGGGCGGCGTCCACGTGCCCGCCCGGGTCACGTGGTGGCTGGCCCTGCTCTACCTCGCGATCGCTTGTGGCGCCCTCACCCTCGTGCTGCAGATCTGGGCCCAGTCCCACATCGACCCGGTTCGGGCCGCCGTCATCATGTGCTCCGAGCCGCTGTGGACCACCGTGTTCGCCGTGGCCTTCGCCCACGAGCATCTCGGCGCCGCCCTGATCTTCGGTGGGTCGATGACGCTGGCCGCCATGCTCGTCGTCGTCGTCCCTGGCGTCCGCTGCCCCGGCCGCGATCCGGCGGGTGCTGTTGGCCCGGGCGCGCCTGACCGCGGGCGCCGCGAGCCGCGCTCAGGCGCGGTGACCTGCCAGGGGTTGCCGCGATGCTCGTCGGCGGGGTGCCCGTCATGCGTTCACCCGGCCGCGGATCAGCTGGTATCCCCGCTCCTGCAGCAGCTGCTCGTGGATCATCAACCCCTGGGGCGCGCTCGACGGCACGGACGAAGTCGATCGTCTCCTTCATCGCCGCCCACGGCCCATAGGCCGGCACCGCCAGCACGTCGATGCCCTCGGGGACGGTGTCGATCATGTCGCCGGGGTGGAAGAAGGTGGGCTCGCCCTCCGCGGTGATGACGATGCCGACGTTGCCGATCCGCGGGATGTCGGGGTGGATGACCGCATGCCACCCGCCGACCGCCCGGATCCGCACCGCCCCGAGATCGACGCCGGAATCGGCCGCCATCCGCTGGGCGGTGGGCAGGTCGACGTGGTCGGGCACGGTGGGCTCGACATGCACCGCGGCGCCCGGATTGGCCGCGACGAGCGCGGGCAGGTGCTCTGGGTCGGCGTGATCGGGGTGCTGGTGGGTCACCACGATCGCGTCGAGGTCACGCAGGTCCGTGCCACGCGTCGCTGAAGTTGCCCGGGTCGATGAGGATGCGCCGGTCGGCGACCTCGACCAGAACCGATGAATGTCCGAGATGTGTGATCCGCATACACCGATCCTGCCCCCCGACGGCCGGAGGGCCAAGCCCCCGCTAGAAGTCGATGATCTCCGGAGCCGGCGTCTCGGGTCGCTTGATCCTGCCGCTCGACAGCCGCTCGGCGACCATGAACGCCAACTCGAGTGACTGGTTGCGGTTGAGCCGGGGATCGCAGACCGTTTCGTACCGGCTCTCCAGATCGGCCTCGGTGAGCTGCATCACCCCGCCGAGGCATTCGGTGACGTCGTCGCCAGTGAGCTCGATATGGACGCCGCCGGGCCAGGTGCCGAGCTGTTCGTGCACGTCGAAGAACCCGTTGAGTTCCTCTACGACGTCGGCGAACGCCCGCGTCTTGTACCCGCTGGCGGTCTCGAAGGTGTTGCCGTGCATGGGATCGCTGACCCAGACCACCTTGCGTCCGGACGCCTCGATACCCTCGATCAGCGGGGGCAGTTTCTCGCGCACGTTGGCCGCGCCCATCCGGGCGATGAACGTGATCCGCCCGGGCTCCCGGTCGGGATCGAGCCGGTCGGCCAGCGCGAGGGCGATCTGGGGCGTCGATGTCGGTCCGAGCTTGACCCCGATGGGATTGCGCAGCTGGCGCAGCAGCTCGACCTGGGCGCCGTCGAGCTGACGGTTCCGCTCGCCGATCCACACCATGTGGGCCGAGGTGTCGTAGGGCAGGTGGGTGCGCGAGTCGATCCGGCACATCGCGTGCTCGTAGTCGAGCAGCAGGGCCTCGTGGCTGGCGTAGAAGTCGACGGTATTGATCGACTCGTCGCGCACCCCGCAGGCGACCATGAACGCCAGTGCCCGCTCGATCTCGGACGCCAGCGCCTCGTAGCGGGCCTCGACGTTGGAGTTGCGCACGAAATCGGCGTTCCACGCGTGGATGCCGCGAAGATCGGCGAAGCCGCCCTTGACGAACGCGCGCACCAGGTTGAGGGTGGCCGACGAGGCGTTGTAGACGCGCAGCAGGCGGTTCGGGTCGTGCCGACGGCTCTCGGGCGTGAACTCGAACCCGTTGACCGCGTCGCCGCGGTAGGCCGGCAGGGTGATGCCGTCACGGGTCTCGCAGTCGTTGCTGCGCGGCTTCGCGTACTGCCCGGCGATCCGGCCCACCTTGACCACGGGCACCTGGGCGGCGTAGGTGAGCACGACGGCCATCGACAGCAGCACGCGCAGCTTGCCCTTGATGTTGTTGCCGGTGACCGCGTCGAACGTCTCGGCGCAGTCGCCACCCTGCAGCAGGAACGCCTTGCCCTCCGCGACGGCGGCCAGCTTGGCGCGAAGGTCGTCGCACTCGCCCGCGAACACGAGCGGCGGCAGCGTGCGCAGCTGCGCCAGCACCGCCTCCAGCTCCTCGGGGTCGTCGTACGTCGGCTGCTGCACCTTGGGCAGGGCATGCAGCGCGGACAACGACGGAATGGCTGACGACATGTGCGACAGGATAACCGGTCGGCGCACGTCACGACCCGCGCCGCCGTCGTCGCCCGCGAACGGGTCAGCCCTCGAGGTCGGACAGGCCCTGCTCGATCGCGTAGCGGGTCAGCTCGACCCGATTGTGCAGCTGCAGTTTGCGCAGCACGTTCTGCACGTGGTTCTGCACGGTGCGGTGGCTGACGTACAGCTCGTCGGCGATCTCGCGGTAGGCCATGCCCTTCGCGACCCGGCGCAGCACGTCGATCTCGCGGGCGGTGAGGGCGGGCCCGTCGCCCTCCTGCTCGGCAGGTGCCGCCATGCGGCGGAACTCGCCGAGCACCATGCCGGCGAGCCCGGGAGTGAACACGGCATCGCCCTCGGCGGTGCGGCGCACGCCGTACAGCAACTCGGCCTTGGACGCCGACTTCACGAGGTAGCCGCGGGCACCGGCCCGCATCGCGCGGATCACGTCGTCGCGCTCGCCCGAGGCCGACATCACCAGGACGTTCGTGTCGGGGTAGTCGCGGCCGATGATCTCGGTGCAGGTGGCGCCGTCGGGATCGGGGAATGTTGAGGTCCATGACGACGACGTCGGGGCGGGTCGGCCGGCAGCCGGCGCAGGCATTCCTCGCCGGTGTGGGCGACAGCCACCACCTGGAACCCCTCGGCCTCGAGGTCGCGGGTGATCGCCTCGAGCCAGATCGGGTGGTCGTCGACCAGCATCACCCGCCGGCGACTCGTGTCATCCATGCGCATCCTCGAAACCGTTCGATCCCCGATCCCCGTCAGTCGTGACCCGGCCGACGCCCGTGGCCATCCCGCGACCTGTGCCCCTCATTGTGCCCCACCCCCTGCCCGCGCATCGACCCCCCGGCGCACCGCCGTCGAGCGCGGGTCACAGCGGCACGCGCAGCTCCCATTCGACGCCCCGACCGGCGCGCGAGGTCACCCGTGCCGAGCCGCCGAGGGCCTCCAGCCGACCGGTGACCGAACCGCTGATGCCCATGTGGCCGGACTCCCGGGCGCGCCGCACCTCGCTCCTCACTCATCCCCACGCCGTCGTCGCGGAACCACACGACGACCTCGTCACCGTCCTGCTCCACCAGCAGCCAGGCGTGCGCGCCGGGACCGGCATGCTTGGCCACGTTGACGATGAGTTCCTGCACCGCAGGTCGAGCTCGCGGGCTCGCCGAGGCGTCCATGACGATCTCACCGGTGGTCGACGACACCGTCACCGTCGCGCCCTGGTGTCCCTCGAGCAGCGCGGTGATCTCGATGGGCGCGGCGGTCGGCGCGCGGAGGTCGACCGTGCGGTCCTGCAGCAGGCGGCGCAGGGTGGCCTCCTGGGCGCTGGCGAGTTGGGCGAGCCGGACGCCCTCGGGGCCGAGATCACGACCCTCCCGTTCGACGAGCGCGAGCACCTGGAGGGTGCCGTCGTGGACGATCCTGCTCAGCCGGTCCCGCTCGGCAAGCGTCGCGGCCCGCGCCTGCTCGGCGTCGCGCTCGGTGACCGCCCGGCGAAGGCCGTCCATCATCATGCCGATGGTGCCCGAGGCCACCGGGAGGGCGAGATCCTCGGCGACCGACGGGAGGTAGGACGTCGGGGCCACCAGCAGCGCCGCCGCTCCCGAGGGCGAGGCCCGCGAGCAGCCCGCCGCGGAATCCCCGGGACACCGCGAGCGAAATGGCGCTCGCGAACATCCAGTACACACCGGTCGTCAGGTGGTCGGTGCGCAGCACCGGCCCCGAGCACGTAGGGAGAGCTGAGCACGACGGCCAGCGCGATGCCGAAGTCGATCCTGATCGCGAGGAGACTGCGGCCGTCGGGCTGTCGCTGCAACTGCCCGACGACGATCGACCACGTGACGATCACGACCATGATCGCCGCAAGCAGCCACGGATGGGCCACGTGCCGCCAGCGGAAGGAGTTGATGAGCACGGCGTGGGCGGCGAGCAGGTACCTGATCCAGATGACCACCCAGTAGCCGGCATCGACGAGCGAGCCGCTCCGTGTCGGCCTCGACGGGCGGCCGGGCCCCGGCGCGGGCCATCGTCGACCGCCTCAGCCCGCGTCCGGTGCCGCGGAGACGACCGGCGGCACCTCGGCGCCCAGGCCGGGATGATCGAGTTCGCGGTCGGAGATGTCGATGCCCTGCAGATCGCCGTGCTTGACCCGCGACTCCGTAGACGTCGACGTACTACTGTCCGGTGAGGTCCTGGATGGCCGCCATGATCTGATCGGTCACGTAGCGCAGTGTCCGTTGGTCGTTCGCGCCGCGGTATTCGCCGAAGTCGAGGGGCTGCCCGATGATGATGCCCGGACGCGACAGGGTTGGGATGCCGGAGTGGGCCACGCACGGTCTCGGTGCCGACCATGCCGACCGGGATCACGGGGGCGCCCGAGGCGAGGACGAGGCGGGCGACCCCCGTCTTGCCCTTGTAGAGACGGCCGTCGGGTGAGCGGGTGCCCTCCGGGAAGATGCCCACCAGCGCGCCGTCGGCGAGGGCATCGAGCACGGGCTGGAGGCCCTGGGCACTCGCACTGACCGCCGCTGCGGTCCATCGGCACCTGGCCGACGGCGGTGAGGAACCAGGCGACCACCTTCGACACGGGCCCACGGTCGCCACGGAACAGTTCTGCCTTGGCGGCGAAGGTCATCCTCCGCGACAACGAGGCCGGGCAGCAGGATCGTCTCGGCCGCATTGAGGTGATTCGCCGCCAGGATCGCACCCGCCCGCCGGCGGGATGTTCTCGGCACCGACCACCCACGGACGGATGACGGTGCGCACGTAGGGCGCGAAGATCGAACGCTTGAACAGTTCGTACCACATGGCGCCCTCCCGGCGGATCGGCCCGCACCTGCCACGGCCCCACGAACCGCGATGTCAACACCTTAGCCACCCGCGGACCGGGACGCTCTGGACCGGTCGAGATTCGGGTCTCGCGGCAGGAGGCGGACGCGCCTACGCTGATCACGTGCGAGCACAGATCACCTCCCGGCCGGCACCGGTCGCAGCCCGGGTCGACCCGGCTGTGCACGCCTGGCAGAGCCACCCCGATGACGGTGCCCGGCTGGGGGTGCTGTTCGTCCACGGGTTCACCGGCAACCCGGCCGCGCTCCGCCCCTGGGCCGAACGCACCGCTGACGCCGGCTACGGCGTGTCACTCCCCCGTCTCCCCGGCCACGGAACGTCGTGGCGGGAGATGACGGTGACACGCTGGCCCGACTGGTACGCCGTGGCCGAGCGGGCGTACGACGACCTGCGGGCCCGCTACGACCGTGTGGTGGTCGCCGGATTGTCGATGGGCGGCGCGCTCGCCCTGAGGATCGCCGAGCACCACGACGTCGCGGGCGTCGTGCTCGTCAATCCCGCCATCGCCACCACCGACCCCCGCTACCGCGCGCTCGGCGTGCTCCGGCACGCGGTGCGTTCGATCCCCCCGTCGGCGGCGACATCGCCAAACCCGGCCAGGACGAGCACGGCTACCCGCGCACGCCGCTGGCCCCCGCCCATTCCATGACCCGGCTGTGGTCCGATGTCTGCGAGCGGCTCGACCGCGGTGAACTGCACCCGTTCTGTTGTTCACCTCGACGAACCGACCACGTCGTCGACCCGAGCAGCGCCGAGATCATCACGCGACGGATCCCCGGCACCGATCAACGGATGCTCGAGCGCAGCTACCACGTGGCCACCCTCGACTACGACGCAGACAGGATCGTGACGGAAACGCTCGAATTCCTCGAGGGGTTGTGATGTCCGAGTCGTCGCCACTCGCCCGATGACATCGAGCAGCGCTTCGCCGAGATCATCCGCGATTGGGATGGGCCGGCTCCTCGCGCGGCCCCTGCCCCCACTCCACCCCCCGCTCCTGCCGCCACCCCTGAGCCGTTCTCGCTTCGACGCCGCGCTCGACGACGCCGAGGTCGACGACGACCCCTACGTCCCACCCCCCGGCGCTCCGATCCCGATGTGGCCCCCGATGGTGCTCGGCTTCACCCTCATCGGGCTGGCCCTCCTGCTCGCCGTCGGCCGCCTCGCGGGGTTCGAGCCACCGCCCCCCCATGGGTTTCCTCGGCGGACTCGCCGGGGTTGCGGGACTGGTCGTGCTGCTCGCCCAGGCCTGGCGCCGCCCCCGCGACCACTGGGACGAGCCCCGGAGCCGCTAACCTCACCGCCCATGGAGCCGTGCAGCCGAATCTGGGCGCAACTCGCAGGCAGGGTCCTCGCGCGAGTCTGACCGCCTGGCGGCCGTCGACGCAAGCGCAGCGGGACGCGCGCGCCCACTGCCTCACGATGCTGCAGCAACGCCCTGACACCGCCATCCGCAAGGATGCGGGGCCCGAACACGTCACGGCGAGTTGCTTCCTGCTCTCGCCGGATCGGGAGGTCGGTGCTGCTCACCCTCCACCGCAAGGCGGAGCGCTGGCTGCAGCTCGGCGGACACCTCGAGGTCACCGACCCGACGGTGGCCGACGCCGCCCTGCGGGAGGCCGTCGAAGAGGGTGGAGTTTCCGCGGTGTCCCTGCTCGTCGACTCGCCGGTCGACGTGGAACGCCAGCAGCTCCGGGGAGCCTTCGGCGGCTGCGCGGTGCATTGGGACGTCGGCTATCTCGCGGTCGCCCACCGGGCGGGCCGGCCGGTCGTCAGTTCCGAGAGCCACGACGTCCGCTGGTGGCCGCTGAGTGACGTGCACCGGGCCGACCCGGACGTCGCGACCCGGCTGCAGGCCATTCTCGCCGGATTGCCACGGTAGAGGCGCCGACGCGGTACAGCGCCGAGACCTTCAGGCACGCGGGCTCGATCGGCCCGACTTTCCCGGCTGGCTCCGGTGTTGTCCGGTGGTGTTCTGGTGTTGTCGGGTGGTGTTTGACCTTCTGGATGAGCCGGATGGGTTCTAGAATAGAACACATGAGCGATACCATGGGGGTGGTTGATCCGGGTGCCGTGGCCCGTGCCGGGTTGTCGGGTGCGCTGGCCACGGTCGAGCGGATCCTCGGGCCCCGCGCCGACCCCGTGAACCACGACGAAGGCCCCACCGGTGCCCCCGGCCGGTTCGGCGCCACACCCCGCCACCCAGTGCCCGGCCGGGTAGTGCCCGAGGACACCGTGGCCGATGATGCCGTGCCCGACGCCGTAGTGCCCGACCGCACAGTGCTCAATGACGTAGTGCCCGATGACACAGACGTAGTGCCCGATGACACAGTGCTCGGCGACGCAGTTCTTGATGATGCCGGTCGGATCGACGCGATCCGCGACCTGGAGAACCTGAAGAACGCCGCGTGCGCCGCGCAAGCGGTGCTCGCGGTCGGGTTCGCCGGCTCCCAGCGGGCCGGGCAGGCCCGGCGGGGTGTCCCGGCCGAGCGGGTGGGTCGGGGGGTGGCCGAGCAGGTCGCGTTGGCCCGCCGCGAGTCACCGCACGCCGGGGCGGTGTTCCTCGGCCTGGCGACCGTGCTGGTCAACGGAGATGCCGTACACCCTGGCCGCGATGGCAGCCGGGGTGCTCAGCGAACACCGGGCCCGGATCGTGGTGCAGGAAATCTGCTGTCTCACCCGCCGGGCCCGGGCCGAGATCGACCGGCACGTGTGTGGTGATCTGTCCCGGTTGGAAACCCTGGGCACCAGACGCCTGGGGAACCTGGCCCGGGGTGAGGCCGCCCGGCGCGACCCCGCCGGGGTCACCGCCCGGTTGGGGCATGCCGCCGCAGACCGGTTCGTGAGTCTTCGTCCGGCCCCCGATTGCATGGCCCGGCTCACCGCCCTGCTGCCGGTCGCCCAGGGGGTGTCCGTGTACGCCGCCCTGCGCACGGTGGCTGACACCGCCCGGGCCACCGGTGACCCCCGCACCCGGGGCCAGGTGATGGCCGACGACCTGGTGATGCGGGTCACCGGACAGGGCTCCCCGGATGCGATCCCGGTCGCGCTGCACCTGATCATGCCCGCCACCACCCTCCTCGGTACTGGGGTGCGGAACGTCGCCCTCACCGGTGACGGAGCCTCACGCCCTCACCGTGACGGGAGCGGTCACGCCCTCACCGGTGACGGGAGCGGCGACGACCCGACCGCCGGCGCCGGTGACCTGCCGGGCCGGATCCTCGGCTGGGGTCCAGTGCCCGCCCCGGTGGCCCGCCATCTGGTCGGTGCCGCACCCCGGGTGGGGTCGTGGATACGCCGGTTGTGGGCCGCCCCCTCCGGTGGGTTGATCGCGATGGAATCCCGGCGCCGGCTGTTCCCCCGAGGGTTGGGCGAGTTCATCAGCATCCGCGACGACCTGTGCCGCACCCCCTTCTGCGACGCACCCATCCGACACATCGACCACATCACCCCCAGATCCGAGGGCGGGCAGACGTCGGCGGCGAACGGGCAAGGACTGTGCGAACGCTGCAACCACACCAAACAAGCACCCGGATGGACCCAGAAGACCCCACCGAACCGCGCCCGCGCTCGTGACACCCCAGTCGACCCCGACGAACCGACACCGGGCACCCCGCCCACACCCACGCCCACCACCAGCGGACACCACGACCCACCGACCCGCGACACCGGGCCCGCCGCCGCCCACCCCAGGCCGAGACGACGGCTCGCCACCCCCGACCACCGTGTCACCCTCACCACACCCACCGGACACCACTACCCCAGCCCCGACACCACGAGCCCGTGAGAAGCCCGGCCCCAGACCCGCTTCAGACGGGCCCGGGACCAGCCCCGTTAGGGTCACTTCAGGCGGGCTCGGGACCGACCCGGTTACGGTCACTTCAGGCGCGCTCGGGACCGACCCGGTTGCAGCTAGAGCCGCTGCTGGCGTTCGGCCATGAGGTCGCGCAGCCGGCGGCGCGGGGGACGTGTGCGCGTGCGGCGGTGGGTTCTCCGACGCGGCCAGAAGGCGCGCGCGCCCGGCGGCTCGTCGATCGCGTGCCGGGCGAGGTCAGCGGCGCCGATGAGACCCGCGTCGTTGCGGAACCGCGCGAGCACGATCGACGCCGGCGGGCGGAACCCCCGGCCGGTGAGACTGCGGCCGAACGCCTCCCGGGCCGGCTCGAGTAGAAGGTTGCCGGCGGCCGAGACACCGCCGCCGATCACGAACAGATCCGGATCGAGCGCGGCCGCCAGATCGGCGAGACCCTTGCCCAACCAGCGTCCGACATCGGCGATCAGTTCACGCGACACCGGGTCGCCCTCGACCGCGAGATGGGTGACGTCGGGGCCGGTGAGTTGGTCGATGTCGTCGACCGCGGCGAGCAGCGCGGCGGCCCGCGGCGAGCCTTCCCGCATGAGCGCCCTGGCGTCGCGCACCAGCGCGTTCCCGGAGGCGTACTGCTCCCAGCAGCCCCGGTTGCCGCACGGGCACCAGTGACCCTCGGGCACCACCCCCATGTGCCCGAACTCCCCCGCCATGCCGTACGCGCCGCGGAAGAGCTTGCCGTTGATGACGATCGCCCCGCCGATGCCGGTGCCCAGGGTGATGCACACCATCACCTTGGCGTCGCGCCCGGCGCCGTAACGATATTCGGCCCAGGCCGCGGCGTTCGCGTCGTTGTCGACGATGACCGGCACGGTGATGCGCTGATTCAGGCGCGCAGTGAGGGGCTCGTTACGCCACGCGAGGTGTGGGGAGAAACGCACGAGGGATTGATCCGAATCGACCCAACCCGCAGCGCCGATGCCCACCGAGCCGATGGCGTCGTCGCGTGACAGTTCGGTGACGAGGGAAACGATCGCGTCCTCGACCGCCGTGGGGCTGTGCGACGGCGTCGGCCGCTGCATCCGGCGCACGATGATCCCGTCGGGTGTGACTACTCCGGCCGCAACCTTGGTGCCACCGATGTCGATGCCGATGCTGTGCAACTGGGCCTCCTCGCCGCGGCGGACCGGAGGGTCGGGGCGTCCACGGCGTCGCTGGGAAGCAGCCTAACGGCTCAACCGACGCGCGTGGCGCCGACGATCGGCATCGAGGTGAGCGATGTGACGACCACGCCCGTGCTGGGATTCTCGGCATTGACGATGCGGCCACCGCCGATGTACATGCCGACGTGGGTGATGCCCGAGTAGTAGAAGACGAGGTCTCCGGGCCGCAGGTTCGACAGGGCGACGTGCGTGCCCGCGTAATACTGCGATTGCGACGTGCGCGGCAGCGACACACCGGCCGCGGCCCAGGCACGCAGCATCAGACCGCTGCAGTCGTACGCGTTGGGACCGGTTGCCCCGTAGACGTAGGCCTTGCCGACCTGGGCGAGCGCGAAGGCCACCGCGGCCGACGCGCGTCCGGAGACCGGCACGCTGGCCGACAGCGACATCCGGGAGGCACTACGTGAGGTGGCATTGGCGCCCAGCGCGGCCCGCAGGGCGGCCTGTTCGCGCTGCTGGCGCAGCTGGGCGAGCTTCTTCTTCTGCTCGGCCGTCAGCTTGGCCACCAGCGCCTTCGCGTCTGCGGCCTTCTTCTGGTACTCCTTCACCAGCTGCTTCTGCTGCGCCGTGACCTCGGCGATCGTGTCGCGCGACTGCTTGGCCTGCGCCTGCAGCACCGTCAGCTCGGCCTGGGACGCCTGGAGTTCCTGCAACTGGCCGTTGGAACGGTTGGTGACGCTCTGTACGACCGCCAGGTTGTTGAGGAAGGAGGTGTCGTCGGGGCTGGTGATCAGCCTCGTCGTGGTGCCGATCCCGGCGGTCTGGAAGTTGATGAGAGCCAGTTGCCCGAGCCCCTTGCGCAACTGCGCAACCCGCTTGAGCCCGGAGGCGAGCTTCGCGTCGGCCTGGTCGAGCCCGTGGTTCGCGGCGTCGAGCTTCTCTTGAAGTTGGGTGTACTTGGCGTCGATCGCCGACGACTGGGCCTGGATGGCGTCGAGCTTCTTCTGCGCCGCCGCAACCGGATCAGGAGTCGCGAGCGCCGAGGTCGGAGCCGACACGGAGGCGGTCACAGCCAGGGCCACGGTCGCGGCCGCGACAGGGATGAGCCGCATGATGCGCTGAACCTTCACCGATTACCTCCAGGTTGCGAAGTCCCCCAAGAACTTCGTCCAAATCTGAGAAGATCCTAAGCCCTTTTCAGGTCCACACCAAAAGCATCCTCCACATGTCGGAACGGCGCCTGGCGCCGCCGCGGGGCCGCAGGCCCACCCAACGGGTGTCTCTTCAGTGAATGTGCTTGTCAGATGACCGCCGATGGGTGATCGCCGGAACGGGTCGGGGCAGGAGCCGACTGGTACCGCAACGGCGGCACGAGCCCGGAATCGGACAGAACGATGAGAGCCCGCTGTTCGTCGTCTGTGAGACATGCCGCCGCGACCGGGTCGTCGGGCAGCAGCATCGACACCACGCAGTCGGAGCACGCCGTGCTCGGTGCCCGGCAGGTGTGGCAGTCGATGGACATGACCTGGGCCGAAGGGCGGGGCCCGACGACCTCGGCCCGATGATGCACTGGGAGATTGCTGACCATGGACGCGACTGTGCTGCAGTGCTCCGACACTTTCGCCGCGATGCTGCCGTGTGTGGCCGTCGCGCGCGCCGTCGGCCGGTGGACCCGGGCGCCGCATCGACCCTCCGTCGGGCCGAATGTCGGACCCCGCCCCTAACGTCGTTGCCATGTCACCGGCCGCCTACCGCTCGCAGCCCAGCCTCGACGACCTCGGCACCCCGCTGTCCGAGGTGAGCTTCACGGTCGTCGACCTCGAGACCACCGGCAGTGGCGACGAGGCGGCGATCACCGAGATCGGCGCGGTGCGCGTACGGGGCGGTGAGGTCGTCGGCGAATTCCAGACGCTGATCAACCCCGTCGCGCACATTCCCGCGCTCATCGCCGTGCTCACCGGCATCACCGATCAGATGGTCGCGGCCGCGCCCCGCCTGCCGGCCGTCCTGCCGGGGTTCCTCGAATTCGCCCGCGGCAGCGTCCTCGTAGCTCACAACGCAGGCTTCGACGTCGGCTTCCTCAAGCGTGGCTGCGCCCAGACCTCGACCGCGTGGCCGAACTTCCCGGTGGTCGACACCGTGACGCTCGCCCGGCAGGTGCTGCTGCGCGACGAGGTGCCAAACTGCAAGTTGTCGACCCTCGCCCAACACTTCCAGTCGGCCACGCCCCCCAATCACCGGGCGCTGTCCGACGCCCGGGCCACCGTCGATGTGCTGCACGGGCTCATCGCCCGCGTCGGCAACCTGGGCGTACACACCCTCGAAGACCTCGACGAGTTCAGCCATCGGGTCTCTCCCCAGCGGCGGGCCAAGCGGGTCTGGGCCCAGTCGTTGCCCGACGACCCCGGCGTCTACTGCTTCTTCAGCGACCACACCGGCAGCGGACGCCGTGAAGTGCTCTACGTCGGCAAGTCGGTCAACATCCGACAGCGGGTGCGCTCCTACTTCACGGCGTCCGAGAAGCGCGCCCGCATGGAGGAGATGGTGAGGGTGTCCAGCGGTGTCGAGGCATTCGTGTGCGCGACGCCCCTCGAGGCGGAGGTGCGCGAACTGCGCCTCATCCAGGCCCACCAGCCGCGCTACAACCGCCGCTCCCGGCGGCAGAACTCGCTGCTGTGGGTCAAGCTCACAGACGAGGCGTTCCCGCGGCTGTCGACGGTGCGCACTCCTCCGCCCGACGCCACCCACGTTCTCGGCCCGTTCGGGTCGCGCGCCGCGGCCGAGGAGGCGATGCTGGCGATCTACGACGCGTTCGCGCTGCGCCGCTGCACGGCGCGCCTCTCGCCGCGCAAAGCGTCGCCATCGTGCGCGTTGGGCGAGATGGGGCGGTGCCTGGCTCCATGCCGGCTGGGAAGGGCGCCGACGACTACTCCGGGGTGGTCGAGCAGGTGCGCACCGCACTGGGCGTCGATGTGCGTCGTGTGCTCGACGGTGTGTCCGAGCGTCTGTCACGCCTGGTCGTCCAACAGCGCTACGAGGAGGCCGCCACCCTGAGACGGCGGCTCGACACCTACTCGTCGACCGTCCTGCGGCTCGAGCGGGTGCGGTCGTTGGCGAGGTGCCGGCAGATCGTGGCCGCCGCTCCCGCCGCGGCCCCCGGAACGTGGCACATCCACGTGGTACGGCACGGACGACTCGCCGGGGCGGTGACCACCCGTGTCGGTGAGGTGCCCCAGGCCGTCGCACGCGACCTCGCGGCCGGCGCCGAGACGGTCGTCGCTCCGACATCCTCGCTACCGGCGTGCTCGATCGAGGAGGCCGAGCGGGTGGCGGCCTGGCTCGAGACGCCCGGCGTCCGGATCATCGACATCGACGGCGAATGGGCCTGGCCGCTGCACATCGGGCTCTCCGACGCCCTCTACGCGTCGCACGCGCTCGGCCTCGGTCCGGCCTCCAGGGGTGCGTCGCCCAGGTGAACGACAGCACCACGACGCAGATGGCCGCCAGCGCGCTGTAGCCGGTCACCAGCCGGTTGCGGCGGCCGCGCCATGGCGAGTAGGCGTACACAGCACCGGCCCCGGCACCCACCACGACGGCACCGATGTCGCCGATCCACCTGCCGTGCAGCGACGGGCCTCCGACGACGATCCCCCACACGATGAGCAGCGTCAGCAGGGCGATGTCACCCCGGATGTCCTGGTGTGCCTGGTACTTGAACACCGCATAGGCCGCGATGATCCCCAGGATCGCCGAGAACGAGCCGCCGAACGCGAAGCTCGGTCCGGCGAGGGTGATGGTGGTGGCCGCCCCGAGCCCCGACAGGAAGAACAGCGCGATGAAGTTGCCCACCCCCATGGCCGTCTCGAGCCCTCGTCCCATGAAGTACAGAGCGACCCCGTTGATGAGCACTTGCAGCAGGCTGCCGGTCGTCAGGGCGTAGAACACCGGCCTCCAGTATTCGAAGGCGAAGCCGGGGTAGGTGCCGACCAGCAGATAGCTGGTCACCTGGGGGACCACCGTCGCCGCGAGGTAGATGATCACCGTCGCGGCGATGATGCCCACGGTCGCCGGATACCCCCCGCCGCGGCGGCGGGGGGTCACCCGGAGTTCGTACCAGCGGTCGCGCATCGCGTGAACGCCGGCGCTCAGGCCACGTCGATCGAGGTGATCACGACGTCGTCAAGCGGACGGTCGGACCGGTCGGTCGCGACCGCGGCGATGCGGTCGACCACCCCGCGGCTGGCGTCGTCAGCCACCTCGCCGAAGATCGTGTGCCGCCGGTTGAGGTGGGGGGTCGGGGCGACCGTGATGAAGAACTGCGACCCGTTGGTTCCGGGCCCCGCGTTCGCCATCGCCAGCAGGTAGGGCTTGTTGAAGACGAGTTCGGGGTGGAACTCGTCGGCGAAGGTGTAGCCGGGACCGCCGCGTCCGGTGCCGGTGGGGTCGCCGCCCTGAATCATGAAGCCCTCGATGACGCGGTGGAAGACGACGCCGTCGTAGAAGGGACCGCTGCCGGCCGCGCCCGTTCGGGGATCGCGGTAGTCCTTGGTGCCGTCGGCCAACCCGACGAAGTTCTCGACGGTGCGCGGAGCGTGTTCGGGGAACAAGGTGATGACGATGTCACCGTGGTTGGTGTGAAGGGTTGCGGTCGAAGCCACGTTCGAGGTGCCTTTCCGTGCCGGTGGATGCCGGACCCGCCCCACATCGCGGAAGCGCGTGGGAGGGACCGTCGCGGACGCCGCGCTGTGCTGGCGGCTCCCGATCGAGCTTAGCCGTCGGCGCGTGCCGGCCGGGACGGCGACGCCCGGTTGCGCCGTCCGCGGACAGTGGTCGCGGGTTTTGACGCTGGGCGTTACATGCGCGGAGCAGCGGCGATACCGTGGAAGGTGCTCGACCACGAGCCGCTCGATCACGAGCCAACCCACTCGGAGGAAACGTGTTCCGTAGAAAGAAGAAGACCAAGCTCGCCGAGGCCACCGAATCGGTCGCCCCGACCCTGCACGATCTCGCCGACACCGGCGCCGACCTGCTCGACGAGGCGATCGCCATCGTCACTCCCCTGGTCATCCAGGCGGGCCAGAAGGCGGGTGAGCTCACGGAGCTCGCCCTGCACGAAATCGCTCCGCTGGCGGAGCAGGCCCGGGAGAAGGCCGCACCGCACCTGGCCCAGGCCTCGGAACGCCTCGCGCCCGTCGCAGCCACCGCCCGCGAACGGCTGAACCCGGCCATCGCCTCGGCCAAGGAACAGCTCGGCCCGGCCGCCACCCGCGCGCGGGAGCGCACGGCCGACTTCGCCGAGCAGGCGCGCACGCAGATGGGCCCACACGTCCAGGAGGCCCTCGACCGGGCACAACCCATCCCCCAGGAAGCCCTCGAGCGGGCGTACCCCCATCTCGAGCATGCGCGTCAGCGGGTGCAGGACGACCTCGTGCCCCAGATCACCGAATTGCTGCACCGGGCAGCCGAACACCCTGTCGTCGCCGAGGCCACGGCGCGTGGCTCCGAGACCCTCGACATGGTGCGCGAGCAACTGGCCGACACGCCGGTGCCCGAGCCGCACCGCCGCAGCAAGCTGGCCGGCGTGGTCAAGGTGATGGCGGCCGGTGCCGTGCTCGCCGCGGTGGCCGTGGCCGTGCGCCAGTTCCTCGCCAGCAAGGACGACGGCTGGCAGGCCCACCGCCCCAGTGAGGGGTACGCGCCCGCACCAGCGACCGGTGCCGGCACCACGGCGTCCACCGCCCCCGCACCTCAGGGCACGGCCGCCGACCAGAGCTCGTCTGCCGCAGACACCACGGCCGGTGACGAGCCGGTGGTCGACGCGCACGTCGACGAGGAGGAACCCCCCGCGGGCTCACCCGAGGCCGAGATGATCGCCGAGGGCGCTCCGGTGATCGACGAGGACGATGACGATGACGATGACGACACAGCCGCCGACCACGGCCCCGACTCCTATGTCGGCGACGAGCCCCCCGAGGGCTATGTCATCAAGGGCAACGAGCGCTCGATGAAGTACCACGTGCCCGGCTCGGGCGGCTATGACCGCACCATCGCCGACGTGTGGTTCACCAGCGAGGAAGCCGCGCAGAATGCCGGCTTCACCCGCGCACAGCGCTGACAGGCACTGCCGAGACACATCGCCACGGGGGCCCGCCGCACGCCGGCGGGCCCCCGTGGCGCGTCGAATCGCCGCAGATCCTCACAGACGACCTCGGTCCGGGGCATTGACGGGCGAGACCCGTTCCCGCAGCCAGGAGATCCGATGGCCGCCCGTCGCCCCATCACCAGTCCGCCCGTGGTCGATCTCGACGTGCTCGCTCGCAGCACCGACTGGATCGACGCCGCCCCCTTCCGTGCCCACCTCCGCCGCCTGGTGTTCGACGGCGGCGAGCACTGGCGGGTCGTCGCGCTCGCCTGCGGCGTCGCCCCCGCGACGGTGCGGCGGCTGCTCGACGGGCGTCCCGGCTCACCGCTGCGCCGTATCCGGGCGCGAGACGCAGTGCTGTTGCTGGGCACCGACCGGACACGGTTGCTGCACCTCGCCGCCGCACAGGTCCCTGCGGCCGACACCGCGCGGCGGGTCGCGACTCTGCGGGCTCTGGGCCACTCCCCCGTCTGGATCGCCGGGCATCTCCGCGTCCCGCCGGGCGAGCTCGGCGGGCTGGCGGATTCCTCGTGGTGTTCGGCGCTCGTCGAGCTTCGTGCAGCCTGCGCGTGTCAGGCGGCCGGTCTCACCGGATGGTGGTCCGGCGACCCGTGGTTCGACGACGCCGACCGACCGCACGTCTCGCAACCCGACGCTGCCTGCACCCCGTCGATGCCAGACTTGGCCGCGTGACCGTGCCGAGCGTGGGTGGCGCCGCCACGGCGAGTGGCGTGGTGCTCGGCGCGCAGGCCCTGGCCGCCTGGGGCTGGTGGCGGTTGCGGGCCATCCCCGAACCGGTCGACGGCCGCGATCCGAGCGGATGGGTGAAGCCCGCCTATCGGGTGGTGGCTGACGTCCGGATGCTGATCGCGGCGGTCATGCTGGCCGGCGCCTTGGCGACGGCGAGCGTGCTGTCCCGGCCCGTCGGGCTGCCCGCCGAGGCATGGCTACCCGTCGCCCTGGGTTGGGGAGCCACCGCGGGACTCGGCACCGTCGCCGTCGTATGCGACCTGCGCACCACGTACCTGCCGGCCGGCCTCATGCGCCCGTGGGAGCGCCTCACCGCGCTGGCCGTGCTGGGCTCGTGGGGCGTGGCCGTCGTCTCCGGTGGCGCACGGGCAGTGGCACCGGTGCTGCGGGTGACGTTGTGCGTCGTCGCGGCCCGCATCCTGTTCTGGTGCCTGTGGCGCTTCGGTGGCCGATTCGGTTACGGCGACGTGCGCCTGGCCACGATCCTCGCCGCCGACGCGGCGCTGGTGTCGGCGAGCACCTGGGGCGCGTGGCTGGTGGCGGGAACACTCACCGGCGCACTGTGGGCGTTCGGCACGGTCGTCATCCGGAGACGCCGTCCGAGCTTGCTCGGCACGGCCTTCGCCTACGGACCGTCGCTCGCCGTCGGCGCGTGGGTCGCGCTCGTCGTGCGTTAACCCGCCGAACAGCCGAGCACCGCTTCAATCCCCTGCGCCCGGCTGATGAATGATGCAGCCTGCGCATTCGCGATCTTCTTGCCCGCCTGCGCGTTCACCTCGTGGATGAACCCTCCGAGGGTGCTGCAGGCGTCGGGCACGTCGTTCGCGGAGACGAAGGCTTCGAGTGACGTCACCTTGTCGGCAAGACTTCGGCCGGGACCGACACCCGTCACGTCTGTGAGGAGTGCCCCCAGTTCCGACTCGCAGGATGTGGCTCCGGGCGCGACCGTCGTCTTGAGGGGCGCGCAGGCGATCTCACTCACCTGACCCGAACTCGGAACGTAGAAGCCGACCTCGGCGAGGATGCACGACGTCTGACCCGTGTCGGGCTGGTAGGACCCGGCAGCGCACGGGGTGGCCGCGGTGGCGCCGACAGAAGCGACGTACTCACCCGCCGGAGCGCCGGTGCAGCTCACGCCGAGGAACGTGCCGCCGCCCCGCCGGGAGCGGGGGGCTCCTTCGCCGTGCCCCATGTGCCGTTGGTATGGGCCGTTGGTATGGACAGCGTGGAGCGGCTGACTGGCATAGGTGTTGGTGGTGGTGCAGTTCTGACTATTGGCGTCGCAAGTGATCTGTGAGCTGTTGGTGTCGTCGCCGGCGCCCACGGCAGTGCAGTTGCCGTCGCTGACGCAACTCACCGCCTTGAAGACGCTCTGCGGGGGGAGGTGACCTCACTGACCGCCCCGAAGGTGACGCTCGCGGGTCCGCTCGCCCACGCCACGGCGCCGGCGCCCGGGCCGAACAACGCGGCCGCGACACCGACGAGAAGGAGGAGGAAGAGGAGGAACCAGCGGGCTCTCGGATGGTGCGGGAGGTGGTCGGTGGGGCGTGTCATGTGCGGTGTCTTCCTCGAACCGCCCCGCTCTCGGTGGGGAGCAAGACCATGAATGGTCAACAATTGAACCAAAATAGATCACAGCGGACCCATTCGGATAGTCTTTCGAATGTTCGCGGCCTCCGGGCCTACGATGTGATTCTTCGCACGTTTCCCCACCGGCGGGAAGCACGATCGGAACCCGATTCGGGCGTTCATCAACTCCATCGAAGACACTTGTCACACCCAGGTCCGACGCAATATCTCCGTAGTCTTGGTGACAGATTCACTTACCCTTTGGTCGAGCGATCCATCGGGCCGGGAATCGGGGGCGGGGGCACCAACGTCCGCACGGGTGCACGGGTGGGCAGCTTCTGCGACGTCGGAATTCGTCGGCCGTACCGGCCCGAAGTGCCACCTAACAAATCCGCAACCGGGCTTCTCCCGGCGATTTCACGGGTCATGGCAGCATCCGCCGGTGTGGCTTCCCGGGGCGTCGGGCGCGGCTCGCGCCGATCCCTCGGCGGCGGGTCAGGCGAGCGCGCGTTGGGTGGCGGCCACCCAACGTCCGAGGGTGGCCGTTGCGGCGCCGGAATCGATCGCCTCGGCGGCGCGGGCGATCTGCTCGACGAACTGTTCCTCGAGGGGGCGCTCGTCGATCCCCTCGATTCGCGAGCAGGGCGGCCGCCGCGTTGAGCAGCACCACGTCGCGGACGGGTCCGCCGACGCCGGCGAGGATGTCGCGGGCGACGGCCGCATTGTGGACGGCGTCCCCGCCAGTGAGATCCGACGCGCCCGCCCGGGCGAGGCCGAGCGTGGTGGGATCGAGTTCGTGCTCGGTGACGGTGCCGTCGCGCACGACCCAGACCTGTGACGACGTGGTGGTGGTCAGTTCGTCGAGGCCGTCGTTGCCGTGGAAGACCAGGCCCCGCGTGCCTCGCACGGCCAGCACGTCGGCCACGAGCCGGGCCATGGTCACGTCGGCCACCCCGAAGGCCATGGACATGGGCCGGGCGGGGTTGCCGAGCGGGCCGAGGATGTTGAACAGTGTCGGCACGCCGAGTCTCCTTGCGCACCGGCCCGGCGAACCGGAAGCTCGGGTGGTAAAGGGGCGCGAACAGGAACACGATGCCGGCCTCGTCGAGCACGTCGGCCTGTCGCGCGGGCGGTACGTTGAGCGCCACCCCGAGCGCCTCGAGACAATCGGCGGTGCCCGAGCGAGAGCTCGCCGCACGGTTGCCATGCTTGATCACCCGCGCCCCGGCGCCCGCGGCGGTGATCCCGGCCATCGTCGAGATGTTGACGGTGGCGGCGCGGTCGCCCCCGGTGCCGACGATGTCGACCCCGTGGCGATCGAGATCGATGGGGGTCGCGTTGGCAAGGGTCACGTCGAGCAGGGTGGCCAACTCGGCGGGCGATTCGCCCTTGGCCCGCAGCAGCACCGAGAAGGCCGCGATCTGGGCCGCGGTGGCCTCGCCCGACAGGATCCGGCCCATCGCCCAGCGCAACTGATCGGCGTCGAGGTCGTGTCGCGCCGACAGCGCGGCCAACACCTGGGGCCAGGTGACCTCGGGTGTCATGGGCGGGCGCGCCATCAGTTCGCGGAGCGGGTGGCTCGAACCACGGTCGCGACGGTGCGCGGCAGCCGGATCGGATCGATCGGGTACGACGACACACCCTCGGCGCGCGACCAGGACGCCAACCACGCGTCGTCGGCACGGGCGACGAGCAGCACCACCGGCGGGCAGTTGGGGATCTCGTCCTTGATCTGATAGCCGACGCCGAACCCGCCTGCGGGGGTGGCCTCGCCGTCGAGGATCACCACGTCGTAGTGCCCGGTCTCGAGCGCGTGGATGACCGCCGGCTGGGTGGCGGTGTCGAACACCTCGATGTCGGGCAGGTCTGAGGCGATGCGGCGTCCGAGCGCGTACCGGACCGCCTGACGCGTGGTGCGGTCGTCGCTGTACAGCAGCACCTTGAGCGTGTCGGTCGTGGTCTCAGCGCTCATCGTCGCCCTCGGCTTCCTCAACTGGGTGGTCCGCGTCGTTCCCGGTCATCGTAGCGCCGTGAACCCGATGTCCGATTCCGGCAGGCCCGATCCGACGGCTTAACCCGACCCCGGTGAGGGGCCCGAGCAGGGCGGCGGGCAGAATTACCATGAGCGTTCTATGGACCTTGACATGACCTCACGGTCACTTTCGGGCAGAATGCCTTTCGTGGCTACCCATCCCGAGACCTCCAGCGCACCCGCGAAGCCCAGCGGAGCGGTCCACGCGATCGCCCCCGCGCGCCTCAACCCGCCGAAGGGCCGCCCCGACATGGTGGCTCTGGGAACGTGGTTGTGGCTGGCGAGCGATCTGATGTTCTTCGCGGCGTTGTTCGCGTCCTACTTCATGATCCGCCAGGTCACCACCGATGCCGCGGCCCCCGGCACCCCGACGCTGTGGAACCTGGGACATGCCACGCTGAATGTGCCCCTGACAGGGCTCAGCACGATCATCCTCGTCAGTTCCTCGATCACCTGCCAGATGGGCGTGCTGGCCGCCGAACACGGCAAGGTCAGACGCTCGGCGGGGCTGCTGAACCTCGGCAAGTGGGGCCTGCGGGAGTGGTACATGCTCACGTTCATCATGGGCGCGATGTTCATCGCCGGCCAGTCCCTCGAGTACGCGAGCCTCATCCACGACGGCCACACGATGAGCTCCAACGTCTACTACTCGGCGTTCTACCTGGCCACCGGCTTCCACGGCCTGCACGTCACCGGCGGCCTCATCGCGTTCCTGTTCGTGCTCGGGCCGCACCTACATGGCCCGCACCTTCACCCATGAGCAGGCGGTCAGCGCGATGGTGATCTCCTACTACTGGCACTTCGTCGACTTCGTCTGGATCATCCTCTTCAGCGTGATCTACCTGCTCGGATGATCCCGACCGTCCTCGACCCATCCACGCGTCTGACCCGCGTCCGCACCTGCGAAAGGGCACACACCGTGAGACACCTCCACCGTCCCCGGCGGCATCCGGTGGCCAAGCCGATCACCCTGCTGCTGGCCCTGTTCCTCATGGGAGGCCTGTACGCAGCCATCTCGCCGGCCGACCAGTCCGCGGCCGACGGCAACGTCAACTCGCAGATCGTCCAGGGCAAGGAACTGTTCCAGGTGTCCTGCGCCACGTGCCACGGACTCGGCGCGGAGGGCACCAGCGCCGCCCCGAGCCTTGTCGGCGTCGGCGCGGCCGCGGTCGACTTCCAGGTGGGTACCGGCCGGATGCCGCTGGCCAGGCCGGCCGCCCAGAGCCCCCGCACCAAGACCGAGTTCACCCCTGCCGAGATCGCCGCGCTCGCCGCCTACGTCGCCTCGCTCGGCGCCGGGCCGGCCATCCCCTCGTCATCGCAGGTGTCGACGAACAACCTCACGGCCACGGAGATCGCCCGCGGCGGCGAGTTGTTCCGCACCAACTGCTCGGCATGCCACAACTACGAAGGTGGCGGCGGCGCGCTGCCCAACGGCAAGTACGCCCCGCCGCTGATGAAGAGCACGCCCACCCAGATCTACGAGGCTCTCCGCACCGGACCGCAGCCGATGCCCGTGTTCTCCCAGGGCGTGCTCTCCGATAAGGACGTCCGCGAGATCATCGGCTACCTGCAGACCCTGCACTCCCAGCCCGACAACGGCGGCTTCTCGCTGGGCGGCCTCGGCCCCGTCTCCGAGGGCCTGTGGGGCTGGCTGATCGGCATCGGCGGTCTCGTCGTTGTCGCGACCTGGCTCGCGAAGAAGGGGGCACGCGCCCGATGAACAGCACCGATCTCGAAACCACCGGCGGCGAGGCCGATCTTCCGGCGGTCTACCCCCAGCCCCAGCATCCGATCCCCGATCCGGGGGTCGAGGAGCACATCGAGCGCTACACCGACGCCGACCCGGCGGCCGGACGCCGCGCCTACGCCCAGGTGGTCGGCATGCTGTCGCTGGTGCCGCTGCTCGCGATCGCGTTCATCGTCATCTACTTCGCCGTTCCCCGGCAGGAGTCCATCACCCTCGGACCCCTGTACACCAACGCGATGAATCTCGGGCTGGGCGTCACGGGTGGGCTCATGGTGGCCCTCATCGGATTCTCCGCGATCCACTGGGCGAAGCAGATCATGGGCGACGAGGAGTCGATCGACTACCGTCACCCGCTCGTGTCCAGCCCCGAGGACCGCGAGGAGTTCCTCGGCATGGTCGACGACGGGGTCAAGCAGTCGAGCCTCGGGCGCCGGCGCCTCATCGGCGCCGCCCTGATGGGCGCACTCGGCGTGGTGGCCGCGCCCGCGGTCGTGCTGCTGAGCGACATGGGCCCCTACGCCACCCCCAGCCGCATCCGCGCCACCATCGAGAAGACGGTGTGGGCAGAGGGTGTCCGCCTGGTCAACGACATCACCTACACGCCCCTCAAGGCCTCCGAACTCCAGATCGGGCAGCTCGTCAACGGCCAACCCGAAGTGATCGCGCACATGCACGGTCCCGAGAAGCTCGTGGCAATGGCCAAAGCCTCGATCGTCGTCGTGCGGATGGACCCGCGGTCGATCAAGATCCCCGATTCGCGCAAGAACTGGCAGGTCGGCGGGATCCTCGCCTACTCGAAGATCTGCACCCACGTCGGATGCCCGATCAGCCTGTGGGAGCGCACCACCCATCACATGCTCTGCCCCTGCCACCAGTCCACGTTCGACCTCGGCGACTCGGGAGTCGTGGTGTTCGGCCCGGCGGCACGGTCGCTGCCCCAGCTGCCGATCACCATCGACTCCGAGGGCTACCTGGTGGCTCGCAGCGACTTCACCGTGCCGGTCGGGCCCAGTTTCTTCGAGCGCGACTCACGCCACGACTTCAAGAAGGGCGACAACTGATGGCACGACCCGTTGACGTCACCTCCGGCGAATCGCCGGTCGTCGAGGCCCGAGAGCCCGCGGCCCCGCACCAGCTCAGCTCCGCGGGGGCGACGGCCGGCTGGGTCGACGAACGCCTCGGCGCGGCGCGGCTCGGCAAGGGACTCATCCGCAAGGTGTTCCCCGATCACTGGTCGTTCCTGCTGGGCGAGATCGCGCTCTACTCGTTCATCGTCCTGCTGATCACCGGGGTGTTCCTGACGATCTGGTTCAAGCCGTCGATGGCCGAGACCGAATACGACGGGTCGTACCAGCTGCTCAAGGGCATCCCGATGTCCGACGCGTTCGCCTCGACACTGAACATCACGTTCGACGTGCGCGGCGGGCTGCTGCTGCGCCAGGTGCACCACTGGGCCGCGATCCTGTTCACCGCCGCCGCGGTGGTGCACATGCTGCGGATCTTCTTCACCGGAGCGTTCCGCAAGCCGCGTGAGATCAACTGGCTCATCGGCATCGGCCTGTTGAGCCTGTCGCTCATCGAGGGCTTCGCCGGATACTCCCTGCCCGACGACCTGCTGTCGGGCACCGGCCTGCGGTTCGTCGACGGTCTCATCCGGTCGATCCCTCTTGTCGGCACCTGGATCGAGTTCTTCGTGTTCGACGGCCAGTTCCCCGGCACGAGCATCGTCCCGCGGCTGTACATGGCGCACATCCTGCTCCTGCCCGCGTTGCTGCTCGGACTCGTCAGCGCCCACCTCGCGCTGGTCTTCTACCACAAGCACACCCAGTACCCCGGCCCCGGACGCACCGAGCACAACGTCGTCGGTTACCCGCTGTTCCCCGTCTACATGGCCAAGGCCGGCGGCTTCTTCTTCGTCGTGTTCGGCGTCCTGGTACTCATGGGCGGGCTCATGCAGATCAACCCGGTGTGGAAGTTCGGCCCCTACACCCCCAACCAGGTGACGGCCGGGTCGCAGCCCGACTGGTACATGGGCTGGGTCGAGGGTGCCGTGCGCATCACGCCCAACTGGGAGTGGCACCTCGGGCACACGACCTGGAGCTGGAACATCTTCCTTCCCGGCGTCGGATTGATGGGCCTGCTGTTCACCTCGTTGGCGGCCTGGCCGTTCGTCGAGGCGTGGATCACCGGCGACAAGCGGGAGCACCACCTGCTCGACCGCCCGCGCAATGTGCCCACCCGCACAGCGCTGGGTGTCGCGGGCATGACCTGCTACGCGATGTTCTGGATCGCCGGCGGCAACGACATCATCGCCACCCAATTCTCGCTGAGCCTCGAGTCGATCACCCGGTTCATGCGGGTGGCCGTGTTCGTCGCCCCGGTGATCGCCTATCACGTGACCAAGCGCACGTGCATCTGGCTGCAACGCCGTGACCAGGAGAGGGTGCTGCACGGCTCCGAGACCGGCACCATCATCCGCAGGCCCGACGGCGGCTTCTACGAGCCCCACGAGCCGATCACGGTCGACGAGGCGTTCGTGCTCACCCAGCACAACGAACTCGACGTGCTCGACCCCTCCGAGGGTGCGGGCAGCAACGGTGTGCCCCACCGTGGTGCGGTGGTCAGCAAGCGTCGCGCGGCCCTCAGCCGGTGGTTCCTCGCCGACAACCTCGCCAAGCCCACCCGGGACGAGATCGCTGAGGCCCATCACCACGGGCAGTCGGCCCTGCCCAGCGGTGAGGCGGACAACTGACCTCCTCACCGCTGCGCGGCCCACGGTGGAGGGTACGACGGCCCAGATCTGGAAGAATGTCCAGGTGCGTTTCATCACCGAGAAGCCGTCGTACGACCTGACCTACAGCGATGTGTTCATGGCCCCCAACCGCTCGTCGGTGGCCTCGAGACTCGATGTCGATCTCACCTCCACCGACGGACTCGCCACCCCGACACCGCTCGTCGTCGCCAACATGACGGCGATCAGCGGCCGTCGGATGGCCGAGACCATCGCCCGGCGGGGTGGCATCGCGATCATCCCCCAGGACATCCCCACCGATGTCGTCGCCCAGGCGATCCGCAGGGTCAAGGGGGCCGACACCCGCTTCGACACGCCCATCACGGTCGACCCGTCGGCCACGGTCGGTGAGGCGATGGGCCTCCTACCCAAAAGGGCGCACGGCGTCGTGATCGTCGTCGACGACGGCGCACCGATCGGGATCGTTTCCCCCGCGGAGACCCAGGGAGTCGACCGGTTCGCCCAGGTGCACGAGGTGATGACCCGCGACCTCATCCTCGTGAGCCCCGACCAATCGCCACAGGAGGTGTTCGACCTCCTGTCCGAGCACCACCAGAAGGTCGCGCTGGCCGTGGCCGACGGCCGGCTGCGCGGCCTCATGACCTCAAGGGGCGCCCTGCGCTCGGAGCTCTACCGGCCCGCCGTCGATCGCGAGGGGCGCCTCCGGATCGGCACCGCGGTCGGCATCAACGGTGATGTCGGCGGGCGCGCGCGTCAGTTGCTGGAGGTCGGCAGCGACTGCCTCGTACTCGACACCGCCCACGGGCACCAGGAGCGGATGCTCGACGCCCTGCAGGCGGTGCTCCCCCAGCGCGACGAGTTCGCCGCCCGTACGGGCCAGCGCGTGCCGATCGTCGCGGGCAATGTGGTCACACCCGCGGGAGTGCTCGACCTGGCCGAAGCGGGGGCCGATGTCCTCAAGGTCGGCGTCGGCCCGGGCGCGATGTGCACCACCCGGATGCAGACCGGCGTCGGACGACCCCAGTTCAGCGCCGTGCTCGACTGCGCCGAGGCCGCCGAGAGCGTTGGGGCGTCCGTCTGGGCCGACGGCGGGGTGCGCTATCCCCGCGACGTCGCGCTCGCCCTGGCGGCCGGAGCCGGCAGCGTGATGATCGGCTCGTGGTTCGCCGGCACGTACGAGTCGACCGGCGACATGCAGGTCGACCACGAGGGTCGCTCGTACAAGGAATCGTTCGGCATGGCCAGTGCGCGCGCGGTGCGCCACCGAACCCGCACCCAGAGCGCCTTCGAGCGGGCCAGGGCCGGCTTGTTCGAGGAGGGGATCTCGCAGTCGCGCATGTACCTCGACCCCGAACGTCCGGGCGTGGAGGACCTCGTCGACTGGATCACCTCCGGTGTGCGCTCGGCCTGCACCTACGCCGGCGCCCGCACCCTCGCCGAATTCCACGAGAAGGCGCTCGTCGGCGTGCAGTCGTCGAGCGGGTACAACGAGGGGTTGCCGCTCAACCGGTCGTGGTGAACCGGCTGACGCGCATCAGTGCGCGTAGTCGCCTCGGTAGAACTCGTAGACGAAGCCCGCCAACGCCCACATGCCGAGGCCGAAGCCGACGATGCTGATCCACCAGCCGAAGATCGGGCCGAGCACTGTCAGGGTGATGGTGAGCGCCAGCCAGAACGGCCAGATGCTCTGGGGCGGGAAGAACCCGAGTTCGCCGGCCCCTTCGTAGATCTGCCCCTCGGGGTTGTCCTCGGGACGCATGTCGATCTTGCGTCCGATGACGGCGATGTAGCCCACCACGAACGCGAAAAGCATCGCCGTGAGGAGAAGGGCCACCGCTCCGACGATCTCGTAGGTGGTGAACCAGTACACCGGCGCGACGATCGTGAAGAACAGCATCAGACCGCCGAACACATTGCGTTCGAACTTCATCGGTCGGCCCCCTCGAGCTCATCGGAGTGCGCCGGAGCGTGCAGTACGGCATCGGCGTAGTCGGGATGCATGAGGTCGAAGGCCGGGTACGGCGAGCGCACCCGCGGCATCCGGGTGAAGTTGTGCCGGGGCGGGGGGCACGAGGTCGCCCACTCGAGCGAGCGTCCCCAGCCCCACGGGTCGTCGACATCGACCTTGGGCGAATTCCGACTGATCCACAAATTCCAGAAGAACGGGATGAACGACGCGCCCAACAGGAACGCCCCGAACGTCGACACCTGGTTGAGCAGGGCGTAGCCCGTGCTCGGGTCATAGTCGGCGATCCGTCGCTGCATGCCCTCGATGCCCAGCCAGTGCTGCACGAGGAACGTGGTGTGGAAACCGACGAACAACGTCCAGAAGTGGATCTTGCCCCAGGTCTCGTTGAGCATTCGTCCGGTGAACTTGGGCCACCAGAAGTAGTAGCCGGCGAACATCGCGAACACCACGGTGCCGAACAACACGTAGTGGAAGTGCGCCACGACGAAGTAGGTGTCGGACACGTTGAAGTCGAGCGGCGGGCTCGCGAGGATGACGCCGGTGAGTCCGCCGAACAGGAACGTGGTGAGGAAGCCCATCGACCAGACCATCGGCGTCGAGAACGTGATCGATCCGCCCCACATCGTGCCGATCCAGTTGAAGAACTTCACCCCTGTGGGCACGGCGATGAGGAACGTCATGAGCGAGAAGAACGGCAGGTTGACCACACCGGTGACGAACATGTGGTGGGCCCACACAGACACCGACAGCGCGGCGATCGACAAGGTGGCGAACACGAGTCCGAGGTAACCGAACACCGGCTTGCGGCTGAACACCGGAATGATCTCGGTGATGATGCCGAAGAAGGGCAGCGCGACGATGTAGACCTCGGGGTGACCGAAGAACCAGAACAGGTGCTGCCACAGGATCGGGCCGCCCGAGGCGGCGTCGAAGATATGTGCCCCGAGCATTCGGTCGGCACCGAGCACGAGCAGCCCGGCCGCGAGCACCGGGAAGACGATCAGGGCGAGGATCGAGGTCACGAGGATGTTCCAGGTGAAGATCGGCATCCGGAACATGGTCATGCCGGGGGCGCGCATCGTGATGATCGTCGTGACGAAGTTCACCGACCCGAGGATCGTGCTGAGGCCCATGACGTACAGGCCCATGATCCACAGGTCGCCACCGGCCCCGGGAGAGTTGACCTCCGACGACAGGGTCGCGTAGGCGGTCCAGCCGAAGCTCGCCGCACCGTCGGGGGTGAGGAACCCGGCGAGGACGGTGATGGAGCCGAACAGGTAGAGCCAGTAGCTCAGCATGTTGAGGCGCGGGAACGCCACGTCGGGGGCACCGATCTGGAGCGGCATGATCGCGTTCGCGAACCCGGAGAACAGCGGCGTCGCGAACATGCAGCAGCATGATCGTGCCGTGCATCGTGAACAGCTGGTTGTAGGTCTCCGGGCTCATGAACTGCATGCCGGGCTCGGCCAGTTCCAGTCGGATGAGCAGGGCGAGGACACCGCCGATGAGGAACATGACGAACGTCGTCACGAAGTACAGGTTGCCGATCTTCTTGTGATCGGTCGTCATCATGTACTCGGTGAACAACCTGCCGAGGCTGTTGTTCTCACGGCGCCGCACTCCGATACCGCTCGGGGCGACGGTTCGGTGCAGAGTGGTCACTTGCCCTCCTGAAGGTTTCCGGACTGGACCGCCGAGGGCGCGACCGGACCGAGGTAGTCACCCGTCTGTCCGGCGGCCTTCAACTGCTGCAGGTGCTGGTAGTACTGCGCCGGGGTCACCACGTGCACGGTGAACAGCATCTGCGAGTGGTAGGTGCCACACAGTTCGGCGCACTTGCCGTCGAACGTGCCGAGCCTGGTCGGTGTGAGGTCGAACGAGTTCGGGTGGCCCGGGATGGCGTCCAGCTTGAAGTAGAACGCCGGGATGTAGAAAGAGTGGTCGACGTCGGCGGAGGTGATGTCGAAGCGCACCGACTGGCCGAGCGGCAGGTAGAGGTCGGGGTGGTGCTGCAGGCTGCCGACCGTGTGGACCACGGCGCCGACCTTGGGATTGTCGGCCTCCAGGTAGCTGAACGACCAGGACCACTTCTGCGCGAGCACGTGGATCGTGTGATCGGGCGCCTTGTCCTTCGCCAGCACCTTGTCCTGGGTGCGCACCGTGTAGAAGAACAGCACACCGACGATGAGGATCGGGATGAGGGTGTACAGCAATTCGAGGGGCAAGTGGTACTTGGTCTGCTTCGGAACCTCCGGATCGCCCTTCCTGCGACGCCACTTGATGGCGGCGTAGAACATCAGGCCCCACACCAGGACGCCGACCACGCCCGCCGCGATCCACGCCCCCTGCCACAGCCGCTCCATATAGGGGGCCCGGCTGCTGGCCGGCGGAACCATGCCGATACGCTTGGCCTGTTCGGCGAGGCTGGAGCTGCACCCGCTGAGAGCGACCGACGTCGTGGCCACGACCACGACCAATGCCGCTTTGCGCCAGCGCCTTCTCACGTCCTGAAGTTGGAGAGCCACCTCACGCCTTCCACGTCGGTTGATGGGCGAAGGATCGGCCCTGCGGATGCACCGCAGCGCCACTGATGCGCTGGATCACGCCCGCGCGGCCTTCGCCACCCTATTCGTGGGAAAGACTAATGCATACGGCCCACCCCGTCGCATCTCATGAGATCGAGGAGTGGACCGTCGCGGGTGCCGCAGCCGTGATCCGGCGGGTGATTCGATCAGTGGAACGAGTCACCGCAGGCGCACGAGCCCTGGGCGTTCGGGTTGTCGATGGTGAATCCCTGCTTCTCGATGGTGTCGACGAAGTCGATGCTCGCCCCGCTGAGGTAGGGGGCGCTCATCTTGTCGGTGACCACGTCGACGCCGCCGAAGGAGTTGACCACGTCGCCGTCGAGACGACGGGCGTCGAAGTACAGCTCGTAGCGAAGCCCGGAGCAGCCGCCCGGCTGCACGGCGAGGCGCAGGAACAGGTCGTCCCGACCCTCGGCGTCGAGCAGGCTCTTGACCTTGGCCGCGGCGACGTCGGTGAGGACCACCCCAGTCGTGCCGGCGTCCTGGATGCGGATCTCGTCGGTGACGATGTCAGTCATATGCACTCCTCATGGCGATGTGCTGTGTCGATCCGGCGCGGGCCGGACCCCGGGTGGGTGCCGAACGCCCGGCCCAGCAGGATGATCGGCTCAACCGCTGAACGGATGAGCTTATTCCGACTCTGGCCGGGTGCGGGCCCGGTGGACCCGCCTGCGGCGCGGGCACCGCTGCGGTCAGCGTACCCGGCCCGGCGCCGTCGACCGAAATGGGATCGAGCGGTCGGCCGGTCAGATCGACGAAGGACGCCGTTCCGGGGGGAACCAGGACACCGCCACAGCCAGGGTGGCCGCGGTGATGTCGCTCATGACCCTGTCCCGCTCGGCGTCGCTCGGTGATCGGGCGGGCTCGACGCGCAGCGAGTGCGCGGACTCGATGAGTTGACTACGCAACTCGCGGGCGGTGATGTGGTTCTGGCGCGCCAGCGCGACGATCGGGACCTCGGCGTTCACCAGCGCCGCGATCTCGAGCACCGCGGTCTTGTCCCACCGTCCGAAATCGAGTTCGTCGCAGCCGGTGACGATGAGGTCGGCACGGCGCAGCGTGTCGGGCAGCCCGGTGAGATCGGAGCACGCCTCGAGACCCCGCTGCACCCGGCCACCGAGGCTGAGCACCGCGAACCCGAGACCACCGTGGGCCGCGCCACCGCGGGCGATGCCGCTGACCGGCCCACCGGCCGCCCGACAGGCATCGGCCAGGTGTTGCAGGGCCGTGTCGACCGCGAGCTGGCGTTCGAGCGTGACGTCGTCACGCGACCCGAGCCGGGACGTGATGCCTCTGAGCCCGGTGAGGGGCGCCTCGGCGTCATCGCGGGAGGCCACCAACACCAGACGCCTGCCCGCGAGCACCTCCTGCGCCGCCCGCAGGTCGATGCCGGCGATGCCGCCCAGACCCGACACCCCACCATCCAGCGGAGCATCGGCCGCCGCGCCCAGGGCGCCCAGGAAGCCGGCTCCCCCGTCGTGCCACGCGCAGTCGCCCGAGTCGACGGGGGCGATGTCGATGTACAGCTCACGGATCAGGGGACTGGCCTCAAGTGCCGCGGCGACCGAGCGTCCGACGATCGCCGACGACGTGTCGAACGGCCCCGAACCCGCCCGTGGCGACACCAGCAACACGGCCCGCTCCCCGGCAGCGGCCAGTTCGGCGGTTCCCTCGTCGGCAACCAGCAGGGCGTCGAGCGGCGCTTCGAGGATGTCGGCGATCGCCGTCGCGGCTCCGCCGCCGGGCAGGCCCACAGGGATCACCGCACACTGGGCGCCCTGCGCGGCGAACGCACGGGCGACCGCGGTTCCAGCGGCACGCGACGACACGCCGCACATCTGCTCGACGCAGACGGCCACCTGTCGGCTCAACCGGGCACCAGCCCGTCGGTACTCTCGCCGAGCAGGTCGCGCACCTCGGCAAGGCTGGCATCGTCGTCGGGAAGGATCAGGTCGGAGTCGACCAGCATCTCGTCGGGAACCGGCCGGCCCAGTTCCCGCACCCGAGCGAGCAGCACGGTGAGCGAGCGGGTGAGACCGGACTGATCGCCGGACTGGACGGCGGCCTCCACGGCGCTGTCGAGGTCGTTCAGTTCGGGCAGAGCATCGTCATCGAGCACCCATTGGCCCTCGGAAAGGATCCGGACGATCATCGTTCGTCCTCGGATGACTGCGACGCGGGCTGCGCGTCGGCCTCGGACGCAGTCGCGGTGTCCTGGCCGGACGACTGCTCGGCGCGGGGGGCGGCCTCGGGTGCGCTGGTGATCTCGTTGACCTGCTGCGAGCCTGCCGTGACCGCGATCTGCGACTTCAGGGCCGCCAGTTCGTTCTCGACGGAGGCGTCGGAGGCCAGGCTGTCGAGCTCGCGGGTGATGTCATCCTTGTAGGTGCCGGTCGAGTCTTCGAGGGCGCCACTGGCCAACAGTTCGTCGACGGCGGAGGCTCGCGCCTGCAACTGCAGGGTCTTGTCCTCGGCGCGCTGGATCGCCAGCCCGACGTCGCCCATCTCCTCGCTGATCCCGGTGAAGGCTTCGTTGATCCGGGTCTGCGCCTCGGCCGCCGAATAAGTGGCCTTGATGGTCTCCTTGCGGGTGCGGAACGCGTCGACCTTCGCCTGCAGGCGAGTACTCGCCCGCACCAGCTTCTCCTCCTCGGACTGGAGGGTCGCATGCTGGGTCTGCAGGTCTGCGAGCTGCGCCTGCAGCGCCGACTTGCGGGTGAGGGCCTCGCGGGCGAGATCTTCACGACCTGCCTCGAGCGCCCGCTGCGCCGACAGGGTCAGTTTCTGCATCTCGGCCTGCATCTGCTGAGCCTGCAGCTCGACCCGCTTGCGGCTGGTCGCGACGTCGGCAACACCACGGCGCACCTTCTGCAGCAACTCGAGCTGACGTTGATAGGAGTAATCGAGGGTCTGGCGGGGGTCTTCGACCCGGTCGAGGGCCTTATCGGCCTTCGACCGGAAGATCAACGCAAGCCGAGAGAAAAAGCCAGCCATGGGGCAGTCCTTCCGTGGATGAAGCTGTGTGCTGCTGTCGCGATACAAGCGGTGGAGCTTGGCGACCGATGCCCCGTCCGATGAGAGCGCACCACCACTCTAGCCAGCGCCGCGTTCCGCGCCAGGAGCGCGGCGCGCATTCCGGGCACGACCGGGGCCGCCGCACGGCGCGTCGGCTCGCGGTGGCGTCCCCGGTAGGATGGGCCGGAACGCCGCCGTGACCACATCCGCACCACCCGAGACCGACGAGGACGCACCGTGGGATTGTTCCGCCCCTACGAGCAGGGTAAGCACGAGCCGATCAAGCAGAAGTCGACGCGAACCGTCCCTGAGTCTCCCGTCAGCGCCGATTCGCCCGCCGAAGCCGACGTCACCGACACCACGGAGGCACCGGCCCGGAAGGGGCGCCCCACCCCGAGCCGCGCCGAAGCGCAGGCCGCGAGGATGGAACGCCTGCACCCGACGCTGACCCCGAAGCAGCAGCGCGCCCAGTCGCGGATGGCCGACCGTCTCGAACGCCAGCGCCGGTGGGAGGTCACCGAGTCGACCCCCGAACGACTGCTGCTGCGCGACTACGTCGACTCCCGGTGGACCTTCACCGAGTTCATCATCCCGTTGGCGATCATCGACATGGCCATCAGCATCGGGGCCGCACAGTGGCCGGTGGCGTCGATGATCACGAGCCTGGTCATGACGGCGATCTTCCTCGGCATGGTGGTGAACATCGCCTGGATGTGGTCGCGCTTCAAGACCGAGTTGCGCCGCCGGATCCCCACCGCGCGACGTCGGGGACTGCTCATGGAGATGATGAACCGGATGATCACCATCCGCAGGTTCCGGCGTCCGGCCCCGCGGATCAGCCGCGGCGACTCGTACTGACCGCCCCGGTCGTGCCGATCCCCGTCCGCGCCGCGGGCCCTGCCCATCGCCAGCTCAGATAGCGTCGGCTTCATGGCCTTCCGATGGACCCCCCAACCCGACCCGGGGCTCGACCCCGACCTCGAGCCGTCGTTCGACGATCAGCAGTCGGCCGAAGCGTGGCTCACCGGCCACTGGGAGGACCTCCTCGACCAGGGGGTCGAGGAGGTCACCCTGGTCGAGGGCGATCGGCTGGTCTACGGTCCGATGCCGTTGACGGAGTGACCCGGTCGCGCCGGACATCCTGGACGAGCAGTGCGATGCCGAAGCCCGAGACGAGGGCCCCGATGCCCACCATCAGCGGCTGGGCCATCCGCGCGTTCTGCAGCAGCTCCTCGTAGGTTTTCGCCTTGCCCGCACCCACCTGGGAGAAGCTGCTCGTCGCGCACTCGTCGCCCGGATGCATCTCCACCCCGTGGCAGCTGATGCGCGGATGGGACAGGGCGACCGCAGCCCAGATCATCACCCCCACACCGATTACGGCGACGACCAGGTGCGCGACCCGTCGCCAGGACCAAAGAACCGCCACCTGATCAGCCCTCCCGGACGCCGGGCGTCACGAACGGGGGCTTGACCACGCGGAACGCCTCGACCCGGTTGCGCACCCGGACACCCACCTCGCTGTCGACGGCCACGTCGGGACGCAGCAGCGCGAGGGCGATGCCGGTGCGCAGGGTCGGGGAGAACGTGCCCGACGTCACCACGCCCAGGTCGTCGCCGTCGGCGTCCACGACCGTCATGCCGGGCCGCGGGATGCCGTGGCCGAGTGCGAGCAGCCCGCGGGCCCGGCGGGACGGACCCTCGGAGCGGATGCGTCGCAGCGCGTCAGCACCGTGGAAGGAGTCCTTCGACCAGCCGACCGCCCAGGTGAGTCCGGCCTCGACCGGGTTGATCTCGGGGCTGATCTCGTGTCCGTGCAGCGAATATCCCATCTCGGTGCGCAGGGTGTCGCGTGCCCCTAGCCCGCACGGCAGGATGCCGTGCGCCGCGCCGGCCTCCATCACGGCGTCCCAGATGCCGACGGCACCCGATGCGGGCACGACGATCTCGTAGCCCTTCTCGCCCGTGTAGCCGGTGCGGCAGACGGTGAGGTCGACCCCATCGCGGGTGAGCGGATCGAACGCCATGTAGTCCATGTTCACCGGCAGCCCGACTGCGGCCACCACGTCGTCGGACGAGGGACCCTGCACCGCGATGATCGCGTAGTCGCGGTGCACGTTGCTCACCGTGATCGCATCGCCGACGGCCACCGCGAGCACGGCCGCTACCGTGGCGGCGTTGCCGGCGTTGGGGATCACGAGCACGTGGTCGTCGGCCCGGATGTAGCAGATGAGGTCGTCGATGACCCCGCCGTCGTCGGCGCACAGCATGCTGTATTGGGCGCGCCCCGGACCGATGCGGCGCAGGTCGTTGGTGAGAACCCGGTTCAGCGCCCCGACGGCGTCCGGCCCGCGCACGATGAGGGTGCCGAGGTGCGAGACGTCGAAGATCCCCACACCGTCGCGCACCGCGGCGTGCTCGGCGAGAACCCCTCCGCCCGCGTACTCGAGCGGCATGAGCCAGCCCCCGAACTCGGCGAACTTCGCCCCCAACTCGGCGTGCCGTGCATGCAGCACGGACCGCTGCGGGTCCTGGCCCATGGGTCCCTCCTCGTCGCTGCCGCTCGGATCACTACATGGATGCCGCGTCGCGTGCGTGACATCCTCCGGCGAACATATCCCACCGTCCAATCGCTGGCGCACCATCGGCCGCGCGCGGCACGCTCCAGCCGCGGGGACTGTCCACGGGTGGCGATAGCCTGAGTGCGCGTCCACCTGGTGAAGGCCCGCGTCTTGACGCGTGTCCGCCCGCTGACGCCCGCATCCGGCCCCTGGCCGCCGACCACAGAGGGAGTTTCGTGACCATGGCAACTGCCGCCCCGTCGGTGCCGAGCACCGTCGAGATCCCCGAGCTCAGCATCCGCAAGTCGATGACCAAGCAGGTCACGGCCGTGGTCGTCGGCCTCGCCTCGTCCGAGGGCACGATCAGGCTGGTCGGTGGTGACGAGGTCGACAACCTGGTGCGCAAGCAGGGTGGCCGCAGGCTGCTCGACCTCGCCCGCGCGCTCGGCGCACACGGCAAGCAGGGGTCTGTCACGCTGCTGCCGACGGTGCCGCTGGTGGCGCTGGCGGGGGTCGGCGACACGGAGGACTCCCCCGAGTCGGTGCGCCGTGCGGTCGGTGCCGCGGTGCGGGCCATCGTCGGGGCGTCGTCGGGTCCGATCCACCTCGCCGTGTCGGCCGGGGCGGGGGACGCCGAACAGGTCAAGGCCTGCGTCGAGGGCGCGCTGCTCGGCAGTTACACCTACGCCAAGCTCACCGCCGCTCCGCAGGAGGCCCGCGTGCGCTCGGTCGAGGTGATCGCGCGGTCGACGGGCGGCGAACTCAAGCAGGCGGTCGATGTGGGGCGGATCGTGGCCGCCAACGTGCTGCTGGCCCGCGACTGGGTCAACACCCCGGCCAACCTGCTGTATCCCGAGAGCTTCGCGGCGGCGGCGCGCGAGTCGCTCAAGGCGACCCGGGTCGGCGTCGAGGTGCTCGACGACAATCAGCTTCGCGAGCAGGGATACGGAGGCATCTCCGCGGTGGGCGGCGGGTCGGCCCGGGGGCCGCGGCTGCTTCGCGCCTCGTGGGCGCCGCGCGGCGCGAAATTCCACCTCGCCCTCGTCGGCAAGGGCATCACCTTCGACTCCGGCGGCCTCGATATCAAGAACGCCGAGGGCATGTACACGATGAAGTCCGACATGGCGGGTGCGGCGGCGGTGATCGCGGCCACCCGGGCGATCGCCCAGCTCGGCATCCAGGTGAAGGTCACCGCCTGGGCGGCGATGGCCGAAAACCTTCCGTCGGGCAGCGCCTACCGCCCCAGTGACGTGCTCACCATGTACGGCGGCCAGACCGTCGAGAACGCCAACACCGACGCCGAGGGGCGACTGGTGATGGCCGACGCGCTGGCCCGCGCCGGCGAAGACAAGCCCGACCTCGTCATCGACGTCGCCACACTCACCGGCGCCTGCGTGGTCGCCCTCGGCGACCGGGTCGCCGGGCTCATGGCCTCCGACGACGAGACCGCCGCGCTGGTGCTCGACGCCGCCGAACTCGCCGGCGAGGACTTCTGGCAACTGCCGATCCCCCAGCACCTGCGAGCCTCCCTCGACTCGTTGGTCGCCGACATGAAGTCGAGTGGCACGCGCTCGGGCGGCGCGCTCACCGCGGCCGCCTTCCTGCAGAGGTTCGTGGGAGAGCTGTCCTGGGCCCACCTCGACATCGCCGGTCCGGCGTTCAACGCCCACGACCCCTACGATCACGTGCCCGCGGGTGGCACCGGACATTCGGTCCGCACGCTCGTCGCGCTGGCCGCGTCACTCGCCGGCTGAGCGGTACGTCAACCCGGCGAACGGGCGCGGCCCCACCTCGATGGGAGACAATGACGGGCATGACAGCTTCGTTCGATCTTGTCGTCCTCGGCGCCGGCAGCGGCGGTTACGCCTGTGCCCTGCGCGCCGCCCAATTGGGCCGGCGTGTGGCCCTCGTCGAGAAGGACAAGGTCGGGGGCACCTGCCTGCACCGCGGATGCGTCCCCGCCAAGGCGCTGTTGCACGCCGCCGAGGTGGCCGACGCGGCCCGCCACGCCGGCGATGTCGGCGTGATCGCCTCGATCGAGGGTGTCGACGCCGAACGACTGCGCGACTACTCGGGCTCGGTGGTGAAGAAGTTGCATACCGGCCTGGCCGGCCTCGTGGCCAGCAGGGGGATCCGGGTCATCGAGGGCACCGGGAGGCTCGTGCGCGACGACGCGGGGATCGCGGTCGTCGTCGGCGACAACCGGTTGGAGGCGCGGCACGTGGTGGTCGCCACCGGGTCCCGACCGCGCACACTGGGTCTCCCGATCGACCATGAGCACATCATGACGAGCGACGACGCCCTGTGGCTCCACCACCTTCCGCGCACGGCGATCGTGCTCGGAGGGGGCGTCATCGGCGTCGAGCTGGCCTCGGCCTGGACGAGTTTCGGCGTCGACGTCACCGTCGTCGAGGCACTCGACCGGCTCGTGCCGGGTGAGGCCCCCGAGATCTCCCAGGCGCTCACCCGCGCGTTCACCCGCCGCGGCATCACGGTTCGCACCGCCACCGCCGTCGCGTCCGCCGAGGTCACCGACGGCGAGGTGCAGGTGCGCCTGGCCACGGGCGAGGTGCTCGCCGCCGACCTGCTGCTCGTGGCCGTCGGACGAGAACCCGTGAGCGACGGCGTCGGTCTCGTCGAGGCGGGCATCGCGCTCGACGAGGGCGGCTGGGTGCGGGTCGACGACCACCTCGCCACCAACGTCTCCGGCGTCTACGCCGTCGGCGACCTCGTCAAGGGGCCCCAACTGGCGCACCGCGGGTTCGGACACGGGATCCACGTGGCCGAACGGATCGCGCAGTTGTCCGGCCGCGGCGATCTGCGACCCCGGCTGACCCCCGACCACCTGATCCCCCGGGTCACCTACTCCAATCCCGAGGTGGCCTCGGTTGGTCTGACCGTCGATCAGGCCCGTGCCGCCCACCCGGACGCGCCGATCGACACGGTGAGGTACGACCTCACGGGCAGCGCGAAGGCACAGATCCTGCGCACCCAGGGGTTCGTGGAGGTGGTCGCCCTGCACGACGGGCCGGTGGTCGGCGTCCACATGATCGGCGAACGGGTGAGCGACCTCGTCGGGGAGGCCCAACTGAGCGTCTCGTGGGAGGCGCACGCCGACGAGGTGGCTCAGCTCGTGCACGCCCATCCCACCCTCGACGAGGCGCTGGGCGAGGCCATGATGGCGCTCGCAGGAAAGCCGCTGCACAGCCACGGGTGAGGCGCCGATCCGCTCCCGGCGGCACCCCGCCGCCGGACTGCGGATTATCGTGAGGTGGGGATAGGCTGGCGACGAACGATGAACGGGACCACAGTCCCACTGGCCACGACACTTGGGCTCACGCCTGGATCACCCGCGAAGGAGCGACCACTCAACATGTCGACCGAAGTCACTCTCCCGGCCCTCGGGGAAAGCGTCACCGAAGGCACCGTCTCCCGCTGGCTCAAGGCGGTCGGTGACCGCGTCGACGCCGACGAGCCACTCCTCGAGGTGTCCACCGACAAGGTCGACACCGAAATCCCCTCCCCCGCCGCCGGCGTGCTGCTCGAGATCCGGGTGAACGAGGACGAGGTCGCCGAAGTCGGCGCCGTGCTCGGGGTCATCGGCGAAGAGAGCGAGGCGACCCAGCCGGCGCCGCAGGCGGCGCACCCGCACCCGGCTGCGCCCCGCTCCCGCGCCCGAGGCCGTCGCCCAGGCCCCGCCGCAGCAGGCCACGACCACCGACGCCCCCGGCGCGGTCGAGCCCGGCACCCGGCCGTCCGCGCCCGCGGCACCGCCGAGCGCCTCAGCGCCCACGCCGTCCGCGTCCGGCACCGACGTCGTGCTCCCCGCGCTCGGCGAGTCGGTCACCGAGGGCACGGTCTCCCGCTGGCTGAAGGCGGTCGGAGACGCGCGTCGAGGCCGACGAGCCCCTGCTCGAGGTGTCCACCGACAAGGTCGACACCGAAATCCCCTCGCCCGCCGCCGGCGTGCTGCTCGAGATCCGGGTGAACGAAGACCAGGTCGCCGAGGTCGGCGCGGTGCTCGGCGTCGTCGGCGAGCCGTCGGCGCAGGCCGCTGCGCACCGGCCGCTCCGGCCGCCCCCGCGACACCTGCTCCCTCGAGCACCTGCTCCCGCGGCACCCGCTCCCGCGGCACAGGCCCCGGCTGCGCCCGCAGCCCCGACTCCGGCACCGCCCGCCGCGGCGCCCGCGGCACCTGCTCCCGCGGCGCGCCGGCCCCGCCGCCTCGCCGCAACGGGCCGACGGCATCCGATGAGCCGGTCTACGTCACCCCGCTGGTGCGCAAACTGGCCGGCCGAGAACGGCGTCGACCTCGCCACCGTCACCGGCACCGGCGTCGGCGGGCGCATCCGCAAGCAGGATGTGCTGGCCGCCGCCGAGGCGAAGAAGTCGGCCGGCCGCGCCGGCCCGGCCGCCGCGCCCGCCGCCGCGAAGCCCACGGCGTCCGCCGACCAGTCGTCGAAGCGCGGCACCACCGAGAAGATCAGCCGGATGCGCGCCACCATCGCCCGCCGGATGATGGAGTCGTTGCAGAATTCGGCCCAGCTCACCGCCACCGTCGAGGTAGACCTCACCGCCATCTCGAAGCTGCGCGCGTCGATGAAGGACGAGTTCCGCAAGCGTGAGGGGGTGGGTCTGTCGTACCTGCCGTTCATCACCAAGGCGGTCGTCGAAGCGCTCAAGCAGTTCCCCAAGGTCAACGCCGAAATGGATCTCGACGCCGGCACCATCAGCTACCACGACGCCGAGCACATCGGCATCGCGGTCGACACCGACCGCGGGCTGATCGTCCCGGTGATCCGGGAGGCCGGCGACCTCAACATCACCGGGCTCGCGAAGAAGATCGCCGACCTCGCCTCCCGCGCCCGGGCGAGCAAGGTCACCCCCGACGAACTCACCGGTGGCACCTTCACGATCACCAACTACGGGTCGGCGGGCACCCTGTTCGACACGCCGATCATCAACCAGCCGCAGGTCGGGATCCTCGGCACCGGCGCCCTCGTCAAGCGCCCGGTGGTCGTGACCGACGAGTTCGGCAACGACTCGATCGCGGTCCGCGACATGATGTACCTGTCCCTCAGCTACGACCACCGCCTGGTCGACGGCGCCGACGCGGCCCGTTTCCTCAGCGCGGTCAAGCAGCGCCTCGAGGGTGGAGACTTCGCCACCGAGATCTGAGCCTCCCTTCATCCGTTGGGGCCGGTCCTGCACGGATCGGCCCCTTCGGCGTCCCCGGGACGCGATCACCCGCGCGGGCCACCCGCGTCCCGGCGAAGTATCATGCTGACCACACTCCCGGCACCCCCGGGGCACGATTCGACGATCCGGAGCACGCATGGCAAGCGAGAAGGCCAAGGAACTCGCCCGGCAACAGAAGGCTGCGGTCAAGGCCGAGAAGCAGCGCAAGAAGAACTCCTCAGACCCGCACGACTGGGGCCAATGGCGTCAGATCCGGGAGATGTACAAGCTCACGGCGAAGGAGAACCCACGGTTCCCGTGGATCCTGGCCGGGGGGTTCCTCGGCCCGATCGTCGTGTTCAGCGTTGTCGGGGCGTTCGTCAGCCCGCTGCTGTTGTGGACGATGCTCGGCATCTCCGCGGGCATGATCGTGGCGCTGCTGCTGTTCAACCGGGAGATCAAGCGGGCCACCTACTCCCGCGTCCGGGGGCAGACCGGGCTCCGCGCAGGTGGCGCTCGAGATGCTCCCCAAGGGCTGGTCGTCGACCCCGGCGATCAACGCCACCCGTGAATTCGACGTGATCCACCGGGCCGTCGGGCCGGGCGGCGTGGTGCTGGTCGGTGAGGGCAACGCCCGACGGGTGCGGCAGATGCTGGTCACCGAGACCAAGCGTCACGCCAGCGCCGGGCACAACCTGCACATCATCACCATCGTCATGGGTGAGGGAGACGGCGAGGTGCCGCTCACCAAGCTGACCGACCATATCCGCAAGCTGCCCAAGACCTACGACAAGGCGCAGATCGAAGACATCGACCGCCGGGTGCGCGCCCTCGACAATGTCCGGCCGCGGCTGGGCGGCGTCCCCAAGGGCCCGATGAACGTCAAGGGTGCCCGCAAGGCGCTGCGCGGGCGCTGAGCGCGTGGCCGGCACGAACTTCATCAACGCGGAGTCCATCAGCAAGGGCTACGGAACCCGGATCCTGCTCGACGAGGTGAGCCTCGGCCTGGGGTCGGGTGACGTCATCGGCGTCGTCGGACGCAACGGCGACGGCAAGTCGACGCTGCTGGGGCTGCTCACCGGCTCGGTCGAACCGGATGATGGTCGGATCACCCGCAGCGCGGGGGCGTCCATCGGGGTGCTCAGCCAGGTCGAGACGAGTGGTGCCGGGCACAGCGTTCGTGACCTGATCATCGGCGGGCGCCCAGACCACGCCTGGGCCGCCGACGCCGAGACGCGCCGGATCGTCGAAGAGATGCTCGTCGGCATCCCCCTCGAGGCCGATGCCGGCAGCCTCAGCGGCGGGGAGCGCCGCCGGGTCGCGCTGGTCGCGCTGATGCTCGCGGGCCACGACCTGCTGGTGCTCGACGAGCCCACCAACCACCTCGACGTCGAGGCCGTCTCGTGGTTGGCGAACCACCTCAACGCGCTGCAGGAGCGCGGCACCGCGATGCTCGTCGTGAGCCACGACCGCTGGTTCCTCGACGCGGTCTGCAACCGCATCTGGGAGGTGCACGACGGGGTCGTCGACTCCTACGACGGCGGTTACGCGGCGTACGTGCTGGCCCGGGCCGAGCGCGCCCGGCAGGCGGCGTCGAAGGAGGCGCGGCGCAGGAACCTGCTGCGCAAGGAACTCGCCTGGCTGCGGCGTGGCGCGCCCGCGCGCACCAGCAAGCCCCGATTCCGGATCGACGCCGCGAACGCACTGATCTACGACGAACCCGATCCCCGCGACAAACTGCAACTCGCGCAGTTCTCGACCGCTCGCCTCGGCAAGGACGTCATCGACGCCGAGGACGTTGGGCTGGCTCTGCCCGACGGGCGCCAACTGCTCGACCACCTCACGTGGAGCATCGGGCCCGGCGACCGGATCGGGCTGGTCGGCGTCAACGGGTCGGGCAAGACCACCCTGCTCAACCTGCTGGCCGGTGAGCAGCAGCCGACCTCGGGACGGGTCAAGCAGGGCAAGACGCTCCGGCTGGGGCACCTCAGCCAGCACGTCGGAGAACTCGCCGGTGACGAGCGCGTGCTCGAGTCGGTGACCCGGCTGCGCAACGAGACCCGGCTGGCCACCGGCCGGGATGCCGCGACGTCCACCCTGCTCGAAGACTTCGGGTTCACCGGCGACAAGCTGGTCACCCGGATCGGCGAACTGTCCGGTGGCGAACGGCGCCGGCTGCAGCTGTTGCGGCTGCTCCTCGGAGAACCCAATGTGCTGCTGCTCGACGAACCCACCAACGACCTCGACATCGACACCCTGACGGTCGTCGAGGACTACCTCGACACCTGGCCCGGAACCCTCATCGTCGTGTCGCACGACCGGTACTTCCTCGAGCGGGTGTGCGACGTCACCTACGCGCTCATGGGCGACGGCAGTTGCGTGATGCTGCCGGGCGGCGTCGAGCAATACCTCGAGCACCGACGCACCCGCACCCCCTCCGGCGCATCCGGTGCTGGTGGCGACGCGGGGCCGGATCGACCTCGCGACGACACCGGGGGCCCCTCAACCGCCGAACTGCGCCAGCTACGCAAGGACGCCGCCCGCCTCGAAGGCCAGATCGACAAGGTCGAACGCCGCATCACGCGCGTGCACGAGAGAATGGCCGCGGCGGCGTCCGACTACCCCGAACTCGCGCGACTCCAGGACGAACTCGTCGGGCTGGAGACTCAGCGCTCCGACCTCGAAGACGCGTGGCTGGCGGCCAGCGAACACCTCTGAGTCTCGACCGCGGGTCGGCGCCGGCGTCACCGACGGGTGACGACCACCGTCCCGAGCATGAGGTCGTCGAGCCCGCGCCGCTCGGCTCCGACGACGATCGCCGGGATCACCAGGCACTTGAGCGCCGTGCGCAGCACCGCGCGCCACCATTCGACGGGTCTGTGGTCGAGCCGCACGATCCCGATGCGCGCGAGAAGCTGGCCGAAGCTGCTCCCGGTGAGGGCCGTGAGCACCGCCCCCTCGACGAAGAACACCAGGTAGGGAATCCACGGACGCCAGTCGTGCCCGGTGATCGCGCCGGGCCCGACCATACCGGCGGCGAACGCCATGGACGCGGCCCAGTCGACGAGGATCGCCGCGACTCTCGCCCGCCACGACGCGAGCGACCCGCGTCCGGCCGCCGGCAACCCGATGGTCGCCCCGGGATACTCGTCCAGCTTCGGCTCGCCGCTCACGCTGCACGAGGATATGCCACCGCGGGCACCGCGACGCGCGGCCCGGCCACGGCGGCCCGCCGCAGACCGGCGTACGACATGTCTGACGGCGTACGACCTGACGGGGCCGAATCACCACGTCGTACGCCGAACCTGACCAGGTCGTACGCCAGACGGGCCAGGTCGTACGCCGGGGCGCGGGGGCCGGGACCCGGGGCGGGGGTCTCCTGCGGACGCGGGGCACGGCCCGGGCGGAGTCTCCTGCGGACGCGGGGCGGGGATCTCCTGCGGACGCGGGGCGGGGGCCGGGGAGGCCTGCCGTAACATCGCTGTTACACGGACGGAACGCCCGAGCAATTCGACGGGCATAGCGTTCGTACCACTGATCTGTTCCCCGAACTGGAGGAAACCTATGTTCAAAGGCGCCGACGACCTGCTGGCGTTCGTGAAGGACGAGGGCGTCGAGATGATCGACGTGCGGTTCTGCGACCTGCCGGGCGTGATGCAGCACTTCACCGTCCCCGTCGGTTCGTTCGGCCCGGAGGTGTTCGAAGACGGGCTCGCGTTCGACGGGTCGTCGATCACGGGGTTCCAGAAGATCCACGAGTCGGACATGGCGCTGATGCCAGACCCGACGACCGCCTTCCTCGACCCCTTCCGCGTGGCGAAGACGCTGGTCATCAACTTCTTCGTGCACGACCCGCTGACGAAGGAGCCCTACAGCCGCGACCCGCGAAACATCGCGCGGAAGGCCGAGGCCTACCTCGCCAGCACCGGAATCGGCGACACCGCGTTCTTCGCGCCCGAGGCCGAGTTCTACGTCTTCGACGACGTGCGCTTCGAGACCAAGGCGAACACGTCGTTCTACCAGATCGACTCCGAGGCCGGCGCCTGGAACACCGGACGGGTCGAGGAGGGTGGCAACCGCGGCTACAAGGTCAAGCACAAGGGCGGCTACTTCCCGGTGGCCCCGATCGACCACTTCGGTGACCTGCGCGACGAGATCGTCAAGCACATGGAGGCGGTCGGCCTGGTGGTCGAGCGTGCTCATCACGAGGTCGGCACCGCGGGCCAGGCCGAGATCAACTGGCGTTTCGACACCATGCTGAAGTCGGCCGACAACGTCATGAAGTTCAAGTACCTCGTCAAGAACGTGGCCTGGGTGAACGGCAAGACCGCGACCTTCATGCCGAAGCCGATCTTCGGTGACAACGGGTCGGGCATGCACGTGCACAGCTCGATCTGGAACGGCGGCGACCCGCTGTTCTACGACGAGAACGGCTACGGCGGCCTGTCCGATCTGGCCCGCTGGTACATCGGCGGCATCCTCAAGCACGCTCCGTCGTTGCTGGCGTTCACCAACCCGTCGGTGAACTCCTACCACCGTCTGGTGCCCGGCTTCGAGGCCCCGGTCAACCTGGTCTACTCGCAGCGCAACCGTTCGGCCTGCATGCGCATCCCGATCACCGGGTCGAACCCGAAGGCCAAGCGCGTCGAGTTCCGTTGCCCCGACCCGTCGAGCAACCCCTACCTCGCCTTCGCGGCGATGCTGCTCGCCGGCCTCGACGGCATCCAGAACAAGATCGAGCCGCCGGCCCCGATCGACAAGGACCTCTACGAGCTTCCCCCCGAGGAGCACGAGAAGGTGGCCCAGGTGCCGGCGTCGCTGGACGCGGTCATCAACTCCCTCGAGGCCGACCACGACTTCCTGCTGCAGGGTGACGTGTTCACCGAAGACCTGGTCGAGACCTGGATCGAGCTCAAGCGCGCCGAGATCGACGCGATCCGCCAGCGTCCGCACCCCTACGAGTTCGACCTGTACTACGCGATCTGACGCGTCGCCGACGATCGTTCGAGAGGCCGTCCGGGTTCGCCCGGGCGGCCTCTCGCCGTTCGCCCCGGCGTGGCGCCCACCCCGCCTGGTTAGGCTGGAGCCAGCCCAGCGAAGGGAGTCCGGCATGACCCGCACCTCCCCCGGCGTCGCCCCGGACGCCGTGACCCTCACCCCCGCCGATGGGCCTGAGCACCCCCGCGTCGGACCCGGCGCACACCGGCGTGCTGCCGGGCGTCGCCGTGTGGCGCTACGACCTCGATGCCCGGGGTGGTGCCGTCACGCTCGGCCCCCGGGCCGAGGCGGCTCCGGGTGAGGTGCGTCGCCTCGCGATCTTCCCGGTCATCTCGCTCGACAGCGGCGATCCGGACTTCGGCGCGGCCGACATCACCTGGCGACTGCGCACCGACACGGGGGTCGTCCGCCCGCGCGACCAGCACGGTCACCGCGTCGGCGGCACCGCCGACGACATCCCCGGGATCCCGCGCGGCCTGCCCTGCTGGATGCCCGACCAGTGGACGCTGCTGGACCTCGATCTCTCCGAGGTGTCCGGCCAGGCCTACACCCTCGAACTGGTCGCCCCGCCCGGCGTGCGCGGCACCGGCTTCATCCAGGACGCCGGCCCGCACCGGCCCACCCATCCCGACCCGGACGACCCGCTGGCGTGGGTGCACATGACCCGTGGCACGCACTCGCGGCACGGGTTCTCGCGTGGCAACACCCTGCCGATCGTCTGCGCGCCCCACGGATTCACCGCGGTCACCCCCATGACCGACGCGCGCGAGCGGCGCTGGATCTATCAGTGGGCACCAGACGGAGGACCGCGCCTGGAGGCGCTGACCTTCACGAACTGCCCCAGCCCCTGGATCGGCGACCGGGGCCAACTCCAGGTCATGGCGTGGCTCGGCGAGCCCATCGCCCGACCGATGGGCTTCTCCCACGCCGACGAGCGCGACGGCGTCCACCACTACACGGTGCGGCTCGGCACCGGAGTCGTGGCCGAGGTGACACCCACCAGCCACGCCGCCTGCTTCCGGTTCGGGTTCGGTGGCGCGGCACCGGGCCGACACGGAGTGCTCGTCGATCAGCCCGCCGGGGCCACCATCACCGCCCGGCCCCTCGCCGACGGACGGGTCGCGATCGAGGCGGTGGTGCCCCCCGAGCCCGACCCGAGCCGCCTGCACCCCGATCCGGTCGCCTTCTACTACGGCGAAACCCTCGGGCCGGCCACGATCGTCCGGGCGACGCCCAGCGGTTGGCCGGCGCGGCTCCCGGGCATAGCAGCCGCGCTCCGGATCCCGGTGCTGGGCCGCGCGCTGAAGCGGTCCGCGGCCTCCGCCGGCGCGGTCGCACTCGCCACCGACGCCCCGGAGCTCGACCTGCGGGTCGCGGCCTCCCACCTGTCGATCGACCAGGCACGACACACCCTCGAACTCGAGGTCGGGAGCCCGCGGTTTCGACCAGGTGCTCGCCGAGCACGGGCGATGAGTGGTCGGCGCTGCTCGGACGCCTGCGCCTCGGCCCCGGCACCACCCCTGACCACAGGGCGGCCGCGTACACCCACCTGGCCCGGCTGCACTGCTGGCCGAGCACGGCCCACGAGAACGTTGGGTCGCCCGAGCGCCCCGACTGGCGCTACGCGAGCCCGTTCCACCGGCCGGGCGCGGCCCCCGGTCAATCGACGACCGGCAGCAAGGTGGTCGCGGGTCGCCTCGTGGTGAACAACGGCTTCTGGGACACCTACCGCACCGCCTGGCCCCACTACTGCTTCTTCACCCCCGACCTCGCCGACGACCTCGTCGACGGCGTTGTCGAGCAGTTCCGCGACGGCGGATGGACCGCCCGGTGGAGCGCACCGGGCTACGTCGACTCCATGCCGGGCGCCAGCGCCGACGTGGTGCTCGCCGACGCGGCGTCCCACGGGCGACGCTTCGACGAAACCGGCGGGTACGACTCGGCACTGCGCAATGCCTGCGTGCCACCCCCGCACCCGTGGGTCGGACGCAAGGGCATCGGCACCAGCCGGTTCACCGGCTACACGAGTACCGCCGTGGCGGAGGGGATGAGCTGGAGCCTGGAGAACGCGATCGCCGACGACGCGATCGCCCACTGGTCGGCGTCCCTCGCTCAGCGCGCCGCCGCCCTCGGGGTCGCGGAACGACGCAGGGAATTCCTCGCCAACGCCATCTGGTTCACCCAGCGGAGCCTGCACTACCGGCGGCTGTTCGACCGGCGGATCGGCTTCTTCCAGGGACGCCTGGCCGACGGCTCGTGGCACCACGACCCCGACACGTTCGACCCCGACCGATGGGGAGGCGACTACACGGAGACCAACGCCTGGGGAATGGCCGTGTCGGTTCCGCACGACGCCGCGGGCCTCGCGGAGCTCTACGGCGGCGACGACGCCCTGGCCCGGCGGCTCGACGACCTGTTCGCCACGACGGAACGCGCGACCGGCAGGGTCGTCGGGGCGTACGGCGGCATCATCCACGAGATGACCGAGGCGAGGGCGATCCGGTGCGGCATGGCCGCGATGAGCAACCAGCCCGCCCACCACATGCCGTTCATGTACCTCTCCACAGGCAGGCCGTGGCTCACCCAGTGGTGGACCCGCGAGATCCTCGACCGGCTGTTCGTCGGCGGCGAGATCGGTCAGGGCTACCCCGGCGACGAGGACAACGGCGAGATGTCGGCCTGGTGGCTGTGGGCCGCCGCCGGACTCTACCCACTGCACCCCGCATCCGGCGAGCTCGCGATCACCGCTCCCCTGATCAGCCGACCTGAGCCTCGACCGGGGGCCGGCCGGCACGCTGAGGGTGCGCGCCGATCATCCCGAGCACCGGTTCGTCGCCTCACTCACCATCGACGGCGAACGGTGGGACGCCGTCACCGTTCCGCTCGCCCGGCTGCTCGGCGACGTGACGCTTCGGTTCTCGTTGACCGACCGGCCGACCGGCTGGGGGTCGGCGACCCGTCCCGCCGGTGTGAGCGGCGACGGGTCGCGCGCATGGGACGACCTGGCCGGTGACGCCACCCCGACGGTGGGCCTCCCCGGCCGGGGCCGACCGGCACCCGAACTGGTCGACGACCGGGGCGCGACGACCGTCGCCGTGCCCGCGGGCCAGGTGGTCGAACTCACCTGGCGCACGCCGGTGACGGGCCGCCTGATGACAATCACCCGCGGTGACGCCGGGCCGCTCTCGTGGACGCTCGAGGCCGGCGGCCCGGCGGGGCCGACCCGGCTCGACCCCGTCGTCGTGGCCCCGCGCTGGCCCGACCAGACGATGGCTCTCGACCTCAGCGGGCTGCCGGATCCGATCACCGGCCTGCGCCTCAGCGCCTCCGGGGCATGCACCCTGCGCCAGATCGAGGTGCTCGGCGACATCGCACCCTCGGCGGCGGGGTTCTGACCGGACGCCGCGTCAGCGCTGCACCCGGGTGCCCCCGCCCGCGACCATCCGCTCCAGTTCGGCGAGGGTGGCCGTGGTGGTGTCACCCGGCGTGGTCATGGCCAGCGCCCCGTTGGCCGCACCCAGGTCGACCGCGTGCTGAAGACTGGTGCCCTGCAGCAGACCGTACAGCAGCCCCGACGCGAACGAATCGCCGCCGCCGAGCCGGTCGAGGATCGCCATCCCCGGACGCCACTGGGCGATCGCGACCTCACCGCCGCGCGCCCAGGCGAGGGCACCCCAACTGTTGCTCGTGGCCGAGTGCACCGTGCGCAAGGTGATCCCGATGACGTCGAGGTTGGGGTACTCGTCGGCCACCGCCCGCGCGAGCCGGGCGTAGGCGTCGACGTCGACCGTGGCCATCGTCGGGTCGATGCCCTCGACGCTGATACCCAGCGACGTGCTGAAGTCCTCCTCGTTGCCGAGCAGCACGGTGACATCGCCCACGAGTTCCCTGTTGACCCGCTGGGCGCTCGCCTCACCGCCCTGCACCCTCCACAGGCTCGGCCGGTAGTTGAGGTCGTACGACACCGGGACGCCGTGCTCGCGCGCCCGCCGGATCGCGTGCGCCGTGGTCGCCGCCGCCTGATCGGACAGGCCGGCCATGATCCCGCCGGTGTGGAACAGCCGGACGCCGCGCACCCCGAACAGCTCGTGCCAATCGACGTCTTCGGGACGCAGCTGACTGATCGCCGTGTTCGCGCGGTCGACACATCCGAGCGCACCGCGCACCCCGAAGCCCCGCTCGGAGAAGTTCAGACCGTTGCGTGACGCCTTCCCGATGCCGTCGAACGCCACCCAGTGGACGAAGTCGAGGTCGAGGCCCGAACTCAGGATGATGTCCTCGAGCAGGCGTCCGACCTCGTTGTCGACGAACGACGACACCAGCGCTCCCCGCAGGCCGAAGCAGCGTCGGAACGCGCGGGCCACGTTGTACTCGGCGCCGGAGTCCCACGCGTCGAAGCTGCGAGTCGTGCGGATCCGCCGCTCCCCCGGGTCGAGTCGGAGCATCACCTCGCCCATCGAGGCGATGTCGTAGCGGCAGGCGTCGGCGGGTGGGGCTGCGATGTAGTCGGGTGGTCATCGGCGTCCTCTCGGGGTGGTCGGGCTGGGAATCACCATTCGGCGACCGATCCGTCGTCGTGGCGCCACACCGGATTGCGCCACCGGTGCCCGATCGCGGCCTGCCGCTGCACGTAGTCCTCGTCGATCTCGATGCCGAGGCCCGGGCCTTCGGGGATCGACACCGAGCCGTCGCGGTAGTCGAACACCGACGGGTCGACCAGATAGTCGAGCAGGTCGTTGGCCTGGTTGTAGTGGATGCCGAGACTCTGTTCCTGGATCGCCGCGTTGTACGACACGGCGTCGAGCTGCAGGCACGTGGCCAGGGCGATCGGGCCCAGTGGGCAGTGCAGCGCGAGGGCCAGGTCGTGGGCCTCGGCCATGGTGGCGATCTTGCGGGTCTCGGTGATGCCGCCGGAGTGCGACGGGTCGGGTTGCACGATGTCGACGACCCCGGTGGCGAGCACCTCACGGAAATCCCACCGGCTGAACAGCCGCTCCCCCAGGGCGATCGGCATCGGGGCGTTCCGCAGCACGGGCAGCGACGGGATGATGTTCTCGCTGAGCACCGGCTCCTCGACGAACATGAGGTCGAAGGGTGCCAGTTCGCGCAGCAGCGTCTTGACCATCGGCCGGTGCACACGACCGTGGAAGTCGACGCCGATGCCGATCCCGGGCCCGACGGCCTCGCGCACCGCGGCGATGTTCGCGACGCTGCGTTCGACCCGCTCGTGGGTGTCGATGAACGACAGCTCCTCGGTGCCGTTCATCTTCACCGCCGTGAATCCCCGGGACACCGCCTCGGACGCCGCGCGGGCGGTCTCGGCGGGTCGGTCGCCGCCGATCCACGAGTAGACGCGGATCGAGTCGCGGACCCGACCACCGAGCAACGCGTGCACGGGCACGCCGAGCGCCTTGCCGGTGATGTCCCACAACGCCTGGTCGATGCCCGCGATCGCGCTCATCAGCACCGGGCCCGCCCCGGTAGAAGCCGCCGCGGTACAGGGTCTGCCAGATGTCCTCGATCCGGCGCGGGTCGCGGCCGTGGAGGTAGTCGGCCAGTTCGTCGACGGCGGCGGCCACGGTGGCGGCTCGGCCCTCGACGACCGGCTCGCCCCACCCGGTGACGCCCTCATCGGTCGAGATCTTGAGGAAGCACCACCGCGGTGGCACGAGGTAGCTGGTGACTTCGGTGATCTTCATGCCTGCTCCTCCTGGATCGCTGTCGATGGTGGCGATGACCTGCGACGCGACGGCGGCGACCTCGGCCGCGGGGCGTCCGGGCCGGTAGAGCGTCGAGCCGATGCCCATGCCGGCGGCCCCCGCGGCCAACCAGTCGGGGATGGTGCCGATCGACACTCCCCCGACCGCGAGCAGCGCGACCCGCTCCGGCAGTCACGGCACGCCACGCCCGCAGCCCCGCCGGACGCACGACCTCCCCGGGGAACACCTTGACGCTCGTCGCGCCGGCCTCGATGGCCGTGAACGCCTCGGTCGGTGTCGACGCACCGGGCACCGACTCCATGCCGAACTCGAGCGTGCGCCGAGATGACCCGGGGATCGGTGTTCGGCGAGACGATGAGTTGTGCCCCGCTCGCACGGCATGTCGCGCACGTCGGACGCCCGCAGCACCGTGCCGGCACCCACCCGGCAATCCGGCGGCAGACTCGACCTGCAGCGCCGAGATCGAACTCACGGGTCGGGCGAGTTGAGCGGCACCTCGACGTCGCGGATACCTGCGGCGCCTACAGCGCCTTTCCCGACCGCGAGCGCCTCGCCGGGCGTGATACCGCGCAGGATCGCGACCACTCTGGGGTGGGAACTCATCGTCTGGTGTCCTTCCGTCGCTGCGGCGTCCCGGCCACCCAACCCGTCGTGGGTCGTCACGGCGGCCGCGAGGCGGATTGCCAGCACCCTGCGTCGTGTTGCACGATATGCAACAAGGGTGCTTATCTATGCAACGAGTCTGGTTCTCGACCGTGAGGCTGTCAAGGAACCAGGCCACCTGCCACCATGGGAAGCACGGGATCACCAGGAGGCCCGATGTCGCAGTCGGTGCGCCGCGCCCTCGATGTCGTCGAGTTGCTCGCCGGACAGCCGCGGTTCCCCGCCGCCGTGGGCGAGGCCCTCGGCACCCACCGGTCGACGGCGCTGAGGTTGTTGCAGACGCTGGTCGACGCGGGCTATGCCCGCAGGCTGCCCGATGGCCGGTACAGCCTCGGCTACCGGATGATCGGCCTGGCGCAACGTGCCCAGGAACAGTTCGACCTGCGATCGATCGCGCACCCCCACCTCGTCGCGCTCACGTCACAGACCGGCTGCACCACTCACCTGGCCGCCGTCGACAACGGCCACGTCGTCTACGTCGACAAGGTCGAGCCCACCGACTCGCCGCGGATCCTCAGCCAGATCGGGCGCCCCGTCCCGCTGCACACGGCCAGTGCGGCCAAGGCGATCCTGGCCGAACTGCCCGCCGACCGGTTGAACGGCCTGCTCGCGGGCTGGGAGTTCACCAGACACAGCCCCTCGACGATCACCTCGCGGGAGGCCTTCCTCACCGAACTCGAGGCCACCCGGCGTCGTGGCTACGCCGTCGACGACGGGGAGTACGAGGACTACATCACCTGCATCGCCGTACCCGTTCGAGGTGCGACCGGTGAGGTGGTCGCCGCGATTTCGGTCACCGCGCTGCACGCGATCCGCAACCTCCCCTCGCTCGAGGCCGACCTGCCCCGGCTGCGTCGAGCGGCCCACGGCCTGTCCCGCGACCTCGGATGGGTCGCCACCGAGAATGGAGAATGAGATGTACGACCGCGTATCCCGATGGCCCGACGCGCCACAGTCCTATCCCGATCCCGCGGTGGTGCGCACCGACCCGCGCTTCGACGAGGTCGTGCTGCCCTTCGCCGCCGTCGAACAGATCGCCGACGGCTGCCGCTGGACCGAGGGGCCGGTGTGGTTCGGCGATCTGCGCTGTCTCATCTGGAGCGATATCCCCAACAACAGGATGCTGCGCTGGGACGAGCAGTCGGGCCGGGTCACGGTGTTCCGCCAGCCCTCGAACAACGCCAACGGCGGCACCCGCGACCGGGCCGGGCCGACTCGTCAGTTGCGAACACCGCACCCGTCGCGTCGTCCGCACCGAGTACGACGGCACGATCACGGTGCTCGCCGACACCTACGAGGGCCGACCGCTCAACTCGCCCAACGATGTGACCCTCGCGCCCGACGGTGCCCTGTGGTTCACCGACCCCACCTACGGCATCCAGGGCGACTACGAGGGACGCCGCGCGGAGCCCGAGAACCCGACGGCTGTCTACCGGATCGACCCCGATTCCGGCGAGCTGACGCGACAACTCGCCGGGCTCGAACAACCCAACGGGCTGTGTTTCTCGCCCGACGGCGCCACCCTCTACGTCGTCGACTCGGGCGTGCACCCCGGACGCATCCACGCCTACCCCATGCACGACGGGGTGCCGGGCACCGGACGGGAGTTCGCGACCATGCACGCCGGCGGCGGTGACGGGATCGTGTGCGACAACCGCGGCAACCTGTGGGCGGCCGCGCAGGGCGCCGACGGTTATCGCGGCGTCCACGTCTTCGCCCACGACGGCACAGAGATCGGCCGGGTGCTGCTGCCCGAACAGTGCTCGAACCTCGAGTTCGGGGGCGCCCTCGGCAACAGGTTGTTCATGACGGCGAGCCGGAGCGTCTACAGCCTGTTCCTCAACGTGAGCGGCGCCTGAGCGACGAGGCTACCCGGCGCGCGGCCCCCTGGGCGCGCGAACCGGGGTGCGCGGCATCAGCGTGCCGCACACCCCGGCGTCCCGGCGCCGGACCGACGCCGATGCAGCCGACGGCTCAGGGGATCACGAGTTCGCCTTGTCCAAGACCGCTTGCGCCTTGGTGGCCGCGTCGTTCAGTGCGGCCGCCGGGGACTTCTGTCCCATCATCGCGGCGGTCAGGTCCTGGCTCAGCGCGTTGCTGATCTCGCTGTAGCTCATGATCGAGGGCCGCGCCTTGGCGTAGGAGAGTTCCTTGACGAACACCGGAATCCGCGGATTCTTCGCCAGGTAGCTCTTCCACGTGGGATCGTTCGATGTGTTCGGAGTTGCTCGGGAAGTAGCCGGTCGCGATGTCCCACTTCGCCTGCACGCTGGGCTTGAGCCAGTACTGCAGGAACTGCCAGCTGCCCTGCTCGGTGGCGGTCGTGCCCTTGAGGAGGTAGGAGTTGTCGGTGCCGAGGTTCATCCCGGGCTGCTTGAGCCCCGGAACGGCGAACACACCGACGTTGCCGGCGCCCAGGGCCTTGTCGAGGGTGGCGAGGTTGTACGCCCCGTCATAGGCCATCGCGGCCTTCTTGGCGGTCAGTGCCGCGGTTCCCCCGTTGTTGGTGCTGCTGAACAGGCTCTGCGGATAGGCGGAGTGATTCTTGATGAGGTCTACCCAGGCGGTCAGCGCATCGACACCCGCCTGGCTGTTGAACTCCACCTTCGTGTTGTCGGCGTTGAGGAATTCGCCGCCCGCACCCCAGAGCATCGACTGCCATGTGAACACCGGCCACTCGCCCGAGCTGATCGGCAGGTAGATGCCGTACTGGGTGGTGCCCTTGGTGAGCTTGGCGGCGTCGGCGGCCAGTTGGCTCCAGGTGGTCGGGGTCGAGGTGATGCCGGCGTCGGCGAACATCTTCTTGTTGTAGACGATCGCGTAGTCACCGACATCGGTCGGAAGCGTGTACAGCGTGCCCTTGAACGTGCCGGTCGACAGCATCCCGGCTGTGAAGTTGCTCTTCGTGATCGTGGACTTCGGATCGGACAGGAAGGTGTCCAGCGGCAGCACCTTTCCGGTCTCGATCACGAGCCCGATGTTTTGCGGGGTACTGTCACCGATCACCAGATTCGGGCCCTGTCCGTTCTTCACCGCGTTGATGAGCTTCGCGTCGAACTGGTCACTGGGCGCCCCGAACTGGGCGACCGCCTGGTACTTGGTCTGGGAGGTGTTGAATTCCGAGACGATGTTCTGCGCGGCCGTGGCCGAGGCGGCGGTGTAGTCCCACCAGATGGTGATCGGGTCCTTCCGCCGCTGCCTGCGCCCGACGACCCGGTGACCGAGCCTCCACCGCAGGCACTCAGCGCCACGATCGCGCCCAGGCCGACGGCACCGGCCAGCACCCGTCGTCGAAGGTTGACTGTTCCTTGGTACATCACTGTTTCCTCTCTTTCGTCCGGACTGCCGGTATCACGACGTCGTCACGGCAGGCAGCCGATTTCCGATCCATTGATTTGGTGCAAGGCAACGAGCCCGCGATCCCCTAGCGCAAACCTCCCGCCAGTGCCGAGACGATCTGCTTCTGGAAAATGAGGAACACCACGAACACCGGAATCACCGCGAGGGTCGATCCGGCCATCAGCACGTTGAAGCTGGTGGCCGCGTTCGTCGACTGCAACTGCGTGAGGCCGACCGGAACGGTGAAGTACTTGGGGCTTGGTGACCACGAGGAACTGGAAGAAGAAGTTGTTCCAGTTGTAGACGAACGACAGCACGGCGAACGATCCGATCATCGGACTCGCCATCGGGGCCATGACCAGCCACAACCGTCGCCAGACGCCGGCACCGTCGATGCGGCTGGCGTCCTCGATCTCACGGGAGAAGTTCGCGAAGAACTGTCGGAAGAGGAACGCGCCGAGGATGGAGGGGATGTTGGGGACGATGAGGCCCTGGTAACTGTTCATCCAGCCCAGCGAGGAGATGAGGCTGATCAAGGGCGTGAAGACCACCTCGAACGGCACGAGCAGCGCCGCGAGCAGGATGACGAAGATGAGGTTGCGGCCACGGAACTTCAGCCGGGCGAAGGCGAAGCCCGCCATGAGGCTGGTGAGCACCTGCCCGATCGTCGTCACGGTGGCGACGATGGCCGAATTCAGGTAATAGCGTCCGAACGGCGCCACCTTGAACACGTCGACGAAGTTGCCGAACCTCCATGTGTGGGGAAGGAACGTCGGAGGGAACGCCAACGCCTCCGCCGACGACTTGAAGCTGGTCAGCAGCATCCACAGGAACGGTCCGAAGAACAGCACGGTCGCGATGATCAACACCGTGTGCCGCGCGACGACGGGGGCGAAGCGGTGTCGCAGGACATCGCCGGACACGTGCCGCCGGTGCAGGCTGGGATTTGTCGTGACTTCGCTCATGTCAGGTCCTCACTCGAGCTCGACCGCGTCGCTGCGGTTGATGACGCGCAACTGGATGATGGAGATGGCGATGCCGATGACCAGAAGGATCACCGCGGCAGCGCTCGCGAGCCCACCGTGGAAGTAGACGAAGCCCTGGTTGTAGATGTAATAGAGCAACGTCTCGGTCGACCCGAGCGGACCACCCTGGGTCAGCACGTAGACCTGGGTGAACACCTGCAGTGACGTGATGACGCCGGTCACCGCGAGGAATCCCGTCGTGGGGGCGACGAGCGGCACGGAGATCGAAATGAAGCGTCGCCAGGCCCCGGCGCCGTCGATGCGGGCCGCTTCGTAGTAGCTCGGCGGGATGCCACTCAGCGCCGCGGCGTAGATGATCATCGCGTAGCCGACGCCCTGCCAGATCGAGAAGACGATCACGCTCACCAACGCCCAGGGCTCGGTGGCGAGGAAACCCACCGGGGGCGACGCCCAGGGAGGTCAGCAGCTCCGTTCACGATCCCGCCGAGGGGCGAGAGGATGTAGGTGAAGATCAGCGCGCTGCCGACGATCGGGGCGATGTAGGGCACGAACAACAGTGCGCGGTAGACGGCTCGCCCACGGAACGGATGCGCGAGCAGCGCGGCGAGCACCAACCCGATCGACATCGTCGCCGGCACGACGAAGATCACGTAGATGCCGGTGTTCAACAGCGCCCTGGTGAACTCCTGGTCGTGGACGAGCGTCTGGAAGTTCGCCAGACCCACGATCCCACCGGTCGAGCCGGTGGCGGAGTTCCAGTTGGTGAAGCTGTAGCCGATGGTCTCCAGCACGGGCCAGAGGTAGAAGAGCGTCAGCAGCGCCGTGGTCGGGGCGATGAGCAGATAGCCCATCCGCCCCTCGCGACGCTCCATCAGCGACATCCCGCGGCGACGGCTCGACGCCGCCGCCCGCTCCCGTGCGTTGGGCGACGGTCCCCGCGGGGCGGTCGTGGCATGCGTGGCCTGATTGACCATGAGGCTCCCTCGTCTCATGTACACAGCGCGTTCGTCTGATGTACCCGGAGCGATCCGATCCGGGACCGCCTCCATCATTCGGCGTTAAGGCCGTGGATGACACACTACTATTCGATAATCGAAAGTAAATACTCTGTTATCAACCTTTTACCTTTGCCTCCCAGACGCTAAGGTTCTGTGCGTGGACGCTCAACGCTACGCAGACGACTACTACCTCCCAGGCTCGCCCGGCGACGTCCTCAGGATCATCCGAAAGTCTCCGAGTGTGTCCCGCTCGGAACTCGTCCGGGCCACCGACCTCGCCGCGTCAACCGTCTCGCTGAGAGTCGAGAGCCTCATGCGTCTCGGCCTGGTCAAGGAGTTGGACGGGCAGAGCCCCCGCAGCGGACGCCGCCCCCGGCCACTGCGACTGGACGCCGGCGCCGGATTCGTTGCCGCGGTCGAGGTGGGCGCCAACCACCTGAGCGTCACGCTGAGCGACCTATCGGGTCACCCGCTCACCGTGCTCGATTCAACCGACGGCGACATCGCGGCTCCCGGCAGTCGACTCACCGTCGACGAGGTCGCCGAAGCACTGTGGGAGTCGATCACGATGGCGGCCGACCAGGCCGGAGTGGCGATGAATGACTTCCTAGGGGCCGCCATCGGCGTCCCGGCACCGGTCGAATTCCCCACCGGACGCCTGTCGACCCCCTCGTCGATGCCCAGCTGGCACGAGTTCGCCCTTCCCCCTGCTTTCGCCCGCTTCACCGAGCGCCCCATCCTCGTCGAGAACGACGCGAACCTCATCGCACTCGCACAGTTCCAGCATTCCGCCGACCCCTCCGGTGAGAACCTCATCGCGGTGAAGATCGGTAGCCGGATCGGCAGCGGGCTCATCGTCAACGGGCAGCTCTACCGGGGCCACAACGGCGTCGCCGGCGAGATCGCGCACCTGTCGGTTCCCGGCACGTCGTACGTCTCCTGCTCCTGCGGCGTCGAGAACTGTCTCGAGTCGGTGGCCAGCGGTGGCGCCGTCGCCGCACGCCTGCGCGGCGAAGGACTCGAGGTCGATGGCCCCTCGGATGTGGTCACGCTCGGAGACTCCGGGAACCGGCTCGCCGCCGACGCCCTGCGTGGCGCGGGCGAGTCGATCGGCCGGGTGATCGCCGCGGTGGTGAACCTGCTCAACCCGGGCACCGTGGTGCTGGCCGGCCGGATGGCAGCGTCGAACACCCTGGTGGCGGCGATCCGGGGGGAGATCTACCGGCACAGCTTCCCGGTGGCCACCCGGAGCCTGACGGTGCGCTCCCTGTCGCACGACCGCACCGTCGAGGTGGCCGGGGCCACGCTGCTGATCCTCAACGAGGTACTCGCGCCCGCGCGGGTCAATCGGCTCATCGACCGGCAGGGCTGAGCCCGACGTCCGCACCCGCCAACCACCACACCACCGAACGCACGCCAACCACGAGAGCAGGAGGACGCATGACTCAGCCGAAACCTCGAATCGGGCTCGTCGGAGCCGGAGGCATCGCCTCGGCCCACCTGCCGGGGCTGCTCAGCAGCGCCGGCGAGGTCCGGGTCTTCAGCGAGCAGTACGGGCCCGCCTTCCGGGACAACGACGCGATCCGGGTCACCTCCTCGCTGGAGGAACTGCTCGACTGGGCCGAGATCGTCGACGTCGCCACCCCGACGGACACCCACCACCGGATCGCGACGATGGCATTGTCCGCGGGTCGGCACGTCATCTGCGAGAAGCCGCTCGCCTTGACCGTCGAGGATGCTGTGGACCTCGTGTCCCTGGCGGAGCGCCACGGCGTCCACCTCTTCCCCGCCCACGTGGTGCGCTACTTCCCGGCCTACCGCGAGGCGCAGCAGGCCGTCGACACCGGCGCGCTCGGAGACCTCGCGGTCATGCGTTTCGTCCGCTCCGGCTCGTTCCCCAGCCAACCGTGGTTCGCCGACACCAGCCGGTCGGGGGGCGTGGTCGTCGACCTCATGATCCACGACCTCGACATCGCCCGCTGGCTCGCCGGGGATGTGGTGCGGGTGAGCGCCGTGCGTCATCGCACCGCCGACGCCGGGCACCCCCTGGAGGCGGCGCACGTCCAGCTCACCCACGCGTCGGGCACCATCACCCACCTCGCAGGGCTATGGGGTGCCGAGGGCCTGCGCTTCACCACCGAATTCTCGGTGACCGGGACGCTGGGCTCGTTGTCGTACTCGTCACGAGCGGAGGAGAACTACCTCGTCGATCCTCCCGAGCTGATCGCGGGCTCGAACTTCCTCCCGTCCCGCGACGAGGACGACGACGACCCGTACACGCTGGAGATCGGCGACTTCGTGGCCGCCTGCCGTGGCGGTGGGACGCCGCGGGTGCACCGCACGCGACGGCCTCGAGGCCGTGCGCCTCGCCGTCGCCGCCCTGACGTCGATCCGGACCGGGCAACCGGTCGAGACTCACCCACTGACGCAGATTGAGGAGCACACAGTCGTGAAGATCGCGGTCATGTCATTCGCCCACGCCCATGCCGCGGGTTACCTCAGCCTGCTGGCGGCCATGCCCGGCGTCGAGGTGCTCAGCGGCCGATCCGGGCCCGCATCCCGCGGGCGAGGTGAGAGGACGTCGGCTTCGCCGACGACCTCGGCGTGGCCTACGTCGACGACTACGACCAACTGCTCGCCTGGGGTCCCGACGCCGTCGTCGTGACCAGCGAGAACAGCCGGCACCGTGAGCACGTCGAGATGGCCGCCGCCGCGGGTGCCGACATCCTGTGCGAGAAGCCGTTGGCCACCACCTGGGACGACGGCCTGGCGATGCGCGACGCCGTCGACCCGCCACGGGGTACGCCTCATGATGGCGTTCCCGGTCCGCTTCGCCTCCGCGTTCACCCGGCTGCGGCGCGACCACGACGCCGGACTGCTCGGCCGGGTGTTCGCGATCCGCGGGGCCAACAACGGCACCCTGCCGACCTCCCGATCGTGGTTCACCGAACCGGAGCTTTCCGGTGGTGGCGCGCTGGTCGACCACGTCGTGCACATCGCCGACCTCATCGACGCCCTGACCGGAGCCGTTCCCGCCCGGGTCACCGCCACCACCAACCGGATCCTGCACGCCGCAGCGTGCCCGCGCCGAGACGGCCGGCCTCGTCACGATCGAGTACGCCGACGGTCTCGTCGCGGCCATCGACTGCTCGTGGAGCGTGGCCGACACCTCACCGGTATGGGGCAATGTGAAGATCTCGGTCGCCGGCACGTCGGGAACCGCCGACATCGACTTCTTCGGCGCGGCCGTGCGCGGCCTGGACTCGGCCGGGGGCACGCCGATCGTGCGCCGCTACGGCCAGAACTTCGACCAGGCGATGCTGGCCTCGTTCCTCCGCTCGGTGCGCAGCGGCGAGCCCATGGAGCCGTCGATCGAGGTGGGCCTGCGGACCCTGTCGATCGTCGTGGCGGCCCAGGAAGTCGGCGCGCACCGGTCGCACGGTCGAGGTGCATCCGCTGTGACCGGGCCTCCGATCGGCCGACACGTGAGCAGTCCGGCATCCGGGGAGACGGGTGCCGCCGATACCCCGGCTCACGCGCCGGTGGCGACCTCGGCGGGCCTCCGCCGGTGCCGGCTCGACCGACCCGGCCCTCTCGAGTGCCAAGCGACCGGGATCATCGTCAGGCCGACAGCGAGCACCGCGCCGTAGATCGACGGGATCTCGTACCGCGGCAGCGAGATGGGCCCGGCGATCGAGGATCGCGAGGTTGACGAACACGGGCAGGGTGGCCAGCACGTGGAACCAGCTGCGCCTGCGGATCCCCATGGCCAGCGCGAGCAGCGGGATCCACGACGCGTACAGGGCCTTGCTGGCGAGCAGCATCGTGCTGTCCATGAACGCGGCGGTCTCGTCGTTGAGCGATGCGATCGCCGGCAGCATCCGATGCGGGGAGTGCAGCGAGTTCGCCACGTCGGAGATCTGGGAGACCGAGGTGGTCGGGAACGCCCGCGAGTGCCAGAACGGGATGTAGTGGGCCAGGCTGAGGTTGCTCTGGAAGTTGATCCGGGTGAGCGGGGCGGCGAAGTCGTAGTTGTTGTTGAAAGTCGCGGCGAGATACGTGCCGGGATAGCGGAACATCTCGACGAACCAGACCTTGAAGTACTCCAATTGTTGCGCCCGGGTGGCCTTGCCGCTCCACCGGCCCTTCACGGCGTCCGATCGGGTGGGGACGTACGCCTTCGCCAGGCCGTCGTAGCGCAGCACCGCATTGATCGCCTGCTTCTCCGAAGCCGGCAGGCTCGATCCATGCTCCTTGACCGTGCGCGCGGTCTGCTGCAGCGGGATCGACAGGATGTCGGTCATGCTGCCGGGCTTGACGTTCCAGGCGGGCAGCACGATCATCCCCCACACGACGTTGGTCACGAGCACCACGCCGAGCGTCCCCGCGGCGATCCGCCAGCGTGTGCCCCGCGCCGCGACCACGATCAGCCCGATCACACACAGGATCACCAGGTAGAGGTTCGGGCGCTGGGCGAGGATCAGCGGAATGGTGAGCAGGATCGCGCCCGCCGCCACCCACGGGCGGAGCAGCACCCGGCCACGCGTGCGCAGGGCCTCGATGTAGAGGATGAGGAAGGGTGTCCAGAAGACGCCTGCGAAGGAGTCCTTGCTCAGCACCGACGGGGTGATGAAGAACACCGGGAACACGGCCAGCAGCGCCGTCAGGGTCCAGCGAGCCCGGGCCGACAGGCCCAGGCGGCCCAGGTAGACCAGTGCCAGCGCGATGCCGAGGGCGGTCGCCAACTCCTGCAGGAACAGCATGATGAACAGGCCGTAGTTGTAGCTGCCGAGCGCGTGTCCGAGGTCCCAGAACCAGCCGAAGACCATCGTGTCGAACCAGGGGTGGTGGTCGCTGCGCTGGCTGTAGTTCAGCCACTCGAACATCTGGGTGATGGTGTCGGAGTCGACGTTGCCGGGGTAGTGCACGAGCAACCACGGGAGCCAACCGCCGACGAGCACCAGCCAGGTGGGCAGCAGCCAGCGCCGCATCGCGACCCGCATCGGCATCACCCGGGCGCCGCGACGCCGCGCCCGATCGCGTCCCACAGGCGATCGAGCCACCGGAACAGCAGCCGCAGTCCGATGTACAGCACCGCCGCGATGAGCACCAGGGCGACGACGGTGCCGAACATTGCCGCGGGCGACGACGTCAGCCACCCCGAGCCGTTGGTCTTCTGGAACGACGCCCCGGCGACGACGAACAACGCCAGCAGCGACCGCGAGCACGCCGACGACCCAGTCGCGGCCGTCGGCCGCCACACCACCCCGATCCCGGGCGCTCATCCGCGCTTCCGATTCGATCTCACGGTGCACATTGTGCCCACAGTTGCTGAAGCGACGCACAATCGCGGCACCGGGCCGTCCGAACCGCGCCGAATCCGCATCCCGGAATCCACGGGCTAGGCTTGCCTCGGCCCGCGCACCGGAACCATACGGTGGCGCGCGGCGAACTGTGGTGGACGCGGGTCGCGGCCACCTCCCGGACGCGGCACCGGGCACCGCCCGAGTTCCCTCGGGTGGGCTCCGGTCCGAGAAAGAGACACGTCGATGGCCAACCCGCCCGAGATCGTCGCGATCGTCCCGTGCTACAACGAGGAGGCCGCGGTCGCCACCGTCGTCCGTGACCTCAAGGGTTCGGTGCCGGGGATCACGGTCTACGTCTACGACAACAACTCCAGTGACCGCACGGCGGAGGTCGCCGCCGGGGCGGGCGCGATCGTGCGCTCCGAGAGGCGCAAGGGCAAGGGCAATGTCGTCCGGCGGGCGTTCGCCGACATCGACGCCGACATCTACCTGCTCATCGACGGCGACGACACCTACGACGCGGCGGCGGCCCCGGCGATGATCGCCGCGCTGCAGGCCGGCCCGCTCGACCACGTACTCGGCACCCGCACCCAGACCACATCCCAGAGCGCCTACCGCCCGGGGCACGAAACCGGCAACCGGATGTTCAATCGCCTCGTCGGATTCCTGTTCGGCGAGCCGGTGACCGACATGCTCAGCGGCTACCGCGTCTTCTCCCGTCGCTTCGTGAAATCCTTCCCGGCCCTGTCGCGGGAGTTCGAGATCGAGACCGAACTCACCGTGCACACGATGAACCTGCGGGTACCGCAGGTGGAGGTGCCGGTGGGCTTCAAGGACCGCCCGGCGGGCAGCGAGAGCAAGCTGCGCACCTATCACGACGGGTTCCGGATCCTGCGACTCATCGCGCAGCTCATGCAGCACGAGCGTCCGGTCGTCTTCTACAGCATCATCTCCGCACTGTTCGCCGTGCTGGGCCTGATCTTCGGCATCCCGGTCGTCTGGGAGTACTACCGCACCGGCCTCGTGCCCCGCCTCCCCACCGCGGTGCTGGCGTCGTCGCTCATCCTCATCGCGATCCTCAGCTTCCTGGTGGGCATCATCCTCAACGGCGTGCTGCGGGCACGGCAGGAGGCGGCCCGACTCGAGTACCTGCGCTGGGCCCCCCCGGATTGGGTCGACCCGCGGTGAGTGTGGCCGCCGTCACCGACCGGGCCCGCAGCTGGGTCCGCGGGCACGACTACCTGCTGAGGTACGGCCTGGTCGGCGGGTTCAACACCCTGCTCGACCTCGGCCTGTTCACACTGTTCTCGGTGGGCCTGCACATCACGCCGCTGCTGGCCAACGTGATGTCGACCTCGATCGTGCTGTGCGTCAGCTACATCCTGAACCGGATCGTGGTGTTCCGGAGCACCAAACCCGTGCGCGCGACGGTGGTCCACTTCGTGACGATCACGCTCTTCTCGGGGCTGATCGTGCAGTCGGGGGTCATCTGGATCGTCATCCACGTCGGCACACTGCTCGCCCCGCACCTGTCCCACGCGATCCTCGCCCCGCTGGCCAAGGTCTGCGCGATGGGGGCCGGCATGGTGTCGAACTACCTCGGCTATCGCTGGATCTTCCACCGCCGCTGAGCAGGGCCGGGTCACCGGACGGACGACGGGGCCGGCCGGGGTTGTCCCCCGGCCGGCCCCGTCGTCACCGCTCAGTCGGCCTCGGCGTGCACCGCCGCGTGTCGGGGCGGCTCGAGCCGCTCGTCCAACTCCATGAGCGTGTGCCCGGCCGCCTCGGCGGCGGCGGCGTCGACGAGATCACCGGTCATCGAGTGGCGGGGATGGGTGGCCGCGGGGCCACCGGCCGCTGCCGGCTCGGTGCCCTGCGAGGCGGCCCCCTGTGCCTCCCCCGCCTGCTGCTCGGCCAGCATCGCCGCGGCGGACTTGTTCGACAGCTCGATGTTGGGCATGAACGCGAGGATCAGCACGCCCACCACCGACACCAGGGCGCCGAGCAGGAACACCGTGTCCATCGAGGTGGAGAAGCCCACCTTGAACGGGTGGGCGAACACCGGCGCCAACTGGTTGATGATCGAGGTGTCGTTCATCGAGAACATCGACAGGTTCTGACTCTGCACGGCCTTGGCGAACTGCGCGTTGACCGGGTTGGCGAGCAGGGTCGGGTCCTTGAGCGCCGCGACGAACTTCGGATCCTGGGCCGCCGTGGCGAACGCCGAGCCGACCGCTCCGGGCAGCCGGTCGAACAGCACCGACAGGAACACGGCGACTCCCAAGCGTGCCACCGATCTGTCGGGAGAACGTCGCCGCGGAGGTCGACATGCCGATCTCCCGCGGGGACGCGGCGGCCTGAACCGCCAGGGTCAGCGGCTGCATCGTGTTGCCGAGCCCCGCACCCAGCAGGAACATCTCGGTCATGACCAGCTTGATGTCGGTGTCGGCGCCGACCCTGCTGAGCAGCAGCAGCGCGATGACCATCAGCGAGATGCCGATGATCGGGAAGATCTTGATCCGACCGGTGCGGCTGATCAGCTGACCCGACACCACCGAGGCGATCATGATGCCCACCACCATCGGCACCATCATGAACCCCGACTGGGTCGGGGTCGGCGCCGTGGACGATCTGCAGGTACTGCGGGATCACCATCAGCCCGCCGAACATGCCCGCGCCGACCACGAACGAGCCGCTGATCGCGATCGACATCGTCCGGCTGCTGAAGATCCGCAGCGGGATCAGCGCGTCCTCCCCCATCCACTTCTCGATCAGGATGAAGGCGACGATCCCGATCAGGCCGATCGCGTACGCGGCGATCGACTTGCCGTTGCCCCATCCCCACGTGCGTCCCTGCTCGGCCACGGTCAGCAGCGGGACCAGTGCGACGACCAGCGCCGTCGCACCCCACCAGTCGATGCGGGCCTCGCGGCGCTCGTGGTGCAGGTGCAGCGTGGCGGTCACCACGAGCATCGCGAGGATGCCGATCGGCACGTTGACCAGGAACACCCAGCGCCATCCGGAGATGCCACAGGATCGACGACGCCGAGGCGAAGAACCCGCCGATGATCGGCCCGAGCACGCTGGACGTGCCGAAGACCGCCAGGAAGTAGCCCTGGTACTTGGCCCGCTCACGCGGCGGCACGATGTCGCCGATGATCGCCAGTGACAGCGAGAACAGGCCGCCGGCACCGAGTCCCTGGAAGGCACGGAACGCGGCGAGCATGTACATCGACGTGGAGAACGAGCTGGCCGCGGAGCCGACGATGAAGATGAGGATCGCCGCCAGGAAGAACTTCTTGCGGCCGTACATGTCGCTCAACTTGCCGTAGAGCGGCGTGGTGATGGTCGAGGTGATGAGGTACGCGGTGGTCACCCAGGCCTGCGCCGAGTACCCGTTGAGGTCGTCGGCGATGGTGCGGATCGCGGTGCCGACGATGTTCTGGTCGAGGCTCGCCAGGAACATCCCGAGCATGAGCCCGAGCAGGATGGTCTGGATCTGACGGTGAGACAACTCACCCGATGCGTGCGCCTTCTTCAGCGCGTCGGAATGGGACGACATATCTGTGTGCTCCCTCAGGTGAATGATGCCGATGGAACGGAGTGGGCGCGGGGCACTCACTGGCCGGGCGTCGACGCACGGGCGCCGAGCTCGCAGCTGACCGCCTGCACGAGGCGGCGCAAGTATTCCTGGAACTGCTCGAGGTCTGCGTCCGACCAGTCGGCGAACAGGTCGGCGAACCAGCCGAGGTGCACCCTGTCGCAGTTCCGTCGGCCGTCCGGCGCCCGGCTTCGGTGAGCTCGACGATGGCGACCCGACGATCGGACGGGTCGGGCAGCTTGTCGACGAGCCCCGCCTCGGCGAGGCCCGATACCTGACGCGAGATGGTCGAGACATCGGTCGCCAGGTCGTGCGCCAGGTCGCTGACCCTGATCTGGCGCTCGCCGATGGCGATGAGCAGCGCCGCCGCGGCCGGGTCGACACCCGCGACGCCCGAGCCGCGGAGCGCTTTGTGGGCGCGCATCACCCGGATGACGTCGGACATCGCCTGCGCGACGCCTTCGATGCGTGCCGTGCTCGGGCCCTCGGGTTGGTTCAGGTCATTCATTTGCTTGCATCATACAAACATGTCATTGAAGATGCAAACGCCTGGCCGGGCCTCCACTCAACCCCAGAACAGCTCGTCGACGACGCGCCGCGCGTGCCGGGTGGCCCGCTGGTGGTCGTCGAGCAGCTGGGACGCCGACCCCGGGGGTAGCCGAGCAGGTGGGCGACGGCGGCGAGGTCGCGCGAGTCGGTGGGAATCGCGTCCGACGCCCGGCCGCGGCTCAGCATGATCGCGTTCCTCAGCCGGCCGGCCAGCCGCCAGGCGTGGCCGAGGGCCCCTGCGTCCTGCTGGCCGATCAGCCCGTGCCCGGCCGCCGCGTGCAGTGCGGGCTCGGTGCCGGTGGTGCGCAGATCGGGCACGTCGTGCGCGTGCCGAAGCTGCAGCAACTGAACCGTCCATTCCACGTCGGAGAGCCCCCCGGGCCCCAGCTTGGTGTTGCGCTTCGGGGGTCGGTGCCCCGCGGCATCCGCTCGGTCTCCATCCGGGCCTTGAGCTTGCGGATCTCGGTGACCTGTTGCCGGGTCGGCCCCCCGGCCGGCCACCGCAGCCGGTCGATGTGGTGCAGCAGGCGTCCCACGAGGTGCTCGTCACCGGCCCCGAAGTCGGCCCGGATCAGCGCCTGTGCTTCCCAGGTCGACGACCAGCGATCGTAGTAGGCCCGGTAGCTCGACAGCGTCCGGACCAGGGCCCCGCCCTTGCCTTCGGGGCGCAGGGCGACGTCGATCTCGAGTGCGGGGTCGGGCCCGGGCGCCCCGAGCAGCGACCGGAGCCGGCCGACGATCACGCCCGCCTTGCGCAGGGCGTCGGGATCGTCGCTGTCGGCGATGACGAACATGGCGTCGCAGTCGGAGCCGTAACCCATTTCGCGCCCGCCCCAGCGACCCATCGCCACCACCCCCAGGGTGGGTGGGCCGCTCGACGCCCCGTCCGGCGATGGACAACGCCGCGTCGATGGTCGACCCCGCCGAGGTCGGCCAACCCCCGCCCGACCTCGGCGAAGCCGCTCACCCCGAGGATGTCGCCGGCCGCGATCCGGAACAGCTCCCGACGCCGGTAGGCCCGCAACGCCGCGATCGCCTGGCGCGGATCGTCGTGGCGCGCCGCCGCCCGCCGCATGGGCTCGAGCAACTGGTCACGTCGCCGGGGCAGGAGGTCGTCGTCGGACCCGAGCAGCTGGATCGACTCGGGTGCCCGGCGCAGCAGGTCGACCGCGTAGCGCGACGACGCCAGCAGCGTCGCCAGGCGCTGCGCGGTGAGACCCTCGTCGCGCAGCGCCCGCAGAAACCAGGGCGTGGTGCCCAAGGCCTCGGACACCTGGCGGAAGCTCAGCAGAGCGAAGTCGGGGTTCTCGCCCTCGGCGAACCACGACAGCAGCACCGGCAGCAGTTGCCGCTGGATCTCGACGGTGCGCGACGAACCGTTGGTCAGTGCCCCGATATGGCGCAGGGCGGCCTGCGGGTCGGCGAACCCGAGCCCCACGAGCCGGTCGCGCGCGGCGTCCGGGCTCAGTCGCAGCTCACCCGAGGGGATCCGGGCCACGGCCTCGAGCAGCGGCGAGTAGAACACCCGCTCGTGCAGCCGCAACACCCTGCGCGTGGACGAGCGGAACTGCTCGACGAGGTCGCTCTCGCCCCGCACGCCGAGGCCGCGCGCGACCCGACGCACCATCTGGTCGTCGTCGGGCAGCAGGTGGGTGCGCCGCAGGTGCCACAGTTGGACGCGGTGCTCGAGGGTGCGCTGGAACCGGTAGGCGGTGGCGAGTTCGAGACTGTCGGAGCGGCCGATGTAGCCGTACTCGGACAAACGGGCGAGGCTCGGCAGGGTGGCCCGGGTGCGCAGCCGCTCGTCGACCCGGCCATGCACGAGTTGCAGCAGTTGAACCGTGAACTCGACGTCGCGCAGTCCACCCGACCCGAGCTTGATCTCGCGCCCGGCTTCCTTGGCGGGGATGAGCGCCACGACCCGCCGACGCATCGCCTGGCTCTCGCTGATGAAGTTGGCCCGCTCCCCCGCACGCCACACCATCGGCGCGATGAGGTCGCAGAATCGCTGCCCCACCTCGAGGTCGCCGGCCATCGGGCGTGCCTTGAGCATCGCCTGGAACTCCCAGTTCGACGCCCAGCGCTCGTAGTAGGCGCGCATCGATGACAGGGTGCGCACGAGCGGGCCGGCCTTGCCCTCGGGTCGCAGACCCGCGTCGACCTGCCAGATGCTCCCCGCAGCCGTGTGCGCGGAGCACACCCGGGTGAGGGCCGCGGCGAGCCGGGTGGCGACGCTCACCGCGTGCTCGGCGCCGACCCCCTCGCGCGCCGGCTCGGCGATGAACACCACGTCGACATCGGAGATGTAGTTGAGTTCCTGCGCACCGCACTTGCCGAGTCCGACCACCGCCAGCCGCACGTCGGCGTGGTCGACGACCTCGGTCCGGGCGACGGCGAGCGCCGCCTCCATCACGGCGTCGGCCAGCGAGGCGAGCTCGAAAGCCACCGACTCCAGGACCAGTTCGGGCTCGAAGCTCATGAGGTCGCGGGCCGCGATCCGCACCAGGTGGCGGCGGTTGGCGCGACGCAGCGCGTCGCCCGCCGCCGGCCCGGTGGCCACCGGCCGCGCGTCGTCCGGGTCGGCCCCGACCCTGCGCAGCACGTCATCGCGGATCTCCCGAGCGGTCCAGGGCCCGCCGTCCGGTAACAGCACCTCCGCGTCCGCGGGCACCAGCCGTAGGTGTGCGGCCAGTGCCTGGCTGCCGCCGAGGACGAGTGCGAGGCGGGTGGTGGCCTGCGCGCGGGCCAGGCAGGCGAGGATCGCGGGGGCTCCTCCGTCGACGAGCACCTCGAGCTCGGTGAGCGCCTGGTCGGGATCAGCGGCGCGTTCGAAGATGTCGAGCCAGGCGTCGGGGTCGCCGAGCGCCGGGCGGACGTCCAGGGTCCTGATCCGGGCGAACAGGTCGCGCAAGTGTTCGGCGGCGGGACCGCTGTGCACGAAGCCGCGCCGGGCCATGTCACCGGCGCTGGTCGTGATGCGATCCATGTGTGAGGCCCAGTGGTCGGGGCCGCAGCGGCGGCCGTTCTAGGATTGGACCCCAACATAGCGCCGGGAGGAGCGACACCGTGGCAGCCGGACGAGTGACGCGGGTGCTCGATCGCCTGGTCTCACAGGCCGACGACCTGGCCCGGCTCATCGAGGCCTCCGCGCCGGACGTCGCAGGACTGGCGCAGACCCGGGCAGCCGTCGCGTCCCGCCACGGGGCGGCGAGCACGCAGATCCTCCAAGTGGGCGACGCGCTGGCCCGTCTGGTGGCGATGTCACGCGACGCCGACCTGCCCGTGCCGCGAGAGGCGTTCCAGGCAGCGGTGCGGCACCTGGCGGCCCGCCTCGCCGACGCCCACCCCGGCCAGAGCATCGAGGTGCGGATCCCGCCGGTGGTCGCGGTGCAGATCGGCTCGAGCGCGGGTCCGACCCACACCCGCGGGACCCCGCCCAACGTCGTCGAAACCGACGCCGACACATGGTTCGGGCTCGCCACCGGAGGCACGGTGTGGGCCGACGCCCTGGCCGACGGTCGGGTGCGCGCCAGCGGGGCGCACGCCGGCGAGCTGGCCGCGATGCTGCCGATCGATCAGACGTTCGGCAGCATGCTGCGCAGCTCGTAGGGGGTCACCTGACGGCTGTACTCCTCGAACTCGGCCCGCTTGTTGCGCAGGAAATAGTCGAACACATGCTCGCCGAGCGTCTCGGCGACCAGTTCGCTGTTCTCCATCACCCGCACCGCGTCGCCGAGGCTCTGTGGCAGCGCCTCGATACCGAGCGCCCGCCGCTCGCGATCGGTGAGCGACCACACGTCGTCGAAGGCCTCGTCTGGCAGTTCGTACTCGCCCTCGATGCCGGCCAGGCCCGCGTTGAGGATCAACGCGTAGGCGAGGTAGGGGTTGGCGGCCGAATCGATCGAACGGAACTCGACCCGGGCGGAGCTGGACTTGTCGGGCTTGAACATCGGCACCCTGACCAGGGCGGAGCGGTTGTTACGTCCCCAGCAGATCCAGGCGGGCGCCTCACCACCGGCGGCGAGGCGCTTGTAGCTGTTGACCCACTGGTTCGTGACCGCGGTGATCTCGGCGGCGTGGCGCAGCAGACCGGCGACGAAGTGCTTGCCGATCTTCGACAGGCGGGTCTCGTCGCTCGCGTCGTAGAAGGCGTTGGTGTCGCCCTCGAACAGCGACACGTGGGTGTGCATGCCCGACCCGGCTGCGGCGCTGAACGGCTTGGGCATGAACGTCGCGTTGATCCCCTGCGCGACGGCGACCTCCTTGACCACGACCCGGAAGGTCATGATGTTGTCGGCCATGGTCAACGCGTCGGCGTAGCGCAGGTCGATCTCATGCTGGCCCGGAGCGCCCTCGTGGTGGCTGAACTCGACCGAGATCCCCATCTGCTCGAGCATCGTGATGGCATCGCGACGGAAGTCGGTGCCGCTGCCGAGCGTCGTGTGATCGAAGTAGCCACCCTGGTCGAGCGGAGTGGGTTCGACTCCCGACAGCACCGGGTTGGCCAGCAGGAAGAACTCGATCTCGGGGTGGGTGTAGAAGGTGAACCCCATGTCGGACGCCCTCTGCATGGCTCGCTTGAGAACGTGCCGGGGGTCGCTGAAACTGGGGGATCCGTCGGGCAGCCGGATGTCGCAGAACATCCGCGCGGTCCCCCGCACCTTCTGCCGCCAGGGCAGCAGCTGGAAGGTGGCGGGGTCGGGGTGGGCGACCATGTCGCTCTCGTACACGCGCGCGAAGCCCTCGATCGCCGACCCGTCGAAGCCGACCCCCTCGGCGAAGGCGCCCTCGAGTTCGGCGGGCGCGATGGCGACCGACTTGAGGAAGCCCAGCACGTCGGTGAACCAGAGCCGGATGAAGCGCACATCCCGTTCCTCGACGGTGCGGAGCACGAAATCGGTCTGCCTGTCCATGAGCCCCAGTCTGCCGTGCCCGGGCGGCGGATGCATCCGCCACCCCGCCCGTCGACCCCGATCCGGTTCGGACGCCGACCCGCCCGGACGCCGAGGCGCCACCCGGGCGGCGCCTCGGGCCGGCACAGGACCCCTGGCTAGACTCGCCCGCATGTCCCGGCCCGGTTGGTATCCCGATCCCGCCGGTGCCCATGGACGGTACCGCTACTGGAACGGCGAGTCGTGGTCGCAGCAGACGACCACCACCCCCGCCGCGACCCCGGCACCCTCGCCTGAGCCGGAGCGGGGTCGTGGGCCCCGCGGTCACGGCGGCTGGTGGATAGCACTCATCGCGCTCGTGGTCGCCGGCGGCCTGGTCGCCTGGTTCGTCACCCGGGCCGGCACACCCACCGCCGCCCCCGTGGACACCAACACCGCCGCCCCCACCGTGTCGGCGTGGAACGAAACCTCGACGCCCTCCCCTTCCGCCCCGCCCGCGTCGGCTGCGGCGCCGGGCCCCGCCGTCGGCGTCGCCTGCCCCCTCGCCCCGCCGGTCGTGCTTGCGCACACCCTCGACGGGCGGCTGCACGGCGGGCACCTGTCGGTCGAGAAGCTGCCCGCCCCCTGGGTCGACGACTTCACCGGGTTCGTCGACTGGTCGGTCGACACCCGCGGGCAGTTGCTGGAGATCGTGCCCGGGTGGGTGAGTAACAGCGCCGTCGGCGGCCTGCTGACCTCCCAGGGGTTCACCGATCCGGAGCAGGCCGCCTACGCGTTCCTCAGCTGCTACGCCACGTCCAGCTACTACCGGGGGTTCACCGGACGCACCGACCTGGCCAGCCGGCCGATCACGGTCGACGGGCACCCCGGCTGGTACCTGAGATCGGAGGTTCGGGTGGTCTATCCCTCCGACCCACGGATCATGGGAGACGTCGTCGACGTGGTCGTCGTCGACACCGGCGACCCCACGATGCTGTCGTACTGGGAGGGCAACGCCACCATCGGCGACCAGCCCGTCCAACGCGAGATCGACCAGGTTCGCTCCAGCCTCCGCGTCGGCGACTGACGGTATCGGCCGCGGGTAATCTCGTGGCATGTCCACGCCCGGCTGGTACCCCGACCCCGCGGGCAACCCCGGGCGCTTCCGCTACTGGGACGGCGCGCAGTGGTCGAGCACTACCACGACCGACCCGGGACATGCGCCGGCCCCCTCGGCGTCCGAGCCACGGCCGCCACGACGTTGGGGCTGGGTCGTGGCGGTGGTCGCCACAGTGCTCGTCGCGGTGATCGCGGCCGTGGTCGTCGTCAACCGCAACCGGCCCGGCGTCGCGGCCCCCGTCGACACCAACACCGCCGCCCCCACGGTGTCGGCCTGGAACGAGACCTCGACCCCCACCCCGCAGCCGTCGTCGAGCGCGTCACAGCCCAACCCGAGCCGGGGAACGCTGGTGTCCTGCCCGAGCAACGGCGGCACCTCGAACTTCCCGGTCGGCGGCGTCCTGCAGGCGGGTGGGCTGCAGGCGACGGCCATCCCCGGATGGTCACCGGGAGGATTCTCCCTGCGCTGGGCCTACTCCACCGAGGCCGTCACCGACGTCGTGTACCCGGGATGGTTCTCCGTGGCCAGCGTGTCCGCCCTGTCGGTGGCCGATGGCTTCGAGGCGCCCCAGCAGTCGGCCGAGGCGGTCATGAGTTGCTTCGCGTCATCGTCCTACTACGTCGGCTACACCGGTCGGCACGACCTGCTCAACCAGCGGGTGACCATCGACGGGCACCGGGGCTGGCACCTGCGCAGCGAGATCTATGTCAACATCGCACAGCTCCCCCAGGTGCAGGGCGACGTGGTCGACGTCATCGTCGTCGACACCGGCAGCCCCGAGTCGCTGGGGCTGTTCATGTCGTCGTACACGATCGGCGACAGCGGTCGCGGTGCCCTGGTCAATCAGTGCATCGCATCCCTGCGGGTCGGCTGAACCCGGCCGCGGCAGGTCGGGGGCGGCTCAGGCCCGGAAGGGTCCCCACCCGTCGTCGTCGATCTCGACGACCAGGTCGTCGTCGTCCTCGACCACCTCGTCGTTGAAGCGCGGGTCGTTGTCCCACTCCTCGTTGCGTTCCTCCACCCGCTGGATGGCACGCTCCGCCTCATCGACCGTGTCGTAGGGGCCGAGCCGGTCGGCGGCCTTGCACCCGTCGTAGGGCTCGACGCGGTGGTGTTCGAGACACCAGTAGTACTGACCTTCAGCCACGGCCTCTCCCCTCGCCGGAGCCGGTCGCCGCGACGACCGACACCTCTCCACTGTCGCATACACTGCCCACTGTGAGCGCGCCGATCCAGCCTTTCCCCATCAGCCCGATGCGCCCCGTTCCCGCGAGCATCGCCCGACCCGAGTACGTCGGCAAGCCGGGCCCGGCCCCCTACGAGGGATCGCACGTGCAGACGGCCGAGACCATCGAGAAGATGCGCGTCGCCGGCCGGATCGCGGCCCGCGCGATGCACGAGGCCGCCAAGGCCATCGCCCCCGGGGTCACCACAGACACGCTCGACGCCGTGGCGCACGAGTACATGCTCGATCACGGGGCCTACCCCTCCACCCTCGGATACCGGGGATTTCCCAAGAGTTGCTGCACGAGCGTCAACGAGGTCGTGTGTCACGGCATCCCCGACGCCCGTCCCCTCGACGACGGCGACCTGGTGAAGATCGATGTCACCGCGTTCAAGGACGGTGTGCACGGCGACAACTGCGGCACCTTCTTCTGCGGCGAGGTCGACGAGGAATCGCGCCTACTCACCGAACGCACCCAGGAAGCGTTGAACCGGGCGATCCGGGCGGTGCGCCCGGGGCGGCCCGTCTCGGTCATCGGGAGGGTGATCGAGAGCTACGCGGCCCGGTTCGGGTACGGGGTCGTGCGTGACTACACGGGGCACGGCGTGCACAGCGCCTTCCACTCCGGACTGGTCATCTTCCACTACGACGAGCCCCGACTCGACACCGCCATGCAACCCGGCATGACGTTCACCATCGAGCCGATGCTGGCGCTCGGCGACTACCACTCGCACGTATGGGACGACGGTTGGACGGTGGTCACCAATGACCTGTCCCGGGTCGCCCAATTCGAGCACACGCTGGTCGTCACCCCCGACGGCGCCGAAGTGCTCACCCTGCCCTGACCGCGCTCGCATCAGATCCGCTGCCAGGCCCCCTCCCGGGATTCCTGCGAAATCGACCTCACCTGCCACACCGACCCCCAGGACCGACATGGCAGGTGACGCACATTCCGCGGAGATTGGGACCGGACCCCGCGACTGCGACGATGACAGGGACGTCCCCGGCTCATCGCGGATGGGCCCGGCGCGGGCGTGCTGTCGAGCCCCGGAGGTGGAGTCATGTTCGTCGATCGTCGTGACGCGGGACGTCGACTGGGCCGGCGGCTGTCCGCCCGTGGTGTCTCCGGGCCCGACGTCGTGGTTCTCGGCCTTCCCCGAGGGGGCGTGCCGGTGGCCTTCGACGTCGCGCGGGTGCTCGGCGCGCCGCTGGACGTGCTGGTGGTGCGCAAACTCGGCGCGCCGGGCCGGCCCGAGCTCGCGATGGGAGCCATCGGCGAAGGGGGCGTGCGGGTGCTCAACGACGACGTCCTGACCGGCCTGCGGGTGCGCCCCGAGCAGCTGGGCGCCGTCGAGGATCGGGAACGAGAGCTGCTCGAGCAGCGTCTCGTCCGCTTCCGGGCGGGCGATCCGCCGGTGTCGCTCGCGGGCAGGACCGCAGTGATCGTCGACGACGGGATCGCGACCGGGTCGACGGCGCGGGCGGCGTGCCGGATCGCCCGGGCCCGGGGCGCGGCCCGGGTCGTCCTCGCCGTTCCCGTCGCTCCCTCCGGGCGGATTCATGGCCTGGATCACGACGCCGACGAGGTCATCTGCCTGGAGACTCCCGAACCGTTCTTCGCGGTCGGACAGTTCTACGGGGACTTCTCCGAGGTGTCCGACGAGCAGGTCGCCGCCCTGCTCCACCGGGTGGGCGACGCCTCCCGGCGCGCGGGGGCGGCTACTGAGGATGCGGACACCGACGTCACCGATCGAGGGCGGGAGTGACGGGAGCACCGAGATGGGGACGAGTCGGCCTGTAAGCCGGATTCTGTGCGCGTGAGCGCGGTGATCATCCATCTGTGACCGCCGTCACCGGCGGCCTCCAGCCAGTGGCTGTGCGACCTACCCGGAAGCTCGGGCGGGCAGCCCTCGGACACTTCCGCGAACGCCGTGGCGTCCTTCTTGGTCTTGCTCCAGGTGGGGTTTACCGAGCCGTCCCGGTCGCCCGGGACGCTGGTGGTCTCTTACACCGCCGTTTCACCCTTACCCGCCTCGCGGCGGGCGGTCTGTTTTCTGTGGCACTGTCCCGCGGGTCACCCCGGGTGGGCGTTACCCACCACCTCGCCCTGTGGAGTCCGGACTTTCCTCGACGCCGTCACCGGCGCCGCGATCACCCGGCCGACTCATCCGAGTCGAGTGTAGCGGCGCGGCGCCCGGCGACCCGACGGCCGCTCTCACACCGTCTCGAACGAGAACGTGCCGGTGGCCAGGTCGCAGCGCGCCAGCCGCACGACGATGTCACCGCCCAACGGCAGGTCGTCGCCGGTGACCGGCCCCTCGATGGCCGGATTCGACACGGTGACCCGGCCGCGGCGTCCCCGGTCACCGACCTCGACGACGACACCCTCGAACGTCTCGCCCACGTGCCCCGACAGCTCCAACGTCTCGACGAGGTCGAGGATGCCGCGGTCGAAGCGGCGGGCCCGCTGGTCGGATTCGGCCATCTCAGCGGGAAGTCGGGGCAGGGCCTCCAGCACCCACTCCGGCACCGCATCGTCGGCGCAGAGCCGGATGCACACCTCCCCGACGTAGCGGTCGACGAGCCTGCGCAGCGGCGCCGTCGCGTGCGCGTAGTCGGCGGCCAGGGCGGCGTGGCGGACCGCCGTCGGGTCGGACCCCGCGTCGACGAGCGTGTACCCGGCACCACGAAACAGCATCGTGCAGGCGGTGAGCATCGCGAGATGCTCGGGCACGTCGGGATCGAGTGACCGCACGAACTCGGGGTAGGGCATGGTGTGCGGCCAGTCGATGCGCAGGCTGCGGGCGACGTGACGCAGGTGGTCGCGCTCGGCCTCCCGCGACGGCGGCAGCGTGCGCAGGATCCCGACCCCGCCCTCGAGCATCAGCCGCGCGGCGGCCATGCCGGTCAACAGGCTGATCTGAGCATTCCACCCCTCGACGGGCCGCGGACGCCGGAACGTCGACACCCACGTGCCGCCCTCGACCCGCACCTCCTGGTCGGGCAGGTTCAGGCTGATCCCGCCGCGAGCCGCCTCCACCTCGTCCCTCAGCCGGCCCACCTCGCGAAGCAGCACCAGCGTCTCACCCGCCGTGCCGGCGTCCAGCTCGTGCTGCACCCGTTCGTAGCTGAGCTTGGCCCGGTTGCGGACGGTGCCGCGCTCGACCCCCGCCGAGACGACCTCCCCGGATGAATCGAGGTCGATCCGCCACACCAGCGCCGGCCGGGCGTGCCCGTCGGCGCGCAGGCTCGCCGCCGACTCGCTGAGCACCTGCGGGTGCAGGGTGGAGTTCGCGTCGGGCGCGTACAACGTCTGCCCGCGGCGATGGGACTCCCGGTCGACGGGATCACCCGCCGCGACCCAGGCGGCCACGTCGGCGATCGCGTACCAGACGCGGTAGCCGCTCCCCCGCCGTTCGATGTGCATCGCCTGGTCGAGATCCATCGCATCGGGCGGGTCGATGGTGACGATGTCGAGCGCGGTATGGTCACGCCGCCCCGGGTCGCGGGAGGGTCCGGCCGCCGCTGACGCCTCGGCCGCCGCGGCGACGTCGGGCGCGAACGTGAGCGGCACGTTGAGGTCGGTGCGCAGCCGCTCGACCCCCGCGGCCAGCGGAGGCGGCACCTGGACGAGCGACAGCCTGCGGGTGCGCATGCCACCTCCTTGTCACCCCGGGACGCCGGACGCGGCGTGCCGGATCGCTCAGGCGAGCCCGGATTCGGGAGTGCGGACGAGGATTCGATCGCACTCCTCGCAGCGGATGATCTCGTCGGGCGCGGCGCCCGCGAACCGGCGCAGGTCTGCGGCGTTGATCTCGAGCTGGCATCCGAGGCAGCGCCTGCTGCGGAGTTCGGCCGCACCCGAACCGCCGGCCCGGGCGGCGATCTTGTCGTAGAGGCCGACGAGATCGGCCGGAAGCTCGCCGACCACGGATGCGCGAGCCTCGGCTGCGGTGGCGATCTGCGCCTCGAGTTCGCGCAACTGCTCGTCACGACGGGCGATCACCTCGCGAGCCCGCGCGGTGATCTCGTCGCGGGCCGCGGCGAGCCGGTCGCGGTGCTCGGTGGCGTCCTCGACCTCCTGAAGGTGATCGAGCTCCTGGTCCTCGAGGGTCGAGACGCGCCCGGTGAGGTGCTCGATCTCGTCGAGCAGCCCACGCAACGCCTTGGGATCGGAGATGGCCCCGTTGTTGGCGCGGTCCCGGTCGCGGTCGAGTCGCTCGCGGGCGGGAACCAGGTCGGATTCGACCCGCTTCACTTCCCCCTGGGCGTCGGACAGCCTGGTATCGGCCTCGACGAGAGCGTTGGACGCCTGCAGGTGGCGGGCGCGCAGATCTGCCAGTTCGGCGGTTTCGGGCAGGGTGCGTTGGCGGTGGGTCAGCTGCGCCAGCTGGGTGTCGACCGCCACGAGTTCGAGAAGTCGCCGTTGCGCTGCCGGGTCGGCCTTCATGATGCTCCTCGCTGGTGTGACTGGTGCCGGGGACGCCGGGGCGTCCCCGGGTGCAGCCTACTGGCCCGCTCCCCGAACGAGACGATCGAGGGGAATGCGTCCACGGCAGCTCATGACATGTCCGCCCGAGCGCCAGAGCTCGACCAGGCCGCGGTGCAGGCGCGAGCCGGTGGGCAGGGTGGCCAGGAATCCGGGGTCGGCCGTGACGCCGGGACCATCGGGTTCCACCCCGAATCCGAAGAACAGTCCGCTGCGGTCGGACTCGGTCGCCCCGACGATGTCCCAGCGCTGCTGGAAGCGGGCCATGTTCGACCCGGGCACGATGACCGACAGCTGGGGGTCGAGCAGCCACGAGTCGCATTCGAAGAACCGGGGCGCCGGATCGACCTCGGGATAGTGCTCGGCGAAGAACCGCATCGCCCACGCGAACGACGCGTCGACCTCGTCGGGCCGCAGCGGACCGGTGTCGGGGATGTGCACGCCGTAGACGACCTCGCCGTCGGGCGAGCGGGTGAGTTCGAACTGGAGTCGGCCGAGCCAGGCGAACCCGTCGGACCAGGCGTTGGCGAGCCACCCGCCGGTGGCCAGGCTGGCCGTGCCGTGCACCCGTCGGCACACTCGCATCTGCTGGCCGAGGTCGGCCAGCGTGTGCCACGAGACGGTGGGGTCGATGCGTCGTCGCCGGTGCTCCGCATGCACATCGGGGGCGGTGACCAAGAGCGCGAACAGGGGCAACGCGCCCTGCCCGAGCCGATCGTCGATCCCCTCGCCGCCGGCGAACACACCCCGTTCCCAGACGCCGAACCAGTCACCGATGCCCGCGCGCAGCCGGCCGGCGATGGTCGTGATCCGGTCGCGGTCGGCCACGGTGAGCTGATCACGCCACCGGCGGATCGCCTCACGGTCGGCGGGGTCGACCTCGAGCAGGCGGAGGATGCCGGCCAATCGCGCATCGTCGAGGTCACCGATCCCCATCCCCACGGGCAGGAGGGTCACATCACTACCAGGTACGTCGTCGTCCACGAGGGGAGCCTAGACCCCGGAAGCCTATGATCAGGTGGACGGCGACCCCCATCCGACGAACATCCGGAGGTGAGCGATGGCCAGTGACGGCCCCACCAGTGAGCAACAACTGCCCAACCGGCAGAACCCCTTCTCGCAGGCGTTCCGCGACTTCATCCCCCAGGGCTGGGCGCCGTATCCCACCGAGCTGCCCGACCCGCTGCCCGCGTCGGCGGCGGCGTCGGCGCACCGCGAGGCGCTCGCCGAGGCGTTCCCCGGAGAACGCCTCGTGATCCCGGCGGGCGGCCTGCGGGTGCGCTCCAACGACACCGATTACCGGTTCCGTCCGCACACGGCGTTCGCGTGGCTCACCGGTCTCGGCACCGACCGCGAACCCGACGCCGTGCTCGTGCTCGAGCCCACCGACGCCGGCCACGAGGCGACGCTGTACTTCACCCCCCGGGCACCGCGCACCGATCGGGAGTTCTACGCCGACAGCCGCTACGGCGAGATGTGGGTGGGCCAACGCGAGTCGCTCGAGGAGATGCGCGCCCTCACGGGGATCGACTGCGCACCGGTCAGTGAGCTCGACCACGCGTTGGCGAAGAACGCCGACGTCACGAGCGTCCGCGTGGTGCGTGACGCCGACGCCGCACTGGCGGCAAGGGTCGACGGCCTGCGTAGCGCCGCGGCGTCCGAACGCGACGAGGAACTGGCCGTGCGGCTCTCGACCATGCGCATGGTCAAGGACGACTTCGAGCAGGCGCAGATGCGGGAGGCGTGCCGGGTCACCGCGGTCGGGTTCGAGGCGGTGGTCGCGCAACTGCCCGAGGCGGTGCGTCGCGGTCGTGGCGAACGCTGGGTCGAGGGGGTGTTCGGCTTGCACGCCCGCCACGAGGGCAACGCGGTCGGCTACGACACGATCGCTGCTTCGGGAGATCACGCGAACACGCTGCACTGGATCCGCAACGACGGCGACCTGCACGACGGTGACCTGCTGTTGATGGACGCCGGCGTCGAACTCGACACGCTGTTCACCGCCGACATCACCCGCACCCTGCCCGTGTCCGGTCGGTTCAGCGCCGCCCAGCGCAGGGTCTACGAGGCGGTGCTCGAGGCCCAGGAGGCCGGCATCGCCGCCGCGAGGCCCGGGGCCAGCTTCTCCGACGTGCACGCCGCGGCGATCGCCGTCGTCGCCCGGCATCTCGAAGAGTGGGGCATGCTGCCGGTCACCGCCGACGAGTCGCTCGGGCCCGACGGCGGCCAGCACCGCCGCTGGATGGTGCACGGCACGTCCCACCACCTCGGCATGGACGTGCACGACTGCGCGAAGGCCCGCAACGACGACTACCGGCAGGGCGTGCTGAAACCCGGCATGGTGATCACCGTCGAGCCGGGCATCTACATCAAGTCGACCGACCTGCTGGCACCGGAGGAGCTGCGAGGCATCGGCGTGCGGATCGAGGACGACATCCTGATCACCGACACCGGTCACGAGATCCTGTCGCGGTCGCTCCCCCGCGCCGCCGACGACGTGGAGCGGTGGATGGCGGGCATCTGGGGCAAGGACACCTGAGGTATCCCCGCGCCGCACGGTGCCCGAGTCGCTGGTGGCATGGGGCTGGTACGTCGAGGGTGTGCGGATGGACGTCGACGACCTCGATGTCGCCACGGCCCGCGCACGCGAGGGTGGGGGGTTCGTGTGGCTCGGCCTCAAGGATCCCACCGACATCAACATGGCCCAGGTCGCCCGCAGTTTCGACCTGCACCCCCTGGCGATCGAGGACGCCGTCGAGGGTCACGCCCGCTCGAAGCTCGAACTGTTCGACGACACCCTGTTCACGGTCATCTCGACGGTGGCCTACGTGGAGCACGAGCGGCTCACCGCCACCTCCGAGAGCGTGTCCACCGGGCAGATCATGGTGTTCCTCGGGCCGCATTTCGTGATGACCGTGCGCCGGGACCCCAGCACCCCGCTGCGCGACCTGCGGGACCGTCCCGAGGGCGACCCCTCACGGCTCGCGGAGGGTCCGCACATCGTGCTCTACGCGGTGCTCGACACGGTCGTCGACGACTACATGCGCGTGGTCGCCGACTTCGGTGACGACATCGACGAGATCGAGGCCGAGGTGTCCGGCGCGCAGGGCGAACACGACATCGCCCGCCTCCACCAGATCAAGCGCGAACTCATCGAGTTCCGGCGCGCGGTCGTACCCCTGGGCCCGGCACTGAACCACCTGGCCGAGCGCGGTTTCGCCAACATCCCCGAGCAGGCCCGCGCGTATTTCCGCGAGGTGGCCGACCATCACCTCGAGGCTCGGGACGCGATCGTCTCCTTCGACGACATGCTCACCAACATCATGCAGGCGTCCCTCGCCCAGGTGTCGCTCAAGGACAACCAGGACATGCGCAAGATCTCGGACGCGGTTGCGATCCTCGCGGTGCCCACGACCCTTGGAGCCGTGTGGGGCATGAACTCACGAGAGATGAGCCCTCGCACGTGATGTCTAGGGGGCCAACCTCACTCCGCCCAAGACGATCGTCAGCATGCAGCCCCTCTACTAGTCCACGTGTCAAGCCATCAGTTCGGCGTATCTTGTGTTCCCCCGTTTCGCTCGGCGTGTGTGATCGAGTTGATGCACACTTACCCACGGGCAGGAAAGCTCCTACCTGAGGGTGCCGGTTGTTGCACGGTCAGCCGATGCGGCGCCGGCCTGTGGGCTCGTCGGGCACCCGGATGAGGTCGGCGTCGATGTTCGCGCGTGGCACGACGTAGAACCAGCCCTCCTTGGTCTCGGGCTCGTAGTGCAGAACGGCGTTGGCCTCTTTCATCCCCGCGATCCAGGCGTCCACGGCGTGATCGTCCTCGGGCGACAGCGCGTAGCCAGCGCGACGGCGAGCCTCCTTGCGCAGCATCAGGATCGGATAATCGTGCCGGTGCTCGATCTTGACGGCCCATGGGATGAGCTCGTCGTCTCGCGTGATGCGGCGCTCAAGTCCCCGCCTACGCCTGAAGTTCCCCCACATCGACGGCGTTGTCTCGATGTTGTACTTCTGCCGGTAGCGCTCCACCATCTCCTCGTAGGTCACGCCCTCCTCGAACCAGCGGATGACCTCCGACTCGCTCTGTATCTTCCGTGCTCCCATAACAACCCCCTTCTCTTTCTTGCATTCACCCATGGTCGCTTTGACATGGCTACCGTCTTGCGCTGACAAGCGTGATGTGCAACTCTATCTGTGTAAATGTGTGAGTGGCAAACACAAGGAGGGCGAAGTGGCTCGCATGAGTGTGCTGGTGTGCGACCGGTGCTCCTCGCAGGCTGGGGTGAAGCACTTCGATATCCGTGAGGGGTCACGTCGTGGGTCAATCGACCTGTGCGAGGAGCACGCCGCGCCCCTGGAAGCCATGCTGTCGGACGGGGAGCAGATCGCCTCGCGTGGAACGAATCGGGGGCGCATGCGCACCGTGATGACCATGGAGGAGATCGAAGCTCTCAAGAGGAGTTGCTAGGTCGAGAGACAGAAGGAGCCCCTGGCAGCGTTGGCAGGGAGCCTCCTTCGTTGTCCGGGTGAGTCAGTCTGACTCACTGGGTCTTCCCTAGAACCCGCATTGTGTTGCTAGTTCAAGTCAAGTGCGACCGCCGCGGGGCCGCGCTAGCCTCCGGTGGAGACTGACAAAGGGGCAACTCGTGGATGATTTCGCTGCTCGGATCTACCTCGGGGAACTGGTTCACCAGTCGGAGGCAGCGCGCATCGCCGTTGAGGACCTGAACCGAGCCTTGCAACACGACAGCAGCAGCGTGCCGCGAGCCTTCGCTGCCGCCCAGTCCCTACTGGCTGCCTCAGCGATGATTTCGAAGATGCTGTGGCCAATTCCTCCTTCCCCGAATCCGGACGGCTCGCCGCTCGGCGAGCGCGAGAAGGAACAACGCCAAGCCGCGGTCGAACGAGGCCGCTTCTTGCGTTCTGCCTTGAGGATCAGGGGAATCCCCATCTTGGAAAGTCGCAAGGTCCGTAACGCACTGGAGCACTTCGATGACCGGCTGGACCGCTACTTTGCGGATGGCATGACGAATGTTTTCGACCGCTGCATAGGCCCGCGAAGTAGCCTCATCGTCATCGACGGAGCCCCACCCCGTTATCTACGACTGATCGACACAGAGGCCGGGACAATCTCGGTGATGGGGGACGAGGTCGTGCTTCAAGATCTGTTCGATGCCGTCCAGAACATAGGACGACGCGCGTCTGCGTGGCTTGGGAACGATGAGATTCGCAGGCAGCAGTCGTTGCCACGCCTCGGGGGTCGCTGAGGGTGAGGCCCCCAGAGCGTCGCGGATCCGGCTCTGGTCGCGGAAGCGGAGCGAAATCGCCAGCCGGCAAGCTTTAGCGGTAGCGAGGTTGCTGATCGTGGTCACCTTCCCTCGGGCGACGAACACGAGGACGGCGGTCACCAGCGCGCCGCTGGTTGCGGTCTGCTCCAGGGCCAGGTGCAGGCAGAAGGCTACGAGCAGTGCCACGATGGCGCTGACGAGCGAGTTCACCAGCACCGGCTCCGCTGTGAGGGGGTCGACGACCTGCTGAACATCCATATCAGTCAGGGGGCCTTTTGCGTTGGGGGTCCACTGGTTTGCTGGAAGAACTTCGCGCACATGCCGGAACTCCACGCCCGCTACGGCTACGCGACGGCCCTGACCGTCATGGTCGTCGCGATGAGCGTGACCTACGTGTTCTTCCGCCGCCAGAAGTGGCTCTGATCGCGCGGCCGCCCGAGTACCTGGATCACCGAACCGAGCCCCTGATGACCCATTCCCTCGAAGATCCTGCGATCGGTGATCCGGATGTCGAGGTGCAGTCCGGGCCAATCGTGCAGCACCCTGTCACGGGTGAGCAGTAACCGTTCGTCGGAGGGCCCACCGGTGCGCAACTGAAGCTGTGCCGGGGTGAAGGCCTCGAGCAGCAGCAGCCCCCGGGGCGACAGCCGTGGGGTGACCAGCTCGGCGACCCGTCGGCGCTCGTCGGAGGCCAGGTGCACGAAGATCATCACGACGGCGTCCCACGCCCCGAGCGAGGCGGGATGGTCTGCGAGCCAGCCGATGAGATCCCCCACGTGCGCGTCGATCCCCACCCCCCGTTCGGACGCCAGCGTCGTCGCCTTGGCCACGCCCACCGGCGACAGGTCGATCGAGGTGACCCGGTGGCCCTGCTCGGCGAGCCAGACCCCATTGCGGCCCTCGCCGTCGCCCAGACACAGCACCCGAGACCTGCGTCGCAGCATGAGTGCGTTCTCGACCAGGAAGTCGTTGGGCCGGTAGCCGTAGACGAACTTCGGGTGCGAGTAGCGGGCGTCCCACCGTTCGACCGCCTGTGCCACGAGCTCCGGTCGTCCCGGCTCGCTCACCGCTCGGAGGGGTTGTTCTCGTCGCCGCCGCCGGGTCGGTCGTAGTCGGGTCCGCGACCGGCGCCGGGCGGCTGCTCGCGGCGGCCCTGCTCCGACTGGGGTCCGGGAGGCGGATACGACTGCCCGATTTCGTAGGGCTGCTGGGTGTTCCCCTGCTGCGGCGGGTACGGCTGCTGCTGGGGGTACGGCTGCTGCGGCGGGTACGACTGCTGCTGCGGGTACGACTGCTGCTGGGGAGGTGGCTGCTGTCCCTGACCGCCGCCCGACGGGCCCCCGAGACCGCTCGCGATCGTGCCGACGCCACCGCCGAACGCCGCCGCTCGCGCCCCGGGCATGCTCGTGAGCATTTCCCGGGCCCGCTGCACGACGTTGTGCTCGCCGAGCACTTCGTACCGCGTGGCCACGGTGGCGGTGACAGAGCTGAAGTCACGCTGACCGCGGGTCGACGCGTGCGCCATGGCGGCCGACAGCAGGCCCATCGCGACGCCGATCACGAGGCCGCCGAGCAGTGCCACCCCCAGCGTGAGTTTCGGGTAGAGCAGCAGCATGAACAGGCCCACGATGAGCCCCGTGCCCACGCCCGACAGGGCACCGCTGGCGACGACCTGGGGCCAGCCACGGCGTCCGAGGACACGCTCGACCAGCTTGAGGTCGGTGCCGACGATCGCCAGGTTCTGCACGGGGAAACGCTCGTCGGCGAGGTAGTCGACGGCCTTCTGGGCTTGTTCGTAGGTGTCGAACACCGCCACCGACTGGGGGTACTTCAGCGGCAGGATCGCCGAGTTCGGCGCCACCTGCATGGGACGTGACGTCTGGCTCATGAAAGCTCCTTCTTCTCCTTCAACCGTACCGGGCCGCAGTTCGGAGGGTCGCGGGAGACTCAGCACATGCCGGCGGCGCGACCCTTCGCGAGCAGCGACTGCGCGACGCGCAACCCGGCGACGTCGACCATCTCATCATCGACGACGATCGCCCCGACAGCTCCGCCGGCGATGCTGGTCGCGTGGTCGTAGGCCTCGACGATCCGCTGCGACCGCTCGATGTCGGCGCGATCGGGTGTGAAGATCTCGTTGCCCGCGGCCACCTGGTCGGGGTGGAGCACCCATTTGCCGTCGTAGCCCAACGCGGCCGCCCGGCGGGCCGACCCGCGGAAGCCGTCGAGGTCGCGGATCGCGACGTACGGACCGTCGATCGCCTGCAGTCCATAGGCACGGGCGGCGACGAGAATCGTCATCAGGGCGTGATGGAAGGCGTCACCGAGATAGCCGGGCGGCTGGGCCCCGACGTTGGTCGTGGCCATGCCCATCGACGCCATGAAGTCGCCCGGGCCGAACACCAGTGTCTGCAGCCTCGGGCTCGCGGCCGCGATCGCCGACGCGTGCAGCAGGCCGGCGGCGTCCTCGATCTGCACCTCGACACCGATCCGGCCGACGGGTAGGCCTGCGTCGTGCTCGGCCTGGGTGAGCACCAGGTCGAGGGCCCGCACCTGGTCGGCGTCTTGTGCCTTGGGCAGAACCAGCGCATCGACGTGGCTCCCGGCGCCGGTGACCACCTGCCAGACGTCCTGGGTTGTCCACGGCGACGACCAGTCGTTGACGCGCACGGTGACCGTGGGGGCACGCCAGGTGCCCGACGTGAGCGCGGCGACGATGCGCTCACGGGCCTGGGCCTTCGCGGGCGGGGCCACGGCGTCCTCGAGGTCGAGGAACACGGCGTCGACATCCAACCCCTGGGACTTCGCGATGAAGCGGTCGCTCGACCCGGGGACGGCGAGGACGGTGCGGCGCGCGGCGGTCACCCCACCAGACTAGTGGTGGGCTCGGCGTGCGAGCCCGTGAGGTGGCGGTCCGCGGGGGCGCGAGACGCTAGCGTAGACGCGTGGTGAAGCCGACGGCAGTGTTCATTTCGCGGTTACGCGGGCTCCCCGTGCTCGACGTCAGCGGGGATTCCGTCGGACGGGTACGCGATGTGGTGATCGCCCTGCGCACCCTCGACCGCGCCCCGCGGGTGAAGGGCCTGGTGGTCGACATGTTCGGGCGTCGTCGCATCTTCGTGCCGATGATCCGGGTGCACGCGATCGACGCGAACCAGGTGACGATCTCGGCCCAGCTCGACACCCGCCAGTTCCGCCAGTGGGACAGCGAGATCCTGGTGATCGCCGACCTGTTCGACCGCAAGGTGCATCGTCCCACCGGAACCGGAGTCATCTACGACATCGCCATGGCGCCCTCGAGGGCCCGCGAGTGGTTGATCACCGACGCGGCGTTGCGCGAAGGCGGGTCGATGAGCCGATTCCGGCTGCGCAGCGGCGGCCACACGGTGATCGTGCCGTGGAACGAGGTGCCGGCACTGGTGCTCAGCGCCGAACGCACCACCGACACCGTCGTCGCCCGGATGGCCGACATGAAGCCCGCCGACGTCGCCCGGGAACTGCACGACATGGACCCCAAACGCCTCGCCGACGTCGTGCACGCCCTCGACGACACCCAACTGGCCGAGGCGCTCGAAGAGCTGCCGTCGGATGAGCAGGTGCAGGTGATCACCACTCTCGACAACGAGCGGGCCGCCGACATCCTCGAGGAGATGGATCCCGACGACGCCGCAGATCTCATCGGTGAGCTGCCTCAGGACGTCGCCGAAGACCTCCTGCAGCGGATGGAGCCCGAGGACGCGCAGGACGTACGCAACCTGCTCCTCTACGAGGACTACACGGCGGGCGGCATGATGACCCCCGAGCCGGTCATCCTCGCCCCCGACGCGACCGTCTCCGACGCCCTCGCCCGAGTGCGCGACGAGGAACTCACCCCTGCCCTGGCCTCCATGGTGTTCGTCTGCCGCGCGCCGCTCGACACCCCGTCGGGACGTTTCCTCGGAGGGGTGCACACCCAGCGCCTGCTGCGCGAGCCGCCGTCGTTCATGGTGTCGCGGCTCATCGACAGCGACCTGCAGGCGATGGCGCCCGAGAGCGGGATCGCCGACGTCAGCCGCTACTTCGCCACCTACAACCTCGTGGTGGCCCCGGTGGTGAACTCCGACCAGCAGTTGGTCGGGGCGGTCACCGTTGACGACCTGCTCGACCACATGCTGCCGGAGGACTGGCGCGGCACCCAGATGGACGGCGTCGAACCCCGGGAGGTGACCCGTGGCTGAGCGTCATCAGCCGAGTGATCGGCTCAGTACCCCCGGCGGCCGGTGGCAGAACGTCAAGATGCCCCGGGTGTCGCTCGACTCCGACTCGTTCGGCCGCCTCGCCGAATGGGTGGCCCGGATCATGGGCACCGCCAAGTTCCTCATGTACATGACGGTCTTCGTCATCGTGTGGATCACCCTCAACGTCGTCGGCCTGTACGGCGCCCGCTGGGACCCCTACCCGTTCATCCTGCTCAACCTCGCGTTCTCCACCCAGGCGTCCTACGCGGCACCGCTCATCCTGCTGGCGCAGAACCGCCAGGACGCACGCGACCGGATGAGCCTCGACGAGGACCGGCGGGTCGCCAACCAGTCCCGCGCGGACATGGAATTCCTTGCCCGCGAGATCGCATCGCTGCGGATGAACGTCGGCGAACTCGCGACGCGCGACTACATGCGGGCCACCATCCGCAACGAACTCAAGGACCTGCTCGCGGAACTGGCGCGCCTCGACGCGGCCGACCAGGAACCATCCCGGCGGGAGATCCCCGACCAGCGCTGAGCGCGGGATTTGCGTGGGGGTTCGCCCCCGAGTAGACACGGGGGCGTGAACGAACATCCCCTTGAACCGCAGGTGCGCAAGGCCCTCTCCCAGGTGAACGACCCCGAGATCCGCCGCCCGATCACCGAACTCGGCATGGTCGACTCGATCGCGATCACCCGAGCCGGCGTGGCGACCGTCACCGTCCTGCTCACGGTGTCGAACTGTCCCCTCCAATCCACCCTGCAGCGCGATGTCGAAAACGCCGTCGCAGCGGTCGACGGCATCAGCGCCGTCATCGTGCACCTCGGGGTGATGGACGACGAGCAACGCACCGCCCTGCGGCAGATGCTGCGCGGCGGGCAGGCCGAACGCGAGATCCCCTTCGCCCGCCACGACAGCCTCACCCGGGTGATCGCGGTCGCCTCAGGCAAGGGTGGTGTCGGCAAGTCGTCGGTCACCGTGAACCTCGCGATGGCGCTGAGCGCACTCGGCAAGTCCGTCGGGGTGCTGGACGCCGACATCTACGGCCACTCGATCCCCGACATGCTGGGCATCGGCGACACCCGACCCACCGCCGTCGACGACATGATCATGCCGGTGCCCGCCATGGGCCTCAAGGTGATCAGCGTGGGGATGCTCAAGCCCAGCCGTGACCAGGTGGTGGCCTGGCGTGGTCCGATCCTCGACCGCGCCCTCACCCAGTTGTTGGCCGACGTGTACTGGGGTGACCTCGACTACCTGATCCTTGACCTGCCGCCCGGCACCGGCGACGTCGCGATCTCCCTGGGCCAGAAGCTGCCCAATTCGCAGATCCTCGTGGTCACCACCCCCCAGGTGGCCGCCGCCGAGGTCGCCGAGCGGGCCGGGACGATGGCCGCGATCATGTCACAGAAGGTCATCGGGGTGGTCGAGAACATGTCCTGGCTCGAAACCGAATGCCCCCACTGCGGCGAGTCGCATCGCGTCCCGCTGTTCGGCACCGGTGGCGGCCAGGCGGTGGCCGAGACCCTCACCGAAAGGCTCGGGTACGAGATTCCGCTGCTGGCACAGGTGCCGATCCAGCAGGATCTGCGGGAGTCCGGCGACACCGGCATCCCGCTGGTCACCTCCGACCCCGGGACGCCCGCGTCCGCGGCCCTACTCGAACTCGCCCGCACCATCGCGGGCCAGAAGCGCAACCTCGAGGGCCTTCACCTCTCCGTCGCCACCCAGTGACCTCCGGTACTCCCGAACCCGGCACGGGTCCATCCCGGCACTCCCGAACCCCGGCACGACCCCACCCCGGCACTCCCGAACCCCGGCACTCGTCCGATGGCTAGCCACCGGCCTGCTCCGCGTCCTCTGCCGGCGGCGAGCACCACGCCCGGCACCCCGTGCCGGCGGCGTACGAGTTGGCTGAGGGCGTACGACTTGTCACCGGAATCCGTCAGGTCGTACGCCGGGAACACCAGGTCGTACGCCGCGGGCGTCAGGTCGTACGCCGGAGGCGTCAGGTGGCTTCGACGTCGTAGGCGATGTGGCGAGACGGCATTCCGGACGCCGGATCCGTTCACGTCGCCGGCGACGTCGTTGACCAGGTCGCTGGCCGACTTCGCCTCGATGGCGAGATCGTCACGGATGTCGGCGATGTCGGTGCGCATCGCGTCGAGTTCGTCCTGAATGTCGTTCAGGAGGTGCTTCTGCACGAACGTCTTGGGGTGCAGGTCGCTCAACTCCAGATCCGAGTATTCGGGACCGAGTTCGCTGCGCAACTGGGTGGTCGCGTCGTTGGCGATGTTGCGCAGGAAGAACAGCAACCGGGCCGCCTTGCGTGACAACTCCGGGATCTTCTCGGGGGGCGTGAGCATGATGGCCAGCACGACGAGCCAGCCCAGCTCCCAACCACCGATCCCGAACACGGTACGAACCCTAGCCCACGACTCAACCGGCTACATCATCAGCGCCCGGCCAGCCGCTTGAGCCCGCGCGACACCCGTTGGATGACGGACTCGGCCGGTACGGGCGCGTGCGGCAACTGGCTCTCGGCGCTCGCCGCGAGCAGCAGCGAACTGGCGCTCACCGCGTAGACGACGTCACCGTTCTGCCAGGCCAGGGACGCCACCGTCGGATCGACGGTCGCGGCGTCCTCGGCGTCGAGCACACCCCACTGCTCGACCACCGCCACCACCGAACCGGCCCGGGCGTAGAGCAGCAGGACTGCGTCCGCGCTGACCGTCATGTCGGCCAGCGGCAGCCCGGCCAGTTGCTGCGGGCACCGGAACTGGCTGGGACAGGTGCTCGGATCGACCGGGGCCGACGCCGGGACGACCGCGGCCCGCTCGACCGCCATCCCGCGAGCCGACGTGACCCGGGGCAGGCTCGGGGCCATCGTCCATCCGACCGCCACGATGAGCACCACCACGGCGGTGACGGTGCCGAGTGTCGCCGTGGCGATGCGCCGCCGGCGCGCACGGCGACTGGGTAGCCCACGATCCGCCGACGCCGACATCCACGCGGTGGCGGCGACGTCCCCGCCGATCGACACGAGCCGGTCCGCCAGGGCCACCGGTGGACTGACGTTCTCGTCGGTGCGCATGTGCTCGCGCAGCCGCCGCTCGAGGCGCACCTCGGCCCGGCACCGGGGGCACACCGTCAGGTGCTCGCTCATCGCCGTCCAGACCTGGGAGGTCACCGTGCCGTCGACGTAATCGCTCACCTGGGCGCGCCACTGCTCGCAGTCGCCGGGGTCGGGCGGCTGCGGGTGGTCACGGGGCGGGCACACCCCGGACCTCACCTGACGTCGTAGTCTGCGGACACTCCCAGATAACGTTCGTGATCGGCCCGAGGTTCCCGATGAGCCAGGGACGCGCGCATCGCCGCGCGCCCACGGTGGATACGGCTGCGCACGGTGCCGCTCTTGACGTCGAGCACCCGCGCGACCTCGTCGTAACTGAGTCCCTCGACGTCGCACAGCACGATCGCCGCGCGTTGCTGGGGAGGCAGCGCTGCCAGCGCATGGGCGACATCGGGGGCGAGCCCGGCGTCGTCGACGACCGTGTCGGGCCGTCCGGCGGAGCTGGGCTGACGGTCGCCGGTGTCGGCGACCGGGTCGATCCGAACCCGGGCACGGCGTCGGGCCTGGTCGAGGAACTGGTTGGTGGTGATTCGGTGCAACCACCCCTCGAAGGTGCCGGGGGTGAACGTGTGCAGGTTGCGGAACACCTTGACGAACACGTCCTGGGTGAGATCCTCGGCGTCGTGCTGATTGCCGGTGAGGCGGTAGGCCAGGCGGTAGACCATCGCCGAATGCTGCCGGACGAGATCCTCCCACGTGGGCGGTGTCCATTCGGAGGGCGCCGGCCGGGCAGGGGGGCGTCGGGTGGGCTTCAGGGCTGATCGTGTGATCATCGCGCTCCTCGGGCCGAACGTTTCGGCCGTCACCGCAGCAGTTTCTCCAGCCAACCTGTGCGAAGGCTGTGAAACACCTCGGAGCCGCCCAACATGGGGGACGCCTCAGGGTGCGGTGCGCCCGTGGTAGCGGGCGAGCGGGTTCGGGGTCACAGGCGCCGGCGTCCGGTCACCGGCTCCGGGTCAGAGGTCGGCGGCGTCGAGGATCGCCGCGAACCGCGAGGCCTCCTCGTCGGACGCCGACAGGAGTGGTGGGCGGACGCCCCCCACGGGGAATCCGAGGTGCGCGAGTCCGGCCTTGACGAGCATGACGCCCTGGGTGGCGAAGACGCCGGTCATCACCGGCAGCAGGGACTGGTGCAGCGCCAACGCCTCGTCGATGCGTCCCCGCGACGAAGGCGTCGATCATCTCGCGCATCCGACGTCCGGTGAAGTGCGTGGCCGTGCCGACGACCCCCGCCCCGCCCACCGACAGCAGCGGCAGCGTGATCGCGTCGTCACCTGCGTAATAGGTGAGGTTCGTCTCGGCGATCACCCGCGATGAGGCGACGAGCTGGCCCTTGGCATCCTTGACCGCGACGATGTTCGGGTGGTCGGCGATCGCGAGGAAGGTCGCGGTGTCGACGGGACACCCGACCGGTGCGGGATGTCGTAGATCATGATCGGCGCATCGACCGCGTCGGCGACCGCGCGGAAATGGGAGACGAGCGCGTTCTGCGGGCGGACGCGAGTAGTAGGGGGTGACGACGAGCAGGCCGTCGGCCCCGGCGGCGGTCGCCTGGCCGGCGAGTTCGATCGTGTGCGCCGTGCTGAACGTGCCGACGCCGGCGACGACCTGGGCCCGGTCGCCGACCTCCTCGGATACCGCCTCGACGAGCCGGCGCTTCTCGTCGTCGCTGGTGGTCGGCGACTCCCCCGTGGTGCCGTTGACGACCAGCGCGTCGTTGCGCTGCTCGTCGACCAGTCGACGGGCGAGCCGCCGCGCGGTGTCGAGGTCGAGGGAGCCGTCGGCCCGGAACGGCGTGACCATCGCCGTGATGACACGCCCGAACACCGGCTCCACGACGCCGGCCGCGCCGGATGCGGTCTCTGAGAGGGCGGCCTCGGCCAGCATGTCGGGATCCATGGGGCCATCGTAGGCGAGTCGCATCGGTGCGGACGCGAGGCATCGCCGCTGATAGTCTGACGCCGTGACTCAGCGTCAGAGCGGGCAGGCCCGGGATGCGGCACGACGGCGTGAGCGCCGCATCATGGGAACTGGCCGAAGATTTCGTCCCGGTCGGCGACGGCATGGCGCGGGCCCGCCAGGCCACCGTCGGCATGGGTCTCGACGCCCCCAGCCCCGGCACCATCAGTGCCCTGCGGCTCGTCGCGCGCATGCTCCAGGCGCGCGCCGTGGTCGAGATCGGCAGCGGAGCCGGCGCCACCGGGCTCGCGCTGTTCGAGGGCATGGACCCCGCGGGCGTGCTCACCAGCATCGACTCCGAATCCGAGCGCCAGTCGGCCGCACGCCAGTCGTTCGCCGCCGCCGGGCTGAAGCCCCAGCGCTTCCGGCTGATCTCGGGCGCCCCGCTCGAGGTGTTGCCGAAGCTGCGCGACGGCGCCTACGACCTCGTGCTGATCAACGGCGACAAGCTCGAATACGTCGAATACGTCGCCCAGGCCCTCCGCCTGTTGCGCCACGGCGGCGTGGTCGTGATGAACGACGCCCTCTGGCACAACCTGGTCGCCGACCAGGACAACGACGACGACGAGACGCTCATCATCCGCGAGGCGCTGCAGTCGGTGCAGGAGATCGAGGAATTCACCTCGGCCCTGCTCCCGGTGGGCAACGGACTGCTGGTCGCCGTCAAGGCCTGACCCACAGCCCACAGGACCCGTGCCACCTGCGGCCGGTTGTCGCCGTGCGCCCCGGCGCCGCCGTCAGTCGCGGGGCGACACCACCGTGTTCTTGGCGACGACGGTGATGCCCCCCTCGGAGACGATAGAACCCGCGTGCCCGGTCGTGCTCGTGGTCGACCCCGATCTGCACGCCGTCGGGAACGACGACGTTCTTGTCGAGAATCGCGCGGCGCACCACCGCGTTGCGGCCCGACCCGCACCCCGCTCATGAGGATCGACGAATCGACCGTCGACCACTTCTCGATCCGCACGTTGGGGCCGAACACGCTGTGGTCGACGTCACCGCCGGAGATGATGCAGCCGGCGTTGACGATGGAGTCCTCGGCGTTGCCGCGCATGGTGAACTTCGCGCCGGGCAACTGCGGCAGGCTCGTCCAGATCGGCCAGTCGGTGTTGTAGAGGTTGAACTCGGGCTCGACCGCGACGAGGTCCATGTGCGCCTCGTGATAGGCGTCGATCGTGCCGACGTCGCGCCAGTAGTTGGCGTCCTTGTCGGTGGCACCCGGCAACGACGTTGTCGCGGAAGTCGTAGACCTGGGCGTCGCCGGCGTCGACGAAGCTCGGGACGATGTCGCCGCCCATGTCGTGGCGGGCCGTGGGGTCGTGGGCGTCCGTCTTCGAGCGCCGCGACGAACGCGTCACGGGTGAACACGTAGTTGCCCATCGACGCGTACGACTCGTCGGGCGAATCGGGAAGTCCGGGCGGATCGGCCGGCTTCTCGAGGAAGCTGAGGATGCGGTGGTCGACATCGGCGTCGATGATGCCGAACGCCGACGCCTGCGACCGCGGCACCCGGATGCCGGCGATGGTGGCGCCGAGCCCCGAGTCGATGTGCGCCTGGAGCATCTGGCCGACGTCCATGCGGTAGATGTTGTCGGCGCCGAAGACCACGACGTAGTCGGGATCCTCGTCGTTGATGAGGTTCATCGACTGGTAGATCGCGTCGGCACTGCCCTGGTACCACCGCGGGTCCGAGCCGCTGCTGGGCCGGCACCGGCGTCACGTAGTTGCCGAGCAGGGTCGACATCCGCCACGTCACCGAGATGTGTTTGTCGAGCGAATGCGACTTGTACTGGGTGAGCACCGCGATCTGGCGCAGGTCGGAATTGACGAGGTTCGACAGGACGTAGTCGATGAGTCGGTAGCTCCCACCGAAGGGAACGGCCGGCTTCGCCCGGTCGGCGGTCAGCGGCATCAGCCGCTTTCCCTCCCCACCTGCCAGGACGATCGAGAGCACCTTCGGTCTGGACGCCATAGCCACAACTTAGTGCCGCCACGGGCAGCACACAACGAATCTCTCGACTTCCCCGAGCCGTCCCGATCCCCCTCCCGCAGGCGGGTTTTGTGTGGAACGATGCGCGTATGCGCGTGTCGATCTTCACCCGTGAGTACCCCCCCTCGATCTACGGCGGGGCGGGGGTGCACGTGGCCCAACTCGTGCCGCAGCTGCGCAAGTTCATCGACGTCGACGTGCAGTGCATGGGCGAGCCGCGCGAGGGCGCCACCGCCCACGCCGAGGACTTCCCGCCCCAGGCCAACGCGGCCCTGCGCACCTTCGGGGCCGACCTGTCCATGGTCGCGGCCATGCCCGAGGTCGACCTCGTGCATTCGCACACGTGGTACGCCAACCTCGGCGGGCATCTCGCCGGCCTGTTCCACGACATCCCGCACGTCACCAGCGCCCACTCCCTCGAGCCGCAGCGGCCGTGGAAGCGGGAGCAGCTCGGCGGCGGGTACGCGCTGTCGTCGTGGGCCGAGCGCACCGCCTACGAGGGCGCCGACGCGGTCATCGCCGTGAGCCGCGGGCCAGCGCGGCCGACGTCCTCGGCTGCTACCCCGAACTCGATCCCGACAAGGTGCACGTCGTCCTCAACGGGATCGACCCCGACGAGTTCCGACCCGACCACGGCACCGACGTGCTGCACCAGATCGGCATGGACCCCGACAAGCCGTCGGTCGTGTTCGTCGGTCGGATCACGCGCCAGAAGGGACTGATCCACCTCGTGCGGGCCGCCCAGTACCTCGACCCCGACACCCAGCTCATCCTGCTCGCCGGTGCACCCGACACGCCCGAGATCGCCGCGGAGTTCAACGAGGCGTTCGCGCGCGGTCGAGCGCCGGCGGGGCGGTGGGGTCGTGTGGGTGCGGGAGATGCTGCCCCGGGCCAGCGTCCGCCAGGTGATGTCGCACGCGACGGTGTTCGCCTGCCCCTCGATCTACGAGCCGCTCGGCATCGTGAACCTCGAGGCGATGGCCACCGAGACGGCCGTCGTGGCCAGCGCCGTCGGCGGCATCCCGGAGGTCGTCGTCGACGACGAGACCGGCTACCTCGTGCCCTACGACCCGCCCAGGCGTCGGACCCGCGAGTCCGTCGGCGAGTTCGAGAGCATCATTTCGCCGCAGAAGATCAACGAGCTCACCCGCGACCCCGCCCGGGCGGAGGCGTTCGGGAAGGCCGGCCGCCGGCGGTGCATCGACGAGTTCAGTTGGGAGAAGATCGCCCGGGAGACCATCGAGGTCTACCAGGCCGCGATCGAGCGGCACCAGATCCGCGTCCTGACCTGGCCCGCGACACGCCGAAGGGCCGCCCCCCGACCGGGGACGGCCCTTCGAGCTGCTGTGGGGTATCGTCAGCCGACGACGTCCTTGAGGCAGTTGAGCAACTCGGTGGCCTCCGTGGCGTTCAACTCGACAACGAGTCGGCCTCCGCCGTCGACGGGGACGCGCATGATGATGCCGCGGCCCTCCTTGGTGACTTCCATGGGGCCATCGCCGGTGCGGGGTTTCATAGCAGCCATTGCAGATTCCTCTTCCCTCCGACGACCATCGCCAGACCTTGCCGCCCATTATTCCAAAATCGGTGAGTCAGTCCCAAGCTCTGGGGCATCCTGCCGGGTGTCGTCGGACCCGTGGGACGGGTTCGCGGGGGCGGCGGAGTCGAGTCTGGTCCGCGAGACGCGCCACCAGTTCGTCGACCTGGGACATCGCATAGCCGCGCGGAACGACCGCGAACCGGGCGTCGCGCAGGTCGTCGCCGCTGAGCACTCCGGCCGGGATATGCCCCGGGGGACGGTCGTCGACGAGCGGCGGCATCGCCCCCCACCGCCCGCTGGCGACGACGGCCGCGGCGGCCATGACGACGATGATGAAGCCGGCCAGGATCCATTCCACGCGCCCAGTCTAGTGATCAGTCGGCACCCCTCCGCCCGGCGCGCCGCACGCCGGTGACGTGCTCGAGCGTCTCGCGCACGTCATCGGTGATCAGCACCATGTCGAGGTCGGCCGGGGAGATGTAGGCGTCGTCGAGCGTCGAGGCGGCCAGCCAGTCGAACAGACCCTGCCAGTAGTCGCGCCCGAACAGCACGATCGGGAAGCTGGTCACCTTGCCGGTCTGGGCCAGGGTGAGGGCCTCGAACAGTTCGTCGAAGGTGCCGTAGCCGCCCGGGCATGACGACGAACCCCTGCGCGTACTTGAGGAACATCACCTTGCGGGCGAAGAAGTACCGGAAGTTGATGCCGAGGTTCACGTGCGGGTTCATCGTCGTCTCGAACGGCAGTTCGATGCCGAGCCCGATCGAGGTGCCCCCGGCGCGGTTGGCGCCCCGGTTCGCCGCCTCCATGATCCCCGGACCACCCCCGGTGATCACCGCGTACCCCCGCTCGGCCAGCCCACGCCCGATCGCCTGGGCGGCGACGTACATCGGGTGACCCTTCGGGGTGCGCGCCGAGCCGAAGACGCTGATCGCCGGGCCGACTCGGCCAGGGTGCCGAAGCCCTCGACGAACTCCGACTGGATCCGCATGACCCGCCACGGGTCGGCGTGCAGCCATCCGGTGTCACCCTTGGACGCGAGCAGCCGCTGGTCGGTGGTGGTGGGCTGCACCTGCCGTTCGGCCCGGAACGTGGGGCCCTGCACCACCCGGCGCTTCGAGCGGTGCTTGCGCTTGCCGCGACGTCCGGGCGCGTTGTCGACGGGAGCAGCGGTCTTGCCGTCGGCTGCCGATTCTTGGCTGGTCGTCGCTCACTGCCACTCCTCCGGGTCGGTACGGCCGCTGGTCGGCCGGTCACGCGCGTCCACTCAACCACCTCACCAAGGCGTCGCGGCAGGTGTGCAGGTCGTCGATCGGGCAGAACTCGTCGTCGGCGTGGGCCTTGCCCGGATCGGCGGGCCCGAAGTTCACCGCCGGGATCCCGAGCGCGGAGAAGCGGGCCACGTCAGTCCACCCGTACTTGGGCCGCGCGTGCCCCCCGACGGCCGCCAGGAAGCGTCGCGCGGCGGGCCGGTCGAGTCCGGGACGGGCTCCGGGCGACATGTCGGTGACCCGCAGGTCGACGCCCGGGAACAGCGAACGGACGTACGCCTCGGCCTGGTCGGCGGACTTGTCGGGGGCGAACCGGTAGTTGATCTCGACCGACGGCCCGGTCGGGGATGACGTTGCCCGCCACGCCGCCGGTGATCCGCACCGCGTTGAGGCCCTCGTGGTAGAGCAGGCCGTCGACCTCGACCTCGGCGTCGTGCCACTGCGCCAAGCGTCGCCAGCACCGGCGCGAGATCGTGGACGGCGTTGTGGCCGAGCCACGCCCGCCCCGAGTGGGCGGCGACGCCGCGGGTCTCGACGACGCACCGCATGGTGCCCTGGCACCCGCCCTCGATCTGCGCCGCCGGTGGGTTCCATCAGCACGGCGAATGGTCCGGCGAGCAGGTCGGGGCGCTCACGCGCCACCCGGCCGAGCCCGTTGGCGGTGGCCTCGACCTCCTCGTGGTCGTAGAAGATCCAGGTGATGTCGCGCACCGGTTCGGCCAGCTGCCGCCGCCACGCTGCAGCATCACCGCGACGCCGCCCTTCATGTCGCACGTGCCCCGGCCGTAGACGCGCCCGGCCGCACGGTCGACCCGGCTCGGCAGGTTGGCCTTGACCGGCACCGTGTCGAGGTGACCGGCGATGACCACCCGCTCGTCGTGGCCGAGGTCGGTGCGGGCGATCACCGTGTCACCCACCCGCTCGACGCCGAGGTGGTCGCACGCCGCGCAGGGACTGCTCCACCGCATCGGCGAGCGGTCCCTCGTGGCCGCTCACCGACTCGATGTCGACGACGGCGGACAGCAGGGTCACCAGGTCGGCGGCGAGGTCGAGGCTCATGACCGCCAGCCTAAACCGCGCGATCGCGTCAGCGCCGCGTCGTGTCGTCGCCCAGCCGCTCGCGTCAGGTCGGACACCTGCCGCTGCAGCGCCGTGATCTGCTTGCCGAGCGCCTCGAGCTGCGACTCGTCGCGGGCCGAGACCCGCTCGACCAGCCAGGACGCGACGGTGGCGGTGGTGAGCCCCAGCACCGCGATGCCGCCGATCATCAGGGCCACGGCGACGATGCGTCCGGTCGCGGTGACCGGATAGCGGTCCCCGTAGCCGACGGTGGTCATCGTCGCCATCGCCCACCAGAGGGCGTCGCCGAGGGACTTGATGTTCGCGTTGGGGTCGGGTCGTTCGGCCTGCAGCACCGCCAGGGCACCGCAGAAGGCGAAGAAGCTCGACCCGAGGACGACGTAGGTGGCCACCTTGCCGCGCAGGCTGTGGGCGGCGTTGCGGTTGAGCACCCGCAGCAGGGCCGCCAGCCGGAGCAGCCGGAACGGGTGCCACAGGGGCAGCACGACGACGATGAGGTCGTACCAGTGCTTGGTGATGTAGTCGAGCCGCCTCGGGGCGAGGTAGACACGGACGAGGTAATCGACCACGAACAGCCCCCAGGTGGCCCACGCGAGCACCGCGCAGAAGCTCACCCACCGGGCGGGCAGGCGGGTGATCGATGATCGGCACCGCGAAGGCCCCGAGGAACATGCACGGCGGCGACCGTCAACGGCCACTGCGTCTGCCGCTGCCACCATCTGAGCCGTTCCACGGAAGGGAAGGCTACTCCCCAGCCGCCGGTGGGGCCCGCCGGACCCTTCGGCGTCCCTTGTAGGATCTCCTGCATGACCGACCCGACCCGCCCCGCGTGGGGATTCGGCCTGGCGACCATCCACCAGGCCTCCGGCAGGGTGCTCGACACGTGGTACCCGCGCCCCGGCGCTCGGCGCGCTCCCCCGTGACGCGGCCCCCGACCCGGCGCTGGTCGCGGCGCAGCGCACCGACGCGCTGCGCGGTGTCGAGGTGCGCGGAGTCACCACGGTCGTCGACCTCGACGCGCCCCCGGCGTCGACCCCCGACGCCTACCTGCGGCTGCATCTGCTGAGCCACCGGCTGGTGCGCCCCCGCACGATCAACCTCGACGGCATCTTCGGGGTGCTGCCGAACGTCGCGTGGACCAGCGCCGGGCCCTGCGCGGTCGAGAATTTCGAGGCCACCCGGCTCGCGCTTCCGCGCCGCCGGCGCCCCCCTCACGGTGCTCGGCGTCGACAAGTTCCCCCGCATGGTCGACTACGTCGTGCCTGCGGGCGTCCGGATCGCCGACGCCGACCGGGTGCGGCTCGGCGCACACCTCGCCGACGGCACCACCGTCATGCACGAGGGATTCGTCAACTTCAACGCGGGCACTCTCGGCGCCTCGATGGTCGAGGGGCGCATCTCGGCCGGAGTGGTCGTGGGCACCGGCAGCGACATCGGCGGCGGAGCCTCGATCATGGGCACGCTGTCGGGCGGCGGCGCGCAGGTCATCAGCATCGGCGAGGGTTCGCTTCTCGGGGCCGAGAGCGGCATCGGCATCGCCCTCGGCGACCGCTGCGTCGTCGAGGCGGGTCTCTACGTCACCGCCGGCACCAAGGTCCTACTGCCCGACGGCCGCGTCGTCAAGGCGGTCGAGCTCTCCGGCGTCGACGACCTGCTGTTCCTGCGCGACTCCCAGTCCGGCGCGGTGCTCGCCCGTCCCCGCACCGGCGGACCCGTCCGGCTCAACGACGCGTTGCACGCGAACTGAGCCGACGCCCCGGACTCCCGGAGATGGCCCGTCGCCGACACCAGCATCGCTCGCTGCTGGCCCCCCTCGCCATCCTCACCGTGCTGGTCGCCGTCGTGGTCGTCCTCGGCGCCGTCGTCTGGCATCTGCTGACCGGACGCCAGGTGCTGGTGATCCCGCCGTCCCAGCAGTGCATCGCGACGGTCGGCACGACCACCGCCTCCCTCGACCCCGACCAGAGCGTCAACGCGGCGATCATCGTCGCCGAGTCCCTCCGGCGGGGCCTGCCCGCACGGGCGGCCTCGATCGCGCTGGCCACCGCGATGCAGGAGTCGGGCCTGCACAATCTCGACCACGGCGATCTCGACTCGGTCGGCCTGTTCCAGCAGCGCCCGTCGCAGGGGTGGGGCACGCGCCGCGAACCTCATGGACCCGTGGTACGCGTCGGGGAAGTTCTACGACGCCCTCGTCAAGGTGGCGGCTGGCAGACCGGCGACATCAACGACGTCGCCCAGGCCGTGCAGCACAGCGGCGTCCCCAACGGCTACCAGAAGCATGTCGAGGCCGCGCGGGCCTTCGCCAGCGCGCTCACCGGCTACTCCCCGGCCGCGATCACGTGCGTCAGCCGGGCCACCGGCCCCGGCAGCACCGGGGCCTCGCCACGTTCCTGCACCGCACCTTCCCGTCGCTGCACGTGGACACCTCGGGCAGCACCCTCGAGGTGACCACCACCGACCAGCGCACGCAGTGGGCGGTCGCGCAGCTGGCCATGATGAGCACCGGCAGCTACGGCGTCGACGCCGTGACCGTGGGCCAGCGCTCGTGGCACAACGACGGCAAGCAGCGTCGCCACCTGGACCAGCTCCGGCACGCCCGCGTCGGGCGTGCGGATCAGGTGCGCGACCTGACGCCCCGACCCGCGGCTCACTGCTCGGGTCGGCGGGTTCCTCGATCAGCAGCGCCACCCCGCCGAAGCCGGGCAGCGACACGGTGAACCCGCCGAGGTCGTCGACCGAGCCGATGACCTCGGACGTCGTGAGGTCGCGCACCTGACCGGCCGGGATCTGGTCCGACTGCACCCGGGCCTCGAGATCTGTCGGCTCCGAAGTTCAGCACGGTGACCTGAACGGCGCCCGACCGCCAGCCGGTTGACCAGCACCAGCAACGCCTTGGCGGCGACGTCGGGAACGTCGAGCAGGCTGCCCGTGGCGATCCCGTGCCGTGCGCCGCACGTCGAGGATCCGCGACAACCGCGATCGCGAACGACGTGCGGATCGCCCAGCTGTTCGGGCAGCGACCCGTAGAGGCAGCGAGCCTTCGGCATGCCGGCGCTGCGACGCCGAGGCGTCCGGCGCCCAGTCCATGAGGTCGTAGGCACCGCGCTCGATCCATCGGGTGTCGCCGTCGCGGATCAGCGCCGCGCACCGGGACCGGTCGAGCGGCAGGGCCCCGACGAGATCCCACCCGGACAGGGCGAACACGCCCGGCTGGCAGGCGTTGTACATGGCGAGCAGCAGGTGCGCGTCGGTGATGCGCCGCGCCTGGTCGTCGTCGATCTGCTCGAGGTCGGTGATCCCGAGGCTGCGCCGCCACGAGCGAGGCCGTGGTGCAGGCGATGCCGTTCTGGGTGAACACCGCGTTGTAGGGCCCGGCCGTCCCGGTGATGCGTCTGCCGCATCGTCTCGCGGATGCGCTCGGCCATGTCCTCGCCCGCGCAGCTCCTCGCCGTCGAAGGCGTAGAGGTCGTCCTTGTGCTTGGTGGCGAAGTGCACCAGCTCGTAGGTGAGCTCGTCGTGGTTCTGCAGGGCGTGCACGAGGGACGCCTGGTCGATGCCGAGCCGCAGCGCCTCGCGCAGTGTCGAGCCGCAGGAACTCGGTGTCACCGGTGATCAGGGCGTAGTGGTAGGCGGGCCGGGTGACGAAGTCGTAGGACAGGTCGGGCCCCGGCTCGCCGGTGGCGAGGATGTCGTCGATGGTGAGGTTGAGCTCCTGGAAGGTGAATCCCCCCACCTTGCGCACCATCGACCCGATGAGCTGGTTCGCGGCCTCCGACAGCGGGTGCCCCTCCGACCAGGCGTGACCCGCCCGAGGTGGTCTTCTCGACCCCGAGGAAGCCGTTGGCGTCCAGACGCAGGCCGCTGGAGCCGAGGTCGGTGAGCGAGTGCAGCGCGTCGCCCATCACCAGCCGCATCCCGGCGAACGTCGGGATCGAGCCAGTTGATCGACGGCTGGCCGTCCTTGAAGTAGTGCAGGTAGACCCATCGGTGCTCGACGCCGTCGGCGTCCTGGACGGGCGGGGTCGACCGACCAGTTCGTCTCCTTGACGCCGGCTCGTAGAAGATGACCCGCTGCAGGGCGCCGATGATGTAGCCCTCGTCGGCCAGTCGACGCTCGGTCGTCGGGGTCGAGATTGACGCAGTCACGCCCCTCGGGCACGTCGGGGAGCAGCGACCAGGCCTCCGGCGGGATGTCGATCATGTGGTAGATGCCGGGGAAGTCCTTGTAGTTCAGCTCGGCGAGCCGGAAGTCGGCGCCCTTGCCGGTGTGGCCCGGGCACGATGTCGTCGATGATGCTGCCGTTGTGCGCGGCCGCCGCCGCGCACATGGCCCGGAACTCGTCGTCGGTGCCGAACTGCGGGTCGATCGCCATGCTGATGCGGTCGAAGTGGCCGTCGATGCTCGGCGTGTGCTCCCACCCCTGGATGCCGCCGGCCATCTTCACCGGGCCGGTGTGGATCGCGTCGATCCCGATCCGGGCGAACGCCGTCCACAGGTTGTCGTCGGCCATCGCGCCGAGGAAGACTCGCGCCGCGCGGGGTGATGAGCGACAGCGGGTAGGCCGTGTACCAGACCGACGCCTTGTCGACCGCGGCCCGCGGGTCGGGCGCCGCGAACGGGTTGGCCCACATGCTCGACTGGCCGGTGAGCTGTTTGGCCATCTCGGTGGCGTCGCGCAGCATCGACTGCTCTTCGAGCCAGGCGACGTAGGCCGGGTTCGTGCCGACGGGCTCGAACGGGGGGGCCATGATGCCCGACGCCTGCGGTGTCTTCTTGCTGCGCCGCGCCCGGGGCCTCAACCGCGCCGGGCGCGCGGCGAACCGGGCCTCGTCGTAGGTGACCTCGGGTTCGGGGGTGTCCTCACCCGTGGGGTCGTCGGGCTGCTGGTCGGCGATCTGGCTGCTGGTCACGGCGCCAGCCTAGTTGGGTCTGGCGACGGAGCGCGGGGATTGGCGACCCTCGACGGGTGCGCTCAGCCGAGCCGGGAGGCTGCGGCCGCGACCCGCTCGTCGGTCGCGGTGAGGGCGACCCGCACATGCCGGCGTCCGGCCTCACCGTAGAAATCGCCCGGTGCGACCAGAATGCCGCGCGCTGCCAGCCAGTCGACGGTGGCCCGGCAGTCCTCCCCCCGGGTGGCCCACAGATAGAGCGACCCCTCGGAGTGGTCGATCCGGAACCCGGCTGCCACCAGGGACTCCGCCAGGATCCGCCGCCGGGCGAGATAGCGTCGTCGCTGCTCGGCGACATGGTCGTCGTCGGCGAGCAGCACCCGCATGGCCTCCTGGACGGGGGTCGGCACCATCATGCCCAGATGCTTGCTGGTGGCCACGAGTTCGCCGACGATACCGGGGTCTCCCGCGACGAACCCGGCCCGGTAACCGGCGAGGTTCGAACGCTTCGACAGCGAGTGCAGCGCGAGGAGCGAGGTCGACACGCCGTCGTTGACGGCCGGGTCGAGCACGCTGACCGGCTCGGCGTCCCAGCCGAACTCGCCGTAGCACTCGTCGGCGGCGAGCACCGCACCGACCGAGCGCGCATAGCGCACCCAGGCGCGGGTCTCGTCGGCCGTCAGGATGGCACCGTGCGGGTTGGCCGGCGAGTTGATCCAGATGAGCCGCGGTGTGCCCTCGATCAGCGCGGGGTCGTCACAGGCCTGCACCCGGGCGTCGGCCATCCGGGCGCCGACCTCGTAGGTGGGATAGGCGGTGGAGGGGATCACGACGAGGTCGTCGGCCCCCAGCCCCAGCAGCGTCGGCAGCCAGGCGACCGCCTCCTTCGTGCCGACGACCGGGTAGACACCCTGGTGAGGCAGTTCGACAGCCCGCCAGCGGCGCACGAGGTGGTCGATGATCGCCTGCCGCAGCGCCGGCGTTCCCCACACGGTCGGATAGCCGTGGGCGTCGGACGCCGAGCACAGCGCATCCCGCGCCAGTTGCGGCGTCGGGTCGACCGGCGTGCCGACCGACAGGTCGACCAACCCCCCGGGATGGGCGCTGGCCACGGCTTTCGCCGCGGCCAGCGTGTCCCAGGGGAAGTCGGGTAGCTTCGCCGAAACCCTCACCGACGGGCGGCGCTCACGCGCCCTGAGGGGGAAGGGCCTCGACGACCGGGTGGTCCTTGTCGATGGGGCCGAGCTTCGCGGCCCCGCCGGGCGACCCGATGCCGTCGAAGAACTGCACGTTGACGTCGTAGTAGGCCTGCTGCTCCTCGGGCAGGTCATCCTCGTAGAAGATGGCCTCGACGGGACAGACAGGCTCGCACGCGCCGCAGTCGACACACTCTTCCGGATGGATGTAGAGCATGCGGTTGCCCTCGTAGATGCAGTCGACGGGGCACTCCTCGACGCACGCGCGGTCCTTGACATCGACACACGGCTGCGCGATCACGTAGGTCACAGGGATCTCCTCCAGAGGCTGAGGTGGGACAGCAGTGGCACTCTACCCCCGGAAAGGCCGTGCCGGGACGCCCGCCCAGCGCCGTCGGACGCCGGTTACGGCTCCGGGTATGGCCGACGGTCAGGCGCCGCGGGCATCGACGGCGGGACTGGGTGCGGGAGTCGTCGGGCAGCTGCGGTTGCCGCCCCAGTCCCAGCTCAGGTCGGCGAGGAAACCGTAGTCGGCGTCGAGTTCGGGGCGGTCCCGGACGAACTCCTTGACCTCGTCGAGCGCGGGAGCGGTGGTGGCACCGCCGGGACGCGAGATCGTCAGGGCCGACACCACGGTTCCCAGCCGCAGCACCTCGGCGAGCGGCAACCCGCCGATGAGCCCGGCGGCCAGCCCCGACGAGAACACGTCGCCCGCGCCGCCCGTGTCGACGACCGGGCCGGGGATCGGCGGCACGCGGACGAACTCCCCCGTTCCGGCGTCGAGCGCCATGGCGCCGCGGGCGCCGAGGGTGATCACCGGAAGCCTCACCCGCTCGGCGAGAACCCGGAGCGCCTGCTCGGGGGTGTCCTGCCGGGTGTAGTGCAACGCCTCGGTCTCGTTGGGGGTGAACACCTCGCAGTGATCGAGTTCGATGAGCTCGTCGAGCTGCCAGCGTCCCGACTCGTCCCACCCGGTGTCGCCGATGACCAGGGTGCCGGTGCCGGCCGCGTTGCGCAGCCACGGCATCGGGAACGGCTGCAGGTGGGTGATCGCGACCCGGGCGCTCGGGTGGAAGTCGGCCCTCAGCATGCAGTCGCCCGGATGGGCGGTCTCGGAGGTGACCAGAGCGCGGTCGTCGTCGTAGTTGAGCAGAACCGTCAGCGGCGTCTGCCAGTCGGTGTGCACCAGCGCGTGGCAGGTGTCGATCCCCTCTTCGCTGAGGGCGGCGAGGGCACCGACGGTCATGGGGTCGTCGCCGACATCGGCGGCCATGCACACGCTGAGGCCGAGACGCGCGGCGGCGATGGAGGAGTTCGCGATGCCGCCCGGCGTCTGGAAGTAGGGGCCGACCCTGATCTCGTGGCCCAGCCGCGGCCCACCTCTGGGCAGGCCCGTGAAGGTCATGTCGGTGAAGAACAGACCGCACGCCAGCAGGTCGAAGTGAGCCGCGTCGCGCATCACGAACCTCCCGAGGTGTTCGAGTCCGGCCCCGGTGTCGCGGCGGTGGAGCACGTCCACCTCTCCGCGCCGGAGCGATGTCACGTGAGTGTCACCCTAAGTCCCCGGCGAGGTCGATGCCACGATGGGCAGTCCGTGATTCTGACGATCCTCGGGGGCGGCGGCTTCCGCGTCCCCCTCGTGCACGCAGCCCTGCTCGCCGACGACCGGCCCGGACGCGTCGAGGAACTCCGGCTCTTCGACACCGACCCCGGCCGCCTGCGCGCGGTCGCGGCGGTCTGCGCCGAGCAGTCGGCGGGTCACCCGCGACCGCTGGTGCTCAGCGTCCACACCGATCTGGCCGAGGCGCTGCGCGGCGCCGACGTCGTGTTCTCCGCGATCCGGGTCGGCGGCCTGGCCGCCCGCGCCCACGACGAGACGGTTCCGCTGCGCCACGGCATCATCGGCCAGGAGACCGTCGGCGCGGGCGGCATCGCCTACGCCCTGCGCACGATCCCCGTCGCCCGGCGGATCGCCCGCACGATCCGCCAGGTGGCGCCCGAGGCGTGGGTGATCAACTTCACCAACCCCGCGGGGATGGTCACCGAGGCCCTCCGGCCCGACCTCGGCGATCGGGTGGTCGGCATCTGCGACTCCCCCGTGGGGCTCGCACGACGGGCGGCGCGGGCCGCCGGCGTCGACCCCGACCGCGCCGAAGCCGACTATGTCGGCCTCAACCACCTCGGCTGGTTGCGCGCGCTCCGGGTCGACGGCCACGACGTGCTGCCCGACCTGCTCTGCGACCCCGAACGGACCGAAGGCTTCGAAGAGGGACGCCTGTTCGGCGCACCGTGGCTGCGCACGCTCGGCGCACTGCCCAACGAGTACCTCCACCACTACTACTTCACGCGGGAGGTGCTGGCGGCCGATGTGGCGGCCAGCAGGTCACGCGCCGAGGTGATCATCGACCAGCAACGGGACTTCTACGGCGTCCCCGACCCCGCCGGGCCGGGGGCCCTCGACCGCTGGGAGCGCGCGCGGCTCGCCCGCGAACGCACCTACATGGCCACCAATCGGGAGGCGTCCGGCGCGTTCGGGCGCGACGAGGCCGACCTTCAGGGGGGCGGCTACGACCAGGTGGCACTGGCCATCGTGCACGCGATCGCCCACGATCGCCCGGCGAGACTGATCCTCAACACCGCCAACGGGTCCCGGCTCGACGAGCTCGACCCCGACGCGGTGATCGAGGCGCCTTGTCTCGTCGACGGGGACGGCGTGCACCCGCTGCCGGTCGATCCGCTGCCGACCTACGCGGTGGGACTGGTGACCGAGGTCAAGGCCGTCGAGCGGATGACCCTCGCCGCGGCCGAGTCCGGGAGCCGCCGCGACGCGTGGCTGGCGATGGCCTGCCACCCCCTGGTCGACTCGGTGCGGGTGGCCCGGCAGGTGCTCGATGACCTCATCACCGTCGAGCCCGACCTTGGCTACCTGCGCTGACGCGGCGTCCGGCCGAGACCGATTCACAGTCGCTTCACAGTCGCTTGACACCCCGCACCCAGCGCTCGGCGAGATCCGGGAGCCATGATGCGGTGCCCACTGGTGGACAGAGAGGTAGCGGCATGTTCCCGATGGAGCCCCATCACATGGACGGTGTCATGTACGGCAGCCAGGGGGCCTGGATGGCCCCCCTGGTCGGCGGATTCTTCACCATCTTCCTGGTGTTGACCCTGCTCGGAGCCTGGCAGTTGTGGCGCCATCGTGACCAGCTCGGCTGGGTGGCGTCACGTGCCCGCCTGGGTCGCTCGATGTCCGCGGAGCACAGGGCACGCGAGATCCTCGCCGAACGCTTCGCGCGCGGAGAGATCGATTCCGAGGAGTTCATGGAGCGCTCCAGCATGCTCAACTGGACGCCGGGCGTCGAGCCGAAGATCCCGGGCAAGAAGACCTGACCGCCGCACGACCCGACCCGGTTCGGCGTACGACCCGATTCGGTCGGCGTACGACCTGACCGAATACCGGGACAGGTCGTACGCCCTCAGCCAACTCGTACGCCGCGGGCGGGAGCGGAGCTCAGACGAGACGGCGCCTCGCGCGGGGAACCTCGCGCGGGGAACGAAGCTCAGACGGGCACCGCGAGAAGCGGGGTGGCCCCGGTCGGGGGTGGCCCCGGCCGGGGGCCTCGGCTCAGGCCCCGCCCGGGTCAGGCCCCGATCTGGGCGTGCTCGGCGGCGGCAGGCAGCGACGAGAGGATGGCCTGCACCGTCGCCTTCGCGTCACCGAAGCACATGGCCGAGTTGTCGTTGAAGAACAGGGGGTTCTGGACGCCGGCGTACCCGGCGTTCATCGACCGCTTGAACACGACGACCTGGCGCGCCTCCCACACGTGCAGCACCGGCATCCCCGAGATCGGTGAGCCCGGCTCCATGGCGGCCGGGTTGACCGTGTCGTTGGCCCCGATGACGAGCACCACGTCGGTGTCCTTGAAGTCGGCATTGATCTCGTCCATCTCGAGCACGATGTCGTAGGGCACGTGCGCCTCGGCCAGCAACACGTTCATGTGCCCCGGGAGGCGTCCGGCCACCGGGTGGATGGCGAAGCGGACTGTGACGCCGCGTGCCTGCAGGGCGGAGGTGAGTTCCGCCACGGGGTACTGCGCCTGGGCGACCGCCATGCCGTATCCGGGAGCGATGATGACGCTGCGCGATTCGGTGAGGACATCGGCGACCTCGGCGGCCGACAGCTCCCGGTAGTCGCCCATCTCGGTCGCGGCGGTCGCGGAGGTGTCGTCGCCGAACCCCCCGAGGATGACCGAGATGAACGAGCGGTTCATCGCCCGGCACATGATGTAGGACAGGATCGCACCGGAGGCGCCGACGAGGGCGCCGGTGACGATCAGCACCGGGATGTCGAGCATGAACCCGCTGAAGGCCGCGGCCCAGCCCGAGTAGGAGTTCAGCATCGAGATGACCACCGGCATGTCGGCCCCGCCGATCGCCGCCACGAGGTGGACGCCGAGCGCGAGCGCGATGACGGTCATCAAGACGAGCGGGATGATGCTGTGCGACTGCATGAACCAGGCCCCGAGCAGCACCGAGGCGACGACCGCGCCCAGGTTGAGCCAGTTGCGGCCGGGAAGCATGAGCGGCTTGCTGGGGAAACGCCCGTTGAGCTTGCCCCAGGCGACGATCGACCCGGTGAAGGTGACAGCGCCGATGAACACCCCGAGGAAGACCTCGAACAGGTGGAACGAGTCGGCGTGCGGGTTCTCGACGAAGCTGCCGAAGCCCACCAGCACGGCGGCCAGGCCCACGAAGCTGTGCAGTTGGGCGATCAGTTCGGGCATGCCGGTCATCTCCACCGTGCGCGCCTTCCAGATGCCGATGGTGGCGCCTATGGCCAGCGCGACGTAGAGCAGGATCGCCGACCACCACTGCGGCTTGTCGAGGCTGAGGTCGTGATACCCGATGACGAAGTTGGTCGCCACGACCGCGAAGACCATGCCGAGGATGCCGAACGCGTTGCCGCGCTTGGCGGTCTCGTGCCTGCTGAGCCCGGCCAGCGCGAGGATGAACATGACACCCGCCGCGATGTAGGTGGCGGCGATGAAGTTGTGCAGCATGTCAGTTGGCCTTCCGGAACATCGACAGCATCCGCTGGGTCACGGTGAAGCCACCGAAGATATTGATACTGGCGAGCGTGACGGCGACGAACGCGATCATCTTCACCGTCCAACTGGCGCTGGCCAGCTGGCTCATGGCACCCACGATGATGATGCCGCTGATCGCGTTGGTGACGCTCATGAGGGGCGTGTGCAGCGCGTGCGTGACGTTCCAGACGACGTAGTAGCCGACCACGACGGCCAGCACGAACAGCCCGAACAGTGTCACGAAGTTCGAGGGGGCGAAGGTGAGCAGCGCGATGAGCACGACCGCGCCGACCCCGACGACCGCGACCGGATACCACCAGGGCCTGGCCGGCTTGGCGGGCTTGGCCACGGCCGGCACGGACGCCGCGGGGGCGGGGGCTGGCAGGGCCGAGACCTGGATCGGTGGGGGCGGGAAGGTGATCTCCCCGTCACGGCTGACGGTCATCGTGCGCACGACCTCGTCGTCGAAGTCGATGACGAGCTGGCCGTCCTTGTCGGGCGTCATGAGCCGGAGGGCGTTGACCAGATTCGTGCCGTACAGCTGTGAACTCTGCGCCGACAACCGGCTGGCGAGGTCGGTGTATCCGATGATCGTCACCCCGTTGTCGGTGACGTAGCTCTCGCCCGCCCTGGTGAGTTCGCAGTTGCCTCCCCCCATCGCGGCGAGGTCGACGATGACCGATCCCGGCCTCATCGAGCGGACCATGTCGGCCGTGATCAGCAGAGGTGACCGGCGACCGGGAATGGCGGCGGTGGTGATGATGATGTCGACGTCGCGCGCCTGCTGGGCGTACAGCTCCGCGGCCCGCTGCGCGTAGTCGGCGCTGGCCTCCTGGGCGTAGCCATCGCTCGACACGCCCTGGCCCCCCGCCTCGACGTGCAGGAACGTGGCGCCCATCGACTCGACCTGCTCGGCGGTCTCGGGACGCACGTCGGTGGCCCGCACGATCGCCCCGAGCGCGTTCGCGGCGCCGATCGCCGCCAACCCGGCGACGCCGGTTCCGGCGACCAGGACCTTGGCCGGAGGAACCTTGCCGGCGGCGGTGACCTGGCCGGTGAAGAAGCGGCCGAAGGCATGCGCGGCCTCGACGACCGCCCGGTAGCCGGAGATGTTGGCCATCGAACTGAGGGCGTCGAGACTCTGGGCCCGGCTGGTGCGCGGCACCATGTCCATGCTCAAGGCGGTGACGCCCCGGGCGGCCAGTTCCGCGACCTGGTTGGGTTCCTGCCTCGGGTGCAGGAAGGTGATGAGCACCCCCCCGCGGCGCAGCTGCCCCACCTGCAGGGGGGTGGGTTCGTTGACGGCGATGACAACGTCGCTCGACCAGACGCGCGCGGCGTCGGAGACCGCGGCACCGACCGCGATGTAGGAGGCATCGGGGAAACTGGACGCCGCTCCGGCGCCGTGTTCGATGATCACCTCGTACCCGAGGTCGAGGAGTTGCTTCACCGTCGTGGGTGTGGCAGCAACTCTGCTATCACCCGTTTCGTGAGGTACACCGATTCGCATGGGTCGAATCTAGCGACCACCGCCCCGAACGCCGATGCCGGGTGGGGTAAATACCCCACCCGGCACGTGCTGATTTCCTGCTCAGCGGCTCAAGCCTGCTGAGCGGCCCCCTCTTCGGCCTCCGCCTCGGCCTTGAGCTTGTCCATGTCGAGGCCCTTCACCTGCTCGATCAGGTAGTCGAGCTGCTTGCCGTTGATCGCCCCGGCCTGCCGAAAAACCAGGTAGCCGTCGCGGAACGCCATGAGGGTCGGAATGCTGGTGATCTCCATGCCCGCAGCGAGGTCGCGCGCCTCTTCGGTGTCGACTTTGCCGAACACGACTCCGTCGTGACGGTCGCTGGCCTCGCCGTAGATGGGTGCGAAGTACATGCACGGGCCGCACCACGACGCCCAGAAGTCCACGAGAACGACCGAGTTGTCACGGATCGTGTCGCCGAAGTTATCGATGTTGAGGTCGACGGTAGCCATGTCTTGTCCTGTCCTGTCTCAGCGGGTCCGGCCGGACTCCGATGGACATGTGCCGATGATTCGTTCGCGGTCGCCGGGTACAACCGCGAGTGCATCCAGACTATTCCCTACCCCTGGGGGTATATCGGGGGGGTCACGCCGCGGGCTTCATCGCCACGATCCGCCGCATCGGGATCGGGACCTGCACCTCGCCCGTACGCGAGACGCCGCGCTCCAGCCAGGCGGCGGCGCGATCGAGGCGGCGTTCCTCGATGCCGGGAAGGTAGAGCGCCGACAGGAGCAGTTCGGCGTCGGCGTGTGAGCGCACCGCGAAGCGGTACCGCTCGCGATTGTCCTCGATCTTGCGCAACCCCGACTCGGCGAGCACCGGCCCGCTCGCCAATTCGATCCCGACCGGGAAGACGGGGGTCATGCGCAATTTCCGGAACAGGTTGATGGCCACCCGCGTGTCGGCCGGGGACAGCGGGGCCACGGTGGGCGTGAGGGCCGCGAGCAGGCCTCCGGGCCGCAGCACCCGGTGCACCTCGCCGAGCCACTCCTCGAGGGGATGGATCACTGCCAGCCCGAGCGAACTCACCACCGCGTCGACGCTCTCATCGGCGAGCGGGAGGTGCCGGGCGTCGGCCTGAACCCACGGGCCGGGACCCCGCTGGGACGCCTCCCTCAGCTCGCTGTTCGAGGTGTCGATGCCGACGACCGTGCGCCCCGGACGCTCGAGGTCACGCGACATGGCCCCCGAACCGCACCCGATGTCGACCACGGTGAGCGCACGCCCCGAAATGGCGCGCGCAAGCCAGGTGTACGGCGTATGATGACCGGCCTGCGCTCGTCTCAGCACCTCTTCGGTGACGCCGGGGCGCTCATGATGGTGCTGGGCGAGATAGTCGGCGAAATCCTGAGTCCAATGCGGCATGGCCCTCCTCGGATCCGCTTTCAGTTTACGCGCGAGGCATCGTTACGACGCCGGGTCGACTGGCTCGGCCCGCACGAACAGGCCCTCGGCGACGTCGTCGGGACAGGCCCACCGCCCCGCCGAGGTCACCAGTTCGACTGCGCCGGGCAGCTGCCAGACCTGGGCTCGCGAGCCGGGCCGCAGCCCGATCACGTCGAGGTGGGCCAGCACCCCCTCGTCGGCCTGGGCGCTCTCGCTGAGGCGGACGAGCACGACCTGCCCCGCTCCCCTCGCGACGACGTCGGACAGGGGGTCGGCGGCGTCCCGGAAGGCGAAGGACGCCGACGTGACCCCGAGCTGTTCGAGAGCCGGTACGGGGGTCCCGTAGGGCGAGACCGTCGGCTCGGGGAGGATCGCGACCAGGCGGCGCTCGACGCTCTCACTGATGACGTGCTCCCACCGGCACGCCTCGTCGTGCACCAGCGGCCAGTCGAGACCGATCACATCGGTGAGCAGGCGCTCGGCCAGCCGGTGCTTGCGCATGACGGCCCGGGCGAGGCCCAAACCGCTGGCGGACAGCTCGATGCGGCGGTCTTCGTGCACGGTGAGGAGCCCATCGCGTTCCATCCGGGCCACCGTCTGGGAAACCGTCGGACCGCTCTGGTGCAACCGCTCCGCGATCCGTGCCCGGAGCGGCGTCACACCCTCCTCGATGAGTTCGTAGATCGTGCGCAAGTACATCTCGGTGGTGTCGATGAGCTCGCTCATGCATCGTCCTTTCCGCGCGGGGTGACCAGCCATCCGCCCCCGCGCATGACGCCGATGAGGGTCGCGTCGTCGTCGAGCACGCACACGTCGGCGCGACACCCCGGTGCGATCCGGCCGACATCACCGAGCTGATGCCACGAGGCCGGGATGCTGGAGGCCATGGCGGCGGCGTCGGGGAGGGGAACTCCCACCTCGGTGACGAGGAACCGCACCGCGCGGTCCATCGTAAGGGTGGATCCAGCGATCGCACCGGGTGTCCCATCGGTGGTGGCCAGCCGCGCCACCCCGTCGCGGACCTCGACGGCCAGGCCGCCCAGTTCGTAGTCGCCGTCGGGACGCCCGGTGGCCGCCATCGCGTCGGTGACCAGTCCGCACCGCGGCACGCCGGCGGCTGCGATGGCCAGCCGCACGGTCTCGGGTGCGAGATGCACGCCGTCGCAGATCAGCTCGACCATGACCCGCGGGTCGGTGAGCAGCACCGGCACCGGCCCGGGCTGACGATGGTTGATGCCGCGCATCGCGTTGAACAGGTGGGTGACGATGGTCACTCCGGCATCGATGGACGCCGCCGTCGTCGCGGCGTCGCTGTCGGAGTGCCCGAAGGCGGCGGCCACCCCGTGCGCGGCGCAGGACGAGACCGCACTCAGGCCGCTCGGCAGTTCGGGGGCCAGCGTCACCATCCGCACGATGGGGTCGACGAGCAGCGGATCGATGACCTCGGCCGCGGGGTCGATCAGCAGGGACTCGGTGTGGGCGCCCTTGCGGGCCGGCGAGATGAACGGCCCCTCGAGGTGGACGCCGCGCAGCTCGCCCGACTGCGACGAAGGCGCGCAGCCGCTCGAGTTGGGCGTGCACCTCGGCGATCGCCGCGGTGACCGTGGAGGCGAACAGCGTCGTGCTGCCGTGTTCGCGGTGCAACTCGATCGCCCGTTGCACCGCCGCCGCGTCGGGGTCGACGAAGGCGGCACCCGCCGCGCCATGCGTGTGGGTGTCGACGAAGCCCGGACACGAGGCTCCCCTCGATCAGCTGCGCCCCGGGGTCGATGCCCTCGCGCACCTCGCTGATCACGCCGTCGGAGATGACCAGGGTGAGTGGTCGCCCGGGTTCGGCATGCCCGGTGTCATCGATCGTCCCGGTGACCACCCGGTGGGAGGCAATGCGGATGTCCATGGCTGGTCAGCTCACTTCCATGCGATCGGTTCGCGATGCCGCGACAACGGAACGCCCGGCGCCGAGACCCGTGATGACGACTCTACTGAGGCTGCGGGGGCGGATCGGTGATCCGCACAGGCACCATGCGCATCCGGACACGACGTCACGCAGCACCGCCAGCCTCGGATCGGGTACGGGCAGCAACGGATGCCGGGTGCGCAGGTCGACAAGGGGGGCGAGCCGCCGATCGCTCAACACGATGTCGACGGCCCGGGTGTCGCCGCCGCACACCAGACCCTCGATCTGATCGGACAGCGGCAGCAGGACGCGCGCGGCGTCGTCGGCGGCCGAGCCGAAGGCGTGGTCGGCCTGGTTGTCGCGGCGCCGCGCGTAGCGTTGCTGCGACCAGCCACCCGCCTTGGTACGGCCCTGCACGTAGTGGGTGTCGACGTGGTGCCGCGTCAGGTCCGGACCGACCGCGACGCCGACGGCGTGCGCGGCCCGGCGCACGAGCAGGACGGCGATCCGCCGGTTCCTTCGTTGCGCGGCGATCCAGCCGGTCATGTCGGACGCCGCACCCTCGCCCCACCGGTCGACCAGCCGCAGCAGCGCACCGTCGGGGAAGTCGACCACGAAGTCGTCCCCGTCGGAACGACCGATGCCCTCACCGTGCGCCTCGGCGAAGCGCCGGAGCCAGCCCTCGAGCCGTTCGGGCGACACCTCGACCAGTCGCTCGTCTCCGGGGGCCACCGCCCGCCGGTCACGGGTTGAGCCGTTGGATCAGCCACCCCTCGCCCGCCCGGACGAAGCGCACCCGGTCGTGCAGGCGGTGCGGCTGTCCCTGCCAGAACTCGACGAGCGAGGCACCACCAGATAGGCGGCCAGTCGGGCGGACACTCGACCTCGCGGCCCTCGAACTGGTGGGCGAAGCGCTCGTAGTCGTCGTGCAGGGATTCGCGCGAGCGCACGGGGTGCGACGGGTGGGTCGCCCACGCGCCGATCCTGGTCGTGCGGGGCCAGGTGGCGAAGTAGCGTTCGCTGTCGGTTCGCGACAGCCGCTCGACGACCCCCTCGACCCGCACCTGGCGTGCGTGCACCGGCCACCAGAACACGAGACTGGCGTGCGGGTTGTCGCTCAGCTCGGCGCCCTTGTCGGACTCCGCGCTCGTGAGGAAACCAAACCCGCGGCCGTGTACTCGCGCAGGTGCATCATCCGGCTGCGCGGACGCCATCGGCCGTCGGGCCCCGCGGTAACGGTGCTGAGCGCCATCGCGGTGGGTTCGCGGAGCAGTCCCTGCCGGGAGGCGTGCCCGCCTCGCCGAGCCAGTTCGCGAACAGTTCGAACGGGTCGGCGGGTAGGTCGGCATCGAGCAGGAGCCCACCACCGGGGTGGCGCCGCTCGTCTCGATGCTCGGGGCTCATGAAGCCATCCTGCCAGCCGGACGGCCGAACCCGACGTGCGGCGCGTCGAGCGGGCCCGGTCGCTGTCACCGGCCCGTCGTCTCAGTGCTTGACGGCCACGACGACCCCGGCGAGCAGCGCGACGCCCAAGGCGATGACCAGAGCCATCAGGGTGCCCCTGTTCGACGAGGCGGCGCCCGTCGAGGTGTCTGCGCCGCCGGCGAGCCGCGGTGCTCGTGGACGCCGATGCCGACGTGCCGGCCGACGCGGACACCGACCCCCCGGGGGCCAATGAGGGGGCGGGTGCCACCGACGCGAGCGTGGTGGGCACCGCGACGTCGTCGGCGCTGCGTCCGCCGAGGGCCACGAGGGTGGTCGACGATCCCAGGGCGGTGGTGAGCGCCTGGCCATCGGGCTGGTCGGGCAGTTCCGCCGCCGCGGTCGTCGCCCAGCTGAAGGCGTTGAGCACGTAGAGCGATGTGAAGGTGCGCAGCACGACCGTGCTGTCGTCGAGGAATGTCCCGTCGGTGACCCAACTCGGAGCCCCGGCCACCCGGACCAACGTGTTGACCCGTGAGGTCGACGGGGCGGCGGGTGCCCGGTAAATGGCGGCGGAGGCACCCCTGGTGACGATGTAGATGTTGCCCCGCGGAGACACCATCATCGCGGCGGCGTCGTGCGGACCGTCGGGATAGGCGAAGTCCCACGCGTGATATGTGCCGGCGCGGCCGTAGCTGAGCGAGTTGAGGCGGTAGACGGTGATGTGGCTGCGGGAGCCGTGGGGTCGCCGATGTCGCCGACGTACAGATGACCGGCCTGGAACTGCAGGGCCTCGATGTCGGTGGGGGTGAACGACAGCGGGACACTGCCGGCCACCGCGCCGTTCGCGCCGACGGCGTACACCTTACGGGCCCTGGGCGTCGGCGATCCAGTACGTCTTCGCGGCGGAGTCGCTCGCGATCCCCCGCGGCGCAGCGCCGGCGCCGATGCACCGACCGTGAAGCCCCTCGGGGACCGCCGACGCGATCGTCGAGACGGCGCCCACGGCCACCCCGCCATCGCCGCCAGTGTCACCGAGGCCACCAGCGCGAGTCGGCCCACTGCTCGTCCCACCAGTTTCCTCATCTCCCCGGCACGTCACGGATCAGCGGATCAGCGACCCGACGAATACCAGCACGACCAGGGCCACCAGGACGCCGGTGACGATCAGTCGCCTGGAGCGCGGATTCACGCAGCCAACCCTAGCCTCGCCCCGCCCACCGCCGCGTTCCTCTGCCACATGCCCCGGCCGTGCCCGCCCGCACTACGGTGGGACCATGGTCGAGATCCGGCTCTACGCCATCGGGATCGACGAGATGCGCGACTGGTTCGGGGCCGGACCCGCGATCGCGGCGACGCTGCGCGGTGTCGCGGCGCGACGGTTCCGGGCCCCCGCGGCGGAACAACGTTCGACGGGGATGCTGTCGAAGCTCGGGCCGCTGTTCCGTCGCGACCCCTGGGCGCCGCGCCTGCCGGTCGACCTGCCGAGCCCATCCGATGTCGAATTGCTCATCAACGCGCACTTCGTGCCACCCGAACGGCTGGCCGCCGCCTGGACGGTGGTGTGCGCCTGGCTCGAGGAACTGTCCTGGGGTCACGCCGTGACCGTGCTCGGTCCCGCCGAGTGGCGTGACCTCGAGTTCGACCTCGCCCGGGCGGGCGTACCGAGCCAGTTCGCCATCTCGAAACTGTGGGGCCTCGACCCGTCGCTGCCGCTGCGTCCGGTGCCGGGCACCACGGTCGGCTACGCGCGGCACCACCACGCGATGGCCACCCGCGAGGCGCTGGACGCCGCCGTGCAGCGGGTCACGGTCACGTCCCGTGACCCGCTGCACGGGGTGCTGGGGTTCCTGCGTGCAGTCGACGGGTGGACCGCCGACGCCGCGGTGGCGGGCCGGCCCGCCCCTGACGTCGTCGGTGTCCGCCGCGACTGACCGGCTACTTCACCACCGCGATGAGGTCGCCGCCCTCGACCGGGCGGGTCTCGGTGAACGTCACCCGCTCGATGACACCGGCCACCGGCGTATTGATCGCGGCCTCCATCTTCATCGCCTCGATGGTCGCGATCGTCTGACCGACCTCGACGGTGTCGCCCGGGCGGACCGTGATGCTGACCGCCCCCGAGAAGGGCGCGGCGATGTGCCGCTGGTTGGACGTGTCGGCGCGCTCGGCCAGGTCTGCGACAACCTTGATCGAGCGGTCACGCACCCGGATCGGGCGGATCTGCCCGTTGAGCGTGCACATGACCGTGCGCATCCCCTTGTTGTCGGGCTCGCCGATGGCGTCGAGGCCGAACAGCAGGGTCACGCCGCTGCGCAGTTCGACCGCGTGCTCCGCGTCGTGGCGTAGTCCGTACAGGTACGGCAGGGTCGGCATCGGCGACAGGTCGCCGTACTCCTCCCGGTAGGCCGCGAACTCCTTGGTCGGACCGACGAACAGCAAGCGGTTGAGCGTCTCCTGTCGGGTTCGCCCGGGCACCGCCAGTAGGGCGAGATCGTCGACGGGCACCTCGGTGATCCGCGCCGGGGTACGGCGCCCCGCCAGCGCCTTGCTGCGGAACGGTTCGGGCCAGCCTCCGGCCGGCGCGCCGAGTTCGCCGTTGAGGAACCCGATGACCGAGTCGGGGATGTCGAACTTCTGCGGATCGGCCTCGAACTCGACCGGGTCGGCGCCCACCGCCACGAGGTGCAGGGCCAGGTCACCGACGACCTTCGAACTCGGCGTGACCTTCACCGGGCGGCCGAGGATCTTGTCCGCGGCGGCGTACATGGCCTCGATCTGTTCGAACTTGTCGCCGAGGCCCAGGGCGATGGCCTGCTGACGCAGGTTCGAGAGCTGACCACCCGGGATCTCATGGGTGTACACGCGTCCGGTCGGACTCGGCAGGCCACTCTCGAACGGCCGGTAGGCCTTGCGCACGAACTCCCAGTAGGGCTCCAGCGCGGTGACCGCCCCGAAATCGAGCTTGGTGGCCTTGTCGGTGTGCTCGAGGGCCGCGACCAGCGCCGAAGCCGACGGCTGGCTCGTCGTCGCCGCCATCGGCGCACTGGCGACGTCGACGGCGTCGACCCCGGCGTCGATCGCCGCGATGAGCGTGGCCAGCTGGCCACCGGCCGTGTCGTGGGTGTGCAGGTGCACGGGCAGGTCGAAGCGTTCCCGCAGAGCGGAGACCAGGGTGGCGGCCGCGTAGGGACGCAGCAGCCCGGCCATGTCCTTGATCGCGAGGATGTGCGCCCCTGCGGCGACGACCTGGTCGGCGAGCCGCAGGTAATAGTCGAGGGTGTAGATCGACTCGTCGGGATCGCTGAGGTCGCCGGTGTAGCAGAGTGCGACCTCGGCGACGCTCGTGCCGGTGGCGCGAACCGCCTCGATCGCCGGACGCATCTGTTCGACGTCGTTGAGCGCGTCGAAGATGCGGAAGATGTCGACCCCGACCGCGGCGGCCTCCTCGACGAACGCGGCCGTCACCTCGGTGGGGTACGGCGTGTAGCCCACCGTGTTGCGGCCCCGCAGCAGCATCTGCAGGCACTGGCCGGGCATCGCGTCGCGCAGCTGGGCGAGCCGCTCCCAGGGGTCTTCCCCGAGGAACCGCAGCGCGACGTCGTAGGTGGCGCCGCCCCAGCACTCGATCGAGAACAGGTCGGGCAGCAGACGGGCGTAGTAGGGCGCGACGTGCAGCAGGTCACGGGTGCGCACGCGGGTCGCGAGCAGCGACTGGTGGGCGTCGCGGAACGTCGTGTCGGTGACCTCCACCTGGGACTGCTCCCGCAGCTGCCGGGCGAACCCCTCGGGGCCCAGCGCCAGCAAGCGCTGCCGCGATCCGTCGGGTGCCGGACCCGACACGTCGAGGTCGGGCAGCTTGGCGCGGGGAGGCACCAGGGTGACGGGTTCGCCGTTGGGCTTGTTCACGGTGACGTCGGCCAGCCACTGGAGCATCTTCGTGCCACGGTCGGCCGGGCGCCTCGCCGTCAGCAGGTGCGGGCGCTCCTCGATGAAGGAGGTGGAGACGTCGCCGGCCCGGAAGGCGGGTTCCTCGAGCACGGCCCGAAGGAACGAGATGTTCGTGGACAAGCCGCGGATGCGGAACTCCTCCAGGGCGCGCTCGGCCCGGGCGATGGCCGTCGGGAAGTCGCGCCCGCGGGCGGTGAGCTTGACCAGCAACGAGTCGAAGTGCGGACTGATCTCGACGCCCGTGGCCACCGTGCCGCCGTCGAGGCGGATGCCCGCGCCGGACGCCGAGCGGTAGCCGGTGATGATGCCCGTGTCGGGGCGGAAGTTGTTGAGCGGATCCTCGGTGGTGATCCGGCACTGCACCGCCGCGCCCCGGATGCGGACATTGTCCTGGGACAACCCGAGGTCGGCGAGCGTCTCGCCGGCCGCGATCCGCATCTGGGCCTGGACGAGATCGACGTCGGTGATCTCCTCGGTCACCGTGTGCTCGACCTGGATGCGCGGGTTCATCTCGATGAACACGTGCTGGCCCGCACGGGGACCCTCGGTCTCGACGAGGAACTCGACGGTGCCGGCACACGAGTAGCCGATCGACTTCGCGAACGCCACCGCGTCGGCACACAGGGCGTCGCGCAGGTCCTGGTCGATGTTCGGGGCCGGCGCGATCTCGATCACCTTCTGGTGGCGGCGCTGGATCGAGCAGTCACGTTCGAACAGGTGCATCGTCTCGCCGGCCTCGTCGGCGAGGACCTGCACCTCGATGTGCCGAGCCCGGGCCACCGCCTGCTCGATGTAGACGGTGGGATCGCCGAACGCTGCCTCCGCCTCGCGCATGGCGGCGCCCAGGGCGGCCGGCAGTTCGTCACCGGCGTTGACCCGCCGCATGCCACGTCCACCGCCGCCGGCGACGGCCTTGACGAAGACGGGAAAGCCGATCTGCTCTGCCCCCGCCACGAGTTCGTCGACGTCGGTCGACGGCGGCGTCGACTGCAGCGTGGGGATGCCGACGGCGCGCGCCGCCTCGATAGCCCTCACCTTGTTGCCGGCCAGTTCCAGCACCCGGGCGGGCGGGCCGATGAACGTGATGCCGTTCTCGACACAGGCCGCGGCGAGGTCGGGGTTCTCGGACAGGAACCCGTACCCGGGGTAGATCGCATCGGCTCCGGCGAGCTTGGCCGCCCTGATGATCTCGCTGATGTCGAGGTAGGCCCGGACGGGATGTCCTTCGACACCGATCTGGTAGGCCTCGTCCGCCTTGATCCGGTGGTCGGCGTTGCGGTCTTCGTGGGGGAAGACGGCCACGGTCTGCAGGCCGAGTTCGTGGGCCGCCCGGAAGGCGCGCACCGCGATTTCGCCGCGATTGGCCACAAGCACTTTGCTGAACATGGGCCCAAACCTACCGGGCCGTCGCGGCCCCCGCCCGGGCGCGCGATCGGGCGAGACACGCCCCTGACGACGCACGTCCCGGCACTCCGCGGGGTGCCGGGACGTGCCTGAGCCGTCGTGCTCGAGGTCAGATCCGGGAGATCAGCGACGACAGGATGCCCTGCGCGAAGTAGATGACGAAGGCGACGCTGATGCCCCACATCAGCGGGTGCACCTGGCGCGCCTTTCCCTTGACCGTCTTGATCAGCGCGTAGGTGATGAAGCCCGCCCCGATGCCGACCGTGATCGAGTAGGTGAACGGCATGAGCACGATGGTGAGGAAGGCCGGGATGCCGTCCTCGACGTCGTCCCACCGCACGTGCAGCACCTGGGTCATCATGAGGAAGCCGACCAGGGCGAGCACGGGCGCGACCGCCTCACTCGGCACCATGTTGACCAGTGGCGTGAGGAACATCGCCACGAAGAACGCCGCACCGGTGATCACCGAGGCGAGACCGGTGCGGGCCCCCTCACCGACACCCGACGCGGATTCGATGTACGCGGTGTTCGACGAGGACGATCCGAGCCCACCCGCGACCGCGGCCAGGGCGTCGACGAGCAGCACCTCCTTGAGGTGCGGTGGGTTGCCCTGGGCGTTGAGCAGTCCGCCCTCCTGACCGATGGCCACGACCGTGCCCATGGTGTCGAAGAAGTCGGCCAACATGAGCGAGAAGACGATCAGGACGACACCGAGCACGATGCTCAGGTGGAATCTCCCGTCGGGGGCGAAGGCCCCGAACAGGTCGACCTTGCCCAGCAGACCCAGTTTGGGCCACCCGAAGTCGGACAGATGCGGAAGCGCCGGCACGTTGAGTTGCCATCCGGTCGGGTTCACCGAGCCGTCGGCACGGAACATCGGTCCGACCTTCGCGACGGCCTGGATGATGATCGCGATGACGGTGGTGGTGAGGATGGCGAGCAGCATCGCGCCTCGCACCCGCTTCACGAACAGCAGGACGACCAGGAAGAAGCCGATGACGACCACGGCGATCGGCCAGCCCTGCAGCGAACCGTTGATGCCGAGTTCGACCGGCACCGATCCGCTGGGCTTGCGCACGACACCGGAGTCCATGAGACCGACGAACGTGATGAACAGTCCGATCCCCACGCTGATCGCGGTGCGCAAAGCCGGGGGCACTGCCTTGAACACCGCCTGCCGGAAGCCGGTCATCACCGCGATGGCGATGCCGATGCCCTCCCAGACGACCAGGCCCATCGCCTGTGGCCAGGTCATGGTCGGGGCGATCGTGTAGGCGAGCAATGCGTTGAGGCCCAGTCCGGTGGCGATGCCGAGCGGGTAGCGCCCCCACAGCCCCATGGCGACCGTCATGACGGCTGCGACGAGGGCGGTGACGGCCGCCACCATGAGCTGGGAATGATGCACGGCGGCCCAGTCGATGTTCTTCTGCGCCGCGTCGAGGAACTTCGGCTGGCCAGACAGCAGCAATCCGCGCTTGTCGGTGGCCGCACCGATGATGATCGGGTTGAGCGCCAGGATGTAGGCCATGGCGAAAAACGTGACGAGACCGCCGCGCACCTCGCGCGCCACGGTCGAGCCACGGTGGGTGATTTCGAACCAACGGTCCAGACCGGCCTGCTGCGTGGGATCCAGACGTCCGGGCGGCGCGACCGGCGCCGCCTTCGGGGATTTGGTGACCATGCGGTCATGCTAAGGGGAAGCCCCGAGGAGCCTAGAATCGGGCCCCATGAATGGGATGCCCGACGAGACCCCGCAGGCTCCGCACCCGGAGCACCACCACTTCGTGCAGGCACCCATCCGCCCACTCGACGAAGACGGCATCACCGCGACGATCACCGGCACCGTGCTGTTCGCCGTCGCCACCCTCGTCATGCTGGCCCTGCGGTCGCAGTTGGACGCCGCGGGGCACGGCTGGTGGCTCTGGGTCGGGGTCACCGGTGTCGTGGTGGGCGGAATCGGCTACGCCTACTGCACGAGACGCGCGGCCAAGGGCGGCTGACCCCGATTCCCCGCCCGCGGGTCGCAGGCACCGCCCGCGGTCAGTCGAACAGGTTGGTGTCGATCGAGATCGTGTCGAACACGGGCACGCCCAGTTCGATGCCCCGCTCATCGGCGACGACATCGGAGTGACCCCCGCAGCCGTGTTCGACGTTCACCACCCGGGCGTCGAACGGCGAGTACTCGTTGGTGCAGACTCCGAACATCCTGCCCAACTCGCCGCCGAGCCGGACGAAATAGCCGCAGGTGACGCACGTGCCGGGCGCCTGCGCGGTCGAGGCGTCGTCGGGCCCGCCATCACCCTCGAGCCATCGTGTCGCGGCCTCGCTACGCCCGAACGCCGACAGCACCCGCTCGCGACCCAGACCCAGCTCGGCGACGACCGCGCGGATCTGCGACCACTCGGCCGGGTCGTCGTCGGCCGCCTGCTCGCCCCCGGTGAACCCCGGTTCGAGCCGAGGGTCGTTGTCGGGCGTGGGCAGGAGCGTGCCGGGCGCGAGATCGCCCGGTCGGATCCGGTCGTCCCACGGCACCCACGACGGCGCGAGCAGCGCTTCGTCACCGGGCAGCAGAACCACCTCGTTCACCGTGGCGACCCGGGCCCGGCTGGCCCGGACGAGCGTGACCGCCCACCGCCAGCCGACGTAGCCGGGGTGCGGGCAGGCGAACAGGTGAGTGACTACGCGCTCGCCCTCGACGACCGTACCCAGGTGCTCACCCACGCCGAAGTCGCCGGCCTGGTCGACGGCCGCGGCGCGCGCGAGCTCGACCGAGGCGGCCGTGACCGCGTCGGACTTGGGCGCGCGGGCCACTGGACGCTGGCTCACAGTTCCAGCTCGTCGGCCACCGAGCGCAGCAAGCTGGGCGACCTTGTCGCTGTGCCGGGAGTCGGGATAGCGCCCGTGGCGGTAACCGTTGCCGAGGCCGTCGAGCAGTTTGATGAGATCCTCGACGATCAGCACCATCTGCTCGGGCTTCTTGCGCAGCGCCTTCGACAGCGACGGTGGCTGATCGACGAGCCGCAGCGACAGCGCCTGCTCCCCGCGACGCCCCTCGACGATGCCGAACTCCACCTTCTGCCCGGGCTTGAGGGAGGTGACGCCTGCGGGCAGCACAGACGAACGGACGTAGACGTCGCCGCCGTCATCCTTGGTGATGAAACCGAACCCCTTGTCGGCGTCGTAGAAACGCACCTTGCCGATTGCCACTGATTCTCCACTCTTCGCCAGGTTGCCGATCAAGACTAGCTGGCCCCCGTACGGCGACCAGTCGACAAGTCGTGAATCGACTGGGAAACCGGGTGGTCAGGTTGCTAGTATGTCAGATCCGTCCGGCGCATGTTTTCGCGGCGGCGCACCCTTTGCACTTCCCCCAAACTCCCCCTTCCTCCTTGGACCCCGAATGCCCTTGTCAGCTCGCCTACGTGCGACTCTGCGCGCGTCGGTGCTCTCCCGTCCCGGTTATTGGAACTACGTGGTCGCCATGCTGTTCGGCGGCACGGGCTTCTGGGTGGCCCGCATCGCCCAGGACTGGCTGCTGCTGAAGCTCACCGACAGCCTGGTCATGGTCGGCCTCGCCCAGGCCCTGCAGAACGCCCCCCTGCTGTTGCTCGGACTGTTCGGCGGAGTCCTCGCCGACCGGTTCAGCTCCCGCACGCTGCTGCTCATCGCCCAGTCGGGCGTGGCGCTGAGCGCGCCCACGCTCGGCATACTCACCATCAGCGGCCACGTGCGGCCTGGCATGTTCTGGCCGCGGCCGTGTTCGTCGGGTTCACCCAGGTGCTGGAGCAGCCGGCGCGTGCGGCCATGGTGCCGCTGCTGTCGGGGCCCAAACTGCCCGCAGGCCCTGTCGCTCAACTCGGTCGCGTTCCAGGGTTCCGGGTTCTGGGGCCCCGCCCTGTCGGCCGATCCTCATCGCGTCGATGGGCACCGGCTGGGCGTTCCTCGTCAACGCCGCTCGGCTGCCTGGTCACGATCGTCCTCATCAGCCTCATCCGCGAACTCCCGGCGCCGCTCGTCACCGGATCGCGCCCGACCGTGCGCGAGGGCATCGCGACCATCCGACGCACCAGCCAGATCGCCTGGACGATGGTGCTCGTCGGAGTCCTGTCGCTCACCCTGCTGAACATGCCGGTGATCTACGCCGACATGGCCACCCATGTGTTCCACCGCGGTGTCGACGGCTACAGCCAGTTCAACTCCCTGGCGGCCCTCGGCTCGGTGGCGGGCTCGGTGCTGGCCGGACGCTTCCTCGCTCCCGCCCGGCTGCGGGTGCTGACGATCAGCCTGGGGGCGATCGCGGCGCTGATGGCGTCCGCCGCCCTCTCCCCGTGGCCGGCGCTGTTCGGGACGGTCATCCTGCTCGCCGCGATGATGTCGGTGATGTTCACCCTGCGGGCCAGCGGCCTCGTGCAGATGTCCACCGTTCCGGAGTCCCGCGGCAGGGTGATGAGCGTCTACATCATCGTGCTCCTCGGCGGGCAGGCCATCGGCGGGCCGATCATGGGCCGATTCGTCGACGCCGTCGGCGGGCGCACCGCGCTCATGTCCAGTGCGCTGGTCGCCGCCGTGGCCGCCACGATCCTCGCGTGGTGGATGGGCCATGCGTCGGGACAGACCCAGAGCCTGTCGCAGCGCACGCAGGCCAGGGCTCGGGTGATCTTCACGATCACCCCGCCCGGGCAGCGGCCCCCGCGGCAGCATCACGCGCACCTGCCGCACAAGGCCCGCAAGCTCGGCATGCGGCCCGTCGACCTTCCGGCCCGGAAGCTGAGGCATCCCTCGGTAGACTCGCCGCGTGGCTGATTGGCGTGATGGCGTCGAGTACGCGCCCACGGGGCGACCGTACGGGTTCGCCACGCCCCGAGCCGACCCGTTGCCGGAGCCGCCGCCCCGGGAACGCACCTCGCCGACGGCCAACCACGCACTCAGCCCGACACCTTCGAGTCGCCGCCGCACGCCCCCTGCACGACCTGAGCCCGCGCCCCGCCATGTCGGACGCGACCCGCATGCCGCGTTCGACTCGCGCTCCGCCGGCTTCACCGGCGCAGTGCGTGGGGCATCGTCTCCCACCGGACCCCGGACGGCTGGTCGCCGACCCAACCGTTCGGCCTGTCCGGCGATGCGCGCCGGCGCAGGCACCGACTTCGCTCCTCCGACCGGGGAGCCCGTGGTGGCCGTGGCGCCCGCCGCCGCGGCACCACCTCCTGGCGCCGAGTCGCCCGCCACACCCGTCCGTCGTCAGGCACCCGGCACCTACCCATCACCGGGTGCCCAACCCCCACCCGGCACCTACCCCCCAGGCACCTACCCCCTCCCGGCAGCTATCCCCCTCCAGGCACCCATCCCGGCGCGCGGGCCGGAGCCGCAGGGTCCCTCCCGGCCCCCCGCCGCTCACCCCGGTCAGGCCGTCGGGCCGGGCGCGACGTCCCGCCCGGGTCCCCTCGGCTGGCTGCTGGTGGCCCTGCTGCTGGGTGGCGTCGGTGACGACGTCGTTGTCGATCCTGTTCCTCGTCGCGCGGCGATGGTGGTCGTACGGCTGATCCGCCCGCGCCGCCAGATCGCTCGTCACGATCGTCAGCCTGGGTGCCGGCGTCGTCTTCCCCGTGCTGGGGTTCCTGGCGGTACTCGCCCAGCCCTACGACCTGCTCGGCGCCCTGGCTCCGATGAGCCAGATCGTCTGCTTCGGGCTCGCCGTCGTCGCGACCATCACGCTCGCCGTCGGGGGGCCACGTCGGTGAGCGCCGGACGCTCGCTCGCCGATGTCATCCGGGCCTCGACCCGGAGGACGTCGAGCGTCTGCTCGCGGCCCGACCCGATCTCGCGCAGCCGCGGCCCCTGAGCCTCGAAGAGCTGGCGGAGCGGGCGGCGAGCCCGACCAGTTCGCGGCTCGCGGTCGACCGGTTGACCGCCTGGCAGCGACGGGTGTGCACCGCGCTCGCCGCGAGCCCCGAGGACATCCCCACCCGCCGGCTCGCGGCCCTGATGCAGGCCGACCGGCCGGCGGTCGAGTCCGCGGTCGGCCAACTCGCGGCCGTCGCCCTGGCCTGGGGCGGATCGCGGGGGTGGCGGCTGACGTCCGGCGCCCGGCAGGCGCTCGGTCCCTTCCCCGCCGGACTCGCGCCCGGAGTCGCCGAACCCGATGTGGACGCCGACATCGACGCGGCCCTGGCACGCTCCGGCGACGACGTCCGACGACTGCTGGTGCGTCTTCTGTGGGACACGCCCGTCGGTCAGATTCGCGACGCCGACCGCCGCGGCGAGGGCGACTCCCCGGCCGACCGCGCGCTGGCCGCGAGGCTGCTGCGCCCCCGTGACGCGCACACCGCGATCCTGCCCCGCGAGGTGTCGCTGCGACTGCGCGGGGGGTCGGATGTTCGAACACCCCGTGCCGGCCACGGTTCCGCCGTGGCCCAGCACCGGGGAGTCGCGATCCTCGGGCCGACCGGGCCGGGCTCGGCGCCGCGTTCGAACTGATCCGCCTCGTCGAGCAGACGGTCGACGACTTCGGGCTGCACGCGCGACGGCCGCTGGCCTCGGGCGGTCTGAGCCGCAAGGACATCGGCGCGGTCACCGCCGCCATCGGCTCGCCGACGACCGCCGTGTTCGTTCTCGAGTTGTGCCGCGCCACGGGCCTGCTCGCCAACGACGGGCGGGCCTGGCTGCCGACGATCGCCTTCGACCGATGGGCGGAGGCCCCCGATCGGCGCCGCTGGCGGCTGCTGGTCGACGGCTTCACGACGATGGCGGCGTGGCCGGGTGCCGGCGCGCTGCTGACCCCGGGGGAGGACGTCACGTGGGCGGGGCCGATGCGCTCGATGATCCTCGACCAGGTGCGCGGCGCCCCCACCGGAGTACCGGTGACCGGCGACGTGCTCGCGGCACGGGTGGCCTGGCTGCGGCCCCCGTGGGATGCCGAAGACCTGCCGCAGAAGGTCGACCAGGTGCTGCGCGAACTCACCCTGCTCGGCTTCGTCGCCCTCGGGCGCCGCAGCGCGCTCGCCGACCCCGACCACGAGCCTGATTTCCCCGCGCACGTCGAGCGCATCATCATCCAGGGCGACCTCACCGCGGTGTCCCCCGGCCCACTGACGCGGGAGGTGGCCAGCACCATGGGCGTGCTCGCCGACCGGGAGTCGGTCGGCGGCGCCGGCGTCCACCGGTTCACCGCCGGCAGCATCCGGCGGGCCCTCGACGCCGGCTGGAACGCGGAGAACGTCCGGGAATGGATCACCCGGCACTCTGACACCGGGTTGCCCCAGCCGCTCGCCTACCTCATCGACGATGTGGCGCGTCGGCACGGGGCGGTGCAGGTCTCGGCCGTGTCGGCGGTGATCACCGTCGACGATCCCGTGGTGACCGAGGCCCTGCTCAGCGATGTCCGCACCCGCCCGCTCGGGCTACGGCGGATCGCCGGGGGTGTGCTCGGCTCCATCGCGGAACCCGAGGACGTCGTCGCGGTGCTGCGTCAGCTCGGGCACGCGCCGATCGCCCGGGACGCCAGCGGCGAGCCGGCCGTGGCGCCGACCAGCCGACGGGCGAGGGTATCGCCGGTGCCGGTGTCCGACCGGGCGCCCCTGCTCGACCTGCACCGCCTGGCCGAAGACCTCGTCCGCCGCGAGAACCCGGATGTGCTGGCCGCCTCGGGACAACGGATCGTCGATGTGCTCAGCGCCCACCAGGGCGACGACACCTGGCTCGAGATCGATCGGGTGCTCGACGACGGGTCCCCCGCCACGTCGGTGGCGCGCGTCGTGGGCATCATGTCGGGCAGCGTCCGGCTGCAGCAACGCGCCGCACCCGCGATCACCGTGTCGTTGTCCCGGATCGTGGCGGTGCGGCTGCCCCGGCCCTCTCAGCGCAGTCGGCCCGTCGGCTGAACCGCGATCACGGGCCACCGGCAGGTCGCCAGCATCGGCGGGGCCCATCCGCACGTACTCTCGAGTCATGGCGCCCACGACCACCCAGCGCGCGCTCATCGCGGCGAGCCTCGTCGCGGTCGGCGTGGCTGCGTTCGTGCTCGCCTACCTCTTCGTCGGCTCCGGTTCACGCGACGCGCGACCGTCCGGAGCCCAGGCGGCCACGGGCTCCACCGTCTCCGGCCCCAGCGCGACGCTCCCCACCGTCCCGCTGCCGAGCCCGGATTCCGCGACCCCGACGTCGCAGGTGCCGACGGACCCCCCGCCGGGTGGAAGCTGGCCCGGCAACGCTCCGACACAGTTGCCACCGTCTCCCGTCGGATCGTTGAGGCTCGAGTCGAACACCATGTCGACCTTCACCCTCGCATGGGATCCCGCGCTCGACGACACCGGGATCCGCGACTACCGGGTGCTCATGAACGGCTTCCTCGCCGACACCACCAGCTCCACCCGCGCGACTCTCGGCTGGCTCGCCGACCAGAAGCCGATCCTCATCCAGGTGGCCGCGGTCGACCTCGACGGCTCCGTCGGCCCGTGGAGCGCCCTGTACGTCGTCCCACCGCCCGAGCCGAGCACGACACCGACCACCGGCACTGCCTCGCCGACACCGTCGGCCCCGACCACTCCCTCCACGACACCGAGCGTTCCCCCGGACACTCCATCGAGCCCCGCGGCCACGAGCAGCAGCCCGGCCCCACCATCGGCGTCCTCGACCCCGGTGGCCACCGCCACGGCCGGGACGCCGACCCCCTCGCCCTCGGCGACGCCCACCACACCCTCCGCCACCGCCTCCGCGTCGTCCACCACCACCCCCACCGCGACGGCGACGCCAACACCCAGCGCCACGCCCACACCCCCACCCACATCCACACCCACCGCCATCGCCACCGCCACCGCCACCGCCTCTCCCCCGCTCACGGCCCCGACGAGCCCGAGCGCTTCTCCCACACCGTCACCATCGCCCACACCGTCACCATCGCCCTCCCCGACACCGGTCGGGGCACCCACCCCGACGTCGTCGAGTACCCCCTTGGGGGTCTCGTCGACCACCGTGTCACCCGTTCCCGGGCGGTAGCCCGAGAACCCTGTTCGGTCACCTCCTGTCACTGAGGGATACTGGGCGAATGCCCACTGGCCCGTTGATCGTCCAGTCCGACCGCACGCTGCTGCTCGAGATCGACCATCCCGACGCCGACGCATGCCGTATCGCCATCGCTCCCTTCGCCGAACTCGAGCGGGCGCCCGAGCACATCCACACCTACCGGCTCACCCCGCTCGGGCTGTGGAACGCGCGCGCCGCCGGCCACGACGCCGAACAGGTCGTCGACGCACTGCTCACCTGGTCGAAGTACCCGGTGCCCTCCGGCCTGCTGGTCGACATCGCCGACACCATGAGCCGGTACGGACGGCTGCGTCTCGAGAAGCACCCGGTGCACGGCCTGGTGCTCATCAGCATCGACCCCGCGGTGCTCGCCGAGGTGAGCCGCAGCGCGTCCGTCAAGGGGCTGCTCGGTGCCCGCATCGACCCTGACACGGTGGCCGTGCACCCGAGCGAGAGGGGCCACCTCAAGCAGGTGCTGCTCAAGTTGGGCTGGCCCGCCGAGGATCTCGCCGGCTACGTCGACGGGGAGAAGCACGCCATCGCCCTGGTCGAAGACCACTGGCAGTTGCGCGACTACCAGCGCCAGGCCGCCGAGTCGTTCTGGCACGGGGGGTCGGGGGTCGTCGTGTTGCCCTGCGGAGCCGGCAAGACCGTCGTGGGAGCCGCCGCCATGGCGCTGGCCGGCAGCACGACGTTGATCCTGTGCACCAACACCGTCTCGGCCAGGCAGTGGCGCGACGAGCTTCTGCGCCGCACCAGTCTCAGCGAGGACGAGATCGGCGAATACTCGGGCTCCCGCAAGGACGTGCGCCCGGTGACGGTGGCGACCTATCAGGTGCTCACGACCCGACGAAAGGGTGTGCAGCCGCACCTCGAGTTGTTCGACGCCCGCGACTGGGGCCTCATCATCTACGACGAGGTGCACCTCCTGCCCGCACCCGTGTTCCGGCAGACCGCCGACCTGCAGGCTCGGCGGCGACTCGGACTGACGGCCACCCTCGTGCGCGAGGACGGCCGGGAGGGTGACGTGTTCTCCCTGATCGGCCCGAAGCGTTACGACGCCCCGTGGCGGGACATGGAGTCACAGGGGTGGATCGCCCCCGCCGACTGCGTCGAAGTGCGGGTGAGCCTCGACGACGACGAGCGGATGGCCTACGCCATGGCCGAGGCCGAGGTGCGCTACCGGCTTGCGGCATCGGCGGAGACCAAGAGTCGCACCGTCATCGACCTCGTCGAGCGCCACCGCGGACACCCCACCCTGGTCATCGGACAGTTCGTCGACCAACTCGAAGACCTCGCCGAGCGTCTCGACTGCCCGATCATCACCGGCTCGACGACGACCAGGCAGCGGGAGCAGTTGTACGGCAAGTTCCGCAGCGGTGAGATCGATCTGCTCGTGGTCAGCAAGGTGGCGAACTTCTCGATCGACCTGCCATCGGCCGAGGTCGCGATCCAGGTGTCGGGCACCTTCGGCTCACGCCAGGAGGAGGCCCAGCGCCTGGGCCGGATCATGCGACCCAAGGACGACGGGCGCACCGCCAGGTTCTACGCGGTCGTGGCGCGCGACACGGTCGATGCCGAGTTCGCCGCCCATCGCCAGCGCTTCCTCGCCGAACAGGGCTATTCCTACCGCATCGTCGACGCCGACGACATTCCTCAGGCGCTCGACCTGCCCTGAGGCCGGGTCACGCTCGGGCGGACGCCGGCGTCCCACAACTCCACGGTCTGCACCAGCCAGAACGTGGCGAACGCCCCGACCAGCAACGCCTCGGTGGCGAGCAGAGACCACGTCGATCCCACGAGTTCGTGCGCCAGTTGCAGCAGCACGGCCACGACCATCACCAGGGCCAACGCGGCGTAGAGCCGGGTCAACCCCGACCGTGGCGTGTGCCAGGCGTTGAGCAGCACCACGGTCGTCAGGCAGCCGAACGCCCCGACGGCGGCGACGTAGTGTGCGGCCGGTTCGAGACTCGAGGGGGCCGCAAGACTCCACGAGGAGAACCCGGCCACCAGGGCGGCGGCGAGCGACCATCCGATCCAACTCGACCGGCGCATGACGTGCCCGCGGACCATCCTCACCGCAATGGCGGCCACCACGACCACGGCGACGATCAGAAGTGCCCGAACGTTGTTGTCGACCACCGTGAGGATCGCCGGCACCGGTGCCTGCACGGAACTGCAGCCGCTCGACGGGCGAACCGGCACGACCGCCACCAGCGGCAGCACCAACCCTCCGAGATTCAGTGCGACGTCCTCGGCGTCGGTACTGCCGCGCACGGCGATCAGCCCCAGCGCGAACGCCATGAGTCCCCCGACCAGGATCGGGCGGACCGGCGTCCAGTAGTAGGCGCTGAGCGATCCCTGCAGGCAGTGACCGGGAGCATGCCACCATTCGAGCAGGCCGCTCGCGAGCACCACGCCCAGGGCGGCCAGCAGCCCGATCCGCAGCCAGCGGTAGGTGTCGAGCGCCAATCCGGCGAGACGCACCAGGTGCGCCCCGGCGGCCCCAGGATCCATCCTCGGCTCGTCACGCACTCCGACACGCTAACAGCCGCCGGGGGAGTAGCATCGGAGATCGTCTCCAGAGCCATCCCGCGCCGCGATGGATGGTCCGCCGCCGGGCCCACTCGTCGGCCGCCTCCGATCCCAGCCCCGTTCGTGGAGTGAGCCATGCCTGCAGACACCCGTGGAATCCTCGAGTCCGAGCGCGCCCATCTCGCGGCCTCACGTGCGGCCCTGCGTCGGATGCGCGACGAGTCGGCCGACTGGCGCGATGCCGTGGGCGGCAACTCGGTGAGCACCCAGTACCTCAAACAGATGCTGCACCGGCAGGATGGCCGAACTCGAACTCGATCCCGACGTGCCGCTGTTCTTCGGTCGGATCGACTATGCCGACGACGCTCGGCGCCGAGGCCGACGAGGTGTTCCACATCGGACGCCGGCACGTCGCGAACGAAGCCGGAGGCGAGCCGCTGGTGATGGACTGGCGGGCGCCGATGAGCCTGCCCTTCTACCGCGCCCGGGCCTCCGAGCCGATGGGCTGTTCGCTGCGGCGCCGGTTCGGCTTCCAGCACGGTGAGCTCACCGGTTTCGAGGACGAGCCGCTGACCGGCGCGAACGCCGTCGACGGGCGCACCTCCGACATTCTGCGTGCCGAGATCGAGCGCCCCCGCACCGGACCGATGCGTGACATCGTCGCGACGATCCAGCCCGACCAGGACGTGCTGGTGCGCACCGACCTGGCCACCTCGCTGGCCATCCAGGGCGCGCCCGGCACCGGCAAGACCGCCGTCGGCCTGCACCGTGCCGCCTGGCTGCTCTACGCCTTCCGTGATCAACTGGCCCGCGCCGGTGTCCTCGTCATCGGACCCCACGAGTCGTTCCTGTCCTACATCGCCGACGTCTTGCCCGCGCTCGGCGAGATCGACGCCGGCCAGGACACGATCGAGTTCGCTCGTCTCACGCTCGACCGGCCTCACCCGTCGCGGGGCAGCGAGCCGACCGACGTCGCCGTGCTCAAGGGAGACGTGCGCCTGGCCGAGGTATGCCGGCGGGCCGTGTGGGGACACCTCGGCGACCCCGATGCGATGCTGGTCGTGCCGCTCGGGCACCGTCAGTGGCGGGTGCCGGCCCTCGAAGTGGCCTCGGCGGTCGCCGGGGCTCGTCGACCGCGGCGTCCGCTACGAGGCCGGGCGCCAGCTGCTGCCCCAGCGGCTCGCGCACCGTGTGCTGCTCCGGATGGAGGCCGCCGGCGAGACGACCGACGATCGGGTGCAGGGGCGGGTCGCCCGCACCGCACCCGTCCGTGAGGCGGTCACCCGGTGCTGGCCCCGGCTCGAGCCGGCGAAACTGGCTCATCGGCTGCTCACCGACGCCGCGTTCCTCGCCTCCTGCGCCGAGGGCGTTCTCGACCACGACGAGCAGCGCCTGCTGCGGTCCGGACGCACCGCCCGAACGCCCGGCGCGCGGCGCTGGACGCCGGCCGACCTGGTGATCGTCGATGAGATCGCCGACCTGCTGGAGCGCACGGGCAGCCTGGGGCACGTCATCGTCGACGAGGCGCAGGACCTGTCGGCCATGCAGTTGCGGGCCGTCGGGCGCCGGGCCAGCACGGGCTCGGTGACCCTGCTCGGCGACCTCGCGCAGGCCACCACCCCCTGGGCCACCCGCGACTGGGCCGAGGCCCTCGGCCATGTCGGCCATCCCGACGCCACGGCCTGCACGAGTTCGTCGAGGGCTTCCGGGTGCCGGGTGAGGTGCTCGACTACGCGGCCCGGCTGCTGCCGCACATCGCCCCCGAGCTGACCCCACCGCGCGCGATCCGTTCCGACCGGGGCTGCTGAGTGTCCGCCGCGTCGGGCCGTTCGCCGAGGCGGTCGTCGACGCCTGCCGCGAGGCACTGCTGGCCGACGGCACGCTCGGCCTCATCGTGCCCGACGACGGCGCGGCCCGGCTCGCCGGCGTCCTCGACCGCGCAGGAGTCGATCACCACCATGTCGGCGATGGTGTCCGGGGCACTCACCGACTCGATCTCGTGCCGGCCGAGCCTGGCGAAGGGCCTGGAGTTCGACCACGTCGTGCTTGTCGATCCCGTCGGCATCGTGGCCGGCGAACCCGACCGCGCGACCGGCCTGCGGCGGCTGTACGTGTGCCTCACTCGTGCGGTCATGACCCTCCGGGTGCTGCACGACGGCAACCCGCCACCGGAGCTGCACGAGCGCTGAACCCGCGAGGGCGGGGTACACGCCGGGGCCGGGCCCGCGGGATGTCCCGCGAGCCCGGCCCCCGACGCGTGGTGCTCAGCCCTGGTCGAACAGGATGGTGGTGTAGGTGAACGACGGCAAGGTGGCTGCCGTTCTTCGTCATCCCACTGACCGTCACCGTGTAGGCCTTGTCAGCGCTGCCCGTGTAACCGCTGGGCAGGGTGAACTCGACCGTCGGCTTGCCGTACCCGTTCGGCAGGTGGGTGATGGTCACCGGCACCGAAGACCCGCCGCTCGTCACCCGAACCGTGGCGGTCGACATGTCGACCCACAGGTCCGAGGCCGACACCGACCACGTGTTCTTGATCGGTACCAGCGCCTCGGGAACATACCCCGCGGCCGGCCACGGAACGTAGGCGGGGCTGCCCGCCGGCGCATCGGTCAGGTAGCCGGTGGTCACCTGGACGGCGTTGTAGCTGCCCTTGGACCCGTCGACCTGACCGAATCCGATCTGGGTGAGACCGGGATCGATCATCCACCGCCGGTGCCCGAGGTCGGACTCGTTGCCGTGGTCGTCGATGTAGGCCGCGATCGCGTCGCCGGGGCTGAGTTCGGGCGTCGCCAGCGCGAGGTTGCTCTTGGACGCCGCGTCGGCACCGGCACTCGTGTAGCAGGTCCACGACGACGGCGGGCTGTGGGTGATGGTTCCGTTGGCGTACATCATCAGAGCCGCCGCCTGATCACCCGTCGACCAGCTGCCGCTCATCACGACCGGCTTGAGACCCAGCATCGACCGGAAGTAGTTCTCGGTGGTGAGCGTCGCGTGCTGGGCATCGACCGAGGTCGTGCCGGGGTTGCAGGTATTCACGTTCGCCGTGGAGCCCGAGGGCACCGCGATCGCCGGCACGTAGTAGCTGTAGTAGGCGTCGAGCGCCCCCTGCCGGGTGGAGTTGTCGACCGTCGGGGTCGTCGTCACCGTGAACGGCACCGCCGGCGTCGTGGCGCGTCGGCTGACGCCCGAGGAGTAGTTGTACGAGTTGTCGAAGGCGAACAGGGCGTAGCTGTAGGTCGTGCCCGAGCTCACATTCTTGTCGGTGAAGGAAGTCGTCCCGGTGCTGGTCATCGTGACCAGCGTGCCGTCGTTGGGCGACGAGGGAGTCGTCGTGCCGATGGTGCGACGGATGGTCACCCCGGCGAAATCGCTCGCCGTGGGATTCGCCCACGACAGCGCCACGCTGCCGGAGCCCGGCGTGGCCGTGAGGTTCCGGCGATCGGCCCGGGCGGCGTGGTGTCCGCGGGTCCGGCCAGGTAGTAACCCGACACATCGGCGATCAACTGCACCGACCCCGAGTTGTGACTGCTGAAGTCGACCATCCCGTTCGCGCCGACCTTCACCACCACCAGGTTGGCCCGCGTGTCCCCCGCCGGATAGTTGAGGTTCGACGCCGACGGCTCACTCGTCCCGTCAGGGAACACCGTCAGGTAGCCGTCCGCCGTCGGAGCAGTCTCCGTCACGTTCAACACGACCGCCGACACACCACTCGAGGGCACCCCACCACGACCAGTCACCTGCACCGACACCGTCGAATACCCGGTCACCGGACCCGTCGTCGCACCATTGCCCGGTCCGGGTATCCATCACCCGCGACGGCGAGAACGAGGCGAGAGCCCCCGGAGCAGAGGGCGTACCGGCCAGGTAGTAACCCGACACATCGGCGATCAACTGCACCGACCCCGAGTTGTGACTGCTGAAGTCGACCATCCCGTTCGCGCCGACCTTCACCACCACCAGGTTGGCCCGCGTGTCCCCCGCCGGATAGTTGAGGTTCGACGCCGACGGCTCACTCGTCCCGTCAGGGAACACCGTCAGATAGCCGCCCGCGGTGGACCAGTCTCCGTCACGTTCAACACGACCGCCGACACACCACTCGAGGGCACGCCACCACGACCAGTCACCTGCACCGACACCGTCGAATACCCGGTCACCGGACCCGTCGTCGCACCATTGCCCGGTCCGGGTATCCATCACCCGCGACGGCGAGAACGAGACGAGAGCCCCCGGAGCAGACGGCGTACCGGCCAGGTAGTAGCCCGACACGTCGGCGATCAACTGCACCGACCCGCGAGTTGTGACTGCTGAAGTCCGACCTTCCCGTTCGGACCCACCTTCACCACCACCAGGTTGGCCCGCGTGTCCCCCGCCGGATAATTGAGGTTCGACGCCGACGGCTCACTCGTCCCGTCAGGGAACACCGTCAGATACCCACCCGACGTCGCACCGTCTCCGTCACGTTCAACACGACCGCCGACACACCACTCGACGGCACCCCACCACGACCAGTCACCTGCACCGACACCGTCGAATACCCGGTCACCGGACCCGTCGCACCATTGCCCGTCCGGGTATCCAACACCCGCGACGGCGGAAGCGAGACAAAGGTTCCGGCCGCGCCCGTCGCGGCGGCCGCGATCGACGGATCGAGTCCGGCGAACCCGCCGGCTACAAGCACCAGTGCGAGCACCCGAGCCCATACCGCCATCCAGCCACGTCTGAACATCACGAGCCCCTTCTCACCGGGTGTCCCTCACCCGGTTTCGGGGGCATCCAAACACGAGCCCGCGGACCCGACTTCCCCAAGGCCGTCCCATTCTTGTGTGACTGTGTGATATGTGGGCAGACCTCAGGTTGAGGTTGAACCCTTTCAGCCGGACGCGGGCGGCGTCGGTCGAGAGGCCTGACCGCCCCGCAGAATTCGAGCCGGCGCGGCAGCCCGCGGCGTTGTGGCGCGTCGCACCGCGTCATCGATGAGGGTGCGCCAGGTGCGCACCAACGGCGCGTCGACATAGGCCTTGAACGACCCGGCGGCCGGGCCGGACGTCCGATGTGGAAGGCCCGGACGCCCGCCCGGGCCAACCAGGGGACGTGCTCGGGCAGCAGCCCGCCTCCCGCCATCATGAGGTCGGCAATCGGCGGTTCGGCGCGAGCCAGACGCAGCAACTCGTCGAGGCCCGCATCGACTCCGCGCGGCGAGCCGGCCGTCAGGACCTGGTCGAGACGTGGAAGTAGTGGCAACGTGCGCCATGCCTTGTCGACGTCGAGCACCGAATCGACCGCCCGATGGAACGTCCAGGGCCAGTGCCATCCTCGGCGAGTGCTGTCGCACACCTCGCGGTCGACCTCACCGATGCCGTTGAGGAACCCGAACACGACGCCGTCGGCGCCGGCGTCGCGGTAACTACGCGATCAGACCGCGGAGTCGGGTGAACTCTCCACCGTCGGTACCGAACCCGGCGCGCAGCCGCACCATGGGGCGCACCTGGACGGTTGTCACCGCACGCACCCGTTCGACCAGCCGTGGCTCGGGCGACATGCCGCCGTCGTCGAGGGTGCCGACGAGTTCCACCCGGTCGGCGCCACCCTCCTCGGCCCGGCGCGCGTCGAACTCGTGCAGCACCAGTACTTCCAGCAGCCCCGCCATGGGCACATTGTCGCGCCCGCTGCACCGCGGATGTGGGAGCCACCCCACAGTCTACGCGGCGTTGGCCATTCGTCAGCGCAGGAACAGGGCCCTCAACCGTCTCGCCGTGACGGCGACACCGACGATGCTCATGACGACGAAGTACAGCAGGTGCCCGAGCGTGGCCCACGACAGGGCCCCGACCGCGAGCTGGCGCATCATCTCGACCCCGTGCCACAGCGGCATCGCCTTGATGAACCACCGCACGCCCGCCGGGAACACGCCGATCGGGTACAGGGTGGAGGAGAACAGGAACATCGGCAGGAGCAGGAAGCTCACCATGTCGAGATGCTGGAAGGTCTTCATGAAGCTGGTGGCGGCCATGCCGATGCCCGCGAACCCGAACGCGACGAGCAGCGCGGCGGGAACCATGAGCACCGCCCACCACGAGCTCGACCAGGCCCATGACCAGCATGACGACCATGAATCCGCACGCGTAGAGAAACCCTCGCAGAAGGGCCATCGCGATCTCACCACCGCCACGTCGAGGGCCCCGAGACGACGTCTGCAGCATCGCCTGGTAGAGCTTCGCGTAGCGCAGCTTGAAGAACACGTTCATGGTCGAGTCGTAGACCGCGCCGTTCATCGCCGAGGTGGCGAGCAGCGCGGGGGCGATGTAGGCGGCGTACGAGATCGGGACGCCCGCCCGGACCGGTGACCGTGCCGACCAGCCCGCCGAGCCCGAGGCCCATGGCGAGCAGATAGAACACCGGCTCGAAGAATCCGGATGCGACGATGGCCCAGTTCTGCTTGGCGAGGACGATGAAGCCCCGCTCGAGCACCGCCCGCATGTTTCCGGCGTACAACCCGCCGAACGGGAGGCGACGCCGCAGCCTCGGCCAGGCGACCTGCTGCGACGTCGACGGCCATCACTCCCCCAGCCTGTGCGTGTAGACGCGGCGGGCCAACAGCACGCCGAGTCGGCGCAGGCCCACCAGGAACAGCACGTGTACGGCGGTCAGCCACCACGGCTCGGGCATGCCGAAGCTCGCCCGGCGCGCCAACCGGGTCGCGTGCCACATCGGCGAGACCCACCCGATCCAACGCAGGTAGACGGGCATCGACGCCAGGGGGAAGAAGGTTCCCGCGAACAACGTCATCGGCATCACGATGAACCTGTTGACGAAGTTGAACGCGGTGCCCTCGTCGCGCAGCGTCGCGGCGTAGGCCTGCAAGGGAGCACCGAACGCGAGCGCGCCCGAGCACCGCGATGGGGATGGTGAGGATCGACCATCCCGACGGGCGGCACCGAAAGCCACGATCAGTAGCCAGAAGACCACCGCCTGGACCACGAACCGGACGCAGGCGCCGAGCAGGTGACCGACGGCGATCTGAGCCGGCGACACCGGGCTCGCGGCGGCGCCGTAGTAGAGCCGCTGCCACTTGAACCCGCTCATCACCGGGTAGGTGGTCTCGGTGGCCGCACCCATCATCACCGTCGACACCATGAGCGCGGGCGCCACGAACGTGAGGTAGGACACCCCCTGCACCGTGCCGGCGCCGCGATCGACCAGCGCGCCGAGCCCGATCCCCATCGCGACGAGGTAGAGCAGCGGCGTGCCGAACGACTGGAGCGCCAACGGCCAGCGGAACGCCCGCATGGTCAGCACGTAGTGCTCGGCGTAGCGCAGCCAGCCGAGGCGCCGCGCCCGCGCGGCCAGTGCGGGCGGGGATGCGATCCGCCCGGAGTAGGCGAGCCGGGTCGGGTCTGCGACGTCACTCAATGAGACTCCTTCCGGTGAGCCGCAGGAACACGTCCTCGAGCGACGACCGGCGGACCAGCGACGTGTGGGGCCGCAGCCCGCGGCGCATACCTCGTCGAGGGCCGCCTCGCCGTCGTCGGCGTAGAGCAGGACTCGATCGGGCAGCACCTCGTGGCGCTCGCCGACGTCACGGATGGCGTCGACGACCTGCGCGTTGCGATCGGCCCCGAAGCGCATCTCGAGCACCTCGCGGGTGGAGTATTCGCGGATCAGCGACGCCGGTGACCCCTCGGCCATGATCCGCCCGTGGTCGACGACGATGAGCCGGTCGCACAGCTGCTCGGCCTCGTCCATGAAGTGGGTGGTGACGATGAGGGTGACCCCCTCTTCCTTGAGCCGGAACAGCCGGTCCCACAGGATGTGGCGGGCCTGCGGGTCGAGACCGGTGGTGGGTTCGTCGAGCAGCAGGATGCGCGGCTGGTTGACCAGGGCCCGGGCGATCGTCAGCCGGCGCTTCATGCCGCCCGACAACTCCATGACCTTGCTGTCGGCCTTGTCGGTGAGCTGGGCGAACTCGAGCAGTTCCTGCGACTTCGGACGCAGGTAGCTGCGGGGCAGGCCGAAATAGCGCCCGTAGATGATGATGTTGTCGCGGACCCGGAGCTCCTCGTCGAGGTTGCCCTCCTGCGGCACCACCCCCAGGTGGGCCCGCACCTCGGGACCGTGGGTCTCGGGGTCGAGACCCATCACCTCGAGGACTCCCCCGGACCGCGTGAGTGTGCCGCCTATCATCCGCATGGTGGTGGACTTGCCCGGCCCCGTTGGGTCCGAGCAGGCCGAACGACTCCCCGGCAGGCACGTCGAAGTCGATGCCGTCGACGGCGACGACGTCGCGGTAGGTCTTGAGCAGCCCCTCGGCTCGGATCACTGGTGGCACGTCTGGCGACACTAGAGCCTGGCACGGACACTTTTCCACCCGAATACGGCCGCGCGACGCTCCGCCGGGACCCGCGCGCGTCGGGTCAGGCGAGCCGGGACCGGGCGCACGCCGACCGCGTCGGGGTGCTGCCGCGCAGTAGTCGCGCACCAACCGCTCGATCCGGCGGCGGAGGAACACGGCGGCGGCCCCGGCGGCGACGACGAACACCACCAGTGCGACCCAGGCGGCGCTGCTCAGCCAGCGGTCGGCGGCCATCCCGAGATAGTAGATCGCGTAGGTGATGACGAAGCTCCATGTGATCCCGCCCAGCGCGTTGGCAGCAGGAACACGTAGTAGTGCATGCGCAGCAGCCCCGAGATCGGGCCGGCGAACATGCGCAGGAGGGCGATGAACCGCCCGAAGAACACCGCGAGGAACCCGTAGCGCGAGAACACGTGCTCGGTCCATGCGAGCTGCTCGGCGCCCGACGTGCCGAGGGAACTTGCGGTGCAGCCAGCGCAGCAGCCGGTTACCGAACCTGCGCACCACCCAGTAGCCGAGGCTGTCGCCGACGATCGCGCCGAGGCCGCCGAGATCGCGATCCCCAGGGGCGAGACGGAGATGAAGTGCCCGGTGCTCAGCACCGCGGCCGCCATGATGACGGTCTCGCCGGGCAGCGGGATGCCCATCGACTCGAGCATCACGACACCGCTGATCAGCAGGTGGATGATCCACGGCGGGATGCCGGTCATCACGTGTTCGAACCACGTCATCATCGCGGAACGCGGCCCTCCCTGGATCGGGTCAGCAGGCCCTGGAGCCGACCCGCCCGAACGAGTCTAGGCCCGAGGACTGAGCCCGCGCTGAGCCTGATGCCGCCTTGGAACGCGCACGAGGGCGGCCCCCACCGGGGACCGCCCTCGTGCGCGCGAGTCGGAGATCAGAAGTCCATGCCGCCCATGCCACCCATGCCGCCCTCGCCGCCGGCGGGAGCCTTGACCGGCTCCGGCTTGTCGGCGATGACCGCCTCGGTGGTGAGGAACAGCGCCGCGATCGAGGCCGCGTTCTGCAGCGCCGACCGGGTGACCTTCGCGGGGTCGATGATGCCCGCGACCGAGCATGTCGACGTACTCGCCGGTCGCCGCGTCGAGGCCCTGGCCGGCGGGCAGGCGCCGCCACCTTCTCGGCCACGACGCCACCCTCGAGGCCCGCGTTGATCGCGATCTGCTTGAGCGGCGCGGCGCAGGCCGGTGAACACGATGTGCGCGCCGGTCGCCTCGTCACCCTCGAGACCCTCGATCGTTCGCGGCCTGCGACGCCTGCAGCAGCGCCACGCCACCGCCGGGGACGATGCCCTCCTCGACGGCCGCCTTCGCGTTGCGGACGGCGTCCTCGATGCGGTGCTTGCGCTCCTTGAGCTCGACCTCGGTGGCCGCGCCGACCTTGATCACCGCGACACCGCCGGCCAGCTTGGCCAGCCGCTCCTGCAGCTTCTCGCGGTCGTAGTCGGAGTCGCTGTTCTCGATCTCACGACGGATCTGGGACACCCGGCCCGAGATCTGCTCGGCGTCACCGGCACCGTCGACGATCGTGCACTCGTCCTTCGGTGACCGTGACCGAGCGGGCCCGTCCGAGCAGCTCGAGGGTGACGCCGTCGAGCGACAGGCCGACCTCCTCGCTGATGACCTGGCCACCGGTGAGGATGGCGATGTCGGCGAGCATCGCCTTGCGGCGGTCGCCGAAGCCCGGCGCCTTGACCGCGATCGACTTGAACGTGCCGCGCAGCTTGTTGACGATCAGACCGGCCAGGGCCTCACCGTCGACGTCCTCGGCGATGACCAGCAGCGGCTTACCCGACTGCATGACCTTCTCGAGCACCGGCAGCAGGTCCTTGAGGCTGCTCACCTTGGAGTTGACGATCAGCACGTACGGATCGTCGAGGGTCGCTTCCATCCGCTCCGGGTCGGTGACGAAGTAGGGCGAGATGTAGCCCTTGTCGAACCGCATGCCCTCGGTGAGCTCGAGCTCGAGGCCGAAGGTGTTCGACTCCTCGACGGTGATGACACCTTCCTTGCCGACCTTGTCCATCGCCTCGGCGATGATCTCGCCGACGGTGGTGTCACCGGCCGAGATGGACGCGGTCGCGGCGATCTGCTCGCGGGTCTCGATCTCGGTGGCCATCGACGAGCAGTTGGCCGACCACGGCGGTCACGGCGGTCTCGATGCCCTTCTTCAGCGACATCGGGTTGGCGCCGGCGGTGACGTTGCGCAGACCCTCGCGCACCATCGCCTGAGCGAGCACGGTCGCGGTGGTGGTGCCATCACCCGCGACGTCGTCGGTCTTCTTGGCGACCTCCTTGACGAGCTCGGCGCCGATCTTCTCGTAGGGGTCTTCGAGCTCGATCTCCTTGGCGATGGAGACGCCGTCGTTGGTGATGGTGGGAGCGCCCCACTTCTTCTCCAGCACCACATTGCGGCCCTTGGGGCCGAGGGTGACCTTCACCGCGTCGGCGAGGATGTTCATCCCCCGCTCGAGGCCGCGGCGGGCCTCGACGTTGAATTGAATGAGCTTGGCCATCAGGCGATATGTCCTTCGGCGTGAGGAGCCCGGGGCTCCTGGGTGGTCAATGGAGGCTGGAAACCGGTAGTGCCCGCGACGGACGATCCGGAGATCTCACCACCCGCTCCCAGGTAGCACTCACCATACCCGAGTGCCAGGATTATGTTTAGCACTCGACCCGAGAGAGTGCAAAGTCCCGTCGTCGGATCCGACCCGTGCCAGGGTGGTCACATGCCGATGCCATGGCCGCACGATCCCGCCCGCGCCGACACCCCCGTCGCCTCGCTCGCCCCAAGCCGTCGCGACCCTCGCAGCCTCCAGCGCGACGCTCGACGACCTCGACGCGCGGGTCAGCGTCTGCCGTGCCTGCCCGCGACTGGTCGACTGGCGGGAGGAGGTCGCCCGCACCAGGCGCGCCGCCTTCGCCGACCAGGACTACTGGGGCCGGCCGGCCCCCTCGTTCGGCGACCCGGACGCCGACATCCTCGTCGTGGGACTGGCACCCGCGGCGCACGGCGCGAACCGCACCGGCCGGATGTTCACCGGCGACCGCTCCGGCGACTGGCTCTACGCCGCCCTGCACCGGGCCGGATACGCCTCCCAGGCCGACGTCGACACACGCCGGCGACGGCATGCGACTCACCGGCGTCCGGATCACCGCCGCGGTGCATTGCGCCCCGCCGGCCAACCGCCCGACGCCCGCGGAGTTCGCCGCCTGCGGCGGCTGGCTCGATCGGGAGCTGCTCCTGATGGCACCCCGGTTGCGTGCCGTTCTGGCGCTCGGCGGCCACGCCTGGTCGGCCTCGCTGGCGCCTTCTCCCGGATCGGCTGGGACGTGCCGCGGCCCAAGCCGCGGTTCGGGCACGGGGCGAGCGCCGAGGTCCGAGCGCCGAGCGCCGGGTTCGACTGGTGGCGAGCTACCACGTCAGCCAGCAGAACACGTTCACCGGACGCCTCACCGAGGCGATGCTCGACGCCGCGATCGCGCTGCTGGATGAGACCTGACGGGCCGGCTTCAGGTCCGCGGCGCGGTGAACTCCGGATCGTTCCACCGCCCCGGGCGGGCCAGCTCCGCGTAGCGCACGTCGACACCCGTCGGTCCGACCGAGGCCGCGCACAACAGCAGCGACCTGGTCGGCAGACCGTGCCGACGGTTGTCCCGGATGATCGCCCGGTCATCGAGGGGATCGAGTCGCGCGCTGCGGGAGATGACGCGGAGCCAGTCCGCGGCCCAGGCCGGTTCGGCGCCTGCGTCCGCCGCCGTCGGTCGCGGCCGCCGCGAACTCGGCGCAGCCACGCGCCGATCCGGGCGGTGAGCGGATCGTCGAGTTCGCCGTGGGCGATCATGTGGGTTCCCGGCGGCACGCGCACGTCGCGCGCCGAGGTGCCGTCCCACGACGTGACCCGCACCTCATCGGCCACGACCTCGACCAGGTTGAACCCGAGCAGCGCCGGGGTGGGTCGCCACGCCCGACCCGAGGCGGCGTCCAGGACGACCCGGCCTCGGGACACCGGAACCACCCGTTCGGGCATCGGGCGGGCTCGCCCGGTTGAGCAGCACCGCGAGCCGCCGGCCCGGACGCCGCCAGCCACGCCCCACCCGCCCGCACGTCGCGGACGCCGACCACCCCGGGGTGGTCGGCGGGCCACCAGCCGCCGAGAGGCAACCAGGCCCGGGCGGGATCCTCGTCGCGCACGGCGAGCATCCGCACCGGGTCGGCCGGGCGGGACGGGACGCGCAGGATCACGGTGCACACACGACACTCCGGCGCGTGGTGGGAGGATCGGCCCATGGTCATCATCGTGGGGGTAACCGGCGGCATCGCGGCGTACAAGACGGTGCACCTCGTGCGGCTGCTGGTGCAGGCGGGTCACAGTGTCCATGTCGTCCCCACACCCGACGCATTGCAGTTCGTGGGGCTCACGACGTGGGAGGCGATCAGCCGCAACCCCGTGACGACCTCGGTGCACGAGCACGTCTCGGAGGTGCGCCACGTGGCGCTCGGCCGCTCCGCCGATCTCGTGATCGTCGCACCCGCCACCGCCAACTCCCTCGCCAAAATGACTGCCGGCATCGCCGACGACCTGCTCGGCGCGACACTCCTGGCCGCCACCGCCCCCGTCATCGTGGCGCCGGCAATGCACACCGAGATGTGGCGCCATCCTGCCACCGTGCACAACATCGACACGCTGCGCGCCCGCGGCGTCCACATCGTCGGTCCCGACGACGGGGAACTCACCGGGGGCGACAGCGGCCCCGGCCGGATGGCCGAACCCGAACAGATCGCCGCGCGGGCTCTCGCCCTGGTCGGCCCGCGCGATCTCGCCGGGGTGCGGGTCGCGGTGTCCGCCGGGGGAACCCGCGAGCCGATCGACCCGGTGCGCTTCATCGGTAATCGCTCGAGCGGGCGCCAGGGAGTCGCGCTGGCCCGGGCTGCGGCCGAGCGGGGCGCGACGGTCACGCTGGTGGCCGCGCATGTCGACGACGGTGTGCTGGGCGAAGCCGCCCACCCGGGCGTCACGGTGGTGCGCGCCGGCACCGCGGCCGAGATGCAGGATGCCATGGCCCACGCCGCGGCCGAGGCCGACGTCGTGGTCATGGCGGCGGCCGTCGCCGACTACCGCCCCGCCGACGCGTCCGCGGTGAAACTCACGAAGGAGTCGGCGCCCGGAGGCACGCTCACCCTCGAACTCGTGGAGACCGACGACGTGCTCGCGGGCCTGGCCCGCCGACGGCGTCCGGGGCAGACGATCGTGGGCTTCGCCGCGGAGACCGCCCCCGACCGCGACGCGCTGATCGAGCGGGGACGCCGCAAACTGGCCCGCAAGGGGGCAGACCTGCTGGTGCTCAACCAGGTGGGGTGGACCCTCGGGTTCGAGGCGTCCGACAACGCGGTGATCGTGCTCGCCCGGGGCGGCGCGATCGTCGTCGAGTGCTCCGGATCCAAGCGCCGGGTGGCCGACGCCGTCTGGGACGCCGCACTCACCGCGCGGTCGAGCGCGGACCGGTGAGGAGGGCCGGGGTCGCCCGGGTGGCCGGCGGCCGGGCGTCAGCCCTGCAGCCGGGCTGCGCTGCGCGTCCGCTGGCGGGTCTCGCGGAGCCGACGCAGGCGCTTGACCAGCAGGGGGTCGTACCGCAGGGCCTCGGTGGTGTCGATGAGCGCGTTGAGAACCTGGAAGTAGCGGGTGGTCGACATACCGAAACGCTCGCGGATCTCCTGATCGCGAGGCCCCGCCAACCGGAACCACGTGCGTTCGAATTCGAGGATGGCGGCATCGCGCTCGCTCAACCCGTCGCTGCTCTCGTGGTGGGCGGTGGACATGGCCCGAGTCTAGATCGAAATCACAGGGGTGTCATTCACCGCCGCCCCTCGCGGCTGCGGGGGCGATCATGACGTGTTTGGATGGGCACATGACGAGTGCGCCGATGGACCCGCCCGGGGAACGCTCCGCCGTCGATCCCCTGCCCACCGACCGGCCCGTCCGATGGGGCATCCTGGCCCCGGGAGGCATCGCGGCCCGATTCGCCGCCGACCTCCGGTTGATCCCCGACGACGCCACGATCGTGGCGGTCGCCTCCCGCGACGCGGCGCGGGCCGAGGCGTTCGCCGCCGATCATGGGATCGCGCGGGCCTACGGCGGCTACGACGCACTCGCCACCGACCCCGAGGTCGATGTCGTCTACGTGGCCTCTCCCCACTCCCACCACGCCGCGGCCGCCGAACTGTGCCTGAGATCCGGCAAGCACGTGCTGGTCGAGAAGCCCCTCACCGCCTCACCGGCCGATACCTCGCGCCTCCTCACCCTGGCCGAGCAGTTGGGATTGTTCTGCATGGAGGCGATGTGGACGCGCTGCAACCCGCTGATCCGACAGGTCGCCGGGTTCGCCGCCGACGGCCGTTTCGGCGCGGTGCGCCACGTCTCGTGCAATTTCGCCTTCCCGTTCGACGGCCCTCCCGAACATCGCCTGCTGAACCCCGACCTGGCCGGCGGTGCGATCCTCGACCTCGGGGTCTACCCCGTGCACCTCGCCCTGCTCCTGCTCGGACGCCCCGACCGGATCTCGGGCGAGGGATCCTTCTCGCCCACCGGCGTCGATGCCCATGCGGTGGCGCTGCTCGGTTGGGACGCCACCGCCGCACGACCGGCCGCGACCGCCTCCATCATGGCTTCGCTCGTATGCGGACCCGAGCAGGCGCTGAGCGTGACGTTCGAGCACGCGCGGGTCGACTTCCCCGCGGGCTTCATCGCCCCGCGCACGATGAGCGTCACCTCCCTCGACCCCGCCCGCGGGAAGCCCGACACCCGCGAGTACACGGCGACGCTGCCGGGCGAGGGCTTCACCTTCGAGGCGCAAGAGGTGGCGCGCTGCCTGAGGGCCGGCCTGCGTACCAGCCCACTCGTACCCCCCGCGGCGACGCGGGACGCCGCCGGCGTCCTGGCCGAGTGGCGTGAGGCGATCGTCGAGGGGAGTGACACCGGTGCGCATTCTGCATGAGGCGCTTCAGCACTATGCGTGGGGCTCCACCGAGGCCATCCCGCACCTGCTCGGCCTCCCCCGACGGGTGAGCCTGTCGCCGAGGCCTGGTTCGGGGCGCATGCGAGTTCACCCTCACGCTTCGACGACGCCACTCCCCTTGATTCGTACGTCGCCGCCCACCCGGAGGTGCTGGGCGAGGGGAGCCGGGCGGCGTTCGGTGACCGGCTGCCGTTCCTGCTGAAGCTGCTGGCTGCCGCGGCGCCGCTGTCGCTGCAGGCTCACCCCACCCGCGCGCAGGCCGAGGAGGGGTTCGCCCGGGAGAACGCGGCCGGGCTCGCGCTCGACGATCCCGCCCGCACGTACCGCGACGATTGGCCCAAGCCCGAGATGGTGGTCGCACTCAGCGACTACACGGCCCTGTGCGGATTCCGCGATCCCGAGGAGACCCGCCGGTTGTTCGACGAACTCGGCGTGGTCCACCTGATCGGCGAACTCATCGGCCCGCTGTTCAACCGCCGCGGGGCCGCGGCACTCGCCGAGGTGTTCCTCGACGTCCTGCGCTCCGAAGACCACCCCGAGTACGTGCTGGAGATCACCGCCGCCGCCGAGCGCCACCTCGACGACCCCGGACCCGTCGGGGAGTTCGCCCGCACCGCGCTGCACCTCGTCAGGTACTACCCCGGTGACCCGGGCGTCATCGTCGCGCTGCTGATGAACCGGGTCGAGTTGCGTCCGGGCGAGGCGATCCACCTGCCCCCCGGCAATCTGCACTGCTACCTCCAGGGCACCTGCGTCGAGATCATGGCCAACTCCGACAACGTCGTGCGCGGCGGGCTCACGTCGAAGCACATCGATGTCGACGAACTCGTCCGCGTGGTCGACTTCACCCCCGGGCCGCCCGACCTCGTGCGGGTGGTGCCGATCTCCCCCGGCGTGCACGAGTACGCGGCCGGCGAGCCGGAGTTCCGGCTGTGGCAGATCGACCTCGGCGGCGACGGGCTGGATCTGCCGGCCACCGGTCATGCTCGGATCGTGCTGGTACTCGACGGCACGCTGACCGACGCCGACGGGCTGCGGCTGGAATCGGGGCGGGCGGGGTTCGCACCGGCCGGCGAAAGGGTCCGCCTCAGCGGCCACGGTCGGGCGGTCGTGGCCGCCTCCGGCGTGTGAACACCCTCCGGCCAGACCGGCGGGCGTCCCTCGCCACCGACGACATGGGGCACAATGTTCCACGACGTTCGACGTCCCGCCTCCGTAGCTCAGCGGCCAGAGCTCTCGCCTTGTAAGCGAGTGGTCGAGGGTTCGACTCCCTCCGGGGGCTCGAAGTCACCGGAGTTGGCGACCCCGGATCCCACCGCCCCGGGGTGACCGGTCACCCTTCCGCAGCCGGTTCATGAGGCCCCACTCCTGCCGGGGGCACCCTTGCGAAGGGTCTAAGCTTGCCGATTGCGGCGCCCACCCGGAGTCCGCTGAGAGGATTTCTTGCCCTATGTCAGTGAGCCAACTGGCTGAGGTCGGCACCCTGCATCGCGTGGGTGCGAGGCCTCCATTGTTCAGCTACCTCGCCGAGGTCTGGCGACGCCGGGCGTTCATCACGACGCTGGCACGGTATCGGATGCGAGCCAAGTACGAATTGAACCGCCTGGGCATCCTCTGGATCGCCATCCGACCCCTCGTCAACGCCGCGGTCTACGGTCTGATCTTCGGCGTGATCCAGACCGGGGCGACCCGGCCCAAGGACTATCCCGTGTACGTCGTCGTCGGCGTCTTCGCGTGGGAGTTCTTCATGGGCTGCTTCGTCGAGGGCGCCCACGCCGTCACGGCGAACCGCAGCCTGGTGCAATCGCTGGCGTTCCCGAGGATGACACTGCCACTGGCCGTCTGGGCCGAGAAGCTGTACTCCTTCCTCATCACCCTGGTCGTGCTGGTGCCGATCCTCGTGCTGTTCGGCCACTACCCGAGCCTGCAGTGGTTGTGGGTCATCCCGCTGTTCGCGGTCTACTCGGTGTTCAACGCGGGCGTCACGTTGATCCTGGCGCGCATCACCGTGCACGTCACCGACCTCGCCGAACTTCTGCCCTACATCGCCCGCATCCTGTTCTACGGATCGGGCGTGCTGTTCAGCGTCGACGCCGTGATGAAGGGCCACCCGCTCATCATCAAGGCCTACGACGCGTACCCGATGTACCAGGTGCTCAAGATGGCCCGCCACTTCCTCACCGGCGACAGCGGCACCTCCTTCCCGCCGCAGTACTGGGCGTTCCTGTCGATCGCGGCGGTGGTCACCCTGGTCGTCGGCATCTTGTTCTTCTGGTCAGCTGAGGAGCGCTATGGCCGCGATTGAGGAGTACCAACGCACCGGCAACCTCGGCGAGCCCGTGGTCGCCGTCGACAACCTGCACGTCACCTACCGTGTGTACGCCACCGGAAAGGCGGCGGGGAGCCAGCGCAGTGGCTTGCTGAGGGTGGCCCGGGGCATCCGTGAGGTGCACGCGCTGCGTGGAGTGTCGTTCGTCGCCCACCGCAACGAGTCGATCGGCATCATCGGCCCCAACGGGTCGGGCAAGTCGACCCTGATGCGAGCGCTGGTCGGGCTGACACCGCCGTCACGGGGCGCGGTCTACGCGAGGTCGCGGCCGAACATGCTCGGGGTCGCCGCGGCGGCCCTGTTGCCCGACCTCTCCGGTGAGCGCAACATCGTCCTCGGCGGCCTCGCGATGGGATTCACTCCCGCCGAGGTGCGCGAGATGCGCGACGACATCGTCGCCTTCGCCGAACTCGAGGAATCCATCGACCTGCCGATGCGCACGTACTCCTCGGGAATGGCGGCCCGGCTCAAGTTCGCCATCGCCGCGGCCCGGGCCGATGACATCCTGCTCATCGACGAGGCACTGTCGGTGGGCGACAAGCAGTTCCAGGAGCGCTCGGAGGCCCGGATCCGCGAGATCGCCTCGCACGCCGGCACCATCTTCCTCGTCTCGCACGCCATGAAATCCATCCGTGAGACGTGCGCCCGCACGATCTGGATCAACCAGGGCGTCGTCGAGATGGACGGCCCCACCGACGAGGTGGTCGACGCCTACGAGGCGTCCAAGAAGTGATGGCGCGGCCCGGGATCACCCATGGTCCCGGGCGAGCAGCGCCTCGGCGACGACCAGGTCGACCGGCTCGGTGATCTTGATGTTGAGCGGTGATCCCGGCACCACCTCGATCGCGACGTCAGGCGCATAGCGCAGCACCACGGAGCAGTCGTCGGTGGCTTCGAACAGCGGGTCCAGCCACGCCGCCGTGTAGGCGGCGCGGATCGTCGACATCCGAAATCCCTGTGGGGTCTGGCCGCGGTGCAGGCGCCGGCGATCGGGCACCGCGACGAGCCGGGCCCCCTCGGCCTCGATGATGGTGTCGATGCTCGGCACCGCGACGTAGACGGCGTCATGACCATCGAGCGCACCGACACAGCGCGCGATGGTCGCGCCGTCGACCAGCGGCCGCACCGCGTCGTGGAACAGCACCTTGTCGTCGGGACGCGCCCGGGTGGCGAGCGCATCGAGCGCCGCCTGCGTCGACTCGTTGCGCGTCGTACCGCCGGCGATCACCTCACTCACCTTGGCGAACCGGGCCGCGATCTCGCGAGCCTCGGCGAGGAACTGCGGGTGCATGAGCACCAGCACCTCGTCGACGGCCGACGAACGCTGGAACGCCTCGATGCTGCGCTCGAGCACCGGACGGCCGGCCAGCGTCAGCAGTTGTTTCGGCACGGCCGAGCCCATCCGGGTGCCCGTGCCGCCGGCCAGCACCACGGCGATCACCCGACGCGGTTCCATTCCCCTGCGCTCCTCTCCTGCCGGCCCGCCCGGCGCCGGCCGCCGCACGCGGTCGCGCGGGAAGTCTGCCACCCCGGCAGCCGTTCAGCCACCCGGTCGGAAGGCGCTGCGCACCTGCTCCGAGCTGCCCTCGGCGACCGGAAGCAGACCGTCGCGAACCGCCCGCACGAGTTGGGCGTGGTCGGCCTCGGTCTGGTCGGCGTAGGCGCGGGCGAACCGGGCGAAGGCGTCGAGGATCGTGTCGCTCTTGCCGAGGTAGCCGGCGATCATCGACGCCCCCGCGGTGCGGGCGTGTCCCTTGCCGAGCAGATGCCCGACGATGCCCGCGTAGTCGGACAGGGCGGTGGGGCCGATGGCGTCGAGGGGGACGGTGCCCTTCATGTTGCGGAACTGGCGCACGTAGTAGTCGCGCCCGTCGATCCGGGTGAATCCCAGCAGAGGGTCGCTCACCGTCTGCAGCGCCTGCTGATATTCGGCGACCCGCTGTCCCTGGTGCCGGTGCAGCGCGGTCTCGCCGTGGACGTAGGGGGCGAGCACGGATCGCCTGGCCTGTTTGAGTTGGAGGAACAGCACGTCGTCGGGACTGCTGCCCTCGAGCAGGGCCACATAGGCTCGCAGTCCCACCGACCCGACACCGACCACCTTGTGCGCGATGTCGACCAGGGTGTAGCCCCCGACGACCCGCCGCCAGTGCGGCGCGATCGACCACAGGTAGTCGTCGAGGCCGACCGCGATCCGCTCGTAGTCGTCGGCCCCGACCCTGGTGATGAGCGGCGGCTCCTCGACGATGCGGCGCCCGCCGTCGATCTGCTCGGTGAAACGGGGCAGCGCCCGGTCACTGGTCCGCTTGCGGGCCGCCTTCGCCGCCCGCGCGATTTCGTCGCGGAGGGCGCGGTCGGAGGCCCGGTTGCGCAGCGAGTCGACATCGAGGCGGTTGAAGGAGCGACCCAGCAGCGGTTGGGACGCCAGCGAGCGGACCTCGTCACGATAGGCATCCACGCACGAGCGGACGGCGTCGGCGCAATGGTCGTCGGTGTAGCCGTTCTCCCGGCCGGCGACGACGACCGCGGCGGTGAGCCGCCGCAGGTCCCATTCCCAGGCCCCGGGGTGCGACTCGTCGAAGTCGTTGAGGTCGATGACCTGGGCGCCCTCGGGCGAGCGGTAGAAGCCGAAGTTGCCGAGGTGGGCGTCGCCGCAGATCACCGGCCGAATACCGGTCGACGGCACGCCGGCGACGTCGTGGGCCATCACCACCGCCGACCCGCGCAGGAAGCCGTAGGGCGAGGAGGCCATTCGGGCCACCCGGACCGGGACGAGTTCGGGGATGCGGCCCTCGTGCGACTGGCGGATGAGATCCACCGGCAGTGATCGACCGGTCTCGACCCGCCAGTCGCCGAGCGACGACCGCGGCACCTCGTGCCGCAGGCTGCGCCCGAGCGCCCGGCGCTCGGCCCGCGACGTGCTGGGCTTGCGCACCGACCCGAAGACGGAACTCTCGGCGGTCTGCAAGACGGTGTGTCCGATATGGGGCATGCAACCTCCCCGGCGAGGCGGCACCGCGGCCCCGGGCGGGTGCGCGGCGGATAGCGAGACTCTATCCCCGCCGGGCCGACCCGCCGAGGCACAATGGCGCCATGACCAACGGTCCGACGACGATCGACGTGGTGCGCGGCGACATCACCCGGCTGGAGGTCGAGGCGATCGTGAACGCCGCGAACTCCACCCTGCTCGGCGGTGGCGGCGTCGACGGTGCCATCCATCGCGCGGGAGGCCCGGAGATCCTCGCGGCCTGCCGTGCGGTGCGCCGCGACCGGTATCCCGACGGACTCCCCGTCGGTGAGGCGGTGGCCACCACGGCCGGTCGGTTGCGCGCCCGCTGGGTCATCCACACCGTCGGCCCGGTGTACTCGGGCGGCCCGCGTGACGCGGAGTTGCTGGCGTCCTGCTACCGCTCGTCACTGGAGGTGGCCCGATCGCTCGACGCCGCGCACCATCGCCTTCCCGACGATCAGCGCGGGGATCTACGGCTATCCGATCGACGAGGCGACCCGGATCGCGGTCGACACCGTCCTCTCGGACGCCACCGGCTTCGAGAAGGTGCTGCTCGTCGCCTACACCGCGGCGGCCGAGTCGGGTTACCGGACGGCCCTGGGCGGGCAATGACACCCGGCCACACCCGCCGACGCCGCCTGCGGGCGGCTCACGCGCGAGCGGTGCGGCGCGCTCGCAGCACCAGCGACACGACGACGACGCCGACCAGACCGATCGCGACGTACTGGGCGATCCGGGCGTACGCCTTGAGCAGCACGACGGCCGGCTCGCCCACGACCCAGCCGAAGCCCAGGTAGAACCCGAGCCAGACGAGGCTGGCGAGCGCGTCGAGCCCGAGAAAGCGGCGCAGGCTCCAGCCCTGAGCCCCTGCGAGCACGAAGATCACCTGCATGAGGGGCAGCGGGATGGGCACGTAGGCGATGAACATGCCGAGCCAACCGAAGCGACGCGCCCAGCGTTCGGCACGTGCGTAGTGCCGGGCCGCACGGGGCGACTGCCCGGCCCAGACCTCGATCATGCCCCGGCCCCACAACTTGCCCGCCCACCAGAAGACCCAATCGAACTTGATGCTCATGATCACGCCGAAGGCCAGGGCCAGTTCCCAAAGGTCGGAACCGCCCACGCGGAGCAACGCCCCGAGCGCCGCCGCGCCCGTCCGGGACCCCGTGATACTGACCAGGAGCCAGGGATTGAGGCCGAGTAGCCACGACCGCAGCGGAAGCATGGCCAGACCGAACACCCCCATGAAGCCCACCCACCCGATGCAGGCGATGTCGGCCCGGGTGGGCTTGTGCCTCCAGGGCAACGAGGGGTCGTCCCACCATTCCCGTTGGGGGGTCTCTGCGGCGATCACCTCGGGAGGCGGATCACCGTCGGGGCGCGCCGTGAAGGGGTCCCAGCGGGGTGACGACCCCTCGGTTCCCTCCGGTGATGAGCTCATTGCGTCACCCTAGCCGCCAACGCGCTCCACGGCGAACAGGGACATTCTCACCAAAGTTGAGTCTGACAGACTCAACTTTGGAATACGGCGGCGTGGTGGCGGTGTTGACACAGCGAGAACCCGGGATGGGCCGGGTTCGAGACACGATTCATCACAAGGAGTACGCATGCCCACCTACGACCCGTTCAAGGAACTGCAGCACATCATGAACCAGGCCTTCAGCAACGGACCCCGCAGCCTGGCCATGCCCATGGACCTCTACAAGTCCGGTGATGACTACATCGCCGAGATCGACCTGCCGGGCGTCGACCCCGACTCGATCGACATCGACATCGACGATCGCACCATCACCATCAGGGCCGAGCGCAAGACCAACGTCCACCAAGGAAGCCGGCGGCTGGGTCACCCGCGAACGCAGCTACGGCACCTACGCTCGCCAGCTGACCGTCGGCAGCGGGCTGGCTCTCGACCGGATCGACGCCAACTACGCCGACGGCGTGCTGACGCTCACCATCCCGGTCGCCGAAGAGGCGAAGCCGCGGAAGATGCAGGTGCAGCGCGGCAACGGCGCGAAGGCCGTCGGCGGCGGCGACGTCGTCTCGGGTAGCGTCGAACAGGAAGGTCCCGACCAACGCCTGATCCCGGCAGCCTCCGCGGCCGGTCCCATCGCTCCGCGTCCCGCCCCGGTCATCACGAGCCCGGGCGGGACGTCGTCGCGTCAGGAAATCGCCGCCCGCGCCGCGACGAAGGCGGCCACTGCCGTGTCGAGATCGCCGCGGGTGTGAGCGGCCGACATCTGGGTGCGGATGCGCGCCGCGCCACGGGGCACGACCGGAAAACTGAACGCCCGCACGTACACGCCGCGGGCCACGACCTCGTCGGCCATCCGGGCGGCCGTCACGGCGTCGCCGACCATCACGGGCACGATCGGATGCGTCGACTCGGGCACGTCGAAACCCTCCTCGGCCAGCCGTGACCGGAAGTAGGCCGTGTTGTCGGCGCAGCCTGCGCCGCAGGTCTGCCGACTCCGAGAGCAGCGACAGGGTCGCCAGCGCCGCCGCCGGCGATCGAGGGCGCGAGGGAGTTGCTGAACAGGTAGGGACGGGACCGCTGCCGGAGCAGTTCGACGATCTCGGCGCGACCCGACGTGTAGCCGCCGGACGCGCCGCCCAGCGCCTTGCCCAAGGTGCCGGTGACGATGTCGACCCGGTCCTGGACGCCGAACAGGTCGGGCGGTGCCCGCCCCGTGTGGCCCCACGAAGCCGACGGCGTGCGGAGTCGTCGACCATGACCAGCGCGTCGTACCGGTCGGCGAGCTCGCAGATCGCGTCGAGCGGTGCGAAGTAGCCGTCCATCGAGAACACGCCGTCGGTGGCGATGAGCCGCCGCCGGGCCCCCTGCGACTCCTGCAGCCGATGTTCCAGGTCGGCCAGGTCGCGGTTGCGGTAGCGGCAGGCGCGCGGCCTTCGACAGTCGGACGCCGTCGATGATCGACGCGTGGTTGAGTTCGTCGCTGATGATCGCGTCCCGCTCGTCGCAGATCACCTCGAACAGCCCCCCGTTGGCGTCGAAGCACGAGGAGTAGAGGATGGTCGCCTCGGTGTGCAGGAACCGCGAGACCGCCTCCTCGAGGTCGGTGTGCAGGGTCTGGGTGCCGCAGATGAAGCGCACCGACGCCATGCCGAACCCCCACCGGTCGAGTGCCTCCTTGGCCGCGGCGATGAGACGCGGGTCGTCGGCCAGCCCCAGGTAGTTGTTGGCGCACAGGTTGACCACCCGCTCACCCGACTCGAGCCCGATGTGCCCCGACTGCGGGGTGGTCAGCGCGAGTTCGTGCTTGTACAGCCCCTCGCTGTGCAGTGCTGTCCAGGTCGTCGCCGATCTCGCGTCGCACCCGGTCGTAGGCGTTGCCCATGGATCCTCCTCGTCCGCGTGGGGCGGTCCCCACGCCTCAGTCGTCCCAGCTCATGACCACTTTGCCGCTGTGGCCCGAGCCCGTCGCCGCGAACGCGGCCGCGGAACTCGGTGTAGTGGAAACGGTCGGTGATGACGCCCGAGATGTCGAGCCCCGACTGCAACAGGACGCTCATCGAATACCAGGTCTCGAAGATCTCCCGGCCGTACACGCCCTTGATGGTCAGCATGTTGAACACGACCTTGCCGAAGTCGAGCGCGATGTCGCGGCTGGGAATTCCGAGCATGGCGATCCGCCCGCCGTGGGTCATGTTGTCGACCATGTCGCGCAGGGCCTCACCGCTGCCGGACATCTCCAGACCGACGTCGAAGCCCTCGCGCATCCGCAGCGCCTGCTGGACGTCGCGCACCGGCGTCCTCGGCGGTATTGAGGGTGTGGTCGATCCCCGAGGCGTCGGGCGAGCGTCGAGCCGCTGGTCGGAATGGTCGGTGATGACCACGTTGCGGGCGCCCGCGTGCTTGGCGACGAGTGCGGCCATGATCCCGATCGGCCCCGCTCCGGTGACCAGCACGTCCTCCCCGAGGCAAGGGAACTGGAGGGCGGTGTGCACGGCGTTGCCGAACGGGTCGAAGATCGCGGCGACGTCGGGATCGACCGGGGTGCGGTGCACCCACACGTTACCGGCCGGGATCGCGATGTACTCAGCGAACGCCCCGTCGATCTGGACGCCGATGCCGCGGGTGTTCGCGCACAGGTGACGGCGGCCGGCGAGGCAGGCACGGCACCGGCCGCACACGAGGTGCCCCTCGGCGGAGACGAACAGTCCCGGCTCCAGGTCGGTGACCTCCGAGCCCACCTCGACGATGTCGCCGCAGAACTCGTGTCCGACGATGAGCGGGGGGGTGATCGTGCGCTGCGCCCACGAGTCCCACGCGTCGATGTGCAGATCGGTGCCGCAGATGCCCGTGCGCCGCACCTGGATGAGCACGTCGTTCGCACCCACCGACGGCAGGGGCACCTCGGCCAGCTCGAGCCCCGGCCCCGCCTGCGATTTCACCAGAGCCTGCACCGCGCCTCCTGTGGATGCGAATCGTCGGTCGCCCGGGCCCGTGGGACGGAATCGGCAACCGCCGGTAGCCTAACGCCATGAAGATTGCCGTGATCGGGCTGGGGTACGTCGGCCTGTCGAACGCCGTCATCCTCGCCCAGCACCACGATGTCACCGCCGTCGACATCGACACCAGCCGGGTCGAGTCGGTCAACGCCCACCGCTCCCCCATCGTCGACGCCGAGCTCGAGGACTACCTGGCCCACCGCGACCTGCGGCTGCGGGCCACGACCGATGCGGCGAGCGCCTATTCCGGCGCCGACTACGTCATCGTCGCCACGCCCACCAACTACGACGAGACCTCGAACTTCTTCGACACCAGTTCGGTCGAGTCGGTGATCGCCGACGTCGAGCGGATCAACCCCGACACCACCGTGGTCGTCAAGTCGACCGTGCCCGTCGGTTTCACCCGGCAGATGAACGCCGATCACCGGGTGCGGGTCGTGTTCAGCCCCGAGTTCCTCCGTGAGGGCCGGGCGCTCTACGACAACCTGCACCCGTCGCGGATCATCGTCGGCGACGACTCGCCCGCCGGGCGTGGGTTCGCCGAACTGCTTCGCGAGGGGGCCATCGACGACGACGTGCCGGTGCTGTTCACCGGCGCCACCGAGGCGGAGGCCGTCAAGCTGTTCGCCAACACCTATCTCGCGCTGCGCGTCGCCTACTTCAACGAACTCGACACCTACGCGGCCACCCACGGGCTGAACACCGCCCAGATCATCGAGGGGGTGGGTCTCGATCCACGGATCGGCTCTCACTACAACAACCCGAGCTTCGGCTACGGCGGCTACTGCCTGCCCAAGGACACCAAGCAACTGCTCGCCAACTACACCGACGTGCCGCAGAACCTCATCCAGGCGATCGTGTCGTCGAACACGACCCGCAAGGACTTCGTGGCCTCCGACATCCTGCGCCGCGACCCGCGCACCGTCGGCGTCTACCGGCTGATCATGAAGGCCGGATCCGACAACTTCCGCAGTTCGTCCATTCAGGGGATCATGAAGCGCCTCAAGGCGAAGGGGGTCCCGGTGATCGTCTACGAACCCGCCCTCGAGGAGCCGGAGTTCTACCACTCGGAGGTCGTGCACGACCTCGACGAGTTCAAGCGCCGCGCCGACGTCATCGTGGCGAATCGTCGCAGCGACGAACTCGCCGACGTCGCCGGCAAGGTGTACACCCGCGACCTGTACGGGTCTGACTAGCCGTGGCGATCAGCGTCTTCGACATCTTCAAGGTCGGCATCGGGCCCTCCAGTTCCCACACCGTGGGTCCGATGCGCGCCGCGGGCATGTTCGTCGAGGCGCTGGACGACGCGGCCGGGCCGGCGATCACCAGGGTCAAGGTCGAATTGTTCGGATCGCTCGGAGCCACCGGGCACGGTCACGGGTCGGAGCCGGCGGTGATGCTGGGGCTCGAGGGGGAGGTGCCCGAGACCGTCGACACCGGCAGGCTGCCCGTGCGGGCCCGGGAGATCGCCGAGACGCACGACCTCGTGCTGGCCACCCGTCCCGCGCGGCGGATCCGCTTCGACCCGGCGCACGACCTCGTGCTGCACCGCAACCGCCGGATCACCGGGCACACCAACGCGATGGTGTTCACCGCCTCCACCCGCGACTCCGAGGGAGAACGGGTGGTGCTGCGGCGCACGTACCGTTCGATCGGCGGCGGCTTCGTGCTGGCCGACAGCGACGAGGGGGCCCGGGTCATCCCCGACCCCACGCCGGTTCCGCATCCGTTCCGCTCGGCGTCCGACCTGCTCGCCCGGGCACACGACCACCGGATGTCCCTCGCCGAACTGGCCTGGACCAACGAGAAGGTCCTCGGCCGAGGCGACCGCGACGATGTCCTGCACCTGTGGCGGGTCATGGATTCGTGCATCGCCGCGGGCTGTGCCACCTCCGGCGTGCTTCCCGGGGGGCTCCACGTCCGGCGTCGGGCGCACCGGATCGCCGACGACCTGGCCGCCCGGGCCGCCGCCCCCGCGACCCCCGACCCGCTCGCGGCCCTCGACTGGCTCACCTTGTGGGCATTGGCGGTGAACGAGGAGAACGCCGCCGGAGGACGGGTGGTCACCGCGCCCACGAACGGCGCGGCGGGGATCGTCCCGGCGGTGCTCAAGTACGTCACCACGTTCGTCCGCGACGACGATCAGACGATCATCGACTTCCTGCTCACGGCGGGCGCGGTGGGCGCCGTCTACCAGCAGACCGCCTCCATCTCGGGCGCCGAGGTCGGCTGCCAGGGCGAAGTCGGCGTGGCCTGTTCGATGGCCGCGGCCGCCCTCTGCGAGGTTCTCGGGGGCACGCCGGCCCAGGTGCTCAACGCGGCCGAGATCGGACTGGAGCACCACCTCGGGCTCACCTGCGACCCGGTCGGCGGCTTGGTGCAGATCCCCTGCATCGAACGCAACGCGGTGGCGGCGGTGCAGGCGGTCACCGCCGCCCGCCTCGCCCTCGGAGGCGATGGCGTCCAGTCGGTGAGCCTCGACCAGGTGATCCGCACCATGATGCAGACCGGCGCCGACATGTCGGTGAAGTACAAGGAGACCGCCCGCGGGGGTCTGGCGGTGAACATCGTCGAGTGCTGAAACGACGGGCTCGACGGGTTGGTCTCGAAAAGGTCACGAAATTCGTCGATCGGTGGGATCCCTCGACGGCGCCGCATCGGTATGGCAATATCCGAACTGGGAGGAGATCGAACTCCACCCCAATCCTCACGGATTCCACTACGGATCGTCGGGCACGTACCTGCCCGTGGAAAGGACGTGTGGCATGGCCACAGTTACCTTCAAGGAAGCGACCCGGATCTACCCGGGTGGTGACCATCCAGCAGTCAACAAGCTGAACCTCGAGATCGGCGACGGCGAGTTCGTGGTCCTGGTCGGGCCCTCGGGCTGCGGCAAGTCCACCTCGCTGCGCATGCTCGCCGGCTTGGAGGAGGTCAACTCCGGAGAGATCCACATCGGTGAGCGTGACGTCACCGACCTGCCCCCGAAGGATCGCGACATCGCGATGGTCTTCCAGAACTACGCGCTCTACCCGCACATGACCGTGGCCGACAACATGGGCTTCGCCCTGAAGATGGGCGGGGTCGCGAAGGAGGAGCGCGCCAAGCGGGTGCAGGAGGCCGCACGCCTGCTGGGCCTCGAAGACTTCCTCAACCGCAAGCCGAAGGCCCTGTCCGGTGGCCAGCGCCAGCGCGTCGCCATGGGTCGCGCGATCGTCCGGAACCCCCAGGTGTTCCTCATGGACGAGCCGCTGTCGAACCTCGACGCGAAGCTGCGGGTGGCGACCCGCACCCAGATCGCGGCCCTGCAGAGCCGGCTGGGCGTCACGACGGTGTACGTCACCCACGACCAGGTCGAGGCCATGACCATGGGCGACCGGGTCGCGGTCATGCGTGACGGCATCCTGCAGCAGGTCGACAGCCCGCTGGTGCTCTACGACGCCCCCGCGAACCTCTTCGTCGCCGGCTTCATCGGCTCCCCCGCGATGAACCTCATCCAGGCGAAGGTCGTCGACGGCGGCGGCCAGATCGGCGACTACACCGTGCCGATTCCGCGCGAGGTGCTGGCGAAGGCGGGGCCCGACGGCACGATCACCCTCGGCATCCGTCCCGAGGTGTGCGCACTCTCCACCGACAACCAGGGCATCGGCGTCGACGTCGCGATGGTCGAGGAACTCGGCGCCGACGCGTACCTCTACGGCACGCTCGCCGGCCTCAGCGAAGAGGAGCGCCTCGACGCGCAGCAGATCATCGCTCGCATCTCGTCGCGCAAGCCACCCCAGCGCGGCAGCCAGGTTCGGATCGTCGCTGACCCCGGGCAGGTGCACGTGTTCAACAACACGACCCAGGAGCGCATCTCCTGACGTCGAGGTCGACAGAATCCGTGGCCGGGGCCCCTCACTGAGGGGCCCCGGTTCGCGTTCCGGTGCGGCCTCACAGCTCGGATACCCCCCGGGGCGATGTCGGCAGCCGGACGGTTCACCCGGGCCTCGATGGCCTCCCCTAGGCTCGGCGCACCATGAACGACGCGACCAAGCCACCGACCCCCAGCCCGCTCACCCGGGCCCTGCGGGCCGGGATCCACTCCGACACGGCCTACGGGGCGGTCGTGCCACCGCTGTACCTCAGCACCAACTTCACCTTCGAGTCGCTCGGCACCCCACGCCTGTACGACTACACCCGGTCTGGCAACCCGACCCGCGATCAGCTCGCTGAGGCCATCGCGGTGCTCGAGGGCGGGGCCGGTGGGGTCATCGTCGCCACCGGAATGGCCACCGTGACCCTGAGCATCGAGGCCCTCGTGCCCGTCGGCGGCCGGGTCGTGGCACCCCACGACTGTTACGGGGGCACGTGGCGGCTGCTCAGCTGGTTCGCCGAGCGCGGACGCATCCGACTGGACTTCGCCGACCTCACCGACCCCGCGGTGCTCGGATCCGCCCTGGCCGCACCCGCCGATCTCGTCTGGGTCGAGACGCCGTCGAATCCACTCATGCGGATCACCGACCTGGCCGCCGTGAGCCGCGCCGCCCACGCGGCGGGTGCCGTGGTCGTGGCCGACAACACGTTCTGTTCCCCCCTACTGCAGAAGCCCCTCGACCACGGCGTCGACGTGGTGGCCCACTCCACGACCAAGTTCATCAACGGCCATTCCGACATCGTCGGTGGGGCCGTCGTCGCCGCGGACGCCGGGGTCCACGACGAACTCGCCGGGTGGGCGAACGCGCTGGGAATCACCGCCAGCCCGTTCGACTCGTATCTGGCACTGCGCGGCCTGCGCACCCTCGACGCGCGGCTGCGAGTTCACCGGGAGAACACCGAACGCATCGTCGACCTGCTGACGCAGCACGCGGCGGTGGCCCGGGTGCACTATCCCGGGCTCAGCACCCATCCCGGTCATGCGATCGCCGCCGCCCAGCAACTCGGGTTCGGCTCGCTGCTGAGCTTCGATCTGGTGGGGGGACTGGAGCCGGCCCGCAGGTTCGTGACCGGACTGCGGTTGTTCGACCTGGCCGAGTCGCTCGGCGGGGTCGAGTCGCTGGTCGCCCACCCCGCGACGATGACGCACGCGTCGATGAGCCCGGCGGCGCGAACCGCCGCGGGCATCGGCGAGGGATTGATCCGGCTGTCGGTCGGCATCGAGGACGGCGACGACCTGGTGGCGGATATCTCAGCGGCGCTGCAGCGCGCCGCCGGCTAGCCGTGTCGCCGCCCGCCGCGGACGGCTGGATGCCGACTTTCCCGGGGGGTGACAGAATCGTGGGGTGCCCCGCTTTCTCAGCGCCAAGCCCGACGCGCGCCTGATCCCCCTTCCGTGGTCGACGCCGCTGTCAGCCTGGCCCACGGAGTACCTCATCGCCCTCCCCCGGGGCATCTCGCGCCACGTCGTGCGGTTCATCCGGGTCGGCGACTCGATCTACGCGGCCAAGGAGGTCATCGAAGACCTCGCCGTGCACGAATACCGGCTCCTCCACGACCTCAAGCGGCTCGGCACGCCCTCGGTTGAGCCGATGGCGGTGGTCACCGGGCGCAAGGACGCCGACGGGCAACCCCTCGACCCCGTCCTCGTCACCCGCCACCTGCAGTTCTCCCTCCCCTACCGGTCGTTGTTCTCCCAGGGGGTCCGTGGCGAGACCGTCGAGCGCCTCGTCGACGCCCTGGTCGTGCTGCTCGCCCGCCTGCACCTGCTCGGCTTCCTGTGGGGCGACGTCTCCTTGTCCAACGTCTTGTTCCGTCGTGACGCCGGCTCGTTCGCCGCGTACCTCGTCGATGCCGAAACCGGGGAGTTGCACGACCGACTCACCGACGGCCAACGCGAGCACGACCTGCAGATCGCCCGCACGAACCTGTTCGGTGAGTTCCTCGACCTCGAGGCGGGCGAGATCCTCGACGGGGCCCTCGACCCTCTCACCCTGGTCGCCTCGATCGAGAACCGCTACCGCGAGCTGTGGCGCGAACTCACCGGCGTCGAGCGGTTCTCGGGGTCGGAACTGCACCGCATCGAGTCCCGGGTGCGGCGGCTCAACGCACTCGGATTCGACGTGGCCGAACTCGACATCCGCACCTCCAACGAGGGCCAGACCATCCAGATCCAACCGAAGGTGGTCGACGCCGGCCACCATTCGCGCCGCCTGCTGCGCCTCACCGGGCTGGACGCCGAGGAGAACCAGGCCCGCCGGCTGCTCAACGACCTCGACACGTTCCGCTTCCGCACCGGCCAGCAGCAGGTCGACGAGTCGATCGTCGCCCATCAGTGGCTCGTGCAGGTGTTCGAGCCGGTGGTGACCGTCGTGCCTCCCGACCTGCGCAGCAAACGCGACGTGGCCCAGCTGTTCCACGAGGTGCTCGACTACCGGTGGTACCAGTCGCAGCGGGAATTCCGCGAGGTGCCGATCGCCGAGGCGGCCCGGGGATACGTCAACGAGGTGCTGAGGAACCTGCCCGACGAGGCCATCAGCTCTGACTTCGAGCCGGTCGACGAGTCCGGACGCCAACTCAGCAACCCCTACGACCCGTCCGCCGGTTTCGCCGACGACGACGACAGCACCCCCTACGACCCCTGGGAGGACGCCGCGGACGAGGTCTCCGCGACGCCTTCGACGTTCGGGGGGTTCGACATCGAGGCCCTTCGCGCGAAAGCCCGCCAAGCAGAGCCACGGTAGGGTTGGCGCGTGACGTTCCAGGTGTACGACAGTCTTCGCGGCCAGGTGGTGGATTTCGTGCCGCTCGTCCCGGGCGAGGTCTCGATCTACCACTGTGGGCTCACCGTGCAGGCCTCTCCGCACCTCGGGCACATCCGCAAAGAGATCGTGTTCGACGTGCTGCGGCGCTGGCTCAGCCACTCCGGCTACACGGTGCGGGTCGTGGCGAACGTCACAGACATCGACGACAAGATCCTGCAGACCTCGGCCCAGCTCGGCATCCCATGGTTCGAGCATGCCTACCGCTTCGAGCGCGAGCTGCACGAGGCCTATCGTGCGCTCGGATGCCTGCCGCCCAGCTACGAACCACGCGCGACCGGGCACATCCCCGAGATGATCGAGTTGATCGGCGTCCTCATCGACCGGGGACACGCCTACCCCGCCACCGACGGGTCGGGCGACGTGTACTTCGACGTCGCCTCGTGGCCCGACTACGGACGCCTGTCGCACCAGCACGTCGCAGACATGGAACCCGCCGAGGACGCCGACCCCCGGGGCAAGCACGACCCCCACGACTTCGCCCTGTGGAAGGGCCACAAGCCGGGCGAGCCCGACACGGCCGCGTGGCCCTCGCCCTGGGGCCCCGGGCGCCCGGGCTGGCACATCGAGTGCTCGGCGATGGCCGGCAAGTACCTCGGACCCGCGTTCGACATCCACGGCGGCGGCATCGACCTGCGCTTCCCTCACCACGAGAACGAGTTGGCCCAGTCACAGGCCGCCGGACGCCCGTTCGCCAGGTACTGGATGCACAACGCGTGGGTGACCGCCGCCGGGGAGAAGATGAGCAAGTCACTCAGCAACGGTGCGCTGGTCAGCGAGGTCACCCGGCTGTACCCGCCACGCGCGGTGCGCTTCTACCTCGTGGCCCCCCATTACCGTTCGGCGATCGAGTTCAGCGACACGTCGCTGGGCGAGGCCACCGCGTCCCTCGCCCGCATCGACAACTTCCTGCAGCGCGCCGAATCGGTCGGCGCCCGACGCCCGGAGTCCGGCGCGAACATGGTGCCGTCGGCGTTCGCGGCGGCACTCGACGACGACCTCGGTACCCCCGGGGCGGTGGCGGCGATCTATCAGGAGATCCGCGAGGGCAACTCGGCCGTCGACGCCGGTGATCGTGACACCGCCCAGCGCACCTACACCAACGTCACCGCCATGCTCGGCGTCCTCGGGCTCGATCCCGCCGATCCGATGTGGGCGGACGCCGGCGGTGACGACGCCCGGCTGCGCCCGGTGGTCGACAGCCTGGTGCACACGTTGCTGGCCCGTCGGGCCGAGGCCCGCGCGGCGCGCGACTGGGCCGGTGCCGACGCCATCCGCGACTCGCTCACGAGCGCGGGATTGAAGATCGAGGACACCCCCCAGGGGTCCCGCTGGACTGTGGAGGGCTGATGCCGGGAAATTCGCAACGCCGAGGTGCCGGGCACAAGGGCAAGGGCAACACCGCCGGCTCGGGGGGACGCATCCGCCGATCCCTTGAGGGCCGCGGACCCACGCCCAAGGCCGAGGAGCGCCCCTACCACAAGGCCTACAAGGCCAAGCAGGCCTCGGCCTCCCGCCCCCAGGGTGCGCGACGCGACGCCAAGCGCACGGGGCGTCCGGGCGTCGGGCCCGAGTGGGTCATCGGACGCAACCCGGTGCTCGAGGCACTGCAGGCCGGCCTTCCGGCCCGCACCATCTACATCGCCGACGGCGCCGAGCGCGACGACCGCCTGCGCGACATCCTCAAGCACACGAGCGAGCATTCCATCCCGATGCTGCAGGTCACCCGGCTCGAACTCGACCGGCTCACCGGGGGTGCCGTGCACCAGGGGATCGCGCTGCAGTTGCCGTCGTACGACTACCTGCACCCTGACGACCTGCTGGCCCGGGCCGCCACCTCCGACACCGAGGGCCTCGTCGTGGCCCTCGACGGCATCACCGATCCCCGCAACCTCGGTGCGATCATCCGCTCCGCCGCCGCTTTCGGCGCGCACGGGGTACTGATCCCCGAGCGCCGCTCCGCGGGCATGACCGCCGCGGCCTGGAAGACGTCGGCCGGGGCGGCGGCGCGCATCCCCGTGGCCCGCGCGACGAACCTCAACCGGGCGCTCGAACAGTTCGCCAAGGCCGGCTTCACCATCGTCGGCCTGGCGGGCGAGGGCGACACCGACATCGCGGGCGTGCCGGGGGTCGACGGCCCGGTCGTGCTGGTCATCGGGTCCGAGGGCGACGGGCTCGCGCGGCTCGTGCGCGAGCACTGCGACGTGCTGGCACGCATTCCGATCGCGAGCGAGGTCGAGAGCCTCAACGCGGGCGTGGCGGCCTCGATCGCCCTGTACGAGGTGAGCCGCGGCCGGGGCTGACCCGGCCATGGGCCGCTGCCCAGACGCCCCGCCGATGGAAGGGGATCCGCGCGGGGCCCGGTAGATTGGTGCCCGTTCGCCGATCCCCGAGGAGCAGTCGTGACCGACATGTCCGCCGCCAGCCAGGTCTACCAGTCAGCGTTGAGCATCATCGAAGGGGTCGAACCGCGGATCGCGGCCGCCACCCGCCAGGAGCTCGCCGACCAGCGGGGATCGCTCAAGCTCATCGCGAGCGAGAACTACGCTTCACTCCCGGTGCTCATGACGATGGGCACCTGGCTCAGCGACAAGTACGCCGAAGGCACCGTCGGCCACCGCTTCTACGCGGGCTGTCAGAACATCGACACGGTCGAGTCGGTCGCGGCCGAGCACGCCCGCGAGCTGTTCGGGGCCGAGTACGCCTACGTCCAGCCGCACTCGGGCATCGACGCCAACCTCACCGCCTACTGGGCGATCCTGGCGCATCGGGTCGAGACGCCCGCGTTGGCCGAGTTCGGCGCCAAGCAGGTCAACGACCTGTCCGAGCAAGACTGGGAGACACTGCGCAAGCGGTTCGGCGAGCAGCGAATGCTCGGCATGAGCCTGGACGCCGGCGGCCACCTCACCCACGGCTTCCGCCCGAACATCTCGGGCAAGATGTTCCACCAGCGCAGCTATGGCACCGACCCGACCACTCAACTGCTCGACTACGACGCCCTGGCCGCCCAGGCGCGCGAGTTCAAGCCACTGATCATCGTTGCCGGCTATTCCGCCTACCCGCGGCGGATCAACTTCGCCAAGGTCGCCGAGATCGCGCACGAGGTCGGCGCGACGCTGCTCGTCGACATGGCCCACTTCGCCGGCCTCGTCGCCGGCAAGGTGTTCACCGGCGACGAGGATCCCGTTCCGCACGCCGACGTCGTCACCACCACCACCCACAAGTCGCTGCGCGGACCGCGCGGCGGCATGATCCTCGCCAAGGAGGAGTACGCCGCCGACATCGACCGGGGCTGCCCGCTCGTGCTCGGCGGCCCGCTGGGGCATGTCATCGCCGCCAAGGCGGTGGCCCTCGCCGAGGCGCGCACGCAGGCGTTCCGTGACTACGCCCAGCATGTGGCAGACAACGCCCACAGCCTCGCCGAGGGGTTCCTCCGCCGCGGCGCGAACCTCGTCACCGGTGGCACCGACAACCACCTCGTGCTGCTCGACGTCACCTCGTTCGGCCTCACCGGACGCCAGGCCGAGTCCGCGTTGCTCGACGCCGGGATCGTGACCAACCGCAACGCCGTCCCCGCCGACCCGAACGGCGCCTGGTACACCTCCGGCGTCCGGCTCGGCACCCCGGCCCTGACAACCCGCGGCTTCGGGGCCGACGAGTTCGACCGGGTCGCCGGGCTGATCGTCGACGTCCTCAAGAGCACCCGGCCGACGACCACCTCCGCCGGCGCGCCGAGCAAGGCCAAGTACGTCCTCGGCGACGGCGTGGCCGACCGGACGAAGGCGGCCTCGGCCGAGATGCTCGACCGGTTCCCGCTGTACCCCGGCCTGGAGCTGTGAGCCGGAACCCCGACGTTCCCGGGCCCGGCCTGACCCGCGCGACCCGCTCGCACGCGGTGCCAGCGCCGCCCCTCCGATCAGACGGTGCGGTGCCGCGATCGCGTGCGCACGCCCTCGCCGCGTCCGGTGAGGCCGAGCCCGTCGGTGGTCGTGGCGGCAACCGACACCGGGGCTCCCACCGCGGCGGTGAGCACCTGCTCGGCCTCCCCTCGGCGGGCGGCGAGACGCGGGCGGTTGCCGATGACCTGCACCGCCACGTTGCCGATCCCGATAGCCGGCGGCGTCACGCGGCGCGCCGTCTCGGCGAGGAAGTCGACGCCGGGCGCTCCCGCCCAGCGCGGGTCGCTCGTGCCGAAGTTGCTGCCGAGATCACCGAGCCCGGCGGCGCTCAGCAGCGCATCGCAGATCGCGTGCGCCGCGACGTCGCCGTCGGAATGCCCCGCCAGGCCGCGAGGCTCGTCGGGGAAATGCAGCCCCGCGCACCACATGGGCACTCGCTCACGGAGTTGGTGCACGTCGACCCCGATTCCGGTGCGGATCATCTTAACCGTCCCCCGGCTGCTCACGGCGGGCCGGTGCCGTCGTCGCGCCCGACCATGACGAACCGGCCGCCACCCGAGGGTGACGGCCGGTTCATGCATACCGGAAATCTAGCGGACCAGCCTCAGGAGGCGAGCACCTCGTCGAGCATGACCTCGGCGCGATCTTCTTCAACCTTCTCGGCCAGCGCCAGCTCGGACACCAGGATTTGGCGCGCCTTCGCGAGCATCCGCTTCTCACCCGCCGACAACCCACGCTCCCGTTCGCGGCGCCACAGATCTCGAACCACTTCTGCAACCTTGAGCACGTTGCCGCTGTGGAGCTTCTCGAGATTCGCCTTGAAGCGTCGCGACCAGTTCGTGGGCTCTTCGGTGTGCGGGGCACGCAACACCGAGAAGACCTTTCGAGTCCGTCCTGATCGACCACATCGCGAACGCCGACCAGATCGAGGTTGCAGGCGGGAACCCGAACCACTAGGTCATTTTGTCCGATGATGCGCAGAACCAGGTAGAGTTTGTCCTCACCTTTGATCTGCCGGGTTTCCATGTCTTCGATGACAGCCGCCCCATGGTTGGGATAGACCACCGTCTCACCGACCGTAAATGTCATATCTTGCAACCCCTTTCGCCTCCTCAGTTTACCACGACGTCAGGTGTCTCCTCCGAGCGTTTCCCCTAGTAGAGTTGCGATTTCGAGCATCCACTCCCCTCTTGACTTTCACTGAGGATCTGTGCTGCCGACGCGTCCCGCGGACCGAACGCCGGCACGCGATTGCCGGCGAATGTGGCTAGGCTGTCGCCAGATCGCGCACGTCGAGCACCGCGCCCTCCCACCCGCCACGACGACGAGCCAGGACGGACAACCATGACCAAGCTCCCCCCACGAGTCGCCCGCATCGCCACCGCTGCCCTGATCGCCGGCCATCGCTCGCCGTCGGTGCCTCGGCGTGCTCGTTCGCGACGACTTGCCGTCACGGGACCGGCAGCGGGCGTCAACGCGACCAGCGACGACGTCCATGTGCTGAACGTGATGCTCGTCGACTCGGGCTCCTCCGCGCTCGCTGGTCGCCTCGGTGTTGCATCGCAGGACGACACCCTGGTCTCCGTGTCCGGCGTCCCGATCAAGGCCGACGGCAGCGCGGGCCAACCGTTCGGCACCGTCCAGGTCAATCGCGGGCTCACCGCCGGCCAGACGGTCAACCTCGACAAGGCGGGAATCTCGCTGCGCTCCCCCGACCTCGTCGACGGACTGACCGCCGCGGTCACCTTCACGTTCAGCCACGCCGGGACAGATCACGGTGGTCGCGCCGGTCACCTCGTCGAGCAACCCGGTGTACAGCAGCGCCGGCAGCTGAGCCGCGCCCGTCGCGCGTGCGCTCAGCCCTCGAACTTGTAGCCGACCCCACGGACGGTGTGCAGCCGGCCCGGGTGCGAGGGGTCGCTCTCGATCTTGCTGCGCAACCGCTTGATGTGCACGTCGAGGGTCTTGGTGTCGCCGACGTAGTCGGACCCCCAGATCCGCTCGATGAGCTGTCCGCGGGTCATCACCTTGCCGGCGTTGCGCATGAGCAGGGTGAGAAGTTCGAACTCCTTGAGTGCCAGGCGCACGGCGCACCGTCGACGCTGACCTCGTGACGTTCCAGGTCGATGCGCACGGCGTTGGCCTCGAGCACGTCGGGCATGAGGTCGAATTCGGGGCCCCGGCGCAGCACCGCACGGATCCGGGCCACCAATTCCCGGTGCGAGAAGGGCTTGGTGACGTAGTCGTCGGCACCGATCTCGAGTCCGACGACCTTGTCCACCTCGGAGTCACGAGCGGTCACCATGATGATGCCGGGGTTGCCGCGTTGACGCAGCTGGCGGCACACTTCGGTGCCGGGCATTCCGGGCATCATCAGGTCGAGCAGCACGATGTCGGCGCCCTGACGCTCGAACTGGTCGAGCCCCTCCGCGCCGTCGCGCGCCTCGACCACCTCGAAACCCTCGCGGCGCAGCATGAACCCGGTTGCCTCGCGGTAGGCGGGTTCATCCTCGATGATGAGCACTTTCGCCATCAGGTCCTCCTCAGGCCTCGGCGGGACGATCATGCGGATCAGGTCCGCCGATGTATTCGGGCAGCCTCAGGGTGAAGGTCGACCCCCCACCCAGCACGCTCGTCACGCCCACCGACCCTCCATGGGACTCGGTGATGTGGCGCACGATGCTCAATCCCAGACCGGTGCCGCCGTGTGCCCGGCTCCGACCATAGTCGACACGGTAGAACCGCTCGAAGATCCGGTCCAGGTCCTGCTCGGCGATGCCGATGCCACGGTCGGTCACGGCCACCTCGATCCAGGCCCCGACCGCGTCGGCGGTGCGCCGCACCGAGATCTGCACCCGAGAGTCCGGCTCGGAGTACGCGATCGCGTTGAGCACGAGGTTGGCGATCGCATCGATCAGCCTGGCCTCCTCCCCCCAGACCAGCCCGCCGGCGTCCCCGGTGGTCAGCAGGGTGGTGTTCTTGCGGGTGGCGGCCATCTGGCACCGGCCGAGCGCCTCGTCGACGATCTCCTCCATGAGCAGGGGCTCGGCGTCGCGCATCGGCTCCTCGGCCTGCAGCCGGGACAGATCGATGAGCTGGTTCACCATGTCGGTGAGACGGTTCGCCTCGGTGCGCAGCCGCTCGCCGAAGTGGCGCACCGCCCCGGGGTCCTCCGCGGCCTCCTCGATCGCCTCCGCGAGCAGCAACACGCCACCGATCGGCGTCTTGAGCTCGTGGCTGACGTTGGCGACGAAGTCACGCCGGGTGGCGTCGACGCGCTGCAGCGACGAGCGATCGACCGCCTCGATCAGCACCCCCTGTAGGGGCAGTGCGGTGACCGTCGCCTCGAGGTGCCGGGCCGGCTGTCCGCTCTGAGCCGGCACCTCGACGGTGAGCAGGATCGGCTCGCCCTCGGCACGCACCTCGTCGGCCGCCTGTCGCAGGGTGGCCAGGGCGATGCCCGACTCGTCGACCAGCCCGAGACGACGGGCCGGCTCCGACGCGGCGAGAACCCGGTGCGGTTCGCCGCCGACGAGCACGACAACGGCCTCGCCGAGTCGGGCGAGGGCGGCGCTGACGATCGCGGCGTCCCCGGACATGGCGTCGGACACGGCGCGGGAGGCAGCGGCGCGCTGCTCCGCCGCGGTGCGGAAGTTACGGGAGGGCACCCCGCGATCCTACGGAACAATGACGTCGCGATGGCCGGTGGGGACACGCGAACATCGAATCGTCCCCGGCTGTTCACCCGTCGTTCCTCTATCGTCATCCTGTCGGTAACCAACGACACCTAGCGTCGTGCGACGCGGGATCATGGCGCCACCGGTCCGCGATGGCGCCCTCACCACCGGAAGGCCTCATGCGACAGAGCTACCACGAAGAACTCGATGCAATCGTTTCGACCCTCGTGGGGATGACCGACGACGTCCGCGTCGCCGTGGACGACGCGACGCGCGCACTGCTCGGTGCCGACGCCACCCTCGCGGGGCGGGTCATCGACGCCGACCCGGCGCTCGACGCCCGCCACGACGCCCTTGAGGAGCGGTGCTTCAACCTGCTGGCCCGCCAGTCTCCGGTGGCGGGCGAACTGCGCACTGTCGTCGCGGCACTGCGGATGGCGTTCGAGTTGGCTCGGATGGGAGACCTGGCGGTGCACGTGGCAAAGATCGCGGCCATGCGAGCTCCGGCGACCGCGGTTCCCGCGCCGTTGCGGGAGAACTTCTCCCGGATGGCCGAGGTGGCGGGCGACATGATCCGGGTCGCGGGCACGACGCTCGCCGAACGCGACGTCGACAAGGCCACCCAACTGGCCGACAGCGACGACGAGATGGACGCGCTGCGCCGGGAGCAGTTCCAGGTGCTCCTCGGCGACGAATGGCCCTATGGCGTGGAGGCCGCCGTCGACGTCGCCCTGCTCGGGCGCTACTACGAGCGGATCGCCGACCACGCCGTGTCGATGGCCGGACGCATCGTCTACCTGGTGACGGGGAACTCCCCCGAGGGCGCCAACTGGCCCAACGCCTGACCCGACGTCGGCGCGGTCCTCACACCCGTCAGCGGGTGCCGCAGTGGAAACGCGACACCCGCTGACGGCCTGGTGAGTTCGTGCCCCGGCTCTCGCCAGGAGCTACTTCTTGCCCTGGTTCTTGACCGCCTCGATCGAGGCCTTGGCCGCTTCCGGGTCGAGGTATCGCCCACCCGTGGTGAGCGGCTGGAAGTCGTCGTCGAGTTCGTAATAGAGGGGGACACCCGTCGGGATGTTCAGCCCGGCGATGTCGGCGTCGGAGATCGCGTCGAGGTGCTTCACCAACGCCCGCAGCGAGTTGCCGTGCGCGACGACGATCACCGTCTGCCCGGTCGCGAGATCGGGCTTGATCCCGCTCTCCCAGTAGGGCAACATCCGCGCGACGACATCCTTGAGGCACTCGGTCTGGGGACGCTGGTCTTCCGGGATGTCGGCGTAGCGGGGATCGTGCCACTGCGAGTAGTCGGCGTCGCGGTCGAGCACCGGGGGCGGTGTGTCGTAGCTGCGGCGCCACAGCATGAACTGCTCCTCGCCGTACTTCTGCAACGTCTCGGACTTGTTGAGCCCCTGCAGGCCGCCGTAGTGCCGCTCGTTGAGCCGCCAGCTCCGCTCCACCGGGATCCAGTGCCGATCGCAGCCGTCGAGGGCCAGGTAGGCGGTGTGGATCGCGCGTCGCAACAGCGACGTGTGCAGCTTGTCGGGGAGCAGGTTCTCGCTCTTCAGCAGGTCGGCACTGCGCACGGCCTCGGCGATGCCCTTGTCATTGATGTCGACATCGACCCAGCCGGTGAACAGGTTCTTCTGGTTCCACTCGCTCTCGCCGTGGCGAAGCAGGATGAGCTTGTACGTCATGGCCCAACCCTACCGGCCGGCCCCCCGCCCACATCGGGCGCCCGGGACTCCGGCCGCCGACGATCCGATCGCCCGCGACGCTCCCGCCGGGTTGTGCCACAGTGGGCCCATGAGCACACCACACAACGACCATCCCAACCCGGACGCGCGTCCGATCGCCGTGGTCACCGGGGCCAGCTCGGGGATCGGTGCCGCCACGGCCCGAGCCCTCGCCGCGTCCGGCTACGACGTCGTGTGCGCCGCCCGCCGCGCCGACCGGGTGCGCAGACTTGCCTCCGAGATCGGCGGCCGGGCGATCGCCTGCGACATCACCTCCGACGCCGACGTGGCGGCCCTCGCGGAAGCCGTCGGACCCCGGCTCGACCTGCTCGTGAACAACGCCGGTGGCGCCGTCGGTCTCGAACCGGTCAAGGAGGCCGACCTCGATGCCTGGACGACGATGTTCGCCACCAACGTCATCGGCACCGGCCGGGTGACCAAGGCCCTGATCCCCGCGCTCGTCGCCGGGAAGGGAACCATCGTGGTCGTCACCTCGACCGCCGCAGACGCCCCCTACGAGGGCGGGGCCGGATACTGCGGGGCGAAGGCCGCGGAGCACTCGATGGTCGGGGCGATGCGCCTAGAACTGGTGGACCGGCCCGTGCGCGTGTGCGAGGTCTCCCCCGGCATGGTGCACACCGAGGAATTCAGCCTCACCCGGTTCCACGGCGATCAGGAGCGCGCGGACGCCGTGTACGCCGGAGTCGCCGAGCCGCTGGTCGCCGACGACATCGCCGAGTGCATCGCCTGGATCGCATCCCGCCCCGCGCATGTGAACATCGACCGGATGGTCGTCCGTCCCCGGGCGCAGGCGGCGCAGCACAAGGTCTCCCGCGGCTGAACCCCCCGACCGCACCGCCCGCGCGAGGTCGCGCACGGCGTGCTCACCGCGACTGCGCCGTACTTCTACGGCGCGGGTCCGCGGGCTAGTCTGGCGACAATTCACCACCGACGTTGAAGGGCATGAGTATGGCGACCGAGTCCAGTGACACCGCTGCAGCCGTGACCGCCGGGACCGACGACGAATTCGTCCACCCGAGCGATCCGGGCCAGTACAACGTTCCCGACTGGGAGGCGGTCGCCGGACCGGCCGCCGCCGATCCGCAGGGGTTCTGGGAGAAGGAGGCCCGGGAACTCGAATGGTTCGAGCCGTGGGAGAAGGTGCTCGACGATTCGAACGCGCCCTTCTTCAAGTGGTTCACCGGCGCGAAGACCAACATCGTCCACAACGCGCTCGACCGCTGGATCGACGGCCCGCGGCGCAACAAGCTGGCACTCATCTGGCGCTCCGAGAACAACAAGGAGACCCGGACGCTGTCGTACTACAGCCTCAATCGCGAGGTGAACAAGATGGCGAACATCATCCGCTCGATGGGCGTTCGCAAGGGCGACCGGGTCACCATCTATCTGCCCCGCATCCCCGAGATCTTCTTCGCCATGCTCGCCTGCGCCAAGCTCGGGGCGATCCACTCGGTGGTGTTCGCCGGCTTCTCCGCCGACGCGCTGCGCGAGCGGATCGACGACTCGGAGTCGAAACTGGTCATCACCGCCGACGGCTCGTGGATCAATGGGAAGATCTTCAAGCTCAAGGACATCGTCGACGACGCCGTGCGGCACGCCCCGACCGTCGAGAACGTCATCGTCGTGAGGCGCACCGGCCATGAGGTGCAGATGGACCCCTTGCGCGACCACTGGCTGCACGACCTCGAGACGCTGCCGATCGCCAACGGCCGCTGCGAGACCGTCGCGGTCGACGCCGAGGACCCGCTGTACATCCTCTACACGTCGGGTTCCACCGGGCGCCCCAAGGCGATCCTGCACACCCATGGTGGATACATGGTCGGCACCTACTCGACCTTCAAGTACGTCTTCGACATCCGCGACGAAGACCGCTTCTGGTGCACCGCCGACCCCGGATGGGTCACCGGCCATTCCTACCTCGTCTACGGGCCCCTGCTCAACGGCGCCACCGTGTTCATGTTCGAGGGCGGCGCCTCCTACCCGTATCCGAACCGCTGGTGGCAGCTCATCGAGCACTACGGCATCAACATCTTCTACACCGCGCCGACGGCGATCCGCAGCCTCATGCGTTTCGGTGACGCGTGGCCGAACCGCCACGACCTGTCGTCGCTGCGGATCCTCGGCTCGGTCGGCGAACCCATCAACCCCGAGGCCTGGCGCTGGTTCCACCACGTCATCGGCAAGGACCGCTGCCCGATCATGGACACCTGGTGGCAGACCGAGACCGGCATGTTCATGATCACGCCGACTCCGAGCGTGCCACTCAAACCCGGTTCCGGCACGCGGCCGTTCTTCGGCCAGGAGGCAGAGATCCTCGACGAGGCCGGCAACCCGGTGGCCGACGGGGAGGAGGGCTATCTCGTCCTCAAGAACCCCTGGCCCTCGATGCTGCGCACCCTGTACAACGACGACCAGCGCTACGTCGACACGTATTGGTCGAAGTACCCCGGCAAGTACCTCGCGGGCGACTCGGCCCGGCGCGACAAGGACGGCTACATCTGGGTCATCGGCCGCACCGACGACGTCATCAAGGTGTCGGGCCACCGGTTGGGCACCGCCGAGGTCGAGAGCGCGTTCGTCAGCCACCCCGCCGTCGCCGAAGCTGCCGTCATCGGACTTCCGCATGAGGTCAAGGGCAACGCGATCCACGCGTTCGCCGTGCTGCGGGTCGGGTACGAACCGAGCGAGGCGCTCAAGGACGAGTTGCGCCAGCACATCTCCGAGCACCTGTCGCCGATCGCCAAGCCCGACGGCATCGAGTTCGTCGAGAGCCTGCCGAAGACCAGGTCGGGCAAGATCATGCGTCGGGTGCTGCGTGCCCGCGCGCAGGGCCTCCCCGAAGGCGACCTGTCCACCCTCGACGACTAGGGGTTCCATGACCGACTACCTGGTGCTCGTCGCCAATCAGGGCGACGACACGATCGGATCCTTCGCGCTCACCGGCGGCACTCTCACCCCGCTGGTCCGCTCCCCGATCGAGGGATGCTCGACCTTCGCCGTCGACGAGCGGCGTGACCTGGTGTTCGCGTCGAGCAAACAGGGACCCAGTGTGGTCAGCCTCCGGCTCGACCGCACCGACGGTTCCCTCACCGAGGTGTCCCGCCGTGCGGTCGAGGCCGCGAGCAACTACCTCACGTTGTCCCCCGACGGAGCGACGCTGATGTCGGCGTCGTACCACGGAGGATTCGCCACGTCGGCACCGGTTTCCGACGCCGGTGTCGTGGGCGAGCCGGTGTCGCGGCTCGCCCACGCGAACATGCACGCGGTGGCGACATCCTCCGACGGCCGGTTCGCCTACTTCGTCTCGCTGGGCGAGGATCTCATCGCCCAGTGCGCGCTCGGCGACGACGCAACGCTGACACCCCTCGACCCGCCCACCGCACCCGCTCCACGCGGCACGGGGCCTCGTCACCTCGTGCTCGACGCGGCCGGCACGACCGTCTACGTGCTCACCGAGTTCACCGCCGAGGTGTTGCGTTACCGACGCGATCCCGACAAGGGCACCCTGCGCTACATCGAGGCGGTGGCCACCGCCGATCCGGCCGCCGGGCTCGGACGCAGCGCGTTCGGGCTCGACCCCCGGGCAGGGCACCTCATCTGGGGGGCAGACCTGCATCTGGCACCCGACCAGTCGACCCTGTGGACCTCGGAGCGTTCCGCCTCGACGCTGGCGACCCTGCCGGTCATGGCCTCGGGATCCCTGAAACCCCCGTTGGCGTTCGTGACCACCGAAGCGCAACCGCGCGGCTTCGCCGTGTCGCCCGATGGCCGCTGGCTCGTCGCCGCGGGGGAACGCTCCACGACCGTGTCACTCTACGAACTCGGCGACCAGGTCCCCCGCTTCGTCGGTCAGGCCGCCACGGGTGAGGGCGCCAACTGGGTACGCATCATCGCCCGGTGACCCGCCGGGGCGCGGCGATCACGAGAAGCGCGAACAGCGAGCCCGACGCGCCGATGACCATGAGCAGGGCCATCGGCACGGCGGTCGTGGCCCCGCCGAGCCCGGCCAGCGGCGGCGCGATCGCCGCGGCCAGCGACTGGGCGAGCCCGAGCACCGCCGAGGCCGTGCCCGCGTACTGGGGAACCTGCTGGCTGGCCAGCGCCCCACCGTTGGCGCCGGTGAACCCCTGACCCACCATGATCAGCAGAAATCCGGCCAGCGCGACGGCCAGTGGCATCCCGAAGAAGATGGCCCCGACCAGCATCCCGAGAGCACCGGTCAACGCCAACGCCTGCCCGCCGAGGATCACCCGCCGGGTCGGCACCCGGGTCGCCAGACGCGCCGAGGTGAGCGTGGCGATCGTCATGCCCGTCGCGTTCCCCGCGAACACGAGGGAGTAGACGATGGGGCTCACACCGTTCATCACCTGCAGCACGAACGCGGAGGTGGACACGTAGGCGAACAATCCGAGGAATGCCGACGCGTTGACGAGCATGTAGCCGATGAACGCCCGCTCACCCAGAACCACTCTGGCCGCGGTGGCGAAGGCGGTGAATCCCCCCGAGTGACGCCGCTCCGGGGGCAGCGACTCGGGGATGACCCCGAGCGCCCCGACCAGCATGAAGACGGCCGCGAGCGACAGCACCCAGAAGGCGCCGCGCCACATCCACACGTGCTGGATCACCGCGCCGAGCAACGGGGCCACGATCGGGCCAAGGCCTCCGACGCCCATGAGCAGGTTCATGACCCGCACCAGCTGAGGTCCCTGCGCGAGGTCGACGATGACGGCACGGGCCACCACCACCGACCAGCCTCCACCGAAGCCCTGGGCGAGGCGGGCGACGATCATGATCGCGATCGACGGCGCGACGCACACCCGATCGAGGCGACCAGGGTCAGCAGGATGCCGGCCACCAGCGGACGCCGCCGACCGAGTTGGTCGCTCACCGGTCCCCCGATGATCTGCCCGAGTCCCATGCCGAGGAAGAACGCCGTGAGGGTGAGCGAGACCTCTCCCGCCGACACGGCCAGATCGTGCGCCACGCGGGGGAACGAGGGCACGTACATGTCGGTGGCCAACGGGCCCACCGCACTGATGAGCACCACCGCGGCGATGAGAGTGCCCGAGACCGGGCTGCTCGAGGCAGCGCGCGGACTCGGCGGACTGGGCTCACGCCGGCCAACCTACCGGTCAGGACCGGTCGCGAGCCCACCCGCCTGAGCGCCCTGAGATGGCGTGCCCGATCTCGGGCCGCGGAGTCAGGCCAGGCTGATGAGCGCCTGGCCTCCCTGCACCGCATCGCCCTGGCGCACGAGAACCGAACCGACCACGCCGTCCTGCGGCGCGGTGATCTCGGTCTCCATCTTCATCGCTTCGAGCACCAGCAGCACCTGGCCGGCCGTGATCGCGTCGCCGTCGTTGACGAGCACCCGCGCCACCGATCCCGCCAGCGGGGCCACCACGGCGTTGGCGCTGGTCGCTTGGACCGAGGCGGTGGTCTTCGTGGGTGCGGCCATGGCGCCTCCCCCGATGACGATCGGGGTGAGCGCGACGCTCTCATCCTCGGCGACATCGACGTCGATGTCGTACGTGTTGCCGTTGACGGTCACCTTGAGTTTCATGCTCGATCCTTGGTCAGCTGGTCACGGGTGGGACGGGTCATCGTCGGACGACGGAACGGTCGTGCACCTGGCGGCGGGTCTCGACGGCCCAACGGCTGCCGCCGCGCACGTGGATGGCCCGCACCTTGGCGTTGTAGCCCAGGTAGGCCGAGACCGCCGCCCCGATGGCGACGACGACGTCGTCGGGAACGGCCCGGCAGCTCTGCAGATCGGCCACCTGTGCCTCGAGGTCGGTGATCCGATCGACCAGCTGCTGGACGAGAGCCCGCAGGTCGACCTCGGTGTCGGGGTTGTGGATATCAGCCACGGGGATCCTTTCGATCACGCCGGCCCGAGGCCGTGCTTCTTGGCCGGACGCGTCTCACGCTTGGTGGCGAGCAGTGCGAGTGCCGTGGCGATGTGCAACCTCGTGACGGCCGGATCGATGACGTCGTCGACGAGCCCGTGCGCCGCGGCCATGTAGGGCGATGCGAAGGTGTCGCGGTATTCCTGCACGAGCTCCGCCCGCCGGGCCACCGGATCCTCGGCGTCGGCGATCTGCCTCTTGAACACCACCGCGGCGGCGCCCTCGGCGCCCATCACCGCGATCTCGGCGGTGGGCCATGCGAACACCCGGTCGGCCCCCATGTCCTTGGAGCACATGGCCAGGTACGACCCGCCGTAGGCCTTGCGCAGCACCACGGTGATCTTCGGCACCGTCGCCGCCGAGTAGGCGTACAGCATCTTCGCCCCGTGCCGGATGATGCCCCCGGCCTCCTGGGCCACACCCGGCAGGAAGCCGGGGACGTCGACCAGGTTGACCACCGGGATGTTGAACGCGTTGCAGAAGCGGATGAACTTGCTGCCCTTGTCGGATGAGTTGATGTCGAGGACGCCCGACATCACGCTCGGCTGGTTGGCGATGAACCCGACGGTGCGCCCGACGATCCGCCCGAATCCGACGACCAGGTTGGGCGCGAATCCGGCCTGCACCTCGAGGAAGTCGCGACGGTCGACCAGTCGCCAGATGACTTCCCTCACGTCGTAGCCCTTGCGGTCTTCGAGCGGAACGATGTCGCGCAGGCCCTCGTCGGCGTCGACGTTCTCGTCGGGCTCGACGACCGGTGGCTCCTCGGAGTTGTTCTGTGGCAGGAAGCTCAGCAGCTTCTTGGCGATCAGGATCGCCTGGTGGTCGTCGTCGGCGACGAAGGACACGACACCCGACGCCATCTGGGCCTCCGCACCGCCGAGCGCGTCGGCGGTGACGTCTTCACCGGTGACCTGCTTGATGACGTTCGGCCCCGTGATGAACATGTGGGCCTGACGCGTCTGGATGACGAAGTCGGTGAGGGCCGGGGAGTAGGCGGCGCCGCCGGCGCACGGGCCGGCGATGATCGAGATCTGCGGAACCGCACCCGACAGCAGGACGTTCGCGTAGAACACCTTGCCGTAACCGGACAGGGAGTCGATGCCCTCCTGCACGCGGGCACCACCGGAGTCGTTGATGAAGACGAACGGGGCCCCCGTCTTGAGTGACTCGCGCAGGGCCTCGGCGACCTTCATCGAATGCGTCTCGCCGGCCGACCCGCCGGCGACGGTGAAGTCCTGGCTGGCGAGGTTCACGGCGCGGCCCAGGACGGTTCCGGACCCTGTCACCACCCCGTCGGCGGGCATGTCGGCGCTGTCCATCCCGAAGGCCGTGGTGCGGTTGCGCCGGAACGCGCCGGTCTCTTGGAAGGTGCCCGGGTCGAGCAGCGCGGCGATCCGCTCGCGCGCGGTCATCTTTCCCTGCGCGTGCTGCTTGTCGATGCGCGCCTGACCGCCGCCCAGTTCGACCTTTCCGCGGTGTTCGTCGAGATCAATGATCAACTCGGACATGCTCTTCTTTGTGGCCATGTATGGGGTCCTGGTTCTCGAATCGATGAGGCTCTCGGAGGTGGACGGCTCAGGCCGGCTCGACCTGGACGGTGTGGGTCTGGCCACCGAAGCTGACGTTGTAGCGGATCGGTGCGCGGACCGCCTTGGCGGAGCCGTCGGCGATCGCCTGCTCGTGGGCGAGCTGTTCGACGGTCTTGCCGACGTTCTTGGGTCCCTCACCGCGGGTGGCGAAGAACTTCGGTGCCACGCCCGGGAACATGGCGTTGGTGAGCACGTCCTCCTCGCTGCCATTGAATCCGTCGAGCTGGCCGGCGTCGCTTACGAGCTTGTCCCATTCGGGCTCGAGCAGGTCGGCGGGACGCTGGGTGATGGGCTCCTTCTTGGCCTGCTTGCGCGCGATTTCGACGACCTCGGGGTTGCGCTCACCGATGCATTCCCCGTAGTAGCCGAGCATGAGGTCGGCGAACTCTCCGGTGAGCACCTTGTAGCGGCCCATGAGAACGTTGAACACCGCCTGGGTGCCGACGATCTGGCTCGACGGGGTGACCAGCGGTGGGTAACCGGCGTCCTTCTTGACGACCGGGACCTCGGCCATCACCTCGCGGGTGCGGTCGCTCGCCCCCTGCGCACGCAACTGGCTCTCCATGTTCGACAACATGCCGCCGGGGATCTGGGAGCTGAAGATGCCGGTGTCGACCAGCGTGGCCGACTCGAACTCGCGATACTTGGGGCGGACCGACGCGAAGTGGTCGCGGATGCTGTTGAGCCGGCTCATGTCGAGATCGGTGGTGTATTCGGTGCCCTCGAGCATCTCGACGAGGGATTCGGTGGGGTTGTGCCCCGGACCGAGGCTCATCGACGAGATGGCGGTGTCGACCACGTCGGCGCCGGCCTCGATCGCCTTGAGCAGGCTGACCAGGGTGACTCCCGTGGTCGAGTGGCAGTGGACGTTGATCTGGACGTCTCCATAGGTGTCTTTGATGCCCTTGACGATGTCGTAGGCGGGCTGGGGCTTGAGCAGTGCGGCCATGTCCTTGAGGGCGATCGACTGGGCCCCCATGTCGAGCAGTTGGCCGGCCAGCTTCACATAGCCCTCGACGGTGTGCAGCGGGCTGATCGTGTAGCAGATCGTGCCCTGTGCGTGCTTCCCGGTGGCCACGACCGACTTCATCGCCCGCTCCATGTTCCGCGGGTCGTTGAGTGCGTCGAAGACCCGGAAGACGTCCATGCCGTTCTCGGCGGACTTCTCGACGAACTTCTCGACGACCATGTCCTCGTAGTGGCGGTAGCCCAGCAGGTTCTGGCCACGGAGCAGCATCTGCAGGCGCGAGTTCGGCATGAGCTCACGGAACGTGCGCAACCGCTGCCAGGGATCCTCGTTGAGGAACCGGATGCAGGAGTCGAAGGTCGCCCCGCCCCAGCACTCGACGCTCCAGTAGCCCGCCTGATCGATGTCTTCGCAGGCGTCGACCATGTCTTCGATGGCCATCCGGGTGGCCAGAAGGCTCTGGTGAGCGTCGCGGAGTGCGAGCTCGGTCACACCAATGTGTCGCTGACTCATGGGTCCGATTCTGTCATCCCACCGGTCTCCGACGGGGGGCGGGGTCGTCGAACCTGCCGCCATGACAAGGGGAAACCTGGGGGGGTATGGGACCCCTCGGGGCGCCGGCGTGACGTGGGATCATGGGCGGGTGACGCGCTACCTCCTGCTCCTGGCCCCCTCTGCGAACAGGGTGTACGCGGGCGAATCGGCCCGACTCGCCCGATCGGAATTGCAGGTGAGTTGCCCCCAGACCCGTGACCATCACGTCGAGGACGTGGCGGGCCTCGGCTATCTCGCGTTCGAATCCGACGCCCCGATCGCCGAGCTGACCCCCTGCCTCGCGGGGCAGTCCGCCAGCCTGGCCCTGTTCGAGCGGGCCGCCGACGACCTGTTGCGCCCGGTGGCACTGCCGCGCGGCGACCTGCTCGACGACGACCTGGTCACCATTCCGAAGTACCAGGGCAAGACGAACGAGCAGTTCACCCGGCTGCTGCTCAACGTGACCGTTGCGGCACTCCGGCGGCCGGTCACCGGACCCCTCGACGTGCTCGATCCGCTGTCGGGACGAGGAACCACCCTCGAGACGGCGTGGCTCATGGGCCACAACGCATACGGAGTCGAGGCCGACGAGAAGGCGTTCGAGGCGATGGCCGCCTACCTTCGCACGTGGCTGCGCCGCAAGCGCCTGAAGCATTCCGCCACGGTCAGTCCCGTGCGCCGAGAGGGCCGGTCGCTCGGACGCCGGTTCGACGCGGAATTGAAGCTCGACCCGCCGCAGGTCATGACCGTGTTCACCGGCGATACCCGCCAGTCCGCGGCATTGTTCGGCAAGCGACGCTTCGACGTCATCGCCACCGACGCCCCCTACGGGGTGGTGCACGGGTCCCAGACCGACGTGCGCGGCCATTCCGGCAAGCGCGACCGATCTCCTGCGGGGCTGTTGCGCGAGGCCGTCCCGGTCTGGGTGCGTCAATTGCGACCGGGCGGGGCCCTGGGCATGTCCTGGAACACCTACGGGCTGACCCGCGAAGACGCCGCCGCACTGCTCGCGGACGCGGGGCTCGAGGTTCTCGACGGCGACCCGTGGACGGGGTTCGTGCATCGCGTCGACTCGTCGATCAACCGCGATCTCATCGTCGCCGTCGCACCGCTGTAACACCGGCGGCCTATCGTCGAGCTATGCGCTCGCTCGTCTTGATGCGTCACGCCACGGCCGATCCGGAGCCGTTCGGACGTGACCGGGATCGCGCGCTCACCGACGCCGGACGCGCCCAGGCTGTAGCGGCCGGGGTCCTGCTGGCCCCGCTGGCGATCACGAAGGTCCTGTGCTCGCCGGCGCTGCGCACCCGGCAGACCGCCGACTGCCTCGCCCTGCCCGGTGATCCCGAGATCGACGTGCTCGATCGGCTGTACCTGTGCGGCACCAACACCCTGCTGCAGCAGATCGCTGATGTTCCCTCGCACGTCACGTCACTGCTCGTGGTCGCGCACTCTCCCACCGTGTCGGGCCTGGCGGCCCGGATGGCGTCGGGGAGTTCCCCTCGCAGCGCGGAAGAGTTGTGGGCGAACTTCCCCCCGCGTCGTGGGTTCGGTTCGACGTCGACGGCACCTGGGACGAATTGGGCAGGATGCCCTATGCCCTCGGATCGCTGCGGCGGGTCGAGCGCCCCTGACGGCAGTGGCGGGAGGCACGCCCCGGGCCCAGCGTCAGCCGCCGAGGATGAACACCTCGGCGTTGTTGCCACCCCGGCAGTCGATGAGGGTGCCACCGGTGCACGTCATCGTGTACTCCTTGTGGGTCACCGGGCTCTTCGCCTTGACCTCGAACTCCCCGCTGGTGTCGGACGGCAGGTTGGCCGCCACGTTCTCGGCGAACGGGCAGCTGGTGTTCTGGCCCGCGTAGACCGACGCCGAGCACTTGGTCGCCGAGGACGGCACTTGGGTCGATGCCGACGCAGTGGACCCCGACGACGCCGCGCTCGAGGCGGCCGACGACGTCGTGGCCGAACCCGAGCCCCCTGCGGACGCAGAGGGCTGCTGCGACGCCGACTGCCCCGCGGCCGATGAGGAGGCGGGCGACACGGGCCCGGCGGCGGTGCCGGGACCGTGCCCCTGAAGCAACCACCACACGAGCACGGCGATGAGCACGACCGGTACGAGCGCCAGCGCCACGACCACGGACGTGGAGCTGCGCTCGTGGTAGCGCCGTTGCGCCGCGACCGGCGGCTGTCCGGGCGCTGGTTCCACCATCGGTTGGCGGGGAGCGGCCTGCCATGTCGTGGGCGGTGGAGGGGGTACTGGTGGTCCGGGACGGAACCAGTCATCGGGCAGGTCGACCGAGGCGCCCTGGCCACCGTGTGCCGACGGTTCCGGCACCACCTTCGGATTGACGCGCGTGGAATCGGGGTCGGCGGCATCGGCCGCCGCGGAAGGCATGATCCGGGTGTCGCCCGGCCCAGCGCCCTGTCGCGCCGGATTCCCGGCGGTCGCCGGGCCACCCTCGTCGACCGAGCCGGGCAGCAGCAGGTTGCCGCCGCACCCGGGGCAGGAGCGGTCGTCGTCCGTGACAGGTGAGCCACATCGCGTGCAGTACATCGGCCTCCTTCAGGTGGCGTCGGCCCCCTCAGCGTAACCAATCCGAAACAGAACCCCCAGATCCCTAACACAGCCGTAACCGGCCGCGTAGGCGGATGTAATGCCGGATGGGCACGATTTCTGAGCATGATGGCACTCGAGATCAACACGGGCGACACAGCCTGGGTCATGGTCGCAGCAGCCCTGGTGCTGCTCATGACTCCCGCTCTCGCCTTCTTCTACGGCGGCATGGTCCGCGCGTTCGGCGTACTCAACATGATGATGATGTCAGTCATCTCGATGGGCACCGTTGGGGTGCTCTGGGTCCTTTACGGCTACTCGGAAGCCTTCGGAAACTCGATCGGTGGTGTGGTGGGCAACCCCTTCCAGTATTTCGGGATGCGGGGGCTGTTCAGCATGGCGATCGATCCGACCGGTGACGGCAAGCACGACATCCCGGCACTCGCCTTCGTCGGCTTCCAGGCCGCGTTCGCGATCATCGCCGTGGCGCTCGTGTCCGGCGCGGTGGCCGATCGGATCAAGTTCTCCGCCTGGACCGTCTTCACCGTGCTGTGGGCCACCCTGGTCTACTTCCCGGTGGCGCACTGGGTCTTCGCCTTCGACGGCGTCGCCGCCGCCCACGGCGGCTGGATCGCCAACTCGGTCAAGGCCTACGACTTCGCCGGTGGCACCGCGATCCACATCAACGCCGGTGCCGGAGGCCTCGCCTTGGCGCTGGTGCTCGGCCGCCGCCTCGGATGGCGGCAGAAGCCCATGCGACCCCACAACCTCACCCTGGTGATGCTCGGCGCCGGCATGCTGTGGTTCGGATGGTTCGGCTTCAACGCCGGATCCGCCCTCGGAGCCAGCCCCACGGCCGCCCTCGCCTGGATCAACACCATGGTGGCGACCTGTGCGGCGATGCTCGCCTGGCTCGTCACCGAGAAGATCCGCGACGGCCACGCCACGTCCCTCGGCGCGGCGTCCGGGATCGTCGCCGGCCTCGTGGCCATCACCCCGGCCTGCGCGTCGGTGAGCCCCGTCGGGGCCATCGTCGTGGGCATCCTCGCGGGTGTCGGCTGTGCCCTGGCCATCGGCCTCAAGTTCAAGTGGGGCTTCGACGACGCACTCGACGTGGTCGGCGTCCACCTCGTCGGCGGTCTCATCGGCACCCTGGCCATCGGCTTCCTCGCCACCGACGACGGCCTGTTCTACGGCGGTGGACTGACCCAGCTGGGACGCCAGGCGATCGCGGCGTTCGCGGTGCTGATCTACTCCTTCGTCGTCACCTACCTCATCGCCCTGGCGATCAAGGCGGTCATGGGGCTCAGGCTCAGCCCGGCGGCCGAGTCGAGCGGCGCCGACATCAACGAGCACGCCGAGGTCGGCTACGACCTGTCCAACGTCCGCTACTCGAACTTCCAGAGGGTGCACTCCACCGTGGTGGTTCCGGGTACCAGTGAAGAGGTGCACTCATGAAGCTCATCACCGCGATCATCCAGCCCATGGCCCTCAACGACGTCCAGGTCGCCCTAGCCCAGCACGGCATCGCCGGCATCACCGTCACCGAAGTGAGCGGATACGCCCGCCAGAAGGGACACACCGAGGTCTACCGCGGCGCCGAATACACCATCGACTTCATCGCCAAGGTCAAACTCGAAGTCCTCAGCACCGACGACCTCGCCGACGGCATCGTCGAAGTCATCGTCCGCACCGCCCGCACCGGCCAGATCGGCGACGGCAAGGTCTGGACCTCACCGGTCGACGACGTCGTCCGCATCCGCACCGGCGAACGCGGAGACGACGCCATCTGACCCCACGAAGGATCCACCGAGCGCCACCGGATCCCCACACCAGGCCTGGTGGCCGCCCGGATCGGAAGTTTCGATCCCCGCGGCCACCAGGCCATGTAACACGCCCGTAACCTGGCGCGAACAACCGCGTAACGGTGGCCATGCACCATGACGCCCCGTGACGGCACTGATGATCAACACGGGAGACACCGCCTGGGTATTGGTGTCCGCAGCACTCGTCCTGATGATGACGCCCGCGCTCGCATTCTTCTACGGGGGCATGGTGCGGGCCTTCGGCGTGCTCAACATCATGATGATGTCGATCATCTCGATGGGCACCGTGGGCGTGCTCTGGGTGCTCTACGGCTATTCGGAGGCCTTCGGCAACTCGATCGGCGGGATCGTCGGCAATCCGTTCCAGTACTTCGGGCTCCGTGGGCTCCTCACCGCCACCATCGATCCCACCGGTACCGGTACCCATGCGATCCCCACGCTCGCCTTCGTCGGATTCCAGGCGGGCTTCGCGATCATCGCGGCGGCCCTTGTGTCCGGTGCGGTGGCCGACCGGATCAAGTTCTCCGGATGGACGGTCTTCAGTATCGTCTGGGCCACCCTCGTCTACTTCCCCGTCGCGCACTGGGTCTTCGCCGTCAACGGACTCACCGCGGCGCACGGCGGCTGGCTGGTGAACCGACTCCACGTCATCGACTTCGCCGGTGGCACCGCCATCGAGATCAACACGGGCGCCGCAGGCCTGGCGCTGGCGCTCGTCCTCGGCCCTCGACTCGGCTTCCGGCAGAAGCCGATGCGGCCCCACAACATGACCCTGGTGATGATCGGTGCCGGACTGCTGTGGTTCGGCTGGTTCGGCTTCAACGCCGGCTCCGCTCTCGGGGCGACGATGACGGCCGCCCTCGCCTGGATCAACACGATGATCGCGCCGTGCACCGCGATGCTCGCCTGGCTCATCACCGAGCGGATCCGCGACGGGCACGCCACCTCCCTCGGCGGCGCGTCCGGTGTGGTCGCGGGCCTCGTCGCGATCACCCCCTCGGCGGCGGCCGTCAGCCCCCTGGGGGCCGCCGTCATCGGCGTCCTCGCCGGCGTCGGGTGCGCCCTGGCCATCGGCCTCAAGTTCAAGTGGGGCTATGACGACGCACTCGACGTGGTCGGCGTCCACCTCGTCGGCGGTCTCATCGGCACGATCGCCATCGGCTTCCTCGCGATGAAGGGGGGACTGTTCTACGGCGGGGGCGTGACGGTCTTCGATCATCAGGTCATCGCCGCGTTCGCCGTCCTCCTCTACTCCTTCCTCGTGACCTTCGGGATCGGCAAGGCCCTGGACGCCATCATGGGCCTCAGGCTCAGCGCGGCCGCGGAAACGAGCGGCGCCGACATCAACGAGCACGCCGAGGTCGGCTACGACCTCTCCCACGTGCGCTACTCGAACTACCAGCGGGTCCATTCCACCGTCGTCGTGCCCGCAACAGAACAGGAGTGAGCCTGATGAAACTGGTCACCGCGATCATCCAGCCCATGGCCCTCGACGACGTCCAGGTCGCCCTCGCCCAGCACGGCATCGCCGGCATCACCGTCACCGAGGTCAGCGGATACGCCCGCCAGAAGGGACACACCGAGGTCTACCGCGGCGCCGAATACACCATCGACTTCATCTCCAAGGTCAAACTCGAAGTCCTCACCAGCGACGACCTCGCCGACGGCATCGTCGAAGTCATCGTCCGCACCGCCCGCACCGGCCAGATCGGCGACGGCAAGGTCTGGACCTCACCGGTCGACGACGTCGTCCGCATCCGCACCGGCGAACGCGGAGACGACGCCATCTGACGACCCGGCAGTGGGTCACCGCGATGGGAATACCGGAGACCCGCTGCGTCCAGGATGAATGTTGTCCGGTGGGGATTCGGTGTTGTCCGGTGATATTCTCCCTGGCCGGTGAGCCATTCCGGCTCTAAAATAGAACTCATGAGCGATGGTTCAGGTGGTCGCGGTCTTGAGGTTCCGGTCCCTGCCGGACTCGCGGGCGCCTGGGACACGCTGGACCGGGTCCTGGCGACCGACCGCGGTGACGGAGACGTGATGGGCGGTCGGGACATCGACCTGATCCGGGCGTTGGAGGACCTCAAGAACGCCGCCTGTGCCGCCCAAGCCGTGGCCGCCGCCCGGTTCGCCCGCTCCCAGAAGGCCGAGCAGGCCCGCCGCGGCGTCCCCGCCGACCGGGTCGGTCAGGGAGTCGCCGAGCAGGTGGCCCTGGCCCGCAGGGAGTCCCCGCACGCCGGGGCCATCTTCCTCGGCCTGGCCACCATCCTCGTGACGGAGATGCCGCACACCCTGCACGCGATGACCACGGGGGTGTTGTCGGAGTACCGGGCGCGGATCGTGGTGCAGGAGACTTCGTGTCTGACCCGGGAGGCGCGTTCGGAGATCGACCGGGCCGTGGGCGATGACCTGGCCCGGCTCGAGACCCTCGGCACGAGACGACTCGAGAACCTGGTCCGGGGCGAGCTGGCCCGGCGTGACCCTGCCGGGGTCGCGGCCCGGCTCGGCCACGCCGCGGCGGATCGGTTCGTGAGCCTGCGGCCGGCGCCGGACTGCATGACCCGGCTCACCGCCCTGCTGCCGGTCGCGCAGGGAGTGTCGGTCGTACGCGGCGCTGACCCGGGCCGCCGACGCGGCCCGCGCGAGTGGTGACCGGCGGACCCGGGGTCAGGTGATGGCCGACGAACTGGTCGTGCGCACCACCGGGCAGAGTTCCCCCGACGCGATCCCGATCGCGCTGCACCTGGTGATGCCCGCCGACACCCTCCTCGCAGGGGACGACGGGGACGCCGACCTGCCGGGCCGGATCCTCGGTCACGGGCCGGTGCCCGCTCCGGTGGCTCGCCGGCTGGTCGGTGCCGCGCCGCGGCTGGGGTCGTGGGTGCGGCGGTTGTGGGCCGCTCCGTCGGGTGGGTTGATCGCGATGGAGTCGAGGCGTCGGTTGTTCCCGCAGGGTTTGGCCGAGTTCGTGACGATCCGTGACGACCTGTGCCGCACCCCGTTCTGCGATGCGCCGATCCGACACCTCGACCACATCGTCGCGAGGGCCGACGGCGGGCACACGTCCGCGGCGAACGGTCAGGGGCTGTGCGAACGCTGCAACCACACCAAACAAACACCCGGCTGGACCGCACGGAACCCGAACGACCACGACACCGTCCCCCGGACAGGCAGCACGGGCACCCCAACAGGTCACGATCCCACCACCAGGGGCGACAGCCACCCTCAAACCAGGGCGGACGCCGACCCACCCGGCGGACGAGAGCCCGACCATGCCGACCTGACGAGGGCCGGGAATCGGCACAGCGCCGGAGCCACCGGCCGCACGCGAACTCCCCACCGGATCGCCGACCCCCACCACCGGGTGAGCGTCACCACACCCACCGGACACCACTACAAGGGACCCGCCGCCACCCCGTGAGGCGCGCGCGGCAGCACGGCCGTCAGACCGGACCGGCTCGCCGATCCGTCAGCGCTTGGTGATCCGGTCGGCGACCTCCTTGCCGGAGCGCAGGGCACCCTCGAGGTAGCCGGTGAACCGCGAGGCGTATTCGGCGCCCGCGAAGTGCACATGCCCTTCAGGCGCGCCGAGGCTGGAGGCCACCGCCGTCCAGACGCTCGGGGCGAAGTGGGCCCCGTGGCATCCGCCGGTGAAGCGTTCGCTCGACCAGTCGACATCGACGTATTCGAGCGGCGTGGGCACGTCGGCGCCGAACACGGTGCGCACGGTGTCGGTGAACGTGCGCTCGCGCAGGCTGACCGTCCACCGGCCGAGCCCCGATGCTTCGGCACCCTCGAAGAACCCGGTGAGCACACCGAAGGTCGACCCGACGTTGCTGCTGTCACTCATGACCCGCAGCGGGCCCGCGTCGGTGCCGACCTGTCCGGACATGCCACGCTCGCGCCACCACGGGGTTTCGTAGACGAGCGCGGCCTTGATGACGTTGCCGGGCGGCACCTCCTTGACGAGGTCGGAGCGCCACTCCGGCAGCGGCGGCTCGAAGGTGATCATGTCGACGACCCTCGGCGGCACCGCGACCACGAGGTCGCGCGCGGTGAAGGTCTCGCCCTCGGTGGTCGTGGCCGAGATCGACGAGTCGCCCACGCTGACCGAGGCGACGACCGCCCCGAGGTGCACCCGGTCGCCGAGCGGCTCGGCGAGGAACTCGCAGACCTGCGCCATGCCGCCCCTGACCCGGCGCTGCTGCAGGCCCGCGTTGACCGCGGCGAGGGAGTCGAGGTCACGTCCCGCGACGCGGTGCAGGGTCTCGATGAGCGTGGAGTCGGGAGCGATCAGCCCGACGGCCCGGCCGAGCACGTGCTGGAAGGCGGCCTTGCCACCGGGAGTCCGCAGGTTCGACCGCACCCAGCGGTCGAACGGTTGCCCCAGCCATGCGGCGTTCGCCTCGGCCCAGGTCTCGTTGTCGTTGACCCGGTCGGACAGGTGGTGGAGACGCAGCAGCCCCTGGCCGAGGTCAGCCACCTCGAAGGGGGTCATGCCGACGCGGCCGGCGCCCGATTCGGGCGCCACCCGGGCGACACGTCCCTCGAGCATCACCGCGGCGTCGCCCATCGCCGGCGCCGCCAATTCCAGGCCGGCCTTCTCGACGAGTTCGAACATGTGGTCGTGGCCGGGGTTGAGCCATTGGGCGCCCATCTCGACCGGTTCGCCCGACGCCGTGCGTCGCGTGTAGACGCGACCGCCGATGCGGTCGCGGGCCTCCAACACGATGACACGGCGTCCGCGAGCGTGCAGGCTGTTCGCGGCGCTGAGCCCGGCGAGACCAGCTCCGATGACGATCACGTCGACCATCGGCTGGGCGGCCGGGTCGTGGCCCGACTGGGCGTCGCTCATGCTTCCTCCAAGCTGGGGTGGTCGGGTGGCGGGGCGATGGCTTCACGGGGACAACCACGCCGTTGCCAACGTCGACTGGTCGACACGTCCCCCGACTTTACTCAGTCCTCACGAGTCGCTGCCCCGAGGGCCCGGGTTATGGCCAGACGGGTGATGGACGGGGCCCGTCGACCAAGGTAACGGACCCCTCACGCGCCGCCGCGGGGACGCATCGGCCCCTGTCGCCCCGGTGATCGGTTTAGTCTGGCCCCATGACAAGCGAACAGGGGCCGCGCGCCGAGACCGCGATCGACCGGATCGCCGATGGTTACTTCGATCAGATGGTCGCGCTGAGCCCGATCTTCCTCACCGAGTTGGGCTCATCGGTTCGCCAGGACGAATACGACGACCTGTCTCCGGCCGGACTCCGCGCCCAGCGCGACCTCGCCGCCGATGCCCTCGAACGCTTGTCGGAGGTGCAGCCGAACGACCTGGTCGACGCGGTGACCAAGGCGGCGATGCGCGAGCGGCTCGGCCTCGAGGTCGAGTTGCACGACTCGGGAGCATCGCTGTCGAGCCTCAACGGCATCGCCTCGGGCCTGCACGCGATCCGCGCGGTGTACGACCAGATGCCCACGTCGACCCCCGACGACTGGCAGGTGATCGCACAGCGCTTGCGGGCCGTTCCGATGGCCATCGGCGGGTGGTTCGACTCGCAACAGACGGCGATCGACCAGGGACTTCCCCCGGCCCAGCGCCAGGTGCACCTGCTCGTCGAGCAGGTTCGCAGCTGGGTGGCCGACGGGGGGTTCCTCGACGCGTTCGTCGCAGGGGCCACCGCGGGCGACCAACCCCTGCCGGAGGCCACCCGAGCCAATCTCGAGGCGGGCGCCGAGATCGCGCGCTCCGCATTCGCGGGTGCCGCAGACCGGCTCGAATCCGAGATCCTGCCCCGGGCCACCCCGCGGGACGCCGTAGGCATCGACCGCTACCGCTTGTACTCCCGGCAGTTCCTCGGGTCGAGCGTCGATCTCGAGGAGACCTACCGCTGGGGCCGGGAGGAGCTCGCCCGGATCGAGGACCTGATGCGCGAGACGGCCGATCGCGTGCGTCCCGGCGCCTCGATCGCCGAGGCGATGAACATCCTCGACGCCGACCCGGCCTACCAGCTGCACGGCACCGACGAGTTGCGGGGCTGGATGCAGGCCAGGGCCGACGAGGCCATCGCAGCCCTCGCCGACGTGCATTTCGACATTCCCGAGCCGGTGCGCCGGATCGAGGCGTGTATCGCTCCAACCCACGACGGCGGCATCTACTACACCGGGCCGAGCGAGGATTTCCGCCGTCCGGGCCGCATGTGGTGGTCGGTACCCGAGGGCGAAGACACCTTCGGCACGTGGCGTGAGCTCAGCACCGTCTATCACGAGGGCGTCCCCGGCCACCACCTGCAGATCGCGCAGACCGCCGCGCGGGCCGGGTTGCTGAACAAGTGGCGCCGGCTCGGCTCGTGGGTGTCGGGACACGGGGAGGGCTGGGCCCTCTACGCCGAGTGGCTGATGGCCGAACTCGGCTTCATGGACGATCCCGGTAACCGGATGGGGCTGCTCGACAGTCAGCGGATGCGGGCCGCCCGGGTGGTCATCGACATCGGCGTCCACTGCGAGTACGAGGCGCCCGAAGAGGTCGGGGGCGGGTCATGGACCTACGAGAAGGCCTGGGAGTTCTTCAACAGCCATGTGTCGTTGAGTGAGGGCCAGGCGCGCTTCGAGGTGAACCGCTACTTCGGCTGGCCCGGACAGGCCCCCTCGTACAAGATCGGCGAGCGGTTGTGGCTCGGCCTGCGCGACGAGGTGAGGTCCGCGCTCGGTGACAGCTTCGATCTCAAGGAGTTCCACCGCACGGCCCTCGACATCGGCGGGGTGGGCCTCGACGTGCTGCGGGCCGCGGTGCTCGACGCGATGGTCCCCGAGCCATCGGACACCACTTCGTAGTACCGCCACCCTCCCAAAGTTCGACGGGCCGAGTGCGCCGCTCAGTCGGATCCGTCGCGCGGCACGAGATGCCAGTGCCGGTCGACGTGCACGAGGGCCAACGGGTCGTCGGACGCCGGAGGTTCGACCTGATCGACCGTGACGAACACGACGGTCGCCGAGCCGGCCCGTACTCGGTCGCTCACCGTTCCGCTCAGCACCGGTCCGTGGGTGGGCAACCTGGCTAGTCCGGGGGTGCCTGCGAGCCAGCGAGGCTCGTCGCCCGCCGGTCGCGGGCGGGCGAACCAGTCGGCCAGGTCCCGGTCGCTGCCGGTGAGCAGGTGGATCGTCACCCGGTTGCCGCCGAGCACCTCCTGGGCGGCGAACGACGAGTCCGACAGCGAGATCGACACCACCGGCGGAGCCACGCTCACCGAGACGAGTGACGACACCAGGACACCCACGGGGCGACCGTCGACCTCTGTGGTGGCGATGGCCACACCGGTTGGGTACGCCCGGAAGGCGCCGCGCAGATCGGCCGCCACCGTCACGTTGGACTCCTCAGGCATCGGCACCCCGCTCGACGGGGGCGTCCGGCGCGGGTTGGCTGATGGTGGTGTGGGGCACCCGACGATTATCCCCCGAGCCCGCCGCGGACCGCGCGTTCGCGGTTCAGCCGAGCGAGAAGCCGCGCCGCTCGTCACGGCGGGGTGAGGCTGCCCTCGAGGTTGTCCCACGTGTCGAGCTGGCTCTGGAGGTTGTTGATCGTGCCCGCGTCGCCGCTCGCTATCGCCGCGTCGACGGACTGCACGACCCAGGCCGAGGTTTGCGGGTAGGCAAGGTATTGCTCCGTCGAGTTCAGCAGCCCTGCGATGGCCGCCCGAAGTAGGGCGTTGATGCCGCCCCCGCCGGTGCTGATCGCCTGCATCAGCGTCTCGGACGCGTAGGGGGCCGGGGCGGAGCCGAACACACTCGAGACGAGTTGGTTGGGGTCGAAGATGTAGGAACCGTCGGAGTTGGTGGGCCACGCCCCGGGGTGGTTCTTCCAGAATCCGGGGCTGAGGCCCGAGGCCGTTCCCATGCCGTAGTAGCCGGCGATGTCGCTCCCGGTGGCGGTCTGCAGCGTGGTCGGCTGGGTCACGGTCACGACGGCGGTGTTGACGTAGGCACCCGCTTGCACCGTGGTGGTCGCGCGGAACAGCCACGTCTCGCCGGCGTCGATCAGGCCGTTGTGGTTGCTGTCACCGGCGTTGTAGGTTCCACCGTTCCACACCACGGTCACGGGCTGCGGCGTGAAGTCGTCGGCGGTGTTACCCGGGGTGCCGTTGTTGTCGACGATGCTCGTCATCGTCACGGGCACGCTGCCGGTGTTGGTCACGAGGTAGGTCCACACCGCGGTGGTGCCGACGAGCAGTTCCTTCGCCGGTTGGGTGTTGGCGTCCTCGATCGTGGTGGGATGCCACGGATCGAGCGCATCGACCGCCTTGACCACCGTGATGGCCGGGACGGCCGGGGTAATTCCGAGGGAGTAGTTGAGATCGTCGGCGGTGACCGTCGTCGTACCCGAAGCGGTCGTGAGCGAGCCGGTGACCCGCACGACGTTGACGAACGGACCGGAGGCGGCGGTGCGCTTCAGGCTGTAGAGCCAGGTCTCACCTGGGTCGAGCAGACCGTTGTGGTTGGTGTCGCCCGCGTTGTAGATGGCGCCGTTCCACGTCGTCGTCTCAGCCGTGGGCACGAGGTCATCGGCGGTGTTCGCCGGCGTGCCGTTGTCGTCGACGATGGTGATGTCCGACAGGGACGCCGCGGTCGTCGCGGTGACCTTGTAGGTGTAGGTGTTGGTGCTGCCCGTGGCGACGACGATCGGCGAACCGGGGTCGGTCGAGCGCTGGCCGTTGAGGAACTTCTCGACGCGGATGCCCGGTGCCGTGCCGTACAGGTGGGCCACGTCGGTTGCAGTGAGGTCCGGCACCGGATTGACCGAGGACGGTCGCGGTGACCGTTGCCGTGTTCATGTACTCGCCCAGCGGGACCACGCCGGTGGCCGAGTACAGCCAGGTCTCGCCGGGGTCGAGGACCCCGTTGTCGTTGGCGTCGCCGACGACATTGCCGTTGGGCTGCAGCACCGGGTCGACCGCGAAGCCCGTGTCGGGGCTGCCGGTGCCGTTGTCGTCGATGAGGCTGCTGACGTCGAGGGCCGTGTTGCCGAGGTTCGTGACGAGATAGGTCCAGGTGACGGTGCTGCCGGCCGTCAGGACGGGCCCGGGAGCGTAGTTGGCGTCTTCGTAAGCCGTGGGGTGAAGTGGGTCGGCCGCGTTGACGGCCTTGCGAACGACGAGCTTGTTGAGCGCGCCGAAATGGTAGCTCACGTCGCTCGCGGTGACGACGGTGCCGAGGTGCGGTTCGACGCCGGTGACGGTCGCGGTGTTCTTGTACTCCCCCGCGGCGACGGTGGCGTGGGAGACGCCGGCGGACGTGTACAGCCAGACCTCCCCGACATCGAGCAGGCCGTTGTGGTTGGTGTCGCCGGTGTTGTAGGTGGCGCCGTTCCAGGTGACGGTGACCGGAAGCGGGGCGAAGTCGTCGGAGGTGTTCGCCGGCGTGCCGTTGTCGTCGACGATCCCGCTGACCCGGAGCGGGGTCGTGCCGGTGTTGGTCACCCGGTAGGTCCATACGAGTGGCGTCCCGACCGGCAGGTAGAGCTGGTGGGCGGTGGTGTCACCTTCCTCGGATGCCGTCGGGGCCAGCGGGTCGACGGCGTTGGTCGCCTTCTTCACCGCGATCCCCGCGGTGATGCCCTTGTACCAGGCGACGTCCTGGGCGCCGTAGGTAGTCGAACCGACCGTGGCGATGACCTGCGCGACGTTGCCGTGCAGACCCGCGAGCGCGACCGACTGGGCTCCGGCGACCCCCGCTGAGGTGTACAACCAGACCTCATTGTGATCCAGGTAGCCGTTGCCGTTCTGGTCGCCACTCACGTAGACCGGGTGGAAGTCGTCGGCCGGGTTGTTCGGAGTGCCGTTGTCGTCGGTCAGCACGATCGCCGAGCCGGGGATCTTGGCCTTCTTGTTGGTGCTGCTCACGAGGTAGGTGAACACGACCGGCTGCCCGGTCGTCACGTAGTACGGGCTGGCGGGGTTGTTCGCGTCCTCGGCCGTCGTCGGGCTCAGCGGGTTCGCCGCGTTGACCGCCTTGACGACGGTGAGGCCCGCCGCGGCGCCGGTGAAGTAGGTCGGGTCTGTGCTGGTGACCGGAGCGCTGGTGCAGGTGAGTGGCGTGCCGACGCACGGAACGGCCGTGACGCCCGACAGATCGGTGTAGAGCCCCGGCGTGACGGTGATCGTGGTCGCGCCGCTCGACGTGTACAGCCACGTCTCGCCGACATCGAGCAGACCGTTCTTATTGGTGTCGCCGATGTTGAAGCTCGTACCGGAGGCGAGAACCGGCAGCGGCGTGAAGCCGTGGTTGTCGGTGACCGCGACGCCGCTGAGCGGCAGGAAGCCGTCGTTGACGACGAGATAGGTGAAGGTGGCGCTGCTGCCCACGGTCAGGATCGGGCCGGGCGGGGTGTTGGCGTCTTCTGCGGGCGTCGGTGACAGCGGCACTGCCGCGTTCACCGCGGTGTGCAGCGTGACATGACCGCCGCCGACCGTGTAGTTCGCCAGGTCCGTGGCCGTGACGGTCTGCCCGGCGTCATTGATCGCGCTCACCGTCGCGTGGTTGGTGAAGCTGCCGACCACCGTCACGACCCGGCTCCAGGTGAACACCCAGCTCTCACCGGCGTCGAACACACCGTTGTGGTTGGTGTCACCGACGTTGAAGCCGGCGGAGTCGAGCAGGGGCATGATGCCGCCGGCGCCGAGGTGCACGTCGTCGGCCGGATTCGCCGGCGTCGCATTGTCGTCGACGAGGCCGGTGATCTGCATCGGGCCGCCGCTGCTGTTGGTGACGAGGTAGCTGAACCGCACGGTCGAACCCACGGCCACCATCGGGCCGACGCTGTTGGCGTCCTCGAGCGCGGTCGGGTGCTGCGGGTCGACGGCGTTGACGGCCTTGACCAGGCCGAGGCCGGTCGTGCCGAGGTACCACGCCGGGTTGGTCGCCACGAACGAGTCGCCGGCGGCGTCGGTCGCGGTGACGGTGCCGACGTTGACGTTCCAGCCCTGCCTCGCGGTCGTCGCGATGCCCGGCACGCCGGCGGAGGTGTAGAGCCAGGTCTCACCCGGCTCGAGGAGCCCGTCGTAGTTGGTGTCGCCGACGTTGTAGACCTTGCCGCCGAAGATGGTCGTCACCGGCAACGGCGCCCAGTCGTCGCTGCTGATGCTCGGTGTCCCGTTGTCGTCCATGACGCTGAGGACCTGGATGGGCGTGGTCGAACTCGTGGTCACCCGGTACGTCCACGTGATCGGCGTCCCCGCCGCGAGGTGCGGCGCGGTGGCCTGGGTGTCGGCCTGCTCGGTGACGGTCGGGTTCAGCGGGTTGACCGCGTTGATGTCCTTGGCGATCTGCACGGTCGGGGACGTGACGGTGTAGTTCGTCGGATCGGCCGCGCGCACCACGACGCTCGCCGCGGGATCGAGCCCGACGACGGTCACGACGTGCTGGTAGCTGCCCACGATCCCCGTGGTCGGCGCGCCGGGGACGCCGGCGGACGTGTAGTACCAGACCTCGCCCGGGTCGATCAGGCCGTTGCCGTTCGTGTCGCCGGACACGTAGACCGGATGGAAGTCGTCGGCCGGGTCGGCAGGGGTGGCGTTGTCGTCGGTGATGCTGAGCACCTGCAGCGACGACGTTCCGGGGTCGGTCACCAGGTAGGTGAGGGTCACCGGGGCACCGGGGGCCACGGTGGCGCCCGGCGGGATCTGGGCGTCCTCGTACGGTGTCGGGTTGAGCGGGTCCGCGGCGTTGACGGCGCCCTTCACGGCGATGGCCGTGCCCTGGTTGCACGGGCAGCCGGCACCGAGGTCGACCAGGCCGCGGTAGTCGATTCCCACTCCCGGCACGTTGCCGGGCTGCGGGTCGCGCGGTCCGCCGTGCTGGGCCTGCCAGTACTGGTCCTTCGGCGTCGACATGGCCGTCTCGTCGAGCGGCGTGAAGGGGGTGAACGTCTGATCCTGGCCGCCGGCCGTCGACAGCGCGGTGATGAAGTCCCGGATCCACGGGCTGAACGACCGGTTGACCACGGGGGCGCCGAACGGGCTGAACGGCACGATGAAGCTGTTGAACTCGCCGCCCCAGTCGAACATCCGGGCGCGGCCGGTGTCGGCGATGAGCACGTCGCGTCCGGCACCGCCGTAGGCGAAGGTCGGGGCCGACCAGGTGGCGTCCTCGGGCACTCGGTTGTACTCGTTGTCGGTCTCGAGGTTCTGCGACGACTGCAGCAGGTCGTCGCCGAAGCCGCCGAACAGCCAGTTGGTGTCGGTGCCGCCGACGAGCCAGTCGTTGCCGTTGTCGCCGTAGATGATGTCGCAGCCGTCGTCGCTCTTGATGGGCGCACCGGTGGCGTCCAGTCATCGGCTGGCCGTTGGCGTCGAGGACGTACGGGGTGAAGTTGAGGAAGAAGTCGACCTTCTGCCCCTGGGCGCAGGTGCCCGTGACGCCGACGTCCTTGGTGCCGTCGGTGCAGTCGTAGACCTTCGACCACGGGTCGGCCGCGTTGTAGTCGGCGAACTTGGTGGTCGTCGGGTTGTATTGCAGCGGGTCGGCCGGGTTGATGCCCCAGGTGGACAGGATCTGCGACTGCGGGATGTCGCTGTAGTAGAACGGCAGCGCCTCCGCCCCGGAGATGGCGTCGTCGCCCGCCTCGCCGTGGATCCAGTCGTTGCCGAGACCGCCGTAGATGATGTCGGCGTAGTGGGTGTACTGGGTCGAGGCAGGGTCGGTGTTGTACGCGAGCAGACGGGCCTGGTTGAACAGCTGCCCGGCCGGGAAGGTGAGGGCCTGGGTGTACGGCCCGGGGATCGACTGCATGACATCGGTCGGATTGGCCGTATCGAGGTTCCACAGCGGCTCGGTGAGCCCGTTACGGCTCGTGTGGTAGAACCCGTCGTCGCCGAGGATCGCGTCGTCGCCGGTGCCGCCGTAGATGCGGTCGTTGCCGGTGCCGCCGATGATCGTGTCGTTCTGGCCGCCACCGAACAGGACGTCGTTTCCGGCTTCACCGAGGATGAGGTCGTCGCCGGCCTCGCCGTGGATGAGGTCCGCGGCCCCGATGTCGTTCGGTCCCGGGGTGCCCGGGGTGTAGTCGAGCAGCGTCCACGAGCGCGGGATGATCCGCTCGAGCGTGGAGTAGTTGTCGTAGTTGAAGGCGAGGAACGCCAGCGACACCTTGGCATTGCCGTTGGCGTCGGTGGTGGTGCTCCCGCTGGCGCCGACGAGCCGGTAGAGGTTGCCGTTGTCGCCGAGGATCGCGTCGGCGTCGTGGGCGTGGCCCTGGGCCGACAGGTCGCCCATGTTGTTGATGCCGACCCGCGTTCCGGCTCCACCGTAGATGGTGTCCGACCCGTCGGGGCGCAGCGCGGGCGTGACCAGCCCGAACATCGAGCTGCTGCCGCCGATGAGGTCGTCCTGGCCGAGGTCGCCCCAGATGACGTCGTTGCCCCCGTTGCCCTCGATGTAGTCGTTGCCGTCGGTGCCGGGCCCCGCCCAGTCCTCGACCGAGCGCCGCGGGTCGGTGACGGTGTTGCGGGTCTGGACGTCGAGGGTGATCTGGCCACGGTCGTTGATGACCGAGCCGTCGCCCTGGATCCAGTCGTTGCCCTGCTGGCCGAACAGGACGTCGTCACCGGCGCCGCCCGCGATGTTCGAGTCGGACGACGTGCCGGGGGCCGATGCGTTGCTCATGTCATACAGCGCGACGTAGCGGACCGAGGCAGCGCGCGGATCCTGCTGGAAGCCATAGGTCGTGCAGGTACCGGCGGGGTTCGCGGCGGAGGCGCTCAGGTCGAGCCACTCGCAGGGCAGGGTCGTCCCGTCGTAGTTGGTTCCGTAGATGTTCGACGCGCCGGTGGTGGCGTTGAGGATGCTCGTACCGGTGAGTACGCGGAAGCGCGGGCTGAAGATGGTGCCGGTGCGCAGGATCGTCGCGTTGTCGCCGGCGATGACGTCGTTACCCGCGCCTCCGTCGAGGAAGTCGCCGTAGGTGCAGGCGCCGGCGCCGATGCAGGCGCTGTGCGGGCCGTCGGTGCCGCCGGTGGAGTCGAACACGTCGCCGTAGGCCACGTTGCCGCCGCTGTAGTCGACACCCGCGTTCCAGCCGCCGGCCCCTCCGGAGCCGCCGATGGCGCCGGGCACGGGCAGGCCGGTGTTGCCGCCGATGATGTCGTCGTCGCCGGCGCCGCCGCTGATCCGGTCGGATCCCCCGCCGCCGATGAGGATGTCGTTGCCCGAATCCCCGGTGATGAGGTCGTTGCCGTAGTTGGACGTCGACACGGTGTCGAGCGAACTCCAGGTGAAGGTGTGGTCGTTGAGCGGCACGTTGAGCGGCAGCTTCGACGGGTCGATCCGGCATCCGGTCGTGCCGGGGTCGGCGGCGATCTGGACGCAGTCGACCGTGCCGAAGTCGCCGAAGGCGAGGTCGTTGCCGGCGTTGCCCCAGATGGTGTCGCCACCACCGCCGCCGAAGAGGAAGTCGTTGCCGAGATCGCCCTCGATGGTGTCGCTGACGCCGTTCTGCGGCTGCACGGTCTGCAGGTGCATGAGTTCGAGCGTCGTCTGGATCCGCTGCAGGCGTACCGGGTCGACCTCGACGAATGTCTGGGTCGCCTCGTCGAACAGCCACTGCCGCACGTTCTGGACGTCCTGGACGACCTGGCCCTGGTCGCCGAAGATGACGTCGGCGTTGTCGGAGTTTCCGGGCGCGGTGCTCGGCGCCGAGCCGAAGCCCTCACCGATGAGCACGTCGTGTCCGGCGAACAGGGTGTCCGCGTTCGGGCAGCACGCTCTGGTTCACGGTTGCGACGGTGAGCACGCGGGTGATCACGTCGACGTTGATGCCCGAGTCGCCGTAGATGAGGTCGCGCCCGCGCTGGCCGAGGATGAGGTCGTTACCGGAGCCGCCGGCGAGGATGTCGCCGGTCTGGCTGCCGATGATGGTGTCCTGGCCGGGACCGCCGTAGATCGTCACTCCGATGCTCGGCAGGTCGGCGCTCGGTATCGAGGCGTCCAGCGCCGACGCGTCGATGAAGTCGTTGCCCGAGTACTTGAACGGCTGGGCGAGCGGGAAGACGAAGTCGGGGGCGTTGCCGACGGGCTCGATCGTCGGCTTCGGCCCGAAGTCGTGGCCGGACTGGGCGTAGGCGCTGCCGCTGTACCAGATGCCGTCCTGGGACGTGTCGCCGTAGATGACCAGCGGCGAGGTGGGCCCGCCACCACCGAGGACGATGATGTGGTCGCCGCCGACCCGCACGTACCCGGTCTGCGGGGACAGCGGGTCGTACACCGACACGGTCCCCTCGAGCCCGGTCACCGGGGTGAGGGCCGGGCCGCTGAGCAGCATGGTGCTGCCGCCGTTGGTGAAGCCGGTGACGGTGAAGGCGCCGAGGGCGTACCCGGGAACGTTGACCAAGTTGCCGACGGCGAAGCCCGCGGTGCGCCAGTCGACACCGTCGGTGCGGGTGATCCGCCCCGCGGCGACGTCGAAGGTGCCGGTGACCTGGAGCAGCGCGTTGCCGCCGCCCTGGACGAGGGTGAGGGCACCGTAGAGGGACGGGATGCCGACCGCGAGCTTGTCGTCGGCCGCCTGGTCGGGTCCGGGCTTCAGGGTGCTGTGGATGGTCAGGGTGTCGTTGCCCTGGCCGAGCATGATGTTGAGGATCTCGATCGTCGACAGCGAGTTGCTGCTGCTGTACGCCCCGGTCACCGGGTCGACGTGGATGGTGCCGTAGCTGATGCCGCCGGGGAACGTGTTGGGCTCACCGAACGCGGTCTGCCCGGGGAAGGTGATCGACGGGCCCATGCCGAAGCCGGTGAGGGCGGTCGAGGTGAGGTCGCCTGAGAGGTTCTCGTGGGCACCGTCGTTGTAGATGTTGAGAACGTCGACCTGGCGTGCTTCGGAGGGCTGCTGGCCGATCCCGAACGGCGGGGTGTTGATCTCGTGGGGGGCGATGACCGCCGACTGGAGGCCGTAGTGCTCGCCGGCCGTGCCGCCCTCGACCTGGACCGGACCGCGGATCGCCGACAGCAGGTGCGGCTGCTTCGGGAAGACGATGAGGTCGCTGCGCCCGGGGGGCAGGATGAACGACGGGTCGGCCGACACTGTCACGGTGACCGGCTTCCACCAGTTCGTCTGGTCGAAGGTGACGACCGGCGCGTACTCGGTGACCGTGACGGTGCCCGAGGACATCGAGGGCGCCACGGTGAAGCTCATGCTCTGCAGGTGGTCGCCGAAGATCGACTGGATCTTGAAGGTGCCGGTGACCCCGGAGATCCGGACGAGCTGTCCCTCGAGGAAGCCGTTGTCGAGCCAGCTGCCACCGTCGTTGCGAGTCAGCACGTGCGTCGTGGCATCCCAGGTGACCGCGCCGGTGAACAGGCCCGTGGGGCTGACCCTGCTGATCGTGACGCTGGAGAAGGTGCCGGCGGCGGGCAGCGAGGTGGTCAGCGTGATCGTCAGCCTCGACACCGAGGCGATCGTGTAGGCCGTGGCCGTCGTGTTGCTGTCCGCGCCGGCCCCGGTGATCATGATCAACTGGCCCGCGGCGAAGCCCTCGTCGACGAAGCTGCCCAGTTCGGAGCCGGCGGCCCGCGTGATCGTGGTGCCGGAGATCGTCACGTTGCCGACGAACAGCGACGTGGCGGCGAGGTGGTCGATCGGGGCGAGACACACGTGCCCGAGCATGGAGGTCGAGCAGGCGGCGTCGGTGGCGATGCTCGTCTGGCCGTCGGTGACGATCCCGATGGTGACCGTCGCGGTGGGCTGCTTGAGCAGGCGCACCGTGTAGGTGTCGGTGAGCGGCGTGCCCGGAGGAATACTCACCAGCGTCGACCCGCCGCTCTGGGCGACGTACACGCCCGGCGAGTTGTCGTCGAGGACGAGCACGTCGAGACTCGAGGTCACGCCGTCGTAGGTCTGGTCGCGTCCCGACGAACTGGTGTCGACCGTGACCGCCAGGGTCGTGTGGTGCGGATCCTGGACGATGAAGTTGTTGACGGCCGTCACCGTGATGAGCACCGGGTCGGTCCAGGCGTCGGCCGCGGTGAAGGTGACCGTGTAGTACGTCGGGACACCGTTGACGACGTCGTGTGCCAGGAACCGCGAGTCGGCACTGGAGAGGATCACCCGCGGGTCCGACGGGGTGATGACGTAGGTGACCGTGCCGCTGATCGTGCTCGGCGGGGCCAGGGTGAAGTTGTCGGTGAGCTGGGTGACCGGGGTGCCCTTGATGACGGTCGTGTTCCCGTCGGGGTTGCCCGACGCGTCGAGCTGGGTGATCGCCGCACCCGGGGTGAGGTTGTCGTAGACGGTGACCTCGACGTTGCGCACGATGGCCCCGGCGAAGCTCGGGTCGGCACTGATCACCGAGTGGCTGATGGCGACCACCGTGTCGCCCTGCGGCAGGGTGTCGTTGGCCGCGGCGAACCACACGGTCTGGGGCACGTTCCAGGTGCTTCCGGTGAAGTGCAGGACGAGCGCCCGGTTCGGCATCAGCGTCGCGACGCCGTCGAGGTAGACCGTGTGGAAGTATCCGGCCGCCGTGGCGCACACGGCCGCGGAGGTGGTGCACAGGTAGACCGTGTCGGCGTAGGCACCGCTGGCCGTGGGCCGCAGGTCCTGCGGCGCCATCTCGGCGGACACGGTGACCCACACGTCGGAGGTCGGCCGGTGCGACAGGGCGACCGTGTAGTTGTCGACCGAGCCGATGCCGGTGCCGTTGGACTGGCGCCGGACCTGGCTCACGCCGCCGGACTCGGTGATGATGACCGCGCCCTGGGTCTCGCGGGCGACCGACACGTTGATGCCGGGGGCGACGATGCCGTCGTAGGTCGGGTCGCCCGACATGACGATGTGGTTGATCGTCGCGCTCGTGCCGTTCGGGTCGCGGCTCACGACATCGCCCACGACGTCGCCGGCGACATTGATGATGTCGCTGCCGAGCCCGCCGACGATCCGGGTCACGACGCCGGGTGCGGTCGACAGCACGTCGATGGTGTCGTCACCCTGGAGCGCGTTGACCTCGACCACCTGGATGTTGCGGAAGCTGACCGCCAGGCCGGCGCCGTAGATCTTGTCGGCGGTGACGACGATGTGGTCGGCGAACTCGGTGCCGAGGACGACGAGCTTGTTGAATCCGGACCCGCCGTCGACCGAGACGGGGGCGTTGATGTTGTACTGCACCTGGTTGTCGCCCTCGCCGGTGCGGATGTCGGTCTGCGCGGCGGTCGAGAATCCCGTGGTCAGCAGCGGCATCGGCAGCACACCGGTGACGGTCGCGTCGGTGAACACGCCACCGGCAAGCACCTGGGAGATCGTCAGGGTCGTCGCGGTGACACCGGTGATCACGTATGGGACGCCGCCGAGGTTGTTGTGGGCCGCGTCGGTGCCGGTGAGGGCGATGGTCTGGCCGGCGAGGAATCCGTCGGTGAGGAAGCTACCGCCGTGCTGCGCGTGATCGTGCTGCCGGTGGCGGTTGGGGCGATGGTGATGTCGGTGCGTGCCAGGGGCCCGCTGCTGAGGGAGACGGTGTACGTGCCGCCCTGCCGGAGCGGGGTGAGCGTGGTCAGGTTGCGTGCCAGCGTGATGGTCGATGCGCTCACCGCGGAGATGGTGTACGCGGTCGAGGCCGTGTTGTCGTTCACGCTGCCCGCACCCTTGACGACGAGCGTCTGGCCGACCGCGAAGCCGTCGGTGAGGAAGCTGCCGCTGCTGCGGGTGATCGTGCTGGTCGAGGAGTTGATCGTCACGGTGCCGACGAAGGCCGGACCGAGGACGAGCGAGCCGTCGGGGTTGGTGCGGGCCAGGGCGAAGGCCTCGATGGTGAACAGATCGTTCCCGGCGTTGCCCTCGAGCCGCATGGCCGCGTGGTTGCTGTAGACGCTGAAGGTGTCGTCGCCGCTGCCGCCGAGTGCCACGAGTGGGGCGCTCGTGCCCTCGGAGAGGTAGCCGCGGGTGGTGGCGATGGTCGGGAAGTAGTCCGGTGGCGAGAGCCCGCTGTGCGGATCATTGCGCTGCATGCCGTACATCTGGCCGATCTGGAACGAGTCGTTGCCCGCGCCGCCGTCGAGGGTGGTGACCGCTGAGTTGTCGTCGACCGCGAAGTGGTCGTTGCCGCCCTGACCGAGCACGGCGAGCCGGCCGTTGATCGCGTTGTCGTAGTTGATCCGCTCGACGACGCCCGCGTAGCCGGACAACCGGACGGCGTCGAGGGCGTCCATGGCGCCCTGGGGCACCGGGTGCAGCACGTCGACGTATCCGGGGTGGTTCGTGCAGGCCGGGTCGGTGCTGGTGTCTCCGCAGTAGACACTCGGGCGGGCGGTGCTCTCGCCCGCGATGTACGACGAGGCGCGCAGCAGGAAGATGTCGTCGGTCGGGTAGGGCAACCCGGTGCTCGGGTCGATGCCGTTGAGCGGGCTGTTGAAGCCGTAGATGTCGAGCGTGTCGGTGCCGTCGGCCGGCGCACCGCTGTCGAGCACGTTGACGATGTAGTGCGTCTGTCCGTTCACCGAGCCGTGCGTCCAGATGACGTAGGAGTCGGAGCCGGCCTGGCCGTCGAGGGTGAGGGTGCCGACCGTCATCGTCTGCAGCAGGTAGACGGTCATGCGTGTCGGAGCCGTCGCCCGCCGGGGAGAACTGGTTGGCCACGGTGGCCTTGGCCGAACCGTAGGCGCGGGTGTTGCCGCCGAGCAGCGTCTGGTCGAAGGTGATCTGGTCGTCCTCGGCGTTGCCGTAGATCCGGGTGAGCCCATTGGTGCCGGGGGTGATCTCACCGCGCAGCACCATGACGGTGCCCTCGTTGGGGTTCGAGTCACTGACGCCGGGGTGCCAGTCGCCGTGGATGTCGATGTTGCCGGTCGTCGTCTTCGGCTGGTTCGGGTCGGTCGTCGTCGCCAGGGGCTGGGACGTGTCGGTCGTCGCCAGGATCTGCGCGCTCGGGTCGGTGACCACGTCGTCGGCCGAGAGCAGCAGCACGTTGCCGTGGTCGGCCTCCACCAGGCCGTTCGGGACGGCCTGGGTGTTCGGCGTGCTGGACGCGGTGACGGGCTCGCGGACGAGGGTGCCGCCGTCGTGCAGGACGACGATGTCGTTGCCGGTGGTACCGGCTTCCGGGGTGCCCGTCTCGGTCGACGTGACCCGAAGGTCACCCGCACCCGCCAGGCCCGAGTGGATGAGCAGCAGGTTGGCCGACCCGGCCAGCTCGGTCAGGTAGATGTTCGTGTCGGCCTGGGCGGCGATGTGGCAGTTCGCGGTGACGGCGCGGTCGCCGGAGCTCGCCTGGAAGTAATTGAGTGTGTAGTGCGCCACGCATCCGGACCCGGCGGCCGAGTTGAGCTTGAGGTCGCCGGTGAACACGCCGGTGGCGGCATTCGTGTAGGTACCGATGCCCCCGCCGACGGCGAGCAGGTCGATGCTGTTGCCGGTGACGTTGACCGTCGTGCCGCCCGCACCGGCGTTGTGTCCGTCGAGGATCGAGCCGTCGGTGGTCGTCAGCGTGACGTCGGCGCAGGTCTGCAGGGTCGAGCGGACGCAGGTGCTCACGGTGTCGACGTGCAGGTCGCCCGGCTGCGCGTACCCACCACTCGGCGTGCTGGGCATCTCGGTGATCCGGATGACGCCGGCCGCGGTGGCGTTGAGGACGCCGAACTTGTCGTACGACGAGTCGATCTCGACGAAGTTGGTGTCGGTGCCGATGCTGCCGGCACCGATCATTCCGGCGCTCATGGTGATGTTGACGCCCACGACGTTGGCGCTCGGGGATCCGGTGATCGGCGGGGCGCCCGAGCCGACCGGCGCGTCGAGGATGGACGCCGGCGAGATGAGCGTCACGTCGTCGTCGGTGGAACGGACCACGCCCAGCCGCATGTCGATGCTCCCGACCGGCACGACCACGTCGGTCAGGGTGACGAAGCCGGACACGACCGGGCTGACGCCCTGGTCGATGACGATCCGCTTGGCGACGCTGTCGGTGGACGTCTCGGTCAGCGTGATGAAGCCGTTGGTGTCGACGTTGACGTTGCCCGACTGGTGCACCGACACCAGGCCGATGACGTTGATCCGGCTCGCCGACGCGGCGTCGTTGGCCGCGGCCACCGTGACGCTACCGGTGGCGGTGCCGGAGCCGGAGTCGAGAGTCGTGAAGTTGTAGGTGCTGGCCACGGCGTGCGGGCTGCCTCCGGTGACGCCGGCGTCGAACAGGCACGCCTGGTTGGTCGTGCCGACCGGGCAGGTCGACGGATTGCTCGGGTGGTAGAAGGTGTAGTACGTGCCCGTCGGGTCGGGCGAGTTGATCGCGTGCACGTACACGCCGGGCAGGATCCCCTGGCCGGTGCCGTACAGCGTCCCCTGCAGCACGACGTCGAGGTTGTTGCCGGCGACGAGGCTGCCGATGTCGACGACGTAGGGAACCTGCGGCGTGCCGGTGGTGGCCGGGTCGGTCACCGAGGGGTCGCGCACCCAGGTGAGCAGGTCGAGGTAGGCGTTGTCGCCTGCGGTGGCGGTGAACGTCACGGCCTTGCCGCCGTAGGCGATGAGGTCGACGTTGATCCGGTCGCTCGCGGAACCGAGCGAGCCCGCTTCGGCATCGAGGTGCAGCACGTTCGAGATGATCAGCTGGGTGTGGCTGTCAGACGCCGACACCGCCGCGCCACGGCTCGTCGCCGAGACGACATCGCCGCTCGTCGCGTGGATGTCGGTCTGGCCCAACGGGTTGGTGATCGTGCCGTTGAGGTGCAGCGTCGAGTTGCCGGTGTTGTCGAGCACGACGAGGCTCGGGTTGACGTCCTGCACCAGGTCGAACGTCAGGGTCACGTTGCCTCCGCCGGTGGTCAGCGTGACGTGCGGCTGGCTGGTCTCGTCGATGACGTCGATGTTCTGCACGGTGATGTCGAGGTTGGAGTTGTTGAGGATCGCGACCGTGCGGAAGTTCTGGTGGAAGGTGAACGTGCCCCAGTAATGACCGCTCTCGGAGGCGCCACCGCTGATCGAGCCGCTGCCCGAGGCCATCCAGATGTCGCCGGCACCGGCGTTGCCGATGTCACCGACGGTGATCGGATCGGTGTAGTGCGTGCCGATGTTGGGGTTGGCGACGCCGTTGACGGTCACGTTGACGGCCTTGACGACATTGCCCGACGAGTCGATGAGCAGGTAGGGATCCGGCCCGGAGTTGATGACTACGTCGGAGTTCCAGGTGATCGATCGGGTCTGCGAGTTGCCGATCGTGTTGCCCTTGTCCTTGAGCGGGCCGACGTTCTCACCCTGCACGTACAGGGCGAGGTGGGCGGCGTTGGCGTCGTTGATCACGACGAGCGGCGACGGCGTGGCGTTGGACGACGTGTTCCGGTAGGCACCCGAGGTGATCAGCCGTGGGCCGGCGTAGACGACCACGCCGTGGTGGCCGAACACCTGGGAGTTGAACACGTACGAGTCGCTGCCGCTGTGGCTCGACGGGCCGATGCAGTAGCAGGCCGAGTGCTCGTCGACATTGGTCGCCCAGTTGCCCTCGTGCGCCCGGACGTCGACGCCGTAACGGCCGGTGATCGATCCTGCGCTATCCGCCTGGCCGTCGAGCAGCACGATGTCGCGCGAGGTGATGTCGCGGATCGGCTTGGTGTCGGTGCCGCCGAACAGCGCCCCCATGACGGCATGGGTGTACAGGTTGTTCGTGCCGCTGGAGGTGGCGTCGAAGCGCACGGTGTCACCGGAAATCGTGGCGCCGGCACCACTGGCCGACGCGGTCGTGTCGGTGACCGTGGTGTGCGCGGTGGCGGTGTAGCCGCCCACGAGCCCACCGCCGGACGAACTCGAGTGGTCGGTGGTGGTGTGGCTGGCGCTCGCGAGCACGGCGACGTTGCCACCGGAGGCGATCGACGCGCCGTCTCCGTTCACCTGGGTCGAGGTGCTGTCGCCCGAGATGCCGGAGCTCGGCGAGCCGGCGAGGCTGCCCACGAGCGCGGTGCTGGTGGAGTTCAGGGTGACCGACGCGTTCGTCACGCCCACCGAGATGACCCCACCCGAGCCGTTGGTCACCCAGGCCGTCGTGTTCGTCACGACGTTGGAGGAGACGGTCACGTCGCCACCCGCGGTCACCGAACCCGCCAGGTAGGCGGTGCTGACCGGGCTGCTCGTGGCTCCGGCGGTCGGCACCTGCACGGCGATCGCGCCCCCGCCGCCACCGGCCGCGGACGCATCGGAGACGCCGTCACCGGGCGGCGGGCTGAGAGTGCGCAGGGACGACGGCGACGACGTGGAGTCGAGCGGGTTCGCCGGGGCCTGGAGTTCGTAGGTGCCGGCGGACTTGGTCGTGAGGTCGATACTCAGCGCGTCGACCGGCGGTGTCGACGACGACGACGCGGTGAGGTGCATCCCCGTGGCCCACATGGTCTGGGTGCCGAATACGACCTGCTCGGTGAGGGTGGCGCCGTGGGGGCTCGTATAGGTCTCGTTCGCCGATACGGGGATCGCCGTGGCCCCCGTCACCGGGTTGCCGGAGCCGTCGTAGGACAGGATCGGCAGCAGCGACACGCTGCTCGACGAGACGCTGGTCGCGACATACGTTTCGCCACTGACGAGCCCGCTGATCGGCGCCGGCGCGAGTTCGTGGTGGCCGCCGCTCGGCGCCGAGATGGCAAGCGGCTGGGCCGGTCGGTGGCGGTGCACGTCTTGCTCGGGTTCGCCTGGGTCGGGCACGGGTAGGTGTAGTTGTGCGCCGTGGTGTTGTACCGGCTCGACGCGAGCTGGATCCGCTGAGCGTCGACGACGATGACGTAGTAGTAGGCGCCGTTGGTGAGGCCACCGACCGCCGGACCGGTCGTGAGGTACTGCACCTTCTGTCCGGTGGTGAACGGCATCGGCCCGAAGCTCACGCCCGTCACGTTGCCGCTGCCGTCGAAGGTGGGCGTGGCGGTGACCACCATGATCGTGTTCGCGTTCGCGTCGGTCGGGAACGTGTGGTTGCTGGAGTCGTAAGCCCCCACATCGACCGAGCCCGGGTCGAAGCTCACCGGGGACGCGGCCTCGTAGGTGACCCGCTCGTTGTTCGTGAAGGAATTGGTGACCCCGATGCTCGTCCCGGAGGCCACCGTCGGCGCGAAGGTGATCGCGGCGGCCTCCGCGGCGGTCTTCGTGCTGTAGAGCTGGATCCGGTAGGGGTCGACGACCCGGACGTAGGCGATGTTGCCCGGCGCGAGCCCGCCGACACCGAAGCTTCCGGAGAGCACGACCTGGTCGCCGGTGAGGAAGTTGTGCGGCTGGGCGAAGCGGATCATGTCGCGCGTCGGGTCGACCCCGGAGGTTCCCGACATGTCGGTGGAGTCGATCGAGCCGGTGGAGAACGTGTCACCGAACGCCAGGTGGTTGGCGTCGATCGCGATGACGGTGTAGACGCGCAGGCTCGTCAGCCCACCGATGCTCGTGCCGGTGTAGAGGACGGTGTCGCCGGTCTGCAGGCCGTGGGATTGGAAGTAGACCGAGTTCGCGGTCAGGTCGGACGTGTTGTTGGTGAGGTCGACGTTGGCCTGGTTGACCGTCGAGCCGTCGGGCTGGAGCACGGGGTGCGTGCCGTCGGCGGCGTAGGAGTCGGGCAGGCTGCCCGCGGACTCGCTCAACGCGCGGGAGGTGACACTCACCGACCCGTCGGTGGACACGTCGACGGACTTGGCGATGAACGCGGTGACGGTGGGGGCGGTGGTGACCTTCGCGTCGGCCACGCCGACCTGCACACCCCCGCCGCCGTAGCTCTTGGCGGTCGCGTTGCTCTCGGCGCGGTGCGACGTGGCGCCCACCGTGAGGTTGCCGGAGAGGCGGATGGTCTGGGCCACCGGCGAGGCGGGGGGAACGACGCCGATGTAGGCGCTGACGCGTCGGGGTGACCGAGGACTCGGCGTAGCTGCCGCCGCCTGCGACGACGCCGCCGGCCCCCAGGATCGACTCGGAGGAAGCCGTCGAGGTGTCGTCGGCCAGCACGCTGAGCGAACCCACCCGGGACGTGCTCGTGCCGATGGCGGCACCGGCGCCCACGTAGGCGCTCGTCGAGCCGCGGATCTGGGAATAGCTGTTGAGCACGGCCACGCCGATCGCACCCCCGGCGCCGCCATGGTTGCTGACGTCGGCGTTCGAGAGGTGCGTCGCCTGCACGCTCACCGCCGCGCCGGGAGCGGTGATGTGCGCGCCACCGCCGATGAAGGCCGTCACGGCACCGCCGGTGCGGGTGTCGGTGACCGGCAGCGAATCGAACCCGCAGTTGCCCGACGAGATGCTGTTCGGCCCACCGACCGTCGCGCAGGCGCTCGCGCCGGCGCCGGCGGCCAGGCCGACCGACGCGATGAGAACCGTGCTCGAGGCGTAGTTGTTTCCGGTGGCGCTGATGCCCAGCGACGACCCCGCGGCGAAGGTGCCGGAGAAGGAGGCGCTGGCGCCACCACGGTCCTCCGCCCGGGCGAGCATCGCACCGATCGACACGCCGCCGCCGGACCCGCCGCGGGACTCCGCAGTGGCGGAGTCCGTGGCCGTCGCGGTGAGTCGCGCGCCGCCCGTGCCGACACGGACGAGCGCGTCCGCACCGACCTGTGCCGAGACCGTGGCGCTGCTGCCGACGAGCGCCTGGGACCGCACTCCCGTGCCCGCGCCGAGACCGATCGACACGGCGAGCGACGTGGCGGAGGCGGTGTTCTTGCCGATGGCCTTCACGACGAGCTTCGTGGCGCCGGTGACGGGCATCGTCGCATCGAAGCTCGCGAGCACGGAGCCCTCGATGACGGCGTCGGGCAGCATCGCGGTGATGGCGACGGCGCCACCGCCGCCACCGTTGGCCGAGGCCGTGGCGGTGTTGGTGCCGTTCGCCTCGACATCCACGCCGTTGGTGGTGACGGTGACGCTGCCGGATCCGACGCTCGCGACGACGTTGGCATCGGAGGTGATGATCGGCCTGCGCCGAGGCGCCCGCCCCGGCGACGAGGCCGACCGCGACGGGGGTCGTGGTGGCCGTGGCCTTGTTGACGCCGACGGCCTTGATGTTGAGGCCGGTGGCCGAGGTGACCGTGCCGTCGAACTCGGCCTTGGTCAGGCCGGCGACGGTCGCGGTGGGCACACCCGCGGAGACACCCGCGAGGCCGACGCTGACGACGACCGCGGTCGTCGTGGCCGTGTTCGCCGACTTCGCGTCGAAGGTCACGTCACCCTTCGACGACACCGATGCGCTCGAGGCGCCCGTGGCTTCGGTGGTGGCGCCGGTCCCGATCGAGCTGGTCTCGTCGACGACCCCGAGGCTGAGGCCCGCCGAGCCGCTGACGACGATGCTGTCGGCCTCCGCATGGTCGGTGCTCGTGGCCGAGACACAGATGCCGGCGTGCGAGGTGCCGTTGGTCGTGCAGGCACCGGAACCGGCGGACGCGCCGCCGTCGAGGTAGGCGTGCACGGAGCCGTTGACCTCGGCGTTCGCGATCATGACGTTCGCGTTGCCGACCAGCCCGACCCCACCGGCGGTCGCCGTGGCGTAGGCCAAGTTGTTGTCGGGCCCGTCGGTGGTCGCCTTGATGATGAGGAAGCCGGCGGTCGTGACGTTTCCGGATGCCCCGATGCCCGCGGTGATGTCGGCGCTGCCCTGCACCTGCGCGTCGGCGTAGGCGCCGCTGCCGCCGGCGACGGCGACGGCCGCCACGATGACCCAGGCGTAGGCGCTGTTCTCGGCATCGGCCGAGATCGTCGCGTTCGAGGCCCCGGTGATTCCGCCGTCGACGGTGGCCGACGTCGCGCCGGAGACGTAGGCGGAGGGAAGCATGACGGCCAGCGCCCCCACGCCGCCCGCCCCACCGGGCGCGGACGCCGTCGCCTTGTTCGTCGCGCTCGCGGTGACCGACGCAGCACCGTTGCCGGTGATCGTGAGGGTTCCCGCTCGCACCAGGGCGATCGTGTCGCGACCGTTGCGCGCCTGGGCCAGGCTGAAGACGATCCCCGCGAAACCACCGACTCCGACCCCGAGAGTGTTGGCGGTGATGTCGCTGTGATGGCCCCTCGCCGACACGGTGAGCCCACCGGCTCCGACGGTGCCCTTGGCCGCGGAGGAGGCGCGGGTGGCCCCGCTGAACTTCGCCACCGCAACCGATCCCGCGATGCCGGCGGCGAGACCCGCCTGCACGGCGTAGGAGTTGGCTTCCACCGGTGTGGTGTCGGTGGCCGAGACGGTGAGCCCGGACACCGTCGTGCCGGTGCCGCCGAAGCTCACGCACGTCGGGGCGGCGGTGCTGCCGCAGGTCGCGTCGGGGGTGGTCGTCGGGGCGGCGCCGACGGTTGCGGTGGTGTCTCCGCTGACGATCGCGACGGCAACCGCCGCACCGGCTGCGGCACCACCGATGCCCGCTCCGATGGCCAGGGCGGTGACGTTGCGGGTGGCGGTCGCGGTCACCGAGACGCCGCCGAGGCCGGCACCGAGGATGGCGGCTCCGCCATCGATGTGGGCGTCCTGACTGCTCGAGTCGTTGATGACGACGACCTGGGCCCCGATCGACACCGCGCCGATTCCGCCGCCGAAGGAGATGCCGTTGACCGTTTCGGTCGTGGTGGCGCTCACGGCGACATCCGCCCCGGCCGTGATCGAGCCGTAACGCCCGATGCCGGCGTTGACGGGGGTGCCGACGTTGAGGACGAGCACCGAGGCGCCCGCCGCGACCAGACCTCCCGCGACGGTTCCGGTGACACCGGTGACCTGAAGGTCGTCCCAGGCGGTCACGTGCACGTGACCGCCGGCGTTCACGGTGCCGCCGATGTAGGACGAGATCCCCTCGGGCACCGTCGTCGACTGCAGGGCGCCCGTGACATTGCTCGTCGTGCGGGATGTGACGCTGGTAGCCGCGGAAGACTTGCCCGACGACAGGTAGCCGTTGAGCACGACGGAACTCTCCGAGACCCGCTGCCAGTCGGTCGTGTCGGTCGCCGGGCTGGTGCTCGAGGAGTTGTCGACCTTGGCCAGGTAGTGGTCCGTACGCGACACGGTGACGGTGAACGTGCCCGATGTGGCCGGCATCCCGGCCCCGAATGTCATCGTCGTCTCGGTCAGCGACACGATCGACGCCTGGACGGGGCCACCGGTGACCCCGGAGACCGTCACGGTGTCACCGGCGACGAAGCCGTCGGTGACGAAGGTGCAGGTCGCGCAGGTGAGCGTCAGCAGGTCGGTCGACAGCGTGGCAGAGCCGCCGGCGCTCAGCGTGTAGACCACCTGGTCGTTCTTGAGGTACGAGGTGCCGGGGTTCCAGACGCCCTTGTCGTTCGTCTGCGTGGAGCCGAGGGAGTTGCTGACGCCCGTGCCGGTTCCCGATGTCGTGCTGTCGGCTTGACCGGTGTTGTCGGCGCCGCCCGTGGTCAACGCGTTCGTGGTGCGCAGGCTCCAGTGGGCGGTGTCGTTGTTCGGCGTCGTCGCGGAGGGGCCCACCGCGCTGGTCGCGGCGTAGTCGGAGCCCTGGTAGCTGACGACGTCGCCCTTCGCGTAACTCGCCGTCGAGCTCCACGCGGGCGGGTTGGTGCCGGTGTCGGAGTAGGTCGTGGTGGGCGCGGTGCCGATCGTCCACACCGACACCGAGGCGGCGATGCCCACGACGCCCCCGCCGACGCTGGCGGCGACCGTGATGAGGTGGTGCCGGCCCATGGCGAGCACGTCGACGGATCCGTGCGCCGTGGTCGTCGAATGATCACCGAGGTAGGCCTGGACGGTCGTGTCGGCGACGCCGATGTCGACGGCGCCGGTGGCACCGACGATCCCGCCCGCGAGGCCGGCCGCGATGGTGAGGGCACGCAGGTCGTCGGCCGCCGCGACGGTGACGTCACCGCCGGAGGTGACCGTCGACCCCGAATCGACGAACGCCTTGGTGACCGACGTGATGAGGTGCACGCCCACCGACCCCGAGACGCCGGCGATGCCTCCACCGATGCTGGCGGTGAGGCCGAACAGGTGCTCGCTCGAGGTGGACTGGACGGCCACGCCGTGGAATCCGGTCGCTGTGGTGAAGCCGTTGTCACCCTCGGTGCCGGTGTACACGCCGTCGGGCAGGGCGGCACCGGTCGCGTTGGCCGTGATGGCGCCGGAGGTGCCCCAGCGTGCCTCGGTGTCCTTGTGCACGATGGTCACGTCGACGCCGACGCCGATGCCGGCGTAGAAGCCACCACCGAGCGACGCGGTGACCCCGATGAGATCGGTGGCGTCGCTCGCGCTGATCGCGACGTTGTTGCCGGCGGTGATCGACGCTCCGGTGCCGGTGCTGGTGTCGGTGCCGGCCGCGATGTCGGCGTCGGAGCGGGTGCCGGCGCGGGTGGTCACGTTGAGGATGGTGATGCTCGCGCTACCCGAGATGCCCGCGTCGCCGCCGCCGCCCACGCTGGCGGCCACGTCGACGACGCTGTCGGTGGTGCTCGCCTGGATGACGGTGTCACCCGACGAGGTGAGATGCGCGGTGTTGCCGATCGTCGCCTCGGTGTCGAGGTTGACCACCCGCACGGCCGCCCCCGCGCCGGCTCCGACCGAGCCCGCCACGGCGACGGTGGCGGCGATCCCGAGTTCGTGGAACGCCTCGCCCGCTGTCACCCGGAGGTCGCCGTGGGAGTCGATCACCGCGGCATCACCGATGTGGGCGGTGGTGGTGGTGGTGAGCACGGCGACCGACCCGGAGAGGTTGACGGCGGCGCTGCCGCTGAAGCCGGCACTGACACCCACCGCGGCGAGCATGTCGGAGCTTGTGGCCGAGACCGAGATGCCGTGGAAGCCGCTGATCGTGCCGAGGGACGTGGACGCCGGGTTCAGGGAGGAACCTGAGGCGGAGGGCTTCTGGCCCTGCCGAACAATGCTGTGGGAGGTGCCCGTCGCCACGCTCTTGTCGAGGGCGATGGGGGTGACCGTTCCCGCGGTGCCGCCGCAGTCGCCCGAGGCGCCGGTGGCGGCGCACTTGGTGGCGGCGAGTTCGATCGTGGGGCCGGTGGTGCTGCCGGCGCCTGCCACGACGATCACGTAGTAGACGTGTCCGTCGACGAGTCCGCCGATGGGGGTGCCGCCGCCGGAGCTGTACACGACGGGGTCACCGGATGCCAGGCCGGAGATGTCGTAGGGCAACGTGATGGTGTTGCCGGTGACGTCCCAAGCGGGGTTGAAGCGGGGGCTGCGATCCTGCGCGACGCCGGGCCGATCGGCCGGCACGAAGCGCTGGTTCTCGCCCATGAGGCCCGAAACGGGGAGCGACAAGGGGATGACCGGGTTGCTGGTGGTCGGTGGGCCGCGGTTCGCCAGCAACTGGATGAAGTCCTGACCGGAGTGCAGGAAGTGGATGTAGTAGACGTTGCCCTGGGTGCCGTCGGTGCCGCCGAGCAGGCCGCCGATGTTGGCCCCGCCCCCGTTGTCGTAGATGACCCGCTGGCCCTCGGTGTAGAACGCCGCCGAGCCCGGGATGTAGATGGAGTTGGGGTTGCCCATGTAGGCGACGGCGCGACGCGGGTCGAAGCGCAGGTCGGGGGTTGTGGTGGTGTGTCCGCCCGAGTTGACGTCGGTGCCCGAACCGACCAGGCAATCGGCGGTCACCGTCGCCCCGGAGCCGATCAACGCGGTGACGGTCTTGGTCACGACGGGCACCGCGACCGCGGCACCGGCGGCGACGCTGCCCGAGGCGGAGATGTTGCCGGCCACCACGTCGAGGGTGAGCGAGTCGTTCGCGCTGACGATGACGTTACCGCCCGCGGTGACGACGTTGTGATCGCCGATGGTGGCGTTGGCGGTGAAGTTGTAGACCGACACGGCCGCGTTCACGCTGATCGCCACGTCACCGGAGAATGCTCCGCCGGCGGAGATGGAGATGACGCTCTCGGTGTTGTCGGCGCTGAGGGTGACGTCGCGGTTCGCGTTGATCGTCACGGTGCTTCCGGTGGTGGCCTGGGTGTTCTTGGTGATCACCTCGACGTCGGCTCCGGCGCCGATTCCGGCGTCGCCGCCGGCCGCGATCCCGCCGGCGATGCTCAGCAGGTTCGTGTGGTCGGAGGCGATGATGGTGACGTCCTGAGCGTCTGCCGCACCGGTGTTGTCGGCGTTGACAGTGGTGTGGTCGCCGATGGTCGCGGCCGTCGTGTCGTTGTAGACGTTGACGACGGCTGAGCCGGCCACGCCCGCGTCTCCGCCCGCGGCACCCGCCACGGCGACGAGTTGCAGGTCGGCGGCCTGCGCGGCCGAGATGGTGACGCCGGGGGTGGTGCTCGCGGTGAGGGCCTTGCCACCGACGGTGGCGTAGGAGCCGATGGTGGCCTTGACCGGGCTGGTGCGCACCAGCACGACCGCGGCGATGCCGACACCGGCGGAACTGCCGAACGAGGCGCCACCCGCATAAAGCCCGGTCTTCACGGCCGTGCCGTCGGAGGCGATGTTGTCGCTCGCACTGACCGTGAGGTCGCCGCCGGCAAGGACGGTGGTCTTGTCGGAGGCGGCGCTGCCGCTCTGGATGCCGGCGTAGGTGCCGGGCGACCCACTGCCCTGGTTGATGACCACGACGATGATGGACCCGCCCACACCGACCTCACCGCTGGCGCCCGCCGAGGCGGCCACATTGAGCAGCGGCTCGCGCGACATGGCGCTGATGGAGATGTCACCGCCCGCCTTGGCCAGCACGCCCGTGCCGATTGTCGCGGTGACGTCGCGGTTGACGACCTCGACGATGACCGCGACACCGACACCGGCGTCACCGGTGGACACTCCGAGAGCGCCACTGATGTTGAGTTCGGAGACGACGTCCTGGGCGTGCACCGTGAGGCTCTGGCCGAGCGAAGGGGCCGCCGTCTGATTGATCCGGGCTCCGTCGCCGATGTGGGCGTCGGTGGTGCGGTTCCACACGTTGACGATGAAGGAACCGGCCACGGCGCCGTCGCCGGAGGACGCGCCGCCCGACACCGCGATGTTCGAGAAGACGACCTGCGGGGTCGACCACCCGATCTTCGACAGCACCGCGTCGACCTTCGGCTGCAGTTCCGGGCCGAGATTGGCGAACAGGTTGAGCGGATCGAGCGAGGCGACCGCCGTCACCGACGTGGCACCGGTGGCGTTCAGTGTGGTCGGCGAGGCGGTGCTCGAGTCGACGTGGGCGGCCGTCGTGACGTCGGGGAGCACGTTGACGGCGATCGCCGCGCCGACGCCGACGCCACCGACCGACACCGCGATGGCCGCGGCCAGGTTCTGCATGCCCATCGGGTTGGCCGCCGCGACCGTCAGGTCGCCGGTCGACGTGAGCATGGAACCGGCTCCGACGCTGGCGGTCGTGTCGTAGGTGATGACGTTGAGGCCCACCGATCCGGCGATCTGCGGCTGGTTCCGGCCACCGGCTCCCGCCAGACCCCAGACGAAGATGACGTTCTCGACGGGCTTGTCGGTGGAGTCGAGCGGGACCCCGGCACTCACCGTGATGCCCTGGCCGGTGATCGTGTCACCCGAGCCGACGGTGGCCGTGTTGCCGACGTTCAGGTAGTTGAAGCCGATACCCGCGGCGATGTCGGTGGTGCCGGACGACGACGAGCTCACGGCAGCGCCGATGCCCTGCGCGCTGACGTAGCTGCCCTGGGTGGCCTCGACCTCGACCGGTCCGCCGGTCGCGTCGATCACGAGGTTCGGGGCGATGGTGGCCGAGTTGGTCGTCTGCGTCCAGGTGACCGCGATGGCGGCACCGACACCGACACCGCTGCTGCCGCTTCCGGACTTGGACGAGCTGGCGCTGGTGCCCTGGGCTGCGGCGCCGCTGGCGGACGGGACACTGTTGGCCCCCTTGCCGCCCGCATTCGGGTTGTCGGCCACCGTGCTCGTCGTGACGCTGTCGGCCGACTTGTTCGACGCATCGCCGGACTTGCTGCTGCTGCCGACGGCACTGGCCAGGGCCCATGCGCCGGTGGTGACACTCGAGTCGGCGGTGACCTTGACCGATGTCGCCGTGACATTGCGGTCGAGCTCGGCCGTGGTGGACCAGTTGATGAGGATCGGCAGGGCGACGGCGGCACCGACGGCCACGTTCGTCGCGTTCGCGTTCGCGTCGGCGGTGGTCATGCCGAGGTCGGCGGTGTGGGTGGCCGACACGGTGACAGCGCCCGTCGCGGACAGGTCGGTCGACGAGGTGCCGATCCGGGCGGTGGTGGCGTCGCCGGTGTCGACGACCAGGGCCACGGCCGGGCTGACGGCGTCCCCACCCTTCGATCCGGCGATCACCGCGGTGACTACGGTGCGCTCGGAGGTGGCGCTGACATTGACGTTGTGCCCGCCGGTGAGGGATCCGTCGAGGATGGCCTCGGTGACGGTCGGGGTGAGCACCTGCACGGCCACGGACGCGCCGACGCCGATGCTGTCACCCTTCTTCTTCTCCGAGTCGCCGGTCGTCGTGCCCGAGGTACCGGTGGAGGCGGTGCCGCTGGACTCGCCGGAGTTCGTGCCGCTGTCGGGGAGGAACTTGAGGATCGTGCAGAGGATCTGACCGTTGGTCGCGCAGGTGGCGAAGCCAGCCTTCGAGCTGGCCGCCGCGGTGTCCTCCTCCCGGTGTACCGCGGTGAGGGTCACGTCGCCGGTTCCGGCAGCGACACTCGACCCCGCGGGCACCAGTGCTTCGGTCTTCATCTCGACGATGTTGATGGCCAGCGACCCGGCGACGCCGACGTTGCTCGTGTTGCTCGCTCCCGAGGTGGCCGAGGCCGACACGGTGTGCGTCGCCGGATCGGTGGAGGACGGGTCGGGGGTCATGTCGGCCGTCACGGTGAGGCCGTTGCCGGTGATGTTCGACGCACCCGTCGTCGCGATGTTGTGCATCCGCACGTAGTTGACGACGACGCCTGCCCCGACACCGTTGCTGGCGGTGGTGGCCGTGTCGCCCTTGGCCGAGGACTCGGTCTGGGTGCGGGCGGAGCTGTGCAGGCTCACGGGGCCCTCGCCCGCGTAGATGGTCAGCCCATCGGCGAACCAGGCGCTCGAGGTCGTCTTGACGATCGCGATCGTGAACGCGGCCGCCACCGACAGGGAGGCCCCGCCCTCGTCGCTGGTCCCGGCGGTCGGGGTGCTGGTGCTGTCGGACCCCTTGGCGCCGTTGTCGGATGCCGTGGAGTTGGCGTGACCGAGCACCTTGTCGGAGAAGGCATTGATGGGGTTGCCGGTGGCTGGCCGAACCCGGTGCCGACGCCTCGGTCTCGAGCTTGTTGGTCGAGCTGCCGGACGCGGTGAGACCGATGTCGCCGTCGGCGTGAACGTTGCGCGACACGGACGCCTCGACGTCATTGGTGATCAGCCCGAGCGACAGCGTGATCCCGACGCCGGCGCTCTCGGCGTCGACGTCGCCGCGGGCGACGGTGTCGGTGGCGGCGGTCTGGGACGCCTCGGCCTCGACGTTGCCTGTGAGGTCGAGCTGGGGTCCGGTGCCGATCGAGGCGGTCGTCGTGAGGTTGGCGAGGGTCAGGGCGACGCTGGCTCCGACGGTCGTCTTGCCGGAGGCGCCACTCACGGCCAGGGTCGAGATGTCGGATCCGCTGTCGGCGGTGAGAGTGAGGTCATGGACGCCGTCGAGGACGACGCCGTTCTGCAGGCCGGCGACCGAGGTGTCGTTGACGAGGCCGAAGGAGAAGGATGCACCGATGCCGATCTTCGGGGCGGCGTCGGAGCCGAAGGTGATGTAGTGGGTCGTCCCGGTCGCCTTGGACGGGTCGAGGGTGACGATCCCCTGGCACTGCCCCGTGCCGCCGGGCCCACCGCCCAGCGTCGCGTCCCAGGCGCACGCCTCGGCGGCGCTCGCGGAGATCCAGTCGAGCCGGATGTGGCCGGGGCTGTCGACGACCGCGTAGTAGGTCGTGTTGTTGAACAGGCCGCCGATCGGGTCGCCCCCGTCGGTGAAGTAGGTGATCTTGTCGCCGGTGGCAAGTGCCGTCCCGTCGGCGGTGGTCAACTCGTAGTCGAGGACGATGGTGTCGAGCTTGCCGTCGACGCCGACGACGACGTGGGTGGCGGGATCGAACTGGTCGCGGAACGGGATCGCCGAGCTCGTGGTGGCGGCATCGGACCCGCTGGTCATCGAGACGTCGCCGGGGGTACGGTCGTACCGGCGTGGATCGTCGCCGGGTTGGCGCCGTTGTCGCTGAGGGCCTGCGCGCTCGTGGTGAGTGTGACGAGGTTGATGCCTACCGCTCCCGCGACGCCGAGCGTGCCGGTGAGGTTGGCCGCGGAGATCCCGTCGGCCTCGAAGCTGTGCCGGCAGTCGGTGGTGGAGACGCTGCAGTTCGTGTTGGTGCCACCCGTGGTGTCCACCGGACGGACGGTGGCCGAGAGGGTCACGCCGTCGGCGGTGACGGTGGATCCCGCGCCGAGGTTGGCGGTGTTGGTCATCGTCGCGTGATTGAGGGCCACACCGGCGCCGATGACCGCGGTCGCGTTGGACGCCCCGGCCTCGCCGTCCCCGGTGGCGAGGGCGTCGGTGTTGTTCTGCGAGGCCAAGGTGAGCGGCCCGCCGGTCACGGTGATGACCAGTCCGCTCGGCAGCGACGCATCGGTGACGCTCGTGACGAGGTTGAACGAGATCGCCGCCGCGACGGTGATCGACCCGCCGCTGTTCTCCTGGGTTCCCGCGGTCGGGGTGCTCGGCGTCCTTGCTCGTGCCGGCACCGTTTCTCGTGGCGGCGTCGTTGGCGCAGCCGAGTTGGGTGTCGGCCTGGTTGTTGACGCTGCCGGCTTCGTTCGCCTGGGTGCTGCCCTGCTCTCCGGCTCCCGAGGCACCGGCGTAGGCGTAACTGCCGGTCGAGGAGGTGCCGAGGGCGGTGAAGGTCACGAAGCCGACGGCGGAGATGTCGCGGGCGGTCCCGGCGGTGACGGTGTGGTTGGAGTCCCCGACGGCCACCGAGGCGCCGATCGCGACCGACTTGCCCTCAGTGGCGCCGATGGCGGAGTTGCTGAGGGTGGCGGTCTGGTCGGCCGTCGCCAGCAGCCCGCCGGCGAGGGTGAGAGTGGACCCGGTGCCGATCGTCGCTCCGGTCGAGACGTTGGAGATGCCGACCGCGACCACCGGCGTGACGGCGATGCCGCCGGAGGCTCCGTCGCGCGCCTCGAGATCCATCGTGTTGGTGGTCGAGGCGTCCAGGGTGAGCGCTCCCCCGCCGGTGATCACGGCGCCGTCGCCGATGCTCGCGCTTCCGGTGTCGTTGACGACGTTGACCGCCACGCCCGCTCCGACGCCGATTCCTTCGGGGTCGCTGACGAAGGAGAAGCTGTGTTCCGCGGAGCCGTCGGCGGCCGCGGCGTCGAGCTGCGACGGCGTAGTTCCCGGTGCCGGCGGGGTTGCCCCAGCTGTCGAGCTGGGCGAGGTGGGCGTCGGTCGCGAGCCGGAAGGTCGGGGTGGTCTTGCTGCAGACGCCCTCGAGGCGCGTGGAATCCCAGGGGCAGATGAGGTAGTAGGTGCCGCCGGAGACGAGGCCACCGATGTTGGTGCCGAAGCCGTTGTCGTAGGTGACGGCGGTGCCGCTCGTGACCAGGGTCGAGGAGTTGGCGTGCGCGAACCGGTAGGGCAGCACGATCGTGTAGCCGTCGGGCTGGATGGCCGTCATCGGGTCGAACACCCGCTCGAAGGGCTTCGACACGAGACTCGAGTCGGTCGTGTGGTGGCTGGTCAGCTGCACCGTGGTCGGCCCGCCCGTGAGGGTCAGCACGGCGCCGGGCTCGACGGTCGCGGTCTGGTGAACCGTGACGACGTTGAGGGCGAGCGAGCCCTGGAAGCTCGCCTTGGTCGTGTCACCGACTCCGGCGATCGCGGTGGTCGGGAAGCTCAACTCGGAGTCGGGTGTCTCCACGACCAGCGTGGGCGTGGCCAGCGAGACCGCACCACCCACGGATGCCGTCGTCGTGGTCGGAGCGATCGCGATCGCCACCGCCGACGCCGACGTTGCCGGTGGCGGTCCCGTACTGCACGGAGGTGTCGGTGAGGGTGGCCCCGAGAGCGCTGGTGGTCGCCGAGGTCGAGTTGGCCGCGTGGATCAGCACGCCGCCCGCACCGGCGATCGTCGCCCCGAAGCTCTGGCCCGCGAGCGGGCGCATGTACGCGAGGGTGGTGTTGGTGAGGTGCGAGTACGACAGGGCGGCCGCCAGGCCGATGGGGCCGGTGGCGGTGGACGCGTTGCCCCCGGTCATCGTGCTGGCGTCGGTGGCGCCGGGGGTCGACGAGGTCGGGTCCTCGGTCGTGGACGTACCGGCCGGGTTGGCGGTGGAGACGCTCGAGATGGTGTTGTGGCCGTCGGCGCTGATCTGCAGCGAGTTCGCGCTGTTCCCCGAGCTGCTGGCGTCGATGTAGCTGCTCGTCGTGTTGTCGAGGGAGACCAGGGCGATGGCGGCCCCACCGCCGACGCGTCCGGGCGTCGGAGGTGACGCCGAAGTCGTTCGTGGTGTTCGCGGTGAGCTTGAGGGCGCCGTCGACGTGGAACGTGGAGGTGCCCGACACATTGGTCTGGGCGGTGTTGGTGGCATCGAGCTTGGAGAATGTCCCGCCCGTGCTCGGGGCCGAACCGCTGCGTGCCGCCCACCGTCGCGGTGACGGTGGAGGAGCTGGCCAGGTTGGCGTCGCCGTGGGCCGTGATCTGCGCGTCGGTGAGAGAGACCTTGGCCGTGGACGAGACGGTGACGTCGCTCAGCCGGGTCGACACGCTCGGGCTGGAGCCCGCCGTCGCGGTGAAGGTGATCGACCCGCCCTTGACGACCGTGCCGTTGAGGGTGATCTCCGCATCCGCGGTCGCCTGGATGCCGATCGTGGCGGTCGAGCCGTTGTCCGTGGAGATCGCGGTGAGGGTGATGTCGCCGTTGGTGGTCGTCGAGGTGGTGTCGATCGTCACGCCACCGGCGCTGATCTGCGTGGCGTTGATCGTCAGGGCGACGCCCGGCAGCACGAGACTCCCCGCGACCGTCACGGTGCCCTGCGGGGAGTTGATGGTGAGGCTGGTGAGTGCACTGGTGCTGACGTTGACGCTCTCGCCGCCACCGGTGACGCTGACCGTCGAGCCGGTCGCGGTCACCGAGGTGGCGCCGAGCTGGTTCACCGTGACGACGCCGCTGCTGACCGAGATCGGTTCGAGCCCCGCGTAGGTCAACGGGGTGCCGTCGACGACCACGGTGCCCGAGTGGGCGTCGGTGGACGACGCGACGATGGTTCCGCGCTGCCCCGCCACGACGAGGGTGTCGTAGCCTCCGGCGCCGCCGTCGAGCAGGCCGCTGAGCGATCCGCCGGGCTCGAGGGTGAAGGTGTCCTTGTTGCCGGCCGCGCCGACGAGGTGGCCGACGTGGGCGAACGTCACAATCCTGCCGGGGCCGAAGCTTCCCGAGTCCGCTCCGGTGATCGACCACGCGGTGTCGCTCGTCGGCCCGCCCACGGTGTTGGCGCCGGCGCCGCCGTCGTAGGAGCACCGACAGGCCGGTCGGAAGGTTCGTGAAGGTCACGCTGTCGTCACCGGCACCGCCGAGGACGACGACCCGGGCCATTCCCGCCGTCGAGCCGACGACGGGGGCTCCCGAGGACGGCTGGTAGGTCACGGTTCCGGCAGTGGCATCGAAGGTGATCGTTCCCTCGAGCGTTCCCGACCCTGCGTCGAGGGTGATGGTGGCGCCACTGGCGGTCCAGGCGAGGGCCGGATTCGTGGTCGAGGTGGCCGACGGGCTCGGAGTCGCCGACGACGAGGTCGACGTGGCCGACGGGCTCGGGCTCGCCGACGACGAGGTCGACGTGGCCGACGGGCTCGGGCTCGCCGACGACGAGGTCGACGTGGCCGACGGGCTCGGGCTCGCCGACGACGAGGTCGACGTAGCCGACGGGCTCGGGCTCGCCGACGACGAGGTCGACGTAGCCGACGGGCTCGGGCTCGCCGACGACGAGGTCGACGTGCCGACGGGCTCGGACTCGCCGACGACGAGGTCGACGTAGCCGACGGGCTCGGGCTCGCCGACGACGAGGTCGACGTAGCCGACGGGCTCGGGCTCGCCGGCGACGAGGTGCTCGCAGGCTGGAGCAGCGCCGACGCGTCGACCGGCCAGGTCTGGCCGGCCGACAGCGTCGGGGCCATCAGTCCGGTGGTCGTGTGGCCGAGCCCGAGGTAGTGGCCGAGTTCATGGCGCACGACCGTCGGGAGGTCCATGCCACCGGCACCCCATCCCCATCCGGCCGCGTTGATGTCGATGGTGATCGTCGTCGTGCCGGATCCTTCTTCGCCGAGCTCAAGACCCGCGAGGTCCTGAACACTCGCGGTGACCCCGGTGAAGTCCGCCGCGGGGTACGCCGCCTTCCATTCGGCCTCAGCGGAGGCCACCACCGAGTCGAGCTGGGCCTTGGTCAGGTCGGCCCCGGATCCCACGGGCGTTGCCGGTGCCGCGTCGGCCAGGAGGAACGCCGGTGTGCTCGAGGCGGTGGGAGTCGAGCTGGCCGCCGGAGTCGAACTGGCCGTCGACGTCGCCGTCGGGGTCGAACTGGCCGTCGACGTCGAACTGGCGGTCGGGTGTCGAGCCGGCTGTGGGAGTCGAACTGGCCGTCGGGGTCGAACTGGCCGTCGACGTCGCCGTCGGGGTCGAACTGGCCGTCGACGTCGCCGTCGGGGTCGAACTGGCCGACGATGTCGAGCCGGCGGTGGGTGTCGAACTGCTGCTGGTTGTCGAGCTGGGCGTCGCTGAGGGGGTCGCCGACGTGGTGGGCGAGGTCGCCGGCGTGCTCGGTGTGGGTGACGGAGTGGCGCTGGATTTGCCGGAACTGCACGTCACCGAGTTGCCGTCCGCTGACCGCACACAGACCATCTGCGATCCGGAACTACCGGACGGCGAGGGCGCGGAGCCAGGGACGGCGGAACCGGCACCGGGGGTGACCGCCGACGATGACGTCGGCGGGTACGGCGAAACCGACATCCGCGGACTGGTGGCGGGCACGGATGTTGTCGACACCGACGTGGGACCAGTTCCTCCCACCTGCCCGGATGTACCTGATGTGGTCGACACCGAACCGCCGGACAGTGTGGCTCCGGCGATGGTTCGCAGGGCGTCGGACAGGCCGACGACAGTGACCGCCGAGCGCAGCTGTCGGGAGTGAACCGAGTGCGAGGATGCGGCGGGCGTGGCATTGAGCTTGCCGGCCTGCCCCTTCGCACCCGAGGGAGGGGCTGCGGCCGCCTCGGGGGCCATGGCCTCGGTCGGGCCGATGGCCAGGGCGATCGCCAGCACGAATGCGCACACGATGCTGGTGGCTCGGGTAAGCGGGCGTCCCGACGCGCGACTCAACCGCGCCGACGTCCGAACCCCGTGGGGGCCGGACGCAGCGCGGGAACCACGCAGAACGCCCATGCGGCAACCTAGCTGTCGGGTCGCGCGGTGGGGTGCCCCGCCGCGCGCCGACGGGTTCGTCCTGACAACGAACACGCCAACTAATCGGCGACACTAGACCCGAAAAAACGGAGCTGTCTACGGTTGAGCGGAAAATAGCGGAATTCTGGACGGACGGCTTCTCACAAGGGGCCGAGGGCATCGATTGAATTAACCGAATTACCGAGAACGATAGTGGAAAATTAGGATGACGACGGTTCAGAGGACGGCACGTCCGCGACCGGTGGATGTCGCTCAACCGAAGCCGGCTCGGGCCCTCGCACACGGCACTGAAAGGACGCGACGGGCACCACCACGGTGATCGCCACCCGGGACGCCCCCCGTTTGGAGCCGCCTTGGGGAGTCGAACCCCAGACCTACGCATTACGAGTGCGTCGCTCTGCCATCTGAGCTAAGGCGGCCGGCGCCCGGGTCAGCCCCGGAGCCGAAGCAACTATACCGATGCCCGCGCCCCGGCGCGACCGCGGCGCTCGGTGTCCCCGCGTGGTCAGCAGGTGCTCCCGTCGCGCGGTACGGCACCCTCGTTGAGGTAGTCGAGCACGACCCGGTGGACGCAGGAGTTGCCGAGCACGAACGCCGAATGTCCCGCGCCCCGCCATGTGACGAGCACTCCGGAGTCCAGTTGCCGGGCCATCGCGACCGCCTGCTGATAGGGCGTGGCAGGGTCGCCGGTGACGCCCAGCACGACGATCGGCGGGGCCCCGACGGCGGTGATGTCGAGTTGGTCCGCCGGGCGGGCCGACCAGAGGTCACAGCTGACGGGAGGCCCGAAGTAGCGGCCGAAGATCGGCGCGAGCCGCTCATCCGCGGCCCACCGCGCCGCGTCACGGACCCACCCCTCGTCACCCGCGTCCAGGCAGCCGATACCGGCGAACGCGTAGGTGGCGGGGGCGTAGGAGCCGTCGGTCCGGCGCCCGTTGAGCCCGTCCGCGGCAGCGAGCAGTTCGGCACCCGACCCCCCGATGGCCGCGCTCACGGCACGGGCCAGCCCCTGGTAGCCGGCGACTCCGCCGTAGAGGTATGAGGCGACACCGGCCGCGGCGAATGTCTGGGTGAGATCTCGCCGGCCAACACCCAGGGGCCGGGCGTCGAGACGGTCGAGCAGGCCCGTGACGCTCGTCACCACCCCGGTGGACGACGACCCGAGCCCACACCCGGTGGCCGCGCACCACGAAGCGAACGCCGCAACGCCAGGTCGAATCCGATCGCCTGGATCATCGCGGGTCGCCGGTGATGTTCACGGCGCTGTCGAGGACCATCCGCCCGACCCGACCCGGGTACAGCTCCGCATAGACCGCGCCGAGATACGTGCCGTACGAGACGCCCAGGTAGGTGAACCGCGACTCACCCATGAGATAACGCAGGTAGTCGAGGTCGCGGGCCGTGTCGATCGTCGAGATGTGGTCGAGCAGGTCGCCGGACGCCGTGCGGCACTGCCGGGCGAACGCCGCGACGCATCGCGCAGCGTCCGCCATTCCGCGGGCGTGTCGGGGGACGCGTCGACGGAGAAGTACGCGTCGGTCTCCGCCGGCGTGCCGCATCGCACCGGAGTCGAGCCGCCCGAACCGCGCGGATCCCAGCCGACGATGTCGTAGTCGGGGAACTGCGCCGTGGGGAACCAGGTGAGGAAGTCGATGCCCGAACCACCGGGCCCACCCGGGTTGATGAACAGCGTTCCCCGCCGGGTCCGGTGGCGCGGACGCGCTTCAGCGCGAGGGTGATGGCCGTCCCCGTCGGGGTGGTCCCAGTCGAGCGGAACGGTGACGCTCGCGCAGTCGAACCCGCCACAGAGCGGCCCAGTGCAACGCCGGTCGAGGTAACGCCGGATGCCCGATCCGGCCGGCGGGTGGTGAACCCGGGGGTCGCGCGGACGAGCCGACCGGGGTCCGGTCGGGCGAGTCGAGACCGGCGAACATCCGGTGGTCCGCGGGCACTGTAGGACGCGAGGCACCGCGAACCGCGCCCCTTCCCCGGCGGTGGAGTGGCCGCCGGGAGAATCGGGTCGGCCGAGAACCGCGGGCCCGGCGACCAGGATCCCGGACGCGACGAGCGCGACCCCGAGACGGCCACAGCCCAGCGGGTCCGCGAGCGAGCCGTCACGCGTGGCCCGGCCGCGATTCGCCGGCCGTCGGGCAGGCGGGGCCGGCGCGGGCCGCGGGATCAGCCGCGGACCGGGTCCGGGTCGCCCGCTCCCCCGGCGGCGACTCGGGCCCGCCGGATTCTCGGGCCGTGTCGGGCCGACGCCGTGCGCGGGTGGCGCTGCGCCTGCGCGGCGCGTCCGGCCGACCGGGCAGACCGACTCGAGGGGACACCGGGACACCTCGCCGTCGGCGACCCGCACGGTCGACGGCGTCGAGGGGGACGGCAGTGGGCCACGACGATGCCCTCGCCGGCGGGCGTCGACACCGGCGCGCCGATCTCGGGCGCGCGCCTGGCGAAGTCGGCGTACATGGCCTGCTCGTAGCGAAGGCAGCACTTGAGCCGTCCGCACACCCCGGACAATTGGAGTGGGTTGTTCGGCGAGCCCCTGAACCTTGGCCAGCCGCATGCCGATCGGGCTCGAAACTGTCGAGGAACGTGCTGCAGCAGAGTTCCCGGCCGCACTCGCCGACCCCGCCCGCGATCCGGGTGGCATCGCGCGACCCGACCTGGCGCAGGTCGATCCGTGAGTGCAGCGAGCGCGCCAGGTCGCTCAGCAGACCCCGGAAGTCGACCCGGATCGGCGCCGTGTAGTAGATGACCACCAGTTGATCGAACTCGTCGCTGCGGTCGATGTAGTCGACCCCGACGAGCTTCATCGCCAACCCGTGCCGGGCGACCAGGTCTCGGGTGACGGCCAACGCCTCGGCCCGGATCCGGGCGTTGCGTTCCTCGCGGCGCAGGTCGTCGGCCCCGGCGCGGTCCCAGGCACGACCGGCAGGTCGTCGAAGCCGTCGGCGTCCCAGGATTCAGGCGCCCAGACGACCCGGCACACCTCGGGCCCGTTGTCGGTCGGGAACAACACCGACTCACCGACGCGGTAGCTCTCGCTGCCGGGGTCGAGATAGTGCAGCTGGCCGTGCGACGCGAACTGCACAGCCATCACACGGGTCATGGCGTCACGATAAGCCACGCTCGATCGCACGGTGGGGCCGACCCGGCGCTCTCCGACGGCGACGACCCTACAGGGCGGCCTTGGCCTTCTGCCGTCCGGCACGGATGCTGCCGTCGATGCTCCACGTCGGCCGCTCCCAGGCAGAGCAGCACGATCCCCACGGACGCGAGCACGAGTTCGAGTTCGCCGATGAACCCGGGAACTCCCGGCTGGAACGGATTCACCGCGCCCCACATGACCCGGGCCAGGGCTGCGATCGTCAGGGCCGCGATCCCGAATCCGGCAACCCTCGTGAGCAGGCCGAACAGCAGCGACACCGCGGCGAGGATCTCCGCCACTCCGATGCCCCAGGCCAGGTAGGTCGGCGAGGGCAGTTCCGCGCGGGTCAGGAAGTCGGTGAACGCCTGGATGTCGGTGAGGTGCTGGTATCCGCGCACGCCCATGTCGCCGGCGACGACCAGCCGCAGCAGGAACAGCCCGAGCGACCCGAAGAACCCGTCGGTGGTGCGTTTGACCGCCACGGGGGCGCCGGGACGGTCTCGCTGGCCGCGACCTTGCCGAGCGACCGGTCACGCGCGGCGCGGGCCTCCTCGCGGGCGCGGGCGGCGGCGGCCTCCCGTTCGGCCCGCTCGGCGTCGAGATCGAGGATGCGGGTGTGCTCGACTTCGACGGGTGCTGAGTCGGGGTGATCAGACATGGTGGGGAGTTCCTTGGGGAAGTCGATGCTCGATCAGGGGGACCCTCACGAACCCCACCCGGCCGGAACGCGGTCGTCGGCGTCCGACGCGGTCGATTCTGTCACGGGGGCGCCGCGGTCGCGGAGACACCCCGCCGCACGGCTCGACCTGCCGCCCGGCCGGCCGCATCAGCCCTTGCGATCACGCCCCGAGGTCGGCCATCGCGAGCAGCATCGCCTCGATCGCGAGCAGCGGGGCCACATTGCCTTCGAGCGCGGTGCGGGCCGCGAGGATCGCGTCGATGCGTTGCACGGTGCGTTCGGGAGTGGATTTCGGGCCGCCGCCGCGATGCCGTCGCGGAGTTCGGCGTTGACCAGTCGCCGCTGGGGATGATCGGGCACCGTCTGCGACGACGAGCACGTCGCGCTCGAACGTGGTGAGTTCGGTGAGCACCCGGTCGAGGGCGTCGCGCTGCATCCGCTTCGCCCGGGCCTTCTGCTGGTCGTCGAGTTCTTTGAGGGCCGCCTGGGCGTTGCGGGGTCGGGCACCCTTGCTGCCCACCCCGAGGGCCTCGCCGAGCTCGGCCCGCTCGCGCGCGTCGAGGTCTGCGGTGGCCTGGGACGCCTCGTCGGCACCGGCCCGCACGATGTTCGCGGCGGCGGTGAGGCACGACCCGACGCTGACGAGTTGGCCGGGGATCTTGAGGATCTCGTGTCGCCGGTTGCGGGCCCCCTCGTCACGGGCCAGCACGCGTGCCCGGCCGACGTGCCCTTGGGCGGCGCGGGCGGCGTGTGCGGCGAGCGCCGGGTCGATACCCTCGCGATGCTCCAGCAGCCAGGCCACAGCCTCGTCACCGGGGGTCACCAGGTGCAGGCTGCCGACACCTGGACCGGATGGTGACGACCACGTCGTCGGGTGTGGGCGCGCACAGCACCCACACGGTGCGCGGGGCCGGCTCCTCGATGCTCTTGAGCAACGCGTCGGCGCCGCGTTCGGTGACCCGGTCGGCGTCTTCGACGACGAGAACCTGGTGACGGCCCTGGTGGGCCCCATGGCCGCCCGGCGGGCGAGCTCACGCACCTCATCGACGCCGATGCTCAACTGCTCGGTGCGCACGAGCGTGACATCGGGATGGGAACCGCCCAGCCGTTGCGGCACGACGCGCACTCGCCGCACCCGCCCGACGGGCACTGGAGCGCCGCGGCGAAGGCCCGGGCGGCGTTCGAGCGTCCGGAGCCCGGGCGGGCCGGTGATGAGCCACGCGTGGCTCATCGCGTGCCGTTCGGAGCCGGCCGTGGCCGCGACCGCGCGCCTCAGGGTCGCCACCGCGGCGTCCTGACCGACCAGGTCGTCCCACACGCTCATGGCACCAGCCTTGCCACCGGGGTCTGACGGTCCGCCACGTGCCTCGCGGGCATCGGCGCGATGGCCCGCGCCGCCAGCGACGCCGGCCACGGGTGGTCGAGTTCGAGCACGCGACGCAGCACCTGACGGCGCGATCCGCCCCGGCGTTGCGGATCGCGCCGGCACGACGAGGTACCGCGCGGGGTCACGCGTCTGCGAGGGCGAGGAACCCGGCTCGCACCCGCTCGTGCAGGTCGGCGCCGGCCGCCTCGATGCGATCACGCTCACCGATCGTCGCGAGCCCGCTCTCGGGTTCGAGGTCGAGCAGCACCGTGAGATCGGGACGCAGGTCGTGGGTGGCCCACCGGGCCAGCATCTCGACCTCGGCGACGTCGAGGACGCGTCCGGCGCCCTGGTAGGCGAGCGTGGAGTCGACGTAGCGGTCGCACACGACCACCGCCCCCCGCGGCCAGCGCGGGCTCGACCACCTCGGCGACGTGTTGGGCCTTGTCGGCGATGTACAGCAGCGCCTCGGCGCGCGGAGTGATGTCACCGGACCCGGGGTTGAGCACCAGCCGTGCGCATCTCGCGGCCGAGCCAGCTGTCGCCCGGCTCGAAGGTCGACACGTGGTCGACGCCGTGCTCGGTGAGACTGCTCGCGAGCAGACGCTGCTGGGTCGACTTGCCGGTGCCGTCACCTCCCTCGAAGACGACGAACACCCCCCGTGCGCTCACCGGCGTCCGGCCGTTCCGCCCAGCCCGGACCGGACGGCGCCGGCCAGTCGGCCACGAAGCCCGCGCGCGCCGCGGAGCACGTCGTCGACCCGGCGTTGCACGTCGCGGCCCGCGGCGAACGCCTCGGGCGGGCTCATCGCGGCCATCTCGCCGGGCGAGGGCGCGCTCGGCGCGGGCCGCAGCCCGGTCCAGCCGGGAGGCGAGTCGTCGGGCCCGGCGGCCGTGTCGCGCGCCCGGCGCCCGCCGACGACGGCCGCGACCGGGCGGCAGGCGCGAACGCCGCGGCGGCCGCCGCCGCCACCGCCACGCGTCGTCGTCGGCGTCGAACCCAGCCGTCGCAGCGTGCGGCACGACCTCGTCGACCGAGCAGCCGGCGCAGCCGCTTGAGCTCGCGGGCGGCCGGTGTCACCGGCACGCTCGCCGACCGGCGGCGTCTGCACCGCGTCGACGAGGGCGTCGAGCGCCGCCAGGTAGTGATCCTCGTGGCGCCACAGCGTGACGGCGCCGGGATCCGCCGCCAGCACGACGGTGAGATGTGCCTGCACCGCGTCGTGCCAGCCCGGGTCGAGCAGCCGGGCGAGCCCGGTGAGATCGCGGTCGAGGAGGCGTAACCGCTTGACCAGCCGGTGCGAGTGGTCGCGCCGGTGCGCACCCGCAGGTCGGCCTCGACGATGCGGCGCAGGTGACGGCCGAGCAGCCGCGACACGAACTCGCCCGAGGGTGCGTGCCGCGCGCCGGGGTCGCGGCGCGGGGATGTCGGTGGGGCGGGTCGCCGGCGACCCGAGCCGCTGGGCCAGCGCCGGGAAACCCGTGACCCGGGAGCCGCCGGTCGCCTGCAGGACGGTGACCAGGTGGTCGCGCTGAGCCACGCTGAGTTCGGGTTCCGGCTCGAGCGTGACCTCGCGGCTACGCGAGATCACCACTCCCCCACGGCGCACGGTCACGCGGTCGTCGCGCACCGACCCGAGAACGGCACGGGCCGGCCCCGCCGACTCGCCGTCGGCCGTGCCGCCACCCCTGATGAGGTGGACGACCCGTTCGCGGCTGAGCGTGGCCACCGGGCCCAGTGGTGCCAGCCGCCGGAAGACCCGGACCAGTTCGGCGAGTTCGTCGGGCAGGTCGCCGCCCGCGTCGACCGGCACGGTGACCTCGCCCGGCAGCGGCGGCGTCCACGCGGACGCCGCGAGGTACCAGTCACCGAGCCCACGGCTCACGCGGTGGGCGAGCATGCATCCCGGCACGCACCAGCCGGTGGTCGGGCGTGTCGACGATCGTCATGTCGATCGAGTACGAGTGGTCGTGACCCATCCGGGTGAACCGGCGGATACCCATCTCGGGGTCGACCAGCTGCGGGTCGGGCGCGGTGAACGGCAGCACGAAGCGGAGGGGCCGCACGGCGTTCCCCCCGTCGCCGGAGCGCCTGCCCCCGCCCATCCCCGCGTCCTCGTCGCCCTCGCGGTTCACGAGGGCGGGCCGACGGGGAGGTTCGCCGGCTGGTCTTCTTCGCGCCGTGCGGCGGGTGGCGCGCTTGGGGGCGGGGCCCTTGGCGCGCTTCGCGGCGAGCAGTTCCGCCGCCCGTTCGTGCGTGATCGCCTCGACCTCATCGCTGCGCTGCAGGGTCGCGTTCGTCTCGCCGTCGGTGACGTAGGGGCCGAACCGTCCGTCCTTGACCACGATCGGCTTGCCCGAGGTGGGGTCGTCGCCGAGCGTCCTCAGGGGCTCCCGGGCCGCCGCGCGCCCGCGCTGCTTGGGCTGCGCGTAGATCGCCCTGGCCTCCTCGAGAGTGATCGAGAAGATCTGCTCCTCGGAGGTGAGCGACCGGGAGTCGGTGCCCTTCTTGAGGTAGGGCCCGTACCGCCCGTTCTGGGCGGTGATCTGCTCGCCGTCGTAGTCGGTGCCGACGACCCGCGGCAGGCTGAGCAACTGGAGCGCCTGGTCGAGGCGTCACCGGTGTCGAGGTCCATGCTCGAGAACAGGCTGCCCGGTGCGCGGCTTGGCCCCCTTCGGGGCGTCATCGGGCAGCACCTCGGTGACGTAGGGGCCGTAGCGTCCCGGCCCGGGCCACGATCATGCATGCCCGTGCGCGGGATCGAGCCCCAGTTCACGCTCGGTGCCCGGCGGGTGTCGCCAGCAGTTCCCGGGCCACCTCGGCGGTGAGCTCGTCGGGTGCCACCGTCGCCTCGACGTTGGCGCGGTTGCCCTCCTCGTCCTCGACGTAGGTGCCGTAGCGGCCCGACCCGCACGACGATGCCCGCGTCGATATCGCCGATCGGGAACGTCGACAGCTTCCGCGCGTCGATGTCGCCCAGTTCGTTGACGAACGTGTGCAGGCCCTCGTGCTGCGAATGCTCCGGACCGAAGTAGAAGTCACTGAGCACCGCGACCCGGTCGGCACGTCCTCCGGCGATCTCGTCGAGGGTGTCCTCCATCTCGGCGGTGAACTCGTAGTCGACGAGCTTCGGGAAATGCTCCTCGAGCAGACGGGTGACGGCGAACGCGAGCCACGTGGGCACCAACGCCTGCCCTCGCTTGAACACGTAGTCACGGCCGGTGATCGTGCGGATGATCGACGCGTAGGTCGAGGGCCGCCCGATCTCGAGTTCTTCGAGCTTGGCCACGAGGCGTGGGCTCGGTGTAGCGGCTCGGAGGGCGGGTGGAGTGGCCGTCCGGCTCGATGCTCGACACCGTGACCTGCTGCCGCTCGCCCAGGGTGGGCAGGCGCACCTGCGAGTCGTCGGACTTCGCGTCGGGGTCGTCGTGCGACTCGACGTAGGCCTTGAGGAAGCCGTGGAAGGTGATCGTGCGGCCCGCTCGAGGTGAACCCGGCCACCTCGACCTGCCGGCCGACGGTCACCGGCTCGGTGGGTCGCGCCTCGAACCGTACGGTGAGCGTCTCGCCGCGGCATCGGTCATCTGCGAGGCGACCGTGCGCATCCAGACCAACTCGTAGAGTCGGAACTCGTCACCTCGAAGCCCGGTCTGGGCCGGCGTCCGGAACGCCTCGCCGGCCGGGCCGGATCGCCTCGTGCGCCTCCTGGGCGTTCTTCACCTTCGACGTGTAGACGCGCGGCTTGGCCGGCACGTACTCGTCGCCGAACAACTGGCGCGCCTGGGCCCGGGCCGCCTGGATCGCCGTCTGCGACAGCGTGATCGAGTCGGTTCGCATGTAGGTGATGTAGCCGCCCTCGTAGAGCGTCTGGGCGATCCGCATCGCGTGTTCGGCCGAGAACCCGAGCTTGCGACCCGCCTCCTGCTGCATGCGTCGTGGTGCGGAACGGCTCGTACGGACGCCGGGTGTAGGGCCGGCGTTCGACGGCTGACGACGCGTGAACGGCGCCTCGCGGAGTGCGCCTGCCAGCGCGGTCGCGGCCTCCTCGTCGAGCGCGACCGGCGTCGCCCGTGAGGTTGCCCAGCGAATCGAAGTCACGCCCCTGCGCGATCCGGCGCCCGTCGAGACTCACCAGTCGCGACGGGAACAGCCGGGGCTCGGCACCCTCGCCGGCGTCGAGGCGGGTGTCGAGATCCCAGAAGTCGGCAGCGCGAAACGCCATCCGGTCCCGTTCGCGGTCGACGATGAGGCGGGTGGCCACCGACTGGACGCGGCCCGCCGACAGCTTCGGCATGACCTTCTTCCACAGCACCGGGCTCACCTCGTAGCCGTACAGGCGATCGAGGATGCGGCGCGTCTCCTGGGCGTCGACGAGGTCGGTGTCGATCTCCCGCGGGTTCTCGACCGCCTCGTGGATCGCCTCGGGGGTGATCTCGTGGAACACCATCCGCTTCGCGGGCACCTTGGGCTTGAGCTCCTGCAACAGGTGCCAGGCGATCGCCTCGCCCTCACGGTCACCGTCGGTGGCGAGCAGGAGTTCGTCGGCGTCCTTGAGATGTTCCTTGAGGGCCTTGATCGTGGCCTTCTTGTCGGACGCCACGACATAGAGCGGCTCGAAACCGTGCTCGACGTTCACCCCCGTGCGTGCCCACTTCTCGCCCTTGTACTTCGCGGGCACCTCGGCAGCCCCGGTCGGCAGGTCGCGGACATGCCCGCGAGAGGACTCCACGACGTAACCGGAGCCGAGAAAGCTGCCGATCTGGGTCGCCTTCTTCGGCGACTCGACGATGACGAGCTTGCGAGGGGTCGCTGCCATGGGTGCCTTCCGGGTCGTGCGGTGCGGCCGAGGGGGCCGCCGTCTCCGAATGGTAGCCGCCCGACCCGACCGTCGACGACGCCGCTACTCCCGAGCGTCGACGAGAAGCCCCTGCCGAAGGGCCTGCCGGACCACGGGACGGTCTCGGCGACGGCATCGGCCACCGGCACCGCAAGCAACGACGCGACCGCCGCGACGATGCCGCCGAGCGGCAGTTCGCCATCGCACGCGCCGAGCACGCCGCCGGTGAGCGTCGACACCTCGATCGCGCGGCGCAGTCCGGTGGCGCTGCGCAGCACGACATGGGCGGGATCGGCGGAGCCGGGCTCGCCGATCGTCTCCTGCGACACCGATTCGGCGAGCCGCCAGCGCGCCGCGAGCAACTCGGCACCGGGAGCGTGGCGGCCGTGACGGCGCTCGGGCGCGCGGCGAACACGGGCCCGACGGGCTGCTCGACCGCGTGCGGCCAGGACTCCACGTCGACGTCGGGTCGTCACGGTGGGCGTTGGTGAGTGTCGATCCATCCCATGCCGACCGCGCCGATGCCGAGCGCGGAGAAGTAGTCGAGCCATGCGTCGTAGCGGGAGCGCCACACCGCCGACCCGGCGAGGCCGGCGTCGGTGAGCCAGATCTCGATGTAGTCGTAGATGTCGAGGCGTTCCCGTTCGACCACCCACAGGTCGCAGCCGCTGCCCTCGACCCACGACGCCAACCGGTCCTGCCAGGGGACGCCGTCGACGACCGCCCAGTTGCCCAGCACCTGCAGCATGCCCCCGTCGGTGAGGTGCCGGGGGGCACCCTCGACCACCGCCCGTACCAGTCCGTCACCGCGGAACGTGCCCTCCCGGTAGGTGAGCCGTTCGGCGTCACTCGCCGGTGGGCTCATGACGTAGGGCGGGTTGGTGACGATGAGGTCGAACCGCTCCCCCGCCACCGGGTCGTAGAGGTTGCCCTCCCGCAGATCGACGTCGGCGTCGTTGAGGGCCATGGTCAGGGAGGCCAGCCGCAGCGCGCGGGGATTGACGTCGGTGCCGACGACCCGACCGGCGTGCCTCGCCCAGGTGCAAGGCCTGCACCCCGCACCCGGTGCCGAGGTCGAGCGCCGACCCCACCGGGTGCCGCGCGGTGAGCTGCGCCAGCGACGTCGAGGCGGGCGACACCCCGAGCACGTAGTCGGGTCGGGTCGGCGATGGTCACCTGATTCATGCCCGGCGCCAGATCGCTGACGACCCAACCGCTGTCGGACTCACCACGCACCGGCTGGTCGCCGCCGTAGGGACGGATGTCGACGCCCGCGCGCACCATGTCGCCGTCGCGGCGCAGGATGCCGGCGTCCAGCACGGGGCCAGGTCGAGCGCACCCGTTCGGCGGCGTCCCACGTCGACGGGAACTTGCAGCAACCAGAGCCGGACGAGCGTGGCCTGCGGGTCGGTCGGCGCCGCGATCGCCATTTCGGCGGGCACCGTCGAGTTGCGCAGCAGACCGGCCTGCCCGGCGTCGCCCGACGCGCCACCACGGCGTCGAGGGTGTATCCCGCCGCCACCAGGCGAGCCCGCAGCTCGCGGATGTGTTCGGGGGCGAGCGCCCCTGACGGTGCTCGTTCGGCGCACGGTTCATGGCCCCACTGTGCCATCCCGAGCGCGGCGGGCTCCGCTAGCGTTGGACGGTGCCGCGACCACAGCACCGCCCTGTCACCGCGTCCGGCGCGGTGCGGGGTCCCGCTGGTGGAGGCTGCCTGGCCGATGTTGCCGACGCGCCGGGTGTCTACCGGTTCCGCGACGAGCGCCATCGGGTCATGTACACGGGCCGCGCCACCGATCTCCGGTCACGCGTGCGCAGCTACGCCGGCCCCTTGGACGACCGGCCCCACCTGCGCCGGATGGTGGCCCAGCTGGCGGAGGTGGAAGCGCTCGAATGCGCGGGCGTCCACGAGGCGGCATGGCTCGAGCGCAACCTGCTGGAACGCTCCTTGCCCCGGTTCAACCGGGTCCGGGGCGGTGACGGAGCAACCGGTCTGGTTGGTTCTCGACACCAACCCCCGAACACCCGGGTTGTCCATCGTGGCCGTGCAGCGCCCGGCGTCACGGGGCGGTCTTCGGCCCGGTGCTCGGCAGCGAAAAGGCGAGCGCCGCCCGCTCGGGGCTGCTGCGGGCCTGTCCGCTGCACGTGAGGGCACCGCGATGTCGCGCGAGCAGCACTCGCTCGCCGAGGTGCGCGGGGTCGGCCCCGACGATCGTGAGCGGTTCGCGGCGTCGCCTGCACGAGGTGCTCAGCGGCGAGCCCCGTGCGCTGAGCCGACTGGAATCGACGCTGACGTCGCTGCGCGATGAGATGTCCACACGCCTTGCCTTCGAGGCCGCGGCCGCGATCACCGAGGAACTCGCGGCCGGCGATGGGTCCTGGCCCCGCAGCGCATGACCGGACCCGACACGGCCGTCACCACCGTGCACGGCGCGGCGTCCGGTCTGCTGCTCACCCTGACCGGACTGGCGGCGCGATCGACGAGTGGCGCACCACGCTCGTCGATCCCCCGACGGGCGAGAGGCTGGCCGCGGCGTCACCCCCCGACCTGCGGGAGTGGGCCGCCCTCAACGCCGCCCTGGCCGCGCGACTGGTCGCCGCGGGGATCATGCGGCCCGCCTGACTCTCCGCCCCGGCATCGGTGCCGGGCCCGGCCTCCGGGACGCGGTCTGCATGCGCCGACGCTGTCGGCCCCGCGTGGCACGCTGGTGCGCATGGCGATTCCGGAGTGGTTGCGCGACGACGAGTCGGTCGCGTTCGTGCACCATCGCGCCGCCTCCGACGGCATCCGGGCCGGGTGGCCGTTGTGGCTGCCCGGCGAGATCGTCGACTCGGTCACCGCCACCGGGTGCCACGGCCGTGGCGGCATCAGCGGGAGTTCGCCGACCTCGCCTTCGCCGGCAGACACGCGGCCATCGGCACGGGCACGGCGTCCGGCAAGACCCTCGGTTACCTCATGCCGGTGATGGCGGCCACCGCTGTCGCCGACGGCGTGGTGGGCCGCCTGCCCGATACGGCGCGCGCTCGGCTCGGGGCCCGTGGGCACACGGCGCTCTACATCGCCCCCACCAAGGCCCTCGCCCACGACCAGTTGCGGGCGGCGCGTGCCCTGGGCCCATCGGGGTGGCGTGATCGCGACCCTCGACGGCGACTCCGACGAGGCCGAACGCCGGTTCGCCCGCGACTTCGCCACCTATGTGCTCACCAACCCCGACATGCTGCACCGCTCGGTGCTGCCGAACCACGCGCGCTGGTCGCGGTTCCTGGCGTCGTTGCGCTACGTCGTGATCGACGAGTCGCACCGTTATCGGGGGGTGTTCGGCGCGCACGTGGCCGCCGTGGTTCGCCGGTTGCGCCGCCTGTGCGCCCAATACGGTGCCGATCCGGTGTTCCTGCTCGCGAGCGCGACCTCGACGAATGCGGGTGAAGCCGGGTGGTCGCCTCATCGGTGAACCGACGGTGGCGGTGGTCGACGTCGATTCCTCGGCCCGCGCCTCCCGCGACGTCGTGCTGTGGAGGCCCTCCCAGTCGCTGGCACACGACACGGCCCGGCTCACGGCGGCGCTGGTCGACGACGGACGCCAGACGATCACCTTCGTCTCGTCGCGAAAGCAGGCCGAACTCACGGCGGTGGCGGCCCAGCACCTCGTCACCGCCGGTGGCGAGATCGCGAGCTACCGCTCCGGTTACCTGGCTACCGACCGGCGCGACATCGAGCAGAGCCTGTCGTCGGGGGCCCTCGCGGGTGTCGTGGCCACCACCGCGCTCGAGTTGGGCATCGACATCGCGGGCATGGACGCCGTGGTCATCGCCGGCTTCCCCGGCACGCTGGCGGCCCTGTGGCAGCAGGCGGGCCGAGCCGGCCGGGGCGAGCGCGACGCGCTCGTCGTCATCGCCGCCCGCGAGGATCCCCTCGACATCTATTTGTTCGACCACCCCGAGCTGTTGTTCGACGCACCCGTCGAACAGACCGTGCTGCACCCCGACAATCCCTACGTGCTCGGTCCCCACCTGGCCGCGGCGGCCCAGGAGGCCCACCTCACCCGTGCCGACGAGCGCTGGTTCGGACCCTCGATGGTGCCGCTGGCCGAGCAGCTCGTGCACCAGCAGCTGCTGCGGGCACGGCCCTCCGGCTGGTTCTGGACCCGCCCCGAACGCGCGGTCGACGCCATCGACCTGCGCTCACTCGGCGGACGTCCCCTCGACATCATCGACCGCGATTCGGGGCGGGTGATCGGCCAGGTCGATCGTGACGCCGCCGACCGCACCGTGCACGAGGGAGCGGTCTACCTGCACCTCGGCGACCAGTGGATCGTCGACGAGTTGCGCGGCGACGAGAACCACGCGCTGGTGCACCAGGCCCGACCCGGCTACTACACCCAGCCGCGCACCCTTGACGATGTGCGGATTCTGCGCGAAGACCGCCGCCGCCCGTTCGGCGCGGGCTTCGTGTGCCGCGGCGATGTCGAACTCTCGAGCAGGGTGATCGGATACCTGCGCCGCGACGAGATCACCCACGACGTGTGGGATCACACGTCCCTCGACCTGCCGGTGCGCACCCTGCGCACCCAGGCGATGTGGTGGATCATCCCCGACGAGCTCGTCGCCACCCTCGGATTCACCCAGGTGCAACTCGCCAGCGCCGCGCACGCGGCCGAGCACACCGCGATCGGGCTGCTGCCGGTGTTCGCCCCGTGCGACCGGTGGGACATCGGTGGACTCTCGACCGCGTCGCACCCCGACACCGGCACGTGCACGATCATCGTGCACGACGGACACCCCGGGGGTGCGGGCTTCGCCTACCGCGGATTCGAGGTGGCCGAACGGTGGGCCCGGGCCACCCTAGACCGGCTCGCGTCGTGCCCATGCACCGAGGGATGCCCCGCCTGCGTGGTGTCACCCAAGTGCGGCAACGCGAACCAGATGCTCAGCAAACCCCACGCCCACGACCTGCTCGGTGCGCTGCTCGGCGACCCGACGGCCTGCGACGAACCGATCCGGATCAACCCGACCCGAGTCGATCCCGCCCAAGTCGATCCCGCCATAATCAGTGCATCCCCGATCCGGCCACCGCGTCGGCCGCCACCTCCCGGGGCCCGCCTCTGACCCGAGGATGCAACTCGACCGCCACCCGGACGGTGACGGTGAAGGCCTGGCGGCCGCCGGCCGACCGGCAATCGACGAGACGGGCACGATTCGCGGCGGCGATCTGCCGTGCCGCCTCGCACGGGTCACGCGAGACCGCGTAGGCGCTCGCCCCGGCCAGCGCGGCCAGGTCTGCCGCGTTGCGGGACTGGTGGACCGCATCGGTCCAGGCCACGACCCACCACCCGGCCAAGGTGGTGACAACCAGCACGATGATGCCGGCGGCGGTGAGCACCGTGCCGGAGCCGCGGTCGCACGGCCCGCCCCTGCGGCGCGGCGTGCGCACACCCACGGTCATGGTGCCGCTCCCGGCTCGACCGCGGCCCGTGCGGTGGCCGTGAGCCGAACCGGGCCGATGCGTCCGAGTCGCTCGATGACCCCGACACTCACGGTCACGGCGCCGGGCGATGTGAGCACCCGCACCGTGGCACCTCGGGGAGCCGTCGCACGGGCCCGATCGGCGGCCCGATGGTCGCCACGGGCCAGTTGTCGGGCGACCGCGGAGGCGGTGTCGGCACACCGACTCTGCACCACGGCCATCGAGACGACGAAGGCCCCCACGAGCGCGACCAGCATCATGACCAGCACGCCGATGGCCAACTCGACGCTCACCATGCCCCGATCGCCGGGGCCGCGATCAATTGTGCGGCGCGACCCGGGCGCGATGAGTTCACTATCCGATCTGATGTTGCCCACGACAACCTCCTCGATGAAACGTCGGCGCCGGCCGCCGACGGAGTGGGGGTGGCCCGTGCACCACCCCCACAGCGATTCGCTGGCCGGCGGCGGATCAGCCGATGAACGAACTGAGGTGGCCGATGAGGGCGGTGACGTAGTGCAGCAGCGCCGTGAACACACTGTTGTCGCTGAACACCTTGAGCATCACGAGGGCGAGCGCGACCGCGGCGAGGATGCCGACGGCGTATTCGGCGGTGACCATGCCGCGCTGCGCCATCGTGTGCCGCCCGGTCGGGGCCGGGTGGGCGCAGACCGGAAGTGACGTGGTCGCACGGGCGGGGGCGGGTGAAGTGTGGGGCATGAGGGATCCCTCCAGTCGGTGGTCGATTCCGACGGCCATCCGTCGGACGCCCTGACTGTCTGGATGGGGCCACGCACCGGCGCAGGTTTCCGGCCCGACTGTGCACAACCGGCCGATCGGAGCCGGCCTGTGGACGATGCCCACTGGCCGGTGGTGCGCGGGCCTGCTCGCGCGGGCGATCCGTCAGTTGACGGCTCGGGGGCTCACGCGCAGGGTTTCGCCGCCGCGATACCGGGCAGGTATCGGCTCGTCTCCGTGGCGGTCAGCGGGTCTCCGATCCGTCGGCACAGGGTGGCTCGGGCCTCGGCGACCCGTGGCTCCCACACACGAATGTCTCCGTTCAGGCCAGTGCCGAGGAGTAACCGTCCGCCCGCGGCGAACCTGGTCTCATATGCCTGTCCGAAGCCCCCATCGAGATCGAAGAGGGTCTGCCCGGTCGGAACGGACCACCCCCACTCCAGTCCATCCCCGCTGGCTGCCGCGAGCATGGTGCCCGACGGATCGAACGCAAGCCCGTAGATCGCCGAGAGCGCATCCTTGTGAGCCCGCTGAAGCACGGGGTGCACCGGATCGTCAACGTTCCACAGTGACACCGTGCCGATATCCGATCCGACGGCGAGGAGATGCCCTGGGCCCGTTGTGTCTCAATCGACGGGGTGGCGTCATTCGGTAGATGACGAGTCCTCGACGGGGTGAGCAGGGTCATGAACATCCCATACCGTCACGGTGTCGGCGGCGACACCGACGTAGAGGACAGGACGGCTGAGATCGAATACGGCGAACATCGGCGTTGGTGTGTGGATCGTCGATTCCGGCTGCCACGTCCCGGTCGGCGACAGCCGCGCGATGGCGGTCACTGTCGAATGCGGTGCTGTGACGGCGACCACCGTGGAACTGGAGTCGAAGGTGATGGAGAGAAGTCGGGTCCCCTCGGGAAGTAATTGATCGACATGTGGCTGGCCTGCACCCGCGGAACCGAGCATCCAACTCACCATCTTGCCCGACCGTGTGCCCGCTGCCATTCGGACACCGTCGGGGGTGATCGCGACACTCTCGGCAAGGGCCACGCCCGACGGAACAACCGGATCCGGCATCCGGGTGAACCGTGTGCCATCCACCCTCCACAACATGATCCTGTGGTCGCTGTTGGCTGCGAACCAATGGGTGCCCGCGGGGTCGCTCGCGAATTCCCAGACCGGCCCTCCCCCGCGGCGGAGGAGGGGGCTCTGCGGATACCAGACCCTGGCCGTGCCATCGACCCCCGAGGTGATCATGCAGCGATCCGCTCCAAGCGACGGAGACCACCTTCGTCGGGCTGCTGAGGATCCGCTGTGGCGCCAGGTCCCTGACGCGCACGACATAGGTGTGGTCGTCGGAGCTCGCCACCGCAAGGGACTTCGAGTCCGGGGAGAAGGCCACGTCGTTGATCCAGTCGGAGGCCACGGCCGATCCCGACATCAACTGTCGGCTGTGGAGGTTGAACAAGCTGATCCGTGTCGTGCCGTAGCCCACCGCGAGGAGTTCCCCGTTGGGGCTGACCGCGAGCGCCTGAACCCGGACTGCCGGTGGCGATCGCCGGGTCGTCGAGGACACCCGACCGGGTGAAACCCGACGGGGTGCGCCGGTAGGTCGTCACCCCTGGAGACGTTCCGATGTACAGGGTCCCGTCACCGGAGATGGCGACGGCCCGGCCCCCCGCGGGAATGGTCGCAAGGGTGCTGTGCGACCCTGCGAGGCTGACCACCACCGTCCGAGTGGCTCCGGTGAACGCCGCGAATCCGGTGGACGCGGAGATCGCTGTCGCGAAGGTGGCACCACTCATGGGGACCGTGGTCAATCGGCGCGGTGAGCCGGTGATGTCCCACAAACCGGCGGTCGCCCGACCCGCCACCGCGACGATCGTTCGCCCTCGGTCGATCGTGACGGCGACCCGGTACAACTGGTCGGGCCCGTCGCTGACCTGGAACGACTTGCCCGGGGAGTGTTCGATGGTGCCCCGCCACACCGTGAGCCTGCCGGCACCGTCGGCCCGCACCACGACGGACCCGTCGGGGGTCGCGGCAACGGCGGCCGCTCCCGTTCCCAGCCACCGGGTGGGGACGTCGATGCCGCTGGACTCGACGAGGGCCGAGCGCGCTTCCCGGGTCGAGCTGAGGCTCGACGCGATCAGGGACATCTGGGCGCGAAGGTTGGGATCCTTCACCGTGAGCGACACGGAGTCGGCGGCGGCCTGGCGAGACTCTGCCGCCAATTCGACACCGCGGTACCGCCACGCCAACGACCCGATCACGACACCGAGAATCACCGAGACGGCCAGCAGGCTTCCCGCCAGAGAACGTTGACGGCGTAGTCGGCGGTTCTGCGCACGCTCCTGATCCAGTCTCTCGGTGAAGTGCTGGGCACTGCGGGTGAGGAACTCCTGCTCGACCCGCGTCAACGGTGAGGCGGTGTCGGCGGCGACATGCTCTTGGACACCGGGCAACTGGTTCACAGGGAGCAACAGTTCGGGCGCCCGGGCGTGACCGTCCCACGTATCCGCCGCGTGCCGGACGAGATCGAGCGCGCGCAGGGAATCCCGGTCCTCCTGAATCCACCCCGCAAGCCGTTCCCAGTGGCTGAGCAGGGCGTCGTGGCCGATCTCGACCCTGTCATCGTCGGTCAGGCTCACCAGTCGGGCGGCCATGAACGGCGCGAGCACCTCCACCTGTTCCTCGGTGAGATCGAGGCGTGGAACCGACCGGCGCAGCACGAGCGTCGGATCGACCTCGACGAGGGTCAGGAAGGTGTGTCGGGCCGCCCCGGCCTGCTCGGCCGGGAGGTGGTCGAAGACCCGCTCGGCGAGCACGTCGACCGACCCGGGTAGGCCGCCGTTGAGAAGATAGTCGTCGACCGTCATCGGGCGGTCGACGGGGCGGGACTGCCAAGTGGCGAGCAGTGCGTTCGACAGCAACGGCAGCGATCCGGAAGGGAGCGCCGAGTCTTCGGACACGATGCCCGAGTCCCGCAGGATCATCTCGACCAGCGCCTGGTCGATCCGGGCTCCGACCCGCTCCAACGGGCCGCGGACGACCTGGCGCACGTCGTCAGCATGCAGCGGCGTCACCACGAACGGACGCGCCACGGCCTCCGACAAGGCCGGCTCGTCGGTGAGCCCGCCGAACGCGTCGGCACGTACCACCAGGACCAGGACCACGCTGCCCGGCAGGGAGCGCAGGCTGCGAGACGGCAATCTCAGCCCCGAAGCGAGGGCATCCTCGATCTGGTCGACGATCCACAACTGCGGCGCCTCCGGTTGCGGCCGATCGACCTCCTCGTCGAGTTCGGGAAGCGTCAGGAACCGCGGACGCCAACCGCTGAGAATCCCCGACTCCATGCACTCGCGCCCCGCGAGCCCCGATGACACGAGGGACGACTTGCCGCAACCGGACCCGCCCACGACGACCACGATCGGCGTGGCGGTGGTGGCCGCCGAGCGCACCGCCTGCCCCAGCCGATCGGATTCCGCATCCCGCCCGAAGAACAGGTCGGCGTCATCGGTCCGGTAGGGGCTCAGGCCGAGGTACGGCGTGCGGTCGACGGGCGTCGGCGTTCCGCCCCCGCTACCCCAGACGGACGGGTTGAGCCGCTCGGCAAGGCCCAGGTGCTCCACAAGCCGGACGAACTCGCCGCGCAGCGCGGGCGTCGGAAAGTAGCGGCCGCTCAACCACCCCTGCATCGTCGCCGCCGGTACGCCGGCGATCCGGGCGGCCGCCCGGATGGACAGATGCCGGGCGATGCGTGCCTGGTTCAGCGCCTCGGCGAGTTCGGCCCGGGACTCGTCGAGTGAGAGTGATTCCACACCGACAGGGTGCCAGAAACATGCCCCTCCGCTGTCGCCAGGTCCAGAGGAGCGGCCCGACCATGCCCTGACGAGGGCAGCAGGTGTCGCTGAGGGCCACCGGAGCCTGCGGACCGTGACCACCGCGGCCGATCGCGTCACCCGTACGGGATCGCATGGCAACCCATTGGGGGGAGGTGCCGACATCTCCGGCGTGGTTAGCCTGCTGGTGGATGGCGGCGGAGGCGGTGGTGCGTCCGATCGCCGCGTCGGGGGACGCCGCCATCCACCACCGACCACGAATGCGAGATGACGCTATGACGGGCACATGGGCAGCGGCCATTCTCGCCGTCGTGCTGTCGGTTCTGGTGGTCGGCGCCGGTGTGACCGGGTCGATCCGAGCCGCGCGGCGGGTCGGGGCGCGCCGCGCCGACGTGGCCGGCCGCACGGGGCATGCCACCCGAGCCGATCATGTGCCTCCGATCGTGTTCTCGGTGCCCACCGCGGCGCCCCTGTTCCTCGACGGCCTGCGGACCTCGATGCCCACCCGTGCCGATACGCCGGTGCTGATGCCTCGGCTCTACCTGGCGGGTCGCGATGACGGGACTCTCACCTACGCGGTGGGAACCAGGATCCGCACCGCGTTCACCTATCTCGTCGTGACCGCCTCCTGCGGTACCGGATGCGTCGGGCAGGCCGGTGTCGCACGGTGGAGCGACCGGAACGACGTGGCGCGGGCGCACGACGACCTGGCACTCATCGACGCGCACGTTCGCGCCACCATCGAGAGCCTCGGCGGCACCTATGGCCTCGAACCCGCCGCCGACGGGGGGTGAGCGTGATGGGTGGGGTGGCGGCAGCGGGGGGCCGCCACCCCACCCATCACGGCATGCGGGGGATCAATCCGGCCACGATCGGCACCACCCCCAGCAGCAGGAACGCCGGCAGGAAACACACCATCAGCGGCAGTGCCGACCACACGCCGACCGCCCGCGCCCGGGCCAATCTGGCGTTGTGCCCGGCCGCCCGCGCCTCGGCGGCGTGCTCGCGGAGCACCTCACGCGCGGGAACACCCGTCTGGAGACTCCTCACCACGTCACGGGCCGCTGCACCCCACACCGGGTCGTCGACGAGCGCGCTCCAGGCCGCCGGCTCATCGACTCCGAGCCGAACCGCCACATCGAGTCGCGCGAGCGTGCCTGATGTGCCGACCGGCGCCAGATCGGCCACCTGGCGGACCGCGGCCCTCAAGGGGGCGCCGGCTTCGAGGCAGGCCGCCACCATGTCGAGGGTGATCGGCAAATCATCGGCTTCAGCCACACGCTGACGGCGGACGATTTGGGGTTCGAGCCGGCCGAACCACCACCAGCCCAGCGCGGCGCAGGCGGGTGCGACCGCTGCGCTCACACCGCTGCCCACCAGGCCCGCGAGCAGCCAGCCCACCGATCCCGACGCGGTGGCGGCGACCAGGCGACCACGCGACCACACCACCACGGCTCCCCGGCGAGGGGGTGAACCCTCGACCCGACGCCTCTCAGCCCGCGGGCTGCCGACGAGGATCCACACGGCCACGACCGCCGCGGCGATCCCGATCACGGTCGGACCACTCATCGCGCGGCCCTGTCGGCGAGGTGTTCGGTCCAGAGAACGCCGCCTGCCGCGAGCAGCACCCCTCCCAGCAGGCACGACCGCCCGGCCAGGGTGAAGGCGAGGAAATCCAGGGGATCACCGCCGACGACGACGCCCAGCATCAGCCCGGCCGCCGGTAGCACGGCCAGGATCCGGCCGCTTGCCCTGGGGGCCGAGAGCTCAGCCGAGACCGCGGACCGGTGCGTGTCGACCGTGCGCAGGGATTCGCTGACCCTGGTCGCCAGGTGGGCGAGAGGGGCCCCGGTGCGATCCGCCAACGCCCAGGCCATGGCGAGATCGCCGAGCCCCTCGTGCCCCGGCCGCGCCTCGACCTGGTGCAGGGCCGTCACCACGTCGCCCCCGATGGCCTGCGCCGCTGCCGCCCGCTCGAGCGGTGGGCAATCGAGGGCGGCGGACCGCAGGGCCACGGCGGGCACCTGCCCGATCCGCAGTTGGGCGGCCAGCACCCGGCAGGCCCGGGCGACATCGTGGCGCCGGGCCGCCTCGGCCCGGGCGTCGCGGTGGTTCAGAACCACATGCGCGGCGACCACCACGACCACGGCGACCGCGACGACCACCAAGGATGCCGACACCCCGACCGCGACGGTGCTGACGAGGGCGACAGCCACGACCATCCGGACGAGATTCCGGTCGCGCGACCGGCGGCGTCGGGAGGGTACGGCGGGCCGGCCGGCCAGGCGTCGCCCAGGGGGCGCTCCCACGATGAGCGAGGCCGAGACACCGGCCGCCACCACCGCCAGCGCGAGGATCTGCGACCCGCTCATCGAATGAGCTCCTCCAGATCGGCCCACGCCGGACCGCGGACCAGTCGTCCGTCGTCGCCAACGGACGCGGCTCCCTCGATCCGGACCACCCCGGACCCGTCGCGCCGCACGAGTCCGAGCTGAGCCACCCGGCGCCCTCGGTCGGAACCGCGGCTCACGTGGATGACGATGTCGAGCGCCGCGGCGACCTGGGCGTGGGTGGTGGCCCGGTCCATCCCCCCGAGCGCCGCCAGGGCCTCGAGCCGTGCCGGGACGTCGCCCACCGAGTTGGCGTGGACGGTGCCGCATCCGCCCTCGTGACCGGTGTTGAGCGCCGAGAGCAGGTCGCACAGTTCGGCCCCCCGCACCTCGCCCACGATGAGCCGGTCGGGCCGCATGCGCAGCGCCTGCCGCACCAGGGTGGTGAGATCGACCGCCCCGGCCCCCTCGGCGTTCGCGACGCGGCTCTCGAGCCGGATGCAGTGCGGATGCCGGGGGGCGAGTTCACGGGAGTCTTCGCAGATGACGAGTCGTTCCGACTCGGGCACCAGCGACAACATGGCCGCCAGCAGGGTCGTCTTGCCCGAGCCGGTGCCCCCGCTGATCAGGAAGGCCCGCCGCCGCGTGACGATTGCCCGCAGCACGACGTCGAGGCGGGGATGCAGCGACCCGGTGGCGACCCACCGTTCCAGTGACACGGTGTGCCGGGCCGGAACCCGCAGCGACAGGCAGGTGCCAGGGTCGGCGAGCACCGACAGAATCGCGTGCACCCGGGTGCCGTCGGCCAGCCGGGCGTCGACGCACGGGCTCGCGTCGTCGATACGACGCCCCACCGACGCCGCGAGTCGGGCCGCCAGTCGACGGACCTCGTCGTCGGACGCGAACGCGACATCGGTGAGCTCGAGCCCGTCGCCCCGGTCGACGTAGACGGCATGCGCACCGTTGACGAGTACATCGGTGACCCCGGGTAGGTGCAGCAGCGGCTCGAGCGGGCCGGCGCCGACGCTGGTGCGTCGGAGCCGTTCGAGAGCGTGCAGCACCAGAGCATCGGAGACGACCATGCCGAGGTCGCGGGCCACCCCGGCGACGGTGTCGGGAGTGATGTCGTGTCCGATCGTCGCCAGTCGCATGCGGATGAGTTCGATGTCGTCGTCAGTCATCACGCAGCACCTCGGTGAGCAACCGGTCGACGTCGCGACGGAAGCGGCCCCGGGCACGTGCCGGCGGATCGCCGGCGGCGTCGGCCATCGGCAGGCGGCGGTCGTCGTGAACAACCCCCACCAGCCGACAGCCGAGGGTGGTGGCGACCACGTCGGCGTCGATGGTGCGTCCAACCCCGCGACGGACAACCACCGACGCCTCGCCGGCCGCGAGTGTGGCGAGACGGGCCGAGGCGGCCACGATGCCGCGCGGGCTGGCCCCGACGAACATCACGGTGCTGGTGCGGGCCCACTGGTCTCCGATGGTGACCGGCCCCACCCCCGAGTCGACCACCACGAGATCGTGGGACCGGGTGAGGGCCGCGACGACGCTGCGCACGGCCCCGGGCGATGGGAGCCCGGGCGGCTCGCACCGGGGCTCGGCCGCGCCACGTCGCGGACGCGCTCGAGGCAGCGTGATTTCCGGTCGGGACATGGCGAGCACGTCGACCCCCGACACCTGGGGCAGGTGACCTGCGAGGCTCTCGATGCGTCCGCTGGCACCGCGCAGGTCGTTCCAGCGCCATCCGGGAACGTCTTCGGCACCGAACAGCAGGTCGAGCCCACCGCCGCACGGATCGAGTTCGACGGCCACCGACGACATCGACCGCCCCGCGGCCAGGTGGGCAAGGCCCGCCACCAGGCTGCTGGCGCCGAGCCCGCCCGAGGCCCCGACCACGCGCACCAGCCGTGCGCCCCCGACCCCGTCGTCGAGGCGCGAGTCGACCACGGACGCGAGCAGTGCCGACTGATCGGGGATGACGATGACCGAGGCGTCGAGCGGCACCGACCAGCCCACCAGCTCGTCGCGCTCGGTGCCGACGATGTGGACGGCCGTGCGCCGCGGCAGCCCGAGCGAGGCGACCATGGCGGCGAGATCGGCACCGACGATCACGCAGGGAGCCCCCCGCCAGCCCCGGAGCACCGCTGGACCTTCGTCGGTGACGATCGGGATGACGCCGGTGCTGGCCGCGGCCGCCAACACCGCTTCGACGATCAGCTGCTCACGCGAGATCACGAGGGGTGACCCGTTGCCGTGGAGGTCGGCGGCTGCCAGCGGGCGCGGAAGAGTTGAACGCATGCCCCGACTGTCTGGACGCAGGCGTCCCGCGGGCCCGGGCATCGGGGCACCTGGGGACAACCCACCGGTTCGCCTCAGGGTGTGGACAACCCGAGTCGGTATCCTGGGCCGCATGGCCGAGCCGATCCGCACCACGTTTCCCGCGGCCGCGCTCGCCCACATGGCCGCCCGCGCCGGTGCCCGGCTGCTGCTGATCGACGGGCCCCGCTCGGTGGCCTCCGCCCTGGGCCGCCACGGCCACGAGGTGTTCACCGTGGCCAGCGACGCCGCCGCACGCCACCGCGGCCACACCGACGCCGTGCCCACGATCGCGGCCCGCGCCGAGGCCCTCCCGTTCGATCCCTGCCAGTTCGACGCCGTCATCGTGCATCAGGCCTTCCACCGGTTCGCGCCCTCCGCCGCATTGTCGGAAATCGCCCGGGTGCTGCGACCCGGTGGGCACGTCGCCGTCAGCTATCTCGTGCGTGACGACACCGTTCCCTGGGTTCGCCGGCTGGCCTCGTTGCTGCGCACGCTCGATCCCGAGGCGATGCGCGGCGACTACGGTGACTCGGCCGCCGACGCGCTGCTGGCCAGCAAGTACTTCCCCGAACACGACGCCAAGGGGTTCCGCATCTGGGCACCCATGTCCCGCCATGACCTGCTCGCGATGGTGACGTCCCAGCCCCGCATCGCCGCGGCGGACGCCGGCCGGCGCGCCGACCTGCTCGCTCAGGTGGGCGAATTGTTCGACGACACCACCGGCGGCCTCGACAGCGTCCGCTTGCCCTACCAGTTGAAGATCTGGCGGGGCTTTGTCGACCACGACGAACTCACCGCCTCGATCGACCTCGCCACCGACGCCCTGATCATCAGCTTCTGACCGCCCTGCCCGGTGCCCTCTCCCGCCGGCCCACCCGACGACAGGACATCCTGTGATCCGTGACACCATCGCCAGATTCGTCTTCACCGAGGGCAACGAACGGGATCGGCGCCATCTGGCCGAGATCCTGCGCGACGAGACCGTCGGTGGCGGGCTGATGCTCGCCGCGACGGTTGCCGCGCTCCTGTGGGCCAATCTGTCGGCGGAAAGCTACTCGCACGTCGTCCACCTGCACGTCGGCGCGCTCAGCGTGCACGAGTGGGCCGCCGACGGCCTGCTCACGCTGTTCTTCCTGGTCGCGGGGCTGGAATTGAAGCGGGAACTCACCGAAGGGTCGCTTCGTCGGCCGGCTGACGCCCTCGTTCCGATCCTGGCGGCGCTCGGCGGAATGGTGGTGCCGGCCCTCGTCTACCTGGCCGTCACCGTCCCCGCCGGAGCGTCACGAATGGGCTGGGCGGTGCCGATGGCGACCGACATCGCCTTCGCGCTGGCGGTACTGGCCATCACCGGAGCCAAGCTGCCGACCGCTCTGCGGGCATTTCTGTTGACACTCGCGATCGTCGACGATCTCGGAGCGATCCTGGTGATCGCGGTGGTGTTCACCGGCAGCATCTCGTGGTGGTGGTTGGCGGCGTCGATCGCAAGCGTGGCGGCACTCTTCCTGCTGCAGCGAATCGGCCGTGACCAGGCCATCTTCGTCGTAGCCCTCGCGGCGGGCGCCTGGTGGTTCATGCTGCAGTCGGGGGTGCACGCCACCATCGCGGGAGTGCTCGTGGGCCTGAGCATCCGCAGCGATCCCGACGACGAGCATGATCCCGTGAACACCTGGCAGCATCGCCTCGAACCGTGGTCGGCCGTGGTGGCCGTCCCGCTGTTCGCACTGGTCAGTGCCGGCGTACCGATCAACGCGTCATCGCTCGGCGCGGTGTTCACCACCGCCGTGCCGCTCGGCATCGTCCTCGGCCTGGTCGTGGGCAAGGTCGTCGGGATCGCGGTCACGGGGGCGCTGACGACCCGGTTCACCCGTGCCGCATACGCTCCCGGCATCACGCGCCACGACGTGTTCGCCGCCGCCCAGTTGGCGGGCATCGGTTTCACCGTGGCACTGCTCATGTGCGACCTGGCCTTCGCGGGCGACGACGCCCTCGCCGGTACGGCGAAGGCGGCCGTTCTGGTCGCCTCGCTGATCTCGGCGGCGATCGGAGGCGCGGCCGCCGCCATGGGGGGACGACGGCACGCCCGGGCGTGACCCCGGTCGCCCACGCCCCCGCCCTGACCCGGGCGTGACAGGCTAGTGTGGTCTGCTGAATGAACCCCGAGTGGAGGGCACCATGAGCGAACGCGTGAACATCGCCGATGTGATCACCAACATCAAAGACGACGGCCAGCGCATGGGCAAGGACCTCGTCGCCCTCGGGCAGGCCGAGATGAAGCCCATCGCGAAGAACGCCGGCATCGGTGGCGGAGCGTTTGGTGCCGCCGGTTACCTCGCCCTGAACGCCGCCTCGTTGCTGTTCGTCGCCGGCGGCTTTGCGTTCTCACTGATCTTCTTCGACGCGCTGAGCTGGAACGCCGTCGCGAGCCTGGCGCTCGGGTTCGTCTGCATGGCGGTCGTGCTCCTGGTCATCGCCGCGATCGCCGCGGTGGTGGGCAAGGGCGCCCTGAAGAAGGTGGGTCCGCCGCAGCAGACGATCGACGAGGCCAAGGCCAGCGTCGAGGCGATCAAGGCGTCGGTGCAGCGGGGCAAGGACACCGTCGCCGCGAATCAACTGGCCCGTGCCGGGCTGGCGGCGGCGAAGAAGCAGGCGAAGGATCTGTCCACGCGCTGACCACCGCGCCGGGTCCGGACGCCGATCGCGCCGCCGGCTGCCCTGACGTCAGGCCAGTCGGGTCACCCGCGACTCCCACGGGGCAAGGGTGCGGGCGCGCGCCTGCGGGTGGGTGCACACCAGCGCCTCACCGCCGGGGTCGGGCACGTCCGGGGGAATCGTGGCCGCGACGCTCGACATGTTGGCCACCACAAGGATCGACGCCGCTCCGAGCGTGCGGGTGTAGGCGAACACCTGGGGGTCGTCGGGGGCCAGCAACGCGAACAAGCCGTCGCGCACCACAGGATCGGTGTGGCGCAGTTCGATGAGCCGTCGGTAGTGGTGGAACACCGAGTCGGGCTCGGCGGCGGCGCGCACGGCGTTGACCTCGCGGTGATTCGGGTTCACCTCGAGCCACGGAACACCGGTGCTGAAGCCCGCATGGACGCTGTCGTCCCACTGCATGGGGGTGCGGGCGTTGTCCCGACTCTTCGTCGCATAGCTCCGCAGCAGGCCGGCCTCCTCGGCGCCCAGCGCCATCGCCTCGCGGTAATGGTTGCGCACTTCGATGTCCTGGTACTGCCCGATCGAGGTGAAGTGGGCGTTGGTCATGCCCAGCTCCTCCCCCTGGTAGATGTAGGGGGTGCCCTTGAGCAGGTGCAGCACCGTGCCGAGCGTCTTCGCCGATACGACCCGGAACTCCGGCGAGTCGTCGCCCCAGCGGGACACGATCCGCGGCTGGTCATGGTTGTTCCAGTACAGGGAGTTCCAGCCCCTGCCTTCGAGGCCGTCCTGCCAGCGGGCCAGGTTTCGCTTGAGGTCGCGCAGGTCGAGCGGCTTGAGGGCCCACTTGCCGCCACCGGGCATTTCGTCGAGGCCCACGTGCTCGAACTGGAAGACCATATCGATCTCGCGGTTGTCGGGGTTGGAATAGCTGGCGGCCCGCTCGAGGGTGACACCCGGCATCTCGCCGACAGTGATGAGATTCTGGCCCTCCATCACGCCACGATGCATCTCCTGGAAGAACTCATCCATCCGAGGCCCGTCGATGAAAGCCGCTCCGTCGAACGAGCAGCGCCTGCCCGGGTGCCGTCGGCCCGTCGGTGAGGGGGTAGCGCTTGGAGATGAAGTTGATGACGTCCATCCGGAACCCGTCGACGCCGCGGTCGACCCACCAGCGCATCATGTCGTGGATGGCCGTGCGCACCTCGGGGTTCTCCCAATTGAGGTCGGGCTGCTTGACGCTGAACAGGTGCAGGTAATACTCGCCGCGCTGTTGGTCGTACTGCCAGGCCGGACCCGAGAACGCCGAGCGCCAGTTCGACGGTTCCGCGCCGGGTTCTCCCGGCTCGAACCCTTCGCGTACCGGACGCCAGATGTACCAGTCGGAGCGCGGGCCGAGGGCGTCGCGGCTCTGTGTGAACCACGGATGCTCATCGGAGGTGTGGTTGACGACGAGGTCCATCATGAGCTTCATGCCACGCCCGTGCAGTTGGGCGATCAGCTCGTCCAGGTCGGCGAGGGTGCCGAACAACGGATCGATGTCCTGGTAGTCGGAGATGTCGTACCCGTTGTCGTCCTGGGGCGAGCGATAGACCGGCGACAGCCACACGACGTCGACGCCCAGGCGATGCAGGTGGTCGAGGCGGGAGATGATCCCGCGCAGGTCGCCGACGCCGTCGCCGTCGGCGTCGGCGAACGAGCGTGGGTAGATCTGGTAGACGACGGCCCGTCGCCACCATCCATCGGGACGCGCCGCGCGCGCCGCGGCCGCGACGTCGGAACCGGTGGAAGGGACACGCTCGGACACGGGTTCTGGCATGACATCAAGTCTTGCAGAGTCGGTGCCCCGGCTGAGCGGTGTCATCTCCGCCGCAGGAACCTCGGTGGGATCTCCATGACCTGGGACCGATCCCACGGGCGCTCCCACCCACCGAGCGCCAGCAGGCGGTCGACGAGGTGCCCGGTGAATCCCCACACGACGATCGGTCCGCCCGGCACGTCGTCGAAGAGGAAGGCCGGGCCCCGGTAGCCGCTGGGGTGCTGCACGGTGCGGCGATGCTCGGGAGAGGCCAGGTCGTCGATCGCGAAGCGGTGCACCGACGACACCTCCAGCGGATCGACCACCCCGACGGGCTCACGGCCCGACCACAACCCGACGACGGTGGTCACGTCGAATCCGCTGGCGGCGACGTGGGCGGCGGGCAGCCTGCCCAACACGGTGACCGCGTGCGGGTCGAGCCCGATCTCCTCACTCGTCTCACGCAGCGCTGCGGCCACCTCGTCGGTGTCGCCCGCATCGACACCACCTCCGGGGAAGGCCATCTGCCCGGCATGCTGGCGCAGGGTCGCGGCCCGCTCGATGAAGGTGAGGTCGGGACGCCGAGCGTCGGCGAGCAGGGCGAGCACCGCGGCCGCCCTCACCCCAGGGGCTGGGCGCGTCGCGACCACCGGCGCGAGCGGATCACCTGCATCGGCGAGTTGCTCCGTGAGACCCTGCAACCAGCCGGGAGGCCGCGCTCGCTCAGCCAAGGCTGATCCCGAAGGTCTTCTGGATCGTCGATTCGAGCTGCTGGGCGGAGTCGAAGGCGGCCACGACCCGTTTGACGACGACCCCGTGCGCGTCGATGAACAGGGTCTGCGGCAGCGCGGTCACCCGGAGCGCGGTGCGGGCCTTGCCGTCGGGGTCGACCATCATCGGGTAGAGCATGCCGTCGTGCTGGGCGAGTTGGATCGCCGCGCCCGGTTGCGGATCGACCTCCATCACGCCGAGCATGCGCACCTTGCCCTTGGCCTTCGCATAGACCTGTCCGAGGATCGGCCCCTCCTGCCGGCACGGACCACACCATTGGGCCCAGAAGTTCAGCACGATGGGCGTACCCTTCGGCAGGCCGGCCAGGTTGACCGACGAGTCGCCGCCGAGGCAGTCGAAGACGGTCGCGGGCAGGCCGTTGCCGGTCGCTTTGGCAGCGAGATCGGTGGCGGGGCAGGCGGCGATCCCAGCGGCCTTGCGCAGGTCGAGCAGCGAGGGTCCGGCCGACGTCTGGCCGGCGGTGCTTGTCGATGCGGGCGTCGGGGCGTTCTGTCCGCAGCCGCTCAGGGCCAGCGCCGCCGCGACGGCGGCCACCACGACTCGTCGCATCATCCTCGGGGCTCCCTCACCAGGGTCAGCGCGAGCGCACGGTCGGTCGGGCCCTCGCCGTAGGCGGGGCACGACTCCCCCACCGGGCAGGCCCCGCACGCGGGACGTCGAGCATGGCAGCAGCGCCGCCCGTGCCAGATCAGCAGGTGCGACACCGGCGTCCAGTCCCCGTCGGGGAACAACGCCCCCACCTCGTCCTCAACGTCGTCGGGCTTGGTGGCCGTCGTCCAGCCGAGGCGCCGGGACACCCTCATGAAGTGGGTGTCGGGCGTGATCCCCGGCACGCCGAAGGCGTCGCCGAGCACCACGTTGGCGGTCTTGCGTCCGACCCCTCGCAGGGTCACCAACTCGGCGAGCGTTCCGGGCACCTGCCCGTCGAAGCGATCGACGACGTCACGGGCGATCGCGATGATCGACTCGGTCTTGGCCTTGTAGAAGCCGGTCGGCCGGACGATCTGCTCGACCTCGGCCGGGTCGGCGTCGGCCAGCGCAGCGGGAGTCGGGAACCGCGCGAACAGTGTGGGGGTCACGCCGTTGACGCGCCGGTCGGTCGACTGTGCCGACAGCACCGTGGCCACCAGCAGCTCGAACGGTGAGGTGAAGTCCAGTTCGCAGGCGGCGTCAGGGTAGGCCCGGCACAGCAGGTCGTAGTGGTGTCGCGAAGCCTCGACCTGCTCCGGACGCGGTGGTTTCCGGATCTTCGGCACGCGGCAAGAGTAGCCGAGCATCCATGGGCAGCCACCCGCCCGACCGGGGCCCGCTCATAGGGTGGGCTCATGCGCGCGCAGCACCATTCGTTCTCCGACCCGCACGATCAGCACGTCTTGCTGACTCCCGGGCCGACTCCCATCCACCCGGCCGGCCAACGCGCCCTCATGCGCAGCATGCTCGGCCACATGGACCCCGAGGTGTTCGAACTCAACCGCGAGATCCAGGCCGACCTGCGCACGATGTACGGCACCGAACCCGAGGCGTTCACCGCCCTGCTGGGCGGCAGCGGATCGCTCGGCATGGAGACCGGGTTCGCGAATCTCGTCGAGCCGGGCGACTCCGTGCTGGTGTGCGCGAACGGCAGCTTCGGACGCCGGATGGCCGAGATGGCCGCGCGTTACGGCGCGACGGTACGCCTGGTCACCGCACCGCTGGGGGAGGCGATCCACCCTGACGCCGTCGCCGCCCACCTCGATGGCGTCCAGATGGTCGCCCTGGTGCACGGCGAGACCTCGACCGGAGTACTCAACCCCGTCGAGGAGATCGCCGATGTGGTGCGCGACAGCGGCGCCCTGTTCAGTGTCGACGCCGTGGCCACCGCGGGCATGCGACCGTTCGGGATGGCTGCGATGGGCATCGACTACGCCTACACCGGGTCACAGAAGTGCCTGTCGGCGCCGCCCGGGCTGGCTCCCATCGCCATCTCCGAGCGCGCGTTCTCGAGGTTCTACGCCCGCCGAACCCCCTGCCCCCTGTGGTACTGCGATTTCGAGGGGCTCTACGCCTACTGGGTCGATCACACCTACCACCACACGGTCCCGGTCAACCTGCACTACGCCTTCCACGCCGCGCTGCACGCCGCGATGGACGAGGGGCTCGAATCCCGTCACCTGCGGGCGGTGACGATGGAGAAGGTGATCATCGACACCCTCGGGCCGGTGGGATTCACCCACTACGTCGCCAGGGTGCAGGACAGGCTGCCGACCGTGCTCGCGTTGCGGCTGCCCGACGAGATCGACGACGACGCGGTGCGCACGGAGTTGCGCCGGCGTGAGATCAGTGTTGCCGGCGGCCTGGGACCGACCGCCGGCGTGATCTGGCGGTTGGGCCTGATGGGCGAGGCGGCCCGCCCCGCCCCCTACCGCCGGCTGATGGAGGAATTGGGCGACATCATCGAGCGGCCCGACCTCGTGCATCGCTATGACGAGGCCGTCGGGCGGCACTTCGGGGAGTCCGAGCCGCTGGCCGGGTGAGCCGTCGACCGTTCAGACCGTGACGATCAGTTCGACTTCGACGGGAGCATCGAGCGGAAGCGCCCGCACTCCGACGGCGCTGCGAACGTGACGCCCCGTCTCGCCGAACACGTCGAGGAACAGCTGGGAGGCCCCGTTGGCGACCGTGTGCTGGGCGGTGAAACCGGGGTCGCTGGCCACGTAGACGACGACCTTGTCGATGCCGCGGATCGCATCGACGCCGCCCGCCACCGATGCCGCGGCCGCCAGGGCGTTGAGCGCACAGGCCCGGGCCGCCACCACGGCGTCGTCGAGCCCCACCTCGGCACCGACCTTGCCGTGGGCGCTCAACGCACCGTCGACCATCGGGAGCTGTCCGGAGGTCCACACCTGGTTGCCGATCCGGGACGCCGGCACATAGGCGGCCAACGGCGCCACCACCGGGGGCAGGTACAGGCCCAGGTCGTCGAGGCGATCGCTGGCCCGCACCGCGTTCATTCGCCGGAGCCCGCCACCAGCGGGCGCTTGAAGTAGCCCACCACGGTGTTGGGATTCGGCCCGGGGGCGATCGTCACGAGCTCCCAGCCCTCGGCACCGAAGTTGTTGAGGATCTGCTGGGCCACATGGCTCAGGATCGGGGCGGTGAAGTATTCCCACTTGGTCATGCGGGCCAGCCTATGCGGATTCACCGACCCGCGGGTGCCGCGTCACCGCGGGCGACTCACCCACGGCTGCGCACGGGATGCCGCCCGGCGTCGACCGTCGCGAGTCCGCGCGCATGCTCGGTGGACGCCTCGAGGTCGGCGCGGGACGCCAACGCGGCCCGCACATGAGGATCGTCGGCGGGCAGGCCGCGCATCACCTCGGCGACGCCGACGGGCAGGGGCTGGTGGGCCTCCTCGTGACCGTGGGCGGCACCCTCGCCGGATGACGTGAGCACGGCCAGCCACGAGGTGACATCGGGACGCTGACGCAGCAGTTGTCGGCGCTCGCGCTCGGTGAGCCCACCCCACACGCCCCATTCGATGCGGTTGTCGAGCGCCTCGGCCAGGCAGATGGCCCTCACCGGGCAGCCCATGCACACGAGCCGGGCGCGCTTCTGGTCTTTGCCCTCAGGAAACAGCGCATCCGCCATGCCCCGGCACCGAGCGTCCAATGTCCAATCGTCGGTGTGGACGATGTTCATGGTCGGTCTCCCTTCCGGTTGGTCAACCACGGGTCACCGCACCGCCCTTGGCGCTGTGAACCATCCATCCTATCTATGACCCCGTTCATCGGCCGGAGCGCCGGGTCGAACCATCAGCCGTTGTGATCAGGGATTTTCCTGGAATCTACAGCAGGATCCTGGGGCATGCAATGTCTCGTCCCACCGGTTCCCCCCTGGTTCACCGGCCCGCGCCGCCCGCCGTACCGCGTGCGGCGGGGCCGCGCCGCGCCTCCATGGTGTCGGCACGGCCCGCGCCCGGCATGTCGGCGCCGGCGGGGCCGTCACGTACCCTTGACCCCATGAGTTCACCCAGGAGGGGCGGCAAGCTCTATGCCCTGTCAGTGTTCGGCATCGTCAGCGTGGCTTGTGGCCTACTGGTGGCCGGGCTGCTGCTGCCGGGCACGATCCTGCTCAGCACGGCGGCCAGGGCGTCGGCCGATGCGCTCGACAACCTCCCCACCGAACTGACGGTCACTCCCCAGATGGAGCGGTCCCGCCTGCTCATGTCCGACGGGTCGGTGCTGGCCGAGTTCTACGACCAGAACCGCGTCTACACGTCTCTCAACAACATCGCCCCGGTGATGCGCAACGCCCAGGTCGCCATCGAAGACCACGAGTTCTTCCAGCACGGCGCGATCTACCTCCAGGGCATTCTGCGCGCACTCATCCACAACTCGGCGGGCGGCAGCCTGCAAGGCGCGTCCACCCTCACCCAGCAGTACGTCAAGCAGGCGCTCATCGAGAACGCCGTGGCGGCGGGCGACCCGGCGGAGGTCAAGGCGGCCCAGGCCGACACCCTGACCCGCAAGATCCGCGAACTGCGCTACGCGGTCGGGGTCGAACAGAAGCTCACCAAGGACCAGATCCTCGAGCGCTACCTCAACATCGCCTACTACGGCGACGGCGCCTACGGCGTCGAGGCGGCGGCCAAGCACTACTTCGACACCTCGGCGAAGAAGCTCACGCTGCCGGAGGCCGCCATGCTCGCCGGGATCGTGCAGAACCCCGACGCCTACGATCCGGTGCTTCACCCCGCAGCCTCGATCGAGCGGCGCAACGTCGTGCTCAACCGGATGGCACAACTCGGCATCATCAGCAACCAGGCCGCCGACAAGGCGAAGGCCACCAAGTTCGACAAGAGCAAGGTGCAGTCGATGCGCAGCGGCTGCTTCAGCTCCGAGTTCCCGTTCGTATGCCAGTACGCCTACAACACGATCATCCAGAACATGACGTCGCTCGGTAAGACCCCAGCCGACCGGATCAACGCGCTGAACCGCGACGGGCTCACCATCCAGACCGGTATCGACCCCAAGGTGCAGTCGGCGGCACAGCAGTCGCTGAGTTCCTTCATCGCACCGACCGACCCGGTGATCGCGGTGGGAGTGACGGTGCAGCCCAGCACGGGGCAGATCACGTCGATGGTGCAGAACCGTCCGGTCATGGGCTCGAACACCAAGGAGGGCCAGACCTGGATCAACTACGCGGTGAACCAGTCGAAGGGTGGCTCGAACGGGTTCCAGTTCGGCTCGACCTTCAAGGCGTTCACCGCCGCGGCCGCGCTGGATCAGGGCATCGGGGTCAACACGAAGTACTACTCGCCCTCGCCGATGGACTTCAGCGGCGTCCCATTCCAGGGTTGTGACGGCCCGGTCGTCGACAACAACTGGAAACCCCGCAACTCCACCGGGGTGGGCACGTTCAACATGATCAACGCGATGAGGTACTCGATCAACACCTACTTCATCCAGCTCGAACTGCACGCCGGGTTGTGCAACGTGATCAAGATGGCCGAGGCCGCAGGGGTGAAGTCGGCCACCGGGCTCAACCTGGAGGCACCGGCCCAACAGTTCGCGTCCTTCACCCTGGGGGCCCTTGAGGTGACGCCGCTGAGCATGGCCAGCGCCTACGCCACCTTCGCCAACCGGGGAGTCCACTGCGACCCGATCATCATCAAGTCGGCAGTCACCAAGAACAACAAGAAGCTGCCGGTGCCCGACGCCAACTGCCATCGGGTGATGAGCGCCGATGTGGCCGACGGCGTCAACTACCTGCTTCAGCAGGTCATGCAGCCCGGCGGCACCGGGGCGATCACCCGGATCCCCGGCTACACCAACCAGGCCGGCAAGACCGGAACGACCGACTCGGCACAGTCCGTCGCGTTCATGGGCTTCACACCCGAGATGGCCGGTGGCGCCATGATCGCGGCCGACGTCTCGTCGTCGCGGTTCAAGGGCAAGACCAACAAGGACATCACGGGCGTGCGCACCCACGGCAGTTCCTGCGGCTCCGCGGGCTGTTACCTCCAGGGTCACGGTGGCAGCGACGCCGGCCGGATCTGGCGCGGCGTCATGGGCGCCGCCCTGCAGGGCAAGCCCGACACCCCGTTCCACTCGCCCAGCAAGAGCATCCTCGAGGGCAAGAAGATCACCGTCCCCGACGTGCGCGGACTGAGCCTGGACGCCGCCACCTCGGCACTGCGCGCGGCCGGACTGGGCACGATCGTCACCCATATCTACTCGAGCACCTACCCGGCGGGCACCTTCGTCGGCACCTACCCGAGCTCGGGCAGCCAGGTGCCCATGGGCACCCAGGTGCAGCTGCTCGTGTCGAGCGGCGCGGCACCAGCCCCACCACCGCCGCCCCGCCGAGTTCGGCCGCGCCCCCGCCGACGAGTTCCAGTCCGCCGAAGCCCGGCAACCCGCACAAGCCGGGCGGATGAGCGTGGGCCGCGGACTGGTCGGCGCGACGGGTGGCCTGGTCGCCGCGGGCCTGGGCGGGCTCGCGTACGGCATGGCCGAGGCGACCGCCTTCACCGTGCGTCGCGTCGACGTGCCGGTGCTCCCGGCCGGTCAGCGGCCGATCCGGATCCTGCACCTGTCCGACATCCACCTCATGGCCCACCAGCGGCGCAAGCTCGAGTTCCTGTCCACGCTGGCGGGCCTGGAGCCCGACCTCGTCGTGAACACGGGCGACAACATCTCCGCTCCGGAATCCATCGGCCTGCTGGCCGACGCCTGGGGACGGCTCCTCGAGGTGCCCGGGGTGTTCGTGTTCGGGTCCAACGACTACTCGTTGCCCCGCTTCCGCAACCCTCTGCGCTACCTCCTGGGCCCGAGCTCACGCCGGTTCCCTCCGCCCGACTCGCTACCCGTCGGCGAACTCCGGGCGATGCTCACGAGCGGGGGGTGGATCGATCTCAACGAGCGGCGCACCACGTTGTCGATCGATGGGCGGAGCATCGAGTTCCGTGGCACGGACGACGCGCACCTGCACCGTGACGACTACTCTCGGGTCGCGGGTGCCGCCGATGACGGCGCCGCGATCAGCGTCGGGGTCACGCACGCCCCTTACCTGCGCCTGCTCGACGCGATGACCACCGACGGCGTCGACCTGATCTGCGCCGGACACACCCACGGTGGGCAGGTGTGCGTGCCGGGAGTGGGTGCATTGGTCACCAACTGTGACCTCGACACCGGCCGGGTCAAGGGGTTGAGCCGGCACCGGGCCGGCGGCGACACCGCCTGGCTGCACGTGTCGGCGGGCATCGGCACCTCGCCGTTCGCGCCCTACCGGGTGGCCTGCCGACCCGAAACGACGCTGCTGACCCTCGTCGCCCAGAACTGAGCCCGGGCCCGGAGCTGAGCCCAGAGCCCGGACGGGTCACCGGTACTGGTCGGCCACCTGCGCGCTGACCTGCTCATAGCGCTCAAGCACTCCGGCCTCGCCGCGGGCGGACGCCGCCGCCGGCCGCCTCGGCGGCAACCGGCCAGTCGGGCAGGTCACCGGTGAGCACCCAGGCCGCCTGGCGGGCGGCACCCATCGCCACGTACTCCCCCGGCACCGGCACCTCGACGGGCACCCCCAGCAGGTCGGGAGCCAGCAGCTGCACCGCGGCCGACTTGGACGCCCCGCCGATGAGCTTGACTCGGTCGACCTCGACACCGAGGTGCCGCACGGCGTCGACTCCGCCTGCCATCAGGCAGATCAGTCCCTCGACCGCCGCGCGGGCGTAGTTCTCGCGGGTGAGGTTCGCCAGGGTGATGCCGTGAACCGACGCGGTGGCACCGGGGAGGTTGGGGGTGCGTTCGCCCTCGAACCAGGGCACGAGCGTGAGCCCGCCGGCACCGGGCTCCCCCGCCAGGGCGAGCCGGGCGAACTGATCGTGGTCGACCCCGAGGAAGCGCGCGGTGGCGTCGATCACCCGCGATCCGTTGAGGGTGCAGGCGAGAGGCAGCCAGCGTCCGGTGGCGTCGGCGAATCCGGAGACCAGTCCGCTGGGGTCGGCGGTGGGGGTGTCGGACACGGCCGCCACGACGCCCGAGGTGCCGAGCGAGATCGACGTCTGTCCCGCCGACAGACCAAGCCCGAGCGCGGCACCCGCGTTGTCGCCGCAACCGGGCCCCACCACGGCGGAGTCGGGAAGCAGCGTGCCGTCTCCGTGACCGGCGACCTCATGGGGCCCCAGCACGCGGGGCAGCACGATGCCGTCTGCGGAATCGCGCCGCAGCGCACGAGCGAGCAGGTCACGTCGGTAGTCGTTGGACACCGAATCGAAGTAGCCGGTACCCGAGGCGTCCGACCGGTCGGTGACCAAGGTGTCGAGGGAGTGCGCCCCGGTGAGCTTCCAGGTGAGCCAGTCGTGCGGGAGGCAGACCGCCGCGATCCGGGCCGCGTGGTCGGGCTCGTGGTCGGCGAGCCAGCGCAGCTTGGTGATGGTGTACGAGGCCACGGGGACGCTGCCGGTGGCCTTCGCCCAGGCTGTCGCCCCCGCCGCCACGTCTCCGCCGCCGAGCTCGACGACGAGGTCGGCAGCCGCCTGGGCCGACCTGGTGTCGTTCCACAACAACGCGGGGCGGATCACCTCGCCGTCGGCGTCGAGACAGACCATGCCGTGCTGCTGTCCGCCGACGGACAGGGCGGCCACGTCGGCCAACCCGCCCGCCGCCGTGATGGCCTCACCCAGGGCGGTGAGCCAGTGACGAGGGTCGATCTCGGTGCCGTCGGGGTGTCTCGCGACCCCGGAGCGGACGATCTGCCCGCTGTCGGCGTCGACGACCAGGACCTTGCACGATTGGGTCGAGGAGTCGACCCCCGCCACGAGTGTCATCGTCGGGCTCCCCTTCAGCCGATCAGGTGCTCGAGCGCGAGCTGCTGCAACTGGACGAAGTGGTATTCCCGCGCGCCGAGCGCATCGGCGTCGACCTCTTCGTTCGTCGCGAGGAAGTCGTCGACCGATTCGCCGGGGGCGAGGGTGGGCTCGGCCAGTTCATAGATGGAGGCCTGCTTCATGAGGTCGATGACGGCGGGATCCTGGCGGAACGCGCGCGCCTTGTCGGCGAGCATGATGAACGAGCCCATGTTGGCCGCGGCCGAATCCCAGACGCCCTGCATACCCTCGGTGCGACTCGGCTTGTAGTCGAAGTGGACCGGCCCGTTGTAGCGGGGGGCGTCGGGTGAGGCGGGGAAGCCGTTGACCAGCAGGTCGACGGTGAAGAACGCGCTCATGAGGTCGCCATGACCGAACGCGAGATCCTGGTCGTACTTGAGGCCCCGCTGGCCGTTGAGGTCGATGTGGAACAGCTTGCCCGCGAACAGGCCCATGGCCAGAGCGTGCGTGTAGTTGAGGTTGGCCATCTGTTCGTGACCGACCTCGGGGTTCAGCCCGACGATGTCACCGTTCTCGAGTTCGGCGATGAGGGCGAGCGCGTGACCCACAGTGGGCAGGAAGATGTCGCCCCGGGGCTCGTTCGGCTTGGGTTCGAGGCCGATCTTGAGGTCGTAGCCCTTCTGCTTGATGTAGCCGGCGACCGTGTCGAGGCCCTCCTTGTAGCGCTCGTGGGCCGCATAGAGGTCTTTGCTGCTGTCGTATTCGGCACCCTCGCGTCCGCCCCACATGACGAAGGTGGTGGCACCCAGCTCGGCGGCGAGGTCGACGTTGCGCAGCACCTTGCGCAGGCCGAAACGGCGCACCTGACGATCGTTGGACGTGAGGCCGCCGTCCTTGAAGATCGGGTGGGTGAAGGTGTTGGTGGTCACCATCTCGATGACCAGGCCCGACTTGTCGGCCACGTCCTTGAGCTTGGCGACACGGTCGGCGCGGGTCGCGTCGTCGGCGTCGAAGGGGAAGACGTCGTTGTCGTGGAACGTGATGCCCCAGGCGCCGAGCTCGGCCAGCTTGTCGGCGTACTCCCAGGGGTCGAGGGCCGGGCGGCTGTTGACGCCGAAGGGATCGGTGCCGGTCCAGCCGACGGTCCACAGGCCGAATGAGAACCTGTCTGCGGGGGTGGGTTTGCGAACCATGGGTTGCTCCTCGATGCGATTTGTTATACGAATGAACTTATCGCATCGCCAGCCCGCGGTCAACGCCCCGGGATGAACCACGAGCCATAGAGTGAGCCCATGCCAATCCCGAAGTCGGCAAGCACATCGAACACCGCGGCCCAGTCCGCCGCCGCCCGCAGCGCCTCCGGTGCGGCCACCCAGGCGAGCCTTCGAGAACGAAACCTGGCGCTGGTCCTGAGTCAGGTGGCGAACTCCGACTCCTCCACCTCGCGCGCCGACGTCGCCGCGCTCACCGGCCTCACCCGCTCGACGGTCTCTCGGCTGGTCGACGAGTTGGTGGCCGCCAAGCTGATCGACGAGGGCGACCCGGTCACCGGGGGGCAGCGCGGACGCCCCGCCGTGCCACTCCGCCCTGCGTCGGGGACCCTCGTCGGGCTGGGGCTCGAGGTGAACGTGTGGCACGTGGCCGCCAGCGTCGTCGACCTGCGCGGCGATTCCCTGTGCAACCGGATCGTCGAGGGGAACTTCGTCGATTCCGATCCCGACCGAGGTGCTCGCCCAACTCGCCGAGGTGGGCATCGCCTGCCTCGGGGAGGCCCGGGCTTCCCACCGGCATCTCAGCCTCGCCGGAGTCCAACTGGCCCTGCCCGGGCTCGTCGACGGCGCGACGCTGCTGCGCGCGCCCAACCTCGGATGGCACGACCTGCGGCCGCTCGAGCCGGTGCGGCGCGCGCTGGCGGCTGCGGGCTGGGATCCCGACGCTCACCTGTGGACGGCCAACGAGGCGGACTGCGCCGCGCTGACCGTGCTGCACGACAGCCCGCACGACGACCTGCTGTACGTGTCGGGAGAAGTCGGCATCGGTTCGGCGGCCGTCGTCGGGGGCGAGGTCATGACCGGGCGGCACGGGTGGGCCGGCGAACTCGGCCACATCTGCGTCGACGACGCCGGACCCCGCTGCGGGTGCGGGTCGCACGGGTGCCTCGAGGTCTACGCCGGACGCCGGGCGTTGCTCGACCGCGCGGGAGCACCGTCACTCGACGCACTCGTGGCCGCCCTGGGGTCGGGCGATGCCAGGGCCCTCGACGCCGTCGCGTCAGCCGCCCACGCGCTGGCAATCGCCGTATCGGCGGCCCTCAACCTGCTCGACCTGCCCCGCGTGGTGCTCGGAGGCCATCTCGCGGTCGTGTTCGACTGGATCGTGCCGACGCTCACCCGCGAACTCGCCACCCGGGTACTTTCGGCGCCGTTCAGCCCCCCGCAGATCACCGCGGTGAGCCTGGACCCCGCTCCCGCCGCAGTGGGCGCGGCGCTGGTGGTGCGCCAGCAGGTGCTGGCCGACCCGGCATCCTGGATGCCCGCCCGCGCCTGAACCCTTGCGGAACGCGCCCTCCCCCACGATCCGGCGGCGAGCGAGTAGAGTGAGTTGATCATTGAATGATCATCGAGGGGGTGCCATGACGGTGACGCAGAGCGACGTGGAGGCATCCGGCATCTTCAAGGCGTTGGCCTCCGAGCAGCGCCAGGAGATTGTTCATTACCTGAGCGAGAAGACCCCCGACTACGGCAAGACGTGCTGCGGACCCGATGAGATCTGCGGCTGCAAGATCGTCGAGCACACGGGCCTCGCGCCGTCGACCGTGTCGCATCACATGTCGATCCTGGTGAAGGCCGGACTGGTATCGGTGCGTCAGGTGGGCCGTCAGACGCTGTACAGCCTCCGCAGAGACGCCCTCCAGGACGCCGCGCATCACACCTGCAGAGCCTGTAGCCGAGGACCCCACCGACCTCACCGGCGACCCCCACGACCGGTCTCGTGCCAGGCCGTAGAAGAAGAGCCCCACCGGGCGGTACATGGCGTGGGCGAACTTCGTGAACGGCAGCAACAGCACCAGTTCCATGGCGATGGCGACGTGCACGAGGAACACCCAATAGCCCCACGCCGGAGCCGGCGAGACATACAGGGCGATCTCGATCAGGAAGCCCGTGAACCCCGTGACCCACAGCAACGCGAGGAACATCCAGTCCATCGGCATGCTGGTGCGCGAGGCCACATCCGTCTTGCGGACACGCCTGATGATGAACCACGTGACGCCGTAGAGCACCGCCACGCCGGCGACGGTTCCGAGCGCCCGCGTGGGGTACCACAACGGGACGGGAGTGCCGGTGGCCTTGATGCCCAGCACGTCGAGCCCGTAGTCCACCCGGTGGCGACCATGAGCCCCAGAAAGCCCCAGAGCGTCAGCGCATGGATCAGCCAGCGCCGGCGGTACAGCGGCTCGACCGGAGAACTGCTGACGCAGTCCTCGCGGTAGCGCTTCTGCCCCAGCGCCTCGATCCCGAGCGCGTACCACAGTGCCGCCCATGTCCGCCTGCGATTGTCGGCGGACCCGATCAGGGACTTCCAGGTGAGGTTGTCTCGGCGGGCCATGTCGCGGGCGAGCGACACCACACCCCACACGGCGAACACGGCGACCAGAACCATCACGCCGATGCCGGTCCAGTGGATGACCGGATAGGGAATGAAGTCGAACAGGGCGAGGCTGGTCGCCTCCTGCGGTCCGCGAAGGGTCAGGAAGAAGCCCGCGAACACCACCGCGAAGACCACTGCGATCAGCCAGCCCGCAACCGGTCGGGTGGCGAAGATCCTCGCGAGCCCCGACTTGTCGTAGTGGGCGATCGCGTAGCGCCGCGCGGTCGCCATGAACTCGGCTGGGTCGGCCTGGGTCGGGCACTTCGTCGTGCACTCGCCGCACTGATAGCAGGTCCACAGCTCCTTGCTCGACACCAGATCGTCGGCCAAGCCCACCTGGGCCAACCGGATGATCCCCCGGGGGAACGCGGCGTCGTTGTCGGCCAGCGGACAGGTGGCCGTGCAGTTGCCGCAGCTGTAGCACGCGGTGATGTCGGCCGCACCGAACTTGAGGACGTCGCCCATCAGGCCGGGATCGATCAGTGTGCTCACGGTTACGACTCCTTGCCGGTGGCGTGGTAGCTGAAGAAACCGTCGTCGTCGGCCTCCGGGTCTTCGCCGAGGAGGCCGTAACGGCGCATGCCCATCACCCAGTAGACGACCTCATGGGTGGGGTGACCGATCCGCTCGGCGATCTCGGCGATCGTGAGTGCGCGCTCGGCGAGCGCCGCAAGGATCGGCGCGTGCATGAGCGGCTCCTCCCGGATCACCTCCCGGGGGTCGCGCAGTGGGGTGGTCATGCGACGGGCTCCTTCACGAGGGCTTCGATCGCGGCGCGCATCTGCGCGTCGGTGTATCCGAGCAGGTCGATGGCGTCGTCGGGGCACACCGGGACACACCCGCCGCATCCCTTGCAGCTGGAGGCATCGATCGAGGCGACCTGTCGGCCGTCCCAACTGATCGGCGTGATCGACGAATAGGGGCATGCGGGCACGCAGGACATGCAGCCGGTGCACGTGTCGACGTCGACGGTGGCGACCAGCGGCTCGAGTTCGGCGTAACCCTTCTTGAGGATGGCGGCGCTCTGGGCGACCGCGGCCATCCCCGAGGCGACGCTCTCACCGGCCGTCTTCGGGCCCTGGCAGCAACCCGCGATCAGGACGCCGTCGACGACCGTCTCGACCGGCCTGAGCTTCGGGTGGATCTCGTTGTAGAAGCCGTCGGTGCCGAGCGGCAGCTTCAACAGGTCGGACAGCCCGGCGTTCTCGCGCGGCACCATGCCGGTGACCAGCACGACGAGATCGACCGGAAGGGTCAGTTCTCGACTACCGGTCAGCAGGTCGACGGCCGTCACCGCCAGCCGCCCGTCGTCCAATCGGGTGACGCTCGGCGGCTGGTCGTCGGGGAACTTGAGGTAGGTCGAACCCAGTTCGCGCGACTCGGAGTAGAGCAATTCGGTGCTGCCGTAGGCCCTGACGTCGCGGTTGAGGTGGAACTGGCGCACCGTCGGGTCGAGACGGCTCACCTGGATCGACTCGTGGAGCGTGGCGGCGCAGCAGAACTTGGAGCAGTACTCGTTGCCGGGAGGCTGCTGTCGGCTCCCGACGCAGTAGATGTAGGCGACGCTGTTCACCCTGCGCCCGTTGCGGATCAGGTGGCCGTCGCTGGAGTCGACGAGAGCCTTGAACTCGGGCAGGGTGATCACCCCGTCGATGCCGTAGCCGAACTCCCCGGCGGCCGGAGCGTAGGAGTCGAAGCCGGTCGCCACGATGATGGTGCCCGACGTCGAGGGTGAGCGTCTTGTCACCGTTGGCGCGGTGCAGGGTGATCTCGGCCGCGTAGTTGCCGAAGCTCCCCGACTTGCCGGTGAGTTCGGCGGACACGTAGACGGTGATGTCGCGGCGCGAGTCGATCTGGGCCACGAGCCCCGCGACCTGATCGCGCCCCATGTCGTCACGGGGGAAGGTGGCGCCGAAGGTTCCCACCCAGCCGCCGAGGCGGGCGTCACGCTCGACGATCACGACGTCGAGCCCGACATCGGCGAGCCCGATGGCGGCGCGCAGGCCCGCGACGCCACCCCCGACGACCAACGTGCGTGGCTTGGTCTGGACGACGAGCGGCTCCAGGGGAACCGACAGTCGTGTCTTGGCCACCCCGGCGCGAACCAGGCCGATCGCCTTCTCGGTGGCGCCGGCACGGTCGTGGGTGTGCGCCCACGATGTCTGCTCGCGGATGTTCACCTGGGTGTAGGCGTAGGGATTCAATCCGGCCCGCTTGGACATGTTGCGGAAGGTGACCTGGTGGAGTTTCGGCGAGCACGACGCGACGACCAGGCCGTCGAGGTGTTCGCCGTCGATGTCGTCGATCATGTCGTGCTGGGTGCCGTCGGCGCAGGCGAACATGGGCGACTCGGCGACGATGACACCGGGCTCGTCCTGGAGCGCCTCGCGCACGGCGTCGACGTCGACGTAGTCGGAGATGTTGCCGCCGCAGTGGCAGATGTAGACGCCGATGCGCCGCTCGGGGACCTGAGCGTCGTCGGCGGGATGGGGCTGATCGGTCATGCTCGGGCTCCTTGGGCGACCGGTTCCGGTGCGGCGACGTGGTGGTGCGTGAGGTGCGCCGCGGCCTGGGCCGCCGCGGCCCCGGCATGCAGGATCGTGTCGACGATGTCCTTGGCGCCCGAGGCGGTGCCGGCCACGAACACGCCCGGGATGTTGGTCTGGCCGGGCTCGAGCTCCTGGCTGGGCTCGGCGACGTAGTAGTACTCGTCGAGGCCGAGGGGGGCGTCGACGAAGAGCTTCTCGACGTCACGGTTGGGCTGGATGCCGACCGCGAGCACGACGAGGTCGTACTCGGCCTCGACGATCTGGCCGCCGTTCTCGATGTCTTCGTAGCGGACGATCAGGTCGCCGTTGTCCTTCTCGGAGATCTGGGCGACCCGGCCCTTGATGTACTGGGCGCCCATGTCCCTGGCCTGCGTGTAGAACTCCTCGTAGCGCTTCCCGGACGCCCGCATGTCCATGTAGTGCATGCTCACGTCGGCCAGTGGCAGCGCACCCATGATCAGCTGGTTCTGCTTGATCGAATACATGCAGCAGAACTTGGAACACAGCGGGTTGCCCACGGTCTTGTCCCGGGATCCGGTGCAGGACACGTAGGCGATGCGGTCGGGAACCTTGCCGTCGCCGGGGCGCAGCACGGTGTTGAAGGGGCGGGTCGGCGCCAACAACCGGTCCATCTGCATGCCGGTGATGACGTTCGGGTAGGTGCCGAACCCGTATTCGGGCTTGAGGTCGGCCGCGAAGAGTTTGTGCCCGGTCGACACCACGACCGCACCCACGCGGAACTCCTTCAGCGTGTCGCGCATATCCATCCGGATCGCGTCGGCAGGGCAGGCCTTGACGCATTCCTGGCATTCGGAGCACACGCCGCAGTCGAGGCACGATCCGGCGCCGGCCCGTGCCTGCTCCTCGGTGAGGGGCTGCTCGATCTCATCGAATCCGGAAGGCTTCGGCAGCAGGACGACCTCGCCGGAGACGGGGTCGCGGTGGCCGAACTTCGCCTGCCGGGCCAGCACGGTCTCGTGATCGATGGTGGGAAGCCTGCCGTCGAGGGCATCGAACCCGCTCATCGGTCGACCCGTCAGCCAGCGGTCGAGCATGTGGGCGGCCCGCCGTCCGGCGCCGATCGCACGGGTGATGTCGGTGGCTCCGGTCGCGACGTCGCCTGCGGCGAACAGGTAGGGCACATCGGTCTGCAGCGTCACCGGGTCGACCTTGATGCGGTTCCCGCCCGCCACCCCGGTCAACGACCGGTAGGGCTCGCTGTCGGGGCCGAGGCCGATGGTGGAGATCACCACATCGCAGGGCAGGGTGTATTCGCTGTCGGGGATCGGCTCGGGCCTGCGGCGTCCGGACGCATCGGCGGCACCCAGCCGCATCTTCTGCAGTTCGATGCCGGTCACCGCGCCGTCGGGCCCGGTGACGATCCGGGTGGGTGCGACGAGCAGTTCGAACACGACACCCTCTCTGCTCGGCGTCGTCGGCCTCGACGTGGTGGGCCGGCATCTGTTCACGGCCGCGGCGGTAGGCGATGCGGGCCTCCGCGGCTCCGAGTCGCCGCGCGACCCGCCCGGCGTCCATCGCGACGTTGCCGCCGCCGATGACCACGACGCGCTTGCCCGTGAGATCCGGGGAACGGTCGTTCGCGACGTCGTTGAGGAAGTCGAGGCCGCTGAACACTCCCGGAGCCTCCTCACCGGGGATCTCCATGGCCATCGACAGTTGAGTGCCCGTGGCGAGGATGACCGCGTCGAAGCCCTGGGCCTTGAGGGCGGCCACGTCGGTGACGGTGGCGTTGCACTCGATCTCGACGCCCAGGGCGGTGACGTTGGCGATGTCGGCGTCGACGACCTCGTGCGGCAGTCGGTAGGTGGGGATGGCGTGGCGGAGGAAACCTCCCGCCTCGGCGCGCTTCTCGACGATCTTGACGCCGTATCCGCGCCGCGCGAGTTGCCAGGCTGCGGTGAGGCCGGCGGGGCCGGACCCCACGATCGCGATCCGCTTGCCGTTCGGTTCCTCGGCCTCGACACCGGTGCCCGAGTGGGTGGCGTAATGACGGTCTGCGGCGAAGCGTTTGATCAGTCGGATCGGAACAGGTCCTTCGAGCTTCGTGCGGGTGCATTCGGATTCGCACGGCGCGTAGCAGGCGCGGCCGAGCGTCCCCACGAGCGGGGTGGCGTCGAGCACCAGCTGGAACGCCTCCTCGTCTTTTCCGCTGCGCACGAGCGACACGTAGCCGTGGGCCTTGATCCCGGCGGGGCAGGCCGCGATGCACGGTGACGTGCCCTCACGCTGAAGGATGGCCTTCTTCGGGACGGCTTGGGGGAAGGGGATGTAGGCCGCCCGCCGCGCCGCGAGGTCGGCGTTGAACTGGTCTGGGACGGCGACTGTGCAGGCGAGTTGGCAGGCGTCGCATCCCGTGCACGCCGCCCAGTCGACGAACCGGGACTTCTCCTTCACGGTGGCCGAGAACCCGCCGTCGGCCGTGCGCCTGATGCCCGTCACCTCGCTGTAGGCCATCGTGGTGATGTTGGGGTGATTGATCGTCGACGACATCTTCGGGCCCGAGATGCAGCTGGCGCAGTCGAGAGTCGGGAACACCTTGGAGAGCAGGATCATCCGCCCGCCCACGCTTGCTTCCTTCTCGACCAGCAGCACCTTGTAGCCCATGTCGGCGAGCTTGATCGACGACTCCATGCCACCGATGCCGCTCCCCATGACGAGAACGTCGTAGTCCACGGTTACTCCTGCTCTGGCGGCGGGCACCCCGGTTGGTGAGGGCTCTCCCGCGTGGTCGGTTGGTCGGGCACTGCGGCCCGGTGGGATTCAGATGAACAGGTTGACGTTGCCGTCGTCGGCCTCGGCGAGGTAGGTCGCGACGCCCGCGTACTCGATGCCGTCGATGAGTTCGTCGGCGCTGATGCCCATGACGTCCATCGACATGGTGCAGGCGATGAGCTGTGATCCCCATCTCGCGGGCGGTGTCGATGAGTTCGGACACCGGCATGACGTTGGCCGCCTTCATGACCTTCTTCATGAGCACCGGCCCGAGTCCGCCGAAGTTCATCTTCGACAGCCCCAGCTTCTCGGGGCCCTTCGGAAGCATCGCCGAGAAGGCCTTCTGCAGCACGCTCTTGGTGGCGTGCGACGTGGCCGCGGGCTTCCGGAGGGCGCTGAGCCCCCAGAAGGTGAAAAACATGGTGACCTCGTCGTCCATGGCGACAGCACCATTGGCGATGATGAAGGCCGCCATCACCTTGTCGTAGTCACCGCTGAACACGATGATCGTCTTCTTCGACATCGGTCGTCCTTTCTGGGGTTGCCTCGCGCGGCGGCGCTCAGGCGGCGCTCGCGCTCGCGCGCAGCTTCTCGAGGCTCTGGGAGAATTCGCGCATGTAGTTGACGAAGGGTTCCGCGCACACCGAACAGACGGCCGCCATCTTCAGCCGTTGGGGCGAGATTCCCCGGGCCTTCATGACCTCCTGCGCCTGGTTGACGATGCGGGCCGTGCGCTCGGCACAGTCGGGCAGGTAGGCGCATTCTTCGCCGTCGGAAGCGATGAAGACCCCGTCGAAGCCGTGTTCGAGTGCGTGGATCAGCCAACTCGGCTTGAGCCCGCTGCTGCACGGCACGGCGAGGGTCTCGACGGTCGCGGGGTAGTCGAGGTGCCGGCTGCCGGCGAGATCGATGCCCGGATCGGAGATGTTGATCGTGGAGAACACGAGGATGTGCGGGGTGGAACCGGAGGGTTCCTGCACGGCGCCCATCGGGTCACTTGGCCTTGCGCAGGAAGAGGTGCAGGTAGCCGGCGTCGTCGAAGGAGCCGAGGAAATCGTGGCCCATCTTCCTGCACCATGCCGGAATGTCCTTGAGGGTGCCAGAATCGGTTGCGAGCACCTCCATCACCTCGCCGACCGATACCGACCCGATCTGCTTCTTGGCGGCCAGGATGGGGCCGGGGCACGAGACGCCGCGGGCATCGACGACGGTGGTGGCCGGCAGGGCTTTGAGTTCTTCAATGGTCGCGCTCATGGTTGACTCCCTCGTGACATCTTTGTTCGACGTTCATCGAACAATCGCACGATACACCGGGGGGTTTCCGCCTCGGGATGGGGGTCGGCACTAACCCGCGCGCACTCCTGGCAAGGGGCTTCTCCCGTTCGCCGGGTGCGGCGCCACTCCGGCCGCGCTCATGCGGCGGGGCATCCTGCGGGGTCGGCCACCGCCGTGCAGCGGGCTCGACGCCGGCCGGTGATCGGTGCCCACATGCCGCGTGGCCGGCACCCAGGGATCGTTTTCCCGGGTACCGGCCACGCGGCGACGGCAGCGCTCAGTTGCCCGATCGGCGCTTGCTCACGAGGTCGAAGGCGACCGCCAGCAGCAGCACCAGGCCCTTGATGACGAACTGCCACGAGGGATCGACACCCTCGATGGACAGGCCCATGTTGAGCACGCCCATGATCAGCGCGCCGACGATGGCGCCGAACACCCGCCCGACACCACCGGTGACCGCCGCCCCACCGATGAAGCAGGCAGCGATCGCGTCGAGCTCGTAGTTCGTGCCGGCCGCGGCGACGGCGGCACCGGCACGCGAGGTGACGACGACCGCCGCCAGCCCCCCGAGCAGGCCCATGTTGACGAACAGCCAGAAGTTCATCCTGCGGGTGTTGACGCCCGACAGCCGGGCGGCGGCGAGGTTGCCGCCCATGGCGTAGATGTGGCGTCCGAACACGGTGTTGCCCATGACGATCGCGTACACCATGACCACCAGGCCGATGATGACCAACACGTATGGCAGACCCAGGGTGCTCTTGGCGAGCCAGTAGGTGAGGACTCCGAGCAACGCCGAGATCACCACCAACTTGCCCACGAACAATCCGGTGGCCTCCAACTCCAGGCCGTGCTTCTGCTGCAGGCGTCGGTGCCGGAACTGCTGGAACACGAATCCGACGATGGCCACCACGCCGACCACCAGGGTGAAGGCGTCCAATTGCCCGACGAAGCCTGTCATGCCGGCCACACCCCCGTTGGAGATGTCCAGGAAGCCCTGGGAGAACCCGGCGCGGGTGTAGCCGACCAGCACCAGCGCGGTGCCGCGGAAGATCAGCATGCCCGCCAGAGTGACGATGAACGCGGGGATGCCGACGTAGGCCACCCAGAAGCCCTGCCAGGCGCCGATCAGCACGCCGGCGAGCAGCGCGGCGAACACGGCCACCACCCAGTTGACGCCGTGATCGGCCATCAGCACGCCCATGACGCCACCCACGGTGGCGACCACCGAGCCGACCGACAGGTCGATGTGACCCGCGACGATGACCATCAGCATGCCCACGGCCAGAATCAACACGTAGGCGTTCTGCTGGATCAGGCTGGAGACGTTGTTGGGCTGCAGCAGCCGACCCCCGGTGAGCCCCTGGAACAGCAGCACGATCACCACGAGGGCCGCGACGATGCCGTACTCGCGCGCGCTGCCGGCCAGCCCGTGGAACTGCCCGCGTGGCGGTGCTTGGGGTGCCTGCGGTGCGGGCGCCGGGGCCGCCGAGTCGCGAATCGTTGCCGTCATTGCTCTTGCCTTTCCATCGTCATGAGGCGCATCAGGTTCTCCTGGTTCGCCTCGCCCTTGGGGAGAACCCCGGTGATGCGCCCGTCGCAGAGCGCGTAGATGCGGTCGCAGACGCCCAGCAGTTCGGGCAACTCGGAGGAAATGACCAGAACCCCCTTACCGGAGTCGGCCAGCTTGTTGATGATCGTGTAGATCTCGTACTTGGCGCCCACGTCGATGCCGCGGGTCGGTTCGTCGAGGATCAGCAGTTCCGGATCGGTGTACATCCACTTGCTCAGGGCGACCTTCTGCTGATTGCCACCGGAGAGTTGATTGACCGCGCTCATGACCGACGACGTGCGGATGTTGAGCGACGTGCGGTACTCCTCCGCCACGGTCGTCTCCAACCGCTTGTTCACCATGCCGTTCGAGGTCAGCTTCTCCAGGGCCGCGGCCGAGACGTTGTGGCGGATCTCGTCGATGAGGTTGAGGCCGTACTTCTTGCGATCCTCACTCACGTAGGCGATGCCGGCCGACTTGGCCCGGCCCACCGATGTGGGAAAAACCTCTGTGCCGTGCATGTACACGTGACCGGAGATGTCTTGTCCGTACTGGGCGCCGAAGATGCTCATGGCCAGTTCGGTGCGCCCTGCACCCATGAGACCGGCGATGCCCACGATCTCACCGGCGTTGACGCTCAACGACGCGTGGTCGACGACCACCCGGCCGCGGTCTTGCGGATGGTGCACCGTCCAGTCTTCGACCCGCAGCAGTTCGGCACCCACCGTGCTGGTGTGTTCGGGGAACCGGTTCTCGATGGGACGGCCCACCATGTTGCGGATCATCCAGTCCTCGCTGACCGGCTCGGTGCCCTGCATCTGCCGGTTGGCCACCACGGCGCCGTCGCGAATGATCGTCACCGAGTCGGCGATGGCCGTGATCTCGTTGAGCTTGTGCGAGATGATGATCTGGGTCACCCCCTCGTCCTTGAGCATGCGCATCAGGCCGAGCAGGTGGGCCGAGTCGTCGTCGTTGAGGGCCGCCGTCGGCTCGTCGAGGATCAACAGTTTGACGTCCTTCGACAGCGCCTTGGCGATTTCCACCAACTGCTGCTTGCCGACGCCGATGTCCATGACGCGGGTGCGCGGGCTGTCCTTGAGCCCCACCCGTTTGAGCAGGGCGCCGGCCCGGGCGTATGTCTGGCGCCAGTCGATGAACGGGCCCTTGGCCTGCTCGTTGCCGAGGAAGATGTTCTCCCCGATCGACAGGTGGGGCGACAACGCGAGTTCCTGGTGGATGATGACGATGCCCTTGTGCTCGCTGTCGCGAAGCGACCTGAACCGGCATTCCTCACCCTCGTAGATGATGTCACCCTCATACGTGCCGTGCGGATGCACCCCGGACAGCACCTTCATGAGGGTCGACTTGCCGGCCCCGTTCTCGCCGCAGATGCCGTGGATCTCGCCTTGTTCGACGTCGAGCGTGACGCCGCTGAGTGCTGTGACACCGGAGAACTTCTTGACGATGTCGCGCATCTCCAGAATGGTCGGCATGCACCTCTCCTTCATGGTTACTTCTCTGGGCGTGGCCGGATCGACGCGACGCGCGCTGGAGCACCGACCATCAGCCGGCGCCCCAGCGCGTCACATCGTCACAGCCCGAGCTGCGAGGCGGTGTAGAAGCCCGAATCGACGAGGGCGGACTGGACCGTGTCCTTGGTGACGACCTCGGGGGGCAGCAGGTAGGTCGGGACGACCTTGACACCGTTGTTGTAGGTCTTGGTGTCGTTGACGTCGACCGTCGAGCCGCCGAGGATCTGGTCGATCATCTTGGCGACCTGGTCGCCCAGCTTGCGGGTGTCCTTCCACACGGTCATCGACTGCTTGCCCAACAGCATGTTCTTGGTGTTGGCGAGGTCGGCGTCCTGCCCGGTGATCAGCGGCCAGTCGGTGCCGACCTTGTAGCCGGCACCATCGAGGGCCTGCTCGATGCCCAGAGCCAGCGAGTCGTTGGGCGAGAGCACGACGTTGACCTTCTTGCCTCCGGCATAGAACGAGTTGAGGCGGTTCTGCATCTCGGACTGCGCGGTGGCCGACAGCCAGGCGGGGATGCCGATCTTGGCCCAGTCGGCGTCGGTCTTGGGAGCCTTGCCGCTCGGGACCTTGATGGTGCCGTCCTGCACCTTCGGGTTGACGAGATCCCAGGCGCCGGCAAAGAAGAACTTCGCGTTGTTGTCGTCGGGTGAGCCGGCGAAGGGCTCCATGTTGATGGTGCCGTCGCTGCCCTTGAACTTGTCGAGGTTGTCGAGGATGTACTGACCCTGCAGCTGTCCGACCTTGTAGTTGTCGAAGGTGGCGTAGTAGTCGACGTTCTGGCTGCCGTTGATGAGGCGGTCGTAGGCGATGACCTTGATGCCCTTGCTGGCCGCGGTGGACAGGATCGGGCCGATGGCGGTGCCGTCGATGGACGCGATGACCAGCACCTTGGCGCCGTCGTTGATCATGTTCTGCAACTGGTTGTTCTGCTGGTCCTGCTTGTTGTCGGCGTACTGCAGGCTCACCTGGTAGCCCGCCTTGGTCAGCAGGTCTTGCAGGTGGCTGCCGTCACGGTTCCAGCGCTCGAGGCTCTTCGTGGGCATGGCCACCCCGATGAGCGCTCCGGCACCGCCCCCCGCGGATGCCGAACCCGAGTCGGTGGTGGTTGTGGTGGTGCGAGTGCTGCTGCAGCCGGCCGCGACGACGATGGCCGCGGATGCCGTCCCCAATAGGAGACTACGACGAGTGAACATCTAGCGAATCCTCCCTGATCCCGGTCGCCGGATTGACTCCCGCAGACAAAACCCGCTTGCCCCGCTCAGGCGAGAAGGGCTGGCGACCGCGTTTGTTGCGTGGCGACACGATATGGCACGGATCCGGACGACTTCCGGTGGGGTTCGCTTCGTGATTTAACCGTTACGGCGCTTCGCGCTCAGAGCATACAGTTTTCCCGTCATGCCGGCCGCGTCGGCGCGACGCCTCGTCATCCCCCGACACCGGTGCCGGGGACAATGGGGTCATGCTGGCTGCGCATCCGTTGAGACGGCGAACGTCCGGCCGCCCGGGCGAACCGTCGCTGCGCAGCGCGAGACGCGTCGTCGGCATGGGCGACGGCCCGGTCGGCGCCTACGTCCACGTGCCGTTCTGCGCCACGATCTGCCCGTTCTGCCCCTACAACAAGGTGGTGGCCCGGGCAGGGCAGCCCGAGCGCTACTTCGGGGCGCTGCGCGACGAGGTGCGCGGCTACCTCGAGGCGGGGGCATCCGGCCCTCGGGGATTCACGTCGCTCTACGTGGGCGGCGGGACGCCGACGCTGTTCCCCGAGTTGCTCCGCGGCGTGGTCGCCGAGATCCCGGTGACCGGCGAACGCGCGATCGAGGTGCTGCCCACCCACGCCACACCCGAGACGCTCGACGACCTGCGGGACATGGGGTTCACGGCGGTGAGCATCGGCGCCCAGTCGTTCTCGGACGAGGTTCTGCATCACCTGCGCCGCCCGCACGACGCGGCCACCGCACGCCAAGCCGTCGCGGCGTCGGTGGGACGCTTCGAACTCGTGGACGCCGACCTCATTCTCGACGTCGAGTACGACGACGCGCACGCCGGTAGCTTCCTGCGCGACCTCGTGCAGTGCTTCGAGCTGGGAGTCGACCAGGTGTCGACCTATCCGCTCATGCGCTTCGGCTACACCCCGTTCGGTTCCGGAGCGCACAACCGGCGCCGCGAGCACGAGGTGTTGGCCGACGCCACCCGACTGGCGGCCGCGCACGGCTACCGACGCCGTTCGGTGTGGACGTTCAACCGGCCCGACTCCCCCACCTACAGCTCGATCACCCGGCGTCGCTTTCTCGGTCTCGGCGCCGGCGCGTCGTCGTTCCTCGGCCGGGACTTCCTCGTCAACCACTTCGGGGTGGAGACCTATATCACCGCCGTCATGTCCGGACGCCTCCCGATCGCCCGCCACTTTCATCTCGGCGAGGTAGGAGGAGCGGCCTACGACGCCTTCTGGCGGGCCTACTCCGGGCGGTTCTGCGTCCCCGGGTTCGGGTGTCATCCGCTGTCCTCGCGCGGATTCGACCGGTTCCACGATCTGGAGCGCTGGGTGACGTATCACCTCATCGAGCCGTTGTGGGCCGAGATGCTCGCCGACCACGCCGCCGAGGGGGCGCGGGCGACCTGGGCCGCACCGGGTCGCGCGCGGACGGGTCGGCTCTGGTCGGTCGCTACACGGGTTATGGAGCGGCCCGTCTGATCGACCCGGGCCGATGCCCATCCGCCGATTCAGGTCTCAAGGCATCCGCCCGGCCCGATACGGTGGGCAGCGTCCGGGCTGCCGCAGCGACGTCGGGAGGAACCGTGGATCCGGCGGAATCAGGGCTGGTGGCGGAGATCAAGCGGCTGCACCGGGGACGCGGGCTTCGCACGCCCGGGCTCGAGGTCGGCCCGGCGGTACGTAACACGCTGCGACTGTCGGACGACGACACCGACGTCGAGCTGATCCGCCGCTCGCTGATCGTCGCCTGGCGGCGCTGCGCCGACGCGATGCCACGCGATCTCGGGGCACTGCTGCTGGTGGCCTCGGCCATCAGCTACGGACACCCTGACCTCACCGGTCGCCTGACGCACTGGGCGCAGCAGCAGGGAGTCGGCATCCGCAGCGCATGGCGCCACTACTCCGACACCGTCGACCACCTGGCCCGGCGCCTGGAGCGGGGCAGCGGCGGCGACCTGGGCACCGTCGACGACGAGGGCTTCTATGTCATCGAGTTCAGCCAGATCGCCGACCTTTCCACCTCGAGCCCCGTGTTCACCGCGCATCGCACCATCCGGGTCACCGCACCGGTGCTTGAACGAGATCGTCGACACCGTGGGGTTCCCGGGGCTGGACGAGGAGCCCGAGTACCGCTGCCTCGCGGGCTGCGCCGTGACATCGGTCGCCCACCCCTACGCGGGTACCTGGGCGTATCGCCTGCGACTGCCGCGACCCCTCACCAGCGGTGAGGAATGGCACTACTCGGTCTCGGTCGGATCAAGGATCGCTCGCTGGTGACACCGATGGTGGCCCTGCTGGGAGTCCGGGTGATCCGTTCCGCGCACGTCGAATTGCGGGTGGATCCCGAGGAACTCCCATCTCGCGTCTGGCTGCTCGACGGCGTCCCGGCCCTGGCCGCGGCCCCCGACGACACCCCGCGACCACCCTTCCTCACCCCGGTCGGGCCCGGACGCTACGCCCACGACTTTCCAGAACTCATGGCCGGCAAGGTCTACGGGATGCGGTGGCAGGACCCCGGGGAGGCCTCCTCCGACCACGACGCCGATCCGCCGCCGGGAGCGTCACTGCCAAATCGGTGACAGTTCGCCGCCTGCGGATGACCGGCCGACCCGTCGGGTTCCAGACTGGGCGCGTGAGGCACAGATGCCCCCTCATCGAGGCGGATCCGCGCTGAGACCTCGCAGGGGTGGACGGAGCCTCGGGGGATTCCGCCCACCCCCGCGGTGCGCGGGCCAAACCTCCCACCCCGAGGCGGATGACCGCACCGCACCCGCACCCGCGCGCCCACGCCGCGGCGAACGAGGCCGGATCGAACGCGGTGACCCCCAGGAAGTCCTCCGCGGAGATGTCTTCGGCCTCGGCGTCGCGTCCGGTCGGGCGCCCGGGGATCAGCGCCCGTCCCCCGCTGATGGCGCGGACGCGCTGGTGAGGATCACCAGTTCCCGCGTGGCCCGGGTCATGGCGACGTAGCGGTCGACCGCGCCCTCGATCCCGTTCCCGAACCGATCGGGATCGATCAGCACGACGAGGTCGAACTCGAGACCCTTGACCTCGTCGGGAGGCAGGATGCGGACGCGTTCCGGCACCGGGACGGCGGCGCAGCCCACCACGCAGGCGACACCTTCGGCGTGCCGCGCGAGCCAGGTCGCCAGCACGGCGGGCAGCTCGGAGGTCGGCCCGAACCGCACCGGGACGCCCGTGCTCCGGATCGAGGTGGGCACGTTGGCCTCGGGGAGCACGGCCCGAATGGCCGGCTCCGCCACGGCCATCACCTCCTCGGGTGTCCGGTAGTTGACCGTCAGGGTCACCGAGTCGATCGCGTCGAACCCGACCCGGGTGAGCCGCCGATGCCACGACTCGGCGAACCCGTGCCGGGCCTGGCTCCGGTCTCCGACGACGGTGAAACTGCGCGACGGGCAGCGCCGCAGCAGCATCTGCCACTCGGCGTCGGTGAGCTCCTGCGCCTCGTCCACGACGACGTGGGCGAAGGGACCCGCAAGTGGGTCTCTCCCCTCGTCGGGCGCGAGGTCGTCGTGGAGGAGCGCTTCGCGCAGGCTGTCCCGGCGGAGCAGCGGCAGGGGGCTGTCGGGGTCGTCATCGGCGTCCAGCAGATCCTCGACGACCCGATCCATGTAGGCCCTGTCGGCCGCCAGCGCGGCCTTCCGGCGTCGTCGGCGCACGGGGGCGTCCGCGTCGCCGAGGCGATGGCGGACGGCGTCGAGCAGCGGCAGATCGCAGACCGTCCACGGTGAACCCTCGGGACGCCGCAACGCCTCCCGCTCCCGGGCCTCGAGCCATGGTGCGCACCGTCGCAGGTACGCGGGCACCGACCACAGGTCGGAGACCAGGTCGGTTGCGCTGAGGATCGGCCACGCCCCGCCGACGGCGTCGCGCAACTCGTCGTTGCTCCCCAGCGAACGCCGCAGAGCGTCCCGTGGTACTTCGCCGTCGGGGCACTTGTCCACGACGATGTCGAGCAGCGCGTCCCACACGTCGTCCCGGGCCTCATTGTGCGGCGACCCGGGATTGGGCGCGGCGAACGCCTCGGTCCAATCGTCGGGATCGATGCCGATGTCGCACCACTCGGTCTCCACCGTCATCGGCTCGCGAGGCGGCTCCTCGTAGAATCCGACCGCGGGCTCGACCGCGCGGACCATGTTCGCGGACGCCTTGATGCGTGCGACGTCCGCATCGGACTCCCGTGCCACCGTGGCCCCCTCGGGCACGAGGTCGCGCACCGTGCAGGTTCGCACCCCGTCCTCGCCCAGCTCGGGCAGGACATCGGCCACGTACTCGAGGTACGCCTGGTGCGGACCCACGAACAGCACCCCGCCCCGCCGGCCCTCCAGCCGGGGATCCGAATAGAGCAGGTAGGCCGCACGGTGCAACGCGACGACGGTCTTGCCGGTGCCCGGTCCACCCTCGACGACCAGCGCCCCGTGCGACCCGGCCCGGATGGCGGCGTCCTGATCGGCCTGGATGGTCGCCAGCACGTCGCGCATCCGCGGCGTCCTGCTGTCGCCGAGGCTGGCGATGAACGCCGACTGGTCGTCGAGGGCGGCCCGTCCCTCCAACCCGTCCAGGGCGAACACCTCGTCCCAGAAGTCGACGACCCGGCCACGGCTCCACCGGTATCGTCGCCGGCTCACCAGGCCCATCGGATCGCCGTGGGTCGCCGCGAAGAACGGCTCGGCCGCCGGCGCCCGCCAATCGATCACCACGGGGTCGCCGCTCGCGTCGGCCAGTCCGATCCGGCCGATGTAAACGGGGCGCGCGTCGCCGACGGCCACCATCCGACCCAGGCAGAGGTCGGCGCCGAATCGCCGCAGCACCCCCAGCCGACCGGACAACCGGTGGATCTCGAGGTCCCGATCCATCGCCTGGCGGCCGCGGCCACCCGGGGACGCGCGCAGCGCGGCCAACCGGTCGGACAGGTCGACCACCTGGTCCTCCAGGGTCCGCGCGACCAGGGCCAGGTGCCGCTCGTCCTCGGCGATGAGAGCGGGGTCGGCCTTCGCGGCCAGGCGTTCGGGAAGCTCGAAGGTGGCGGGGCGTGCGGGCACCATGGCATCAGCCTCCTGGGGCGAACAGGCGTCGGACGGGCGCTCGACGGGCTCGATTGTGCGCCTGCACCGGGGCCTTGCGGCAAGTCCCCCATGGGGATATAGCGTGGAGGTGGCAGGACGGTGCGTCTCCGGGAGGGGCTGCCGGGGCGATGCCCGAGTTCTTCGCCCGGTGGGGCTTGCCATACTGGGCCGGTGAACACCCGCGGGCTGGCGTTGGTCCCCGACGGGGCACTGCTGGTGGCCAACGGGAAGCAGGCGTTGTCGCTGGTGGCGCAGGACCTGCGCGACCGCGGGGTGCGCACCGTGGTGGCGCCCGACTTCTATTGCCTGACGATGATCCAACCCTTCCAGCTGGAGGGCATCACGGTCCGGCACGTCGGCACTGACGCTCGGGGGCTGTTGGACCCCGACGCGTTGGCCGAGGAACTGGCGACGGGACACCACCTCGCGGTCCTGCACTGTGAGGTGTTCGGAGGGCTGGCGAGCGCCCGACTGGGTGACGTGCTCGCCGCGGCTCGTGCCGGGGGCGTCCCGGTGGTGGTCGACGCCACCCACTCCCTGTTCGCCACCCGCCATGGTCCCGCCGACTATCTGGTGGCGAGCATGCGCAAGCTGCTCCCGCTGCCGGACGGGGCCTTTGTCACGGGTCTTCCCGGCCGGCCGCCCCTCGCTCGGCACGGACTCGACGCGATGGCGACCCGATCCGGGTTGATCGCCGCACGTCGCCGCCGGAACCTGGTGACCGGCCGGGGATCGGCAACGGACTACCTGGACGCGCTCGACGTGGCCGAAGAGGCGATGCTGCGGCGCCCGGGAACCGGCAAGCATGAGCCGGGCCGCGTTGCGGCGCCTGTCGCGACTCGACCCGGACGCGCTGCGCCGGGCGAGGCTGGTGCACGCCACCTACCTGATCGAGCGCCTCTCCTGGTCGGGTGTCGGGGTGGTCAATCCGGCCACCCCGGAGTGCGGCGTCGTGGCGAGGGTGGGGGACGCGCCATCGGTGGAGCGCGACCTGCTCGCAGCCGGCATCGTCTGCCCGATCAGCTGGCCCCGCCCACCCGGGCTGAGCCGCCACATACCGTGGCCCAGCCACTGGGTGACACTCCCCACCGACCCCGACCTGTCAGCCGCCACGCTCGATCGCGCAGCATCGATCGTCGAACGGGCCGCCTCCGCCCGCATGGAATCGTTGGAGTCGTAACCCCGGAACCGCCCGGCAGGTGGACATCCAGCCGTGTGCGCGGACGCCGCCCCGCCGATGGTGGCCCCGCTCTCGAAATGTGCAGGCGACCGGCCGGGCCCGTGCCGCCACTGCCGTCCCTCCTCCCGGTCGGCTGCGGATTCGGAGGGTTCCCTGCCGCCGAGCGCTCAGAGACCCCCTCACCGAGTGATGGACGCCGAGACCCCGCATGCCGGCCAACGACGCACCCGCGGCGTCCGGATGGACCCATTCACCCTCCGCCACTCCACCCTGCCCTGGAGCGGCTCACGCCTCGTGACCATCACGGGGGCGCTCGATGTCCGCAGGCGATGCCGACATGCCCAAAGGTACGAAATGACGATGGGCTCCGACTGCGTTTCCGCAAGTCGAAGCCCTGTTCACTGCTGGTCGGGGTGACAGGATTTGAACCTGCGACCTCATCGTCCCGAACGATGCGCGCTACCAAGCTGCGCCACACCCCGATGGCCCGTGGGCCGACGGTCACACTACCGCACCTTCGCCGGTGCGGCCCAATCGAGTGCGCAACTAGGGTGTGCCTATGCAGACGCGAACACTGGGACCTTTGCAGGTATCGGCCATCGGACTGGGGTGCAACAACTTCGGGCGCCAGGGCTTCGTCACGGAAGGCATCGAGGGCACCCGGGCGGTGCTCGACGCCTGCCTCGACAACGGCGTGACGCTGCTCGACACGGCAGCCATGTACGGCGGGCCCGAGAGCCTGTCGGAGCAACTCATGGGTGAGGCGCTCGAGGGACGCCGCGACCGGGTCGTGCTCGCGACGAAGTTCGGGCACGCCGCCGGTCCCGAACCCGAGGAATGGGGAGCGCGCGGATCGAAGGCCTTCATCCGCAAGGCGTGCGAGGCCTCGCTCACCAGGTTGCGCACCGATCGGATCGACCTGTTCCAGATGCACCAGCCCGACCCGTCGACGCCGATCGCCGAGACCCTCGAGGCGTTGGCCGCCCTGCAGGAGGAGGGCAAGATCCTGGCCTACGGCCACTCGAACTTCGACGCGACCCAGATCCGCGAGGCGGCCCAGGTGGCGTCCGACCTCGGGGTGGCCCCGTTCGTGGCCGGGCAGAACCACTACTCGCTGCTGGCCCGCGACATCGAGGCCGACGTGCTGCCGGCCATCGAGGCGTGCGAGATCGGCCTGCTGCCCTATTTCCCGCTGGCCAACGGGCTGCTCACCGGCAAGTACCGCAAGGGTGCCGACGCACCCGGCGACTCTCGCCTGGCCCACGCCAGGCAGCGCTTCGAGTCGGTGACCGACGCCCAGTGGGACGCCATCGAGGCCTTCCGCGCCCTCACCGACGAGCTCGGGATCTCGATGCTGCACGCGAGCTTCGGATGGCTGCTGTCGCACCAGTCGGTGCCCTCGGTGATCGCCGGCGCCACCCGTCCCGATCAGGTGGTTCAGAACGCGGCGGCGGCCGACGTCACCCTGTCCGACGACGTCGTCACCCGGATCGACGAGATCTTCACGCCGGCCTGATTTCCCCGGGCGGTCGCGGGACGCCGGTCAGGCCACGGCCCGCCGGCGCCCCGGGAGTCGGCGCAGGATCGGAGCGAGGAAGTCGTCGACCTCGGAGATCCGCAGCAGTTGGGACATGATCCAGAACACGGCGACGAAGATCGTGCCGGCGACCACGAGCAGCACGAGTTGCACCAGCCGACCGGTGCCCAGATGCCCCAATCCCCAGGCGACGAACCCGGCCAGGGCGCCGGCGAACAGGGATGCCACGGCGAGCCGCGCCCACAACCTCATGACCGCGCCCAGACCGAAGTCGCCGAGTTGGCGCCGGCTGACGATGAGGTAGGCGATCGAGGCGACCGTGTTGCCCACCGTCTGCCCGGCCGCCGCCCAGAGCACGGCGTGCTGCGGCGCGGCGACCAGCGCCACGAGTCCCACGGCCACCTGCCACCCCGTGACGAGGAACTGCATCCACAGGTTCAGCCACCCCTGCTCGCGGGCGAAGCAGTAGCGCTGTTGCAGGGTGGTGATGCCGAAGGCCAGGGTGCCGACGGCCATGATTCCCAACGCCTGGCCCACGACGAGCGAGTCGTCGGGTCGCATGCTGAACAGCAGACGGATGACCGGGACGGCCAGCACGGCCAGACCCACCGAGGCCGGGATCACGGCCACGGCCGGCATCGTCATGCCGCGGCGCACCAACGTGCGCAGGTGCGACTCGTCGCCGTCGTGCACCGCGCGGCTCATCCGGGGGTAGAGCGCGGTAAGGATCGAGGTGGTGATGAACGCGTGCGGAATCATGAAGATGAGGAACGCCAGTTGCTGCCCGGCGACGCTCACGATGTGCTCGTTGCCCGGCCGGTCACGCACGGCGGTGAGCACCTTCTGGATCACCAGCCCTCCGGCGATCGACACGAGCAGCGCCACGAACGACCAGGCGGCCATCCGGGACGCCGCGTGCAGGCCCGATCCCCGCAGGTCCCAGCGCGGGCGCCAGCGGAACCCGCCACGCCACAGGGGGATGACCAGGAACAGGCCCTGCAGCACGATCCCGACAGTGGTGCTGCCCGCGAGCACCCAGACCATGGTCGGCGTCCACCGGCCGGGGTCGGTCTGGGCGTGCCACCGGGCGAGGAAGTAGACCAGACCGGAGATCTGGACCACGTTGGCCAGCACCGGCGACCACATGTAGGCGGCGAACTGGTCACGGGCGTTGAGCACCTGCCCCAGCACCGCGTACAGCCCGTAGAACGCGATCTGCGGCAGGCAGATGTAGGCGAACAGCACCGCCAGGTGATAGCTGGACCCGCTGAGATCCGACGTGCCGCGCACGAGCCAGGGAGCCACGACGGTCGCGAGCAGCGCCACCCCCACGACCAGCGCGAGCGACACCGTCACCAGCCGGTCGATGAAGTCACGCCCCTCGTCGTCGCGACGCATCGCCTTGGTGATCTGGGGGATGAGCACCGCGTTGAGCAGGCCCGCCGACAGCAGCATGAACACGTAGTTCGGCAGCGAGTTGGCCACGGCGAACGCGTCGTTGGCCAGGGAGACCCCGACCACGGCGGTGAGCAACGACGTGCGGACCAGACCGAGCACCCGCGACACCATGGATCCGGCGGCCATGATGGCGCTCGACCGGGCCAGGGAGGGCTCGGCCGGGGCGGCGGAGGCCGGTGGCCCCGGTGTCGCGGGGCTGTCGGGGCTCAGGCCGCGGTAGTAGGGCTGACGGATCGCAGGCCGGATGGTGGTGGCGTCGTCGTCGACGAAGGCGCCGACCCCGCGCAGCGGAGGGTCGACCCGGTTCGACCCGGCCCGGTCGCCGAACGAGTCGTCCCTGGCCCGGCGGGGCCGGACACGGGGCTCGTCGGGACCGGTTTGGCTCACCGGCCCGTGCCGGCGTAGACGACCGCCTCGCCCTCGGCGTCGAGACCGAAGGCGGTGTGGGCGGCCTGCACCGCGCGGTCGACGTCGGCCTCGTCGACGACCACCGAGATGCGGATCTCGCTGGTCGAGATCATGTCGATGTTGACGTCGGCGGCGGCGAGGGCGTTGAAGAAGCTGGCCGTGACGCCCGGATGCGACCGCATACCGACGCCGATGATGGAGACCTTGCCCACCTGGTCGTCGTAGAGCAGGTCGGTGAAGCCGATGCGGTTCTGCTCGTCGCGCAGCGCCTCGATCGCCCGGCGGGCCTCGGAACTCGGCAGGGTGAACGAGATGTCGGTGCGGCCCTCGGCGCCCCGCGAGATGTTCTGCACGATCATGTCGATGTTGATGTCGGCCCGGGCGATCGTGTCGAAGATCGCGGCCGCCTCCCCGGGGCGGTCGGGCACGGCCACCACGGTGATCTTGGCCTCGCTGCGGTCGTGCGCGACGCCCGAAATGAGTGCTTGTTCCACTGCTGCTCCTTGCTCGACGGGTGGCAGGTCTCTGACCCAGGTGCCCGACCTGTCGGAGAACGACGAGCGGACGTGCACCTGCACGTTCTCACGGCGCGCGTACTCGACGCAGCGCAGGTGGAGGATCTTCGCCCCGCACGCCGCCATCTCGAGCATCTCCTCGTAGCTGATCTCGGGGATGCGGCGCGCACCGGGCACGATCCGGGGATCGGCGGTGAAGATACCGTCGACATCGGTGTAGATCTCGCAGTAGTCGGCGCCGAGGGCCGCGGCCAGGGCGACCGCCGTGGTGTCGGACGCCCCGCGCCCGAGGGTGGTGATGTCCTTGGTGGTCTGCGAGACGCCCTGGAAGCCGGCGACGATGACGATGTCGCCGTCGTTGAGCGACTGCACGATCCGGCCGGGAGTGATGTCGATGATGCGGGCGTTGCCGTGTGTCCCGGTGGTGATCACACCCGCCTGCGACCCGGTGTAGCTCTTCGCCCGGACGCCGAGATCGGACAACGCCATCGCCAGCAGCGCCGCGCTCTGCCGCTCACCGGTGGTGAGGAGCATGTCGAGTTCACGGGGCTCGGGCTGCGGGCTCACCTGCAGAGCAAGGTCCATCAACTCGTCGGTGGTGTCACCCATCGCGGAGATCACGATGACGACCTCGTTGCCGGCCTGCTTGGTGGCCACGATCCGTTTGGCGACCCGCTTGATCGACTCGGCGTCGGCCACCGACGACCCGCCGAACTTCTGGACGATCCGTCCCATCACACCTCCGTACCTCGCGCCTCGCGGCGTCCGATTCACTGTAGCGAACCCCTCCCCCGGGCCGGGGACGCCGCGACGGGGGCGGAACCGGAGGACAGCCGACGGCACCGACGGCGCACCCCTATGGTGGGGACATGACGATTCGTTGGGGGATCGCCGGAACCGGACGGATGGCCGACACCTTCGCCGAGGAACTGCGGCGGGTGCCCGAATGCGTCGTGTCGGCCGTCGGATCACGAGACCTCGACCGCGCCTACACCTTCGGCGCCAGGCATTCCCTCTCAGACAACGGTCATCACTTCACGGCCCACGGCAGCTACCACGACCTGGCGAACGACCCCGACGTCGATGTGGTCTACATCGCCACACCCCACCCTCAGCACAGGGCCGTCGCGCTGGCAGCCATCGGGGCGGGCAAGCCCGTGCTCGTCGAGAAGGCGTTCACCGCGACCCTCGACGGCGCCCGAGACGTGGTCGCGGCCGCCCGCGACAAGGGCGTGTTCGCGATGGAAGCCATGTGGACCCGTTTCCAGCCGGCCGTCGTCGCGCTCCGCGACATCATCGGGACGGGCCGCCTCGGCGACCTCGTCGGCGTCCAGGGAGACCTGTTCGCCTACCGGGAGTTCAACCCCGACGACCGTCTCTTCGCCCCCGGGCTCGGGGGTGGGGCGGTGCTCGACCTGGGCACCTACGTCGTCTCGTTCGCGCAGATGCTCCTCGGCGATCCGAGCGAGGTCGTGGTGCGAGGTTCCACCTATCCCAACGGGGTCGACGCCGCGGCAAGCTTCCTGCTCGATCATCCGTCGGGGGCCACCGCCACCCTCATGTGCGCCCTCGATGCCGAAGGGCCCGGGCGGATGATCGTCACCGGCACGAGGGGATGGGTCGAGGTGCACCCGCGGTTCCACCACCCCACCCGACTCAGCGTGCACCGCCAGGGGACCCTCGAACGCGATTACGACCTCATGCCGATGGGCCGTGGCTATGCCCACGAGATCATCGAGGTGAACGCGTGCCTCACCAACGGCATGCGCGAGAGTCCGACGATGCCCCTCGACGACACCCTGTCGGTGATGGCGACGCTGCAGACGGCGCTCGACACCCTGGGCAACCATCAGCGCGAGGTCGCACTCGACTGACGAGCCTGACGGGTGTCGGTCGGCACTGGCAGGATCTGTGCATGCGCGACGACGAGAAGGCGACACTGAAGCACTACCTGCAGGACGCCCGCGACGCCCTGCTGTGGAAGCTCGACGGATTGGGCGAACGCGACATCCGGATGCCGATGACCCCGACCGCCACCAACCTGCTCGGGCTGGTGAAGCACGTGGCCAGCGTCGAACTGGGCTACTTCGGTGACGTCTTCGACAGGCCCTCGGGCATCGATCTGCCCTGGTTCGCCGCAGACGCCGACGCCAACGCCGACATGTGGGCGACACCCGACGAGACGCGAGACTCCATCATCGGGCTCTACCACCGCTCCTGGATCCACAGCGACGCGACGATCGACGACCTGCCCCTCGACGCCCCCGGGTCGGTGTCCTGGTGGCCCGAGGCCCGACGCTCGGTCACCCTGCACCGGATCCTCGTGCACATGATCGCCGAGACCCAACGGCACGCGGGCCACGCCGACATCGTCCGTGAACTGATCGACGGGTCCCGGGGGCTGCTCCCCGGGCGCGAGAACCTGCCCACAGGTGACGCGGACTGGTGGGCCGACTACCTCACGCGGGTGCGCAGCGCCGCGGAGTCGTTCCCCGGCTCATGAGACAGGCGTCGCCCGCCCAGCCAGCCCCCGGCGACGGCCCCGACGAGCACCGCCATCAAGGTGAGCCAGAGGCCCCACGTGGCGAACATCACGGCGGTGCCGTTGCCGAGCCCGATCACGAGATAGAGCACCCCGAGCACGAGCGCCCAGGTGACACCGCGGCGTAGACCCTGACGCCACGAGCGGGTGTGCGAGCCGAACGCCAGCAGGCCACTGACCGCCAACGCGGGACCGGCGGTGAGCAGCAACTCGCGATTGAGTGGCCCCCACAGGTCGGCGTCGGCTGCGGGGCTCCCATAGGGCAGGTTGACAAGGAATTCCACGACCATCACCAGGAAGAACAGCAACAACCCCAGCCCGGCATCGACAAGGTGACGCTTGATCATGGCCCACCTCCCGGGTGCACCGATCCCGACAGTTCCACGCTACGCCGGCACCCGTCCACCGCGGGCTATGGTGACGGCCATGCGCAGTCGGCCGGCCACCCCCAGACGTCCCCCGGCGACACGCGGTCGCATCCGGAGTCTGCTGGTGGCCCTGGCACTGCTCGGCGCACTCGGCGTCAGTGCCTGCTCGTCCCGGTCGTCGAACACGCTGGTGGTGTTCGCGGCCGCCTCGCTCACCCAGGCGTTCCCACCGATCGCACAGGGGTTCGAGAAGGCCCACCCCGGGGTCACCGTGAAGTTCTCGTTCGACGGATCGTCGTCGCTGGTCGATCAGTTGGCGGGCGGTGCTAACGCCGACGTGTTCGCCTCGGCCGACCAGGTGACGATGCAGCGCGCGGTCGGGCAGAAGCTCGTGGCGTCGGCCCCGACGGTCTTCGCCACCAACGTGCTCGTGCTCATCACCCCGCCCGACAACCCCGGCCACGTCACCGGCCTGAACTCCTCCCTCGACGGGAAGCGTCTCGTGGTCTGCGCACCCCAGGTGCCGTGCGGAGACGCGACACTCAAACTGGCCACGCTCGACGGCGTCACCCTCAAGCCGGTGTCGCAGACGACGAAGGTCACCGACGTGGTCGGAGCGGTCACCACCGGCGAAGCCGACGCCGGCGTCGTCTACACCACCGACGCCGCCGCGGCCGGGTCCGAGGTGCACACGATCGCGATCCCCCACAGCTCCCAGGTGGTCAACCGGTACCCCATCGCCACCGTCGCGGGGTCGTCTCACGCCGCCGACGCGCGGGCGTTCATCGACTACGTCACGTCACCGGCCGGACGCTCCGTCCTCGCGTCCTACGGTTTCGGGGCGCCATGACCCGCACGCCCGACACGGCGGCACCGAAGTGGCTGCTCGTCCCGGCGTCGGTCGCGCTCGCGTTCGTCGCACTGCCGCTCATCGGGCTGATGGTGCGGGTTCCGTGGGCGCAGATCCCCCGGCTGCTGGCGACGTCGGCGGCGCAGGACGCCCTGTGGCTCAGCCTGCGCACCTGCGCCGCCTCGACGGTGCTCAGCCTGACCCTGGGCCTACCGCTGGCGGTGGTGCTCTCCCGGCTCACCGGACACTGGGCGGCGGTGGTGCGCACCGTCTCGGTGCTGCCGATGGTGCTGCCGCCGGTCGTCGCCGGGCTCGTGCTGCTGATCACCCTCGGCCGCCGCGGCGTGCTGGGCCAGTACCTGTCGGTATGGGGCGTCGATATCGGGTTCACCACCGCCGCCGTGGTGATCGCGCAGACGTTCGTCTCGATGCCCTACCTGGTGATCACCGTCGAGGGGGCACTGCGCAGCAGCGACCGTCGCCTCGAACTCGTGGCGGCGACCCTCGGCGCACGACCCACCACCGTGCTGCGCCGGGTGACACTGCCGCTGGTGGGCCCGGCGATCCTGGGCGGGACGACGGTCGCCTTCGCCCGGGCACTCGGCGAGTTCGGCGCGACGCTCACCTTCGCGGGATCGCTGCAGGGCACCACCCGCACCCTGCCGCTGCAGATCTACCTGCAACGGGAGACCGACACCAACCAGGCCCTCGCACTCTCGGTCGTGCTCATCGCGGTCGCCTCGGTGCTGATGGTGTTGCCCACCCTCGTCACCCGGAGGCCACGGTGAGCACCACCGCCCCGGGTCCGGGGCTCGCGGTGCACGCGACCCTCGACGCGCGCGGGTGCGAGCTGCATCTGGATGTGGTCACGGGACGCACGCTCGCGATCATCGGACCGAACGGGGCCGGCAAGTCGACGCTCATCGGGCTGGTGTCGGGTGAACTGCGGCCCGACACCGGACACGTGCGGGCCGCCGGACGCACCCTCGCCGGCGGGAAGGACTTCCTGCCCGTGCACCGGCGTCGTGTCGGCTACCTCGCCCAACGCCCGCTGCTGCTGCCCCATCTCGACGTGCTCGACAACGTCGCCTTCGGGCCGAGATCCCGGGGCGCCGGACGCCGCGAGGCCCGCGAGCGCGCGCGTGCCGAACTGCGGGAGGTGGGTCTCGCCGACCTGGCCGACCGGCGTCCGACCCACCTGTCCGGGGGGCAGGCCCAGCGGGTGGCGCTGGCCCGGGCGCTGGCCACCGACCCCGACATCGTGCTGCTCGACGAGCCGATGGCGGCGCTCGACGTGGCCGCGGCCGCATCCATGCGGATGCTGTTGGCCCGCCGGTTGGCCGACCTGACCACGCTGCTCGTCACCCACGACGTGCTCGACCTGTGGACTCTCGCCGACGACGTCGCCGTCGTCGAGCGGGGCCGCGTGGTCGCCGCCGCCCCCCGCGACGAGGTGCTGGCCGCCCCACCCACCGGATTCGCCGCCGACCTGGCCGGCGTCAATCGGATCCTGGGCGTCGCCGGGCCGGAGGGGGTCGTCGGCACCGACGGACTCGAGGTGATCGGGGTCGACGACCCCGATCTCGCGCCACGGCCGGGACGGCCCGCGCTCGCCCTGTTCGAGCCTGCCGCGGTCTCTCTGCACCGGACGCCGCCGAGCGGCAGCCCACGCAACGTCTGGCCGACCCGGGTGAGCGGGTTCCACCCGCACGGCCCGCTGATCCGGGTGCGCGTGCGCCTGGCGGACGGTCAACAGATCGCCGCCGACGTGACACCCCGGGCGATGGCCGAGATGCGCCTCGCCGCCGGCGAAGAGGTGCTGGCGGTGGTCAAGGCGGCCCAGGTCCGGTTGGTGGCCGCACCCGCCCCTGAGGGTGCCGGATCGGCATAGGCTCACGAAAGTGAGCGACGTGGCCGAGCGGTGGCGGACGTGGATCGACCAGGTCTGCGGCGCCGTGGGTGTCGATCCCGACGCGGTACCGGTCGGGGAGGTGCTCGGCCTGGCCGGCACCGTGTCGCACGAGGTGATGCGTCCGATGGCGCCGGTGAGTGCGTTCATCTGGGGCCTCGCGGTCGCCACGCACCCCGACGCCGACCCCGACGCGTTGCGCGCTGCGTTGCTCGACTGCGCCCGGTCCCGGTCCGGCGACTCGCCCCCCGCAAGGGGTGAGGTATCGCCGCGAACCCGTTGACAGCCGCGATCGTCCGCGTAGGGTTCTAGCAAGCCCACGGCCGGGAGGAGCCACGATGAAGCTCGCGAAGGTTTTCCTGGACTGGCCGGTCATCCGGCAGGTGCGCGAGGGCGACCTGCTGGGCCGCGGCCCCGCGGTGACCAGCGCCACCACCCGCGCGATCCACCCGCGGATCGAGGACGCCGACCGCGTCGTGCACAGCGTGTGCCCCTACTGCGCGGTCGGCTGCGGGCAGCGCGTCTGGGCCAAGGACGGCAAGGTCATCCACATCGAGGGCGATGACGACTCCCCGATCAGCCGCGGCCGGCTGTGCCCCAAGGGCTCGGCCAGCGAACAACTGGTCAACAGCCCGAGCCGGGTGACCACGGTGAAGTACCGGCGTCCGTACGGCACCGACTGGGAGGATCTCGACCTCGACACGGCCACCGACATGATCGCCGACCGCTTCGTCGAGACCCGCCGGGCCTACTGGCAGGACCATGACGACAAGGGACACACCGACCTGCGTCGCACCATGGGTATCGCGTTCCTGGGTGGGGCGACCCTCGACAACGAAGAGAACTACCTCATCAAGAAGTTGTTCACCGCCGCGGGCGCGATCCAGATCGAGAACCAGGCGCGGATATGACACTCCGCCACGGTTCCCAGTTTGGGAGCCTCCTTCGGGCGCGGCGGCGCCACCCAGTACCTGCAGGATCTCGCCAACGCCGACTGCATCGTCATCCAGGGCTCGAACATGGCCGAGTGCCACCCGGTCGGGTTCCAGTGGGTCGAGGAGGCCCAGCGGCGCGGTGCCCGGGTGATCCACGTCGACCCACGGTTCACCCGCACCTCGGCGGTCGCCGACCGGCACATCCCGATCCGCGTCGGTAGCGACATCGTGCTGCTCGGGGCGCTGATCAACCACGTCCTCAGCAACGACCTGTGGTTCCACGACTACGTGGTCAACTACACCAACGCGGCCACCCTGGTCAGTGACGAATACCTCGACACCGAAGACCTCGACGGACTGTTCAGCGGCTACGACGACCAGTTGCACGCCTACGACATGGCCACCTGGGCCTACCGCTCCGACGCACCCGGTGGCGCCGGGGCCGCCGAAGGCGCCGAAGGAACCGCAAGTCTCGGTGGCGACAACGAGCCGGCCGACGGGGCCCGGGAACGCGACGAACGGTCCGCCCGTGACGGCACGGCGTCCACGATCGGCGCGGCCGACGGCAGCCACCCCCACGGCTCGACACTCGGCGACGCGTCAGTCGGCGAGACCGCAGGCTCCGGCGGGCCGACCCTCGAGCACGCACGGGTGCTGCGCGACGAGACCCTCGCCGACCCGCGGTGCGTGTTCCAACTGCTGAAGCGCCACTACCAGCGCTACACGCCCGAGATGGTTGAACGGGTCTGCGGCATCGGCGCCGACGATTTCGCCTATCTCGCCGAGTCGCTCACCAGCAACTCCGGACGCGAGCGCACCAGCGCCTTCTGCTACGCGGTCGGTTGGACCCAGCACACCGACGGCGCCCAGATCATCCGCACCGCGGCGATCCTGCAGCTGCTGCTCGGCAACATGGGACGCCCGGGCGGTGGGATCATGGCGCTGCGCGGACACGCGTCGATCCAGGGGTCGACCGACATCCCGACGCTCTACAACATCCTCCCCGGCTACCTGCCGATGCCGCTCGCCGGCCAGCAGGACGACTTCGACACCTACATCGCCACCATCGGCAACAAGCGGCAGAAGGGTTTCTGGGCAAACGCCGACGCCTACACGGTGAGTCTGCTCAAGTCGTGGTGGGGCGAGGCTGCGACCGCGCAGAACAACTGGGCCTTCGACCACCTGCCGAAGCTCACCGGCGCCCACGGCACGTACCAGACCGTGATGTCGATGCGCGACGGCGGTGTCGGCGGCTACTTCGTCGTGGGGCAGAATCCGGCGGTCGGGTCGGCTAACGGACGCCTCCAGCGCCTCGCCATGGCCCAGCTCGACTGGCTGGTGGTGCGCGACTTCCAGATGATCGAGACCGCCACCTTCTGGAAGGACGGCCCCGAGATCGACAGCGGTGAGCTGGTCACCGACCGGATCGGCACCGAGGTGTTCTTCCTGCCGGCCGCCAACCACACCGAGAAGGCGGGCTCGTTCACCCAGACCCAGCGCCTGCTCCAGTGGCGCGACAAGGCGGTCGAGCCGCCGGGCGCCGCGCAGAGCGAGCTGCAGTTCTTCTGGCTGCTCGGCCGCAAGATCCGCGAGCGTCTCGCGGGCTCCGACGACCCGCGTGACCGCCCGCTGCTCGACCTCACGTGGGACTACCCGGTCGACGAGACCGGCGAGATCGTCCCCGAGTCGGTGCTGCAGGAGATCAACGGCCGCCATCTCGCCGGAGACAAGGCGGGAACTCTGTTGGGCAGCTACACCGAGATGGCCGCCGACGGGTCGACCTCGGGCGGCTGCTGGATCTACACGGGGGTGTACGCCGACGGCAGCAACCACGCCGCCGACCGGGTACCGGGGCGCGACCAGGACGAGGTCGCCGCCCGGTGGGGCTGGGCCTGGCCGGCCAACCGGCGGATCCTCTACAACCGTGCCTCCGCCGATCCCGACGGGCGTCCGTGGAGCGAGCGCAAGAAGCTCGTCTGGTGGGACGCCGACCAGAGGAAGTGGACCGGCAGGGACGTGCCCGACTTCGTCGCCGACAAGGCCCCCGACTATCGGGCGCCCGCCGACGTCGGGGGCCCGGCCGGGCTCGACGGCATCGACCCGTTCGTCATGCAGGCCGATGGCAAGGGCTGGCTGTTCGCCCCGAAGGGCCTGGTCGACGGGCCGTTGCCCACCCACTACGAGGCCAACGAGTCTCCGGTGCCCAACCCGCTGTACGCCCGGCAGAGCAACCCGACCCGGGTCACCTTCCCGCGCCGCGACAACCTGTTCGCCGGAGGCGGGCGGGTGCGTGGCACCGAGGTGTTCCCCTACGTGTTCACCACCTACCGCCTCACCGAGCACCACACCGCCGGCGGCATGAGCCGCTGGCTGCCCTACCTCGCCGAACTGCAACCCGAGCTGTTCTGCGAGGTGTCGCCCGAGTTGGCCGCCGAGAAGCGACTCGAACCCTACGGGTGGGCGACGATCGTCTCGCCCCGCTCGGTGATCGAGGCGCGGGTGATGGTCACCGAACGGCTCACCCCGCTGCGGATCGACGGGCGCACGGTGCATCAGATCGGCCTGCCCTACCACTGGGCCCAGGGCCACGAGGCGGTCGTCACCGGCGACTCGGTCAACGACCTCATCGGCATCGCCCTCGACCCGAACGTGCAGATCCAGGAGTCGAAGGTCGGTTCGTGCGACATCCGCCCCGGACGCCGTCCGACCGGACCCGCCCGGCTCACCCTGCTGCACGACTACCAACGCCGTGCCGGGCTCACCCCCGAGACCGGCAACGAGAAGCCCGGCGACGAGGAGGCGACGCAGTGAGGATCCCATCGGTGAAGTTGCCCGACGCCACATTCGTCCGCCGGGGGGCCGGGGCCGTGGAGCGGTTCTGGAGCAACCAGCTCAGCGGACCCACCGACCCCGCCCGTGACGCGGGCTGGGCGCCGAAACCCCGCAAGGGTTTCTTCACCGACACGAGCATCTGCATCGGCTGCAAGGCCTGCGAGGTGGCCTGCAAAGAGTGGAACCAGGTGCCCGCCAGGCCCGCGGCCGACAACACGCCCACGATGAAGAACTCCTCGTACGACAACTCCGGGCATCTCGGCGCCGACACCTGGCGCCATGTCGCGTTCATCGAACAGGACGCCGTGCGGGTTCGGGAGGCCCGTGACGCCGGTGCCGCATCGGCGGGCATCGACACCGCGACCGTGCCGGACGCTCCGCTGCCGCCGGTGCGCTGGCTGATGAGCTCCGACGTGTGCAAGCACTGCACCCACGCCGCGTGCCTCGACGTGTGTCCCACCGGGTCGCTGTTCCGCACCGAGTACGGCACGGTCGTCGTGCAGGCCGACGTGTGCAACGGCTGCGGCTACTGCGTGGCCGCCTGCCCCTTCGGGGTGATCGGACGCCGCGAGTCGGGCACCGTCGAGGTCGGGCAGCGGCGCGACCTGCCGCTCGCGACGCCCGCCCCCAAGCCGCAGGTGCCGCACGAGGGAACCGCCCAGAAGTGCACGCTGTGCTACGACCGGATCAGCGCCGACATGGAGCCCGCCTGCGCGCACACCTGTCCCACGACCAGCATCAAGTACGGCAACCACGACGACATGGTGCAGCTCGCCCGCGAACGGGTCGCCGAGCTGCATGCCCGGGGCGTCACCGAGGCCCGCCTGTACGGCGCGAACCCCGACGACGGCGTCGGCGGCACCGGATCGGTGTTCCTGCTGCTCGACGAGCCGGAGGTCTACGGCCTGCCGCCCGACCCCGTGGTCACCACCCGCGACCTGCCGAGCATGTTCCGGCTCGCGGGGGTCGCCGGCACCGCGATGATCGGTCTGGCGCTGGCGGTGTTCGGGGCGTCGGGGAGGATCTCATGACCACCAGCCCGTTCGACGCCGACCGGCCGCCCGAGTCACCGCGCCGGCGCCGCGACGGCGGACGCCGACGGCGGCGGGGCGATCCGGATGCGACGGTTCCCGAGGCGGAGTTCGACAGCTACTACGGACGCAACGTGGTGCACCCCGCACCCTGGACCGCGTCGATCCCCACCTACATCTTCCTCGGCGGGCTCGCGGCGGGATCGGGCCTCATCGGCGCGGGAGCCCACCTCACCGGGCGACGCCGGCTGCGGCGCAACGCCCGCGTCGGGGCCCTCGCCGCACTGGCCGCGGGCACGGTCGCACTGGTCGAAGACCTCGGCCGTCCGAGCCGGGCCCTGAACATGATGCGCACGCTCAAGCTGACCTCGCCGATGTCGGTCGGGTCGTGGATCCTCGCGGGCTTCGGCGGCTTCACCGGGGCGGCACTGGGTCTCGAGCTGCTGCGGGCGCGCGTGCCCGCGTCCGGCGGCGTCGGTCGCGCGCTGGCCGTCGCCGATCCGCTGGCCAGCGCCGGGGCGGCGTTCTTCGCGCCTCCTCTGGCCGCCTACACGGCGGTGCTGCTGTCGGACACGGCGACTCCGCTGTGGCACGAGTCGTACCGCGAGCTTCCGTTCATCTTCGTCGCCTCGGCCACCGCTGCGGGCGCCGGGCTGGCCCAGATCACCACTCCGGTGAGCGAGACCGGCCCGGTACGGACCCTCGCCGCGCTCGGGGCGGCCGCCGACCTCACCGGCGACTGGCTGCTCACCCGGCGCCTCGGTGAGGAGCAGGGACGGCCCTTGCACGAAGGCTCCGCGCGCAGGTTCCACGTCGCCGCCCGCGCCCTCACCGCCGCAGGGGCGCTCGGTAGCGTCGTCACCGGGCGGCACCGGGCCGGCGCCGTCGTGAGCGGGCTCGCGCTCATCGCCGGATCGCTGTGCACCCGGTTCGCCGTGTTCGAGGCCGGCATGGCCTCGGCCCGCGATCCCCGGTACACGGTCGGCCCGCAACGTGCGCGAGCCGACTCCGCCCGGGCCGCAGGACGTGGTGTCACCCAGCCCGGCGGCGAATGGCCCCGCTGAGCAGGTTCAGCGGACGCTGACGACCGGGCCGACGCGGGCGACGAACTCACCGATCACCGGCGCACCGGGGATCTCGCCGGCGACGAGCAGGCCGCCGGAGGTCTGGGCGTCGGCGAGCAGCAGCAACTCGTCCTCACCCACCGCCGACTCGATGAAGGGTCGCACCCAGTCGAGGTTGCGCCGGCTGCCACCGGGAACGAACCCGGCGGCGAGCGATTCGCGGACGCCGGCGAGGTAGGGCACCGCGGCGGCGTCGATGACGGCGCTGACACCCGAGGCTCGGGCCATCTTGTACAGGTGCCCCAACAGCCCGAACCCGGTGACGTCGGTGGCGGCACGGATGCCCGCGGCCACCGCGGCCCGCGAGGCGGAGGCGTTCAGCCTGGTCATCGTCGCGATCGCCGCGTCGAACACCTCGCCGGTGGCCTTGTGACGGTTGTTGAGCACACCGACTCCGAGCGGCTTGGTGAGGCTGATCGGCGTCCCGGCGACGGCCGCGTCGTTGCGGAGCAGCGTCGATTCGGTGGCCCGGCCGGTGACCGCCAGCCCGTAGAGGGGTTCGGGCGCGTCGATGCTGTGTCCCCCGGCCAGGGGCACACCCGCCTGGCGACAGACCTCGAGGCCGCCCCGCAGCACCTCGCGCACGAGTTCGTTCGGCAACACCCCACGGGGCCAGCCGAGCAGGTTGATCGCCAGCAGTGGCTCGCCACCCATCGCGTAGATGTCGCTGAGCGCATTGGCGGCCGCGATCCGGCCCCAGTCGAAGGCGTCGTCGACGACCGGGGTGAAGAAGTCGGCCGTCGAGATCACCAGGTCGTCACCGTCGGGCAGCAGCCGGACGCCGGCCGCGTCGTCACCGTCGTCGAGGCCGACGACCAGCCCCGGTGAACGTTGCCCGACCAGACCACTCACCATCTCTTCGAGCTCCCCCGGCGGGATCTTGCAGGCGCAGCCGCCCCCGTGGGCGTACTGGGTGAGCCGGATCGGGGCACCGATGGGCGACACTGGCACAGGTGACTCAGTCACCCGGGCACCCTAACCCACGACGGCCGGGCCCGGGGCGAAGATGTTCCGCGGCGTGGACGCCGGGTGGGCGGGTGACGCTCGGGGGTGGCTAGGATCGCCGCACAGGGAGGCGTCCGGGTCCTGGTGGGCCCCACGGTCTTCAACACCGGTGAGGCCGAGCACCTCGGCCTGGCGGGTTCGATTCCCGTCCGCCTCCGCCATTCCCCGCGTCGGGTCGATCGAGGGAGGTGCCGTGCCGGGCGACGACCCCAGGCGTGCCATCCCCCGCACCGACGAGCTGCTGCGCTCGCCCCGGCTGGCTGCTGCCGCGGAATCACTGGGGCTCGGGCGGGTCAAGCAGCAGGTGACGGCGTCGCAGCAGCGGGCCCGCACGGGCCTCATCGCCGCCGGCCAGGTGCTCGACGACGTCATCGCCCATCTGCCGCCGCGGGCGACGTCACTGCGTCCGGTGATCAACGCGACCGGAGTCGTGGTGCACACGAACATCGGCCGCGCCCCGTTGTCGGACGCGGCCCGGCAGGCTCTGCTCGCGGCGTCCGGCTACGTCGACGTCGAACTCGACCTCGCGTCGGGCACCCGCGCCCGGCGGGGAGCCGGCGTCCTCGACGCCCTCGCCGAGGCCACCGGCGCCGAAGCCGCGCTGGTGGTCAACAACGGCGCCGCGGCGGTCGTGCTCGCGACGACCGCGCTCGCCGCCGGGCGCGACGTGGTGGTCTCTCGCGGCGAGTTGGTCGAGATCGGCGACGGGTTCCGCCTGCCCGACCTCGTCGCGTCGACCGGCGCCCGGCTGCGGGAGGTCGGTACCACCAACCGCACCCATCTCGCCGACTTCCGCGCCGCGGTCGGCGCCGACACCGGCTGCATCCTCAAGGTGCATCCGAGCAACTTCCGGGTCGAGGGGTTCACCTCCTCGGTCGAGGTGCCCGACCTGGTGGGCCTCGGCGTGCCGGTCGTCGTCGACATCGGCTCGGGGCTGCTGCGACCCGACCCGGGACTGCCCGACGAACCCGACGCCGCCACCGTCCTGGCCGCCGGGGCCGACATCGTCACCGCGAGCGGCGACAAACTGCTCGGCGGGCCGCAGGCGGGGATCGTCGTCGGGACGGCGGCGCTCGTCGAACGACTGCGACGCCACCCGCTGGCCCGCGCGTTGCGGGTCGACAAGCTGACCCTGGCCGCCCTCGAGGCGACCCTCACCGGACCCGAACCGCCCGTCACCCGCATGCGCCGGCTCCGACCCGACGACCTGCGTGCCCGCACCGAACGGCTCGCGTCCGCGGTGGGCGGCGAGGTGGTCGCGAGTGCGGGCCGGGTCGGGGGCGGCGGCGCCCCCGGCCTCGATCTGCCGGGGCTGGCCGTCGGGCTGCCGGCCGGCATCGCCCCGCTGCTGCGCACCGGCGACCCCGCACTGCTGGCCCGGCTCGAGAACGGACGCTGCCTCGTCGACCTGCGCTGCGTCGACGAGTCCGATGACGCGGTCGTGCGCGACGCCGTCGTCGCCGCGCGGCGCGCCCTCGAGGCGGCTGCGGAGCGATGAGGGTCGTCGCGACCGCCGGGCACGTCGATCACGGCAAGTCGACACTGATCCGCGCGCTCACCGGCACCGATCCCGACCGCTGGCGCGAGGAGCACGACCGCGGCCTCACCATCGACCTCGGCTACGCGTGGATGCGGCTGCCCTCGGGAGAGGACGTCGCGTTCGTCGACGTGCCGGGGCACGAGCGGTTCATCGCGAACATGCTCGCCGGGGTGGGCCCGGTGCCCGCGGTGATGCTCGTCGTCGCCGCCGACGAGGGGTGGCGCCGGCAGAGCCAGGAACACCTCGACGCGATCGTCGCCCTCGGTGTGCGGCACGGGCTGCTCGTGGTCACTCGCAGCGACCTCGCCGATCCGGAGCCGGCGCTGGCGGAGGCGCGCGAGCACCTCGACGGCACCCGCCTGGCCGGGTGCGCCGCGGTCAGCGTGTCGGGCCGCACCGGGGCCGGGCTCGACGACCTGCGGGCGGCGATCGGCCGGCTCTGCGACGACCTGCCCGCCCCCGACCCCGCCGCGGACGTGCGGCTGTGGGTCGACCGGGTGTTCTCGATCCGGGGCGCCGGAACGGTCGTCACCGGCACGCTCGCCAGCGGCACGGTCGCCACCGGTGACATGCTCGACGTGGCCGGACACCGGGTCACCGTCCGAGGTGTGCACAGCCTCGACCGGCCGCGGCAGGCGATGTCGGCGGTGTCCCGGGTCGCGCTCAACCTGCGCGGGGTGAGCGTCGACGATGTCTCCCGTGGCGACGCCGTGGTGTCTCCGGGTCGCTGGCGACCGGCGTCCCTGGTCGACGTGCGGCTCGACCCGCCGATCGAACGCCTGCCCGGACGCGCGATGGGCCATGTGGGCACCGCCGCGCACGAGGTGCGCCTGCGGCCCCTCGGCGACGGCCACGCCCGGATCACCTGGCCGCGGCCGCTGCCGTTGCGCGCCGGCGACCGGATCGTGCTGCGCGACCCGGGGCAGCAGAGGGTGCTGTGCGGCGCGGTGGTCGTCGACGCCGACCCGCCCGCGTTGCGGCGACGGGGGGACGCCGCCCGCTGGGCCACCGACCTGGCAACCCGCACGCCGACGCCCGACGCGGCCCGAGAACTGACCCGCCGCGGGTGGATGTGGCGCGATCACCTGCGATCGCTGGGTGCCGATCCCGAGGCGCTGCCCCCCACCGTCGTCCGGCAGGGTGACCTGCTCGTGTCGCCCGCACAGTGGGATGCCTGGCGGGCGGCCCTGGCCCGGGCCGTCGACGCCTTCACCGCGGCCAACCCGTTGCAGGCCCGGATGCCGATGGGTGCGGCGGCCGGCGCCGCGGGCCTGCCCGATCCGAACCTGGCCGGTCCGCTCGCGCGGTCCGTCGGGCTGGTCGTCAGCGACGGCCAGGTGTCCCGGCCGGGCGTCGAGGCGTCCCTCGGCGACGCCGAGGCGGGGCTGGCCGAACTCGAGGGGCGGCTGGCCGCGCGACCGTTCGCCGCCCCCGAGCGTGACGACCTCGCCGCGCTGGGACTCGGTGCCCGAGAGATCGCGGCCGCGGTGCGCCTGGGCCGGATCATCGACCTCGGCGACCAGGTGGTGCTCGGCCCGTCGGCACCGGCACTGGCGATGCGGGAACTCGCCGCCCTCGATCAGCCGTTCACCCTGAGCGCGGCCAGGCAGCGGCTCGGCACCACCCGGCGGGTGGCCGTGCCGCTGCTCGAACTGCTCGACCGTCGCGGCTGGACGCGCCGGGTCGACGCGTCGCACCGCGAGGTCGTGACCCGCCGCTGACGGGGCGACGATGCTCAGGCAGTTGTGGCGGCAACGGCGTCGAGGGCGGCCTGCAGCCGGGCCCGGGCGTCGGCGGCGACCTCGTCGAAGGCGTCGGTGCCCGCCACCTGCGGCATCAGGGCGGGGTCCATCGCCTCGACGATGGTCACGTCGCCCTCGGTCCTGATGACCACGTTGCACGGCAGCAGCGTCGCCACCCGCTTGTCGGCGGCGTAGGCGGCCGCGGCCAGCGGCGGACGGCAGGCGCCGAGGATGCGGCAGACACCGATGTCGGTGCCGATCTTCTGCTGCAGGGTGGCCTGCAGGTCGATCTCGGTGAGCACCCCGAACCCGTTCTCGGCGAGGGCGGCCCGCGTCACGTCGACCGCACTCTGGGGCGACAGCGACGTGGTGACGGAGATGGTGAACGTCATGGCTCCTCCGATCGATTGGATGGTGTCCAACCTAGGCGGCGGGGAGCCCCCGGGGAACCCCCCGACGTATCGAGAGACCGCGTGTCGTCCGGGGAGACCGCGGGTCGTCCGGGCAGACCGCGCGCCGGCCGCGGATCCACGACCCGGCCTCGCGATCTGCAGGTGACCTGGCGCCGTCGAGCCGCCGCGGCCGGGTGGGGCCCCGGTCGCCTGCAGATCGGGTGGGCCCGGGTCGCCTGCAGATCGCGTGCTCCGGGTCGCGCCGTCGGCGCAACCAGTGATCTGGGTCTCAGGCCCTGCTCACCCGGATCGCCAGCCCGAGATCCTCGTCGACGACCCACGCGTCGTCGTCCTCGTGCACGCCAGACTCGTCGACCCGCTCGACGACGGTCGCGAGCACCTCGGCGGCGATCAGCCCGCGATGGGTGTCGAGCGCACCGGCCACCTCGCCGGACGCCGTCCAGCGCAGACCGATCCGGTCGGTGACGTCGAGCCCCGAGTTCTTCCGGGTCTCCTGGACGAAGCGGATGACGTCGCGGGCGAGACCGGCCGAGACCAGCTCGGGGGTGAGTTCGAGGTCGAGGGCCACGGTCTCCCCCTGCTCGTTCACCAGGCTCCACCCCTCGCGCGGGCGTTCGCTGACGATCACCTCGTCGGGCCCCACCGTGACCGTGCCGATCCCGTCGACCTCGATGCCGGCCTCACCGGACGCCGCCAGCGACGCGGCGAGCGCCGCGGCGTCCGCCCCGGCGATGGCGTTGGCCACCACCGGAGTCTGCTTGCCGAACCGCTTGCCGAGCGCCCTGAAGTTGGCCTTCGCCGAATGATCGACGAGGTCGCCCGCGTCGGAGAAGCTCTCGACGCTGCCGATGTTGAGCTCGGCGGCGATCTCGGCCAGCAACTCGTCTGACAGCCGCGCGAACGCCTGGGTGGGGATCAGCGCCCGGCGCAGCGGCTGGCGGGTCTTCACCTTGGCCTCGCTGCGGGCCGAGCGGCCCAGTTCGACCAGTCGCCGGGTCAGCGCCATCGACGCCTCCAGCTCGGGGTCGATGAGCCCACCCGTCGGCAACGGGCCAGCTCGCCAGGTGCACGGACGCCGGTGCGTCGCGGGTCGGTCGCGACGATGAGGTCCTGCCACACCCGCTCGGTGATGAACGGCACCATCGGGGCCATCAGCCGGGTGAGCGTGTCGAGGGTCTCGTGCAGGGTGAACAGCGCCGAGGGGTCGCCGTCCCAGAAGCGGCGCCGCGAGCGGCGCACGTACCAGTTGGACAGGTCGTCGACGAACTCGGCGATGCAGCTGGCCCGCGCGCTGGGTGTCGAAGTTCTCGAGCGCGTCGGTGACCTGAACGACCAGGTCGTGCGTGCTCGAGGTGAGCCACCGGTCGAGCACGTGGCGTCCCGCCGGCCGCGGGCGGGCTCGCCGGCCGGCGTCCATGCGTTGGCCCGGGCGTACAGGGCCTGGAACGCGACCGTGTTCCAGTAGGTCAGCAGCACCTTGCGCACGGTCTCCTGGATCGTCTGGTGCCCGACCCGGCGTGCCGCCCACGGGCGAGCCACCGGCCGCCATGAACCACCGGACGGCGTCGGCCCCGTGCTCGTCCATCAGCGGGATCGGCAGCAGGATGTTGCCGAGGTGCTTGCTCATCTTGCGGCCGTCCTCGGCGAGGATGTGACCGAGGCACAGCACGTTCTTGTACGACGACCGGTCGAACACGAGGGTGCCGACGGCCATCAGCGAGTAGAACCAGCCGCGGGTCTGGTCGATCGCCTCACAGATGAAGTCGGCCGGGTAGGTGAGCTGCAGCTTCTCGACCGAGCCCGGCGCGTGCGGGTAGCCCCACTGGGCGAACGGCATCGAGCCGGAGTCGAACCAGCCGTCGATCACCTCCGGCACCCGGTGCGCCTCCTTGCCGCAGGTGGGGCAGGCGAAGGTGATCGCGTCCACGAACGGGCGGTGCGGGTCGAGACCGCTCTGGTCGGTGCCGGTGAGCCCGCTCAACTCGTCGAGCGAGCCGACGCACACCTGGTGGTCGTCGTCGCAGCGCCAGATGGGCAGCGGCGTGCCCCAGTAGCGGCTGCGCGACAGGGCCCAGTCGATGTTGTTGTGAGCCAGTCGCCGTAACGACCGTGCTTGATGTTGTCGGGGTACCAGGTGGTGGCCTCGTTCTCGCGCAGCAACTCGTCCTTGCGCTGGGTCGTGCGGATGTACCAGCTCGGCTGGGCGTAGTAGAGCAGCGGGGTGTGGCAGCGCCAGCAGTGGGGGTAGCTGTGCTCGTAGTCGAGCCGCCGGAACAGGAGGCCACGGGCGGCCAGGTCGGCGACCAGCGCCGTGGTCGGCGGTCTTGAAGAACTGCCCGCCGACCAGCGGGATGTGTCTCCTCGAACGTGCCGTCGGGACGCACCGGGTTCACCAGGGGCAGGCCGTACGCGCGACCGACCGCCATGTCGTCGGCGCCGAACGCGGGCGCCTGGTGGACCAGACCGGTGCCGTCCTCGGTGGTCACGTAGTCGGCGAGCACCACGTAGTGGGCCGTCACGTCGGGGAAGTCGATGAGCTCGAACGGACGCTGGTAGGTCCAGTGCTCCATGTCGCGGCCCCGCACGGTGTCGACGGCCGTCCAGCCGTCGCCCAGCACCGTGGCGACCAGCGGCTCGGCGACGACCAGCGTCTCGCCGCCGTCGTCGCGGCGAGCCACGACGTAGTCGACGCCGGGGTGCACGGCCACGGCGGTGTTGCTCACCAGCGTCCAGGGGGTCGTGGTCCACACGAGCAGGGACGCCGCGCCGGCGAGGGGGCCGCCGGTGAGCGGGAACCGCACGTACACCGACGGGTCGACGACGTCCTCGTAGCCCTGCGCCAGCTCGTGGTCGCTCAGCGTGTGCCGCAGCGAGGGCAGTAGGGGGCGACGCGGTAGTCCTCGACCAGCAGGCCCTGGGAGTGGATCTGCTTGAGCGCCCACCACACCGACTGGACGTAGCTCGGGTCCATCGTCCAGTAGGCCTCGTCCATGTTCACCCAGTAGCCCATCCGGGTGGTCATCTCGGCGAACTCGTCGACGTGGGCGTGCACCGATTCGCGGCACTTCGCGTTGAACGCCTCGACCCCGTAGGCCTCGATGTCGGGCTTGCCGTTGAACCCGAGCTCCTTCTCGACGGCGAGCTCGACGGGCAGCCCGTGGCAGTCCCAGCCGGCCTTGCGGTCGACCCGGAAGCCCTGCATGGTCTTGAAGCGCGGGAACACGTCCTTGAACACGCGCGCCTCGACGTGATGGGTGCCGGGCTGGCCGTTGGCGGTGGGCGGGCCCTCGTAGAACGTCCACGGGCGCCCGGTCGGCGGTGGCGGCGAGCGACGCGGCGAAGGTGTCGTTCGCCTCCCAGAACTCCAGGATCTCGTGGTCGACCTCGGGCAGGTTCACCTGCGCGGGAACGGACCGGTAGCCGGACGGGATGCTCATCGCGGGTCCTCGCGCTTCGTTGGTGTCAACGAAGGGACGACGCCCGCACCACCAGGTGCGGCACCGCGGTACCACCCTTCTTGGACGCCGCCGGCGTCCCACTCGTGCTTCGCCGCGGCCGGTTCTAGTGAGGTCGGGACACGCGTGCCGTCCCGTTCTTCCGGCGGCTCCGGGGTGATGGCCCCATCGAGCGCCGTGCGGACCCGTCAAGTCTAGGGCCGTCGACGAACCGGGGCCAACCCGGCGACGCGGATGCGGCGACGGGTCTGGGCGCCGGTCGCTCAGAGGTAGCGCAGGCTCCAATAGCCCCATGCCACCGCCAGGGTCACCGCGGCCACCAGCGACCCGTACTTGGTGAACTCCCAGAAGCTGATCGGATGCTTGTTGCGGGCCGCGATGCCCAGCACGACGACGTTCGCCGACGCCCCGATCGCGGTCGCGTTGCCGCCCAGGTCGGCCCCCAGTGCGAGCGCCCACCACAGCGGCTGGGCGTGCTGGGCGCTGACGAGATCGCCCACGAGCGGTGCCATGGTCGCGACATAGGGGATGTTGTCGACGACCGCCGACAGGATGCCCGACAGCCACAGCAACGCGGTGGCGCCGATGAAGCGGTGGTCGCCGAGCGTCTGCACGAGGGTCCGAGCCGAACTGCTCGATGAGACCCGACTTCACCAGGCCGCCGACCATGATGAACAGGCCCATGAAGAACACCAGGGTTCCCCACTCGACCTCTTCGAGGTAGTCGCCGGGTTCCAGGCCGGACACCACGATGAGCAGGCCGGCGGCCAGCAGCGCGACCAGCGACGGGTCGATCCCGGTGACGCCCTGGAGCACGAAGCCGAGCAGCGCGAGCGCCAGGCAGCCGAGCGACTTGACGAGCAGCTGCGGTCGTGGATCGCCTCCTTCTCGTCGAGCGCCATCACCCGGGACGACCCGATCGGGATCGACGACGAGCCGGCGTCCCCAGATCGAGCCAGGCCATGCCGATGAACACGGCGAGGAGCAGTACGGTGACCGGCGCCATGTTGATGAGGAACTGGTTGAAGGTGAGCCCACCCTTGCTGGCGATGATGATGTTCGGCGGATCGCCGACGAGGGTCGCGGCGCCGCCGATGTTCGACGACATCACCTCGGCCATGAGAAACGGGACGGGGGACATGCCGAACCGGTCGCACACCAGCAACGTGACCGGGGCGATGAGGAGCACGGTCGTCACGTTGTCGAGCACGGCCGAGGCGATCGCGGTGATGAGCACGAGCAGCGTCATGAGCAGGAACGGGCGGCCCTGCGAGCGCTTGGCCGCCCAGATGGCGACGAACTCGAACAGATCCGGTCTGCTTGAGCACCGAGACGATGATCATCATGCCCAGCAGCAGGAAGACCACGTTCCAGTCGATCGAGGTGTCCTCGTGGAAGAACGCCGAGGTGGCGTTCACCCCGCCCACCAGAACCATGGCGGCCGCTCCGCCGAGCGCCGCGTACGTGCGGGGGATGCGCTCGGAGGCGATGAGCGCGTAGGCGATGAAGAAGATGCCGAGGACGACCCAGGTCACGACGCCCGCCCCAGCGCGTCCCGCAACAGCCGGGACACGGTGACCGCCCCCACGTAGTGGTCGTCGGACACCACGGCGACCACCGAGATGCCCTCCTTGGCCATGTAGGCGGCGGCCTCGAGATTGGTGTCGTCCTCGGACAGGACCGGAACCCCCCGCACCTCCCGGGGCATGAGGTCGCGGACCGTGAGGTCGCTCGAGCCGAGCCAGCATCTGTTCGGCGTCATGGCTGTCGAGGACGTGCGCCAGGTTGGGGTCGTCGATGACGTAGTCGGGCAGCAACGCACTGAGCACCTGAGGACTGCTCAACACCGCGTAGGGACGCTGGTCCTCGTCGAGCACGATGATCGCCAGGCGATGTTCGTCGGCCATGGATCGCACGGCGTCGAGGGCGGGGCTGTCGGCGGTGGCCGACGGGTAGTGCTCGACCAGGTCACGCAGGTACATGACTGCCTCCTCACAACGACTCCTCCGATCCTGTCACACCGCCCGGCCGCGCCGCCGGTGACGTCAGGGCAGCAGGTGGTCGACCGAGGAGGGTTGGGCGACCGGGCTCGCATAGGTGCCCGGGCCGGTGCTGTCGAACAGCCAGGTGGCGCCCGTCGAGGTGCGGGCGACGATGTCACTCAGCCCGTCACCGTTCATGTCGCCGGGCGAGGTGAGGTCGCGGTAGCCCTGGAAGCCACTGAGCAGCTTCACCGACGAGCCGAACCCGCCTGAGCCGTTGCCCCGCCAGGCGAGGATGTTGCCGCTGGAGTCGCGCACGAGCAGGTCGGATTTGCCGTCGCCGGTGACGTCGCCGGAGCCGAACATGACGTTGTACGCCGCGCCGTTCCATCCTGTGGGGGTGACGACGTGGGGGGACGCCGAGATGTTGCCGGACCCGTCGCTGTCGAAGCGCACGAGCGCGTTGTCGGAACGGCGGATGCACAGGATCGACGACGTGCCGTCGCCCCGCACGTCGGCCAGGCCGGTGCAGTCACGGTAGGCGGTCATGCCCGACGAGGCGACCGTGTCGGTGCCGTTCAGCCCGTAGATCACCGAATTCGCGTCGTAGAACCCCCCCGAGGAGGTCATCCACACGATGTCGGCCCAGTGGTCGCCGTTGATGCTCGGCACCACCAGCACCTGGCTGTAGCTCGGCCAGGCGGTCGACGAGCTGATCGTGTGCGGGCCGAGGAACCGGCCGGTCGAGGTGCCCGGGCTCACCTGCAGATAACCCTGCGAGGAGATCGACACCAGGTCGCCGTAGCCGTCGCCGGTGAAGTCCTGCAGTTGTTCGGCCGGTGACGCGATGACGGCGAAGTAGGTGGAACGCAGGCCCGTGGAGTACTGGAACGTGTTGCCGCTGAACGTCACCGACCCGTTGGTGCCGGTGAGCTTCATGTCGGTGACCCGGCCGCCCCACATGCCGTTTCCGTCCCGGCCGATCACCTGCAGGGCGGTCACCGTGCCGACGCTCGGCCAGATCGACTGCAGCATGCTTGCCGACACCGTGGTCTGCCACGTGTTCAGCCACCAGGGGGTGGAGCGTTCGAACACGTCGAGCTTCGACTTCTGCGGCAGCGTCGACCCGGCGATCGCGCCGCCGTTCGACGAGCCGAACTCCGAGCGGACGACAGCCCCCTTGAACGTCAGCACGGTGCGGGCGGTGAGACTCACGGCCCGGGCGCTGTTGGTACTTTCACCCGAGATGCCCCCGAACACCTGGCAGGAGGTCGTGTCACAGATGTCGTACTGCGAGGTGCGCGGGTGTTCGCGGTACCACTCCCCGTAGCTGCGGGCGGCGACCGCCTGCGCGGCCAGGGCGTCGACCGGCCATGCGCCCGGCGACTCCCACGGAACCACTTGGCGCACGTAGTTCTCGAGCGAGGTGCTGAGCACCGGGGTCATCGACGACCCGCTGCGATCGCCGATCAGCGAGCCGACCACCCGGGTGCCCGACGTGCCGCTGGACGGCAGCACCGTGAGGTTCCCGTCGGACGCCGAAATCTCCCAGTGTCCCGAGGTCGACGACTTGTACGTGGTGGTGCTCGACGACGTCTGCAGTTGCAGGTCGACGGCGTCCGCGCTGCTGCTGGACGTGTTGGGCGTGATCCTCCAGGCGATGATCGGGGCACCCGACGACGTGCTCGTTGGCAGCGTCACGGTCTGCCCCGACCCGTCGGTGGCGCTCAGGCCGCTCCGGCCGGCCACGCGGGCGGCGTTGCCGACATTTCCGAGCAGGCCCACGGTGATGGTCGAGTTCGCGACCGAGGTCAGCCGTGTTCCCGAGTAGTAGTAGCCGAGGATCTGCCGCCAGGTCTGCCCGGATTGGGCCGCGGCCAACGCGCCGTACTGCGACATGCCGCGGCCGTGGCCCCAGCCGCGGCCCGCGATGGTGAACACCTTCGACCCGGGCACCGACACCCTAGGGTCTGCCACGGCGGGACGCGGAGCGAGCCAGGTCACGCCGAGCGCGGTCGCGACGGCCACCGCGAGCGCGGCGATACGCGTCGTGCGGCGCCTGATCGCCATGACGGCTCCTCCCATGCTGTCCGGGTGGCGGAAGGCTATTGCGAAATCCCGGCCGTCGCCTCCGAGGGGGGTCAAGCGCTACTTGAGGATGAGCCTCCAGGCCAGTCCCGACCGGCCCCTCCCCGACAACCTACGGAGTCGTAAAGTTCGGCCCATGAGCGCCGCCACAGAAGCCATCCGTGCCACCCGCGACCTGCTGTGGCAGGCGTCCGGTCTCGACGAGGCACGCGACACGTTCAGCTGGCCCGAGATCACCGGCCCGTTCAACTGGGCGATCGACTGGTTCGACGCGATCGGCCGGGGGCGGGCCGACATCGCACTGTGGATCCGCGAGGAGGACGGCAGCCACCACCGCTACACCTACGCCGACATGGTCGATCGCAGCGACCGGCTGACGGCCTGGCTCGAGGCGCAGGGACTGCGCAAGGGCGACCGGGTGCTGCTGATGCTCGGCAACCAGGTCGAGATCTGGGACTGCCAGCTCGCCCTCATGAAGGCCGGCGCCGTGATCATCCCGACCGCCATGGCCCTCAACCCCGCCGACCTCGACGACCGGATCCGGCGGGCCGGGGCGCGGGCGGTCATCACCAACCCCGCCGAGACCGCCAAGTTCGACCTCGTCGAGGGCGACTATCTGCGGATCAGCACGGGCAACGCCCCCGACGGCTGGCTCGCGCTGGCCGAGGCCCAGCACCTGGAGGCGTCGCCGCGTCCGATCGTCACGACCGTCGACGACCCGGTGCTCGCCTATTTCACGTCGGGCACCACCAACCAGCCGAAGCTCGTCGAGCACACCCACCAGAGCTACCCCGTGGGCCACCTCACCACCACCTACTTCATCGGCACCCGACCGGGCGACGTACACCTCAACATCAGCTCACCCGGCTGGGGCAAACACGCGTGGAGCAGTTTCTTCGCGCCGTGGATCGCCGAGGCGACGATCTTCGTCTACAACTACCTCCGCTTCGACGCCGCCGACCTCCTGCGCCAACTGCGCGAGTGCGACGTCAACACGTTCTGCGCTCCCCCCACCGTGTGGCGGATGATGATCCTGGCCGATCTGGGTGAGCGCCCCAGCGGGCTGCGACAGATCGTCGGGGCCGGCGAGCCCCTCAACCCCGAGGTGATCGCCACGGTGCAGCGGGCGTGGGGACTCACGATCCGCGACGGCTACGGCCAGACCGAGACGACCGCCCAGGTGGGCAATGTGCCCGGCGAGCCCGTCAAGGTCGGATCGATGGGACGCCCGCTGCCCGGCGTGCCCGTGGTCGTCGTCGACCCCGAGACCGGCGAACCGGGCAGCCACGGCGAGATCTGCCTCGACCTGTCCCAGCACCCTCGGAACCTGTTCACCGGATACGTCGGAAGCGAGGCGCTGACCGCGCAGGCGTTGCGCGACGGCTATTACCACACCGGCGACCTCGTGGTGGTCGACGACGACGGCTACCTCACCTACGTGGGCCGCGACGACGACGTGTTCAAGGCGTCCGACTACAAGGTCTCCCCGTTCGAGCTGGAGAGCGTGCTGATGGAACACCCGGCGGTCGCAGAGGTGGCGATCGTGCCGTCACCCGACCCCACCCGACTCGCGGTGCCGAAGGCCTACGTGAGCCTGGCCCCCGGCTTCGAGCGGAGCCGCGAGACCGCGGCGTCCATCCTTGCCCACGCCAAGGAGCACCTGCCCGCGTACCTGCGGGTGCGCCGCCTCGAGTTCCACGATCTGCCCAAGACGCTCTCGGGCAAGATCCGCCGAGTGGCGCTGCGTGCGCGGGAGGCGCTGCCGGCGTCCGACCGCGACCAGTCGGAGAATCCCGAATACCGCTACGAAGACTTCCCCGAACTGCGTGGCGGGCATCGGCGGTAGCCGCCTCGAGCTTCGGTAGGCTCGGGGCCGTGGAGATTCTCATCACCGGCGGAGCCGGGTACATCGGCAGCACCGTCGCCTCGGCGTGTCTCGACGCCGGTCACGACGTGGTGATCCTCGACGACTTCTCGGCCGGACGCCGCGAGTTCGTCGCCGATCGTCCCTTCTACGACGGCGATATCGCCGACGGCGACCTCATCGACCGGATCTGCTCCGAGCACCACATCGACGTCGTCGTGCACTGCGCCGCCAAGATCGTGGTGCCCGAGTCGGTGTCCGAGCCCCACCTCTATTACGAGAACAACGTCGGCAAGACGCTCGACCTGCTGGCCGCCCTGCGGCGCAATGGCGTCAACCGGCTCGTCTTCTCCTCCTCGGCCTCCATCTACGCCCCCGACGAGAACTTCGTGGTGACCGAAGAGTCGCCGCTCGCGCCGGCGTCCCCCTACGCCGCGACGAAGTTCATGATGGAACGGATCTTCGCCGACATCGCCGCCGCCACCGACCTCAACGTGCTCAGCCTGCGCTACTTCAACCCGATCGGCACCGATCCCCAACTGCGCACCGGCCAGCAGATCGAGCACCCCACCCACGTCATGGGCAAACTGCTCGACGCCTGGCTCGAGGGTTCGACGTTCACGGTCACCGGCACCGATTGGCCCACCCGTGACGGCTCCGGCATCCGCGACTTCATCCACGTATGGGACCTCGCGAAGGCACACGTCGCCGCGATCGAGAGGTTCGACGAGGTCACCGCCGACAACCCCGACGTGGCGATCAACATCGGCACCGGCGCCGGTGTCACGGTCAAGGAGCTCGCGGCGGCCTTCGAGGAGGGCACGGGCCGCAAGCTCGACATCGTCTTCGGTCCCCCGCGCCCCGGCGACACGGCCGGCGTCTACACGGTCTCCGACCGCGCCGCCACCCTGCTCGGCTGGCACGCAGAACTCAGCATCGCCGACGCCGTGCGCGACGCCGTCGCCTGGATCCCCCGCCGCAAGGAGCTCCTCGGCTACTGACCGAGGCGTATGTCGGCCGCCCCCGCGGACCGCCCGCCGCGCCCCGGCGCCCCGGTGCCCCGGACTGACCCACGCCCGCACGGGCCCAACTCCCTCCTCCGGCCAGCCATCCCCTTGGGGTGGGTCCCCCGGGGCTGGCGTTTGCGACGCTTGCGCTGGCATTCGCTCCACTCCGGCTGGCGTTCACGACGAGGGCTGGCGTTCACGACGCCAATTCCGCAGCAAACGCCAGCCACTCACCGGCCGATCGACACCGCACCACGCACATGCCGCAGTCGCCATTCCGCGAGCAAGCCGCAGCGACGTGCGGTCCTGGCCGAAGTCGCAGGTCCACCGGTTCTAGGGACGCCGGCGACTTATCCACAGGAAGGCGTCGGGCCCGACTGCCGTGGACCCCGGTTGTGCCAGGATGCTGACGCCGGCCCGGTTGAACCCCACGTCGGGCCGGCGGAGGAAGCAGCATGCAACGACGGACGCCGAAGACCGTAGGTGCGGTCCTGGCCATCGCCCTCTCGACAGCCGGATGCCAAGCAACGACACCTGCGGGCGGCGCTCAGCCCCCGATGCTCACCGCGAGTCCATCCCCAGAACTCTCGACGTCGCCCACCCCCAGCGAGGCGATGACTGCGGGATTCAAGGTCAGCGACGTCCAGGAGGCGGAGCGGGTCTACAGGGAGTTCATTGAATCGTTTTGGCTGGCGACTGAAATCTGGTTCTTCCCGCCAGATTGACAGCCTCTTGGCTGCGATTATCGATCCACCGTTTCGGTTGAGTGTCGAAGCCACATTGAAGTATCAGTCCGAGGAGGAGATCACGGTTATCAGCGGCCATGGGAAGATCATCTCATTAGCCCCGGCGGTGGTCTCCAGATGCGAGACTCCGTAGTAGCTCTCGAAGCCTGCGCAGACGAGAGAAAGACGCTATTCCGACGAAGTGACGGAGCAACACGTCATGGAAGCTTGGTCAGAGAGATCGCATATTTCCACCGATTCAGGAGATGGAAGACTGACGTATTTCGCTAATCAAGACTATCGAGGACTCCGCAAAATGCTTCGGATAATTCTCGCATCCCTCCCACTACTGCCAACGGATCCTGCCACCATCTGTTCCGAATCAACTTTCGGTCACGCTACGACCGTTGCCTGCGCCGAAGCCCGCGGAGAGTCCGCACAGGATCAGGGAGGCTGGGAGAACACTGATCCTGAACAGCCCTCGGGATCCCCCGTTGACACGCAGACCACGGATCCCTCCGACGCCCCTCCCCCACCCATCGTGTGGACGAATCGCCTCGGCGTGCCCGAGAGCGACGCGCCAACGTGGTGCAAGGGCTGGATGTCCGCGGGGGTCACCAAGCAGGTGTGTCTGCTGCCCGAGGCACCGCCGCCGACCTCGTCGCCCGGCCCGACGGACCCCGCGAGTTCCGCCCCCAGCATCGATGTCGGGGCCTGGGCCGCCTACGCCGCGTCCACACTGCACCTGCCCGACAGCGGCCCGGTCATCGGCCCCGACCCACACGGCAACAAGTGGGACATGCTGGCGGTCGGACTCCCGGTCTGGTTCTGGACGAGCGCCCAGCCCGCGGTCGACTCATCCCTCACGATGAACGGCATCACGATCCAGCTGTCGGCGACCCGCTCCGCGACGACACTCGATCTCGGCGACGGCACCACCCTCAGCTGCCCCACCAGCACCCCGCGTCCCCCGGACGCCGACCCGATGCAGCCCTCACCCACGTGCGGGCACACCTACCAACACCCCGGCACGTATTCGGTCGAGGCGACGACGTGGTGGGCGGTTCACTGGTCCGCCCTTGGCCAGTCGGGGCGGCTGAGCGTGCCCGTCACCGCTGCCAGTCCGCTCAAGGTCGGCGAGCTCGAGTCCGTGATCGTCAAACGTCGGCCCTGAGGGCCCGCCGCTTCGAGTGCTCGACGTGGCATTAGGGTGGCCCGGTGATCACGTTCTCGCCGTGTGCCCCCGACCGGAGGCCGGCCAGTTCCCTGCTCGCCGCGATGGAGTCTGAGATCTTCGAGCAGTACGACGGGCTCGACCTCAACGATCCGTCGATGCCGGCCGCGGGAGTCGCCGAGTTCAGCCCACCCGCCGGTGGCTACGTGGTCGGCTACCTCGACGGCCGACCCGTGGCCGGTGGCGGGTTCAAAGACCTGCATGCCGATGGCGCCTGTGAGATCAAGCGCATGTACGTGACGCCGTCCGCCCGCGGCGGGGGGCTCGGATTTGCGCTGCTCTCGGCGCTCGAGGACGCCGCCCGCGCTGCGGGTTACCGCGTCGCCCGACTCGACACCGGCCCCCGCCAGCCGAAGGTCGCACAGATGTACCGAGCGGCCGGCTACCGCGAGATCGCCAACTTCAACGGCAACCCTCTCGCCACGTTCTTCGGCGAAAAGCAGCTCTGACCCGCCGGCCGGTGGCGGAGGACGAAACCGGCGTCACCCGACCGGACGCCGCCCGGCGAACGCGCGTCCGAGAGTGACGTCGTCGGCGTACTCGAGGTCGCCCCCCACCGGCAGACCGGACGCCAGGCGGCTGACGCTCACCCCGAAGTCCTTGAGCAGCCGACTCAGGTATGTTGCGGTCGCCTCGCCCTCAAGATTGGGGTTGGTGGCGATGATCACCTCGGTCACGGTGTCGTCGGCCAGCCGGGTGACCAGCTCGCGCACATGCAACTCCCCCGGCCCACGGCCCTCAATGGGCGAGATCGACCCGCCCAGCACGTGATAGAGACCCCGGAATTCGCGGGTGCGCTCGATCGCCACGACATCCTTCGACTCCTCGACCACACAGATGGCGCTGCGGTCTCGTCGCGGGTCGCGGCAGATGCGGCACTCGTCGTCTTGACTGATGTTGAAGCAGATTCTGCAGAACTTCACGGTGCGCTTCATCAGCTTGAGAGTGTCGGCAAGACGGTCGACATCGTCGACCGGGGCGTCGAGCAGGTAGAACGCGATGCGCTGCGCGCTCTTCGGACCGATACCGGGGAGCTGGCCGAGCTCGTCGATGAGATCCTGGATGGGGCCTTCGTACACGTGTGGCGCTCAGAACGGCAGGTTGGGCATAGCCGGCATGATCGCCGCGGCCTTGGCGTTCACCTGGCTGGTGGCGTCGCGGACAGCCGCGACGATGAGGTCTGACAGTGATTCGAGGTCGTCGATGTCGACGGCCTCGGGCTTGATCACGAGACTCTGCAGCACGCCGCTGCCGTTCATGGTGGCCTCGACCAGGTCACCGCCCGCGCTGCCGACGAACGTGCTCGACGCCAGTTCGTCCTGGGCCTGCTGGAACTGGGCCTGCAGCGCCTGCGCCTGCGCCAGCAGTCCGCTCATGTCCATTCCCTCGGGGAAGATCGACATTGGTGTCCTCTCCTTGCTCGCGGCCCCGTGCCCGGGGCCACTCTCGTCGAAGCCTACGGGACGCCGCCCAGCATGCCGGAACGGCATGCCCGCCCCGGCCGCTCAGGATTCTTCGTCGTCGATCGGTTCGGCGCCGAGGTGGCGGGCGATGAGATCGGTGACACTCTCTCCGGCCTCGTCGAGGGCGACGTCGTCGCTGGACGCCTCATACTCGTCGGTCGTAGCGGCGTCGCGGGCGGCGGCGGGGCTGCCCTGACCGGTGGGCCGGATGTTCTCGCGGACCTGCCGCGACCACGTGCCATCGGGCTTGGGCGCCTCTGCCGGGGCGGATTCCGGCGGCCGGGACGGCACCTGCTGCCCGGTGCCCGACACCACCGGATCGATTCTTACATCGAGCATGAGTGTGTCGACGAGACAGTCGCGCAGCACGTCGATGCTGCCACCGCCGGAGAAGTTGTCGCGGGCGCCCTGGCTGCCGAACCCGAGGGTGAGCACCCCGTCGGCGAGGTCGATCACCTGGGCGTTCTGGCTCAACAAGATCCAGGCGAAGCGTCGACGAGACTTCACGGCGTCAAGGACTCTCGGCCATTCGCGGCGAAGGTCTGCGGCCGACATGACCACCGGTGACGCCGTGGGATGCGGTCTCACGGCCTGCGAAGGGTCAGCCTGGCGCTCGGCAGGACGGTCTCCCGCCGGATGGAGTGCGGTCGGACGTTGGCCGGGCGGACGCTGGGCCGGGGCCGGCCGCTGCCCCGCCGGGGGCACCGGGGGCGCGGCCGCATCTCCCGGAACCGGCGCTGAGGTCGATGATGCGGGGTGCGCAGCCACCTGTTCGGGGGTGGGACGCTGGCGTCCCCGGTCGATGGGGATCACCCGACCCCCCTCGTCGGCCGGCGCGGGTCTGGTCACCGGGGCATCGCGCCATTCGGACGCCGGAGCCTGCGGCTCGGGTATTGCCGAAGGCGCCGCACCGGACGCCGCCACCCGTCGTTCGAGCCGGTCGAGACGGGCATGGATGCCGCGCCCGTCGACGTCGGCCCCCGGAAGCAGCACCCGGGCGCACATGAGTTCGAGATGCAGCCGGGGTGCGGTGGTGCCACGCATGTCGGTGAGCCCGGCGGCGATGACCTCGGCGGCGCGGGTGAGCTCGCCCGGCCCCATGCCGGCGGCCTGGGTTTGCAGGCGTTCGGCCTGGTCGGCCGCGACGTCGATCAGGCCGGAAGAGACTGCCGTGGGCACTGCGGCGACGACGACAAGGTCGCGTAGCCGGCGCAGCAGATCTTCGGCGAACCGCCGGGGATCCTGCCCGACCTCGATGACTCTGTCGATCGTCGAGAACACCGCCGCGGCGTCGCCGGCCGCGAAAGCGTCCATGATCGCATCGAGCAGCGTGTCGGGCGTGTAGCCGAGTAGCCCGGATGCCTGGGCGTAGGTGACCCCATCGGGGCCCGCCCCGCCGAGCAACTGATCGAGCACGCTCAACGAGTCGCGCACCGAACCGCCCCCCGCCCGCACGACGAGCGGCAGCACCGACGGTTCGACCGGGACCCCCTCCCGATCGCACAGATCTGCCAGATAGCCCGTGAGCACCCGGGGCGGCACCAGGCGGAACGGGTAGTGGTGGGTGCGCGAGCGGATGGTGCCGATGACCTTCTCCGGCTCGGTGGTCGCGAAGATGAACTTGACGTGTGGCGGAGGCTCCTCGACGAGCTTGAGCATCGCATTGAACCCGGCCGGGGTGACCATGTGCGCTTCGTCAACGATGTAGATCTTGTATCGCGAGTTGACCGGTGAGAAGAATGCACGCTCACGCAGGTCGCGGGCGTCGTCGACGCCGCCGTGACTCGCGGCGTCGATCTCAATGACGTCGATCGACCCACCCCCGCCCCGCGCGAGATCGCGGCAGCTTTGGCATTCGCCGCAGGGCTCGGGTGTCGGACCCTTCTCGCAATTCAGGGCTCGGGCGAGGATGCGGGCGCTGGTGGTCTTGCCACAGCCCCGGGGGCCGCTGAACAGATAGGCGTGGTTGACCTTGTTGTTCTCGAGTGCCCGCATGAGTGGCTCGGTGACATGTTCCTGCCCGATGACCTCGCGGAACGTGTCGGGGCGGTAGCGCCGGTAGAGCGCCAGCGGAGGAGGCGGCGGTTCGTCGGTGCCGACTCGGGTGACTCTGGCCGACGACGGGGCGAGGGGGGCCTGCACCCGCTCGGCCTGTTCGGAGGCGTGGCCGACAGCGGCGTGGGCGCCGTCGGGCACCGCGCCCGTCGACTCGGCGGCGGGTGCATCGACCTCGTCGGGCACGTCGAACAGGCCGGCGCCGTCCTGCTCGAACAGCTCCAGCCCGGGCTCGAGGTCACCCTCGAACGTGTCGTCGTCCCCATCCACGCCACTGAGACTAGACGAGCGGGCCGACACAATCGACACGCGGGGTTCATGGCACCCGTCACTGAGAGAATCCGCAGCGTCAACGGCAGGGTGTTGCTCGTGATGGACCGAGGGGGCCCCTGACGGTGCGATTTGTCTCGGATGCGCCGCCAACCATGTGCACGTGCGAGTTGTCCACAGGTTCGGGCGGGGCGGCTCGCGGGGCGCTTCACATCCAGACAGTCACCGCATGACACTTCTCGACGACGAACTTTCCCGCTCCGGCGGTGTCCTGCGCTGCCGCGATCACCCTCACCTGCGCTCGGCGATCTCGCGGGCGACGACACGCGGGGAGCTCGTCCGGCCGGTGCCGGGCGTGGTGGCGGTGCCCTCCCTGATCGATAATCCGCTCGCCCGGGTTCGCATCGCCGCCCTCTGGCAGCCGGGTGACGTGTTGTGCCTGGACGCCGCCGCGCACCTCACCATCACGGCCAGATCGGCACTGCCGCAGATCCTGCTTGCAGGGCCCGCTACGCGGAGTCACGGTGGGTTTCGGATCCAGCACCGAAGAGTGCCGCCGCAGTGGGTCATGCTGCACGAAGGACTCCTTGTCACACACCCCTCGATGACGGTGGCCGATCAGCTGTGCGTGGGACGGACGTCCGATCTCTACGACGCGCTGCGACAGCGACTCGTCACACTGGCCTCAGTGCGCTCGGCACTCGAGGCCACCCGGCACCGCCGGGGAGCGGCTTCGGCCCGACGGTTGCTCTGGGAGGCCCGGGAGAATCCCTGGTCTGACGGGGAAGCGGTGATGCACGCGACCTTTCGGGCGCACGGACTCCGAGGGTGGAAGGGGAACCTGCGGATCAGGGCCGCCGGAGGCACGTTCTACGGGGACGCCGTCTTCCGCGCTCGCCGACTGATCGTCGAACTCGACGGGCGGGGGTTCCACTCGAGTGAGCGCGACCTGCGCGGCGACCGGGCGCGGCGCAATCTACTCACTGCTGCCGGCTGGCGGGTGATCGTCGTCACCATGGAGATGCTGCTCGCCTGGCCCGACGAGACGGTGGACCTGATCCGCACGGCGTTGACGAAGGACAAGCGCGAGTGAGACAGATCGAAGTCTCACCGGGGACCTTGCCCGCATGCGATCGCACAATCGCGAGTGACGAGACGGATCGTCTCGCTCAGGGCATGAAAAGGGGTTCCTCGCGCACCCGGAAGAGCTCACTTACCCTTGCTGTCTTCCGACCCTGGGGGAGTTGGGCGAGTTACCGCCGCGCGAGGAACCTTGGCCCCAGCATACGCGACCCGCCCTCCACCCGCGACTTCGCCCACTCCGCCCATCCGGTCAGATCGGGCTCCACCCGCCGCGACCGGGGTGTGAGAACAGGCTTCGCCCGGTTGGCTCCACCGGCGAGGGAACCTGTACGCTCTCCCACGGAGGATTCGCCTAGAGGCCTATGGCGCTCGCTTGGAAAGCGGGTTGGGTTCACGCCCTCACGAGTTCGAATCTCGTATCCTCCGCCATGGTGATTCCCGCTCTGACTAGGGCGGGAATCGCGATTTCGTCCGGTTGCAGATCCCAAGACGCCGATTTGTGCGCTAAATGTGCGCTATCTTTCTCGGGCGGCGCCTTCGGGAGCGTTCGATTTCCCGGCGCAGCAGCCGGTTCCGCGCCCCTCTCCAGGGCATGTCTCATAGCTCGAACTTGAGGCTCGCGGTCGAGCGTCGGTTCCCACCCCGCCCTCCCCCACCCGCCAGAGGGCTCGTTCTGCGCAGGGACACCTGCACGCACACGGTGAACGCCCTGACCGGCGAGGGCGCCTCGCATAACGACAGGTGCCAGGGGTGGAGCTCTCGCGCAACCCCCTAGCGGCCATGATAAGGTTTGCTTATGACCTTGATCGCTGAGTACCGGGACGCGCGGGCTCACGAGGATCTAGCCCGGTTGAGAAGACTGGTGGCGTTGCGCGCGATGATCGCGACCGGATCGAGCCAGCGGGAGATCGCCGCACACCTTGGGATCAGCCAACCTGCCGTGAGCCAGCAGCTGAAGACCTGGCGAGACCTCGTCAACGTTCACCCCGAGACCTTGATCAAGGCCGCCGCCCCGGTCCTGGTGGACGTTGCGCGAACCCACGGATTCGATCGACTGGCCGTCTTCGGATCGGTCGCACGGGGGCAGGCCAGGCCTGATTCGGACGTCGACCTGCTGGTCGACGCTCCCCCGGCGCCGCAATCAAGGAACTGCTGGCTCTTCGCGACACCTTCCAGGACATCCTCGGCCGCCGTGTCGACCTCGTCACCTACGGCGGCCTCAAGGCCGGCATCGACGACGACATTCGACGAGAGGCAGTACCGCTGTGATGGACCGCAGGGTGGCCAAGGAGATCCTCCACATCCGCGATTGGCTCGCCCGCGCCGGCGAGATCGTTGCCCGTGGCCGCTACGCCTACCGCAACGACGCGCTGCTTCAGGAGGCCGGCGACTCCCTGATGATGAAGCTTGGCGAGGCCGCTGGACGCCTCGCCAAGGCCGACGTCGCCCCGCCACCCGGAATCGCCTGGACCGACGCCATCGCGAACCGCAAGCTGGCTCATCCACCAGTACGACGAGATCGACCGCGCGCTCACCTGGGAGACCCTCTCCCGCGACCTGGCCTCCTGGCAATCCGCACTCGCCGGATCGTTCGCGGAAGCGGAACACGCTCTCGATCCGACCCGATGACGACCGCCAATGGCGTCCGGTAACCCCGGACGTTGACCCCGTTGCCCTTGGCAACGAGCTTGATGATCAACTCCCCGCTGCACGTGGTGTTCGTCCAGGCTGCTCCGCGCGCACCTCGGGGTGGTGCTCGTGGTCGTTGACGGTCGGCGTGCTCGTCCGCACGGTGGTGTTGAAGGACGCCCGAGTGCCCTGGCGAATTTTGACGCGAGCCGGGAACATCAGGACGAATCACATCGATGGAAGTTTCCACGACCCTCGGGCCGCGGCCCAGAAACGAAGTGTGATGACCCACAGACGACGACAGGAAGCGCCCTCGACGGCTGGCCTACAGGCTCCCGACCACGGTCACGAGGGGTTGTTGGCGGCATCCCGCTCTCCACGTGTCCGTTCAGCGGGCGAGGTTCGGCCGTAGACGCTCGGCGAATCGCGGGGCGCCGGCGATGGCGAGCTTGGTGGCCAGTTCACTCGGAGACGTTGGCGGGTTCCTCCGACGATCCGCCGCGTGGGTGAACGATTCGACGACGCCGTCGTGATGGACGGTGAGCAGGTCGCAGAGGAACTCGTCCGAGGAGATGACCTTGACTCCAGCGGCCAGAACCGGCTGTGTGCGCAGGTGTTTCAGGTTCCGGGTGAGCACGACGTCGACGTTGCCGTAAATCGCAGCGGCGGCGTGGACGCGATCGTCCGGGTCGGGTGACAGGTCGTCAGTGATCTTGTCCTGGTACAGGGCGGGATCGATGCGGTCTCGGGCGAAGTGGGTGCGCACAGCGACTGCTACCGACGCGGCAGCCTCGGGCGTGCGCCTGCCCTCGCGGACGATGACCCCCTCCCACTCGTCGAGGACCTCGTCGGTCCAGACCCAGGTGAACAGGAAGTCCTCTGCCAAGGTGAGCAGAACGTCCATGATGGTGAACGGAAACAGCTCGCTGGTGTCGATGAAGACTCGCGGCAAACGGGCCAAGGGTTACTCCCCGAGCGCCGCGCGGATAGCTTCGGCGCCAGTGCGGCGCTGCTCACGCTCTGCGGCGATATCGACGACATCCTGGAGCCGAATCCGGCGGTGCCGGCTATTGGGCAGGCGGCGAAAAGGAAGGACGCCGTCCTCGCAGAGCCGGTCAACGAACTGGCGGGTGACGCCGAGGACGTCAGCAGCCTGGGCGGGAGTCACCTCATCGTCAGCACGGAGCACCACGACACGTGCACCGTGAGCGACGTCGTTGAGCATCCCGCGCACAGCGGCTTCGACCGGAGTGCTGCCGCCGAGCCGGCCAGCCAGGTTCTTCGCGTCGGACCGCACGGCCGGGTCGGCCGGGTCAAAGGTGGTGGTGCGCGTGCGGTGTGCCATATCCACATGGTACCCATAACTGCAATAACAGCAACCTCGCGCGGACTGGAGCGTGCGGATGATCGACCCGAGGACGCGCGGCTCCCGTTGATGAGCCGACCGCTCGGTCTGGGATCGCCTGTCAGTGAGGACTGCAACCATGGGGCCAGCAGGACCACGAGATGCAAGGAAGTGTCATGGACGAGCAGTTCCCCGACCCCAGGCGCTGCTACGCCGCGGGGTGCAACCGGGAGAACGAGATACTGATGCACCTGAGCGAGAACCCGACGGCCTTCGCCGATCTGTGCTCGGAACACGCACACGAAGCTTTCGGCTCGACCCCGCTGACGTGGACCTGCGACTGTGCTTTCTGCCAGCGGGCGCGGTCGTTGCTCGGCGGGTCACGTGTGGGTGACGTGGCTCCGTTCGCAGCCGCGGTTCTGCCGCCGGGAGAGCATGAGCACGCCACCGACATGCTCCTCTGCCCTGAGTGCCAGCCCGGAGAGTGGGTCATCGAGACGGAGTCCGGCTCGTACTACCTGCTCAACACCCGCGACCGATCGGCGGTAACCGTCGTCAGGCTCCCGGACGATGGTGGGGGCGCGGACCTCGCGTTGCGCCGTGACGGTGACCCGATTCGGGTCGTCGAGTCCTCGACCGTCCGTCGAGAGGTGAGCTGGTACCTCATCCTCGATCTCCGCCGTGATGGGGTGCTCACTCAGAGAACCACCTCCCCGGTGCGCTCGGTACGCCCACTGCCCCACTGATCGGCGACGGCGCACCGGCCCGGGCAGCCGACGCGCGAACCAGGGCATCTGGATGAATCCCATCCATGAAAGTTTCCACAACTGGCCTGTAGTGTTGCATTGTGGACGTCGAACTGTTCCAGAAGGCGCCGTTCGGCAGGCTTGTGCCGATCAGCGGCTCGCTTCCGGGTGGTGCCGTGTGGGATCACTGGGCGTTCCTTCCCGACCCGCTGGGAGACGAGAGCCCCGACCTCAGCGGCCGGGCGTACCGGCACGTCGGTGATGCGCGGGCGGCGCTGGCCGCGCTGGACGCCACCGCGAAGCGTCTGCCCAACCCCCGGTTGTTCCGGAGTTCGACGCTGCGCTTGGAGGCGCAGTCCACGGCCGCACTGGAAGGGACCTACGAACCGCTGGCCCGCGTCCTGGGCGCCGACTCCGACGATGTGCAGGACCCGTCGCTCCGCGAGGTGCTCAGCTACGTCACGGTCGCAGAGACCGCCTTCGGATGGGCCGAAGAGGGCCGTGGCTGGAGCCTGTCCGCTCTGGCGAATCTGCAAGGCGTGCTGGTGCGAGGGACGCCCTCGGAGCGCGAGCACTCCGGCCAGGTACGTCCGGTCCAGGTGGTGATCGGGCGACGCGACGGCGTTCCGGCCAGCGAGATTCCGATCAAGGCGGCCCGATACGTGCCGCCACCCCCGGGGGCCGATCTCGAGGCCAGACTGCGGGACCTGATCTCCTGGATGCAGGCCGACCACAACGATCGCATCGACCCGGTCGTCGTCGGCGGCGATGGGCCACTACGAGTTCGAGTCGCTCCACCCGTTCCACGACGGCAACGGCAGGCTCGGCCGTCTGCTGATCGTGCTGGCAGCTCTACGCATCAGGAGTCCTCACCGAGCCGACCCTGTCTGTGTCCACCTGGTTCGAATCACGACGATCGGAGTACTACGACGCCCTGCTCGGCGTCTCGACCGACGGCGACTGGTCGACCTGGGTGGAGTTCTTCGCGCAAGGACTCGCCGAATCGGCTGACGCGGCACGGGCGCGAATGCTCGCCCTGGCCAGCGTCCAGGCCGAACTCAAGGAACGACTTCAGGCGACGCCGATCCGGACGGGGAACGCGCGGCTGCTCATCGACTTCGCCGTCGGCCAGCCCACCTTCACCGTCGCTCAGGCAGCCCGGGCGCTTGGGATCGGCAACGCCGGCGCCAAGAAGCTCATCGACTCGTTGGTCTCACACGAGATCCTCGCTCCTTACGACGAGCGGGTGTACAGCCGGCGGTTCCACGCCCCGCAAGTCGTGGACGTCCTGCTCGGACGGTAGCCGCGGGTAATGCCCGACGAAACTGCCTCCGATCAGGCGCGGCGGCGCCGCGAGAAGGCCTCGCCAATCGGGATTGGACGGTAGAGCCGCTCGAGATCTTCGACGCGGACCCTGATCAGGCGCACCCCGAAGCGGGACGCGGGCAGTCGACCCTCGGCTATGCGGCGGCGGAGGGTGTCGACGCTGACCCCGTAGAGGGCCGCGGCCTGTTGCAGCGAGAGCCACTCGGGCGCGGGCTGGTTGTGGATGTCGGTGGGATGGAGCGCCATGGCGGATTCCTCTCGGGATTCAGATGCCGATGCCGCGGGCGCGGCCGGGCCGGGACATGGAGGGGAGCGGAGGCTTCGGGGGGCGCGGGCGGTTGCGGCTGACGGAGTCAGCTTCAGCCATGGCGATTTGGTTCCATTCCTGGATGAGCGCGGTGATGCGGTAGTGGAGGGCGTCGGCGGGGTGATCGTCCGGGAGTGGGCCGCTGGACGCCGCGGTGGCCAGGAACCTGCCGGCGAGATACCCATGTCGATCAGCGGCGGCAAGGCTCGCGGCCACGGTGGGCAGCGCGGGATCGCCGGCAGTGGCGGGTGCGGCCTGGACGATCTTGGGGAGCCACTCGCGGATGCCCGCCTGGCTGGTCTCCAGGGCACGGTCGAGTCGGTCCTGTTCCTCGCGCTCGTACGGCGACTGCCGGGAAGGCCCGGTGGGCCTCAGGTCGGTCTCCGGGATGTCGTGGGCAGCCCGCCACACCTGGATGTCGGCCACCAACTGGGAGTCGAGTCCGGGCAGGTGCTCGGCCCAGCGGGGCGGATGCGCACTGGGGGCGGCACGGTCATGAACTTCGTCGCCGAGCGTGCGGACGAACTCGTGACGTGCCGTCAGGTAGGTGCCCCACATCGGGTCATCGCGAAGTCGGGTGGGTATCCCTGGAAGCCACGGCAGTGGCCCTTCCGACCAACGGCGGGCGAAGATGAGATCGAGCCGACGGTTGCCGCGGACGAGATCGAGCCGATGGTTGATCACGGCGGCACAATCGCGGGCGTCGTCCAGTCCACCGAGCGCGACAGCTCGGGCGAGAGTAAGGGCGTGGTCGCGGTCGTTGGCCGCGATCAGCATCAGGTGGCTGCGAAGCGCCGGCCACGCGTCCGCCGAGGTGAGCCCGTACCACCGACCGGCGGTGTCGATGGCGTCCTTGGTGGCCTGGTCGAGGTGCTGCTCGGCGGCGAAGCCGATCGCGTCGAGGTAGCAGGTGACGGCCGGCCCGAGGAGCCGCTCCGGTTCGTCGGCCTGGCTGAGCAGGGTGGTCGCGGACGCCGGAGCCTCGTCCCGCGCGAGAACGGCTTCCAGCATCCGAGTGGCCGTGGCGGGTTGAAGCAGGTCGGTGTCGACCGGGGCCACATGGTCCTCGCCGTCGTTGACCTGGACCCACGCGTGGTTGGCGTGCCGCCCGCGGGTGAGCATGGTGTAGGCGAGTTGGCGGGACTCGGTGCCGGTGAGTAGCCCGTGGCAGGTGTCGGCGGTGACGCCTTGGGCGGCGTGGATCGTGGTCGCATACCCGAGTTCGACCGATTCGGCGACGTAGGCGGCGGGCAGGGTGAGTCGGTTGCCTCGGCGGAGGTGCTGCACATCGAGCGATCCGTC
>CAWCUX010000001.1:0-138876 GCA_963798885.1 uncultured Actinomycetota bacterium | reverse complement strand
CGGTCCGGCATGTGGTCCGCCGTGGAGTTCAGTTGTTGCAGGCTGAGGGCGTCGATCTGCTTCGCCCGCTTGGTGCGAATCCTGGTCCGGCGCGGCAACGTCACCGGGTTCACGTCGATGAGTTCCTGTTCGAGGGCGTCGCCCATGATGTTGTGCAGCAACTGGAACGCCTTCGACCGGGCGCGCGGCCTGTCCGGGTCCATCTCCCGCCACCACCGCCGCACGTCCAGCTTCGTGAGGCTGCGCACCGGCGTGCTGCCCAGCGCTGGGGAGATGTGGTTCCGCAACAGTGAGTCGTAGTCGCGGCGGGTGGTGGCTCGCAGGTTGACGTCGGCCAGCCACTGGACGGCGAACTCGTCCAGCGTCAGGTTCTGTGCAGCCTCCCGTGCCGCCTCGGTGCTGCGAGTTGCCGGAGATCTCCAGTGGTCCGTCTCAACGAGTCCGCGCTCGGCGTTGAGCCACGCCTCGGCGTCACCGGCGGCCGTGAACGTCATGGGGGCGGAGTGACGGACCAGGTCCGGTCCGATGTAGCTCGCCTGATAGCGCTTCGACGGCAACCGCCGGATACTCCCGAAGCTCCGTCGCCGCGCCATCAGGCCCCCATTTCGTGCAACATACGTGCAACATCTAGGGCCACTTTAGTCCCTGTTTGGCCGCTTTTGCCACGCTTGAGGGATTCGCAACCTATACGTTTTCCCTAGTGAGATCCATTTGGCTAGGGATTTCTCCACAGGAGAAGGGACCCTGGTGGAAGGGTTCAAGTCCCTTCTCCGGCACCGCCTCGATGAGCGAGCACCCCGCGTGGTCGCGGATGCGATACCGGCAGCCGGGGACGGGGCTGAACCGGCGCCGCGAGACACGGCTTCCGTTCAGCCACAGTGGGTAATGATCTGGTCGTGAGACTCGACGTCGTGGCGAGCGTCCTCGTGCTCGTCCTCGCAGTTCCCTACCTGTGGCTCGCCCTGCGACTGCCTGGCTGGTCCTGGTGGCGCACCGCCATCCACCTGCTCGCGCTCGCAACCCTGTGGTGGTGCCTCGCCGGGACGCCGGCCATGCTGCGCCGCTCCGACAGCGTGTGGGGCGTCATCGGCGTCGCCCTCACCAACGCCCTGGTGGGGTTCGGCCTCGTGGCCGCCCAGCCCGTGCGCCTCTGGGAGCAGTCACACGGTCGGCCTGCGCGCTGGCTGCGCGGCCGACTCGCGCGGATCCTGGGATTTCCCCTCGTCACAGGATCAATCAACACCGCGCTCATCATCGTGACGTTCACGTCGTCTTGGTTCAGCCACGCACTCACCGACGACTCCCGCTGGATCGCGCTGATCGTGATCTGTCTGCTCAGCGGGTTCGTCGCCAACCTCCAACTCGCCTCGGCCGACCTCGTTCCGTCGTGGGTGACGCCCGGGCCGCGGCTCGCGCTCGCCTTCGTCGATGGGCTGATCGACGAGATTCCGGGGATTGTCGTCATGACCGTGGTGAGACCCCTGTGGGGCGGCGTGCTGTGGGGAGCGGTGCAGCCGATCGTCATTCCGATGATGACGGTCATCCTGCTCGACTGGCTCAGGCACGAGCGCACGGCCGCCCGCGACATCGACGCGCATCTCGACTCCATCGAGGCGGCGGGGGGAAGCACCACCGTCCCCTGGTGGGTCGCCGACCCGGCGGGGCGGGCGGATGGTGAGGCGTCTGGGCCACCGCCGTCCTGACGCGCGACGAGCCGGGCTGTTCCCACCCGGGCACACTGCGGGGCGGGCGAGACTGCCCCTATCCGACCAGTGGATTCGGACCTATGATCGTGGTCGTCCGGGAAATCCGCCGTCATCTCCGCTTTTCCGACCCGGCTTCCGGCCGCCCCCCTCACGACCACAGGAGATGTCATGGCCAAACGCCTCGCCACCGTGTTGGGTGCCGTGCTGGCCCTCGCCGCCGGCGGTCTCAGCACCGGTCAGCCCGCGATCGCCGCGCCCCCCGCCCACGCGGGGCGCCCTCCGTTCGCCGGCTCAGCGGCACCGGTGTGTCCCGGTCCGGCTGCCACCGGTTCGGCTCGCTGCCACGCGTGGGTACTCCAGCCGGCGAAGGGGCACGGGCACCAGCCCCCGCCACCCCCATCGACGCCGCCCAGCGGGCTCAGCCCCTCCACCATCAAGAGTGTCTACAGCTTCCCCACGAGCACCTCAGCCGGTGCCGGGATGACGATCGCGATCGTCGACGCCTACGACGACCCGAACGCGGAAAGCGACCTCGGGGTGTTCAGTTCGCAGTTCGGATTACCCCCGTGCACGACCGCCAACGGCTGCTTCACCAAGGTGAATCAGTCCGGCGGCAAGAAGTACCCGCGCGCCAATGCCGGCTGGGCCCTGGAAATCTCGCTCGACGTGCAGTGGGCGCACGCCATCGCACCCGGGGCGAAGATCCTGCTCGTCGAGGCCAGGTCGGCGAACTTCTCCGATCTCACGACGGCTGAGAGCTACGCCAACTCGCACGCGCAGTACGTGAGCAACAGCTGGGGCGGCAGCGAGTTCTCCGGCGAGACGAGCTACGACGCGTACTTCGGCCCCGCCGGAGTCAGCACCTTCGTCGCGGCCGGTGACGCGGGCCTGCCCGCCGAGTATCCCTCGGCGTCGAACAAGGTCATCTCGGTGGGCGGCACCACCCTCAACTTCACCGGCACCACGTTCACCTCCGAGACCGGATGGTCCAGCGGTGGCGGCGGCTGCAGCGCCTACGAGACGGCGAACCCCGCCCAGAGCGCCTTCGCCCAGTACAGCCAGGTGAACTGCGGCGGCAAGCGGGCCACTCCCGACGTGTCGCTCGACGCCGACCCCAACTCCGGCGTCGCCGTCTACGACAGCACCTCCTACCAGGGCAGGTCCGGCTGGTCGGTCGTCGGTGGCACCTCGGCCAGCACACCGATGTGGGCCGCGCGGGCGGCCGACAGCGGCAAGCAGATCACCGCGTCGACCGTCTACCCCGGCTCCGGCACCTCGTTGAACTTCTCGTTCCGCGACATCACGAGCGGAAACAACGGGGCTTCCTGCCTCACCGGTTTCGACCTGTGCAGCGGCCTCGGGTCGTGGACGGGCACCACGCCGTGACCCTGCCTGACTGAGCAGGGCCGGTCTCGGGCCACTCCGCAGCCGCGGGGTGGCCCGAGCGTCGTCACCGGCCGGGTGCGAGGGTGGAGATGTCGATGACGAACCGGTACCTCACATCGGAGTTGAGCACCCGCTCGTAAGCCTCGTTGATGTCGGACGCCGGGATGAGTTCGGTCTCGGGCGCGATGGCGTGCTCGGCGCAGAAGTCGAGCATCTCCTGGGTCTCGCGGATCCCGCCGATCGATGACCCGGCGACCGATCGGCGGTTGCCGAACAGGCTGAACACGTGCAGCGGCAACGGCTCCGGCGGCGCACCGACGTTGACCATCGTCGCGTCGAGGGCGAGCATCCTCAGGTAGGTGTCCAGATCGAGGGGGGCACTGACGGTGTTGAGGATCAGGTCGAAACTGTTCCTCAGCCGCTCGAACGTCTCGGGGTCGCTGGTGGCGTAGTAGTGGTCGGCACCCATGGCGAGCCCGTCGTCCTTCTTGCGGAGCGACTGCGACAAGACGGTGACCTCCGCTCCGAGAGCGTGCGCGATCTTCACGGCCATGTGGCCCAGCCCCCCGAGACCCACGACCGCGACTCTCGTGCCGGGCCCCACCCGCCAGTGACGCAACGGCGAGTAGGTCGTGATCCCCGCACACAACAGTGGAGCGGCGCGGTCGAACGGGATCGCCTCCGGGAGGCGCAACACGAAGTCCTCGTCGACGACGACGTGGGTGGAGTATCCGCCCTGGGTGATCGTGCCGTCACGGTCGAGCGAGGCGTAGGTGCCGACGTTGCCGTTGAGGCAGTACTGCTCCTGGCCCGCCCGACAGTTGTCGCACTCGCGGCACGAGTTGACCATGCAGCCGACGCCGACCCGGTCACCGACCCGATAGCGGGTGACCTCTGATCCGATTTCGGCCACGGTCCCGGCGATCTCGTGGCCGACGGTGAGCGGGTAGCGCTGCGGGCCCCACTGGCCCCTGACCGTGTGGATGTCGGAGTGGCAGATGCCGGCGTAGGCGATCTCGATCAGCACATCCCTGGGGCCCGGCTCGCGCCGCTCGATCGTGGCGGGCACGAGGGGCTCGGTGGCCGAGGGTGCCGCATAGGCGTTCACGGTACGCATGACTTCTCCTTGTGGTGGAACGTGCGTGCAGATGAAATCTACGTGCTGCCGCCGCGGGCCTCTCGATGGGACGGATGCCGATATGTCGGCGAACCTCGTACCCATTCCCGAACGTCGGGGCGGAGCAGCGCCACGGCGACGCGGCGTTCACGACTGGTCGACCCGCTCGTCCGTGCAGGGCGACGGACTGCCCGGTAGGTCCGGCAACGCTTCCGGCCGCCGCAGCTCAGGGTCGTCACTCGCGAAGCTGCGCACCGGGCCGACCCCCGTCACCCGGGTTTCGAACCGCACGGTGACCCGCCCGTGCCCGGATCCCCAGACCCAGCCGCGCCCCCAGCTGTCGTGCTCGATGTCCTGACCCGGCAGCCAGCCGGAGATCGGACGACGTACCACCTGGGGCGACGCGTCGCCCTCCCCGATCACTCCGGTGGCCTCCGCACGGTCGGCCGACGCATCGTCGGCGTCGAAGAGTTCCTCCTGTGCGGCCAGGACGAAGTTCGACACCCCGACCCCCAGCAGTCGGATCCCCCGGCTCAGGTCGACCGCACCGAGCAGTTCGGTGGCCACCCGGGCGATCCGCTCCGCCGAGTCGGTGCCACCCGACAAGGTGCGTGACCGCGTCCACGTGACGAAGTCGGCGGTGCGCACCTTGATCGAGATCGTGCGCGCGAACAGCCCCGCCCGCAGCACCCGCCCGGCCACCACGGCGGCGTCACGGGTCGCCACGCCCTCGAGCGTGCGCCGGTCGGTGAGATCGGTCTCGAACGTGTCCTCCACCGAGATCGACTTCGTCTCCCGCTCGGGCACCACCGCGCGCTCGTCGATTCCGTGGGCGAGTTCGTGCAGCGTCGGGCCCCACGAGCCGACCTCACGGGTCAGCTCCCCGACGGAGAGCCTGGCAACGTCGTCGACGGTGCGCACGCCGAGGCGCGCCAGCTTGTCCATGGTCGCCGGCCCGATGCCGGGGATGGCGCGCGCGGGCAGCGCCGCGATCGATCCCGCGCTCGGTGCCCGGGTCGACCACGCGCAGCCCGTCGGGTTTCGCGAGCTCCGAGGCCACCTTGGCGATGAACTTGCTCGAACCGATCCCCACGGACGCCGCCAGCCCGCCGGTGAGCCGGGCGACCTCGGCCCGGATCCACTGTCCGAGCTCGGCCACCGCGGCGGAGGATGTCGTGTCGACGCCGGCCCCGGCGAGGTCGACGAACGCCTCGTCGATGCTCAGCTGCTCGACCACCGGCGACACCGTCCGCAACAGCTCCATGACGATCCGGCTCGACTGCCGGTAGGCGTCGAAACGGCCGCTGAGGTAGGCCGCGTGCGGGGCAAGACGGCGCGCCTCCGACATCGCCATCGCCGAGCGGACGCCGAACACCCGCGCCTCGTACGATGCGGTGGACACCACCCCGCGTCCGCCGACGCCACCGACGATGACCGGCCGGCCGCGCAGCGACGGCTTGTCGCGCTGCTCGACCGAGGCGAAGAACGCGTCGAGGTCGAGGTGCAGCACGCTGGCGCTCGTGCGCATCGCCTCACCCGGCCAGGGGGCCGCGCACCTCGGCGTCCTGAGCGTCCGACGTCCCCCGCGGGTCACCTGCCGGTGGCACGCGGGCGTAGTGCGCGACGGTGAAACCGGGGTGCTGCTCGCGCTCGATGACCTGCCAGCTGCCCGGGTCGATCACCGGGAACCGGGTGTCGCCATCGGGCTCGAGGGGCACCTCGGTGATGTCCAGCGCGGTGACATGCGGCATCGCCGCACGGTAGATCTCGCCGCCTCCGGCGATCCAGCAGATGCTGTTCGGCGCGAGGTCGCGGGCTGCGTCCAGCGCCTCGGTGATGGTGGCCGCCCGGACCACCAGCGTGTCGGGGCCGAAACGCCACCGGCCGGGCGCGACGCTCTCGGGGGCGCCGCCCGGCGTCCACGCGGGGTTGTGGGTGACGACGACGCTGATGCGTCCGGGCAACGGACGGCCGATGCCCTCGTAGGTGGTGCGGCCCATGACCAGGACGTGACCGGTGGTGACCCGCCTGAACCGGCGCCAGTCTTCGGGCAGCGACCACGGGATGTCGCCCGAGTTGCCGATCACCCCGTTGCGGGCGACCGCCGCGATCGCGATGACCTGCACCATCGCTCCTCAGACCGCGATCGGGGCCGGGATGGGGGGATACGGGTCGTAGCCCTCGACGGTGATGTCGGCCAGTTCGAACGCATCGATCTCCCGTACCTCGGGGTTGAGGCGCACAGTGGGGAGGGGTCGCGGCGTCCGGGCGAGCTGGGTGGCCACCTGGTCGAGATGGTTGCGGTAGATGTGGGCGTCACCCAGGGTGTGCACGAAGTCGCCGACGTCGAGGCCGACGACCTGGGCGATGAGGTGGGTGAGCAGCGCGTACGAGGCGATGTTGAACGGGACGCCGAGGAACACGTCGGCGCTGCGCTGGTAGAGCTGGCACGACAGTCGGCCCTCGCGCCACGTAGAACTGGAACAAGCGTGTGGCACGGCGGCAGGGCCATCGAGGAGATGTCGGCGACATTCCAGGCGCTGACGATGTGCCGGCGCGAGTCGGGGTTGGTGCGCAGCGAGTCGATCACCTGGGCGATCTGGTCGACGTGTCGTCCGTCGGGCGTCGGCCAGCTGCGCCACTGGTAGCCGTAGATGGGACCGAGGTCGCCGTGCTCGTCGGCCCACTCGTCCCAGATCGAGATCCGGTTGTCGTGCAGCCACCCGACGTTGGTGTCGCCGCGCAGGAACCACAGCAGCTCACCGAACACCGAGCGCGTGTGCACCTTCTTGGTCGTGAGCAGCGGGAAACCCGGCGCAGGTCGAAGCGCATCTGATGCCCGAACACGCTGAGGGTGCCGGTACCGGTGCGGTCGGACTTCTCGACCCCCTCGGCGAGGATCCGCCGCAGAAGATCGTGGTACTGCTGCATCAGCCCTCCTGAGAGTCGAGGGTAACCAGGGCGAGCGTCTCGACGAGAACCGGAACGATCGCCCGCACGGCCTGGCCACGGTGGCTGATGGCGTTCTTCTCCTCGGGCGACAGCTCGGCGCTGGTGACGCGGTGCCCGGCGGGCACGAAGATCGGGTCGTAGCCGAATCCGTTGCCGCCGCGGCGTTCGAGGGCGACATGGCCGGGCCATTCGCGCACGACGACGTGCTCGCTGCCGTCGGGCAGCACGAGCGCCATCGCGCAGACGAACGCGGCGTCCCGATGCCCCTCGGGCACGTCGCTGATCTGGTGCATCAGCAGGGTGAGGTTGGCCTCGTCGTCGCACTCGGGACCGGCCCAGCGGGCGGACCGGACGCCCGGTGACCCGTTGAGGGCACCGACGGTGATACCCGAGTCGTCGGCCAGCGCCGGCAACCCGGTGCGCCGGGCCCACTCGCGCGCCTTGATCAGCGCGTTGCCCTCGAACGTGCGGGCGCTCTCGACCGGCTCGGGGCCCTCGGGCACGTCGGCCAGGCCGAGCACCTCGACGTCGAGCCGGGCCGCGTGCAGCACGTCGCGCAGTTCGACGAGCTTCTTGGCGTTCCCGGTGGCGAGCAGTATCCGGGTGGTCACGCCATCTCCTCCCCCAGCGCCCCCCGCTGCAGACGACCAAGCTCGGTGCAGCCCACGACTCCGAGATCGAGCAGCGTGTCGAGGGTCGCCCGGTCGAAGGCGACCTGCTCGGCGGTGCCCTGCACCTCGACGAAGCGACCGCTGCCGGTCATCACGATGTTCATGTCGGTATCGGCGCCGGAATCCTCCTCGTAGCACAGGTCGAGCATCGGGACGCCGTCGACGATGCCCACCGACACCGCCGACACCGAGTCGGTGAGCGGCTCCCCCACCAGGGCGCCCCGCTCCCGCAGCCACGAGACGGCGTCGACCAGGGCCACGTAGGCGCCGGTGATCGACGCGGTCCGGGTGCCTCCGTCGGCCTGCAACACGTCGCAGTCGATGACGATGGTGTTCTCGCCGAGCGCCCTGTAGTCGACGATCGCCCGCAACGAGCGTCCGATGAGTCTGCTGATCTCGTGCGTGCGTCCCCCGACCCGGCCCCTGCGTGACTCGCGTTCGCTGCGGGTGTGGGTTGCCCGGGGCAGCATCTCGTACTCGCCGGTGACCCACCCGAGGCCCGATCCCTTGCGCCACCGCGGCACACCCACGGTGACACTCGCGGCGACCAGCACGCGGGTGCGTCCGAACTCGATGAGGACCGAGCCCTCGGCATGGTCGAGCCACCGACGGGTGATGGTCACCGGGCGGAGTTGGTCGAGTCGGCGGCCGTCGAGGCGCGGGCCGGGGGTGACGATCGACGGGGTCGTGGTCGTGGTGGGGTCTGGCACGGGGTCAGGCTACCCGACCGGGCGCGACTCCCCCACGAGTCGGATCCGATGAACCTCGTCGACGAACCCGCCCATCAGCCGGCGCCCGACCCCGGCGAAGATCTCGGCGTTGCCGGTGGTGAGGAACAGTCGCTGCGACGGCCGGGGCACCGAGTGGATCAGACCCGCGTCGGTGAGGGTCGCGTAGGTCTCCCGCGCGCATTCGTCGGCGCTCGACACGAGCGTCACACCGTCGCCGAGCACGTAGCGGAACAGCCCGGCGAGGAGTGGGTAATGGGTGCAGCCGAGGATCAGCGTGTCGATGCGGGCGTCCTGCAGCGGGCGCAGGTAGTCGCGCGCCACGGCCAACAGGTCGGGGCCGCCCGTGACACCCGCCTCGACGAACTCGACGAACAGCGGGCACGGCGCGGTGGTCAGGGCGACGTGCGGTGCGGCCGCGAACGCGTCGTCGTAGCTGCGGGACGCCGCCGTGCCGGCGGTGCACACGACACCCACCCGATGGTTGCGCGTGGCCTGCACGGCCCGCCGCGCCGCCGGCAGGATCACCTCGGTGACCGGCACGTCGTAGCGTTCACGGGCATCGCGCAGCACCGCCGACGACGCCGTGTTGCAGGCGATGACCAGGGCTTTGACCCCATGGTCGACGAGCCGGTCCATGCATTCGAGCGCGTACCGCCGCACCTCGGCGATCGGACGCGGGCCGTAGGGCGCCCGAGCGGTGTCACCCAGATAGATGATGTCTTCATTCGGCAGCAGGTCGACCAGGGCCCGGGCCACGGTGAGACCGCCGAAGCCGGAGTCGAAGATGCCGATGGGTCCGTCGACGCCGGAGACGTTGGCCGCGTCGTCGGGCCCGCTGGTTGCCACGAGGTGCAAGTCTAGAGGTGTCCCATGGCGACGAAGGAGCACGGCGTGGCCGCTCACGAGGGTTCCCGAACCGCCTCCGGGGCGCGCCTCCGACCCCGGCTCACCCGGCAGGTCGCCCGATGCTGCGCCTCCCGGCCGGACGCCGGGCGTGAGACCGGACGACCCCACGACGGAGACGCGGCCGGACGGCCGCGACCGCACACCGGGCACCGGGACTCCCGTACCTCCCTCGGCCGTCGCGCGTCGGCTGGCCGCCGGGCTCGCGGCGGCGCTCGGTGCCGGGCGGCACCGAGGTGGGTTCTGTCCCCGACCACCCGTCACCACCCGGCCCGCCCCGCGCAACCCCGATGAGGGCGAGCGTTCTCGGGACGTGTGATCCGTCGATGCCGCACACCGCCTCGGCGTCGTACGCGCTGGTGGCCCGCTCGACTCAGGCGACCACGCGGGTGCGCCGGTGCGGTGAGCCGATCAGGATGCTGTGACCGGCGGTGACGAGGTAGGTGTAGCCGTGGGGGCTGCGCCAGATGAGGACGCCGGTTGTGGGTTGGTGCACGGCCCAGCCGCCGTGTGTCTTGGCCCGGTGCGCCCGTCGGGAGATGGGCGCAAGGTTGTGCAGTGAGGTCTGGCCGGGAGGTCCCCCGACCTTGTACGGCTCGGTGTGGTCGAGGTCGCAGCCGCGACTGGCGTGACGGGTGGATCCGGGGAAGCAGTCGTAGGGCTGGCGGTAGCCGATCGCCTCACGCATCCGGTCGGGGTCGACCGTGACCCGTCCGCACAGGTGGCCGGCCTGTCCCGCGGCGGGACAAGGTCCCCTCGATTCACCCACATCGGTGGGGAGTTCGTCGAGGACGGATGCCTGCAGCAACTGCAATGCCCGAGCCGGGAACGCCAGCACACCGAGCGCGGCGGCACGCCGGGCGTCCAGGCCACGACGGTCCCCACCCCGGCCAAGAATGTGAGCGATCCGGCGGACCTGCTGCTCCACCGCGTCTGCGTCGGTCGCGTCGAGAACCGCGGACAGCGACGCGATCGTGGTGGCACGATCGTCGGGGCGCTGCCGCACCCACACGCCACACCGAGCACGACCGCCGGCCCGCACCTCCTCGGCCTGGCCGAGTGGGGTCAGCTTCAGCACGAGTCGGTCGACCAACCGCAACAACCGCGACACCGGACGGTGACCCACCACATCCGCGAGTTGGGCGTCGAGCCGCGACGCCGCCTCCCGATCCACCCGGGAGGCCTTCAGAGTGATTTTCGCCGCTACCCAGACCGGCAGGTCGGCGTCCATCACCCGCCGCCACAGTCTCGGGAAGCGGTGCCGCAGATCGAGAGCCTGCCGGATCCGACCGTCGACCCCCTCGACTCCCTCGTTCCACAGGGCCGCGATCTCCAACGCCGCGAACTCCGACACCTCCGGCGTGCCATCGGCCCCGCCGGGCACGATCCGGTCACCGTGCAGCACCCGCGCCATGGGGACGTCGGGCCCCGACTCCACGTGGGCGGTGACATCGGCGTAGTGCGCCAGCAACGCCACCTCCCGCGCCTGCCAGCGGCGTTGCCAGTAACGCACCTGCGCCAATTCGGCCACCGTGCCAGCCGCATCGAGATCGGCAACATCACCCGGATCGAACACCACAACCCCCGACCAATTCGTCTATTTGTTCGATTCTACCGCTGTCCGAGCTCACCCGGCAGCAACTCCGAGAAGAATCTCCCTTGTGAAACGGTCTTTGACCGCACAACCCAGGAAGCAAACCACCTGCCCGCGGGCCCAGTCGGTCGACGCGGGTGTCAGCCGCGGCGCAGGCTCAACTGCACCAGGACAGGTCCCCGACGCTGCGGCGAGGGTTCCGGCGCACCGCATCCCGGGGTGGCGTCCCCGTGGGCGAAGGCGCATGACCCGCAGCCGCCGCTGGGACACCCGGCCACCATCTCCGTGGCCTCGATCCTCCCCATCCGGCGCAGGTGACCGATGGAGGCCACGACGACGTCGCGGGGCAGATCGGTGCCGATCGCAATCTCGTCGATCGTCGACGCACCTCGCGCGAAGGCGTCGAGCACGGCGTTGAGGGGGCGCAGGGCGGTCACCAGAACAACCGTCCGACCTGGAATACGGTCACGGCGGCGATCCAGGCGACCGTGAGTTGCATGGCGACGCCGAACAGCGTCCATCGCCAGCCGATCTCGCGGCGCTGGGCTGCCAGGGTCGCGACGCACGGCGTGTAGGCGAGCAGGAAGACGAGGAACGCGGCCACCGCCGGGAGCACATGCCCCGACGAACTGGCCTCGAAACTGGTCCGGATCGCCTCCCCGAGGCTGCCCGGATCCGCACCGGCCGGTTGGGCGACCGCATAGGTCTGAGCCCACGACGAGATCACCGCCTCCTTGGCGACGAAGCCCACCACCAGGGCCGAGGTGGTCTGCCAGGCCGCGAAACCGGTCGGCGCGAAGAGCGGGGTGAGGGTGCGGGCGGCCGCCCCGTAGAGGGAGTCCGCCGTCGGCACCGCCCCGAACCCGTACCCACCGGTCATCGGGATCGACTGGGCGAGCCATACGAGGCAGACGGCCCCGACGATCACCCCGGTCGCCGTCCGCAGGAACGCCGTGAGCCGCTGCCACGTGACCGCGGCGGTGAGCCGCAGCGTCGGACGCTGATACGGCGGCAGGTCGAGCACGAGCGGTTCGGTGCCCATCGTGCGCCACAGGGTGGCGCGGAGCAGCCGTCCGACGCCGACGACGAACAGGATCGAGGTGAGGTACATCGCGAACACCACCGTGCCGGCCCAGCGCCCGAAGAACGTCGTGGCCACGAGCACGTAGACCGTCAGCCGGGCGGTGCAGGACGTGAACGGCACGAGCAGCGCGGTGAGGATCCGCTGGCGCACGTTCGGCAGGATCCGGGTGGCGGCGATGGCCGGCACGTTGCAGCCGAACCCCACGATGAGCGGCAGGAACGCCCGCCCGGGGAGCCCCAGCCGCCGCATCAGCCGATCGGTGACCACCGCGGCACGGGCGAGGTAGCCGGAGTCCTCCAGCAGGGCGAGCAGCACGAACATGATCGCCATGATCGGCACGAAGCTCAGCAGGATGCCGACCCCGGCGATCAGCCCGTCGACGACGAGCCCGTTGACGGGCCCGTCGCCCAGACCGATGACCGACAACAGCCGGTGGGCACCCCCACTGACCGGGCCGGAGAACACGCGGGCGAGCGCGTCCTGCATCGGGGCCGCGACGGTGGTGGTGAGTTGGAACACCCCCCACATGACGGCGAGGAACACCAGTGGCCCCACGACCGGGGCCGTGACGATCCGGTCGACCCGGTCGCTGGCACTGAGCCCCGGCGACCCGGCTGCGCGAACACCGAGGCCCACCGCCGACTCGATGAAGGCGAACCGTTCGTCCTCGCGCCGCAGGTCGGCGTCGTCGCAGGCCGGCCCGGCCTCGGCGTCGGCGACGTGGCGAGCGGGTGCAGGCCCGTTCCGCAGCGTCGAACTCACAACCCGGGACAGGTCGTCGAGACCCGTGCGTCGCCGGGGATCGACGGCGACGACGGGGACGCCGAGTGCCCCCGACAGTGCGTCGGCGTCGATGCGCAGGCCCCGCGCGGCGGCGACATCGATCATGGTGAGCGCCACGACGAGGCGGCGGGGCTGCTCCCGGAGTTGGGCGACGATGTAGAGGCTGCGCGAGATCGTGGCGGCGTCGAGCACGACAACCGCGAGATCGGGCCGGTCACCGACGGGCGCCTCGACGAGCAGGTCCCGGGTGAGCGCCTCGTCGGGCGACATCGGGTCGATGCTGTACGCGCCCGGCAGGTCGACGAGGCTGAACTCCCTCGCCGTCTCGGGCACGGCGCAGTGCGAGCAGCCGGATGCGGCACCGGGGACTGCGGGGGGCTGAGGTCGCCACACCCCGCGCGACACGCTCACCGTCGTGCCGGGCCAGTTCCCGGTGGTCACCCGCGACCCGGTGAGCGCGTTGAACAGCGTGGATTTACCGACGTTGGGAGCGCCGACGAGCGCGATCACGGGCGCTCCGGCGCCCGCCGCGACGCCCGGGCCGTCGCCGTGGCAGCTGGGTGCACTCGAGCCACGCGCGGCGCGCGACCCGGTCGATCGCCCCAGCGAGGTGATGCTCGGAGTCATCGGGCGTGTCCCACCTGGAGCCGTTCCAGCACGTCACGCCCGAGGGCGATGCGCGCCCCCGCGACCGACACGATCCGGCCACCGCCGATGGTGCGGTGCACGACGTGGATGCGGGCACCCCGCCGCAGCCCCAGCGCGGCCAGGCGCCGCCGGAACTCCGGCGCCCCGTCGGCCCGGCGCACGGTGAGAGGCGTGCCGACGGGAGCCTGCAGCAGGCTGCCTTCGAAGCAGGCGGTGGCGAGCACAGAATCGGTCATCACGCGGCCACTGTATCGACTGTTAGGTAAGCCTTACCAACCGGGGTCGGTTATCGCGGGTTCCGCCGGCGACCGCCCCGGGACGCCGCGTGCGCGGCCCGGCCCGACTCAGTGGAAGGTCACATCGAGGATGCTCTCGATGACTCCGGCGACCCACTGGTGCACGTGATAGAGGAACGCCACCGGATGATCGTCGTCGGACGCCTCCCGGGCCACCTCGTCGGCCGAGATGACGTCGGTGATGCCGAGCCGGGCCGTCAGCAGCAGATTGATCGCGTTGAGCGTGCGCAGCCACGGTTCCACCTCGGCGAGCGCCACGTCGATCCGCCCGCGCTGCCCGGTCGCCGAGAGGCCGGCCCGCACGACGGCGAGGTCGGCCGAGCGCTGCTGCGACATCACCTCGTGCGCGAACGCGGTCAACTCTCCCTGCGGGTCGACGTCGTCGGAGGCGGCCCGGGGAAACAGCCGGTCGACGGCCGGGTCGTTCGAACCCGCCCGCTCGACACCGCCCCGCTGCCGCGCCTCCCACCAGGTGAACGCGTCGCCGCCGGCATCCGGCGCGGGAACGGCGGATTCGACGATCGAGCCAGCTCTCCCAACAGGTCGTCGAGCAGCCGGCGTTCGACCCCTTCGAGCACGACCCGGACGCCGCCGTGTGCGGCCTGGGCATACATGGGCTCAGGCCTCCTGCAGGGTCGCGAGCAAGCCGTATCCGTGCATCGCCACAACGTGGCGCTCCATGAGTTCCCGCTCGCCGGTGGCCACCATGGCCCTGCCCTCGTTGTGCACCTGCAGCATGAGTTGCTCGGACTTCTCCTTCGAGTACTTGAAGTAAACCTGAAAGACGTGCGACACGTAGCTCATGAGGTTGACCGGGTCGTCCCACACGACGACAGCCCACGGGGTCTGGGCCTGTTCGCTCTCGATGGGCCGGGACTCCACGGCCTGCCCCCCGGCCGGTCGCACCACCGGTTGGTCGGACATCTGGGTTCCACGGGCCATGGGCCTCATTGTGTCACCCGCGCAGAATCGGCCACCCGGGTGCGGTTCGGCCCCGGCCGGCGACGCCCGCTCGTTACAGTGAAGCCATGTCCGCTTCGCCTGCGCTCCCCAGCACGGCGCTGCTCACCGACCACTATGAGCTGACCATGGTCCGGGCCGCGATGGCGTCGGGTACCGCCGACCGGCGCAGCGTGTTCGAACTGTTCGCCCGACGCCTGCCCGAAGGACGCCGCTACGGTGTCGTCGCGGGGGTCGGGCGGGCCCTCGACGCGATCGAGGCGTTCCGGTTCGACGACGCCGCCATCGCCTTCCTGCAGCGGGTCGGTGTCGCCGACGACGAGTTCGCCGGCTGGCTCGCCGACTACCGCTTCACCGGCTCGGTGCACGGCTACGCCGAGGGCGACACGTACTTCCCCGGGTCGCCGCTCCTGGTGGTCGAGAGCACGTTCGCCGAGGCCTGCCTGTTGGAGACGATCCTGCTGTCGATCTACAACCACGACTCGGCGATCGCGTCGGCGGCCTCCCGGATGACGATGGTGGCCGAGGGACGCCCGTGCATCGAGATGGGGGCCCGCCGCACCCACGAGGAGTCCGCCGTGGCCGCCGCGCGGGCCGCCTACATCGCGGGGTTCACGGCGACGTCCGACCTTGCGGCGCGGCCAGCGCTACGGCATTCCCACCATCGGCACGGCCGCGCACTCGTTCACGATGCTGCACGACAGCGAGGCCGACGCGTTCCGGGCGCAACTCGCCAGCCTGGGTGACGACACGACGCTGCTGGTCGACACCTACGACGTCGAAGGGGCGGTGCGCACCGCGGTCGAATTCACCGGCGGGCGGATCGGGGCGATCCGGCTCGACTCCGGAGACCTGGCCCAGTACGCCAGCGAGGTGCGCGCCCTGCTCGACGGCCTCGGGCGCGACCCGAACCCGCATCATCGTCACGTCCGACCTCGACGAATGGCAGATCGCGGCGTTGCGCGGCACGCCGATCGACGGGTTCGGGGTCGGCACCTCGGTAGCCACCGGTTCCGGGCACCCGACCTGCGGATTCGTCTACAAGCTCGTTGCCCGGGCCGGCTCCGACGATCCCGGCGCGCCACTCGAACCGGTCGCCAAGCGCTCCAGCGGCAAGGGGACGGTAGGGGGCCGCAAGTTCGCGCTCCGGCGCCGCACCGCCGAGGGAGTCGCGGAGGCCGAGGTCATCGGGGTCGGCCGGCCCCCCGCGAACGACGGCGACGACCGTCCGCTGCTGGTCGACCTGATCCGCGACGGCGTCGTCGTGGGACGCGAGGAGCTGGCCGCGGCGCGGGCCCGGCACGAGCGCGCCCGCGCCGAACTGCCGATCGCCGCGAACCACATCTCGAGGGGAGAGCCGGCGATCCCGACAATCATTGTTGAGGCCGGCGGCCGTGAGGTGCCGGTTCCCTACGCCGGCGGACCCGCCAACATCTGAGCCGGCCGGGCCGCACACCGGACGGGTGCCGGCGGTGCCGGCTCAGTGCCCCGGTTGGTCGAAGCCGTTCATCACCGCCGCGAGCCGCGACGCCCGCTCACTGGCGAACACGTCCTCGAGCAGCATCGGGTGCCCGTCGGGGCCGCTCAACGGCACCCGCCAGTTGGGGTACTCGTCGATCGTTCCGGGCTGGTTCTGCGTGAGCCGATCGCCGACGGCATCGGTGAGGGCGGCGACGAGCACCTTCGACGGGGTCGAGATGAGCATGCGATGCATGGCGAGCACGATCTGCTCGACGTCGTCGTCATCCTCGCTGAGGTAGCCGCGTTCGCGCAGGTAGTCGATCAGCCGCTGCTGCTCCTGGGCGGAGAAGCGCAACTCGTCGTCGAGGCTCTCGGTGAGCAGGCCCAACCGGTCCCGGAGTCGCACGTGATCACCGGCGAGATACCCCGCGGTGGGAGGCAGGTCGTGCGTGGTCACCGACGCGAGGCAGTACTCGCGCCAGGTCTCCGGCGGGCGCGGGTGGCCGCTGTCGTCGCTCTCGAACCACATGACGCTGGTGCCCAGGATGCCGCGACGACCCAGGTACTCACGCACCCACGGCTCCACCGTGCCGAGGTCCTCACCGACCACGAGCGCGCCGGCCCGCTTCGCCTCGAGGGCAAGGATGCCGATGAGCGCGTCGTGGTCGTACCGCACATAGGTGCCGTCGAGCGGGGTGCGACCGGCCGGGATCCACCACAACCGGAACAGGCCGATGATGTGATCGACCCGCAGCCCGCCGGAATGGCGCAGCATCCCGCTCACCATCGCCCGGAAGGGGGCGTAGGCCAGTTCGGCGAGCCGGTCGGGCCGCCAGGGCGGCTGGCCCCAGTCCTGCCCGGTCTGGTTGAAGGCGTCGGGTGGGGCACCCACGGTGACGCCGGCCGCGAACACGTCGTGCATCATCCACGTGTCGGCGGCGGCGGCGTTGACACCCACCGCGAGGTCACTGACGATCCCGAGCGGCATCCCGGTGTCGAGCGCCGCCTGCTGTGCGCTCGACAACTGGGTGTCGGCGATCCACTGCAGCCACATGTAGAACCGGATGCGTTCGTGGTTGTCGCGATAGAACTCAGCCACCTGCGGTGACGAGGGACGCCGCAATTCGGCGGGCCATTGCCGCCAGTCGTCGCCGTACTCCTCGAACAGGACACACCAGGTGGCGAAATCGCGCAGCGCTCGTCCCTCGTGGCGCACGAAGTCGTCGAACGCCATCTGACGTGCGGGTCGCAATCCCGCGGCGTGGACGATCGCGAGCGCCTTGCGCTTGGCGAGCCAGGATTCGTTCCGCCTCAACTGCAGGCTGTCGGACAGTTCATCGAGCAGGTCGGCCCGCAACCCGGCGATCGCCTTGCGTTCGGAGTCGGACAGCACGGCGTACTCGGGAATGGCCTCGGGCCGGATGTAGATCGGGTTGACGTACATGCGGCTCGACGGCAGGTAGGGCGACGGCTCCATGGGTTCTGCCGGTTGGGCCGCGTGGAGCGGGTTGATCAGGACGTAGCCGGCGTACTGCTGGGTGCGTGACCACACCGCGAGGTCGGCGAGGTCGGTGAGATCGCCGAGTCCCCACGAGTCGCGCGAGCGCACCGAGTACAGCTGGGTGGCATAGCCCCAGGTGCGGCGTCCACCCATCGACGCGGGGAGACCCAGGAATCGCGGGGTGACGATGAGCGACGACTCGACCTCCCGATCGTCGGAACGCAGGACGAGCCGGTGATAGCCGAGGGGAAGCCCGTTGGGCAGCCGAAAGGTGGCCTCGCCGACCAGCTGGTCGTCGACCCGGCGGTCGGGGGTGTCGTTGCTCCACTGCTGGGCCCACACGATGTCGCCGTTCTCGAGCCGGACGACCAGTTCCGCCGGCCTGCCCGCGGGCACGTGCACGTTCACCCATCCGTAGTCGCCCTCGGTGACGACCACGCACGGCGGCAGCGCCCGCCGCCACGGACGGATCTGCTGCGCGACGACGGCCTCGGCGGCCTTCTCGGGGGTCGACGCGTCGATCTCGAGGGCGGCGAGCACCTGGCGCACCGTGTCGTCGCTCACGATCGTGTGGCGACCCTTCCAATCCCAGAACTCGCGAGCGATGCCGAACTGGCCGGCCAGCTCATCGAGATTGGGATCGTGGTGCGTGGCGTTCATGTTTCCCCATTCCTCGGATGACCGGCAGCAGCCTAGTGGCGATCGGCGGGGCCGCGGCGACCTAGTGGCGATCGGCGGGGCCGCGGCGACCTAGCGGCGGATCACCTGGGTGCGCGCCGCAAGGTCGTGGAGGCCCTGCCGCGTACGGGTGAACGTCGGCCACAGCATCGCCACGATCCAGATCACCGGCAGAGTGAACAACACCGCCTTGGTGACGCCCCGGACGACGCACATGCGCCACGTCAACGGGTCGCCGGCGCGGCCGGCGGGGATCACCCGCATGTCGAGCGCCCGCTGACCGAGCGAACCGCCGAGGAAGCGGTACTGGATCGCGAAGTAGACGGCCTGGACGCCGGCCTGCACGCCGAGGATCAACAGGTACCAGTGCAGCAAGCCGCTGCTCTGCATCAGCTGCCACAGCTGCGTTCCGCTCATCTGCGGATCGGCCGAGATCTGGCTCATCGCGGCGTCGGTGGCCGAGACCATCCCCGCTGACACGGGGGCCAGCACCAACTGGACGAGCATGTAGATCACGATCGAGTCGATGCCGTAGGCGATGGCACGTCGTCCCCACCCGGCGACGACCACCCGTTCCGAACCGGTGGCCTGCGTCACCGGCATCGGCTGCCAAGCCACGGGCTGACGCTCGGAACCGGCGGAGCCGTAATTCTGGGGTGAGTGACCGCTCGGGTCGTGCGCCTGGCTGTCGGGCCATGCGCTCCAGGGACCGGGGGCCGGGGCGGGCGGCGTCCACGGTTGCGCGGGGGCCGGAGGAGTCGCGGCTGGAGCGGGCTCCGCGGGACGAACGTTGGCCGTCCATCCGGATCCGTCCCAGTAGCGCTCGTCGCCCGACCCGGCGGGGTCGGGGTACCAGCCCATCGGGGGCAGCTGGCCGGTCGGCGAGCTCATGGTGCTCCTCTCCATCGGGTGCGCACGGCGGCGCTTGGGAACAGTTCACTATGCCACGGCGATCGAGCCCGGACACGTCACGGGTGCCGGCGGCGGCCCATCTGACCGAGCGCGCCCGTCACCGCGCGGGGTCACGGGACTGGTTGGCGACCGCCCCGACCCGGACGCTCACGACGATCGACGCGGCCGCGGCCACGAGGCCGACCGCGAACACCATGCCGAACGTATGGGGTGCACTGACCCGTCCGTGCAGCGCGGCGAACACCGCGCCCGCCGCACCGCCGAGCAGGCTCGTCCCCAAGCCATCACCGACCTGCAGCGACGACGAGTTGCGCCCGAGCAGTCGTTCCGGTGACACGGCCATGACGACCAGCGAGGTGCTGGCGACGGCCAGCCCCATGCCGACCCCCGCCACCACCCAGCCGAGTCGCCGGCACCGTCAGTGGCAGCGACGGGAAGCCGGCGAACACCGCCACCAGGGCCAGTCCCGCGGTGAGGTGCACCACGCCCACGGTGACGATGACGTCGCGTCGCCAGGCCAGCCACGAGCGCGACTGCAGCCACGAGCCGAACGTCCATCCGAGCGACCCGATGGTGATCGCCAGGCCGGCCCTGGTGAGGCTGAGATGGCGCTGCTGCACGAGCATGAGCGGCAGGAACGATTCCGAGGCGAAGAACGCCCCCGCCAGCAGAAGTCGCGCCCAGACCACCGCGACGAGACCGCCGTCGAAGCGCAGGAAACCGCGCGGCATGAGCCGCGGGACGCCGACGGCCAGCGCCGCGACCGAGATCGCCGCCGCCGCGACACCGCGGAGCCCGCCGACGGTGCCGCCGTACTGGAGGCCCGCCACCCCGGCACCGGTGACCAGTGCCGCCCACACGGGCACCGGTGCGACGCCGTCGCGGTGATCGTCGACGGGATCCCCCGCCCCGGCGGCGAGCCTGCCGCCTGCGAGCGGCAGCGACAGCAGGGGCGGCGTCATCACGAGCATCGCTACCACCATGATCGGCGCCACCGACCAGAACACCCAGTGCCACGACAGGTGTTCGGTGAGCCACCCGGCCACGAACGGGCCGACGAAGGCCGGCAGCGTCCAGCAGAACGAGAACGCGGTCATCACCCTCGCCCGCGCGGCGGGATCGTAGGCCTGGGCGATGACCACCATGAACGCCAGGTTGAAGGCGCCCCCGCCCAGCCCCTGCCCGAAGCGGGCGGCGATGAGCATCGGCATCGAGGTGGCGGACCCCGCGACGATCAGCCCGGCGACGAACAGCGCCTGCCCGACGATCACCGGCCACACGGGCCCGATCCTGTCGACGATGCGGCCCGCGATCGCGGTCGCCACCACCATGCCGAGCATGAACATCGTGAACGCCCACGCATACAGCCCGATCTGGCCGAGGTCTCGCGCCGCCCGCGGCATCGCGGTGGCCACGGCGACCGATTCGAAGGCGACCGCCACGACGCTGGTGAGCAACCCGACGAGCAGGGTTCTGGGCGCTGGGGAGCCGGTCTGCGTCGTCACGACACCATCCGACCACACACCATCGCATGTGGCGTAACTCCGGGGAGGCTCGGGTGCGTCCATGATCAGCACCCTGCCCGGGCGAGCCACGCGTCCTACACTCGACAGCATGAGTCAGCAGCTTGCCCCCGGATCCCAGACGGTCGTAGACGAGCGCGCCACCCTCGAGGAGGACGGCGACCACGATCGGTTCTCCCACTACGTGCCCAAGGCGAAGCTGACGGAGGCCATGGTCATGGGCACCCCCGTCGTCGCGCTGTGCGGCAAGGTGTGGGTGCCGTCGCGCAATCCCGAGAAGTATCCGGTGTGCCCGGAGTGCAAGGAGATCTGGGAGTCGCTCAACCCGGGTTCGGGCAGGGATGATTCCTGATGCTGTGTCACATCGCGCTCGCCGCCGAGTGGGACGCAGCCGCCGAGTCGGGTCGTTATCAGCGCTCGACCGTCAACTCCACGATCGAGGAGATCGGTTTCATGCACGCGAGCGACTCCTACGAGCAGGCCTCGCGGGTGGTGCGGTACCTGTTCGGCGACGTACACCAGCCGCTCGCGCTGCTCGACCTCGACCGCACGTGCATCACCGCATCCGGCCTGGTCATCCGGCACGAATGCGTCTCACCGCGCGACCCGGCATCGGAGAAGTTCCCGCACATCTACGGCGGGCCGCTGCCGGTGGGTTGCGTCGCCCGCGTGCAACGCTTCGACAGCACGACCTCGTTGCTCGCGGTGCTCGACGCCGGCGAACACCCGTTGCCCGGCTCGGCGGCCTGAGGCGCCGTCCCGGGAGTCGCCTCAGTAGCGGTAGAGCTCGCTCTTGTAGGGCCCCTCGACAGGGATGCCGAGGTAGTCGGCCTGGCGTTGGCTGAGGGTCGTGAGCTTCACACCGAGCGCATCGAGATGCAGTCGGGCCACTTCTTCGTCGAGGTGCTTGGGCAGGGTGTAGACGCCGGTCGGGTAATCCTCGGGCCGGGTGAACAGTTCGATCTGCGCCAGCACCTGGTTGGTGAAGGAGTTGCTCATGACGAAGCTCGGATGGCCGGTGGCATTGCCCAGATTCAGCAGCCGCCCCTCCGACAGCACGATGACCGCGTGTCCGTCGGGGAAGCGCCACAGGTCGACCTGCGGTTTGACCGTGGTGCGCTCGACGCGCGGCCAGGCGGCCAGGCCGGACATGTCGATCTCGTTGTCGAAGTGGCCGATGTTGCCGACGATCGCCTGATGCTTCATCCGCGACATCTGCTCGGCGCTGATCACGCTGGTGCACCCGGTGGCGGTGACGAAGATGTCGGCGGTGTCGACCACGTCGTCGAGCGTGGTGACCTGGTAGCCGTCCATCGCGGCCTGCAGCGCGCAGATCGGATCGACCTCGGTGACCACGACGCGGGCCCCCTGCCCGCGGAGCGCCTCGGCGCATCCCTTGCCGACGTCGCCGTAGCCGCACACGACCGCGACCTTGCCGCCGATCAGGGTGTCGGTGGCCCGGTTGATGCCGTCGATGAGCGAGTGCCGCACGCCGTACTTGTTGTCGAACTTGCTCTTGGTGACCGAGTCGTTGACGTTGATCGCCGGGAACAGCAGGGCCTGATGGCGGGCCATCTCATAGAGCCGATGCACACCGGTGGTGGTCTCCTCGGTGACGCCGCGCACGGCATTGGCGATCGAGACCCAGTCGGTGCGCCCCTGGGCGATGTCGTCGCGGAGCAGGTCGAGGACGACCCGGGCCTCCTCCGAATCGTCGTCGGAGGGCTCGGGCACCTCGCCGGCCTTCACGAACTCGACGGCCTTGTGCACGAGCAGCGTCGCGTCGCCACCGTCGTCGAGGATCATGTTCGGAGGCAGGCCATCGGGCCAGCTGAGGATCTCGCGGGTCTGCTCCCAGTAGTCACGCAGGCTCTCGCCCTTCCAGGCGAACACCGGCGACCCGGTGGGTGCGTCGGGCGTGCCGTCGCCAACCACGACCGCCGCGGCCGCGTGATCCTGGGTGGAGAAGATGTTGCACGACGCCCAGCGCACGTCGGCGCCGAGGGCGGTGAGCGTCTCGATGAGCACCGCGGTCTGCACCGTCATATGCAGGCTGCCGGCGATCCGGGCTCCGGCCAGCGGCTGCGCCTCGCGATACCGCGTCCGCATCGCCATCAGCCCCGGCATCTCGTGCTCGGCGAGGGAGATCTCCTGGCGGCCGAATCCGGCGAGGGACAGGTCAGCGACTCGGTAATCCATGGTGGTGAGCCTACTGCCCCCCGCCGGGACTCCCCCCGGGGCCGGCGCCGCGGTGTGCCGCCTCGGCCAGCCGCGCGAGAGCCTCACCCGAGACCCGGTGGGTGGTCCACTCGTTCATGGCCTCGGCACCCTGGTGGCGGTAGAAGCCCCGGGCCGGCTCGTTCCAGTCGAGAACGCTCCATTCGAGCCGGCTGAGACCCTCGTCGACACATCGGACGGCCAGACGGCGCAGCAACATCCTCCCGATACCCCGGCCTCGGAGTTCGGGAACGACGAACAGATCCTCCAGCCAGATGCCGTGCCGGGCCGTCCAGGTGGAGAACGTGTAGAACCAGACCGCCATGCCCACCAGACGCCCGTCGTGCTCGGCGACCTCGGCGAACACCCGGGGCGCGTCGTCCGGCGGGAACAGTGCCGCCCGAAGGTCGTCGGGAGTGGCGTCGGCGGCGCCGGGCTCGCGCTCGTAGTCGGCCAGCGCGGCGATCAGGCCGACGAGCTGATCCGCGTCTTCGGGCCGGGCCCACCGCAGGATCGTCATGCGCTCGCGGCGATGTGGGTGAGCGCGAGGTCGTAGCCGCCAAGACCCAGCCCGACGATCACTCCGGTGGCGTAGCGCGACACCACGGAGTGGTGACGGAACTCCTCACGCCGGTGCACGTTCGAGATGTGCACCTCGATCACCACCGGCACCTGCGCCACGGCGTCGGCGATCGCGATCGAGTAGTGGCTCCAGGCGGCGGGGTTGAGCACGACGGGAACCCCCTGGTCGGCGGCCTCGTGCAGCCACCGCACCAGTTCGCCCTCGTGGTCGGTCTGGCGCACCTCGACGTCGAGCCCGAGGCCCGTGCCCGTACCGACGAGGTGTTCGGCCAGCTGATCGTGGGTGACGGCGCCGTAGATCTGGGGTTCCCGGCGTCCGAGCCGCCCGAGATTGACCCCGTTGAGCACCAGCACGCGTCGTCGATCAGTCATGCCTGGACCCTACCGGCAGGGCCACCGTCACGGCGAGCGTCGCCGCCCGCGGCGCCATCGGCCCGCGGGCGTGGCCCCGGCCTGTAGTCGGCACGGTAGATGTCGGGTTCGAGGTACAAAGAGGTGACCCGGTGTTCGGCCGCGCGGATACGCGCCTCGGCCGCGTCGATGATCTCGGCGACGCGGCGCGCCGACTCGGTCGGTTCGACGGAGATCTTCGCCGCGAGCAGCACCTCGTCGGGACCGACGTGCAGGGTCTTCATGTGGATGATCCGCTCCACACCCGATGTGCCCGACAACGCCTCCCGGATCCGCTCCTGCGCCTCCGGCGACGCCGCCTCACCGATGAGCAGGCTGCGCGTCTCGATGCCCAGCGTGATCGCCACCGCGATGAGCAGCAGCCCGATCAATGCGGTTCCGGCCACATCGAAAACCGGGTTGCGGGTGAGCAGTGTCATGCCCACGCCGAACAGCGCGAACACGATCCCGACGAGCGCGGCCGAATCCTCGAGCAGCACCACCGGCAGCTCGGGAGCCTTGGCAGCCCGGACGAACCGCGACCAGGGCATCCGTCCGCGCGACGGCCTCGACTCCCGCACCGCCGTGCGCAGGCTGGTGGCTTCGGCGATCGCGGCCAGCACGAGCACCAACAGCGGAACCCACCACCACCGGGACGACAGCAGCTCGTCCTCGACCCCCAGCCGGGCCTGGTGCCACTTGTGGTACGCCTCGTACAACGCGAACATGCCGCCCAGGCTGAACAGGATCACGGCCACCAGGAACGCGTTGACGTAGCGCGCCGCGCCGTAACCGAACGGGTGCTCGGCGTCGGCGTGCTGGGTGGCGTCGCGCCCCCCGCCCAACAGCAACACCTGGTTGGTGGTGTCGGCGAGCGAATGGATCGACTCCGCGAGCATCGACGACGCCCCGGTGAGCAGCCAGGCGATGAACTTGGTGACGGCGATCGCGAGGTTCGCGCTCATCGCGGCCACCACGGCGACCCTGCCGGCGCTCCCGTGTCCGGTGCCGCCGGCTTCCGGGGCCGCCGCCGGGTGAGCGGATTCGCCGCGGGACTCAGACCCCATGGGCACTCCCCGGGCGCCCGAGTCCGACGGCGAGGTAGGCGGCCCCGAACAGTCCGTGCATGAGCAGGGCGGCGTAGGTGGCCACCGCCCGGCGCCCCGGCGCGGTTCCCCGCACGACGCACACCCGCACGTCATGCTCGTCGGCGAGCGCCGCCAGCATGCCCCGGTCGCGCCGCACCGACGGGCTGTCGGATTCCTCGTCGAGCAGCACCAGCACCGGACGTAACGGCTCGTCGGGGCCGTCGACGGGGTCGGCGAACGGGTCACGCCGGCGGGCCGTGCCGATGAGCGGTACCAGGTCGCTGGCATCGGCGGCGAGGGCCGGACGGCCACTGGCCAGACGGCACGCCTCGGCTATCCGCCGGCTCGCCCGTGCCGACAGCACCGAGCCGCCCCATACCAGCGGCAGGGCGTCGGCGAGCCCCAGCGCGAAATCCTTGGCGGGGTTGTGGGCGAGGTCGACGTGCGGTGAGCACTGCTCGGCCACCTCGTCGACCGCCTCGGCGACCAGTTCGGGACTCACCGCCGGCCCGAGGCCGAGCGCGTGCAGCCATTCGAGCAGGCCGATGGCGGTGGCGAGCGGGTCGTTCGTGGGTGCCGGGAGCAGCAGCGTCGACCGGGAGGCGGCCGACTCGGCGACGGGTGAGCCGGCGGCGGCGGCGACGAGCAGCGGTGCCCCGCGGCGGCGGGCCTCGGACACGATGGCCTGCAGGCCCGGGTGCGAGCCGGGCGCGGCGAGCACGACGACGAGGTCGAGTGCGCCAACCCATCCGGGCAGGCTGTCGAACGACCACGCCACGAGTGGCACCGGGCAGACCGGTTCGAGCACGGCCCGGATCAGCCGCGCCTCACTGCCCACCACCAGGACGCCACGGGGACGGCGTCCGAGGTCGAACGACGCCAGCAGCTGGTCGACCGACCCCGCCGTGGCCATCCCGGCGGCCGTCATCCGGATCCGGGCACCCTCCGATGCCAGCCAGCGCAGTTGTGGTTCGGCCTCGGCCAACGCCCGCGGGTCTTCGAGCCGGGCGTCGTCGAACACCCCGAGGTCGGCCATGATCAACTCCGGGGTTCGCCCGGGCGACGTGCCTCGTCGATGAGCAGCACCGGGATGCCGTCACGTACCGGGAAGGCCAGCCCGCAGGACGCGGACGAGCAGACGAGTTCGTGGGCGTCGTAGTCGAGGGCGAACTTGCTGTGGCAGGCCGGACAGGCCGCGATCTGCAGGAACTCCGGCGACAGGTCCATGGTCTCACTCATGCGAATCCTCACTTCCGGGTCGTCGGGCGTGACGACTCCGACGGCCATTGTCCCCCAGGTGGGCATCACCCGGCGTCCGGCAACGCGCCGGCGCCGGACCGGCTGACGATGTCACCGACATCGTCACGCAGGGCGATCATGATGTCGGCGTCGCGGGCCTCGGCGTTGAACCGCAGCAGCGGCTCGGTGTTGCTGGGACGCAGGTTGAACCACCACGGCCCCCTCTCCCCCGCCTCGCCGGATACCGCGAGCCCGTCGCCCCATCACGGCCGCACCGCGTGCCGAGAACGCGTCGGCGACCGCGTGCATCACGACGTCGGCGTCGTCGACGACGAAGTTGATCTCACCGGACGCGTGGTAGCGCTGGTACTGCTGCACCAGGTGCGACATGGTGTGGTCGCTGTGCCCGAGGAGTGAGAGCACGTGCAGCGCAGCCAACATGCCGGTGTCGGCGCCCCAGAAGTCGCGGAAGTAGTAATGGGCCGAATGCTCGCCGCCGAAGATGGCGTGGTGGGCGGCCATCTTCGCCTTGACGTAGGTGTGGCCGACACGGGAGACGACGGTGGTTCCCCCGTTCTCGGCCACGACCTCGGCGACCGTGTGCGAGGTGATCGAATTCACCACGATCGTGGCCCCCGGCTCCCGCGCCAACTCGGATCTGGCGATCAGCGCCGTGACGATCGACGGCGTGACGACCTCGCCGCGTTCGTCGATGATGAAGCACCTGTCGGCGTCGCCGTCGAACACCAGCGCCAGATCGGCCCCGTGCGTGCGCACGGCCTCCTGGGCGTCGAGCAGGTTCTCGGGTACGAGGGGATTGGGCTGGTGATTGGGGAATGTGCCGTCGGGATCGAGGTAGAGGCCCACGAGCGACAACCCCAGCCCGTCGAGCACCGCATGAGCCGTGTGCCCGGCCATGCCGTTGCCGGCATCGACCACGACCGTGAGCGGGCGCAGGCCGTCGAGCTCGACCAGGCCACGGAGGTAGGACGCGTAGTCGGACAGGGTGTCGGCCTGCTGGATCGACCCGAGGGCCTGCCCGACGGGCTGGTCGCCGGGCGCCGCGTCGAACTCGGCCGCCCGGGCGGCCACCTCCCGCAGGAACTCGGGCGAGACCGGTTGTGCCCCACGCAGGCAGAACTTGATGCCGTTGTACTCGGCAGGGTTGTGGCTGGCGGTGAACTGCACGCCCGGGAGGTCACGGCTACCGGAGGCGTACCAGAGCTGATCGGTGCTGGTGAGGCCGAGTTCGATGACATGGGCACCGGACTCGGCGGCACCCGCGGCGAAGGCCGCCGCCAGTTCGGGGCCCGATATCCGCATGTCGCGCCCGAGCACGAACTGCTGTCCCCGCAGTCCGCTCACGTCGACGTAGGCCCGGCCCAGGGCCCGGGCTCCGTCGGCGTCCCACTCGGCGCGCCCACCGCCCACGATCCCGCGGATGTCGTTCGCCTTGAAGATGGTGCTGGTGATCACCGGTCCAGCCTAGTCATCCGCACCTGCCCGCGTGCCGACCACGCCGACGGCGCACGATCAAGGGGCCGTGCGCCGGCGCCGCCGGTGGTCGTCGAGGCGCACGATACCGGGCACGACGGGCTCGGGGACGTCGGCGCCCAGCAGGGCGGGATCGTCGTGGCGCATGCCCACCGCACGCACCGCCGCGGCCAGCGCGTCGAGGTCGTCGACGCTCGGCCCCGTACTCACCGGCTCGAGCGGCAGGCGGATGATGTCCCAGCCCCGGGGAACGGTCAGGGTCTCGGCATGCACCCGACACAGGTCGAACACCCCGGGCTCCCGCGAGATCGCCAGTTGTCCCAGCACCGCCTGCCGGTCGGCGTAGCTGTAGGTGAGTGAGGCCATCGCCGTACCGGCGCATCCGGACCGGTGACAGCGGCGGGGTCGGAGCGTTGCGGGCACACGGCGACGCTAGCGGCGGGCATTACAGTTGCCGGTATGCCACGCCGACGCGACCGCCACGGACGCGGGCTCCGCGGTCCGCTGGCGATGCCGAACCGCTACCTGCAGCGTGCCGTGCCGGTGCGGCGTCCGACTCCGCGCCGAGACTTCTTCCTCGACTGCGTCGGCGACGCCGTGGCCCAGGTGCAGCAGACCTGCCCGTCGGTGCTCGTGGGCATCGACATCGGCACCGAGGAGGTTCCGGGCCGCGGCGTCCTGTGGCGCGAGGACCGCGTGCCCCTGGCGGCCGCGGTCGACGCCACAGCGCGCGATCCGGCGCGGATCGTGCTCTACGAGCGGCCCCTCGAGCGCAGGGCGTCGGGTCGCGACGCGTTGCGGACGCTGGTGCACCGCACCCTGGTGGAACAGTTGAGCGCCCTCACCGGACGCAGCATCACCGACATCGACCCGGGCGTCGACCTCGACGACTGAAGCCGCCCGCGGAGTCGACCACGGCCCACCTCAGTGGTTGGACTGGTCGATGGTGAGACTGACGTTGCCGGATACCGCCGCCTCGGTGGCCGCGGCCATCACGACCACCTTCTTCGACGAAATCATGCCGACGGCGGCGGCCACGGGCTGGCCCGACGACAGGTGCAGCACGGTGCCCTTCTGCAGCGTGACAACCGCGATCGCCCCGGGCGGGATGATCCGGCTGGTCATCGTGGGGGTTCCCGATCCGGTCGACAGGCTGACCTGCACCGTCGCGCTCGCCGCGCCGGGGTTCATCACGTAGAGCGACCCGTCGGTGGGCACCACGGCGTTGAGTTGCGACTTGATGGGGGCGGCCGACACCTGGAAGCCGTCGGTGGGGTCGCCGATCTCCGCCGAGGCCACCACCGGCCGGTCGGCACTGATCTCCAGCCCCATCTCCTCCTGCGCCACCTGCTTGGAGATGTCGAGCCGCACCATCTGCTGCGCGGGGACGCTCACCTGCTGGGCACCCGCCAGTTGGATCCGGCCGGTGCGGGTCAGGCCGGACACGCTGACGGTGGCGTCCTGGGCTCCCGGGTTGGTGACCAGCAGGGTCACCTTCCGGGAACCCTTGGGCACCGCCGGGAGCGAGGTGATCCGGGCGGGCTGCTGGGCGGGTTGGGGTCCGTAGGACTTGGCGGTGATCGGTCGGGCCAGTGCCAGCACCCGGCCGGAGTCGGTGCTGACCGCGACGCCGGCGGGCCCCGAACCGGCCAGTACCGACAACGGCACGATGCGGCTCGACTGCGGCTGCACCACCAGCCCCCGGGCACCGGCCACCGAGCGGACTCCCGCGGCGGTGAAGAACGTCAGGTTGACCGCGACCGACACCGGATCGGGGTTCACGAGCAGCAGGTCGGACGTCGACAGGTCGGACACGTTGATGTAGGACTTGGGACTGGCCGACCCGCAGCCCGCCCACTGCCACTGCCCGCCCTGGGCCAGGATCCCGCCGACCGGCTGGTCGACCCCGCTGGGAACCAACAGCCAGGATTTCTGCTCGCCGGCCCGCCGAACCAGTCCGGTGACGTCTCCGGGGGTGGTACCAAGACTCCCCAGCGCGAAGGACCCGGTGGCACTTCCGGCGACCAGGGTCGCGGTCGCGGCGAGCGCGGGGCAGGTGAGGCTGCGCACGGAGGTCGTGGCGACGTCTTCGCCGCCGCTGCTGGCCGGGCGCACGACCAGGCTGAGAGCGCTGGCGAAGCGCCACGACGAGCACACCCGCGGCGAGCATCGCCCGCGCCCCGGTGAGCACCCGCACGATCCCCCGCCCGCGGGAGGGGCCGGTCTCAGCCACGTCGGTCGACGGCTCGGCGGAACCGTCGCCACCGCCCTCGGGGGCGACGGCGATCGGGGCGTCGTCCGCCGCGCCGTCGGCGGGTGCCTCGTCGTCGGCGGCTGCCTCGTGGTGCTCGACGGGATCGTCAACCCTGGCGTCGTCACCCTCGAGCGGCTGGTCATCGGGAGCGTCAGGCATCGGCGCCTCCTCGGCGCGGCGAGGTGGTCGGGGCGGCACGTCGCGGGCTGGACAGGCTCGGCGAGGCGACCGGAGCCACCAACACGAGCAGCACGAGCAGCACGAGGATCTCGGTGATGGACGCGGCGACCGCGGGAGCCATCGTCCAGGTCACCGGTCCGTGCACCCCCGGGGGAACCGCGAAGCGTTGTCGCCAGCCGTCGGCCGGTGGAACGGGCGTCAGCCGGGTATCGCCGATCCGCACCCGCCAGCGGCTGTCGACCGGCTCGGCCAGCACAAGAGTGCGCTCGGAGGCAGCGGGCTGCACGATTCCGGCACCGACGGGGGTGCTGGTCGTGCCGGTGAGAATCTGCAGTCGCGACACCAGCCCGGTGACCGCGTAGACGGTGGTGGTGGCGTTCTCGGGGGTGGACTGCAGGCCCGGAACGCCGTTGAGGACGCCGTTGTCGGCGCGCACCCATACCGCCACCACGCCGGCGTCGGAAAGTCGCTGCGCGAGGGAGTCGGCCGGCCGGCCGGCCGCGATCGACACGACGATGTCGCGCAGGTCCTTGCCTCCGGCGCCGCTGAGAACCCCGCCCTGCTCGGCGGTACCCCACTGGGGTCGGTTCGCGTCGCTGAGTTGCCACGTGACCGGCGAAGCCCCCAGGTCGACCAGCAGGGTCCGCCCGGCACGGTCGGACGACTGCAGAGCGGTGACCCAGCTCGGCAGGACGCTGCCGGCGCTGCGGGCGGGACGATCCCCCACGACCACCCAGGCCCCACCGATCGCCAGGCTGAGCACCACGGCGGTGCCGATCGTCAACCGTACCCCGCCCCGCCGGCCGGGGTACTCGTCACCGGGGGTGCCGGGGCTCGGTGCCGCGGACAGCGACTGCACGAGCAACCGGCAGCCGAGCACGATGAGGATGCCCAATCCGACCGCGATGAACGCGACGCCGTTCACGCGCAGTCCGCGAGCGTCGATGCTCAGCGGGATCCGCGGCAGGAAGACTCCGAGCAGCAACGAGACACCGGCGATGAGCCCGACAACCGCGTCCCGGCGACCGGCGCGGGGCGCACCCACGACCAGCAGGGCGATGACGTCGATCCAGATGATGATGCCGACGGCCAGCACGAGCACGGTGGGCAGTGCGGTGTCGTGGGACACGATGCCGAGCAACGCCTGCGGGCCGCCCCTGGCGGCGAACGGTGCCGCGAGGGGATCCGGGGTGGCGAGCAACCGTGCCGGGGCCTCGACCAGCCGCGGGAACCACCCGGCGGCGAACACCAGCGGGGCCACGGCGGCCAGGATGCCGATACGCCATGTCTGCGGGCGCAGGCGCACGACCACGACCACGCCGATGACGACGAGCAGCCAACTCACCGGCTGGCTCGAGAACCACAGCACCCCGATCAGGGCGACCGCGGCGGGCGCCCGCCAGGCGACCGGGCCGGTCGTCTCGGCCCCGGCCCACCGCCACAGCGCCAGCCCGAGCCACGGTGCGGTGACCACGATCGCCAGGGCCCCGATGTCGCCACTCTGGACGATGCCCAGCCAGGGCAGGAACAGCCCCCACAGAGCGGACACCGCGACAACCAGCCACGTCGGTGCGTCGACGACCTCGCGCAACAGAGACGCCGCTCCGCGCGCACTGATCGTCACGGCGAACGCCAGCACCAGCCAGACCCACAGGCCGGGGTGCCCCAGCGTCAGCGTGGATCCGACGGCCGCGAACCACAACCAGGGCGCGGGGGCCCCGGTCACACCCGGGGTGGGTCGCCACCAGGAATTCCACGCGCCGAGAAAGCCGGGCGAGGGCAGCAGGTGGGTGGACACGATGTCCCCGCCCACAAGTCGCACGGCGGCCACCGCACCGGCCAGGGCCAGCACCCCCCACACCATGCCGGGGCGCCAGATGCTCGCCCGGCGGGGAGCCCCCGCGAAGTCGTCGCCGGTGAGCTCGTCGAGGGAGGTGTCGGACACGCGCCAATCGATCACCCGTGACCCGATCGACGCGGCGGCGTCGCCGATCGCGCCGGTGAGGGTGCCCAGGACGTGCGGCCGCAACTTCTCGGTGGCCGCGTCGGTGGACGGTCCGCGGCCTGCCGTGAGGTCGAGCACCGCCGCCCGCGAGCCGATGAGCGCACGGCTGGCGCGCCACTCGGACAACGCCCGTGTGGGCGCGCGACCGAGCAGGAAGCCCGATGGCGCGCAGGATGCCGATCAGCACCAGCCCGACGACGGCGAGCCGTGGTCGGCGGGATCTCACCGCGACCAGGCGCATCCCCGACAGCCGGTCGGTGGATTCCGGATCGGGGTCTGCGATGCCGCCGCGGGTTCCGGCCAGCCCCGCCTGCCGATGGTGGATGGTCGCCCGGGGCGCGGTGACGACGCGCGCCCCGGCGTCCCGGGCCCGCCAGCACAGGTCGACGCCTTCGCGGTGCTGCAGGCGGGCGTCGAGGCCCCCGACACGGTCGAACACCTCGGTGCGCACGAGCAGCCCGGCACTGGCGCCGCCCAGCACGTCGTCGGATTCGAGCTGGTGCTGGTCGATCTCACCCGGATCGGTGCCCGTCAGCCGACTCCCGGTGAGCGAGACGGTCTGGCCGACCTCCTGGAGCTGATCGGGGTAGTTGCGCCTGCCGCGGGCGCAGCAGGGCCGGCACGACGATGTCGGGTGAGGGCGCCGTCGCGGCGATGCGCAGCAGTTGGCCGAGGGCGGTGCGGGTCGGCTCGCAGTCGTCGTGCAGGATCCACAGCCATCCGTCGACGGTGTCGGAGGCCGCATCGCCCTCGACGCGTGACTCCTCGCGTCCGCGGTTGACCGCCTCGGCGAAGGGAGTGTCGGCGGGCAACGTCGACGATGCGATCAACGAGCCCGTCTCGCTCGGCACGGTGCAGCATCTCGCCGGTGTCGTCGCTCGACCCGGTGTCGAGGGCCACGACGAAACCGGGACGCGGGTCGAGCCGGGCGACGGTGGCCAGGGTCCGGGCGAGCCAACTCTCGGCGTTGTGGGCGACGAGCAGGGCGACCACGTTGCCCGGGTCGAGCATGGGCTCGGACTCGTCGGGCTCCTCGTGCGCCCAGGCCCACGGGTCGTCGGAGGGCTCGAAGTCGCCGACCGAGTTCCCACGGGACGCCGAAACCGCGCGCACCCGACACCTCGGTCGCGGGCGTGCCCGCGACGTGGGACTCGTCGGGATCCGTCGCGAGTGACGGGTCGGATTGCACCGCGGCTCTACCTTCCGTGGATGGGTGTCGGAGCACCACCACGCTACCCGACGGGGTCGGCCTTCGCCGCATTCCCGACAGTGGCGCCCGGGATGCGGGACCGCCCGATCAGCGCGATTGTCAGGCGCGGCGGCGCAGCTTGCGCCGCTCCCGCTCGCTGAGCCCTCCCCAGATGCCGAAGCGCTCGTCGTGGGCCAGCGCGTACTCGAGGCAGTCCTGGCGCACCTCGCAGCTCTGACACACCTTCTTCGCCTCCCGGGTGGACCCGCCCTTCTCGGGGAAGAACGCCTCCGGATCGGTCTGCGCGCACAGTGCGCGCTCCTGCCAGCCCAGCACGCCATCATCAGCAAGGTTGGTTTCGATGACAAGCAACTGCGACATGCTGTCCCTTCCGACATTCGACCCGGACCCACCTCGACCCGTGTGGACCCCAGCGCGGCCGTCGCATCCCCGATGCGGCAAAGCTTTCGATGCGGAGTGTCGATCAGATGAGTTGTCAATCACGACACTCCGGCGCCCTGCACACAAATTACATGGATGTCATTGGGTCGCGTCAAGCGCCCCCGAGCAACTGGGTGGGATTCAGTCCTGCCGGACTCCCCGGGAGGGGTCGTCGCGGCCCGGGGCCGCCGGCCCGTCCGTATGCGACGAGTCCCGAGTGGCCGGCGGAGCCCAGCCACCGTCGGGCCGCCAGCCCGACGCGGGCGGCGGCACCGTGCCGGCAGCGCCGGTGGCGGCGTCGCCGGCACGCCGCCACACCGTGCCGGCAACCCCCGGCACGGTGGGGGGCGCCGTGCGTGGGACGGGCGGCACATCGGCCCCCCGGTGTTCGACCACGCGATCCGACCCGCCCTCTGACGGCGAGGAATGTGCCCTGTCCGCGGCCACCACCGGCCGCCACCGCGGCACCGCGGGCAGCATGACGATGGCGACAATCTCGACGAGCAGCTGAGCGAGCGAGACGGCGACCGACGATGCCCGTTCCGGCGTCGCCACCGCCGCGACGGCCACCACCCGGGCCAGTTGGGCTACCACCGCGACGGCCACGAGCACGCGTCCGGTGAGGGCGGGAGCCCGGCAGATGCGCCCGCCGGGAGGCTGACCGCACAGCAGCACCGCGCCGGCCAGCGCGACCACGATCAGCGGGGACACGGGGTCGGCCCGGGCGAGCGCCGCGGCCATCCCGAGGCGCAGGTCGTGGGCGCCGCGCCATCCGGCCGACGCGACGCCCACGATCCCGGCGAGCGTCGCCGCGACGAGCAGCCAGGCCACCACCGCCCGGCGAACAGGTGTCCACATCATCGGATCCTCTCCGGTCGGCCCTCAGCCGAGATCGGCGGAAACCTGTCCGACGACCGCCGCGACGAGCTCCTTGACGGCCTGTGACCCGGCCAGCGGCACGACGAGGGTCGCATCGGGGGTGGTGACCACGACGGTGTCCCGGATGCCGGCCACCGCGAGCACACTGCCCTCGCCCCTGGTGTTGATGAGCAGGTTGCCTTCCGCGTCGGACACCACCACCTGGCCCATCACCCTGTTGTCCGAGGGGCCGGCCGGCAGGTTGTCGAACAACGCGCGATACCCGCCGAGATCTACCCAGGAGATAGGTAGGGGCACCGCCACCACGTGCCCACTGCCCCGGCCCTGGGAAACCGGCTCCATGATCGCGTAGTCGACCGAGATCCGCTCCAACCGGGGGTAGACGTCGTCGAGCCGGCCGGGCTCGGCGGCGAGCGCGGTGATCAGCCCGTGTGTCTGGGGCTTCAGCAGGCGCAGTTGCTCCAGCAGGGTCGCCACGCGCCAGACGAACATGCCCGAGTTCCACCAGTACTCCCCCGACGCCAGGTAGGCGGTAGCCACCTCGAGGCTCGGCTTCTCTCGGAACTCGGCGACCTCGCTGCACCCGGGGAAGCCGTCGAGCCCCAGCCCCCGCCGAAGATACCCGTAGCCGGTGTGCGGACTGTCGGGCACGACCCCGAAGGTCACGAGGGCGCGGGGATCGGCTTCGGCGATGCGGAACGCCTCGTCGAGTGCCGCGACGAAGCGTTCGACGGGGCGGATGATCTGGTCGGCGCTGAGGACGGCGACCACGGCGTCGGGATCGCGGGCGGCGATGACGGCGGTGGTCCACGCGACCGCGTTCAGCGAATCACGCCCGACCGGTTCGCCGAGGATGTTGCCGACCGGCAGCTCGGGAATCTGTTCGGCCACGACGTCGGAGTAGGCCGCTCCCGTGCAGACCAGCACCCGTTCCGCCGGCACAGAATCGGCGATCCGTTCGTAGGCGAGCCGCAGCAGGCTGCGTCCGCCGATGAGGTTGAGCAACTGCTTGGGTTGGCCGCGCCGGGAGAGCGGCCAGAGCCGGGTGCCCGACCCTCCGGCAAGGATCGCCACGTATCGCATGGCCCGAAGCGTAGCCCGGGCCCGGACGCGGGATGTGGCGACCCGCCCCGGGGGTGATATCCGCCCGGGCGCCTCCCGGGACGCACCCCGCGTCGCTACCATGGCCGGATGACGTGCAGCTCCCTTCGGCGTGGGACGCGGGCGGCCACGGCCGGGGCCCGGTCATGACCCGCGAGTTGTGCGCCACCCTTGAGGAGCGCGTGCGCCGTGACGGATCGCGTCCGTTGGTCACGTGGTACGACCTCGACCGGGGGGCCCGGGTGGAACTGTCGGCCCGCACCTTCGCCAACTGGGTCGACAAGACCGTCAACCTCATGACGTCCGTCGGTGCCGACGATCGCCCGTTGGTCGGCCTCCCGCTGCTGGTCAGCGACCCGGGGCACTGGGTCGGCCTCGTGTGGGCGATGGCCGCCTGGCAGCTCGGGGGCGAGGTGCAGGCGGAGCGGCGGGAGGCGCTCGACGCCGTCGACCTGGCCGTCGTCGGTCCCCACAACACCCACCCCGTGCCGGGCGTGGAGACGGTCGCCTGTTCGCTGCATCCCCTCGGGCTCGGTTTCGCGACCCCCCAACGCGCGGTCATCGACTACGCGGAGGTGACCGGGCAGCCCGACGCCCACTGGTCCGTGCCCGCATCCGACACCGACACCGCATTCCGAGCGGGCGGCACCGTGGTGAGCGCCGGTGACGTCGACCGCGTGCCGGGCGCCCCGCGGCGGCTCGCCGTGCGGGTGGCGCGGGGCGACGCCCCCTGGGCGCTGCTCGAGACCTCACTCGTGGCGCCGATCCTCGGGGGCGGCTCGATCGTCGTCCTGATCGGCGGCACCGATGAGGCCGTCGGGCGGGTGCTCACCACCGAGGGTGCCGAAGCGATCCCCGTGGCCGGAGCGGGCCGATCGTCGTAGCGGCGGCTCAGCCCTCGGGGCCGGCGGGCGCGACCGGCTCGGGACGCATCCGCCCCGGCAACCCGACGAGGAAACCCGTCCCCCAACTCATGTGCATCACGGCCAGCACCAGGGGCAGCCGCAACCTCACGTCGCGGGGCATGTCGCGGTGCAGGCCCAACGCGGCGGCCGTCACACCGGCCGCATAGGCCACCGGCACCCCCCATCCGACCGACAGCGATCGGCGTCCGCCGAGGCTGCCGGCGGCACCGGTGAGCAGACCGGCTGCGATGGCGGCCACCGCCACCGGTGGGGCGAGGTAGCGGGCACTGGCGGTCTCGGGGCGTCGTCGCACCACCTCGCGGCGCCACTGGCCGGTCGTGAAGAACTGGCGGGCGAGGGCGGCGACCGATGAGCGGGGACGGTACGTGACGTGCAGCTCCGGGGTGAACCAGACGGTCTCCCCCAGCGAACGCAACCGGTAGTTCAGATCCCAATCCTGGGCGCGGCGCAGGGTCGGGTCGAACCCACCGGCCCGCTCGAGCGCCTCCCGGCGGAACACGCCGAGGAACACCGTCTCGGCGGGTCCCTCCGGGGTGTCCGCCAGGTGGAACCCGCCCCCGCCCAACCCGATGCGCGACGTGTAGGCGACCGCCACCGCGCGTTCGAAGGGGGTGCGGCCCCGTGCCAGCATCCGGCCTCCCACGTTGGCGGCCCCCGTGCGGCGCAGCACCTCGACGGCGGTGCGAATGTACCCGGGCGGCAGTTCCCCGTGGGCGTCGACGCGCACGATCACCTGGTGGCTGCTCGCCCCGATCGCCAGGTTCAGCCCCTCGGGGGTGGTGCCGCCGGGATTGTCGATGACCCGAACCCGCGGATCGTCGCGCGCCAGATCGTCGGCGATCTCGTGGGTGCGGTCGTGCGACGGACCGACCGCGAGCACGAGTTCGATCGGGCCCGGATAGTCCTGGCCCAGCACGCCCCGCACCGACGCGGCGAGATGCTCCTCCTCGTTGAGCACCGGCATGATCACACTCACCGGTTCGGGGGTCTGCGGCATGGGCTCCATTGTTCCCCATCGATGACGGGCGTCCCCGCGTACGGCGGCGGGGCGCGCCGTGCGGCACCGACAAGGGGTTCGCGGGCAGCCCGGGGTTCCTCGGTTACCGTAATGCCCATGCCGGAACGTGACGCCGCCCAACGCAAGGCCGACATGGATTGGCTCTACCGCAATGAGCAGACCCCGGAGGAGCGGAACCGGGCCATGGACGAGGCCGAGCTCGCCGAGCTGCGGCGCCGGGCGGCGGCCAGGGCCGCAGCAGATCCGCTGCCCCCGCGGCGGCTGCCGGCGACACTCGCCTCGACCCCCTCGAGGCCGCACACGTCGGCTCCCGCAGGAACTCCGGCGCCGCTCCCCCCGCCGTCGCTGCATCCGCAGGCCCCGGCCGGCCGGCGGGCCACCCGGCGCACGCGGCGACACCGGGGCCGCACACTCAAGGCGGTCATCGCGCTCGTCGTCGTCCTCGTCGTCGGCTACGTCGGGTGGCTCGCCTACGTCCCGGCCTACGCCTGGTCGACGATGACCCACGTCGGGGCGTTCCCGAGCGGTTCGCGTCCGGCGCCGCAGCCGGGCACCGCGATCCTGCTGGTCGGCTCCGACGCCCGCCAAGGACTCACCGCGGCCCAGCGCAAGCAGTTGGGCACCGGCTGGGACCTCGGGGCGCGCACCGACACGATGATGATCATGTACGTGCCGCCCAGCGGTCGCTCGGTGCTGCTCAGCCTGCCCCGCGACTCGTACGTCGCGATTCCCGGCCACGGACACGACAAGCTCAACGCCGCGTTCTCGATCGGCGGGCCGAAGCTGTTGATCAGTACCGTCGAGCAGGACACCGGGATCCGCATCGACGGGTACCTCGAGGTCGGCATGGGCGGATTCGCCGACGTCATCGAAGCGATCGGCGGGATCCGCATGTGCCTGCCGAAGCCCATGGTCGACAAGGACTCGCACACGAACCTGCCGGCGGGTTGCCAGATCCTCACCGGGCCGGAGGCGCTCGGCTACGTCCGGATGCGCAAGGCCGACCCACTCGGCGACCTCGGACGGGTGAAGCGGCAGCGCGAGATGATCGACGCGGTCGCGAAGAAGGCCGCCTCCCCCTCGATCCTGCTCGACCCGCTGCGCTACTGGCGCTTCGCCATGGCGTCGCGCAACTCGCTGCGCAGCGACGGCATCGGCGTGACGTCACTGCCCGGACTGGGCGGAGGGCTCATGAACCTCGCCGAAGGGAAGGGCCTGCAGCTCACGGTCCCCGTCTCCAACCCCAACGCCATGACGCCTGCGGGCTCGTCGGTGTTGTGGGACCAGAAAGCGGCCGAGGCGTTGTTCCACGACATCGCCTCCGGCAACACCGCCGGGCTGGACAAGTACGCGAAGTAGCTCCCGGCCGGCGGTCGGACGCCGCTCAGCCGCGGGTGGCGTCGCGGACGACCTGGCCCTTCGCGAGGGCCACGTCGCGCAGTGAGCGTTGGAACTCGACCATCCGCTCCCGCACCCGCCCGTCGGCGGCACCGATGATCCGGGCGGCGAGCAGGCCCGCGTTGCGGGCGTTGCCGACACCGACGGTGGCCACCGGGACCCCCGCGGGCATCTGCACGATCGACAACAGCGAGTCCATGCCGTCGAGGTACTTGAGCGGCACCGGGACACCGATGACCGGCAAGGGGGTCAGCGAGGCGAGCATGCCCGGAAGGTGCGCCGCTCCCCCCGCACCCGCGATGATCACCCGGATGCCACGCTCGTGCGCGCCGCGACCGAACGCCACCATCTCGTCGGGCATCCGATGCGCCGAGACGACGTCGGCCTCCCAGGCGATGCCGAGGTCGTCGAGTGCGGTGGCGGCCGGCTGCATGGTCGGCCAGTCGGAGTCGCTCCCCATGACGATCGACACCACGGCGGCGGTCTGGTCAGGCATCGCGATCTCCCATGAGGTAGCGGGCGGCGTGCAGCGAGCGGCGTGACACGTCGGCGAGGTCGGACCCGTAGGCGGTGACGTGACCCACCTTGCGCCCGGGCTTCACCTGCTTGCCGTACAGGTGCACGCGCACCCTGCGGTCGCGGGCGTAACAGTGCTGCAGGGCACCGGTGAGGTCGTGCTCGGCCCCACCGAGCACATTGTCCATCACCACGTGATCGGCGCGCAGCGACGGGTCGCCGAGCGGCAGGTCGAGCACTGCCCGGATGTGGTTCTCGAACTGGCTGGTGACCGCGCCGTCGATCGTCCAGTGCCCGGTGTTGTGCGGGCGCATCGCCAACTCGTTGACGACGATGCCGCCGTCGCGGCGCTCCATGAGCTCGACGGCCAACAGGCCGACGACCCCCAACTCTCCGGCGATGCGCAGGGCCAACTCCTGACAGGCCACGGCGTGGTCGGCGTCCAAACCGGGTGCCGGCGTGATCGTGCGCGTGCAGATGCCGCCGGTCTGCACCGACTCGCTCACCGGGTACGCGACCGCCTGGCCACTCGGCGAGCGCACCACCAGCGCGGACAGTTCCCGCGAGAAGTCGATGAACTCCTCGGCGATGATCCGGACGCTGGCGATGTCGGTCTCCCCACCCGGGCGGGTGAGGTTCGCGGCGAACGGCTCCTGGGCGCCGTCGGGCCCGTCGACCCGCCACACGCCCTTCCCGTCGTAGCCGCCCCTCGAGGTCTTCGCGATAACCGGCCAGCCGATCTCGTCTCCGAAGGCGATGAGCTCGTCGGCGTCGGCGACGACACGGTACACCGGGTTCGGTGCCCGCATCGCCGCCATCCGGGCCCGCATGACCGCCTTGTCCTGCGCGTGCTCGAGGGCGGCTGGCCCGGGACGCACGGCGATGCCCTCGGATTCGAGGGCCAGCAGGATCGCGGTCGGGAACGTGCTCGTGGTCGAAGGTCACCACGTCGCAGCCCCGGGCGAAGTCGAGCACGGTCGCGGCGTCGGTGTAGTCACCGACGACCACGTCGCGCACCACCTGCGCGGCGGAGGCGTCGTCGGCCTCGGCCAGCAACCTGACGCCGATGCCGAGCGCGATGCCGGCCTGGTGCATCATCCGGGCCAACTGGCCGCCCCCGACGATTCCGACGGTGTAGCGGGTCGGCGCGGGGGACGGGACGGAGGGGGCGGCGGAACTCACGCGATGATCTCCTCGGGTCGGGGGCGGAGCGAACCGGGCACGGACGCCCCGCGAGAGGGCTGCACCGGGCGGCCCGGGCCCGTCGATCCGGTGGCGCGGGGGCGGGTCGCGGTGCGGACCGGCTCGGACGATGCGCCCATCCTGCCAGCAATCCCCGGTGCCCGCGACGCCCCGACCACCACGGACACCGCATCGGCTCAGTGCCGGTTCGCCGTCGTCCGGGCCTGCGGCTCGTCGGGTTCGTCGTCGGCGGACAACGACTGCACACCCCCCGCCGAGGGGAGCCACACCAGGTCGCGCAGGCGGACGGACACGTGCCGGATGCCGGCGGCGACCAGCCAGCTGAGCACGGCCGTGACCAGGACGAGGATGCCGACGCTCGGGCTGGCCCGAGTCAATTCCCAGCCCATGACACCGCCGAAGACCGGCGCGTTCTGGGTGACCGCCAGCACCCCGGAGGCGGCCACGATCGCCGCGACGGCGACCATCCCCGGGTGGCCGGTGACCAGCATGAGCGCCGCCGCGGACGCTGCCCCTGTGGCCATCGACGGGGTGATCAGGCCACCCTCGGCGCCCGATCGGAGGAAACCCGAGGTGAGCAGCGGCTTGCTGATCGCCAGGGCGAGGTAGAGCGCTCCGGTGCCCACGACGGGAGTGAGGCAGGCGAGCTGCACGATCTCCTTGCCGTTGCCGGTGGCCACCGGCAACCAGATGGTGACGATGCCGAGCACGGCCCCCGCGGTGGGAACGAGCCACAGCACCTCGCGTCCGTGGAAGGGGGCGTGCCGGCGGGCCGGCGACACGAGAGCGGCGAACAGCACGCCGATGAGCGCCCACACCGGGACGGCGGCGAGCAGGAGCAGCGATGTGCGCCCGCCCACCGTGACCGACGGGAAGCGGTAGGTGGGTGCCATGGTGATGACGGGCCACGCCACGACCGTCGCGATCCCGCTCATGAGTGCCGCGATCACGCCGACGCGAAGCGACCACCGCCGCCGGGCCACCTCGAGGGCGAACACCACCCCGCTGAACGGCACGTTGTAGACCGCGGCCAACCCGGCGCCGGCCGCGGAGGCGACCATCGCCGAACGCCAGAACTCCGGGACCCGGGTGCGGCGTGCCACCGCATCGGCGGCGGCCGCGGCGGCCTGCCGGGGCGCCCCCTCGCGGCCGAGCGAACCCCCCGAGCCAACCATGAGGATCTGCAGGCAGGCGTCGGTGAACATCGTCCACCAGCCCATCGGCTCGCCGCCGATGGCGATCGCCCTGCGCACCGGGACGATCCGGTGCCGCGAGCGGATCCACCACCAGCCGACGCCCGCGAGGCCGCAGCCGATGAGCGGGGACACCACCAGCCGCCAGGCGGGCACCGCATCGGGATGGGTGAGCAGGGTTTCGGGGTGCACCCCCAGTGCGAGCCACTGAATGCCCGCCAGCAGCAGTGACATGAATCCGCCGACGAGTCCCGACAACACCCCCGCCACGACGGTCACCAGCACGACACGCACGGTGATCCGCTGCGGTCGACCGTCGTCGCGCCCGGGGCTCACGGCCCGACCCGGCGGCCGAGCGTCAACGCCGTCCGAGGCGCGGGCGGACGACCTTGTGCGCCTGCCAGTCGGGGCCCGCCGAGACGGTGCTGGTGAGAGCCATCCCCGCCGTGCTGACACCTTCGGCGAGGTCGGCGGGATCGAGGGCGCCGGGACGGCCGACCTTGGGGGTCAACACCCAGATGTAGCCGTTGTGGCTGAGATCGGTGAGGCTGTCGACCAGCCCGTCGACGACGTCGCCGTCGTCGTTGCGCCACCACAGCACGACCACGTCGACCGCATCATCGACGTCCTCGACCAGGTCGCCCCCGATCGCTTCCATGATGCTGGTGCGGACGTCTTCGTCGACATCGCTGTCCCAGCCCAGTTCCTGAACCATCTGCCCAGCTGACAGGCCGAAGACGTTCCGGCCTCCCGGTGGCGTCACCACGTACGATCCTCTCTCGAACCAGCGTCCCTCCCCGGGAGCTTCGACGCCCAGCCTGCCAGATTCGCAGCGTCCGTGGGAACATCGGGGTCTTCAACCGCACAACGCGGTGCGGCCCCACCCTCGGGATGACTCCCGGAGTGGGGCCGCACCGCACCGGTTGGGGACGGCCGCGGGCTCAGGCGTCGCCGCCCGAGTGACCGGACGTCCCTGCGGTGACGTCGAGCAGGCGGTACTGGTCGAGCGCGCGGGTGACCCACTCGGCCGGCACCTCGCCGGCGTCAGACAGCTGCTGCAACGCCGCCACCGCCATCGACGGGCCGTCGATGTGGAAGAAACGGCGGGCTGCGGGGCGGGTGTCGGAGAAGCCGAAGCCGTCGGCGCCCAGCGACCGGAAGCGGCCGGGCACCCATTGCGCGATCTGGTCCTGCACGGCGCGCATGTAATCGCTGGTGGCGATGACCGGTCCGGGACGACCCTGCAGCGCCCGGGTGACGTAGGGAACCTGGCGTTCCTCGTCGGGGTGCAGCAGGTTGTGCTCATCGCAGCGCAAACCGTCGCGGCGCAACTCGCCCCAGCTGGTGACGCTCCAGACGTCGGCGACCACCCCGAAGTCCTGCTTCAGCAGTTCCTGCGCCTCCAGGGCCCACGGAACCCCAACACCCGAGGCGAGCAACTGCACGCGGCGGGCGTCGGCCCCGACGCCGTCGAAGCTTCCCTCCTTCAGCAGGTACATGCCCTGCAGCAACCCGTCGACGTCGAGGGCCTCGGGCTCGGCCGGCTGCGGCATCGGCTCGTTGTAGGCCATGAGGTAGTAGATGACGTCCTCGGGGTTGTCGCCGTACATGCGCCGCAGGCCGTCCTGGACGATGTAGCTGATCTCGTAGCCGTACGCGGGATCCCAGGTGATCACGGCGGGGTTGGTGGAGGCCAGCAGCGGGCTGTGGCCGTCCATGTGCTGGGTGCCCTCACCGGTCAGGGTCGTGCGACCGGCCGTGGCTCCGACGAGGAAGCCCCGCACCATCTGGTCGCCGGCGGCCCAGATCGCGTCGCCGGTGCGCTGGAAGCCGAACATCGAGTAGAACACGTAGACCGGAACCATCGGCACGCCGTGGGTGGCGTAGGCCGACCCGGCCGCGGTGAAGGCCGCCATCGACCCGGCCTCACTGATGCCGACCTCGAGGATCTGCCCGTTGGTGGCCTCCCGGTAGGCGAGCATCAGCTCGTGGTCGACCGGTGTGTAGTTCTGCCCGTTCGGGTTGTAGATCTTGATCGTCGGGAAGAACGAGTCCATCCCGAACGTGCGGGCCTCGTCGGGGATGATCGGCACGACGTGCGGCGCGAACTTCTTGTCGCGCATGAGGTCTTTGAGCAGGCGTACGAACGCCATGGTCGTGGCCACCGCCTGGTTGCCTGACCCCTTCCGGACGCCGGCGAACGCCTTGTCCTCGGGGATCGGCAGCGGCGCGTACCGGTGGCCTCGACGCTCGGGCAGGAAACCGCCGAGTTCGCGGCGACGCTCGAGCATGTACTGGATCCGCGGGTCGTCGACCTCGGGGCGCACGTAGGGCGGCGTCCAGTGGTCGTTCGCCTCGAGTTGGGCGTCGGTGATCGGCATGTCGAGCCGGTCGCGGAACAGCTTGAGGTCTTCGAGGCTGAACTTCTTCATCTGGTGGGTGGCGTTGCGCCCGGCGAAGCTCGATCCCAGGACGTATCCCTTGATCGTCTGCGCGAGGATCACCGTGGGGGCCCCCGCGAACTCGGTGGCCGCCTTGTAGGCCGCGTAGACCTTCTGGTAATCGTGGCCGCCGCGCTTGAGCGCCCAGATCTGCTCGTCGGTCCAGTCTTCGACCATCTTCAGCGTCCGCGGGTCGCGGCCGAAGAAGTGCTCGCGCACATAGGCACCGTTGTTCGCCTTGAACGTCTGGAAGTCGCCGTCGCGGGTGGTGTTCATGACGTTGACGAGCGCACCCTCGGTGTCCTGGGCCAGCAGCGGGTCCCACCCGCGGCCCCACAGCACCTTGATGACGTTCCACCCGGCGCCGCGGAAGAACATCTCCAGTTCCTGGACGATCTTGCCGTTGCCGCGCACGGGCCCGTCGAGGCGCTGCAGGTTGCAGTTGACCACGAACGTGAGGTTGTCGAGTCCTTCGTTGGCGGCGAGTTGCAGCAGGCCGCGGCTCTCGGGCTCGTCCATCTCACCGTCGCCCAGGAACGCCCACACGTGCTGCTGCGAGGTGTCCTTGATGCCGCGGTTGTGAAGGTACCGGTTGAACTGCGCCTGGTAGATCGCGTTCATCGGGCCGATGCCCATGCTCACCGTCGGGAACTCCCAGAAGTCGGGCATCATCCGCGGGTGCGGGTAGCTCGGCAGGGCCCTGATGGTTCCGTCGACGATGTGGCTCTTCTCCTGGCGGAACCCGTCGAGGTCGGCCTCTTCGAGGCGCCCCTCGAGGAAGGCCCGCGCGTACTGGCCGGGCGACGCGTGGCCCTGGAAGAACACCTGGTCGCCGCCCCCGGGGTGATCCTTGGCGCGGAAGAAGTGGTTGAAGCCGACCTCGTAGAGGGTCGCCGACGACGCGTAGCTCGACAGGTGGCCGCCGACGCTGACGCCGGGGCGCTGCGCGCGGTGCACGAGCATCGCGGCGTTCCAACGCAACAGGCGCCGGTAGCCACGCTCGAGTTCCTCATCGCCGGGATACGGCGGTTCCTTGGAAGCCGGGATGGTGTTGACGTAATCGGTCGACACGAGCGACGGGACGCCGATCTGGCGCTCGCGGGCCCGCTCGAGCAGGCGCAGCATGACGTAGCGGGCCCGGTTGCGACCCTCGCTGTCGATGAGGCCGTCGAGCGATTCGAGCCACTCCGAGGTCTCCTCGGGGTCGGTCTCGGGGAGATTCGTGGGCTGACCGTTGATCATCGGCCCGGGTTCCTCGCGTGGGATCACGCTTCGTCCTTTCTCACACACGGACCATCCCTCCGGAGGGGGCTGGTGTCAGGATCCATCTTTCACCGTCACCGACTCGTTTGTCACAGCCGGAGGTTCGGGTCGAGCCCCTCGGACCCGGGTGGCCTCCGGTGGGCCGGTGGCGTGAGGATGCGCACAATGGCTCCAACCTAGCGCGAGTCGGGAATAGCGGAAAAAGCCCCCGACCCGTGGTGATCGGGCGGATTCACTCGCCGCGGGCCACCGGCCGGGACTGATCGCTGACCCAGTCCGACCACGAGCCCGCGTACAGGGCGACACCAGGGACACCGGCGACGTCGAGCGCCCACAGCACCTGCGCGGCCGTGACCCCTGACCCGCAGCTGACGGCGTCCCCGGCACGGAGCGGGCCGAGCCGCTCGCGCAGCTCGTCGACCGGCAGGAGTGTTCCATCGTCACCGAAGAGGCTGCCGGCGGGCAGGTTGACAGCACCCGGGATGTGTCCGGCGATCGGATCGATCGGCTCGACATCGCCGCGGAAGCGTTCGGCGGCACGAACGTCGACGAGTCGATGCCCCGTCTCGATGAGGACGCGGATGTCGTCGGCCTCGACCCGGGGCAGCAGTCCGGGGCCGGGCTCGAAATCCCCCGGTTGGGGGATGCTGCCGCCCGGCTCGCTGTTTCCACCGGCGGCCCGCCACGCGGCGTACCCGCCGTCGAGCACCGACACCCGCGGATGGCCGGCGTCGCGCAGCATCCACCACGCCCGCCCGGCCGCCAGCGAGGTGAGCTGGTCGTAGACGACGACCGGCCGGTCGGCGCGGACGCCGACCCGGCGCATGGCCTCGCCGAAGGCCGCCGCGCTCGGAAGCGGATGGCGCCCGCCCGGCCCGGTGCACGGTGCGGCGAGGTCGGTGTCGAGGTCGACGTGCGCGGCGCCGGGGATGTGCCCCTCGAGGTATTCGCGCCTGCCACGTCCGGGCTCGGTGAGGTAGTAGCGCACGTCGAGAACGGTGGTGGGTTCGCCCTGCTCGAGGCGGCGGCGCAGGTCTGCGGCGGTGACTCGGCTCATCCCCCCACCCTAATGACGCCGGCCGGGGTCCCTCCCGCACTCCACGGGCGGCCGGCCGGGCCGTGGCCGGTCGCCCGTCAGCGGGCTTCCGGCCGGTCGAACGGAAGAACCTCCGGACTCGGGTCGGCCTGTGCCCGCTCGATCGTCATCCGCTGCCGGTGGTGGCGTCGGCACAGCACCTGGTAGGTGACGGCCCGCCCACCGGGCAGACCCGTGTCGCCCACCTCCACCTGGCTGCCCTCGGTGACCATGACCCCGTCGACGACCCGGGCGTTGTGGGTGGCCCGCGCCCCGCACCAGCACAGCGGTCGCACCTGCAGCGTCTCCATCCGGTCGCACAGTTCGACCAGCCGTTTCGATCCGGGGAACAGTTCGGTGCGGAAGTCGGCGAGAATCCCGAACGCGAACACGTCGATGCCGAGGTCGTCGACGATGCGGGCGAGGTCGTCGACCTGCGCGGACGTGTAGAACTGGGCCTCGTCGCACACGAGGAAATCGATCCGCTCCCCTGCAGTCAGCGAGGCGACGACGTATCCCCAGACGTCGAACCCGTCGTCGACCTCGACGGCGGCCGCATGCAACCCGATGCGCGACGTGATCATCGCCGGTCCGGATCGATCCCGGCTGGTGAACAGTTGTCCGGCGCGACCGTGCCCGGACTGCGTGTGGGCCATCTGCAGCGCGAGCGTCGACTTGCCGCAGTCCATCGGGCCGCTGAAGTAGACCAGCTCAGCCACGGACACCCCACAGCGTGTCGTGGGCCGGAGCGTCGACCATCAGTGGTACGGCAGCCTCCTCGGGAGTGAGCGACCCGTGCATGCCGACCAGCCCGAACTCCTGGGGGAAGTCACGCGACAGCAACGCCCACGTGCCGCGCATCGCGACGAGCACGTCGCCGAAGCGGGCGGCGTTCGACCCGGGGGTGGTTCCGAACCAGCCCTCGGCGACCGCCTCATCGCGGGTGAGCACCCAGGCGCGACTCACCGAGGAATTCGGCGAACCGGCGGGCGACCGCACCCGGCCGACCCGTGTACACCTGCCGGAAGCGGGCCTCACCCGCGATGAGGTCGACCCCTTCGAGCAGGCCCGGCTCGTCATCGAGCACGATCCGGGTCTGCGCGGGCACGTCGATCATGCCGTGATCGCCGGTGACGAGCAGCACCACGTCGTCGGGTAGTTCCTGGCGCAACCGCTCGGCGAACCCGTCGACCAGCCGCAGCGTCGTGCGCCACGCCGGCGAGTCGGTGCCGAAGCCGTGTCCGACATGGTCGAGCCGGCGCTCGTAGACGTAGACGCACGACCGCTCGCCGTTGCCGGAGGCCTCGACGACCGCCGCGATCCGTCCCTCCTCGTCGGCGTCCTCGACGCCCGTCGAGCCGGGCCCCCCGCAACGCGGCCCGGGTCAGCCCGCTGCCCTCGAAGCGGGGCAACGCGACGCACGCGCAGCTACTCCGTACATGGCCATCGATTGGAACACGGTGTCGTGCGGCTGGAAGACCTCCACGGCCTCGGGCCCGTTCTCCCAGGTGAGCGCGTTCATGCGCACACCGGTCGCGGGGTCGCGGAACGTGTAGCCCGCGATGCCGTGATTGCCCGGCGGACGCCCGGTGCCCAGGCATGTGATCGAGGTGGCCGTCGTCGTGGGGATCCCGGCCGTGATCTCCCGCAGGTCGCCGAACAGTTCGGAGAAATAGGGCACGTCACGCAGATGGGCACGCACCAGCGAGAGCCCCAGCCCGTCGACGAGCAGCACGACGTAGCGGTGCGACGCCGGCAGGTCGAGGCGATCGACCATGCCGGGAACCCCCAGGTGGAAGGCGACTGCGGGCAGGACGTCGCACAGGGTCGATCGGCCGTAGTCGGGGACGACCTTCACACTCATCGGGCGCGCCCCACGGCGCGCTGCAGGACGCTGGCGAAGCTGATCAGCCGCTCGACGTTCTCGGGGCCGTCGGCGGCGGGGCTCATCCGGATTGTGAGGTCGTCGCCTGTCATCGTGCCCGTGTAGCCATGATCTGCCTCGCACGTCGGGTCGCTGCACCCGGCCGGCTCCATGTCGACACGGCTCAGGGCACCCCAGCCGAGCACCAACCAGGTTTCGACGACCTGCTGGTGGGGGGCGTCGAAGCGCTCGGGGTGCTGCACGACCCGTGACAACGACACCGACCGGACGTTGGCGAGCGGCACGGTCTCGGTGGTGGTGATGGCCTGGTCGTCGGCGTTGGCCTCCTCGGCCCCCTCGTCGGTGTGCAGGGCGACCAGGCGCGTCGGGGTGAGCGCCAGCACGGTGAGGTGCCGGTGGATCTCGTCGCCCATGAAGGTGGCTTCCTGGTGCACGAGGTGATGGCTGGCCGGCTCGTCCCCGAGGGCGAGAACGAGTGAGTCGATGACGAACTCGGGGAAGTAGCCGCACGCCTCGATGTCGGCGCGCACCTGGCGGCTGAGTGTCGATGACAGGGTCACTCCCGCATCATCCCATGCCCGGGCGACCCGACGTCCGGCTGGTCGTTCGAGGCGGGAGCCGACGCGGCCCCCGATGCGGGCGCCATCTCGGTGACCGCGGCCGGCTCGTCCTGGTCCGCCGCCTGAACCGCCTCGGCGACGGCGGCCGGTCCCGGGGCATGGGACGCAGCGAGCCAGGCGAACGCGAGCAGCCCGAGGGCGACGGTGATCGAGCGGTAGGTGAAGAAGGCGTGGATCTGGGAGTGGTTGCGAAGGATCTGGTACCAGAACGGCACGACGAGCCCGGCCGCGGAGACGACCGCGCCGGCAACCACGGCCCGCCGGCTGCGACGCAGGCCGGCCAGCACGGCGACGAGCACGACGACCACGACGCCCACCAGCACCGCTCTCGCGGTGGGCACATGACCGATCCAGTAGTCCCAGTTCTTGGCGACAGGAGCCCAGAACGCGTCACTCACGCCCGGTGTACTGACCCTGTGTGCGGAAGTCCACCTGGTGCACCACCCTGGTCACGACTTCGTGCACGCCGACGAACGGCACCGCGATCACCCACCGCGATACCCAGGTGATGGTGAACGCCGCGGGCCACACCACGGCAGACAGGACCAGCGCCGCCGCCGTGGAGCGCAGGTCGCGGGAACGGGTCCAGACCACGGCGGTCAGCACTCCCGCCGACAGCGCCCAGGCGGCCGGTGGCGTCGTCAGCAGGTCGACGTAGCAGAACACGGCGGCCGCCAACGCGGTGGCGGCGAGTCCCACAGCGCAACGAGCGACGCGCGGCGACGGCGATACCCGCCGCACCTCCCACGTAGGCGGCGATCGACAGCGCCTGGCTGAACGATGACACGGGTGTCGACATCAGGTTGGAGCCCACGACGACGGGGGCGACGAGCGCGGCGGCCGCCCAGCGCCCCGTGCTGGTGCCGACGGCGATGAACAGTGCCACGAACGCCGCCAGCAGCAGGCCCCCGACGACGATCCTGAGCCCCGCCATGGTGGTGAGGGCCAGCACCGGCCGGGTGAGCACGGTGTAGCCCGCCCAGTAGCGGAAGTAGGGGCCGGGCGAGATCGCCTGACCATGGTCGAGTGCGAGGAGTTCGGCGCGTCCCCCGTCGTTACAGCTGGCGAGCCTCGGCATGATGCCGGCCCGATCGAGCGGCGAGATGTCCGGGCGCCCCAGTCCCGTGCCGACCACCACGCACTCGGTGTAGGAGTCGGACTGGGTTCCCATCCGATCCGGCAGATCCGCGGGGCCGTAGTCCTTGTTGTGGATGTCGGTGACGAGGTGGTGGACGATCGGCGCGTCGGGCACGGCTGCCGCGCCCACGAGAAGGGCGAAGAACACCAGTTGCAGGGCGAGCAGCCCGAGCAGACCGACAGCAGCGGCCCGGATACCCCGGACCAGGGCAAGGCGGACAGTCAACACGCGCGGCTCCGATCACCTCGACACGTCACAGACGGTGGCGTCCGCGCGATCGGCCGATCCCCGATCGGACCCTGCGTAGCCCGTCGTGAAGGATATCCGGGGGCCGAAGCGGCGGCCGCGAGGCTGTTTGCGAATCCCCCCGACTCGGTACAGTGCCAGCATGTCCAATCGACCGTTCGTGGGTGCCCGGCTCGAGGAGTTCGTCTTCCGGAGGGTCAACGGCGTGCTGCGCCGGTTCGGCTGGGTCGAGGCGGTGGTGCCGTTCACCGGGTACGGCAGCCAGTCGCAGGTGCGCGTGCTGGCGCGCGTGGTGTTGCGTCCGGCCGAGGCCCGCACCCAGTTCGGGCGCGCGGCCGAGGAGTTCCTCATGCAGCGCGGGTGGCGTAACTTCCTCGCCGCACCGATCCCCCGTGCCGAGGTCAACGTCACCGTGGGACATTCGGGCATCACGCTGCGCACCGACCGCAACGGCTACGTCGACGTGCGGGTCAAGAGCGAGGTCCTCGACGCCGGGTGGAACCATGTGACGATCGCCACCCCCACGTCGCTGCCGACCGACGCGCCGGTCATGGTCGTCGACGACGAACAGACGTTCGGCCTGGTGAGCGACATCGACGACACGGTGATCTCCACCTTCCTTCCACGGTTGTTCATCGCCGCGTGGAACTCCCTCGTCGTCACCGAGCAGGCCCGCCAGCCCGTGCCGGGCATGGCGCGCATGCTCACCTCGCTGCTGGGCGAGCACCCCGGGGCGCCGATCATCTACGTGTCCACGGGTGCGTGGAGCACGTTCTCGTTCCTCAACCGGTTCCTCACACGGCACGGGTTCCCCATGGGTCCGATGCTGCTCACCGACTGGGGGCCCACCAACACCGGCTGGGTGCGCAGCGGCAGCGACCACAAGCGCCAGGCGCTGCGCGAGCTCGCCCGCGACTTCCCCAACATCAGCTGGGTGCTCATCGGCGACGACGGCCAGCACGATCCGATGCTGTACGCCGAGTTCGCCGAACTTCAGCCCGACCACGTCCGGGCGATCGCGATCCGTGAGCTCACGATGGCCGAACAGGTGCTCGCCCACGGAACCACCACGGTTCTCGTCGACAACGACGAGGTGCAGTGGACGCCGGAGTCGGCACCCGAGGTGCGGGGTCCGGACGGGTGGGCGCTGCTGCCCCAGGTCCAGCAGATCCTCGCCGACACCGAAGCCCCGTTGGCATCCCGGTGACCGCGGCGCCGGCGGCGTCCGGCGTGGGAGTTGGGTCCGGGCGCCCTCGTTCGCCAGAATCTGAGGGTTGGGCACGCGCGACGAGTGGAGAATGATGGCAGGCACCGACCTGGACGACGAGTTCGACGAGCGGATCATCGACGTCGACGTGTCGTCGGAGATCGAGACCAGCTTCCTCGAGTACGCCTACTCGGTGATCTACGCCCGGGCGCTTCCCGATGCCCGCGACGGGCTCAAGCCGGTGCAGCGGCGCATCCTCTACTCGATGGACGACATGGGCATCCGCCCCGACCGCGCGCACGTCAAGTCGGCCCGCGTCGTCGGCGAGGTGATGGGCAAGCTGCACCCGCACGGCGACTCCGCGATCTACGACGCGCTCGTGCGGATGGCCCAACCGTGGGCCATGCGCCTGCCACTCATCGACGGGCACGGCAACTTCGGCTCGCTCGACGCCGGTCCGGCGGCCATGCGCTACACCGAATGCCGGATGGCCCCCGCGGCGCTGGCGATGACCGACGGCCTCGACGAAGACACCGTCGACTTCCGCGCCAACTACGACGGCAAGGAGACCGAACCGTCGGTGCTGCCCGCGGCGTTCCCGAACCTGCTGGTCAACGGCTCCACCGGGATCGCGGTGGGCATGGCCACCAACATCCCGCCGCACAATCTGGTCGAGCTCGTGCAGGCGCTGCGTCACCTGTTGAAGCACCCCGACGCCGACCTGTCGACGATCATGGGCTTCGTACCCGGCCCCGACCTGCCCACCGGTGGCAAGATCATCGGCCTCGACGGCATCCGCGACGCCTACGAGACCGGACGCGGCAGCTTCCGGATCAGGGCCACCGCCCGGATCGAGCAGGTCACCCCGCGGCGGCGCGGCATCGTGGTCACCGAACTGCCCTACCTCGTCGGCCCCGAGAAGATCATCGAACAGATCAGCTCGCTGGTGCAGTCGAAGAAGCTCACCGGCATCGCCGACGTCAAGGACCTGTCCGACCTCACCCATGGCACCCGCCTCGTGGTCGAGGTGAAGAACGGGATCAACCCCGACGCGCTGCTGGAACAGCTCTACAAGCTCACCAAGCTCGAGGACACGTTCGGCATCAACGCGGTCGCGCTCGTCGAGGGCCAGCCCCGCACGCTCAGCCTCCCCGAGTTGCTGCGGGTCTACCTCGCCCACCGGCTGCAGGTGACGATGCGGCGCACCCAGTTCCAGCTCGACAAGGCCAGCCGGCGGCTCCACCTCGTCGAGGGCCTGCTCATCGCGATCGTCGACATCGACGACGTCATCGCGATCATCCGCTCGTCCGACGACGTCGCCGAGGCCCGCACCCGGCTGATGGAGGCCTTCGAGCTGAGCGAGGAGCAGGCCACCTACATCCTCGACCTGCAGCTGCGCCGCCTCACCCGGCTCAGCACGATCGAGCTCGAGGCCGAGCGCGACGAGTTGCACGACACGATCGCCCGACTCACCGAGATCGTCGAGAACGACGCCGTGCTGCGCGACCTCGTCGGGCGCGAACTGGCCGATGTCGCCCGGCAGTTCGGCACGCCGCGGCGCACGGTGCTGCTCGCGTCGTCGGGCACCGCGGTGTCGGCGTCGGCCGGACCCCTCGAGGTGCCCGACGACCCGTGCTGGGTCGTCCTGTCGTCGGCCGGGCTGCTCGCCCGGGTCGACGGCGACGACCCCCTACCCCTCGAGGGACCACGGGCCGCCCACGACGTCGTGGTCTCGGCAATCCGGGCCAGTGCGCACGCCGAGTTCGGGGTGCTCACCTCGGCCGGGCGGTTGGTTCGTGCCCGCGCGATCGAACTGCCCACCGTCCCCCGCACGGCCAACGCGCCGAACCTGCAGGGGGGTACCCGCATCAGCGAACTCCTGGTCCTCGACAAGGGCGAGCGCGTCCTCGGCCTGACGACGCTGGCCGCCGATTCGGCGGGGCTCGCGCTCGGCACCCGGCGGGGGGTGGTCAAGCGGGTGAATCCCGACATCATCAGCAAGGAGACATGGGACGTCGTCCGGCTCGACGACGGCGACGAGGTCGTCGGCGCCCTCGAACTCACGTCCGACGACGTCGAGCTGGTCTTCGTCACCTCCGACGCGCAATTACTGCACTTCGCGGCCGCCTCGGTGCGCCCCCAGGGACGCTCGGGCGGTGGCATGGCCGGGATCAAACTCGGCGCGGGCCAGGAGGTCATCTGGTTCGGCGCCAGCCCCGCGACCGACGCGGTGACCGTGACCGTGGCCGGATCGTCCGACGCGCTGCCCGGCACCGAGGCGGGCACGGTCAAGGTCACCCCGTTCGGCGAGTATCCGGCCAAGGGGCGCGCCACCGCCGGTGTGAGGTGCCACCGGTTCCTCCGCGGCGAGGACCGCCTCACCCTCGCCTGGGTGGGCCCCACCCCCGCCGTCGCCGCCGCCGCCAGCGGCGCAACGATCGACCTGCCGCCGGCCACCGGACGCCGCGACGGGTCGGGGACACCCTCGGTGCAGCCGATCGCGGCGGTCGGGTCGCGGGTCCACTGACCGGCACGCGGGCGCCGGCGTGCGCACCGGCTTGTCAGGGGTGTCCCAGTTCCGACCGGCTGTCAGTAGAGTGCACCCCATGAGCGATTTCGCTGACCTGCTGGTGGCCAACGCCGGCTACGCGAGTCGGTTCACCGACGGCGGCTTCGACGGCAAGGCCCACGCCGGAGTCTGCGTCGTCACCTGCATGGACTCCCGGATCGAACCGCTGGCCATGCTCGGGCTGAAGCTCGGCGACGCGAAGATCCTGCGTACCCCCGGCGGTCGTGTCACCCCCGACGCGCTGGTCGGCTGCATCCTCGGGGTGCACCTTCTCAACGTCGACCGGATCATGGTCATCCCGCACACCCGCTGCGCCATGGGATCGGGCGCCGACGATGCCATCTCCGCCAAGGTGCTCGACGCCACCGGCACCGACATCAGCGGCATGGTGCTCGGGTCCACGCCCGACCAGGAGGCCGGCCTGCGCTACGACGTCGAGTTGCTGCGAACCCACCCGCTGATGGCCGGCCGCGCCACGATCGGCGGATTCATCTACGACGTCGATACCGGCGCCCTCACCCAGAAGATGTGATGCCATGCAGGTCGTGTTCATCAACGGCACCGTCGGGGCCGGCAAGACCACCACGATGGACGCCATGGGCGCCATCCTCCGGCGCGCCGGCGTCCCGCACGCCCTGATCGACCTCGACAACCTGCGCAACGCGTGGCCCGCCCCCGACGACGACCCCTTCAACATCAGGATCGCCCAGGTCAACCTCGCCGCGATGTCAGACACCTACCGCCAGTTCGGCGCCCGGATGCTGGTCGTCGCCGGAGTGCTCGAGAGCGTCGACGAGCGGGATCGGTGCGAGGCGATGATCGGCTCCCGGATGACCGTGGTGCGGCTCCGGCCCTACGCCGAGGCTATCCGCGAGCGGCTGTGGCAGCGACACCACGGCGACGCCGAGCAACGCGACTGGCACCTCGACCGCGCCGGCGTGCTCGACGGCATCCTCGACGAGGCGCGCCTCGACGACGCCGTCGTCGAGGTCGGACGCGAACTGCCGATCGAGGTCGCCAAGAAGGTGCTGGCCGGCGCCGGATTCGTCGAGGCCGTCTGAGCCCGCCGGCCCGCCCCCGTCGCGACGGCGGGCCTAGGCTGATCGGGTGGACGTGCGCGGCATGCGGAAGAGCTACGACAGCGGCGAACTCGACGAGGGCCGGTCGAGCGACGACCCGGTCCAGCAGTTCGAACGCTGGTTCCAGGCCGCCCGATCCGCGGGCGTGCCCGAACCCAACGCCATGACCCTGGCCACCGTGGGCGCCGACGGACACCCCTCGACCCGGGTGGTCCTCGTGAAGTCGTTCGACCGTTCGGGCATCGTCTGGTACACCAACTACCGCTCCCGCAAGGGACGCGACCTCGACCTGCACCCGTTCGCCGCGCTGCAGTTCCATTGGGTCGAGCTCGAACAGGTGGTGCGGATCGAGGGGGCGGTCGAGAAGGTGTCGCCGCAGGAGTCCGACGAGTACTTCCAATCACGTCCGCTCGACAGCCGGATCGGGGCGTGGGCATCACCGCAGAGCGAGGTGATCCCCGGGCGCGCCATGCTGCTCGCCAACGCGGCCAAGGCATCCGCCCGCTTCGGTATGCATCCGCCGCGTCCCGACTGGTGGGGCGGCTACCGATTGAAGCCCGAGATGTGGGAGTTCTGGCAGGGACGCCGCTCGCGCCTGCACGACCGGCTCCGCTACCGGCTCGTCGACGGCGGGTGGGTCAGGGAACGGCTGGCCCCCTGACCGCCGGCGGCTAGGCGTCGATGCGCTCGGTGTCGAGCGCATACGCGCCGGCGATGATGAACTCCTTGCGGGGAGCGACCTCGTTGCCCATGAGCAACTCGAACGTGTGCTCGGCGACCTGGGCGTCGTCGACGGTGAGCCGGCGCAACGCCCGGCGCCGCGGATCCATCGTCGTCTCCTTCAACTGGTGGGCGTCCATCTCCCCCAGGCCCTTGTACCGCTGGGGTTCCTTGAACTTGATCCCCTTCTTGGTCAGTTCGGCGCTCTTGCGCTGGTATTCGGCGTCCGAATACGTGTAGATGTAGCGCTCCTGGCCCTTCTTGGGGTTGGTGAGTTCGAAGCGGTGCAGCGGCGGCACGGCCGAGTAGATGCGTCCCGCCTCGACGAGGGGACGCATGTAGCGGAAGAACAACGTCGCCAGCAGCACCCGGATGTGCGCGCCGTCGGAGTCGGCGTCGGCCATGAAGATGATCTTGCCGTAGCGTGCGGCGTCCAGGTCGAACGTGCGGCCCGATCCGGCGCCCACGACCTGGAGGATCGCGGCGCACTCGGCGTTCTTGAGCATGTCGCCGACCGAGGCCTTCTGCACGTTGAGGATCTTGCCCCGGATCGGCAGCAACGCCTGGAACTCCGAATTGCGTGCCACGTTGGCCGTGCCGAGGGCCGAGTCGCCCTCGACGATGAACAGTTCGGAGCGTTCCGAATCGGTGCTGCGGCAGTCCTTCAGCTTGGGCGGCAGCGACGACGACTCGAGGGCGTTCTTGCGTCGCTGGTTCTCGCGGTGCGCCCGGGCCTGCACCCTCGTGCGGGAGGCGTTGACGACCTTCTCCATGACCGTGCGCGCCTGCGCCTTGACGGCGGTCTTGTTGCTGGTGAGGAACTCGCCGAGTTCCCGTTCGACCACCTGGGACACCAGTCGGGTCACTGGGGGTGTGCCCAGCACCTCCTTGGTCTGACCCTCGAACTGGGGTTCGGCCAGCCGGACGGTCACCACCGCCGTGAGGCCCTCCACGATGTCGTCGCGGATGACCTCCTCGCCGTTTCGCAGCAGCCGTGTTCCCTGCAGGGCCGAGGCGAAGGCCCGGGCCAGTCCGCGTTCGAATCCCTGCACGTGGGTGCCGCCCTTCGGGGTGGCGATGATGTTGACGAAGCTGCGCAGTGTGCTGTCGTAGCCGGTGCCCCAGCGCACGGCGATGTCGACCTCGAGGTCGCGTTCGACGTCGGTCGGCGTCATCGACCCCGACTCGTCGAGCATCGGAACCGTCTCGGTGAACCGATCGCTGCCCTGGAGGCGGATGATGTCGGTGACCCGGGTGTCGTGGGCGAGGAACTCGGCGAACTCGGTGATCCCGCCGTCGTGCAGGAACATTTCCGTGACCGGGTCTCCGGCCCGGCTGTCGGTCACCTCGATGGCCAGCCCCGGAACCAGGAAACTGGTCTGGCGGGCCCGATCGAGCAGATGCTCGAGGCTGAGTTGCGCGTCGGGCAGGAAGATCTGCCGGTCGGGCCAGTAGGTGATCCGGGTGCCGGTGACGCCCTTCGCGACGCGCCGCGCCTTGACCAGGCCCGCGCGGGGGGTGAAGCCGGCGGTGGGGCCTGGACCGTCGAACACGCCGGGGACGCCGCGGCGGAAACTCATCGTCCAGGTGGCACCGAGCCGGTCGACCTCGACGTCGAGACGCGACGACAGCGCGTTGACGACCGACGCGCCGACACCGTGCAGGCCGCCGGTGGCGTTGTACGACCCCGCGCCGAACTTGCCGCCGGCGTGCAGTTTGGTGAAGACCACCTCGACACCCGACAGGCCGGTTCGCGGCTCGGTGTCGACGGGGATGCCCCGGGCGTGGTCGACCACGGAGATCGACCCATCGGTGTTCAGGCTGACCTCGATCCGGTCGCCGTACCCGGCGAGTGCCTCGTCGACCGCGTTGTCGATGATCTCCCACAGGCAGTGCATGAGCCCGCGGGTGTCGGTCGAGCCGATGTACATCGCGGGGCGCTTGCGCACGGCCTCGAGCCCTTCGAGCACCAGCAGGTGGCGGGCCTCGTAGTCGCGACCCTCATTGGGTTTGGTCTGAACACGATTCGGCACGCCCTGTAGGCTACCCAGGCTTGACGCCGATGCGCTGCCGCCCACGCCGGACGCCGCCGCCGTCACCGTTCCGCAACCCGATCGTCACACAATTGCGATCCGGGCCGGCCCCCAACCGTCCCCGATGCCGGGTAGGGTTCGGAACAAACAATCCACCATCGCCGTTGTAGCCCGTGGTTCCTCCGGATGCCGCGTGAAGCAGCAGTCGGGGTCATGCGGACGAACCACGCCATCCCAACGATTCGAGTGATAGACGACCTGAGTGAACGGAGGACACGCCATGACCACACCAGTCATCGACGATCGGAGCCTTACCGCGTCCGATCGCTGCGACCGTTGCGGAGCGCAGGCATATCTCCGCGTCACCCTCACCTCCGGCAGCGAACTGCTGTTCTGCGCCCACCACGCACGCGCCCACCACGACAAGCTGCAGCAGGTGGCGCTGCGTATCCACGACGAGACCGACAAGGTCCACTGAGCGGCACCGTTCCGCATGCCCGACGTCACGGCCCGGCCCCCATGGGGGCCGGGCCGTGTGGTCCGCCGACCGGACGCCGGCGGGATGGCGGTCGGGCCGCATAGGGTGGGAGCATCGAACCATCACACCGACACGGGGCGGGTCCCCCGCCATCGTCAGAGCAGTGGAGGAATTCATGGAACATCGTCGTTTCGGACGCACCGGGCACAACAGTTCGGTGCTGGTCTTCGGGGCGGCCTCGCTGGGCGGGGTATCCGAGCAGGTGGCCGCCGAGTCGATCGGCGAGGCCCGCGCGGCCGACATCAACCACTTCGACACCGCGGCGTCCTACGGACACGCCGAGGAGGTCATGGGCCCGGCCGTCGAGCCGATCCGTGCCGACATCTTCCTCGCCACCAAGACCGGCCTGCGCACCGAAGGTGAGGCCTGGGCCGAGATCAACCGGTCGCTGGAACTGTTGCGCACCGATCACGTCGACCTCTTGCAGGTTCACGCGGTGTGCGACATGACGATGCTCGACGAGGTGTTCGCGCCGGGCGGGCCGATGCCGGCGTTCGAGCGCGCGAAGGCCGAGGGACTCACCCGGTTCGTCGGGATCACCGGACACACCGAGGCCGCCCCGTCGACCCACGCCGAGGCGCTGCGCCGCTTCGACTTCGACTCCGTGCTCACCCCGCTCAACTGGCTGCTGTACCAGGATCCGAAGTTCGCCGACGACATCACCGAACTGTTCGAGATCGCCGCATCCCGCGACGTGGGCATCCGCACGATCAAGGCCGTCATGCGCCGGCCCTGGCAGGAGGGCGAGCAGCACTACGCCACCTGGTACGTGCCCTTCGACGAGCAGCGACTGACCACCGCGGCGATCTCCTGGGTTCTCAACAAGTTCCCGCAGGTCACTGCGATCGCCACGGCCGGGGAGACCTCACTGCTCCACCAGGCGATCGCCGCCGAGGCGAACCGGGTCAGCGTCGACGAAGCAGAGCAGGTGCTCGCCGGCGTCCCCGACTACAAGAGCATCTTCCAGCCCGCCTGAGCCGGCTGGAGCGTTCCCCGGGCGCGCGACCCGGGCGGTGTGAGAGCCGCTCAGGTCGCGCGCACCATGCGTAGCTCGCGCACGTGGGCGAGGTCGTCCTCGAGGTGCATGAACTCGCCGTCGAACTCGAACCCGTGTTTGCGGTAGAACGCCTGGGCCCGCTCGTTGCCGTCGAGCACCCACAGGTAGGCGGGCCCGCGGCCCACCGTGCGGTCGAGCAACCGCGTTGCCAGCCCGGTGCCCTTGGCCCGGTCGAGCAGGTAGAGCTTCGACAGTCGTACCGGTGCGGGCGCGTCCGGGGAGTCGTCGGGTTGCGACTGCGCGACCCCGATGATCTGGTGATCGGGGTCGACGGCCAACCACACCGTGCCACCGGCGCCGATCAGTTCCCGCCATTCGGCGATCAGGCGGGCCGTCCACGCCGAATCGGCGAACCCGTCGAGCATCGCGTCGGGCAGCAGACCCCGGAAGGCCTGCTGCCACGCCACGGCCCGCACCCGGGCGGCCTGCTCGAGATCGTCGAGCCCGGCCCGACGGATCGTGACGTCACTCATCGGCCCGCTCAGTCGAGGTAGTCGCGCAAGACCTGCGAGCGCGACGGGTGACGCAACTTGCTCATCGTCTTGCTCTCGATCTGGCGGATGCGTTCACGGGTGACCCCGTAGACCTTCCCGATCTCGTCGAGGGTCTTCGGCTGGCCGTCGGTGAGCCCGAAACGCATCGAGACCACGCCCGCCTCCCGCTCCGACAGGGTGTCGAGCACGTCGTGCATCTGCTCTTGCAGGAGGGTGAAGTTCACGGCGTCGGCAGGCACGATCGCCTCGGAATCCTCGATGAGGTCACCGAATTCGCTGTCGCCGTCCTCACCGAGCGGTGTGTGCAGCGAGATCGGCTCGCGGCCGTACTTCTGCACCTCGACGACCTTCTCGGGGGTCATGTCGAGTTCCTTGGCGAGTTCCTCGGGCGTGGGTTCCCGGCCGAGGTCCTGGAGCATCTGCCGCTGTACGCGGGCGAGCTTGTTGATCACCTCGACCATGTGCACCGGGATCCGGATCGTGCGGGCCTGATCGGCCATGGCCCGGGTGATCGCCTGCTTGATCCACCACGTCGCGTAGGTGGAGAACTTGTAGCCCTTGGTGTAGTCGAACTTCTCGACGGCCCGGATCAGGCCGAGGTTGCCCTCCTGGATGAGGTCGAGGAACAGCATGCCGCGCCCCGTGTACCTCTTGGCGAGGGACACGACCAGACGCAGGTTGGCCTCGAGGAGGTGGTTCTTGGCCTGGCGGCCGTCTCGAGCGATCCACTCGTAGTCTTCGAGGTCGTCGGAGGCGATCGCGACGTCGGGGTCGTTGAGCTGCTCCTCGGCGAACAGGCCGGCCTCGATCCGCTTGGCGAGTTCGACCTCCTGTTCGGCGTTGAGCAGTGCGACCTTGCCGATCTGCTTGAGGTAGTCCTTGACCGGGTCGGCCGTGGCCCCCGCCGAGACCACCTGCTGCTCCGGCTCGTCGGTGTCGTCGGCGTCGGACACCACGAAACTCTCGTCCTGGGTGAGGGACTTCTCCTCGACAGCCACTTCGGCCGAGTTGAACCCCGACTCGTCGATGTCGTCGAGACTGCGCTTCTTGCCGGGCAGGGTGAGCACGACGTCGTTGCCGTCGAGTTTCACCTCGACATCGATGCTCTTGGTGGCCGCCTCGACCACCGTCGGGCTGGCGTCGTCGCCGGCTTCGTCGTCGCCCGTCTCGTCGGCACCGTCATCGTCGCTGGTCTCATCGTCGGTGTCGAGGTCGGTGTCGGGGGTGTCGACCGCGACGGTGTCGGGCTCGTCGACGTCGTCGAGGTCGAGATCGTCGTCGCCCTCGAAGTCGTCGTCGGCCTTGGCCCCCTTCGACTGCTCGGAGGCGGTCTTGCGCGACGCGGACTTCTTCGCGGCGGACGCTCCACGCCGTGCGCCCGCGCCCGCTCGCCTCACCCTGCTCGTCTGTGGTGGCCGGATCGACCACGTCGGGGTCGACAGTGCTGGGCATGGCCTTGGGGGCGCGGCGCCGGGCTGCGGCCCGGGCCGGCGTGGCAGTGGTGGACGTGGGGTGTGAAGGCACCTGGGAAGTCCTCTCGCGGCTGACGGGGGAGTTTTTGGGCAGCGCCCGACCCGCTGAAGTCAAGAGCGCTCTGACACACATTCTGGCACGACCTGCCAAATGCGCACGAATCAGGGATCCGGTGGCGGCAACCACCCACGGTCTGATTGTCCGCTCAGGGAGAACTCAGGGGAAATCCGCCTCGCTCGATGCATCATTTCTCGTCGTCCCGTCGTTGTGAAAGACGAAGGTGCCGCCCGATGGCGGCAGTCAGACATCGACGGAAGGACCACCGTGGAGTCACGCACACGAGTTCGCAGCACCGAGGGGATCGACGGGAAGGACGCCGTCGGCCTCTACCTCGACGAGATCGCTCGCACTCCTCTGCTGAGCGCCGAGGAAGAGGTCGAGTTGGCGCGCACGATCGAGGCCGGTCTGTACGCCCATGAGGTGCTCAACGGGAATGTCTCACCTCGTCGGTCGGGGCGAGCGACGAGGAACTCACCGCACTCGTGCGCGCCGGCCACGACGCCATGCAGCGCTTCGTCAAGGCGAACCTCCGCCTGGTCGTCTCGGTCGCCCGCAAGTACGGCCGCTCGCAGATGCCGCTGCTCGACCTCGTCCAGGAGGGCAACACCGGGCTGATCCGGGCCGTGGAGAAGTTCGACTACACCAAGGGCTTCAAGTTCTCCACATACGCCACCTGGTGGGTTCGCCAGTCGATCAGCCGCGGCATCGCCCAGCAGGGACGCATCGTGCGCCTGCCGGTGCACGTCGCCGAGCAGATCAACCAGGTCTCCGCGGTGCGCCGCACGCTGGAACGCCGACTCGGACGCGACCCCGAGACGGCCGAGATCGCCGAGGAGCTCGGCCTCGAGGAGGACCGGGTCATCGAACTGATCCGCTATTCGCGCGACCACGTGAGCCTCGACGCCCCGGTCGAGGACGACGGCGACACCGCCCTCGGTGACCTCATCGCCCGCGAGACCGCCCCCGGTCCCGACGAGGTGGTGCTCGACGCCCAGGATCTCGCCCGCCTCGACGAACTCCTCTCGACCCTCGACGAGCGGTCGGCAGACGTCGTGCGCCGTCGGTACGGCCTGCTCGACGGACGCCAGGCCAAGCTCGCCGACATCGGAGCGGTCTGGGGTATCACCGCGGAGCGGGTTCGCCAGATCGAACGCCACGCCCTCGAAACCCTGCGCACCGCAGCCTGACCCCCCAAACCGCGCGGCCCCGTTCCTCCCCCGGACGGGGCCGCGCTTGTGCCCGGATCCTCCCGGCGCCACCCCGGGGCGCCTGCTAGGGCCGCGGGTGCCCGGGTCACTGGCCCGACAGCAGCCGGATGAGCCCCTCCTGAGCCGTCGAGGCGACGAGTTGTCCGTCCTGGAACAGCCGCCCCTGCGAGAAACCGAGGGCATGGGACGCCGAGGGCGACACCTGGTCGTACAGCAGCCATTGGTCGGCCCGCACGCGGCGGTGGAACCACATGGCGTGGTCGATCGAGGCCGACTGCAGGTTCGGTGACAGGAACGCGATCCGGTGCGGCACCGTCGAGACGCTGAGCAGGCTGAGGTCGGACAGGTAGGCGAGCACCGCCTCGTGCAACCGGTGGTCGCCGTCGGGATCACCGGTGCCGAGGCGGTCGGTGGTGCGGATCCACAGCCGCATGTGTGCCCCGTGGGATCGGGGTTCGATACCGCCCCCTGGTCCGGACGTGCCGGCGATCCGCACGTCGAGGGCGTCCCACTCCCGCCACAGGGGCGACTCGCCGAACCGCGCCCGCATCGTGGCGGCGAAGCCCGGGCACTCCCCCGGTTCGGGCACGGCGGGCATGGGGTCGTCGTGGTCGAGTCCGGGCTCGTCGATGTGGAAGGAGGCCGACACCTGGCAGATCACCCGGCCGGCCTGTCGGGCCTCGACCCTGCGCGAGCTGAAGGTGTGCCCGTCGCGCAGGTTCTCCACGTCGTAGACGATCGGCCGGTCGACCTGCCCGGGGCGCAGGAAGTAGGCGTGCAGAGAGTGGACCGACCGCGAGTCGTCGACCGTGTCGTACGCAGCGCTGAGGGCCTGCGCCAGCACCAGCCCCCCGAAAGTGCGCTGCAGGTTCGAGCGCAGCTGGTGGCCCCGGAACAGCCCCACCTCGAGCGGCTCGAGATGCAGGAGGTCGACGAGGTCGGCGGTGGTGTCGGGCATGGCGCCAACAATGCCACTCGCGCGTCCTGGCGAGGCGACCCGGGGTCGTCCCTCACCCCTGGGCGGCCAGGGCCGCACGGATACGCTTCGGCGACACGGTCACCGCGGTGCGCAGCTGCTGGGCGAACAGCTGCACCCTCAGCTCCTCGATGAGGAAGCCGATCTCCTCGACCGGCTCGCTCAGCGGGCCCGGGGGTTGCCGCTCGCACAGCCGGGCGTAGGCGAGCTCGAGGTCCTCGACCACCTCCGCCTCCCGACGGTCGCGGGCGGGGTTGGACGCCGCCGCCCGCAGCCGGTGCCCCATGGCCGACACGTACCGCGGCAGGTGGTCGTACCACGGGTCGGCGGTGGCCGAGATGAAGTTGCGGAACACCAGGTTGGCCAGTTGCTCGCGGACGTCAGGGGTGGCCGGATTGGAGGGCGTGAGCAGTGCCTCGACCTCGGCCCGGGCCCGCAGCACCGACGCCGCGGTGGTAACCACCGCCCGCATCGCATCGGCCTGCCGTTCGCGCACCGCGAGCGCGAGCGCCTCGTAGCCGGCCCGGTCGCGCACCTCGGCCGGGTCGACGACCTGCCGGGCGAGCCGGTCGACCGTCTTGAGTCGGGCATCGGCGAGCAGGTCGGGCACCGTCGGGTAGGGCGACGAGCCGAGCACGAGCTTGTCGGCGTTGCCGAGGTGCGACACGACCCACCGGGTGGGGTCGGGGTTGGTGAGCGTCAGCAGCCTTCGGACGCCGGCCGCGTGCAGTCGCGCCTGCCGGGGGGCCGCGTCGAGGGTTTCCAGCGCGACGCTGGTCGTGCGGTCGACGAGCGCCGGATACCCGATGGCCTGCACCCCGTGACTGCGCACGGTGATCGTGGCCGGGATGGTCCCGAACACCCACGAGGTGCCGCTGACGGCCTCCTCTCGGGGGGTGGCCCGGGTCAGCGTACGGGTGACCCGGTCGCGGAGATCCTGTTGCAGCGCCGCGAGGTCCTTGCCCTCGGCCCCCTGGCGGCCTGGTTCGACGACCCGGAAGCCCACCCGGAGGTGGTCTGGGAGGGCCTCGGGGCGCCAGGCGTCGGGCGCGACGATCTCTCCGGTGAGCCGGCCCAACGCGCGGCCGAGTTCGAGGTGGAAGGGCACGGCGTGATCGGCACCGTTCGCCTCGAGCCAGGCCAGGGCCCGCCGGGCCACATCGGGGGCGGGCACGAACTTCACCCGCACCTGCTTGGGAAGGCCGCGGATCAGTTCGGTGGCGAGTTCGTGCCGCAATCCCGGAACCTGCCAGGTGAACGGCGCGGGGTCGAGTTGGTTCAGTTGGGCGATGTCGATCCCCACGCTCACCCCGTCGTGTCCCGATCCGGGGTCGAACACGTAGCTGATGGGAACCTCGATCGACCCGACCCGCCAGTGATCGGGGAAGGCCGCGACATCGACCTCCGCATCGGACACGATGAGGTCGTCGAGGCTCATCTCGAGCAGCCGCTTGTCGGGATGGCGGCGCCACCAGGCGTCGAAGTGGGCCACCGACACGACCTCCGACGGGATGCGGGCGTCGTAGAACGCGAAGATCGCGGCATCGTCGACGAGCAGGTCGCGGCGGCGGGTCCGTTCCTCGAGTTCCTCGGCCTCACGCCGCACCCGTTGGTTGTGGTGGAAGAAGTGGTGCCTGGTGTGCCATTCCCCCTCGACGAGGGCCGCGCGGATGAAGATCGCCCGCGCCTCGTCGGGATGCAGCGCCGCGTAGTTGACGTTGCGCTGGGCGATGATCGGGACGCCGTAGATGCTCACCCGCTCCGACGCCACCACGGAGCCGGTCGCGGCCGACCAGTGCGGTTCGGACACATTCGAGCGCACGGCGTGGCCGCCGACCTGCTCGACCCATTCGGCCCGGATTCCGGCGACGGTACGGGCCCACAATCGGCTGGTCTCGACGAGTTCCACGGCCATCACCAGGTCGGGCGGGGCGCCGGCCAGCGCGGAACCCGGCTGGATCGCGAACCGGGAGCCGCGCGCCCCGAGGTATTCGCGGGGGCCGCGCGTGCGTTTCCGCCCGCGTCCGGCGGGCTCCTCGCGCTCCTGCAGCAGTCCGATGTGGCTGAGCAGGCCGGAGAGCACCGCCGTGAGCACCGCGGCGTCGGGCGCCGGCGAGGGGTTGCGATCGAGGCCGAGTTCCTTGGCGATCTGACGCAGCTGGGTGTGCAGGTCCTGCCACTCGCGGATCCGCAGGAAGTTGAGGTACTCGTCGTGGCACATCCGCCGGAACGCATTGCCCGACAGCGCCTTGCGCTGCTCGGAGAGGTAGCCCCACAACCGGACGATCGCGAGCACGTCGCCACCGGCGTCGGGACGCTCCTCCTGGCTCTCGCGGCGTCCGGTGTGCACCGTGTAGCGCAACGGTTCGCCGGTGGCGTCGGTGACCGCGCGCTGGGACAGGCCGCCCTCGGTCCAGAACCGGCGGTGCAGCGCGTCGGCGCGGTCGCGGTGCTCGGTGGGCCGCTCGCGCACATCGGGGATGGCGAGGGCGGCGACGATGACGAGCACCTCGCGCAGGCTGCCGAGCCTGGCCGCTTCGACGATCATCCGGGCCAAGCGGGGATCGATGGGGATACGCGCCAACTGGTGGCCCACCGTGGTGAGCCGTGGCCTGGTGCGGTGCCCGGGTTGCAGCGCGCCGAGTTCGTCGAGCAGGCGCAGCCCATCACCGATCTGGGTGCGATCCGGCGCCTCGACGAACGGGAAGTCGGAGATGTCGCCGAGGCGCGCCTCGGCCATCTGCAGGATGACGGAGGCGAGATTGGTGCGCAGAATCTCGGGTTCGGTGAACTCCGGGCGCGCCTCGAAGTCGGCGCGCGAGTAGAGACGGATGCAGATGCCCGGGGCGACCCGGCCGCAGCGGCCCGCGCGCTGGTTGGCGCTCGCCTGGGCGACCGGCTCGATCGGCAGGCGTTGCACCTTGGTGCGGGCGGAGTATCGGGAGATCCGCGCGGTGCCCGGGTCGATGACGTAGCGGATCCCGGGGACGGTGAGCGAGGTCTCTGCGACGTTGGTGGCGAGCACGATCCGCCGCCCGCGGTGTGCGGCGAACACTCGGTGCTGTTCGGCGGCGCTGAGGCGGGCGAACAGAGGCAGGATCTCGGTGTCGGCGAGGTCGAGCGCGGCGAGGCCGTCGGCCGCGTCGCGGATCTCCCGCTCGCCGGACAGGAACACCAGGATGTCGCCGCTGCCGGGAAGTTCGGCGACCGCCCGGCAGATGCCCTCGACCTGATCGATCGGCTCGCCCGACCCCGCGCCCTCCCCGTCAGAGTCGTCGGCACCACTGCCGTCGAGCGGCCGATACCGGATCTCCACGGGGTACGCACGCCCCGACACCTCGATGATCGGCGCGTCGTCGAAATGTGCGCTGAAGCGCGCGGTGTCGATGGTGGCGGAGGTGACGATGACCTTGAGGTCGGGTCGGCGGCGCAGCAACTGCTTGAGGTAGCCGAGGAGGAAGTCGATGTTGAGGCTGCGCTCGTGGGCCTCGTCGATGACGATCGTGTCGTAGCGACGCAGGTCGCGGTCGTGGGAGATTTCGGCGAGCAGGACGCCGTCGGTCATCACCTTCAGCCGCGTGTCGCGGCCCGCCTTCCGGGTGAATCGCACCTGGTAGCCGACCACGTCTCCGATCGACACGTCGAGCTCCTCCGCCAGCCGCTCGGCGACGCTGCGTGCGGCGATCCGCCGGGGCTGGGTGTGAGCGATCGAGCGCCTGCCCAATTCGAGGCACATCTTCGGCAACTGCGTCGTCTTGCCCGACCCGGTTTCCCCGGCCACGACGACCACCTGGTGGTCACGGATCAGGTCGCGGATCTCGTCGGCGTGGGCCGCGATCGGCAGGGCCGGGTCGTAGGCGATCCGTACCCCGGCCGGCAGCGGGCCGCCGATCGGACCGCGCGACCGGGCGGGGGCGGCGTCCGGGATGGAGGGCGGAGTCTGGCGCATGACCGGGCCAGCCTACTTGCCCGTGCACGCTGGCTCCGCGGTATTTCCGGCCGCAGGTTCAGCCGCCCCGCACCCGTGTGCGCCCGGCGAGCCCGCCGACCGCCGCCCCGGCGCGCCCGGCGACGCCCGCGTTGGTGGGCAGCGGCTCGCTGAGGTTCGCGATCGCCACGGTGGCGTCGGCCGCCAGCCCCGACAGTACCTGCACCCTGCCCCCGCCCACCGCTCCGGTGCTGACGGTGACGGTGGTGGCCTTGCCGCTGACGAGGACCGTGACGGTGGCCCTGCCGCTACCGGTGCCGATGACCGCTGACTCGGGCAGGGTGAGTGCGTTCGAGACCGAGGTGGTGACGATCGACATGAGGGCGACGTCGCCGCTCGGCAACCCCTGGGCGCCGGAGGCGATCGTCACCGTGATCGGATAGGTGGGCGTCGATCCCGACGTGGACGCCGGCAGCACCCCGATGGTGGTGACCGTGCCGGTGAGGGTGGCGGACGACCCAACCGGGTTCACCCGCACCGTGTCACCGAGGGCGAGCTTCGGCATCTCCGCCAGGGTCACGGTGCCCGTGATGGTCGCGGCACCGGCACCGATGATCGTGATGCCCTGCGAGGTGGACGCGGTCGTGCCCGTGGTCAGCGACACCTGGGCGACGAGCCCGCCGATCGGTGCGGTGAGGGTGGCCGCGGCCAGGTGCTGCTGGGCCTGGGTGAGGGTCTGCTGGTCGGCGGCGAGCTGACCCTGGTCCTGCAGCAACTGGGCGGCGGGGATCATCGCGCCACCGCCGGAACCGCCACCGGATCGGGCCCCCGCGGAGCCCGACGCGTGATGCCCAGCGCTCCGGCGCCCGCCGCCGAGCCCGTGCCGGCGTTCCGGCTGCTTCCGGCCGTTGCGCTCGTCGAGCCCGTCCGGCCGGTCGCGCCGCCCGTGCTCGTGGACGCCGTGCCGCCGGAGGTCGTGCCGGTCTGGGAGACGCTCGCCTGCAGCGCCTGGGCGGCCGCGCGCTCCGCACCGGCCAGCTTCGTGAGGCTGGTCAGGCACGCCGACAGCTCGGCGGAGGTGGGCGTCCCGGACCCCCCCGCCGTCGGTGTCGCGCTGGGTGTACCCGACGCACTCGGCGACGGCGACACACTCGCGCCCGGGCTCGGCGACACGCTCGGGCCCGGCGACACGCTGGGCGTCCCCGACACGCTCGGCGACGGCGACACGCTCGGACTCGGGCTCGGGCTCGGGCTCGGCGACACACTCGGGCCCGGCGACACGCTCGGCGTCCCGACACACTCGGCGACGGCGACACGCTCGGACTCGGCCCGTCGGGCTCGGCGACCCTCGGGCCCGGCGACACGCTGGGCGTCCCCGACACGCTCGGGTTCGGAGACGCGACGGGGTGGAGTGACCGGTCGAGGGCGCGGACCCGGGAGCGCCGGCGAGCCCGCTCAGCACCATGGAGCACGTCTGGTCGACGAGTCCCTGGGCGGCGGCGACGGTCGCGAGCAGGGCGGTGGCCGAGGCGCCCCCGGACCCCGTGCGGGTGCCGATGCGGGTCGACGAGCCGACGTCTGGGTGCTGGTCGGCGACGCCGTCGATGACGCGGTGCTGGTGGAACCCGGTGCCCGGGCGGGCGTCGAGGGCGTCGTCGCCGACGCGGTGCTCGATCCGGCGGTGGTGCCGTTGGCGATCGAGGTCTGGTCGGTCTCGATCGCGACCTCGTCCTGGGCCACGGTGGCCTCGGCGGCCAGCACCGCCGCCTGGAGAGGGGTCGTGTCCATCGTCGCGAGCTTCTGGCCCTTGGTCACCTTCTGCCCGGCGGTCGACCAGCACCGACGTGACCCTGCCCGACGTCGGGAACGCCGCGACGATCTGCGACACGGGCGTCAGCGTGCCGTTGGTGGAGATCACCTGGTCGACCTCGCCCCGTGACGGCGTCACGGTGCGGTACGAGGCCAGCGCGGTGGCGGGGGCGCGCACCGCGAGGTAACCGACCACCCCGATGACCAGCAGCGCGGCGACCGCGACGGAGATGGTGGCCAGCCGTCGACGGCCGGCTCGTGACCGACGATCAGCCATTGCGCTGGGCACCCCCGCCGAAGCCGAAGCCCACGGAGCAGCTGCCCTTCACGGGTTGGCTGAGAACCAGCGTGGTCGCCGTCACGGCACCGGTGGAATCGGACGGGCCGGTCGCGACCGCGCATTCACCGGTCTTGATGGCCGACCGGGTCACGGCCCCGATGGTGGTGTACGTGGTCGACGACCCGGTGAGCACGCTCACCGACGAGGTGGTCCCGCCGCGGTTTTCGGTGACGACGAAGCCGGTCGGGCTGAGCGAGGCCACCTGGCCGGTGGCCCCGAAGACCCGGAACTGTCCGCCGAATCCCCGGCCCCGGAACACCGAGGGCGCATCTGACGGCCGGGCGCGCGGGGTGAACGTGCCCGACGCGAAGCCGGCGGCCAGTGTCGCGCACGAGCCGTTGACCTCGGGACGGATCTGCACGGTGGCCGCGGTGACCGGGCCGGTCGACGGTGCGGGGGGCTGCGGGGACGCCGTTGCCCCGGCGACCGCCTGCGCGGTGACGGCCCGCACGCTCACGCACGATCCGACGGTGACCGCCTTCGCGGTGGTCGGCCTGTCCGCGGTGATCCGGGTCTTGGCCGTGAGGGTCACCGCCGTCTGCGCGCTGGCGCTCTGCACCTGCATGGTGTTGTTCGCCCAGGCGGCGATGAGCCCGGAGACGGCCGGCGTCCGGGCGATGGCCGCCCGGCCCGGGCCGCCACTGGCGGCGGTCGAGCTCCGGGGCTGTTGCGCGGCGGCCCGGGGCGTGCTGCTCCCGCACGCGGCGAGCGCGAGCACCGACGCGCCGGCGGCGATGAGGACGAAGACCTGCCGGGCGAAGCGGCGGTGGTCGGCGGGGTGGATCGTGGTCATGACGGGAGTCACTCCATTCGCAAGGCGTCGATGGGGGCGAGCCGGGCGGCCCGCGAGGCCGGGTAGACCCCGGCGATGATTCCGATGAGCAGCGACACCAGCAGGGCCCCCACCGTGGCGACCGGCGACACCGACACCGGCTGGCTGATGAGCCCCGGCAGCAGCCGGGCCCCGATCACCCCGACGATCACGCCGAGGGCGCCACCGATGAGTCCGAGCAGGCTCGCCTCGGTGAGGAACTGCCGCAGGATCACCGCGGGCGTGGCGCCGAGTGCCTTCCGCAGCCCGATCTCACGGATCCGCTCGGTCACCGACACCAGCATGATGTTCATCACCCCGATACCCCCGACGAGCAGCGAGATGGCCGCGATGCCCCCGAGCAGCACGGTCAGCGTCCGTGACGTCGAGGTGGCCGTCTGCACCAGCGATGCCTGGCTGGCGATGCTGAAGTCCGCGGCGTCCGCGGTGGTGCCATGGGCGGTGTCGAGCGCCTGCTGGGCCTCCTGGTAGGCGGCCGACAGCGTGGACTGGCCGGATGCCTCGAGGTAGATCGACGAGACGCTGCCCACCTGCGTACTGGAGGCGATCCGCTCGGCGAAGGTCGAGATCGGGATGAGGAGCGTGTCGTCCTGGTTGCCGGCGATCGACGAGCCCGCGGTGTTGAGTTCTCCGATGATCGTGAAGGTCGTCCCGTCGACGGTCACCGACTGGCCCACCGGCGAGCCGGTGAACAACTCCGACGCGGTCGTGCTGCCGATCACCGCGACGGTGGCCCCATCGGACGATTCCTGCGGTGTGAAGAACCTGCCCGAGGTGACGGTGCGGGCCCGCACCGGCAGCCAGCCGGGCGTGGTGCCGACGAGTGACGTCGTCCAGTTCGAGGTGGTGCTGGTCACCGACTGCGACGAGCTCATGATCGGCGCGACGGCCGAGATGTCGGGGCAGTTGCCCTGGTCGGCGAGCAGGTTCGCATCGGCCAGGGTGAGGGTCGTGGCGCTGCCGAAACCGCCCCGGACGCCGTTGCTCGAGGTCGAACTGCCGGGCGTGACGACGAGCAGGTTGGACCCGAGGGAGTCGATCTCGGAGGCCACCGCCTGCTGCGCACCCTGGCCGAGGCCAACGGTGAGCATGACCGCCGCGACGCCGATGAGGATCCCGAGCATCGTGAGCCCCGAGCGCATCTTCCGGGACAGGATCGCGCTGATCGAGGTGCGCAGGGTTTCGAGGGGGTTCATCCGCGCACCCCCGTCGACAGCGAGAGGTTGTCGATGCCCTCGCCGTGCACCAGCAGGCCGTCCCGGACGGCCACCTGCCGACCCGACCGCGCGGCCACGTCGTGCTCATGGGTGATGAGCACGATCGTGTGTCCGGAGGCGTGCAGCTCGTCGAACAGCGCCAGCACGTCGCGGGTGGCGACCGAGTCGAGGTTTCCGGTGGGCTCGTCGGCGAGAATCAGGTCCGGGTCGTTGACCAGGGCCCGGGCGACCGACACGCGCTGCTGCTGCCCGCCGGACAACTGCCCCGGCCGGTGGTCGACCCGGTCGCCGAGGCCGACGGCGTCCAGGGCCTCGCAGGGCACGGCGCGCCCTGTCCGCCGCGGGGACGCCGGCGTAGACGAGCGGCAGTTCGACGTTGCGCAGGGCGGTCAGGGATGCCAGCAGGTTGAACTGCTGGAAGACGAATCCGATCCGGCGGTTGCGCACGTGCGCGAGTTCGCGTTCGGTCATCGTGCTGACGTCCTGCCCCGACAGGAGGTAGGTGCCGCTGGTGGGCACGTCGAGGCAGCCGATGATGTGCATCAGCGTCGACTTGCCCGACCCCGACGGCCCGGTGATCGCGAGGTACTCCCCCACGTCGACGCGCAGGCTCACCCCCCGCAACGCCTCGACCGCCACCGACCCCGCGGAATAGGTCTTCCGAATACTCGTCGAGGTCGACGATGGGTTCCCCGTCGGGGCGCTCCGTGACCCGCGGGTCTCCGTCCGGGCGCAATGTCGACATGGTCAGCGACCCCGGGCTGACGAAGCGGCTCCGGCCCGGGCGCCCGCACGCCGCCACCGCCCCGCGCGCCGAACCCGCCACCTCCGCCGGTCCCGGTCCGGGTGCCGATCACCACCACGTCACCGGACTGAGCCCCTTGGTCGATCTCGGTCTGCTGCCCGAACACCTGGCCCAGCGTCACCGGCGCGATCGACGGTCGTGCCGTCGACCTGCACCCGCACCGTCGGTTGTCCGGACACGTCGGTGATGGCGAGCGTCGGCACCGCGATCGCGTTGGTCACCTGCCGTACCAGGATCGATACCGAGGCGGTCGATCCGATGTAGATGCCGCTCGGCGTGCCGGTGACCTTGATCGTCACCGGGAACGTTGCGGTGCCGCTGGAGTTCGAGGCGATCTGACTGACGCTGTGCACCGTGCCGAACACGAGTTGTGGGCCTGCGCCGCACCGCCGAGATACGCCGGCTCCCTGGGAGTTGCCGCCCGGAAGGCTTGGAGCCGCCGTTCGACCGGTTGGCGGTGCCGAGATCCCCCGAGCCCACCGAAGCCACCGAAACCGCCGAACCCGCCGAAACGGTTCGAGCCCGACCCGCCGCGGGTCGTCGTGGTCGCCGACAGGTTCATCGTCGGCCTGCAGCCCGGACCTGAGGCTCGGCAGGTCCGCCGCGCCGACGCTCGCGTTGACGATCCACGTCGACGTGTCGACCACGACGACCTCGGCACTCGAGCTCGACGACCCGACCACCGCCGCTCCCCCGCCTCCGACTCCGCCGCCTCCCGACCCGGATGACGAGGTGCCCCCGCTCACCGTCGTGCCCGCGGTGAGATTCACCTGGGCGACGATCCCGCTGATCGGCGAGGTCATCGTCGCTCCGGCGAGGTTCTGCTGCGCCTGGCTGAGTTTCGCCTGGTCGGAGGCGACGCCCGCCCGGGCGGCGCTGAGTTGAGTGGCGGTCGTCGACGAACTCGACTCAAGGCTGGACAGCTGGGTCTGGGCGGCGTCCAGCGTCGCCTGGGCGCTGGTCACCGCGGCCGACAGTGCTGCAGTGTCCTGGGTGGCGAGCACCTGACCCTTGCCGACCTTCTGCCCGACCGCCACCCGGACGCTGGTCACCTCACCGGAGGCCGGGGAACGACAGATTGTCCTGTACCGCCGGGGCGAACGTACCGGTCGTGGTCACGGACTGTTGCAGCGTCGTCGGCTGCACCGTGTAGGTGATCGTCGTGACCGGTGGCCGCCGACGCGGCACGCGAGCGGTTCCACCACCACCCACCGGCCGCGAGCACAACGACCAGCACCGCGACCCCGGAGATCAGCAGCAGGCGGCGACGCGGACGCCCGCGAGCGTCGGACCGGCCCGCGCGCGGACCACCTCCCGGAGTGCCGCCACCCCGGGGTCGACAGGGTGCGCGTCGTCGTCGAGCACAGCAGCCGACGTTCGCCCGGAGTCGGGTGTCGTGGTGGAGCCTTCTGGGGGATGACCGAGCATCACGTCTCACTTTCCGCAGGCCCGTGACCGAATTCCCCCGGGCCGGAACTAGGCCATACCCGAGCACTGTCAGCGAACCCTGGGCAGGCTGTGAGACACCTGTGTGCAACCCTGAACGGTCCCTGAATGAAGGCCGGGCGGTGGAGGCTCCGGCCCGATTCAGGGCCGCCGCATCAGCGAACCGGCTTCAGGGGATGAGGCAGATCGGCGACTGCGAGTGGGCCATCAGCCCCCGCACCGTGCCCCCCACGGCCCGGCCGGGTCCGGGCTCCTGAACGCCCAGAACCAGAAGGTCTGCGTGCCCGGTGCGTCCGACGAGGGCGTCGACCGGATTGCCGTAGAGGATCTCGACGCTGACCTCGACATCGGGCATCTTGGCCCGGGCCTCGGCCACGACCTGCTCGACCCCTGTCGCGGGCCGCCTCCATCTGGGTCCGCTTGGCCTCGTCGGTGACCGCGCCCCGGCCGAAGAAGCCGGTGGACTTGGGCTCCGACACGTGCACCACTTCGAGCTTCGCGCCGCGGGCCTGAGCCTCGGCCATCGCCCACTCGAGGGTGCGACCGGCGTGGGGACCGGCGTCGAGCCCCACCACCACCCGGCCGTACTGGCCGGTGGGATCGGGGTTGACCGCCTGGGACACCACCACCGTCGGGCAGTGCGCGGACGCGACGGCGGCCACGCTGGTCGACCCCACGAACATCCGCTCGATGCCGCTGACCGATCGACGGCCCAGCACCATGAGGGCGGCGGTCTCGCTCTGGCGTGCCAGCACCGCGGCCGCGTTGCCGAGAACGACCTCGGAGGTGACCTGGCCGGCGTCGATGCCGGTCTCGAGCGCGGCTGCCACGGCGGCCTCGGTGGCCTTCTCGCCGGCCTGTTGGAGGATCGTGGGGTCGTAGACGACGCCCCACGCACCGGCGAGCACGGCGTCATCGACGGCGTGGACCAGGTGCAGCCGGGCCCGGGTGCCGGCGACTCTCGCGCCGTACCGGGTCGCACGCAGGCCGTCCTCGGATCCGTCGACACCCACCAGGATCATCGGTCTCGTGTCGGGAGCCTGCTGCTCGGCGCCGCTCACCACGGTTTCTTCGGTCATCTCAGCCTCCTGCCGTAGTTGGGTCGCGCATCACCCGATGGTTGGCCCCGGGCCCTGCACCCTCACCTCCGAGACTAGCCCCGTCGCCGCATCCGCGCACCGACGGGGATCGATGAATCCCGTGGTGACGGGCACATTCCGTGGGCCCGGCGACATCACTCGGCCCGCGACACGATCCGGCCGCTGAGCCGGTCGATGCGCAGGCCGACGGCCAGGTTGCGCTCGCCGCCGGCCCAGGGCCGCAGCGTGGCGAGCAGTGCGGGGTCGATCTCCACGGTGTGGCATGCCGCGAGCACGCTCCACCCGGTCGCGGTCTCGACGTCGATGTCGTCGATCTCGAAGCCGACGCTGCGGTCGGGCGTGCGCAGCCCGCCGAGAATCGTCGCGGCACCGGTGACGATGCCGATCAGGTCGTCGGCGGCGAGCATGTAGGCGACCGGAAGGACCGCGATCGCCTGACCGTCGGGGCTCGACGGGTCGTTGAGGGCGATCCGCCCGACGTTCTGCGACCGCAACAGGTCACGACACTCGGACGCGTCGAGGGCGACGAACCGCCCCGGCCCCGGCGTCTCGGACATCTGCTCGGTGTCACGCGCGGCAGTCATCGTGGCCTCCCCTTTGCTTACGACCGGCCTCCCGGCCCGGCAACCCCAGTCGCGCCCCAAGCTATCGCGGATACCGGTGCTGCGACATCAGGGGTTCTCCGGCCCCGGCTCCGGCGGCTCGAAGGTGGTGCGTCCACGCAGCTTGCGGGCGAGGTCGTCGTCGATCCCGTCGGCGACCTGGCTGATGACGCGCAGCGCCGTGCGCAGGTGGGCGGGCACGAACGGGTCGGCGAGCAACGACATCGACACGAACACCTTGTCGCGGTGCAGCGCGAACCGGCCGAACCGGGACTCGGCGTTGAGGTCGTTGAGGATCTCCATGGCCCGCGACCGACCGTCGACGTCGTGCACGAGCACGGAGAAGACGATGACCTCTTGAGCGTCGAGGGTGACGCGGACGAACACCACCGTGCTCCCGACCCGGATCGCGATGTCGCCCTCGCTGTCGCGGAACGGTGGGTGGCCGAACAGGGCGGTGAACTCGGCCATCACCCGGTCTTCGAGTGCCCGCCAGCGGGCCGTGCGACCGTCCCAGGCGACCGGGAGCCCGTTGGTGAGGGGTGACCCGTCGGTGACCAACCCCTCTTCGACCAATTCCCGGTCGACCGCCGAGTCGGGGTCGGGCTGCAGCACCTCCGCCAGCTGGTCGGGCGCCAGGAAGACCGGATGCTGAACACCGAACACGTCGCGCACGGTGCCCACGATCGTGGCCGCCAGCGCCACACAGTCGTCCTGAACCCGGTCGATGGCGAAGTCTCGGCCGTCGTCCGACCATCCCAGATCGTGCAGCGCGTCGATCTGCTCCGCACTGAGCTGGAAGGTGCGTCCCAGCGCGTGATTGCCGGGCGTGACGAGGTGGAGCCACAAGTCGTCGTCGACACGTCGACAGGTGATGTCGATGGACGGTGCGGGATCGTCGGGGTGCGACTGCGTCCCGAGGTGCAGTTCGCCCTCGGGGTCGATGACCGACAGCACGACGGCCAAACGACCGGTGAACTGCGTCCAGGCGTCGGCCATGGCCCGATCGAGGTCGAATTCGATCCGCTCGTCCAACACGTGCCTCCGCTCCTGAGCTGTGACCGTTCGAGGTGCCGACGCGCCGGCCGGTGCTGCCAACCTAGCCGACCACCCCCAGCAAACGGGACGACCGGTTCCTCGTGCCCGCGCTCGCCCGCTCAGGCCTCGGCCGACTCACCCACCGGCGTCTTCCCTGCCACCTCGGCCGACCCGTCGGAGACATCTGCGGCCGGGTCGAGCTCCACCACGTTCGGCTCCGGCACGGTCGACTCCGGCACCGACTCGGGCGCGATCGCTGTCGCGGGCGTATCGCCCGCGTCCGGCTCGGCGAACGGATCGGCCACCTGCCCGGCCCCCAAGGTCGCCAGCATCTGACGGACGTTGTGCAGTTGCGCGGTGATCGCATCGCGGCGGGCGGTGGCCGCGCTGAGCTCGCGCTGGGACTCGCGCCGGATCCGCTCGGCGCTTCCCCGGGCCTGCTCGACCAACGTCGTGGCCTCGTCGCGGGCCGTGCGCAGCAGCGACTCGGCCTGATCCCGCGACTCCTGGCGCAGGCGGTCGGCCTCCGCCTCGAAGGCGACGAGCCGTTCCTCGGCGCGCGCGAGCACCTGCTCGTTCGCCTGCATCTGGGCCGAGAACTCGGCCGCCGCCTTGTCGCGACGCTCGGCCAGCGTCTTCTCGAAGTCGGCCGCGGCCGCCGCGGCCCGTGCCCGTTGGTGCTCGTAGACCGCCTCGGCCTCCTCGCGCCGGGCGGTCGCCTCGCGATCCGCGTGATCGAGGATCTCGTCGGCCTGCCGCCTGGCCCCCTCGACGAGAGCGGTGGCGTCGGCCTGCGCCTTGGTCGTCACGTCGGCGGCCTGCCGGTGGGCGTTCTCGGTGTGGCGGGTGGCGGCGTCGCGAGCCTCCGACATCGTCGTCTCGGCCTCCGTGCGCGCGCGGTCCCGCATCTCCGTGGACTCCTGCTGGGCCAGCGAAAGCATCGATCCGATCCGTTCGCCGAGTTCGGCGAACGACGGCGGCGGTGTGTGCTTGCGCTCGTCCTCGAGTTCCTGCACGCGGGCCTGATGATCGGAGACCCGGGTCGACAGTTCGTCGACCATGGCCTGCAGCTTGGTGACCTGCACGCTGCGCTCGGCCGACTCGGCCCGTGCCGACTCCAGTGCGTGCTGCAGTTCGGTGACGGCGCGATCGACCTGCGACGTGTCGTAGCCACGCATCACGGTGCGGAAGCCGGTGGGGTGGGGTGTGTCGCTCATGCGGAGTCCTGTTCTTCCTGTTGACGGGTCGCCCACGGATCGGGCACCGGGCCGGGCTCGAGGGTGTCGCCCACGGTGGTGGGGTCGGGGTGCACTGCGGATCGGGGCTGCTCGGGCACGGCCAACGCTTCGATCACGCCGGACAGGTGCCCGAGTTGACGGGTGATGTCGTCGCGACGCCGGGCCAGCACCGCCACCTCGCCGCGTGCCCGGTCGAGCATCGCCCTCGCCTCGGTGCGCACGGCGTCGGCGTCGGCCCGAGCGGCCGTCAGCAGGGCGACGGCCTCCTCCCGTGCGGCCCGGTTGTGCTCGAACGCCTCGCGCTGCAGCGATTCGAGTTCGGACGCCGTGCGCTCGCGCACCAGCCGGGCGCCCGCTTCGGCCTCCGCCAGCCGGCGCTCGGCCCGGGCCCGCTGCGCCTCCGACTCGGACGCCGCTCGGGACACCGTGAGGTCGGCTTCGGCCCGGGCTTCGGCCCGGGTGCGTTCGGCGTCGAGTTCGGCGGCCCGCAACAGGGCGCGTGCGCGACCCGTCAGGTCGCCGGACACCGCCCGTGCCTCGGCGAGCTCGGCCGTGACGCGGGCGCGCGTCGCCGCGAGCAGCGCTCCGAGCCGGGAGCGGATGTCGCGCGTGTGGATGGCGAGCTCGCGATGGGTTCGACGGCGCAACTCGTCGGCATCGGCGCGCGCCTGGGCCTGGAGTCCGGCGATCGTGCGATGGGTCCAGTCGAGATGCTGGGACGCGTCGGCCAGCTGCGCATGCACCTCGTTGTTCGTCTGGTCGAGAATTCTCTGGCGCTCGGCGGCCGCGTCGGCGGACAGCCGGGCGATCTCCGCGTCGGCCCGGGCACGGTCGTCGGCGAGTTCGGCACGCACGCGTGCGGATTCCGCGACGGACTCGTCGGCGATGCGCTGGGCTCGGGTGCGGGTCTGGGTGAGCAGTGCGAGGATTTCGGCGTCCAACCGCTCGCGGCGCGTGCGTTCCTCCTCATCGAGCGCCTGGCGGCGGGCACCGACCTCCTGCTCGGCGCGCGCGGTCAGGTCGTCGATGCGACGCCCGGCCTCGGCCGCGGTCTGGTGCGCGCGCACCCGCAGTTCGGCGGCGTCGTTCTCGGCGTCGGCGACGATCCCGGCCGCTTGCTCGCGGGCCGCGGTCACGACCTCGTCGGCGGTGCGCTGGGCGGAACGGGTGAGCAGGGCCGCCTGCTGGCTGGCGTCGTCGAGCAGGCTGACGGCGTCGCGGTGGGACTCCTCGAGCCGTGCGGTGGCCGCCTCGAGCGCCGCCTCGATCTCGGCCCTGTGCCGGTCGGCCTCGCGCGCGGCCTCCTCGGCCTCGGCGCGGAACCGCGCCGCCTCGATCCTCGCCTGATCCGCCTCCTGCTGCGCCTCCTCGCGGAGCCGATCCGCCAGATTCTGGGCACGTTGCAGGATCATGGTGGCGCGCCTGCTGGTCGCGTCGCCCGCGACCAGCGTCGGGGCGTCCCCGACGACATCGGAACGGGTGATCGGCCACGGGGAAATCATGTCCCCCTGTCGGACTCATGGCAAAGTCACCCCCTGCCGGGCCGCGGATTCGTCGACCCGGGGGTGTCGTCCGCTCGGATGGTTGACCACCGTCGGCGGCGAGGAAGCCCGTCACCGCCGTCGGGAGGGTCGCGAAGATCAGCTCGCGACCTACGAGGTCGACGAAACCGGCGGCGTCCAACTGCTCGTAGAGGTCGTGCTTGACCCGGGCCAGAGCCAGGACGACGCCCCGGGCCGCCACCCGTTGTCGGAGCTGGTCGAGCACGTCGACGGCGGTGAGGTCGACCTCGACGTTCGCCTCCATGTTCAGCAGCAGCCACCGAGGCGGCGCGGGCGCATCATCGAGGGATTCGACGGCTCGACGCAGGAAGTTCTCGGCGTTACCGAAGAACAGGGGCGCGTCGTACCGATAGACGACCAACCCCGGCACCTGGCGGGCATCCTCGTAGTCGTCGATGTCGTGCATGCCGGCCAGACCGGGCACGATGCCGAGGATGCCGTCATGCGGCGTCGCCAACCGTCTCAGAAGTTCGACCACGCTCAGCACGACCGCCACGCCGATGCCGGCCAGCACCCCGAACCAGAGCACGGAAGCCGTCGTGGCCAGGGCCAACGCGAGTTCGCTGCGCCGGAACCGCCCGATCCGGCGCCATTCGGCCGGGTTGATCAGCCGGACGGCCGCATAGATCACGACCGCGCCAATGCCGCGCTCGGGAACGTCGACAGCAGCGGTGCGGCCACAAGCAGCACCACGATCACACCCACGGTGGTGACGAGCGAGGACAGTTGCGTGCGCGACCCCATGGCGTCACCAAGCACCGTGCGACTTCCAGAACTCGACACGGGGAAGCCCTGGGAGAACCCGGCCGCGAGGTTGATGCCGGCCAGCGCCAAGAGTTCCTGGTTGGCGTCGATGCTCTCACGGCGCTTCGCGGCGAAGGCCCGGCCGGTGAGCACGTTGTCGGAGAAGCCGACCAGCACGATCCGACCGTGGCGGCGATGAACAGTTCGGGCCACGGGAGCCCGGCGAGGTCGGGGAATCGTGGCTGCGGCAGCCCTGTCGGCACCCGGTCGACAGTGACCACCCCGTACCTGTCGAGCCCGAACACCACGACCACCACCGCGGAGACGACCATCATGATCAGGGGCCCGGGCAGGCGGGGCGCCAGCGCTGGGCGGCGAACAGTCCGACCAGCACGGCTGCGGACAGCGCGAGGGTCGCCGGGTGCGCCCGGTCGAGATTCCCGAGCCAGTAGGCCACCTCCTGGTCGGGGCGTCCCGTCGGAATGTCGAGGCGGCTGGCCCGGCCGAGTTGGGAGCCGATCATCAGCACCGCGATCCCGGCCATGTACCCGTCGAGGACGGGGCGGCTGAGCATCGCGGCGAGGAACCCGAGACGCACTACCCAGGCCACCAGGGCGACGCCCGCGACCGCGATCGCCAGCCCGGCAGCGATCCGTTGGAGCGACGCTCCCGGACGACCGCCGGCTACCGCGGCGACCCCGGCACCGGTCATCAACGCCGTCGTCGACTCGGGGCCGACCGAGAGTTGACGCGAACTGCCGAGCACCGCGTAGACGGCAAGGGGCCGATCGCCGCCCACAGCCCCACCACCGCGGGAAGCCCGGCGACCGCGGAATAGGCCATGACCTGCGGCACGAGATACGCGAGCACCGTGAGGCCCGCGAGAACATCACCGCGAACCACTCGCGCCGGTAATGACGGAGCACACCCACACCGGGCAGTGCCCGCAGGATCAGGGGCGTCGGGCCGCTGTGGCGGCCATGGCGACAACCTAGACCCGACCCCGGACAACGGGGGTCGTCACGCCGGGGCGTGCGCGGCCTCAGTGCTGCACTACCGCCGCGATGATCATGATGCTCGGGATCGAGGCGACGGTCGTGAGGAAGACGACGTCGCGGGCCAGCACCACCGCCCGCTGGTAGCGCACCGCGTTGACGAAGATGTTCTGCGCCGCCGGGAGCCCGGCCACCACGACCACGGCGAACTCCGTGGCCGGCGGCAGGCCGAGCGCACGGCCCACTCCCCAGGCGATGAGCGGTTGAGCGACCAGTTTCAGCCCACTGGCCACCAACGAGGGCGCCAGGCCCGGGCCCCGCCCGGGTAGCGGTCCGAGCCGCAGGCTGATGCCGAACGCGAGCAGCATCGTGGGCACCGCCAGGGCCCCCAGCAGGCCGATCGGGTCCGAGACCACCCCGGGCACCCGGATCCCCAGCATGTTCACCGCCAGGCCCAGAAGGGTGCCGATCGTCATCGGATTGCGGAAGGGCATGGAGGCGTACCGGCCCCAGGAGAACCCCAGTCCGCGATCCTTCGCCGCGAGCGAGTCGAGCAGTGCCAAGCCGATCGGTTGCAGCACGGAGACCTGCACGAGCAGGATCGGGGCCACCCAACTGGCGTCGTGCAGGACGTAGGTCGCGATCGGGATGCCGAGATTGGCCGCGTTGATGTAGCACGACCCGAAGCCCCCGATGATCGTGGAGCCCGCGTCGAGTCCCAGCACGGTGCGGGCGACCAGCAACCACAGGCCGAGCGATCCGGCCACCGCGATGACCGACACCAGCAGATTGTCCGCGAACAGCCGGCGCAGGTCGGTGGTCGACAGCATGCTGAACAGCAGGGCGGGTGAACCGACGAAGAAGCTCAGCCGGCTCATCGTGACCTGGGCCCGCTCGTCGAACACCCGGAAGTGGGCCAGCGTCCACCCGACGGCGATGACGAGCCAGATCGTGACGAAACCGCTGATCACCTGGCCCACATGCCACCTCCGACGCCCGAGCCTAGTGCCGCGGGAGGTTGGGAAAGGTCACATCCACGCCGGGTGAACGGCCGCTGGTGTCACCGGGGTTGCGCAAGGCGGGTCGGCCCCCGGCAACCCCGGGGGCCGACCCGCCTTGCCTGTCGGTGTCGTCGGTCAGCTGCAGCCGCTGGTGGCGCCGCAACCCTCGCAGACGTAGCACGACCCGCTCGGCCGCATCTTGGTACCGCACGTCAGGCACAGCGGCGCGTCGACCGCGTGACCCGAAATCCGCTCCATCAACTCGGCGGTGGTGTGCGCCTGGCCCACGAGGGGCAACGAATCGACCAACGCGGGCTGGTTCGGGCCGTCCTCGTGGATCCGGACGTTGTCGCCGTCATCGTTCTTGAGCGACTCGGACTCGGGCATCAGCGCCTCGTCCTCTTCGGAGAGGTAGGAGCCTGTCTCGACATAACGGGCACGTTCGGCCGCGGTGTAGATGCCGAGTTCGGCGCGCTCGTCGAAGCTCAGGTAGTCGAGGGCCAGGCGACGGAAGATGTAGTCCATGATCGACTGCGCGATCCGGATGTCGGGATCGTCGGTCATGCCTGCGGGCTCGAACTTGAGGTTGGTGAACTTCTGCACGTAGGTCTCCAGCGGCACGCCGTACTGCAGGGCGATGGAGATCGCGATCGAGAAGGCGTCCATGACACCGGACAGCGTGGAACCCTGCTTACCCAGCTTGAGGAACACCTCACCGAGATGGCCATCGGGATACTCACTGGCCGTCATGTACCCCTCGGCGCCGGCCACCGAGAACGAGGTGGTGCGCCCGGAACGCGACTTGGGCAGCCGCTCGCGGCGCGGACGGTACTCGATCCGCACCTCGGGCTTGACCTCGGCGGGCTTGGTCTCAGCCTTCTTCCTCCCGTCGCTCAGCGGCTGCCCGACCTTGCAGTTGTCCCGGTAGACGGCCAGCGCCTTGAGCCCGAGCTTCCAGCCCTGCAGGTAGACATCGGCGATCTCGGCCACCGTCGCCGATTCGGGCAGGTTGACGGTCTTGCTGATCGCACCCGACAGGAACGGTTGCACCGCGGCCATCATCCGGACGTGACCCATCGGCCTGATCGCACGCTCGCCCATGGCGGTGTCGAACACCTCGGCGTGCTGCGCCTGGAGATGCGGAGCGCCGACGACGTGCCCGTGCTCGGCGATGAACGCGACGATGGCATCGCTCTGGTCGGCCGTGTAGCCGAGCTTGAGCAGTGCCCGGGGCACGGTCTGGTTGACGATCTGCATCGATCCGCCGCCGACCAGCTTCTTGAACTTCACGAGCGAGAAGTCGGGCTCGATGCCGGTGGTGTCGCAGTCCATCATGAACCCGATGGTGCCGGTGGGTGCGAGCAGAGACGCCTGGGCGTTGCGGAAGCCGTTCTCGGCGCCGAGCTTGACGACGCGGTCCCACTCGGCGCCAGCCACCGCGTGCACGGCCCTGTCGTTGTCGTGCAGCACGTGCAGCGAGTCGTTGGCCGCCTGGTGCTTGCGCATCACCCGCTGGTGCGCGTCGGCGTTGCGGGCGTAACCCTCGTAGGGACCGACGACCGCGGCGAGTTCGGCGCTGCGCCGGTATGCCGTGGCGGTCATCAGCGAGGTGATGGAGGCCGCCAGGGCGCGGCCACCGTCGGAGTCGTAGCCGAGACCCTGGGCCATGAGCAGCGCCCCCAGGTTGGCGTATCCGATGCCGAGCTGGCGGAACTTGCGGGTGGTCTCGCCGATCTTCTCGGTCGGGAAATCGGCGAAGGTGATCGAGATGTCCATCGCGGTGATGACGAGTTCGACGGCCTTGACGAACGATTCCGTGTCGAAGCGTGTCGTCGTCGCGCAGGAACTTCAACAGGTTGAGGCTCGCCAGGTTGCACGAGGAGTTGTCGAGGCTCATGTATTCCGAGCACGGGTTGGACGCGGTGATCCGCCCGGTCTCGGGGTTGGTGTGCCAGTCGTTGATCGTGTCGTCGTACTGCAGGCCGGGGTCGGCGCATTCCCAGGCGGCCTTCGCGATCTTGTCGAACAGCGAGCGGGCGTCGACCTCCTCGATCACCTCGCCGGTCATCCGGGCGCGCAGCCCGAACGGGGCGCGGTCCTCGACCGCGCGCATGAACTCGTCGGTGACCCGCACCGAGTTGTTCGCGTTCTGGTACTGGACGCTGGTGATGTCGCGGCCACCGAGGTCCATGTCGAATCCGGCGTCGCGCAGCGCGCGGATCTTGTCCTCTTCGCGGGCCTTGGTCTCGACGAACTCCTCGATATCGGGGTGGTCGACGTCGAGCACCACCATCTTGGCGGCCCGGCGAGTGGCCCCGCCCGACTTGATCGTGCCGGCCGAGGCGTCGGCGCCACGCATGAACGACACCGGGCCCGAGGCCGTGCCCCCGGAGCTCAGCAGTTCCTTCGACGAGCGGATGCGTGAGAGGTTCAGCCCGGCGCCCGAGCCACCCTTGAAGATGAATCCCTCCTCCTTGTACCAGTTGAGGATGGAGTCCATCGAGTCGTCGACGCTGAGGATGAAGCAGGCGCTCACCTGTTGCGGACTGCTCGTTCCCACGTTGAACCACACCGGGGAGTTGAAGCTGAAGTACTGGTGCAGCAGCATCCAGGTGAGTTCATCGGAGAAGACGTCGCCGTCCTTCGGTGTGGCGAAGTAGCCGTTCTCGCGCCCGGTGCGGGTGTAGGTGCCGACCACCCGATCGATCAGCGCCCGCAGGCTCGTTTCGCGCACATCGGTGCCGAGCGCGCCCCGGAAGTACTTGGTGGTGACGATCGTCGACGCGTTGACGCTCCAGAAGGACGGGAAATCCACCCCCCGCTGCTCGAAGACGGTCTCCCCCGTCTTCCAGTTCGTCTGCACGACATCGCGCTTCTCCCAGGTGACCTCGTCATAGGGATGCACCCCCTCGGTGGTGAAGATGCGCTCGATGGTGAGGCCCTCAGGCTTGCGCGTGGACCGCTTGTTCGCGCGTGCAGTCTCGGTCATCCGGGTTCTCCAGTCCTTGTCTCGGTGGTATCTCAGCGGGTCGATCGGTGTGTATCGACCGGTGCGTGTCTCTGGGTGGGTGTCGATGGGATGGGCGTCACCGCCCCTGTGGTTGTGGATCGGCGCCCCGAAGTCCACAGCCCTGACGGTCTTCCGCGGAGGACCGCCCGCCGGCCGCTCGGGTGACCCGATCGCCCGTGACCGATGTCAGCCGGGCACCAGGTGATGGGCGGCCGAGTTCGTGGGCTCCCCCTCGTCAGCCGTGGTGAACCCGCGCAACTCGGCGATCTCCGACTCGAAGTCGTCGAGTGACTGGTAGTGCTTGTAGACGCTGGCGAAGCGCAGGTAGGCCACAGGGTCGAGTTCGCTCAGCGGCTTGAGGATCGCGAGCCCGATCTCGTCGGTGGGTACCTCGGCCATGCCGGACGCCCTCAGCGCCTCCTCGACGCGCTGGCCCAGCCGCGCGAGATCGTCGTCGGAGACCGGCCGCCCCGTGCAGGCCTTCCGCACACCGGCGATCACCTTGTCGCGTTGGAAGGGCTCGACGACCCCCGACTTCTTGATCACCACGAGCTGCATCTGCTCGACGGTGGTGAACCTGCGCTCGCACACGGGGCACTGGCGGCGGCGGCGGATGGCCGCACCGTCGTCGGTGACACGCGAGTCGAGCACGCGGGAGTCCGTGTGATGGCAGAACGGACAGAACATCGTCCATCGCCCCCTCGAATGGTCGTTCGGCCGGTGAGACCCGGTCGCCGGCACCGCTCCTGCCACGGCTTCGTCACCGCCGCCCCGGCGGGCACACCTGTGGGTGTCGCTGTGGGTAGCGCTGTGGATGAAATGTGGATAAGACCACAATCTGTGGAGGAACAACACCATTGTAACTACTAGATGTGGGTAACTTAAGGCTCCCGGCCCTCCAACGTCAATACGTGGCCCGGCGCGTCGCGACGATCCCCTCGGGAACCCCGTCGGAGGCTCGCACCGGGACGCTCGCCCGGCCGCACCAGCCGGCGAACCCCCCTGTCGCGCCGCACTCGTGAGTCGTAGAGTGTGCCCGGGCACGCTCGGTTCGGCGACGCTGCCGGAGCGAGGCCCCATCCCCACGAGGAGATCACGCGATGACCAGCAACTGGGACTGGAACACCCCCGGCGACCCCGACGAGAGGGCGCACGGCGAACCGTACGGCCCGCCCCCCGGTAGCCCCACCCCCGGCGGGCAACCCCCGGCAGGCGCCCCCTCCGATCCCCGCCCCGGGGCCCACCCCCAGGGCGGCTACCCCCAGCCGGGCTATACCCAGCGCGCGGCTATCCCCAGCCGGGCTACCCTCAGTCGGGCTACCCTCAGTCGGGCTATGACCAGGGCGGCTACCCGCAGGCGGGATACTCGGGCGGCGGCTCCTGGTTCACGGCGCCCGTCGCCCCCTCGCGCCCCCGTATGGGACTGGTGCAGGCGATGACCGCGTACTTCCAGAACTACGCCAAGTTCGACGGGCGCGCCGGGATGAGCGAGTACTGGTGGGTGATGCTCGGCAACCTCATCGTCGTCTTCGTGCTCGAAATCCCGCTGATGCTGGGAGGCCGCGCGAGCGACGGATCGACCAACGCCTTCGGATGGTTCCTCATCGCACTGCTGTGGGCGTGGGCGCTCGCCACGATCGTCCCGGGTGTCGCACTGACCGTACGCCGACTGCACGATACCGACCGGTCTGGCTGGATGTACCTGCTCGGCCTCATCCCCCTGGTGGGCGGCATCATCGTGCTCGTGTTCGTGCTCTCAGGATCGAATCCGGTCGGAGCGCGCTTCGACGGTCCCGAACAACCCCGCACCGGCGACTGACCGCCACCGCGGGCACGGTCGGTCTCGGCCTCAGGATCCCACCGCGACCACCGACTGGGGCGGGCCCGTCGGGGCGTCTAGGGGCGCGTTGCTCACGGCCAGGAAGCTCGCCACGATCATCGTGACGCCGGCGGCTGCGAGCACGGCGAACACGAGCAGCACCGCGAGCATGCCCCGCTCGCTCAGGCGGACACCCGCGGTGGAACCCATCGCCGTGTGCCCGCTCGCGACCAGGCGCACCGGCGTATCACGCGGCGCGGCGGTCGCGACCCGGGGCCGGGGCCCGACGACCCGGCCACTCGCCACGGCGTGCGGCGTACGAACCCCCGATCGCGCCATCGCGCCCGGCGCGAGAAGCGTGGGCGTAACCGGAGTCGCAGTGTCGGTGACCAGCCGCAGTCGCACGTCGCGCCGGGACGGGCCCGAAGCGTGCGGCATGCGGGTATCGGTCGCGGGGTCATGGATCGCCAGCGCGGACATCGTGTCCTCCTCAGTGGTTCGCCAGGACGGATTCGCCGGACGGTCGTGGTGTTTCGAACACCAGTTCGACGATGCCACTGTATCGAAAACTCGTTCTGAATCAAACAGGTGTTCGATGCTGGTCGCGACATCGCCGGGCGGGAAATCCGACCGTGGGGCGACAGTCGTTGCCTGATGGAGTCCATGCCATCGGATCGCACTGACACTTTTCGCCGACCGACTCCACATGCCACGACGCTCGCGTCGTACCAGCCGCTCCGCCAACGCGACACGCTCGAACAAATCTTCGAATTCCGGCCGGGGATTGGCTAGCCTTGAGCCATGGCGAATGATGTGCCCTCCGACCCGCCCCAGCGGCCCGCCAAGCGACCCGCCGAAGCCACCTGGCCCCCGTCCCCGCCCCGGCGGCGCCCCGGGCGTCCGGCCGCCGGCGATGTGCGCCCGGCACGACCCGAGCGCCGACACGTGGGGCGTCCCAGCAACACCGAACTCACCACCGAGTTCGGCACCGGCAGCCTTTCGGTGATCCCCGACGGTCCCGTCGACGCCGATGGACTCACCGCGCGACAGCGGCTGATTCTCGACGTGATCCGCCAGAGCGTCGAGGCCCGCGGCTACCCGCCCAGCATCCGTGAGATGGCCGAGGCGGTCGGGCTGGCCAGTTCCTCGAGCGTCGCCCACCAGCTCAAGGTGCTCGAGTCCAAGGGCTTCCTGCGGCGTGATCCGAACCGTCCCCGGGCCCTCGAAGTGGTCGTGCCGGCGCTGGCCGCGCCCGTCTCCCCCATCACGCCCACACTCGACCCCGACGCCACCGCAGACCCCACCGGGTCGGGTGACGCGGTCGCCCACTCGGTCACCGTGCCCCTCGTCGGACGGATCGCGGCCGGTGGCCCGATCCTTGCCGAGGAGCGCGTTGAAGACGTGTTCGCCCTTCCCCGCCAACTGGTGGGCGAGGGCACGTTGTTCATGCTCGAAGTGCGCGGGGATTCCATGGTCGACGCCGCGATCTGCGACGGCGACTGGGTCGTGGTGCGCCAGCAGCAAACCGCCAGCAACGGTGACATCGTCGCCGCCCTGCTCGACACCGAGGCGACGGTGAAGACCTTCAAGCGCACGGGCGATCAGGTGTGGCTCATGCCGCACAACCCGGCCTACGATCCCATCGACGGCAACCACGCCTCCATCCTGGGCAGGGTGGTCGCGGTGCTGCGGCGCGTCTGAGCCCATGCTCGTGCGCGTCCGCGTCAAGCCGGGGGCTCGCAGCACCCGGGTCGGCGGCCGCTACCACCTCACTGACCCCGGCCCCGACGCGCTCATGATCTCGGTCCGGGAGCGGGCCGTCGACGGCCGCGCGAACCTGGCCGTGGTGAGCGCGCTGGCGGTGGCTCTCGGGGTGCGCCCGCGAGAACTCAGGCTCACCGGCGGTCGCACCTCACGGATCAAGGTGATCGAGGTGCCCGACCGCTGTCACGACCTCGTGGATCGGCTGCTGACACTCGACTGACCACGAATCAGCCGTCGGCCCCCGACGCCAGCCGCTGCAGCGCGCGGATCGCGACCTCGTGGTCTCGTGTCAGCCACATGTCGGGCATCGACGCCCTGAGGAACGATCCGTAGCGGGCGGTGAGCAGGCGCGGGTCGAGCACGGCCACCATGCCGCGGTCGTCCAGGCGGCGGATCAGCCGCCCGGCCCCCTGCGCCAGCAGAAGACCGGCATGGGTCGCGGCGACGGCCATGAAGCCGTTGCCGCCCGCCTCGGTGACGGCACGCTGGCGGGCCTGCAGCAGAGGCTCGTCGGGTCGGGGGAACGGGATCTTGTCGATGACGACCAGTCGACACGTGTCGCCGGGCACGTCGATGCCCTGCCACAACGAGATGGTGCCGAACAGGCTGGTGTCGGGCTCCTCCACGAAGCGGCGGGTGAGTTCCGAGAGCTGGGAGTCGCCCTGGCAGAGGACACTCGCACCGGGCACGGCCGAGCGCACGTGTCGCGCGGCGGTCTCCGCGGCTCGCTGGGAGGCGAACAGGCCGAGCGTGCGACCGCCGGCCGCCCAGACCAATTCCGCGAGGCAGCCCAGCGCCTCGTCGGTGATGCCGTCACGACGCGGCTTGGGCAAGTGCGACGCCACGTACACGATGCCCTGGCGCGGATAGTCGAACGGCGAACCGACGTCGAGCGCACGCCAGGGCTGCCGATCGTCGTCGGCCTCGTCGAGGGCGGGCGTGGCAGCACCCTCGAGCCGGTCGCGAGGCCAGAGGCCCATCGTCGAGGCGACCTGGCTGAAATCGCCACCGATGCGCAGGGTCGCCGAGGTCATCACCACGGGGGTGCGTGACAGAACCGACGCGTGCATGAGCCCGGCGACCGACAGCGGCCCGACCACGAGCTGACGCCCGAACCGGTCCCGGTCGCTGACCCACACGACGTCGTCGGCGGCGAGTGCGGCCATCCGGGCCGAGATGTCGAAGACCTCCTTGGCCGCCGCGGTGGCCTGCGCACGATCCGGGTCGTTGTCCTTGCCCGAGCCGAGGCCCGAGACGACGGCCCGGGACGCCGCGCGGACCCGCTGGAGCGCCGGAACCACCGGGTTGTCGGCGTCGCGCACCTGCTCGAGCGGAGCCACGTCGATCGCGGCCCTGAGATCGTCGGCCGCCTCGAGCAACTCCAGTGCCGGCTCATCGCTCGTCCACGGCATCACCCGGCGGGCGACCCGCTCGACCATCTGCGGGCTGAGCTCGGCGCTGGCCGCCCCCGTGACCCGGCCGACAAGTTCGTGCGCCTCGTCGATGACCAGCAGGTCGTATTCGGGCAGGGCCGTGCCCCCGTGCATGGCGTCGATCGCGAGCAGCGCGTGATTGGTGACCACGAGGTCCGCCCGGCGGGCTCGCTCTCGGGATTCCTCGATGCGGCACTCGGCCCCGAACGGGCAGCGAGCCACACCGAGACACTCCCGGGTGGGGATCGAAACCTGCGCCCAGGCACGCGGGGTATGGGCCGGCGCGTCGTCGCGGTCGGCGAGTTCTCCTCGCGACACCTGCTCCTCGGCCCACTCACGCAGCATCACCACTTCGGCCCCGAGCACCGAACCGCTGTCGGCCCCCGAGTCACGCACCGCATCCACCATGTCGGTCGACCCGAACAGCGAGCCCTGTTCGTCGGGTGCCCCGGCTCGCACCCGCAACACGCAGGCGTAGTTGGTTCGGCCCTTGAGTACCGCCGGCACGAGCCGGCGCCCGGTGATCTGCTCCGCGGCGGCCAGCGCGTGCGGGATGTCGGATCCCGCAAGTTGGGCCTGCAGCGCGAGGGTGGCGGTGGCGACCACGACGCGTTCGGCGTCACCGTCGAGCAGGGCCGCCAGCGCGGGCGCCAGATAGCCGAGCGACTTACCGGTGCCGGTGCCCGCTTGGACGAGGAGATGCTCCCCGGTGGACAAGGCCCGCGCCACGGCCCCGGCCATCAGCACCTGCCCGTCGCGGGTGGCGCCGCCGAGGTCGTCGACGGCCGAGGCCAGGATGCGCCGGTGCAGGGGCTCGTCGGTCTGACTCACCGCGACAGCCTAACCGCCCGAGTCGCCCCCGGCGGAACCCTGTGGATAACCCCGGATCACTCGGCGTACGGGGCGAGCTCACCGGCCAGGTCGGCGTGAACACGGGCCACGACACGTGTTCCCTCGCCGGTGTGGTCGAGGCTCACCAGCTGGCCACTGCGGTGGATGCGATCGAGCAGATCGCCGCGCGAGTAGGGCAGCAGCACCGCCATCTCGACATCGGGTGACGGCAGCAGCGACTCGACGCGTCGGGTGAGTTCCTCGATGCCGTCGCCCCGGCGTGCCGAGACGAACACGGCATCGGGAAGTTGGCTGCGCAGCAGCGTGAGCTGTTCGGGATCTGCCCGGTCGGTCTTGTTGATCACCATCAGTTCGGGCACGTCACTCGCGCCGATGTCGGCGAGCACCGAGTGCACCGCCCGCACCTGTCCCAGCGGGTCGGCGTCGGAGCCGTCGACGACGTGCACCAGCAGGTCGGCGCTGGTCGACTCCTCGAGGGTCGACGCGAACGCCTCGACGAGGTCGTGTGGCAGGTGCCGGACGAATCCGACGGTATCGGTGAGGGTGTAGACCCGGCCGTCAACGGTGGTCGCCCGCCGGGTGGTCGGGTCGAGGGTGGCGAACAACGCATCCTCGACCAGCACGCCCGCCCCGGTCAGTCGGTTGAGCAGCGACGACTTGCCGGCGTTGGTGTAACCGACGATCGCCACCGACGGGATGAGATGGCGTCGCCGGTCGGCCCGCTTGGTCTCCCGGGTGGCGTCGAGGTCACGCAGGCGCACCCGCAATTGGGAGATCCGGGTGTTGATGCGCCGCCGGTCGGTCTCGATCTTGGTCTCACCGGGCCCGCGGCCGCCGATGCCGACGCCGCCGGCGGCTCGCCCACCGGTCTGCCGCGACAGGTTGCCGCCCCAACCGCGCAGTCGTTGCTTGAGGTACTGGAGTTGCGCGAGCTCGACCTGGGTCTTGCCCTCGACGCTCTTGGCGTGCTGGGCGAAGATGTCGAGGATCAGGGCCGTGCGGTCGACGACCTTGACCTTGACGCGGTCCTCGAGGTTGCGCAACTGGGCGGGTTGCAGTTCGCCGTCACAGATGACCGTGTCGGCGCCCGTGGCGACGACCACCTCGCGCAGCTCGTCGACCTTGCCCCTGCCGATGTAGGTGGCCGGGTCGGGACGGTGCCGACGCTGCACGAGGGCCTCGAGCACCTGGCTCCCCGCGGTCTCGGCGAGAAGCTTCAGCTCGGCGAGCGCGTTGTCGACGTCGTCCTGGGTGCCGGAGGTCCACACGCTGACGAGCACCACCCGTTCGAGCCGCAACTGGCGATACTCGACCTCGGTGACATCGCTGAGTTCGGTTGACATGCCGGGCACGCGACGCAGCGACAGGCGCTCGGCCAGGTCGAGTTGCAGGCCGTCGTAACCCTCGGCGTCCGGGGTGGTCGCCATCAACTCTTCGGGATCGATGGCGTCGGGATCGAGGTCGGCCTCGGGCGGGTCGGATTCGGCGTGGCGGGATGAACCGGGTGGGAGGAGTCTGGGCGATCGTGCAGTCATGTTGAACCCAGTCTCCCATCGCGGCAGGGTCGGCCCAACTGGTTTTGCACTGGGCGTAGCCGGCGCGCCGGCGTCAGGAGGGAAGGTGAACCCGGCCGGACGCCACGATGACCGCCGGACCGCTCAGTACGGCCTCCCCCAACGCCAGTTCGACGTCGACCCGGCCCCCCGGCACTGTCACGGAGAAGATGCCGTCGCCGCGTCCGGTCGAGTGTGCGTAGGCGGCGGCCGCCGCCACTGTCCCGGTGCCGCACGACATCGTCTCGCCGGAGCCGCGTTCGAAGACCCGCATCGCCACCTCGTCACTGCCTGTCGGCACGACGAACTCGACGTTGACGCCGCGCGGGTACGCGTCGGCGGGCGACCATCGTGGCGCGTGCCGCAGGTCGAGGGCCGACAGGTCGGTGGCGGGCGGCAGCAGCACGACCGCGTGCGGGTTGCCGACGTCGACCTTCACGGCCGGCCACGTGCCGTCGACCGTGCTGATGCTGACCTGCTCGTCACTGATCGTGACCGCCCCGATCGTCACGGAGAGGCCCCCTTCGGCACGCGGCTCGATCCACCGCACCCCCGCCCTCGTGCCCACCTCCGCGGGTTCCCGCGCGAGCAGCCCCTGGTCGTAGAGGTAGCGCCCGAACACCCTCAGCCCGTTGCCGCACATCTCGGCGATCGAGCCGTCGGCGTTGCGGTAGTCCATGAACCACAGGTCGGGCCCGGTCCATCCAGGGATGTTCTTGGCCCGGGTGACCCGCAGCAGCCCGTCGGCCCCGACACCCGCACGACGGTCGCAGAGGAACCTCACGTCGTCGTCGCTCAACGGCTCGAGATTCGACCTGTCCTCAACGATCACGAAGTCGTTGAGGGTGCCGTGGCCCTTCGAGAACGAAATGCTGCGCATGGGGTCAGGATAACCACGCGAGCACCCGGGCCACCGTGTCGGGCGACCCGGCCGCAAGCCAGACGATCCGCGGGTCGCGACGGAACCACGAGAGTTGCTTACGGGCGAACCTCCGGGTGCCCGACGCGGTGCGCCGACGGGCCTCTTCCTCGTCGATCAGCCCGTCGAACATCTCCAGCACCTGCCGGTAGCCGAGCGCCCGGGAGGCGGTGAGGCCCCGGCGCAGGCCGGCCGTCTCGAGTCGGCGCACCTCGCCGACGAGCCCCTCGGCCCACATCCGATCGACCCGCTGGTCGATCCGACGGTCCAACTCGTCCCGGTCGAGGTCGAGACCGACCTGGACGATGCCGGGGAGTGCGTATGTCCACTCCGGCAGGCGCGGACGCGCCGAACCCGTGAGATCGAGCACCTCCAGGGCCCGGACGACGCGGCGTCCGTTGCCGGGCAGGATGTCGGCGGCGACGAGTGGGGCCCGGGCCGCGAGTTCGGCGTGCAGCGCCGCGGCACCGATCTCGTCGAGACGGCGCGCATAACGCTCCCGGATGACGGGATCGGTGCCCGGGAAGTCGAACTCGTCGACGATGGCGTGGACGTACAGCGCCGACCCGCCCACGACGATCGGAAGGACGCCTCGCTGCCGGCAGGAGGTGATCGCGCCGCGCGCCAACCCTTGGAATTGCGCGACCGTCGCCGTGTCGGTGACATCCATGATGTCGATGAGGTGGTGGACCACGCCGTGTCGCTCAGCAGGTGTGGGCTTGGCCGTGCCGATGTCCATGCCCCGGTAGACCAGCATGGAATCGGCGTTGACCACCTCGGCCGGACGCCCGGCCCGCCCCAGCGCCAGTGCGAGGTCGATCGCCAGGGCACTCTTGCCGCTCGCGGTGGGCCCGTTGAGCACGAGCACCGGAGGGAGCACGTTCACCCGACCTCCTCATCAGTTGCGACGCCCTCCCCGCGTCGGCCGGGCCTGCACCCGCCCGACGCGGAGCGGATTGAGCTTCAGGACCGATATTCTGCCCGACCCTGGCCGGATCGGCTCATCTGGTGCACGATGGGGACGTGCCCTGATCGCGGGGCGAGTCGGCGAAAGGATGCGCCTATGGGGATCTTCGACCAGATCAAGGATGCCGCCAGCGGGGAGAACCTGGACAAGGCCAAGGATTTCGTCAATGAGCACGAAGCGCAGGTCGACCAGGGGATCGAGCGGGCCGGTGACATGATCGACGAGAAGACCGGTGGACGCTACGCCGGCAAGGTCGACCAGGCCCAGTCCTTCCTTGAGGGCAAGACCGGGAATCTCTGAGCACCCGGCCTCGCACAGCGGGGCATCACAACGAGTCCACTGGTGGGGGCTGCGCACGGCGCGGCCCCCACCAGTCGCATGCGGGCCGCTCTCAGCCGCAGTGCGGGGTGGCGACCGGCGCCGACGGCGCGCCGACACCGGGCATGCCGAGCGACACTCCCGAACTCGACGGCGCAGCCGTGCGTGCCTCCCAGGCGTCCCCGCCCCTCGTGCGGCGCAGCCCCCGGAACCCCCGGTCGGCGACGAGGTGGTGGGGCGCGGCGTAGGTGATGTCGCACACCGCGATGTCCCCGGGACGCGGGCGCAGCGCCGGGTCGTCGGGGACGGCGACGTGGACGAGACGGTTGTCGCGCGCGCGCCCCGACACGCGGTGGGTGTCGGCGTCCTTGCGACCCTCACCGACGGCGAACATGACCTCGACCTCGCGGCCGACGAGTTGCCGGTTGAGCCGCCAGGCGGTGTCGTCGACCAGCGCCACCAGGCGCAGGTAGCGCTCCTGGACGACGTCGCGGGGCACCTGGTCGGGCATCGTGGCCGCCGGGGTTCCAGGGCGGATGGAGTATTGGAAGGTGAAGGCCGCGCTGAACTCCGCGCGGTCCACGACGTCGAGGGTCTGCTGGAAATCCTCTTCGGTCTCGCCGGGGAACCCCACGATGATGTCGGTGGTGATGGCCGCCTGCGGGATCGCGTGCCGCACCCGGTCGAGGATGTCGAGGAACCGGCCCGAGCGATACGACCGGCGCATGGTGCGCAGGATCCGGTCGCTGCCCGACTGCAGCGGCATGTGCAGCTGCGGCATGACGTTGGGGGTCTCGGCCATCGCGGCGATGACGTCGTCGGTGAACGCGGCCGGGTGCGGGCTCGTGAAGCGCACCCGTTCGAGACCCTCGATGTCGCCGCAGGCGCGCAACAACTTCCCGAACGCCTCCCGGTCTCCGAACTCCACCCCGTAGCTGTTCACGTTCTGCCCGAGCAGCGTGATCTCCTGGACGCCGTCGGCGACGAGGGCCCGGATCTCGGCGAGGATGTCGCCGGGACGCCGGTCGGTCTCCTTGCCGCGCAGGTGCGGCACGATGCAGAACGTGCATGTGTTGTTACAGCCCACGCTGATCGACACCCACGCCGCGTAGGGCGACTCGCGTCGCGACGGCAGGTTGCTCGGAAAGTCGACCAGCGCCTCGCGGATCTCGACCTGAGCCTCCTGCTCGACCCGCGCCCGCTCCAGCAGCACGGGCAGCGACCCGAGGTTGTTGGTGCCGAACACCACGTCGACCCACGGGGCCTTACTCACGATGAGGTCGCGATCCTTCTGGGCCATGCAACCACCGACGGCGATCTGCATCCCGGGCCGGCGGGCCTTCACCGCGGCGAGATGACCCAGGTTTCCGTACAGGCGGTTGTCGGCGTTCTCGCGGACGGCGCACGTGTTGAACACGACCACGTCGGCGCCACCCTCGTCGGCCACGGGGACGTCGCTGTGGACGTACCCGCCGGCGTCCAGCAGCCCGGCGATGCGCTCGGAATCGTGGACGTTCATCTGGCAGCCGTAGGTGATGACCTCGTAGGTGCGGGTCCGGCCGGCCGACGCGGAGTTCAAGGTGTCAGGCATCGGCGCCAACTGTAGTTGTTCGCCGCCGCGTCGCCCAGCCGAACGCCCCGGCCGGGTGCCGGCCCGATCGCTCCGCGGCCGGACACCGCGCGGCCACGCCCTGCCCTCTCGCCCTATGGTGGTGCCATGGCCCCCGCGATCGACACGACACCGCGCGGACTGGTGGTGGTCGACCATGTCGACAAGCACTTCGGCGACCTGCACGTGCTGAGGGACATCAGCCTGAGCGTGCGCGCGGGTGAGGTGGTCGTCATCCTCGGCCCGTCCGGATCGGGCAAGTCCACTCTGTGCCGCACGATCAACGGCCTCGAAACGATCGATTCCGGCCGCATCCTCGTCGACGGCACCGAACTGCCGAGCGATCCGCGTGGCCTGGCAGCACTGCGCGCCGACATCGGCATGGTCTTCCAGTCGTTCAACCTGTTCCCGCAGAAGACGATCCTCGAGAATGTGACCCTCGGCCCGATCCGGGTGCGCCATCTGCCCCCGGCCGAAGCCGAGCAGCGGGCGAGAACCCTGCTGACCCGCGTCGGCCTCGAGAACCAGTCAGAGAAGCACCCCGGTCAGTTGTCGGGGGGCCAGCAGCAACGCGTGGCCATCGCCCGGGCTCTGGCGATGAATCCCAAGATCATGCTGTTCGACGAGCCCACCTCCGCGCTCGACCCCGAGATGGTCAGTGAGGTGCTCGACACCATGGCCGCGCTGGCGGCCGAGGGCATGACCATGATCGTGGTCACCCACGAGATGGGGTTCGCTCGCCGAGCCGCCGACCGGATCGTGTTCATGGACGAGGGCCGCATCCTTGAACAGGCGGACCCGGAGGCGTTCTTCACCGCGCCCCGCACCGACCGAGCCCGGGAGTTCCTCTCCCGCATCATCACGCATTGACCCGGGCGGCCCCAGCGCGGCCGGGACGGGTGACGCGGTTCAGTGGTTCTGGGCGATCTCGGTGGCCCTGGACTCCCGGACGACCGTAACCCGGATCTGGCCGGGATAGCTCAGTTCGCTCTCGATCCGCCGGGCGATGTCGCGGGCGATCTCCTGGGAGGCGAGATCGTCGACGGTCTCGGGAGCCACCATGACCCGCACTTCACGACCGGCCTGCATCGCGAACACCTTCTCGACCCCGGGATGGTCGAGGGCGATCTGCTCCAACCGGTCGAGCCGGTGGATGTACGACTCGAGCGCCTCCCTGCGGGCCCCCGGGCGGGAGCCTGAGATCGCGTCCGCGGCCTGCACCAACACCGCCTCGACGGTGCTCGGCTCGACCTCGTTGTGGTGGGCGGCGATCGCGTGGACGACGTCGGGATGCTCCCCGTGGCGAGCGGCCAGCTCCGCCCCCACCAACGCGTGCGATCCCTCGGCCTCGTGACTCAGTGCCTTCCCGATGTCGTGCAGGAAGGCGGCGCGTCCGCAGACCGCAGTGTCGACGCCGATCTCGGAGGCCATCAGCCGGGCCAGGTGGGCGCTCTCGACGAGATGGCGCAGCACGTTCTGGCCGAAGCTCGTGCGATATCTCAGGGTGCCGAGAAGCCTCATCAGCTCGGGGTCGAGGTCGGTGATGCCGACCTCCGCGGCGGCGTCCTCGGCGGCCCGCTGGCAGCGCTCGGAGATCCGCTCCTGGCTGCGCGCATGCACGTCCTCGATCCGCGCCGGGTGGATGCGTCCGTCGGCGATGAGTTCTTCGAGGGTGATCCTGGCCGTCTCCCGGCGCACCGGGTCGAAGCAACTGAGCAGCACGGTGCCGGGGGTGTCGTCGACCACGACGTTGACCCCGGTGACCTGTTCGAACGCGCGGACATTGCGGCCCTCACGCCCGATGATGCGACCCTTCATCTCGTCGTTGGGAAGGTCGACCGTCGAGATCACCGACTCGGACGTCTGTTCCGCGGCCAGGCGCTGGATCGCGGTGACGATGATCCGCCGAGCCCGCTGCTCAGCCTCGCGCACCGCCTCGGCCTCGATGTCGCGGGCCAGCACGAGCGTCTCACGCCTGGCATCGCGTTCGGCGGCCACCAGGACCTCGGCCCGCGCCTGCTCGGCGGTCAACTCGGCCACCCGTTCCAGTTCGGCCGTCACCGCGGCCCGCTGCACCTCGAGGTCGGCACGCACCGACTCCAATTCGCTGCGGCGCTGGTCGAGCAACGTGCGCTGGGTGTCGAGTTCTCCGCGCGAGACGACGGCCGCACGTTCCCGCTCGCCGAGCAATTGTTCCCGGCGTTCGAGCGCGTCGGCCAGGTGCCGCAGTTCGTCGGCGTCGGGCGCCCCCTCACGCGAGCCGGAGGCGCCGTCGCGCGCTCGGGAGCCACGGCGGATGAAGGAGATCAACCACACGAGCGCGACGAGGTTGGCGACGAGCAGGACCAATTGTCCGACGGCTCCCGCGGAGCTGGGCACCGCAACCTCCTGTCATCGGGGCAAGGGTGCGCACGATGGGTCGCCGACGCCCGGTTGGCGTACGGGCGACGCCCTTACGCCACGAGGCTCGCTGCTTTCCGCAACGTCACATATCATCCGGCTCGGCCCCGACCGCTCCGGTGGGTCACACACATGTCAAACAGGTCGAACAGTTCTACATGCCGAATCATCGCAGGCGGGTTGGACCATCGTGCGCACGACTCGGCGTCCACCGCGAATGTATGACCGCTCAGGGCGGGGCGCAACCCATCGTGCGCCGTCGCGCCGCGACCTCACCAGGATGTATCGACGTCGGACCCACCCAGCACTTCGCCCAGCACCCGATACACCAGACCCGGCGGAAAGCCCTTGCGGGCCAGCGCCCCGCCCAGCCGACGGTATTGCACGTCGCGAGGATGACGGGTGAGACTGCGCGCGCGCCGCAGCGCGAACTCGTGGGCCGTACGGTATTCGGACTCGTCGTCGAGACCGGAAGCAGCCTCGTCGATGAGGTCGGCCTCGACCCCCTTGCGCTGCAGCTCACGGCGCACCACCCGACGCGAGAGCGAGCGGGATGACTGGCGCGACTCGGCGTAGCGCAATGCGTAGCGACGGTCGTCGATGAGCCCCACCTCGACGAACCGGGCTATCACCGCCTCGGCGATCTCGTCGGGCACCGCCTTGGCGAGGAGTTTGTCACGCAACTCAGCCGAGGTGAGGTCTCGCCGGTCGAGGTGGCGCAGCGCGATCGCGCGCGCCACCTCGTAGGCATCTGCCGGCGGAGTGTCGTCGGCTTCGGGCACCGTGGGCTCAGAAGGCGACTTCACCGGTCACCGGATCGACCCCGGCCGGCACCTTGGAGCGTCCGCCGGACTTGGTCGGGCCGGCCGGCGCCGCCGATTCGCCCGGCACGGGCTGCTCATCGGCCCGGATGAGGCCGAGAGAGGTGAGGATCTTCTGTTCGATCTCGGCGGCGACGTCGGGGTTGTTCTTCAGGTAGGCGCGGGCGTTCTCCTTGCCCTGGCCGAGTTGGTCGCTCCCGTAGGTGAACCAGGCACCGGCCTTGCGGATGATCCCGGCGTCGACCCCCATGTCGATGAGGCTGCCTTCTCGGCTGATGCCGTGACCGTAAAGGATGTCGAACTCGGCCTGCTTGAACGGCGGGGCGACCTTGTTCTTGACGACCTTGACCCGGGTGCGGTTGCCGACGCTTTCGGAACCGTCCTTGAGCGTTTCGATGCGGCGCACGTCGAGACGCACCGAAGAGTAGAACTTCAGCGCCCGCCCGCCGGTGGTGGTTTCCGGAGAGCCGAACATGACGCCGATCTTCTCGCGCAGCTGGTTGATGAAGATCGCCGTGGTGTTGGCGGAGTTGAGTGCACCGGTCATCTTGCGCAACGCCTGGCTCATGAGCCGGGCCTGAAGGCCGACGTGGTTGTCACCCATCTCACCTTCGATCTCGGCGCGGGGCACGAGCGCTGCCACGGAATCGATGACGATGAGATCGAGCGCGCCTGAACGCACGAGCATGTCGGCGATCTCGAGCGCCTGCTCGCCGTTGTCGGGCTGGCTGACCAGGAGTGCGTCGGTGTCGACGCCCAGCTTGCCGGCGTAGTCGGGGTCGAGGGCGTGTTCCGCGTCGATGAATGCGCAGATTCCCCCGGCGGCCTGGGCGTTGGCGATGGCGTGCAGCGCCACCGTTGTCTTGCCGCTGGACTCGGGGCCGTAGATCTCGACGATCCGACCACGGGGAAGTCCCCCGATGCCGAGGGCGACGTCGAGAGCGACCGATCCGGTGGGGATGAAGGCCATCGGCACCCGGGTCTCGTCGCCGAGGCGCATCACCGACCCCTTGCCGTGTTGTTTCTCGATCTGAGCGAGCGCGGCCTCGAGGGCCTTCTGGCGATCTGCAACAGCCATGGGGGCTTCCTTTCCTGGCACTTCGAGCGCCGTCTGGCATCGTGTGCGGTATGGGTGACCGGCATCGGAACCGGTCATGTGCCAACTGTATGGACGGGGTCGGACAGTTCTCCCAGAGCGCGGCGGCCTGTGGATAACCTGCGGTGAGGTGGCCCTCACGCGGATCCGTGCGAACCATCCGGGTGAGACTTTACCGAACATGTGTTCGATCGGCGTCATCCTCTGCGGCGTGTCGGCCGGGCCTCGGACGCCGCTCCCCGTGCGACTATGGTGGCCGGGTGCAGGAAACGGACATGTGGGCCAGGATGAGCGACCATTTCGGCCCCGCTTATGTGCGCAGCTGGGCGAGCAGCGTCGTGCTCGCCGATCTCGGGAACCGCACCGTCATGGAGGCCATCGCCGACGGCGTCGATTTCCGCCGGATCTGGCGCGCCGTGTGGAAGCACGAGGAGTTGCCCGACCGCCTGCGGTGACCACGACCACCGATGTGTCCGTCGGTCGCGGCACAATCACTCCATGACCACCCCCGACCCCACGTCCCCTGACGGGGCGCTGACGATGTTCAGCGTGCCCACCCGGACGTGGTTCGGGTCGGTGTTCAGCCGGCCGACCGCGGTGCAGGAGGCCGCCTGGCGGGCCATCGACAGGGGCGAGAACTGCCTCGTGGTGGCACCCACCGGATCCGGCAAGACTCTCGCGGCATTCCTCCACAGCATCGACCGGCTGGGCCGGCTCGAGCCGTCGCACCCTCACCCGCCGGAGCCCGGCCCGGCGTCCGCCCCCCGTCGGCCACGGGGCGTCTCGGTGCTGTACGTGTCACCGCTCAAGGCGCTCGCCGTCGACGTCGAGCGCAACCTGCGGGCTCCGCTGCGCGGCATCGGTCTGGCCGCCGCCGGGCTGGGTCGTGCGCTGCCCGACATCACCGTGGCGGTGCGAAGCGGCGACACGCCCGCCAACGAGCGGCGTCGCATCCTCACCCATCCGCCCGACGTGCTGATCACCACCCCCGAGTCGCTGTTCCTCATGCTCTCCGGACGCACGGCCGAGGCTCTGCGCGGCGTCCGCACGGTCATCCTCGACGAGGTGCACGCCCTGGCCGGCACCAAGCGCGGCGCCCACCTCATGGTGTCGATCGAGCGGTTGCAGGCCCTCGACCCCGACACACCGATCCAGCGCATCGCCCTGTCCGCCACGGTCAACCCGGTCGAGCGGGTGGCCCGGTTCGTCGGCGGCGTGCGTCCGGTCACGGTCGTGGCCCCGCCCGCCGCCAAGCGGTGGAACCTGTCGATCGAGGTGCCGGTTCCCGACCTCACCGACCTGCGCTCCCCCACCGACCCCGACGACCCCGGGGCCACGGTCACCCAGTCGATCTGGCCCTTCCTCGAAACCCGCCTGCTCGACCTCGTGTCGGCCCATGGCTCGACGATCTGCTTCGTCAACTCCCGACGGGTCGCGGAACGGGTCACGGCGCACCTCAACGAGCGATGGCGTGAACGCCAGGCTCCCCTCGACCTCAACTCCGTGGAGGCCACGGCATCGGGCGGCGGTGACGCGCCGAGCCGACCACCCGCGGAGGTGCTCGCCCAGTCGGGCATGTCGGCCCCCCACCTCGACGGCGACATCGCGAGGGCACATCACGGGTCGGTGAGCAAGGAGCGCCGTGCCGAGATCGAGTCCGACCTCAAGTCCGGCGCCCTGCGCTGCGTCGTGGCGACCTCCGCCCTCGAACTCGGCATCGACATGGGTGCGGTCGACCTCGTGGTCCAGGTGCAGTCACCTCCCTCGGTGGCCTCGGGGCTGCAGCGCATCGGGCGCGCCGGCCACCACGTGGGGGCCGTGTCCCGCGGAGTGATCCTGCCGGCCCACCGCAACGATCTGCTCGAGGCGGTCGTCGTCGCCGACCGAATGGTCTCCGGCCGGATCGAGAGTGTCGCACGCGTCACCAACCCGCTCGACGTGCTGGCCCAGCAGATCGTGAGCATCTGCCTCGAGCCCGGTCGCACCGACCGCGGCGTCTACGACCTCGTCCGGCGCAGCGACCCTTACCGCGACCTGCCCTGGTCGGCGTTCGAGGCCGTCCTCGACATGCTGTCGGGCCGCTACCCGAGCGAGGAGTTCGCCGAACTGCGGCCTCGGATCTCCTGGGATCGCGCCTCCGGGCTGCTGGAGGCCCGGCCGGGGGCACGCCGCCTGGTGACGACGTCGGGGGGGACGATCCCCGACCGCGGGCTGTTCGGAGTGTTCCTGCCGGCCGGAGACGGGCCGACAGGCACCGGGCGCCGGGTCGGCGAACTCGACGAGGAGATGGTCTACGAGTCCCGCGTGGGCGACGTGTTCACCCTCGGCACGAGTTCCTGGCGGATCCACGACATCACTCCCAACCAGGTGATCGTCACCCCCGCCCCCGGGCAGGTGTCGCGGCTGCCCTTCTGGCACGGCGACCAGCCGGCCAGGCCCGTCGAGCTCGGCCGGGCGATCGCCGCGTTCGTCGACGAGGTGAGCGGCCTGTGCCCCGCCGACGCCGGTGAGCTGCTGCGACGGCGGGGGCTCGACCCGATGGCGAGTGAGAATCTGCTCGCCTACCTCGGCGACCAACGCGATGCCACCGGGGTCGTGCCGGGGGCGCGCAGCCTCGTCGTCGAGAGGTTCCGCGACGAACTCGGCGACTGGCGGCTGTGCCTGCACGCGCCACTCGGCACCGCCCTGCTCTCGCCGTGGGCGCTGGCGATCGAGGCGACGGCACGTGAGCGCTACGGCGACGGGGTACACGCGAGCGCCACCAACGACGGCATCATCGTGCGTATCCCAGACATCGACGCCGCCCCCCCGGGCATCGACCTCGTCTCGGTCGACGCCGATGAGGTCGAGGCGATCGTCACCCGCGAAGTCGGCGGGTCGGCCCTGTTCTCCTCACGGTTCCGGGAGTGCGCGGGCCGCGCACTGCTCCTGCCACGGCGCGACCCCACGCGGCGCTCACCCCTGTGGCAGCAGCGCATGCGGGCCGCCCAGCTGTTGTCGGTCGCAGCCGGGCATCCCCAATTTCCCATCGTGCTCGAGACGATGCGCGAGTGCCTCGAAGACGTCTTCGACCTTCCCGCGCTGCGCCGGTTGCTCAACGACGTCGCCGCCCGGCGAATCCGGCTCATCGAGGTCGAGACGGAGCAGCCGTCGCCGTTCGCCCGGTCGCTGCTGTTCGGCTACGTGGGCGAGTTCATCTACGACGGCGACCAACCGCTGGCCGAGCGCCGTGTGGCGGCGCTGAGCCTCGATCCCGCGCTGTTGTCGGAACTCCTCGGCCGCGAGGGCGGCGATGCCCTGTTCGACCTCGATGTGGCCGACGAGGTCGACCGGGAGCTGCAACGGCTCGACGACTCGTTCCGCGCCTTTTCGGCCGAATCCCTGTGGGACCTCATACGCACCATCGGGCCCCTCACCCGCGACGAGTGCGTCGCCCGCAGCGAGGCCGGCGCCGACGTCGACGCGTGGTTGGGCACCCTGACCCGGGCGAGACGCCTCGCGCTCACTTCGCTGCACGGCGCCCCGGTGCTGGCCGTCGCCGACGATCACGCCCTGCTCCGGGACGCCCTGGGCATTCCCGTGCCGCCGGGGGTGGTCACCGGCCCGCAGACCTCCGCCGACGAGGCCCTCGACCGGCTGGTACTGCGGTGGCTGGTCACGCACGCGGTCGTCACCCCTGACGACCTCGCGCGGCGATACGGCATCCCCCGCGCGCTCGGCGAGTCCGTCCTGTCCCGATTCGTCGACGCCGGAGTGGCGGTGCGTCTCGACGACGACACCGCCCGGCGACACGACGCGGTGATCCACCGCCAGATCCTGCAGCGGGTTCGTCGCCGCACTCTCGGCCGGCTGCGGGCCGGCGTCGAACCCGTCGATCCCGGACGCCTCACCGGCTTCCTCGCCGCGTGGCACGAGCTCGACGATCCGACCGAGGGGTCCGATGCCTTGCTCACCGCCGTCGAACTGCTCGCCGGCTATCCCGTGCCCGCCTCGATGCTCGAGTCGATGGTGCTGCCCGCGCGGGTGTCGGGCTATCTGCCGGCCATGCTCGACCAGGCGATGGCCGCCGGTGAGGTGGTCTGGACCGGTCACGCGCCGATCGGGCGCACCGACGGGTGGGTGCGGTTGTGGCCGGCCGACGCCGTGGTGGCGGGGCGCGGCGACGACGAGCCGACTGCCGTGGCCGCGACCCTGCTCGACCATCTGCGTGGGGGTGGGTCGTGGACTCTGCACGACCTGTGCACCGCCACCGGCGCCGACCCCTCGGCGGCGGCCGACGCGTTGTGGGAACTCGTGTGGGCGGGTCGGGTCACCAGCGACACGTTCGCGCCGGTGCGGGCGATGGCGGCCGGCGGCACCCTGCGGACCCCCCGACGTGCACAGCAGCGCCGCAGGTTGTCGCTCCGGGTGCCCGTCCGGGCACCCGCTCCACCGGTCGTCGCCGGGCGCTGGACCGCCATCGGCGAGCCCACCGCGAGTGACACCGACCGGGCCGTTCTCGCCGCCCAGCTGGTTCTCGGACGCCACGGCGTCGTGCTCCGGGGAAGCACCACGGCCGAACCGCTCTTCGGTAACTGGACCGACGCCTACCGCACCCTGTCGGCGCTCGAGGAGGCGGGAGCGGTGCGCCGCGGCTACTTCGTCGACGGTGGCGGAGCGGCCCAATTCGCCCTCCCCGGGGCGGTCGACCGGCTCCGGGTCGACTACCCGACAGACCACCTGCGACTGCTCGCCGCCTGCGACCCCGCCAATCCCTTCGGCGCCGCTGTTCCGTGGCCCGACACCGGCGCGCACCGACCGAGCCGACGGGCTGGTGCGCTGGTCGTCCTCGACGATCACCGGCCGGTGATCTGGCTCGAGCGCGGCGTGCATACCGCCGTCACCTTCGACGCCGACGACTCGCGGCTGGTGGCCGCGTTCGAGCTCATCGGGAAGGCGAGCGCCCAGGGCCGACTGCCCGCCATCACGATCGACCGGATCGACCAACGGCCGGTGCTCGACGACCCCCGCTGCCGCGACATCCTCGCCCGTGCCGGCTTCGCGATGACCCCCCAGGGGTTCCGTGTTCGCCCGCACCGGGTCGCACGCTGAGGTGGCCGTCGTCCCCGACGTGGTCACCGCGTCGTCGGGTCCGCCCCGGCCGGTCCGGTGGCCCCGACACGGCCGCCCCGCTAGTCTCTGGTGTCAACCCACGAGCCATGGCGGCACGAGGTGGGGCGAAGGAGGCGCGCGTGGACGGCGGTTCGACGAAGCGCTCCGCCCGGATGGTGGCGCTGCTGTCGATGGTCGACGAACGGGGCACCGTCGAGGTCAGCGAACTGGCCAGGCTGCTCAATGCCTCCGCGGCGACGATCCGACGCGACGTGGCGGTGCTCGCCGACGAGGGGCTGTTGCTGCGCCGCCACGGAGCGGTGCGTCGATTGGGCCGCGACAGCGAGCTGCCGGTGCGCCTGCGCGACGCCCGGCACCGTGCTCCCAAGCGGGCGATCGCCCAGGCCGTCGTGCGGATGCTGCCCGCCGGACGTCACGTGATCAGCCTCACCGGGGGAACCACCACCACCGAGGTGATGCGGGCACTGCAGCACCGCCACGACCTCACCATCGTCACGAACTCGTTGACCCTCGCCGTCGAGGCGGCGAATCAGGGCCAGTCCCGGGTGCTCGTGGCCGGCGGTGTGCTGCGGCCCAACTCCCAGGAACTGGTCGGATCCCTGGCCGAGGCCACCTTCAACCAGGTGCAGGTCGGCACCGCGATCGTCGGCTGTGACGGTGTCAGCGCCCGGGCCGGACTCACCACCCACGACGAGGTCGAGGCGCGCACCAACCATACGATGATCACCCATGCGCAACGGGTGATCGCTGTTGCCGACGGATCGAAGATCGGCCGCGTGTTGTCGTGGCCCCTCGCCGACCTCGACGAGATCGATCACCTGGTCACCGATGCGTCGGCCAACCCCCGCGACCTGGCCCTGATCCGAGCGCAGCACGTCGACGTGACGGTGGTTCAGCCCGAGACGCTGCCCTGACCTCGGTCGGCGGCGAACTGACAACGGCCCGTCCCGAGGGACGGGCCGCCGATGCGGGGACGCGCCAGGGGCGCGGTTCTGGATATTGGCGAGCCCGTCAGGCCGCCAGGGTCACCTTGGCCTGCTCGGCTGCGGCGAGTTTGCCGGCGACGGTGGCCAGCACGTCGGCCAGCGAGACCCGCAGGGCACCGCAGATCGCCGTGAGGAGTTCCGACGAAGCCTCCTTCTGGCCGCGTTCGACCTCGGACAGGTATCCGAGGCTGACCCTCGCGTCGACGGATACTTCACGTAGGGTGCGACCCTGCTCGAAGCGCAGCTCACGCAGCGTCTCACCCAGGACATCTCGAAGAAGCAATGAGCGCATGGTGCCTCCCAGCGTTCGTGGCCCCCCGTGAACGGGGGCGATGTCGTAGTTAACGCGCAGGAGGGTGTCCGGCATTCCCCCGCGTCCCCGGCCATGCCCCGCGACGGCTCACGACCGTCAGGCATGCCCGGCTCAGCGCATCTGGTCGAGCACCATCCTCAGCCCCTCGATCACCGTCTGATGCCGGATCGCGGCCCGGTCGCCGGCGAGGTGGAAGTGCCGGGTGAGAATCGCGGGTTGCGGCTCGGCGTGCATGGCCACCGCGAGCCACACGTCGCCCGGTTCGTGCCCTTCCTGGGGATCGGGCCCGGCGACGCCGGTGCAGGCCACCGCCACCAGGGCCGCGCACCGGTGCAGAGCGCCTCGCGCCATCTCGACCGCCGTGGTCTCATTGATGACGCCGTAGCGCTGCACCCAGTCGGCGTCGACGCCCGCGAGGTCGACCTTGAGGGCGGTGGCGTAGGTGATGAGGCCACCCCGAACCACCGCGCTGGCTCCCGGCACATCGGTGAGGGCCGCCGCGATGCCGCCCCCGGTGATCGACTCGCAGGTGGCGATCGTCAGGTCTCGCTCCGCGAGGCGCCCGATGACATCGGCAGCCAGATCCTGGACGCCGGAGCCCGGCGTCCCTGCCTGACCAGTCTGCTCACTCATGCACTCCAGTCTGCCGTGCCCACCCGAACGGGCGAAGCGGGCGAGCACGTGTCACGAGCCGGGGCGTGACCTCCCGTGCAGCGATCGCCGGCGCATCGCGACCGCCTCGCGGATGTAGTCGAAGCCGGTGACGACGGTGAGCACGAACGCTGCCCCCATGAGGATCCAGGCCAGCCAGCGCACGGCATCGGGCATCTGCGCCAGCCACAGGAGGTAGAGGGTCAGCGCCGCCGACTGGGTGACGGTCTTGAGTTTGCCGCCCCTGTTGGCGGCCATGACTCCGTACTGGCGGATGCCCCAGCGCAACAGGGTGATACCCCACTCGCGGACGAGGATCACGATGGTGATCCACCAGGCCAGCTCTCCGAGTATCGACAGGCCGATGAAGGCCATGCCGGTGAGTGCCTTGTCGGCGATCGGATCCCACAGCTTGCCGAAGTCGGTGACCAGGCCGTAGCGCCGTGCCACCCGTCCGTCGACGAAGTCGGTGCCGATCGCCAGCAGGAACACCACCGTGGCGCCCACCCGCCACGACTCCTGGTGAGGATGGGCGAGCAGCATCCACGCGAACAAGGGGACGAGGATGACCCGGACGGTCGTGAGCACGTTGGGCAGGTTCCACCGGGATCCGACGCGACCCGCCCAACTGGGCACCGGCTCGCTCATCGCATCCTCGTTCCGTTCGTGTCGTGGCCGGGCGCATGGGAAGTCCCGGGTGTGGGCCTAGCCTAGCGACCCGGCCGCGCGATCAGATCGATTCCGTCGGTGTCGACGATCCGGGCACTGACGATGTCGCCCACCCGCGGTGGTGCCCCGCTACCCGGATACCCGATGACCCGGGTGGTGCCGTCGACGTCGGGGCCCTGGTGCGGCGCCCGCCCGGTGACCGCCGATTCCGACAGGTCCTCCACGAGCACCGGCACCGTGGAGCCCACCCGCTCGCCCGCCCGCTCGTCCATGAGTTCGGTGACGAGGTCGACCAGCGTCGATCGACGCTGCTCGATGATCTCGTCGTCGAGGTGCCCGTCGAGTGTCGCCGCCTCGGTGCCGTCCTCGTCGGAGTAGCCGAAGACGCCGACGATGTCGAGCCTGGCCTCCCCCAGGAATTCGGCGAGGACGCCGAAGTCGTCGTCGGTCTCACCGGGGAAGCCGACGATGACGTTGCTGCGCACGCCGGCGTCGGGTGACGCCGCCCGGATCCTGGCGAGCAGGTCGAGGAAGCTGTCGGCGTCGCCGAATCGGCGCATGCGGCGCAGGAGGGGGCCGGATGCGTGCTGGAAGCTCAGATCGAAGTAGGGCGCCACCTTGTCGGTGCCCGCGATGGCATCGATGAGCGAGTCGCGCATCTCGGCGGGCTGCAGGTACGACACCCGGATCCAGTCGAGGCCGTCGACCGCGGCCAGTTGCGCCAGCAGCTTCTCGAGCGCCCGGAGGTCGCCGAGGTCCTTGCCGTACGACGAGGAGTTCTCGCTGACGAGGAACACCTCGCGCACCCCCTGGTCGACGAGCCAGCGGGCCTCGTCGACGATCTCCGACGCCGGGCGTGACAGGTAGCTGCCCCGAAAGCTCGGAATCGCGCAGAAGGCGCAGCGCCGGTCGCACCCGGAGGCCATCTTGAGCGGTGCGCTCGGCCCGTGGCCGAGACGGCGACGCACGACGCGGGGTCCGCTAGCCGGGGCGATTCCCGGGGGCAGATCGGTTACCACGCCCGGGACCGACAGTCCGGTGGCGGCGGCCCGGCGGGCGATCGGGGCGATCGGCAGCAGGGTGCGGCGGTCGCGGGGGGTGTGGCTGCGGTGTTGACCGCCGGCGAGGATCGTGCGGAGCCGTCCGGCGACGTCGGCGTAGTCGTCGAAGCCGAGCACGGCATCGGCCTCGGGGAGCGAGTCGGCCAGTTCGGCGCCGTAACGCTCGGCCATGCAGCCGACGGCGACCACAGCCTGCGCCCGACCCTGCTGTTTGAGGTCGGACGCCGCGAGCAGGGTGTCGATCGAGTCCTTCTTGGCCTGCTCGACGAAGCCGCACGTGTTGACCATCACGGCCTGCGCGTCGGCGGGGTCGTCGACCAGCCGGAAGCCGTCGGCCTCGAGCCGGGCGGCGAGTTCCTCGGAGTCGACCTCGTTGCGGGCGCAGCCCAGCGTGGTCAGGTGCACGGTCACCCGTGCCGCGGACCCGGCGGTGGCCATCGAATCAGTCATCGGGCCCATTCTGCCCTGCCCCGCGACGACCGGTCGCATCGTGCCCGAACCCCGGGCGGGGCGATCAGGCCCGGGGCCCGCCGGCGACGGCGTCCGGATGGTCGTCGAGATACTCGCCGATCAGGGTCACGACGTCGCGGTCGGGTCGTAGCCCGAGTTCGTGGGCGCGCGAGTTGTCGAACCTGGCGGGCCACGACCGCACCATCGCCTCGATCCCCGGGTCGGGCCACTCGCGTACCCGCGCGGCCACCTCGGGGCCGGCGACCTGTCGCAACGCATCGAGCATCTCGCCGACGCTGACGGTGAGCGCGGGCAGGTTCACGGGCAGCCTGCCCCGCAGCTGGCCCGGCCCCTCTCCCCGTTCGGCCTCGGCCACGGTGAGGATGCCCTTGATGGTGGTGCGCGGTGACGCGATCGCGAGCTGGGCGTCGCGACCCACGGGACAACGGGCCTCCAGCCCGGCCAGGGGTTCGCGGATGATCCCCGACACGAACGAGGACGCGGCCGCGTTCGGCCGGCCCGGGCGGACGGCCACCGTCATGAGCCGCACCACCCGACCGTCGAGGTATCCCTTGCGGGTGTAGTCGGCGATGAGGGTCTCGCATGCGTACTTCTGGGCTCCGTAGCTGGTCTGTGGCGTCGGCAGCGTGGCCTCGGAGACGAGCCCGGGCAGCGGGAGCGCGGCGTCGGGGCCGTAGACGGCGACACTGGAGGAGAAGACCACGGTGACCGGGTCGCCACCACGCTCGACCTGGCGCCGGGCTGCGTCCAGCAGGGCGCGGGTGGTGTCGAGGTTGGCCCACATCCCCAGGTCGAGGTCCCGCTCGCACTCTGCCGAGACGGCGGCCGCCAGGTGGAACACGACATCGACGGGTGTGGCGAAGATTCTGGGCAGCGACTCGGTGAGCTCACCGACGACCGTCTCGATGAGACCGGTGTCGTCGTGGCGGACATCGGCCGGGGCGAGTTTGTCGGCGAGCACGATCCGCTCGATCTGCCGCCCCCGAAACCGGCCGCGGGCGACGAGTTCGGCGGCGAGGGCCGAGCCGATGAAGCCGAGCCCTCCGGTGATCACGATGCGCATGGGGTTCCCTTCCTGGGCGGACGGTGCCGCCGCGGGTCAGTGGTGGTCGCCGCCGAGGAGGCGCACGATGCTCGAGTCGTCGTGCGCCCCGAGCCCGGCCGCCTCGCCCATGAGGAACAGTTGGTGAGCGGCGCCGGCGACCGGCGTGGCGACGTGTACATCGCGCGCCGCGGCCGAGACGATACCCATGTCCTTGACGAAGATGTCGACCCGGGATCTGACCTCGGCGCCCCCCTCGTCGAACGCCTGCAGCACGCGGGGCCCCCGGTCGCCGAGCATGAAGGAAGCGGCGGCCCCGGCCATGAGGGTGTCGAGGGCCTTCGCCTGGTCGAGACCCAGGGCCCCCGCCAGGGCCAGCGCCTCGGCCGCGGCGGCGATGTGCACACCACACAGCAACTGGTTCACCGTCTTCATCGACTGGCCGTCGCCAGGCCGCCCACCCACGCGCACCAGGGTGGACGCCATCTGCTGCAATACCGGCTGGGCGGCCTGCCACGCCGCGTCATCGGCGCCGACCACCATCAGCAGGTCGCCGGCACCGGCCCGGACCGGGCCCCCCGACACCGGCGCGTCGACGAGATGCACGCGGTCATCGGCGAGACGCGCCGCGACGTCGCGCACCGCCTCGATACCCACCGTGCTCGTGAGGATGACGCTCGCCCCGTCGGCCAGTTCCTGGACGATGCCGTCACCGCCCCAGAGCAGGTCGACGAGTTGTTCCTCGTTCCGGACGGCCACGAGCACGACCTCGGAGCCGCGGGCGGCCTCCCGGGCGCTCGGGCACACCTCCGCGACGTCCACGGCGGCCCGGGACCGGTCGGCGTCGATGTCGAAGCCGCGCACCGAGAAGGCGGCGGAGAGATGCCGGGCCATCGGCAGGCCCATCGCCCCGAGTCCCAGAACGGCGATCGTGGTGGTCATGGCAGGGTCCTCCTGGAGTGGTAGCCGGTGGCCGGAGACCACCGGGGTTGTGGAAACGGGGAACACCCTCACGACGAGAGCGTCAGGACGACATCGGCGAGGGATCCGGGCCCGCCCACGTTGCCGGCGAACACGACGTAGGGAATCCCGCGGGCCGGGCCGTCGACGGGCTGCCAGAGCGACACGATCCCCGGCAGCAGGGAGCCACGCACCATCGCCCGACGGATCGACAATCCGCGGGCGGCGACGTCGGAGGAGGTGATGCCGCCTTTGGCCACGACGAAGCGCGGCGGACGGGCCGCCACCACGGTGCTCACGACGGTGACGAGTGCCGTCGAGACTCGGCGGGCGATCGCGAGTGATGCGGCCGGATCGTCGGCGCGCACGAGGGTGCGGCTCGTCCGCACGACGACGTTGCCCTCGGCCAGTGCGTCGACGGCCCGCCGGCTGATCTCGGCGACATGCCCGTCGGCCACCCCCGGTGTGTCGTCGAGGACGCGGGCCACGTCGAGTTCCAGTTCGACCGGATGCTGGGCCGCCACCAGACCGGCAAGCTGTCGGGTCGTCATCGACACATGCGATCCCACCACGACGAGCCCGCCGACCGAACCCTCGGCGAGCCCTCCTTGGCGCAGCCTCGCGACCTCGTCGGGCCGCAACGGCGGGCGCACCTCCTGTCCGATGACCGCCCGGACGAACGGGGGGCCCACGCGGTAGACGAATCGCGCCCCCCGCGCCTCGGCGGCGTAGAGCGCACGCGCCAGCAGCCTGAGGTCGTTCTCCTCGACGGCGTCGCACACGACGGGGCGGGCGTCGGCCAGCGACGTGAGCACCCCCACGACCGCCTCGTGGTCGGTGCGCAGGGTGGCGAGGTCGATGCGGGCGACGTCGGACGCGGCCACCCGCCCCCCGGTCTTCTCCTCGACCCATTCGCGCAGGTCGGACGCGCGGTAGCCGAAGGTCGCGTCGCGCGCGAACTCGGTCTCCCCCACCGGGGTGAACCCGTCGGCCGGGTCTCCGGCGTAGTGGACCGATCCGACGGTGATCCGCCCGGCGTCACCGAAGGCCGGGACGATGACGATGCCGTCGACGGGTCGGGCGGCTCGCCTGCGCACCTCGTCGGCCAGGGTGGCGGGCTCGAGCGGGAAGTGGCCCCGCAGCGTCGAATCAGACCGGGACACGAAGTCGACCCGCACCCCCACCTCGTCGGCGGCGGCGAACGCCGCCCGCGCGACCTCGCGGTTGCAGCGTTCGGCGTGCTCCGGATCGAGGCTCCTGCTGTTGGTCATCACGTAGACCGCCGGCGCGCCCTGACGCAGCGCCCACTCGAGCGACTCGCTGCTCCAGTCCATAATCACCGGCAGCCCGTACACCGATTGGGTGCCGGTGGGGTCGTCGTCGAGCACGACGAGCACCCGCCCGCTGGCCCGGGCCAACTCCGCGACCTGTGCGGCCGGAACCTCGGCGGCCACCGGAATTCCCGCCAGGAGATCGGCGGACGAGACGGGCATGGCTGGTCGACTCCTTCGACGCACCGGTGCCCTTCGGCCCGGCGGGATCGTGACGTTCAGAGGATCGTGGACAACACGCTGCGAATGTAGTCGCGATTGCGGGCGCAGACCCCAAGGCTGTCGGAGCCGTAGTGCTCGCACAAGAACGCACCGGTGAATCCACCGGCGACAGCCTGGGTGATCGCCGCCCGGTAGTTGATGACGCCGCAGTCCATCGGCAGCGGGAAGCTGGTGTACGAGCCCGTGGCCGGGTCTTCGTCGCGGAGGTAGTTCTTGACGTGCCAGTAGTTGGCGTGTGGCAGTGTCTTGTCGAACATCGTCTGGATCGGCTCGATCGGACGGTGCAGCCTGACCAGGTTGCCGATGTCGGGGTTCAGTCCGCAGGCGGGGTGGTCGACGGCGGCGAGGAATGCGACGGCGTCGTCGGCGCTGCCCACGTAGGTGTCCTCGTACATCTCCAGGGTGATCTGCTGGCCGTTGCGCTGCGCGTGCTCCGCGAGGCCACGGATCATCGTGACGGCCCGGTCACGGACCTCAGGGGTGAAGTCGTCGGTCCATCCGTCGGCGAGCCAGAACCACAACGCCTTGTTCTGGGCCGGCGACAGGGCCTGGAAGAAGCCGTAGCTGACCGTCTTGACGCCGAGTTCGGCGGCGTTGTCGAGCAGTCGGTGGCTGTAGTCGAGGTATTCGGCGCCCTTCAGCGGATCCATGACGCTGCGCCGCGACGTCGAGATCGCGGGGATGGTGAGGCCGGCGTCCTCGACGACCCGCTGGAACGCCGACAGGCGTGCCGGAGCCAGGTCGCCCACGCGCACCCAGGTGTCGGTGGGATCGACCTCGGTGAAGCCGAGGCGGCGCACCAGCCCCAGCTGCCTCGCCCACTCGGATGGGTCGGCGTCCTGGATCGGGCCCCCCCGGGAGTCGAGTCCGCCGAACGGGAGCATGGCGCAGGCGATCGGCCAGGTCTCGGCGGTGTACGGCTCGGTGGTGGAGATCTGTGCTGTGGAGGTCATGCGGTACGACTCCTTACTGAGGGGGTGTCGGTCTCACGCCCGCGCCAATCGGCCGGACCACGGGTGCTGGTCGGGTCAGAGCGGAGCCGGCCCGAGTTCGTCGAGAAGTTGCGACAGCCGCGCGTAGGCGGTGTTGCGGTAGGCGACCAGGGCCGAGGGGTCTCCTGCCTGGACGATGAACCCGCCCCCCTGCTTGAGGCCGAGGTGACCCGACTCGACCAGGTCGGTGAGCATCTCAGGGCTGGCGAGGCGCGACCCGTAGTGCTTCTCGAAGGTGGTGAAGCAGTCGCGGTAGATGTCGAGGCCGGCCATGTCGGCGATCGCGAACGGGCCGAAGAACGGCAACCGGAAGCCGAACGTCGTGCGCACCACCGTGTCGATGTCCTCGGGCGTGGCGATGCCCTCCTCGACGAGGCTGATCGCCTCCTTGAGCAGGACGTACTGCAGCCGGTTGAGCACGAAGCCCGCCTTGTCGACCACCCGGGCGCTCTGCTTGCCGACCGCACCGATGAGAGCTTCGACCGGGGCCAGGCAGCCCTCGTCGGTGCCGGTGTGGGCGATCAGTTCGACGCCGGGGATGAACGGCGCCGGGTTGGAGAAGTGGACGCCGAGGAACCGGCTCGCGTCGGTGAGGAACGAGGCGAGTTCTCCGATCGGCAGGGTCGAGGTGTTGCTGCCGATGATCGCGCCCGGACGCGCCGCAGCCTCGATCCGGGCGAGGACGGGCCCCTTGACGTCGGGGCGCTCGAACACGGCCTCCTCGACGAGGTCGGCGTCTGCGACCGCCGCCTCGAGCGAGTCGGCCGTGGACAGGTACGTCTGGATCCGGTCGACCGAGCCGGGGGCGAACAATCCGCGCCGTTCGAAGTCTTCGGCCTCGGCCAGCAGCCTCGCGTGCTGGCGCCGGGTCGACTCGACGTCGGCGTCGAAGATGACCACCGGGATCTCGGCCATCGCGATGACCTGCGCGATACCACCCCCCATGTAGCCCGCACCGATCACGGCGACCCTGGTGATCACCTGTTCACTCATCTGTCCTGTCATCCCTTCAGCAGTCGTAGCAGTCGACGCTCGCGATGTTGGTCGCCGATGCCGGCGCGTCGGTTTGCCGGTGGTGGCCCCGACCACAACGGCGGCGGGGCCGGTCGCTCAGTCGCCGGCGAGGCGGTGTCCGATGACCGCGACGATCCGGGCGAACGACACGGCCCCGGGGTCGGGGGTGCCGATGCTGCGCTCGTGGTGGGTCTTGGCTCGACCCCGCTTGGCCGCGATGGACGCCGTGGACTCGGCGGCGGCTTCCGCGGCGGCGACCGCCTCGGCCCACGTGGTCGCGAGCGGGCGACCGTCGGCCACCAGCGCGTCGCGGAACGGGATCGCCGCGTCGACCATGGTCTTGTCCCCCGGCTCGGCGCCGCCCACGGCGATCACCTCGTCGACCGCTGAGCGGGCGGCGTCGATGACGGTACCGGCGCTCGGTGCCGCCGAATCGTCGAGGCATCTGGCGGCAGCCCGCAGTGCGGCTCCCCACAGCGCACCGGATGTTCCACCGGCCCGCTCGGCCCAGGAGTCCGCCACCCGCAGCAGCAGGGTGCGCGCCCCGGCTCCCCGTGCGAGCACGTCTTGCGCGGTGGTATCCGCCGCGGCCGCACCGCGGCTCATGCCGATGCCGTGGTCGCCGTCGCCGGCGACGGCGTCGAGGTCGCCGAGCTGGTTCTCGATCCCGACGAGCATCTCGTGCACGTCGGCGATGCCCTCGGCGATGAGTGCCGCCGCCGCCCGGCTCTCGGGCGCGGCGTCGGCGATGACGTCGTCGTCAACGGTGTCGAGCGGGCGGTCATCGAGTTCGGTGGCCTGCACACTGCCCTTGCGGTAAGCAGGCGTGTCGCAGGGTGCCTGCCACAGCCGTTCGAGGTCGTCATCGAACCAGCAGACGGTGAGCGAGAGCCCGGCCATGTCGAGGCTGGTGCACTGTTCGCCGACCTCTCCCTCGACGATCTCGTATCCACGCTCCTCGAGCAGCCCGGCCACCCGGGCGAAGGTGACGAACAACTCCTCGTACTTGACGGTGCCGAGGCCGTTGAGCATCGCCAGGATCCGCTTGCTGTCGCCGGGATCCTCGGCGACGACCTTGTCGACGAGTAGTTGGGCGATCTCGTCAGCTGTGCCGATCGGCTGTTCGGCGATCCCGGGCTCGCCGTGGATGCCGAGCCCGAGGCTCATCTGCCCCTCGGGAACCGTGAACAGCGGGTGGTCGGCACCCGGCAGGGTGCAGCCGGAGAACGCGATGCCGAACGACCGGGTGCGGTCGTTGGCCCACCGGGCCACCCGCTCGACCTCGTCGAGGTCGCCCCCGGCCGCGGCGGCGGCCCCGGCACACTTGAAGATGACGAGGTCACCCGCGATGCCGCGCCGTTCGAGGGCACGCTCGGCCGGAGCGGAGGCGATGTCGTCGGTCACGGTGACGATGCGCACGTCGACGCCCTCGGCGCGGATTCTGTCGGCGGCCTCTCCGAACTGGAGCACGTCACCCGCGTAGTTGCCGAAGCTGACGAACACCCCGGCACCATGGTCGGCGGCCCTGAGAACCGAGTAGACCTGAGACGCCGACGGGGAAGAGAAGATGTTGCCGCACGCGGCACCGTGGGCGAGCCCCGGGCCGACCCATCCGGCGAACGCCGGATAGTGGCCGCTCCCGCCGCCGATCACCACACCCACCTGCCCGTCGGGCACCTTGGTGGCGCGCACGACGCCGCCGTGGACGGGGCGCAGGTAGCGCCGGTTGGCCGCGACCATGCCGGCCAGGGCCTCGTCGGCGAAGTCGGCGGGAGTGTTCACCAGAAACGTCATCGTTCGTCCTCGTGGAAGGTGGGTTCTCGTCGACCCTAACGCCGCAGGTGGGGCCACCACAATGGATAGTTCGATACCAACCCAAAATCTGAGATGCCCGTGCCCAGCATTCAGCGGATCCGTCTCAGCCCGCGGTCAGCGACGCGAGGACACCGTCGAGATCGTCGGGCTTGACGAGCACTTCTCGCGGCTTCGAGCCCTCGGACGGGCCGACCACGCCGCGGGTCTCGAGGATGTCCATGAGCCGCCCGGCCTTCGCGAAGCCGACCCGCAGCTTGCGCTGCAGCATCGACGTCGAGCCGAGTTGCAGCTCGACCACGAGCCGTGCGGCGTCGAGGACGAGGTCGAGATCGTCGCCGATGTCCTCGGCCGGCTTGCTCCCCCCGCCCGCAGGGGCGGTGACGTCGTCGCGGTACTGCGGCTGCAGTTGCCGGCTCACCTGGCGCACGACCTCGCGGATCTCGGCCTCGGTGACCCATGACCCTTGGACCCGGATCGGCTTGCTCTCGCCCATCGGCAGGAACAACCCGTCACCCTGTCCGACGAGCTTCTCGGCACCGGGCTGGTCGAGGATGACCCGCGAGTCGGTCATTGACGACGTCGCGAACGCCAGCCGCGAGGGCACGTTGGCCTTGATGAGGCCGGTGACGACATCGGTCGAGGGACGCTGCGTGGCGAGCACGAGGTGGATGCCCGCGGCGCGGGCCAGCTGGGTGATCCGCACGATCGAGTCTTCGACGTCGCGCGGGGCGACCATCATGAGGTCGGCCAGCTCGTCGACGACCACGACGAGGTACGGGTAGGGGGCGAGCACCCGCTCGGAGCCCGGCGGCAGCTGCACCTGGCCCGCCCGCACCGCCTTGTTGAAGTCGTCGACATGGCGGAATCCGAAGGCGGCCAGGTCGTCGTAGCGCTGGTCCATCTCCCGCACCACCCAGCCGAGCGCCTCGGCGGCCTTCTTCGGGTTGGTGATGATCGGGGTGACCAGGTGCGGGATGCCCTCATAGTGGTTGAGCTCGACCCGCTTTGGGTCGACGAGCAACATCCGCACCTCGTCGGGCGTGGAACGCATCATGATCGAGGTGATGAGGCTGTTGACGAACGACGACTTGCCCGATCCGGTGGCCCCGGCGACGAGCAGATGCGGCATCTTGGCGACGTTGGCGATGACGAAGCCGCCCTCGACGTCCTTGCCCAGGCCGACGACCAGGGGATGGTGATCGGCTCTGGCGCGCGCCGAACGCAGCACGTCACCGAGCGAGACAACCTCTTTGTCGCGATTCGGGATTTCGATGCCGATCGCCGACTTGCCGGGGATCGGGGAAAGGATCCGCACGTCGGGGGAGGCGACCGCGTAGGCGATGTTCTTCGACAGCGCCGTGACCTTCTCGACCTTCACCCCGTTGCCGAGTTCCACCTCGTAGCGGGTGACGGTCGGACCGCGTGTGTAGCCGGTGACGCGGGCGTCGATCTCGAACTGCCGCAGCACCTCGGTGAGCCGGCCGACGATCTGGTCGGAGGCCTCTGTGCGCGCCTTCGGCTGGGAGCCGGGCTTGAGTACCGCCACGTCGGGAAGGCAGTACTGCACCTCACCGGACAACTCGAGCTGTTCGACCTTCGGGGGTGCCGGCGTGTGCGAGGGCGCGTCGAGCGGATGCGCCACGACCGTGTCGGGCAGCACGGGGAACGACTGCGGTGGAGCGTCGTGGACCAGGGGCTGGAGGGGGTCGGCAACGGCGTCGGCCTCATGCGGCGCGAGGTCGGTGGTCTCGACCTCGGACGCCGCGTCGTCGCGCACCAGGGCCGACTCGTAGGCGCGGTCGACGCCGTATTCGATCTGCTTCGCGGCGCGCGCCGCGGCCAGCTCGGCCCGGCGCTCGGTGAACCGGTCGCGGGCCTCGCGGCCGTTGGCCGCCAGTTCGTGCAGCGGCTTGCCGATGATCACCAGCACCCCGAAGATGGCCAACAGCGTGAGCAGGGGACCAGCCACCCACGGTGTCAGCAGGTCGGACAGCATGCTGGATGAGATGAACCCGAGCATGCCCCCCGCCGCGCGCATCGCGGCCGGGTGGTCGGGTCGGGGCAGTCCGTGGGCGAGGTTGACCAGTCCGAGGAAGCCGAACAAGGTGGCCATCCAGCCGACCACCTGACGACCCGCGGGGCCGTTCTTGTCGGGGTGGCGCAGCGTGCGCCAGGCCATCGCCAGGCATGCGACCGGCAGCGCGTAGCTCACCATCCCGAAGATGGTGGCGACGCCCACGTGGATCCCCGCCCCCACCGGGCCGGGCAGTCCGAACCAGAACTCCGCGGCGATGATGATCGCCACGCCGATGAACACCAGGCCGCTGCCGTCACGGCGCAGGGCGGGGTCGACGTCGTCGACGTGTCCGATGCTGCGCACCAGCCCGCCGACCAGCCGAGCGAGTCCGCGCCACAGCGCGGTGAACATGACAACCAGCGGGTTCGGCCGTGGCTCGGGCGGCCTCTTACGGGCCGCGGCCGACGACCGCCCGGATCTGCTCTGGTTCCCTCCGCCGCTGCGCGACCCACGGTTCTGCCGTGTCGACGATCGGCCCGCGGCGCTGCTGCGGGTGGTCGCCGACGTGCGTTGCGTGGACCGCGCCGGGGAAGACGCGCGTGTCCCCATAGGGCGAGGCTAACCCATCGGCCCGGGTCGCACGAAGCGTCCACGCCGGGCGGACCCGGTCAGCGGAAGTGGTCCCACCCGTCGGGCGTGGGCCAGGCCGCACCGTCGACGGTCACGTCCGGCGCGGACTCGCCGTCGCCGGACCCTTCGTGCACGCGCCCGATGACGTGCCAGCCGGCGGCGATCGAGCCGACCGGGAAGCAGGCCACCAGCGCGTGGTCCTCTCCCCCCGTGAGCACGAAGTCGAGCGGGTCGCGATTGGTGACGGCGCCCATCGTGCGCACCGGCTCGTCAAGGGGCAGGTCGGCCCGCACCAGATCGATGCTCACCCCGCTCGCCCGGCAGATGTGGCCGAGGTCGGCGAGCAGCCCATCGGACACGTCGATCATCGCGGTCGCCCCCGCGAGGGACGCCGCCACCCCCTGCCCGTAGGGCACCTGGGGACAGCGCTGCGCGTCGACCGCCACCCGCGGCGAGCGGAACCCGCGGGCCAGCACCGCCAGGCCCGCGGACGCCCAGCCGAGACGTCCCGTGTAGGCGACCACATCGCCGGGGCGGGCACCGGACCTGGTCACCGGACGGCGTCCGGCCATCTGGCCGATGACCGTGGCGGCGATGCTGATGTCGCGGGACCTGGTGGTGTCGCCACCGACCAGGGTGATGCCGGCGGCCTCGGCCTCGGAGCGCACACCGGTGGCGAAGTCGCGGGCCCAGCTGAGCGGCAGTTGCGGCGGGACTCCGAGGGAGATGAGCAGGGCCACGGGAGTGGCCCCCATCGCTTCGAGGTCGGACACGCTCACCGCGACGCTCTTGCGCCCGACGTCGAGGGCCGAGCTCCAGTCGCGGCGGAAGTGCACGCCTTCGATCAGGGCGTCGACGCTGACGACCGCCGACCCTTCGAACGCGAACACGGCGGCGTCGTCGCCCGGTCCCACCGACACCGCGTCGGGCATGACCAGCGACCTCGTGAGGTCGGCGATGAGACCGAACTCCCCCACGCTCGACACGTCGACGCCGCTCATGTGCATCCCTTCGAAGCATTCGGTGCGGCGCCGGTCGGCGCCCGGTCGGTGAGCCCGCCGGTTCACCCAGCGGACACGCTAGCGTGAGTACCGGTGACGTGACCCGTCGCCGTCCCGCTCCCGGAAGGACCCCGCCATGGTTCAGGCCTACATCCTGGTTCAGAGCAACGTCGGACGCTCCGCCGAGGTCGCTCTCGCGATCCGCGAGATTCCCGGTGTGATCCTGGCCGAGGGCGTGACCGGACCCTACGACGTCATCGTGCGCGCCGAAGCCGACACCGTCGACGAACTGGGCCAGCTCGTCGTGGCACAGGTGCAGCAGGTGCCTGGTATCACCCGAACGGTCACCTGCCCGGTGATCCACCTGTGAGACCCCGCGGCCGTCGAGGGTGGACGCCGGCGGCCGCCCTGGCCGCGGTGGTGCTCGCGGGGTGCCAGGGCGGTGCCCCGGCGGCCACCGGTACGACGAGCGCCCCGGCGTCCGCGGTGGCGACCTCCCCGGCCCGCGCGCTGGTCGAACCGACCCCCACCGGCGAGGCGGCCGCCCAGTGCCGCGCGGTGATGGCCGCGCTCCCCCAGCGGGTCGACGGTCTCTCCCGCTCCGCCACCACGGGGTTCACCGCCCAGTGGGGGGGCGACACGGTGTCGCTGCGTTGCGGCGTACCCAAGCCCGCCGCTCTCACCGCCACGTCGGCCTGCAATGAGGTCGACAACATCGGCTGGCTCGCCGAGCAGGCCTCCGGCCGCTGGGTTTTCACGACGATCGGACGGGCCGGCTACATCGAGGTGACGGTGGCCTCCAGCCACCAGCCCGCGGCGAACGCGCTGGTCGACCTGTCGGGCGCGGTGCGCAAGATGCGCGAGGTGAAGCCCTGCGTCTGATGGGTCAGCGCAGCCCGACGGGACGCCGCAGGGCCTGCCGGATGAGGTCGTCGATGAGCTGCGGGTAGGTCATCCCGCTGGCCTGCCACAGCATCGGGAACATCGAGAACCGGGTGAACCCGGGCATCGTGTTGATCTCGTTGACGACCACGTCGCCGTCGGCGGTGACGAACACGTCGACCCGCCCGAGCCCCTCGGCCGAGACCGCGGTGAACGTGCCGCGGGCCACCTCGCGGATGCGCTCCTCGAGGTCGGGGGCGACGGCCGCCGGCACGTCGAGGCTCACCTGCTCCTCGGGCAGGTACTTCGCGTCGAAGTCGTAGAAGCCCGACGACGTGTGCATCCGGATCTCGCCGACCCTCGAGGCTCGGGCGCCGGCGCCGTCGAGGTCGCCGAGCACCCCGCACTCGATCTCGCGGGCTCCCACGAAGCCATGCTCGACGATGACCTTGGGATCCCAGCGCTCGGCCTCGTGCACCGCTTCCCCGAGGGCGTCGAGGGAGTCGACCCGGCTGATGCCCACCGACGAACCTCCCCGCGCGGGCTTCACGTAGACCGGCAGGCCGAGCGCCGCGACGGCGGCCCGGCAGCCTTCGGGATCGTCGAGCCACTGCCCGGGCTGGATGGTGGTGAAGGGACCGACCGGCAGGCCCGAGCCGGCGAGGATCAGCTTCATCATGTGCTTGTCCATGCCGACCGCGCTGGCCGTGACACCGGCACCCGTGTAGCGCAGGCCGAGCATCTCGAAGCTGCCCTGCACGGTGCCGTCTTCGCCGAACGGGCCGTGCAGCAGCGGCATCGCCACCTCGACCGGACGACGGTCGACCAGCCGGCTGCCGTCGGCGTCCACCCCGGCGATGACCACCCCGTCGGCCGTGCGCAGCAGCACCGCCTCGTGGCGATCCTCGGCCAGCACGGGCAGCACGCCGTCGACCACCGAGAACGCCCGGATCTCGTCGAGCGAATAGCGGGTCCAGCGCCCGCTCGGGGTGATCCCGAGGCCGGTGACGTCGTAACGCCCGGTGTCGATCGCCGACGCCACCGAGGCGGCGGTGAGGCAGCTGATCGAGTGCTCGGAGGAGATGCCGCCGAAGACGAGCACCACGCGGGTACGGCCGTCGGCCGGCTGATCGTGGTCGTGGGCGGTGGCGGTCGTCATCGGGCCTCACTCGGGGTCGGTCGAATGGGGTCAGCCTAGTGGCCGGGTTCGGCCCGACCACATCGGCGGCGCGGGGCGGTGCACCCGACGTCCGAGCCGGATGTCGTAGCGCTCGGACGGCGCCGCGTCCCCGCGCACCTCCTCGACCAGAAGGGTGATGGCGTCCATGATCCGGGCCCCGGCCTCGACGATCGCCTCGTGGGAACGCTGCACCACCTCGGGCGCGAGGCCGGTATCGGCCCCGCCGGGCCGATACGCCTCGTACAGGTCGTCGAGCACGACCGGCTCCCCGCAGGTGATCGTGATCGGCTTCGGCGGCACCAGCCGCGGGACGTGCATCCGCTTGCCCGGGATCACCAGTTCGGCGCCGGTCTGGCCGATCGGGATCACCGGACGACGGGTCGCGAGGGCCAGCCGCGCGGCACCCGACCGGGCCACCATCGGCCAGCCGTCGGGGTCGGCCGTGATCGTGCCCTCGGGGTAGACGGTCACCGCCTTCCCCTCCCGCAGGGCCCGTTCGGCGGCCGCGAGTCCCGTGGCGGAGCCCCCGGCGTCCCTCCGGACGGGGATCTGCCCGCAGTTCCTCGCCAGCCAGCCCACCGCCGGCACATGCCACAGGTCCTCCTTGCCGAGGTAGCGTGGCCAGCGTCCGGAGCCGTAGATGAGGTACTCGCCGAGCACCAGTGGGTCGAAGTGCGAGATGTGGTTCGCGACGACGATGACACCACCGTCGCGCGGCACGCGATCGCAGTGCCGCCAGTCGCGCCGGGTGCTGACCGACAGCACGGCACGCACGATCGCCGCCCAGCCGCGGTAGACGGGTTCGGCGGGTTCACGCTTCGCCTGCAACGGCACGGTCCTCCTTGCCGGGGCTCGACTTCCCGATCGGGTCGGCGGCGGCCAGCACGGCGCCGCCCGGCCGGAGGTATCGTCGTCGGACGGGTGACCGCGGCCGGTGACCGCACCCTAGTGCAGCGACCCGCCGGCCGTGCCGCGACGAAGGGACGACCATGACCGAGCGCATCCCGCCGCCGGAGGGCGAGTGGGTCCAGGCGACGGTCGCGCAGCGACACGACGACGGGTGGACCGCCATCACCGACGCGGGTGTCGAGATCTCGCTCCCGGAGCGCGCCGTGCGGGGGTTCCGGCTCGTCCGGCCCGGGCAACGGCTGCGGCTCCGCCTTCCGCACCCCGACGCCGCCACGGCCGAGGAGGCGACCCCGTTACCCTTCCGGTGATCGCACCCGGACGCCGAAGCCGGTGGCGGCTCAGCCGGCGGTGCGCACCGGGATGGTGCGGGGCCTGAACGCGGGCCGGGTCTGCTCGTAGGCGGAGATGTCGTCGGCGTGCCGCAGTGTCGAACCGATCTCGTCGAGCCCCTCGAGCAGGCGGTGCCTGGTGAAGTCGTCGATCTGGAACGGGTAGGTGTCGGGCCCGGCGGTGACCGTGCGCTCGACCAGCGACACCTCGATCTCGGCACCCGGGTTCTGTTCGGCGTAATCCCACAGCCGCTCGACGACGTCCTGCTCGACGCCCGCGATGAGCAGGCCGGCCTTGCCGGAGTTGTTCCGGAAGATGTCACCGAAGCGCGAGCCGATGACAACCCTGAAGCCGTAGTTCTGCAGCGCCCAGACGGCGTGCTCGCGGGAGGATCCGGTGCCGAAGTCGGGGCCTGCGATGAGGATGGTGCCCCGGTTGTAGGGCTCCTTGTTCAGCACGAACTCGGGGTCGGAGCGCCACGCGGCGAACAGTCCGTCCTCGAAGCCGGTGCGGGTGATCCGCTTGAGGTACACGGCGGGGATGATCTGGTCGGTGTCGACGTTGCTGCGGCGAAGCGGAACCGCGATGCCGGTGTGGCTGGTGAACTTGTCCATGTCGTTCTCCTGGGTGGTCCGGGGCGATCAGTTCGTGAGATCGGCGGGGGCGGACAGGTGGCCGGTGATCGCCGTGGCCGCCGCGACGGCGGGGCTCACGAGGTGGGTGCGTCCGCCCTTGCCCTGGCGGCCCTCGAAGTTGCGGTTCGAGGTGGAGGCGCTGCGCTCGCCCGGCTTCAGCTGATCGGGGTTCATCCCCAGACACATCGAGCAGCCGGCCGCGCGCCACTCGGCGCCGGCGTCGAGGAACACCTTGTCGAGTCCCTCGACCTCCGCCTGCACCCGCACCCGTGCGGAGCCGGGAACCACCAGCATCCGGATGCTGTCGGCGATCCTGTGCCCCTTCAGCACGCTCGCGGCCAAGCGCAGGTCTTCGATCCGCCCGTTCGTGCAGGATCCGAGGAACACCGTGTCGACCGCGATGTCGCGCATCTTCGTGCCCGGGGTGAGATCCATATACTGCAGCGCGCGGCTCGCGGCCGACTTGGCCACCTCGTCGTCGAAGTCGTCGGGGCTGGGCACGCTGGCACCCAGCGGCACGCCCTGCCCGGGGTTGGTGCCCCAGGTGACGAACGGGGTGAGCTGGGTGGCGTCGATGACCACCTCCCGGTCGAATGTCGCGTCGTCGTCGGTGCGCAGGGTCGTCCAGTACTCGACCGCGGCATCCCAGTCGGCGCCCTCGGGAGCGTGCGGGCGCCCCTTGAGGTAGTCGAAGGTCGTCTGGTCGGGTGCGATCATGCCGGCCTTGGCGCCCCACTCGATCGACATGTTGCAGATCGTCATCCGACCCTCCATCGACAGGGCCTCGATGGTGTCGCCGCGGTATTCCACGACGTAGCCCTGACCGCCGCCGGTGCCCACCTGGGCGATGAGCGCGAGCACGAGGTCCTTGGCGGTGACACCGTGGGGCAGCGCGCCGGTCACGGTCACCGCCATCGTTTTCGGACGCGCCTGCGGCAGGGTCTGGGTGGCCAGCACGTGCTCGACCTCTGAGGTGCCGATGCCGAAGGCCAGCGCGCCGAACGCGCCGTGGGTGGAGGTGTGCGAGTCGCCACAGACGATCGTCATGCCCGGCTGGGTGACACCCAGCTGTGGGCCGATGATGTGCACGACGCCCTGGTCGGCGTCGCCGAGCGAGTGGATCCGCAGGCCGAACTCGGCGGCGTTCTTGCGCAGCGTGTCGACCTGGGCGCGGGACACGGGGTCGGCGATCGGCCGGTCGATGTTGAGCGTCGGGGTGTTGTGGTCCTCGGTGCACAGCGTGAGATCGGGACGCCGGACGGTGCGGTTGTTCAGCCGCAGGCCGTCGAAGGCCTGGGGACTGGTCACCTCGTGCACGAGGTGCAGGTCGATGTAGAGCAGGTCGGGTTCTCCCGGCGCCTGGCGCACGACGTGCGCGTCCCACACCTTCTCGCTGAGTGTCTTGCCCATCTGCTACTCCTTGTACCGGTCGGTGATCCCGGGTGTCGACGTTTCCCGCGTACTGTGGAACACGTCACCGGCGCTGCCGGAGAGTTGTGCCCCGACGGGATCGGCGTCCCTCTGCCGGTCGGCCCACGTCACCGGGCTTGCCGTATCAGATGGCGAGACGCTAATCTCGATACATGGACGATACCAGCGGCGTCGGCGTGTTGGACAAAGCAGCTCTCGTACTCTCAGCACTTGAGACGGGACCCACTACACTGGCGGGCCTGGTGAGCGCCACCGGCCTCGCCCGCCCCACCGCCCACCGCCTCGCGGTGGCACTCGAACACCACCGATTCGTCGGGCGCGACCTGCAGGGACGTTTCGTGCTCGGTCCCCGGCTCAGCGAACTCGCGGCCGCCGCCGGCGAAGACCGGCTGCTCGCGACGGCGGGACCGATCCTGGCCCGGTTGCGCGACATCACTGGCGAGTCGGCACAACTGTTCCGACGTCAGGGCGACATCCGGGTGTGCGCGGCCGCCGCCGAGCGCCCGTCGGGCCTGCGCGACACCGTGCCGGTCGGCTCGCAGCTGACCATGTCGGCCGGATCGGCGGCCCAGGTGCTGCTGGCCTGGGAGGATCCCGACCGCATTCAGCGCGGCCTGTCGCATTCGAGCTTCTCCGCGGTGGCACTCGCGACCGTCCGGCGCCGCGGCTGGGCCCAGTCGGTGGCCGAGCGCGAGCCGGGCGTCGCCTCGGTCTCCGCGCCCGTGCGTTCACCCTCGGGCAAGGTCATCGCCGCGGTCAGCGTGTCGGGCCCCATCGAGCGGCTCACCCGCCAGCCCGGACGCCTGCACGCACCGGCGGTGATGGCGGCCGCCGAACGGCTCAGTGAGGTGCTGCGGCGGGCCGGCACCGCCGAATAGCATCCGGCGCGACCGACGGCGCACCGTGACGCTCGAGCGGACGGGTTCTTGACCCCGGCGCCCGGACACGCCACAGTGCAGCACGTGGCCGATGTCGTGATCCTGTCCGGTACCCGAAGGTACGCCGATCCCTGGCACCCGTTCGCCGAGACGAGTGGGGCGCTCGCCGAGATCGCCGCGGGTCTCGGCCTCGACGTCGAGGTGCGCGACACCTCGACGCCCGACGCCCTCACCCTGACCGATGAGCGGCTGCTGATCGTCAACAGCGGGAAGGGCACGGCCCCGGTGCTGCCCGATCCCGCGTGGACGACGGCGTTCGCCGGTCTCGCCCACTGGCTCGACCAGGGTGGCCGGTTGCTCGGCGTACACACCGCCGCCGCGACCTTCCCCGACTGGCCGCAGTGGCGCGGCATCCTCGGGGGCGCCTGGACCGCCCGGTCGTCGCATCCCCGGCTCAGCATCGCCGGGTTCACCGCCGCCGCCGGCTCGCAACGCCACCCGATCCTCTGGGGCCTTCCGGACGCCGGCCTCATCGACCCCGACCTCACCGGCGTCCCGGTGGTGCTGAGCATCGACGAACGCTACAGCGGCCTCGAGGTCGAGCCCGGCTCGGCGCCGCTGCTCTCGCACGAACTCGACGGGCGGGTCGAAGTGATGGCCTGGGTCGCGGGGCGCCGCATCGTCTACGACGGCATGGGCCACGACCGCCGGTCGTACCGCTCGACATCCCGGCGGCGGGTCGTCGAGAATGCGATCACCTGGTTGCTCGACGACTGATCGCCACGAAGGATTCGACCATGGACCTCTCAGCCCAGTTGGCCACGACCGATCAGCGCTCCCCCGGCCGGGCCTGCTTCCTGCTGCGGGTGCACCCCGAGCGGCTGAGCGACTACGTCGAGGCGCACCAGCACGTGTGGGACGAGATGCGCGAGGCACTCTCCCGCTGCGGCTGGCGCCACTATTCGCTGTTCCTACGCCCCGACGACGGGATGGTCGTCGGCTACTTCGAGGCCGACGACACGGCCGCCGCGATGGCGGCAATGGCCGACGAGGAGGTCGACGCCCGCTGGCAGGCGTCGATGGCCCCCTACTTCCAGGCGCCGGGCGGCGGCACGCCCGAACTCCTCCACCAGTACTTCCACCTGGCCTGAGGGCGTCCCGGTTCCATCTGGCCTGAGGGCGTCCCGGCCGCGACACCCCCACCCGGGACGCCTCCGGCCCGACCCCAGCCGCCGGTGTCGATCGCCTTCCGTTGCGCCCACCGGGTGACGGGGATAGAGTCCAGGGAAAGCGCATTCCTACGTCGGTCGATCCTCAGGAGCTGGTGTGTCCCCCGAACACTCCCCGATGACCATCGCCCAGGTGGGAGCCCACGGCTTCGGCCGGGTGCACCTCGAACGGATATCGCGGCTGGAGGGGATGGGCCGGGTGAGGCTCGTGGCCATCGCCGACCCCGCCGGCCCGCCCGAGGCCGTCCAGGTGCCGATGTACGACGACCTCGGCGTGCTGCTGAGCGACCATCGTCCCGACATCGTGAGCATCGCGACGCCGATCGGCCTGCACGAGCCCATGGCCCGCGCCGCGATGACCGCGGGCGCCCACGTCATGCTCGAGAAGCCGCCGGTCGCCTCCCTGGCCGAGTTCTGGGCACTGCTGCGCCACCAGAAGGAGACCGGCCGCACGATCCAGGTCGGCTTCCAGAGCCTCGGGTCGCACGCCCTCGAGCGCATCCGGGGGCTGCTCGCCGACGGGGCTCTCGGCGAGATCCGGGCGATCCACGCCCGGGGGACGTGGCTGCGCGACCGCGCCTACTACCAGCGCTCGCCGTGGGCCGGACGCCGCGTCGTCGACGGCCGCCGGATCGCCGACGGCGTCGTGACCAACCCCCTCGCCCACTCCGTGGCCACCGCGCTGGCGATCGCCGGGGTGCGGCACATCGACACGATCACCCGGATCACCAGCGAGCTCTACCGCGCGCACGACATCGAGGCCGATGACACCTCCTTCGTCCGCATCGATCTGGACGGTGCGCCTCCGGTGTGCGCGGCCCTCACCCTGTGCGCACCCGAGCAGAAGTCCCCGACGGTCACGCTGGTGGGATCTCGCGGGAGCGCCGAGTTCTCCTACACAACCGACGACCTGGTGCTGCGGATCGACGGCACGGAACGGCACGAGACGTTCGGCCGAACCGACCTGCTCGAGAACCTCGTCGACCACCTCGAGCACGGCGTCCCGCTGCTCGTGCCACTCTCCGACACGGTCGGATTCACCTCCGCACTCGAGGCGACCCAGGACCGTCCCGAGCCGCGTCCGGTCGACCCGTCCGCGGTGCGCTGGCTCGGCGAAGGCCCCGCCGCCCACCCGGTCATCGACGCGATTCCCGAGTGGATCGACCGCGCCCTGGCCGACGGGCACGGGTTCGCCGCGGTGGGAGCCCCGTGGGCGTCCACTACCGCCGCGACGACCTGGACCCCACGGCGTGCGCTGGCCACGCTCGCGCTCGGGGACACCGTCGTCGCCGAGTACGCCGACGGCAGCGACATCATCCCGACCAGCAGTCCACGCCCCTACCTGCACCCGATCCGCACCCTGTCGGGCGTGACCGTCAGCGACACCCACCCGGCCGACCACGACTGGCACTGCGGCCTGAGCTTCACGATGCAAGACGTCAACGGGGTGAACTTCTGGGGTGGGCGCACCTTCGTGCGGGGACGGGGATACACCTGGCTCGGCGACCAGGGGCGCATCGAGCACCTCGCCTTCGACGACACCACCCCCGGCGGCCTGATCGAACATTGCGCTGGACCGGCCCCGAGTGTCGCCGCCGATCGGCGCCCCGATCCCCCCGGTCGAGCTGAGCGAAACCCGCACCCTGGCCTGGCGGAAGCTCTCCGCGTCCGCGTGGATGCTGGACGCCGACCTGCGCCTCGACGCCGTCTCGCCCGACTCGGTGCACCTCGGCGGCCCGGGCACCAACGGCCGTGAGGACGCCGGCTACGGAGGGTTCCAGCTGCGGTTGCGGCCGAGCGAGCGCGTGCGCGTCTGGTCACCGCTCGGGGAGGGGGCCGAGGCCGCCTTCGGACGGCACGCCCCGTGGGTGGCCTGGGCGGGCGACTTCGGCTCCCACGCGGCGACGATCGTGATGGCGATGCCCGGCGACACGTCGGCCACCGACAGGTGGTTCGTCCGGCACGGCGAGTGGGACGGGATCGGTTCGGCGCTGGCCTGGCATGAGCCGGTCGCGCTGCCGGTGCGTCGTCGCTACCGGCTGATCGTCGCCGACGGCCGGCTCGACACCCCCGCCTTCCTGCCGTGGCTGGATGCCTCGTGACGCGTCGCCCCGGGCCTGCGCGATCTTGCGGCCCGCTTCGCGTCCCCGGAGGGGGACGTGCGCCCCTGGGCGTTCTGGTTCCTCAACGACGCGCTCGACGAGCGGATCGTCGAGGATGACCTCACCCGGATGGCCGGGGCCGGATTCGGCACGATCGTGCCGCACGGACGGATCGGCCTCGACCCGGGCGTCGGGTATCTCACCGACCGGTGGTGGCAGCTCATGCGGCACACGGCGCCGCACCTGCGAGCGGCTCGGCCTGCGCATCGTGCTCTACGACGAGGCCAGTTACCCCTCGGGATCGGCCAACGGAGCGGTGGTGGCCGAGAACCCCGAGTTCGCGGCCCGCTGCCTCGTGCGCGCCGAGCAGGTGGTCGAGGTCGCGCCGGGCGAGGTCCGCTACGCGCGCCCGAGCCTGGGTCGCGGCCTGTGGGACCGACGCATCGCCACGGTGGTGCTGGACGCCGGTGGCCCCCAGCGGGTCGAGCCCGACGCGCACGGTCTGGTGCGCCTCGACCGGCCGGGAACCCACCGCGTCGTCGCGGTCTTCGACGTGCCGAGTGGCGGCACGATCCGCGGGGCGCACGCGTTCCAGGACGACGGGTCCCCGCTCGCCCCGGCAGCGTCCGACCTCATGAACCCCGAGGCGGTCGCCGCCTTCCGCCGCCTCACCCACGACGCCTACGCCGAACACCTCGGACCGTGGTTCGGCACCACGGTCGTCGGCCTGTTCACCGACGAGCCCAGCGTCGGGGGACGCGACCCGCGCACCGACTCGTTCCCCTGGACGCCGGGTCTCGAGGACGACCTCGCCGACCTCTCGGGGCCGGCCGTCGAGCAGTCCACCGACCGGCTCGCCCTGCTGTGGGAGCCCGACGGGGACCCGTGCGCTGCCTGCTCGCCGAGGCGGTGTCGCGTCGCGTCGCGGAGGTGTACTACGGGGCCCATCGGCGCTGGTGCGACGCCACGGCCTCGCGCTCACCGGCCACCCGCATCGGGCCGACGAACTCCGGGCCCTCGACGTGTTCGCCTGGCCCGGCCAGGACACCATCTGGCGCTGGGTCCTGCCGGGCAGTACCGCCTTGCACGGAGACCAGAGCGTCGCACCCGCGGGGCGCGGGCAGCGCGCGCCTGCTGCGGGGAGCACCGCGCAGCGTCACCGAGATGCTCGGGGCCTACGGCTGGGCACTGAGCCTCGACGAGGTGAAGTGGATCGCCGACTGGAACGCGGTGCGCGGCATCACCGACTTCCTGCTGCACGCGGTGTTCTCGTCGGTGCGCGGCAACCGCGCCTACGAGAGCGAGCCCGACGTCGGTTGGCACAACGCCTGGTGGCCGCACCTGCCGGTGATGTTGTGCTACCTGGCCCGCACGACCCTGCTCAATCGCGCGCTGGCCGAAACGCCGGGCGTCGCGGTCGCGGTGGCCGACGACACCGCCCCGGCCGACGAGGTCGCGTGGCTGTACGAGCACCAGGTGCCGTTCGCCTATGTGCCCGCTCGCCGAGGTGGGAGTCGATTCGACCGACCCGTCGCATCCGATGGCCGTCGCGGGCTCGGCGCGCTTCGCGCCGTGCTGCTGCCGCCCGCCGCCGCCGGCCATCCCCTGGCGGAACGCCTGGGCGCCGGAGGGTTGCGGGTCACCGACGACCCCACCACCCTCGGCGACCTCGCTCCCGAGGGCATCGCCGTGCGTCACGGCCCGCGCTCCGAGCTCAGGGTGCGTCCCGGCACGCTCGCCGGGACGCCCGGCCGCCCTGGTCACGAACGAGGGTGAGCAACCGATCGTGCTGGACGCCGGTGACTGCGACGTCTGGGACGCCTGGACCGGGTCGATCCACCGGATCGACGGCCGGTCGAGGTCGGGCGCCGCGGGTCGCTGTGGCTGGTGCGCCCCCATGAGCGGGCCGGCGCGACGTCGCCGCCGGTCACCGCATCCGGGTCTCAGCACTGGATCCCGATGGCGCCCCCAGACGTCGTCGTGAGCGACTCGACACTGCCCACCGCCCCCGACGGCATCGGCGACTGGACCAGGCATCCGGGCCTTGAGACCGAGGCGGGTTCGGTCACCTACGCCGCGACCCTCGACCTGGCCCGCCCGACGGCGCTACGGCTCGACCTGGGCGAGGTGGGTGAACTCGCGGAGGTGCGGCTCAACGCCCACCCGGTCGCACACCTGTTCTGGGCGCCCTACCGGTGCCGGATCGACGCGGCGTCCACCCGGGCCGGGGCGAACCTGCTCGAGGTGATCGTCACGAACTCCAGCGCCAACCGCTACGAGGGGGCCCTTCGTCCCTCGGGCCTGATCGGGCCGGTGAACGTCGAGTCAGCGGGCTGACCCGGCCTGGGTCAGCCCTCGACGAGGAAGTCGAACGCGGTGTCCTGCTCGACCACGCCGAACTCGTGACCGCCGTCGTGCCACAGCGCGCGGTACTCCCCCGGGGCGTCGCGGAAGGCCGCCCCCAGGGCGGCGTCCGCGGCCCGCATCCCCGCCGGGGGGAACAGCGGGTCGGCCGCGCCGTAGACGACCAGGAGCCGGTGCCGGCCGGTTCCCGCCGCCATTCCGGGCAGGTCGGGGCCGGCGGCCAGGCCGGGCACGTGCAGCAGCCAGGAGTGCCGCCCGGTGTGCTCGGGGACGAGGGAGCGCAGCGTGCACATCATCCCGGCGATCACCACCCGGCCGAGGCCGGGCGCGAGGGCCGCCAACGCCGCGGCCCGCCCACCGCCGCCCGAGAAACCGATGACGCCGAGGTCACCCGGTGCGGCGAGGTCGCGGAGCACCCGCAGCGCCGAGAGGTCGTCGTGGGCGACCATGCCCGCGTATGTCGTTCCGAGGTCGGTGCAGTACTTTGCCAGCACGTCCTCGTGGGCGGCGGCGAGCGCCTCGTAGGCGGCGTGCCCTGGAGGTGAACCGTCGGGGGCCCGGAGGTCGAAGCGCCGCGCACCCCACGTGAACGAGTCGGGGACGAGCACCGTGACCCCCCGGGACGCCAGGGCGGTCGCCGCCCCGCGGCCGCCCTCACCCGCACGCAGGTCCGCGAGCCAATCCGGCGGGTCCGGCAGGTCGAGCAGCCGCTCGGCGCCGAGTTCCTTGAGGCCACCGTGCGACGGCAGGTACAACACCCCCGGGAAGCCGGGCGGGATCGGCGTCTGTGGGATGGCACAACCAGGCCGCCATGGCCGGTCCGAACCCCACGTCCCACGTGAGTCGGGTGTGGGCGACCCCGCCCGAAGTCACCGCGCTGCCGCGTCGTACGTCCTCGGCCCGGAGCGGCCGGGGCACGCCGAGCAACCTGGCCGCGCCCAGCGTCCCGCCGGCATCGGACGCGATGCCCGCGCGGTCAAGAAAGCCCGGCCAGTCGTGGTAGCCGGCCAGCGGGTCGGCGAAGATGCCGTGAAGCCCGGGCACGGGTCAGCGGGAAAGGTCGAGACCGAGGGACGCCGGGGTGACGGGGTTGCCCGTCGCGATGGACTCGTTGCCGCAGATGCCCACCGAGATCGCGCGCAGACCGTCGACGTAGTCGGACGGGCGTCCCAGCGGGTCGTCGCCCGGGCCGTTGAACACGTCGCTGAGCAACAGTGCGTCGCCACCGCCGTGCGCGCCGCTGCCCTGCGGGATCGGCACCTCGCGGGCCGCCTCCCAGTGCCGCTGGAGGATCAGCCGTTCGCCGCGGGCCCGGCCTGCGACGGCGTCCGGGATGGCCGATGGGTCGACCACGACCCCGCCCTCGTCGACCAGCACCGCCGCCCGTTCGACCACTTCCAGTTCCGCGCGGCCCTCGGTGCCGTTGACCGAGACGCGGTACCCCTCCCACGGGCTGTGCGCGTTGAGCGAGTAGCTGAGCGTGGGGCCGCCCTCGTAGTCGACGATCACCGCCAGGTTGTCCTCGGTGGTGACCCCCGGGCCGAACACATCCTGGTCGCGGAGGTAGCCGTCGTGCCGCTCGTTGTCGAGGTAGAGCGCCTTGAGCCGGGGATCGTCGCGCAGGTCGAGCTCGAACGGGCCGTGGTCGCCGTCGTGGGTGCCGCGCGGCGGCCGCGGCGCCAGGCCGCGCCGGTCGGCGTTGTCGGCCCCGTAGAATCGCACCCCCCCGCTCGCGAACACCCGCTGCGGCACGTCGGCGATCCACCAGTTCACCAGGTCGAAGTGGTGCGACGCCTTGTGGATCAGCAGTCCGCCGGAGTTCTTCTTGTCCCGGTGCCAGCGACGGAAGTAGTCGGCACCGTGCGCCGTGTCGAGCACCCACTCGAAGGTGACCGACAAGACCGTGCCGATCGCGCCACTCTGGATGAGTTCCTTGAGCGCGGAATTGCGCGGCGAGTACCGGTAGTTGAAGGTCACGACCACCTGATGGCCGGTCTCGCGCACCGCCTCCACGATGCTGCGGGCCGAGGGCGCGTCGATCGTCAGCGGCTTCTCGACCACGACGTCGACACCGGCCCGCAGCGCCCGGGTGATCATCTCCGCGTGGGTGTAGTCGGGGCTGGTGATGATCACCCGGTCGAGGCGCCGGTCGGCGATCATCGTCTCCACGTCGGCCGGGCCGTAGGTCGAGATCGCGTCCGAGGAATAGCCCCACTGATCGACCATCCGCTGCAGGTGGTAGCCCATTCGACCCGGATTCGTGTCGGCGACCGCCACCAGGACGGCGCCGTCGCGATGGGCCCCCCCGATCGCGTCGGTGTACATCTGGGCCCGATGACCGGTGCCGATGAGTCCGTATCGGAGCATGTCGTGTTGTCCTTTCCGGGGGGTGACAGGGGGTTGGTGATCATTTGATGCCGGTCGTGGCGATGCCACGCACCAGGAACCGCTGCCCGAACAAGAAGGCGAGGAACACCGGCACCAGTGACAACACGCTCATCGCGAACATGCTGCCCCAGTCCGATCCGCTTGTGGTGTCCAGGAACGAGTTGAGCGCCAGCGGCACGGTGAAGTTCGCGGGCCGGGTGAGGTAGATCAGCGACTGGAAGAAGTCGTTCCACGTCCAGATGAACGTGAAGATCGTCGTGGTGGCGATGGCGGGCACCATCAGGGGAAGGATGATGTTGAAGAAGATCCGGAAATGCCCGCAGCCGTCGATGCGCGCCGCTTCGTCGAGTTCGCGGGGCAGGCCGCGGATGAACTGCACCATGAGGAACACGAAGAACGCGTCGGTGGCCAGGAATTTCGGCAGCACGAGCGGGACGAAGGTGTTCACGAAGTGCAGCTTCGAGAACATGATGTACTGCGGCACGACGGTCACGTGGTAGGGCAGCATCAACGTCATCAGCATGATCGAGAAGAACACGCCCCTGAAGCGGAACTTCAGCCGGGCGAACGCGTAGGCCGCCAGCGAGCAGCTGATGAGGTTGCCGAGGATCGCCCCGACGGTGATCGTGATCGAGTTGATGAAGAACCGGGTGAAGGTGAACCCGGGGATCGCGCTCCAGCCCCTCACGTAGTTGCTGAGCTTGAGCGTCCTGGGGATGAGCGAGGTGCTGTTGAAGATCTCGCTGACCGGGCGGAACGAACTGCTGAGCATCCACAACAGCGGATAGATCATGACGATCGAGGCCACGATGAGCACCACGTGTTTGGCCAGACTTCGCGCGGATGAGAACCGCGGCTTGCGCGCGACCCGGGTCGACCCGGGGCCCGGCGGAGGGTTCGTCGCCTCGAGAGCCACTTCCGCGGCCATCTCTTCGTCGGCGTGGGAGGTTACGGAATCAGTCATCGTAGTGCACCCAATACTTTGAGACGAGGAAGTTCACCGCTGTGAAGATCGCGATGATGATCATGAGGAGCCACGCCATCGCCGAGGCATAGCCCATGCGGAACTGGCCGAACCCCTGCAGGTACAAGTACAGGGTGTAGAACATCGTCGAGTCGGCCGGACCCCCCGTGCCGCCCGAAACGACGAACGCCTGGGTGAACGACTGGAAGGCGCCGATGATCTGCAGCACCAGGTTGAAGAACATGATCGGGCTCAGCAGCGGAACGGTGATATGCCAGAACTGCGTCAGCTTGTTCGCACCATCAACCGCGGCGGCCTCGTAGTACATCGTCGGGATCTGACGCAGCCCGGCGAGGAAGATGATCATCGGCGAGCCGAAGGTCCAGATGTGCAGCAGGATGATCGTCGACAGCGCCGTCGACGGGTCCGCGATCCATCCTGGGGGATTGTGCACGCCGAGCTTGTGCAGCAGTTGGTTGACCAGTCCGGTGGTGCCGAACAACTCGCGCCAGAGCACCGCGATCGCCACCGACGCTCCCATGAGCGAGGGCAGGTAGAACACCGAACGGTAGAAGGGCAGGCCTCGCATCCCCCGGTTCAGCAGCATCGCGATGATCAGCGCCAGCGCCAGTTGCAGCGGCACCGAGACGAAGACGTAGGTGAAGGTGACCTTGAGCGAGTTGATGAGCCGCGAATCGTGGTACATCGCGACGTAGTTCTGCAGCCCGATCCAGTGGGGGGCCGACAGCAGGTTGTAGTCGGTGAACGACAGATACAGGGAGGCCACCATCGGTCCGATGGTGATGACCACCAGTCCCACCAGCCACGGGAGCAGGAAGATGTAGGCGGCCTTGTTGTCGCGGTTCTCGCCGCGGTTGCGACGTGTTCGGGGACGTTCGGCGATCGCACTCATAACAGTGTCCGTTCAGAAGGCGCCGGGGTGTGGCCGCCCGTCGGGCGGCCACACCCACCGAGTAGCGGTCAGCTCTTGCCCTTGAGGGCAGTACTCAACGAGTTCAGGTAGTTCTGCGCGGCCTGCTGCGGCGTCGACTTGCCGAAGATCAGGTTCGACTCGTAGGTCGGGTAGTTCGCGTTGCTCGATCCCGGAGGAGTCAGACCGATCGGCGTCCCGAGGTCGGGAACGATCCGCTGAAGGTAGTCGGAGACCTGCTTGTCGGTCGCGCTCATCTGTGGGGTGACCGCCGCGAGCACCTTGCTGTTGGCGGGGATGCCGCGCTCGGTGCCGAGGATCTTGCCGCAGGTGGGGCTGTTGACGAGGAAGTCGACGAGCTTCAGAGCCGCGGACTGCACCTTGGTGTTCTTGTTGATCGACCACAGCATCGACGCCTTGTAGTACAGCTGGACGTCCTTGGCGTTGCCCGTCACCGTCGGGGGAATCAGGAATTTCAGGTTGGTGCCGGTGTCCTTGTCGAGAGCTGTGACCTGGTTGCTCCACCAGTACGACAACGCCACCTTGTCGGTGGCCGCCAGGCCCTGGTCCTGCGACGTCGTCACATCCTGCGAGGTCAGTGCGGCGCTGGGGGCGGCCTTGGTGTTCTGGAGGGTCAGCGCCTCCTGGAAGAACGGTGCGAGCTGGGCAGCCGTGAAGCCGGGCTTGTCACCGTTGTACTCGTCGGCCCCGTGCTGACGCAGCCACAGTCGCAGCATGAAGTCGACGCTGGCGATGTTCTGGGTCCCGTAGGTTCCCGACGGGGTGTTGTCGGTGATCTTCTGCGCCGTCTTGGCCAGGTCGTTCCAGGTCCAGGTCTTGTCGTTCG